>JAWKKO010000017.1:0-98606 GCA_041393235.1 Bacteroidales bacterium
ATGAGGCATGTCTGTCTCGATTGCAAAGAACGAAGGGTGCTGCAGGAATCCATGACGAATTGGCTGGAGGCCTACAAGGAAGAAAACCGGAAAAGGTACAGCACCCACCTGTACGTGGAATCGGACCGGTCGCCTCTTCGCGTGCCCGCGGTTGCTGCGTCCTATCCTGCGGTGCCGGAGCGGGTGACGGGCCGGGAGATTCTGCGGGACAATTTTGATGCCCTGCTGGCGGCCGATCCCCGGATCCTCATTTTCGGCATGGACGCGGGAAAGATCGGGGATGTGAACAAAAGCCTGGAGGGATTGCAGGAGAAACATGGCGAGTTGCGGGTCACCGACACCGGGATCCGGGAATCCACCATCATCGGACAGGGAATCGGACTGGCCCTTCGGGGACTCCGGCCCATCGCCGAAATCCAGTATTTCGACTACCTCCTCTATGCGCTGGACACCCTCAGCGACGACCTGGCAACCCTGCATTGGAGAACCAAGGGAGCGCAGGCGGCGCCGGTGATCATCCGCACCCGGGGGCACCGGCTGGAAGGGGTCTGGCATTCGGGCTCGCCCCTGAGCATGGTCATCAATTCCATCCGTGGGATCCACGTGTGTGTGCCCCGCGACATGACCCAGGCTGCCGGGATGTACAACACCCTGCTCCAGGGCGACGACCCTGCCCTGGTCATTGAACCGCTGAAGGGGTATGGACTCCGGGAGAACAGGCCGGACAACATGGGGCAATTCCGGGTTCCTCTCGGCGTTCCGGAGGTCCTTCGGAAGGGGGACGACCTGACCCTGGTGACCTATGGTTCCTGTGTGCGGATTGCCGAACGGGCCCTGGACCAGCTGGCCGATTTCAATGTCCATGTGGAGCTGATCGATGTGCAAACCCTGCTTCCCTTCGATGTGTCGAATGTCATCCTGGAGTCGGTCCGGAAAACAAACCGTGTGGTGTTCTTTGATGAAGACGTCCCCGGGGGAGCCACGGCCTACATGATGCAAAAAGTGCTGGAAGAGCAGGGAGCATGGGTTCATCTGGATGCTCAACCCCGGACCATCTCGGCCCATGAGCACAGGCCCGCGTACAGTTCCGACGGGGATTATTTCTCCAACCCAAACGCCGAGGATGTCTTCGAGGTCATCTATGGCATCATGCATGAATCGGACCCGCAAACCTTTCCTGCCATCTACTAGGATTTGACGTGAGGAGGCATTCCATATGCCAATCTCCGGATTGGGACGACGAACGAAGGTCCGGTCCGCTTCCTCATGGCATGGGGGATTCCTGGACGTTGGGATGAACCCTTCCCGGTCCCGGTCACCCGGCAGGCTGGGTTGGTCATATAAGTCACTGGAAAAGAGTAGATAACGCGCAAATTTCCTACCTTGTTCCCATCTGATTATTACGCACGAGGTTTTTGAAAGCCGCTCCATGTGATTGCATGGGGCGGTTTTTTTTTGCACAACCTTGCTCCTGGCAAACTCGTATACACCCACAACGGACAATCTGATAGCACATGGACCCCGAATCAAAATCACATGGCGGTTTTTGGCACCGGCTTTCCTTTCTTTTCACGGAAAGGCTGTCTTTTTTCAAGACCCTGGTTTTTAATCTGAATTATTTTCCCCTCCGGCAGGCCTTGCGGTTTCCGGTGATCGTGCACCGGAACGTGTCGCTCCTGAAAATGAAGGGTCGGGTCGTGGTCAATCTGTCGGAGGAAGATCCAGGCCGGGTCCGGCTGGGCCGGCGCCGGTACGGGTTTCAGGGCAGGAGCCACCGGACCGTCTGGGAGGTCAAGGGAGGCACGGTGGAGTTCGGGAACGATGTGGTTCTGGGCCAGGGCACCTTTCTCAGCGTGGGAAAGCGTGGGCATCTGAAATTCGGCGACCGGGTGAGCGTCGGAGGCAACGGAAAGATCATCTGCCGGTGCACGGTGGAGATCGGGGCCGATACCATGACGGCCTGGGACGTGCAGATCCTGGACACGGATTTTCATCCCACCGTCAACACGGTCTTCCATACCTTCAATGAGGTGGAAAAACCCGTTCGCATCGGCCGCATGAACTGGCTGTGCATGGGGGCCACCATTCTGAAAGGGACCCGGACTCCCGACGGCTGCATCGTCGGCGCCAACACCACCCTCACCCGCGATCACAGCAAGGACGGGTCGAACATTTTGCTGGACTATGAGGAGCCGGTGGTTGCCGCCCGCCACATCTGCTTCGATCAGGCCGTCTTCGACGACAATGCGCTTGTTTCCCGGAAGGCCGACCACCGGATTCCTTCGTCGCGCACCCATCCACCCTCGGCAGCGGATTGCGGTTAATAATCCTTTCTGTCCTCCTCCCGGATGGCTTTGTCTTCACTCCCGGCCGGATCGATGCGCCGGATCTTGTAGTTCAGGTAGGCGAAGAGGATGCTGAAGAAGGGGCTCAGAAAATTGAAAAAGGCGTAGGGAACGTAGTCCATGGTGGGAACGCCCAGCACCCTCGATTGTGTGGCGCCGCAGGTGTTCCAGGGGACCAGGACCGAGGTGATGGTGCCTCCGTCCTCCAGGGTCCGGCTCAGCACCTCCGGTTTGAGGCCCCGCTTTCGGTAGGTTTCGGCAAACATGCGTCCGGGCACCACGATGGCGATGTACTGGTCCGAGGCGGTGATGTTGAAGAAAATGCTGGTGGCGATGGTGGTGGCCACCAGGGAGCCGGTGCTTTGGGCCCAGCGGATCACCGACGAGGTGATTTTCACGAGCAAACCGGCCGATTCCATGGTGCCTCCGAAGACCATGGCCGACAGGATCAGCCAGATGGTGTTGAGCATGCCGTGCATGCCCGAGCTGGACAACAATTCGTTGACGGTTTCATCGGAGGTGTGGATGGAAATGTCCCCGAAAATGGACTGCATCACCGAGAGGTAGGCGGATTTAAAAAATCCGTAGGTACCGGCTTCCAGGCTTTGGGCCACTTCCCGGACCAGGTGGGGCTGAAAGACGATGGCGAAGATCCCGCCCAGAAGCGATCCGGCCAGCAGGGCGGGGAGGGGCGGCACTTTCTTCACGATGATCCAGATCAGGAAAACCGGGACCAGCATGAGCCAGGGGGTGATGTGGAATTTGGACTGGATGGCGCCCAGCACCACCTGGATGTCGCCGGGGGTGCTTTCGAAGGTGTAGGTGAAGCCGATGACCAGGAAGATCAGCAGGGTCAGCCCCATGGCCGGGATCGTGGTGATGGTCATGTAGCGGATGTGGGTGAACAGGTCCGTTCCCGCCATGGCCGGGGCCAGGTTCGTGGTGTCGGACAGGGGCGACATCTTGTCTCCGAAGTAGGCACCGGAAATGACGGCCCCGGCGATGAGTCCCTCGCTGATTCCCAGGGCCCGTCCCACGCCGATGAGGGCAATCCCGATGGTGGCCACGGTGGACCAGGACGATCCGGTGGCCAGGCTGACCATGCCGGCGATGATCACCGTGGCGAACAAAAAGATCTTGGGATGAAACACCTTCAGTCCGTAATAAATCAGGGTGGGCACCACCCCGCTGAGCAGCCAGGTGCCGGCCAGTGCCCCGATCATCAGAAGGATGAGGATGGAGGGCATGGCCGATCCGATGCTCCGGACCATGCTTTCACGGACGTGGGTCCATTTGACACCCAGGAAGATGGCGATGAGTCCCGCCACGGCCGAGGCCAGAATGAGGGCGAACTGGTTGGCCCCGTCCAGGGTGTGGTCGCCGAAATGGACCACATTGAGAACGAGCAGGGCGATGAGGACGGCAATGGGTATGAGGGCTTGGAAAAGGGAAGGGGTACGGGGTTCGGTGGGCTGCATACGACGCGAAAGGATCAGCGTTCAAGATACTATTTTTTCATCCTCCTCCGTTTTATTTCAGGCAATTTTGCCGTAACTTGGCTTGTACCACAGCCTGCGACCGGAACTTGAAACGAAGTGGGATGAATCTGAACATTGATTTTTTTCATATCGTCAACGAAAGTGTGGCAGAAAAAGGGCGGGTGCTGATATCGGAACCCTTTCTCCGGGACAACTACTTCCGGCGGTCCGTGGTGTATCTTACCGAACACAACGAGGACGGCTCGCTGGGGTTTGTTCTGAACAAACCGGTGGACATCCGGATCGAAGACATCGTAACGGATTTCGAGGCCCCCGGCTTCACGGTTTCCGTGGGCGGACCGGTGAGCAACAACACCCTTCATTACATCCACACCCGGGGGACGCTGATCCCGGAAAGCATTCCCGTGGCCAACGGAATCTCCTGGGGCGGGGATTTTGAGGTGGTGAAGGACCTGATCCAACGGGGCGAAATCCGGGCACACGAGCTCCGGTTCTTCCTGGGGTACTCCGGATGGGCGGCCAAACAGCTCGACGGGGAACTCAAGGACAATGCGTGGCTGGTGGGCAAGCTCTCCTCCGGATTGGTCATGCAAAGCGCCGATCCCGAATTCTGGAGCAACACCCTGGCCGGCTACAGCAACAAGTACAAGGCCTGGGCCAATTTCCCCGAAGATCCCGGTCTGAATTAGGAATCCGGCCTCATCCCTCCCCATGGTCCAGGATCCGGTCCAGGATCCCCCGCAAATCCCCGTTGCTTTCTACCTGCAACGTGCGTAATCCGGCCGCCTTCCCGGCCTCCACGTCCCGTTGGGAATCCCCCACCATCCACGAGTGGTCCGGATCGATCCGGAACCGGGCCAGGGCTTTCTGGATCATCAGGGGCTGGGGTTTGCGGCACAGGCACTTCCCCGAGCAGCTGTGGTGGGGGCAGGTGTAGATTTCCCCGATCCAGACGCCTTCGGCCTCCAGCTCCCGGCGCAGGCAATCGTGGAAAGCATCCACGTCCTTCCTGGTGTACAGGCCCCGTCCCACTCCGCCCTGGTTGGTGATCACAATCAGCAAATACCCCCGTTCCGACAGGGCCTTCAGGGTTTCCACCACGCCGGGATTGATCCGGAGCTGCGTTTCCTTCCACACGTAATAGCAGTTGCCCGGGTCGTTGATCACCCCGTCCCGGTCCAGGAAGACCGCCTTGTTGGGAGCGTTGGATGAAAGGGTCATGGCAGCAATTGTTGGATGAAATGCCGGATCAGGTGAGGATCCAGGAACAGCGGGAACACAAAGCCCACCACGGCGCCCCAGAAGTGGGCCTCGTGGTTGACGTTGTCCTTGCTCCGCCGGTCCATGACGCTGGAGTAGATCAGGTACAATATTCCGAACACGATGCCGGGCAGGGGTAGAACGGCATAGAAATAGATTTTCTGGAGGGGGGCAAAGAAAATGTAAGTGAAGATCACCGCCGAAACGGCCCCCGAGGCCCCGATGGAACTGTATTCCGGGTCGTTGCGGTGCCGGGCCACCGTGCTTACGGAGGACAGGACCACCCCGGCCACGTACAGAAGGAGGTAGAAGAACACCCAGGAAAAGATGACGCCCTGTGCTTCCAGTTCCTGAAAGATGGATTCCACCCCCCGGCCGAAGGAAAACAGGACCAGCATGTTGATGCCCAGGTGCACGTAGTCGGCATGGAGCAGGGCATGGCTGAACAGGCGATGGTACTCGCCTTTGTGGACCACCCGGGCGGGGGCCAGATCGAGGCGGGAGAAGAACTCCTGGTTTCGAAAGGCCACAAGCGATACCACAACCGTGACGGCGACGAGGATGCCCGTGATCATGCATGAAGGATTTTGAACACCATCTCCTTTTGCAGTTCGCCGTCGGGGATGTTGTTCCCCCCGTAACCTTTGGACCGCATGTCGCATTCCCGGAGCAATGCGATGATGTTCACCACGCTTCGGGCACTGTAGGAACGGGCCGCCTGCATGTATTCTCCCACGAAGAACGGGTGGACCTTGATGGCGGCTGCCACGCTGTCCTTGGATTTGTCCTTCAGGTAGTGGATCGTCAGCAGCTTGTTGAAATAATAATACAGGGAGCCGATGGTCACCGAGATGTGGTGGTCCTTGGGATTTTGGTCGAAGTAACGGATGATGCGGTTGGCTTTCAGGGCATCCCGCTTTCCCAGGGCGGCCTGGAGCTCGAACTGGTTGAAATCCTTGCTGATGCCGATGTTCCGTTCCACCAGGGCCGGGGTGACCGTCGTCTGGTCCTTGCCCATGGCAACGAAAAGCTTTTCCATCTCCCGGGCGATCCGCGACAGGTCGCTTCCCAGGAATTCGGTCAGCAGCATGGCAGCCTTCGGATCGATCTGCCGCTTGTGGTCTTTTACGAACCCCGTGATCCACGCGGGGACCTGGTTGTCGTAGAGTTTTTTGGTCTCCATGGAGGCCGTTTCCTTCACCAGCCGGGCGAAGACCTTCTTCCGTTTGTCCGGATTCTTGTACTTGTAGTTGAAAACCAGGAGGGTGGATTTCAGGGGCTGGTCCAGGTAGTGGACCAGGTCGTCCCAGCTC
This sequence comes from Bacteroidales bacterium, assembly GCA_041393235.1. Taxonomy (GTDB): domain Bacteria; phylum Bacteroidota; class Bacteroidia; order Bacteroidales. The sequence goes on from JAWKKO010000017.1 coordinate 6,418, forward strand.
TTCATCTCCTGGGCTTCCTTGACCACCACCACCTGGTGAGCGGCCATCATCGGAAACCGCTTGGCCAGGTTCATGACCTGCGCCGCATCGGTTTCCTTGCCGTAGACGATGGTCTGGTTGAAACTTTTTTCGGCATCGGTGAGCACATGCTTTGTGATGTAGTCGGTGACCAGATCGATGGAATAGGGTTCTTCACCGTACAGGAAATAGACCGGTGCGTATTTCCTGGCTTTCAGATCCCTCATCAAGTCATCGAAGCTCATCCTAGTTGAATTTCAGGTGTTTCACCGACTCCCGGTGGTGGAGGATTTCCTGCAACGACTCGATCCCGATTTCCAGGTGCATCTGGGCAAACTGGGCCGTGACCATTTTGTCGCTTTCCTGGGTCTTCACTCCGGCCGAGATCATGGGCTGGTCCGAAACCAGAAGCAAGGCCCCCGTGGGGATGCCGTTGGCAAAGCCCACGGTGAAGAGGGTGGCCGTTTCCATGTCCACCGCCATGCTCCGGACCACCCGCAGGTATTGTTTGAATTTCTTGTCGTGCTCCCAGACCCGCCGGTTGGTGGTGAACACCGTGCCGGTCCAGTAGTCCCGCCCCTTGTTCCGGATGGTGGTGGAAACGGCGCGCTGCAGGGTGAAGGCCGGCAACGCGGGGACTTCCGGAGGCAGGTAGTCGTTGGAGGTTCCCTCGCCCCGGAGGGCTGCGATGGGCAGGATCAGATCGCCCAGGGCATTCTTCTTCTTCAAACCGCCGCATTTGCCCAGAAACAGGACGGCCTTGGGTTCCACCGCCGACAGCAGGTCCATGACCGTGGCCGCGTTTGCGCTGCCCATGCCGAAATTGATCATGGTGATCTCGTCCGAGCTCACCGCGGGCATGGCCACCCCCCGCGCGGGAGCGTCGCATCCGCACAGGGCGGTGAATTTGTCAAGGTACCCCTGGAAATTGGTGAGCAATACATATTTTCGGATGTTCTCCAGAGGGAGGCCCGTGTAGCGCGGAAGCCAGTCTTCCGTAATTTCTTGTTTTGTCTTCACGTCTTTTTTCTAACTTCCCCGCTAAGATAGCCAAACCCATGGAGAATCTGAATTTGCCGGTCTATGAATTCAGGATCCGGCAGGAGGACGGGGCGGATTACATCTTCGACGCATACCGCCGCAAATACGTCCTGCTCACGCCCGAAGAGAAGGTGCGACAGGCCTTTGCCCGGTTCCTGGTGGAGGATCGTGGCTACCCGGCCGGTCTCATTCTTACCGAACAGATGCTCCGCCTCCACGGCATGGTCAAACGGGCCGACATCCTGGTGCACAAACCCGCCGGAACGCCCATGGTGCTGGTGGAGTGCAAGGCTCCCGGCGTCCCCATCCGGCAGGCCGTGTTCGAACAAGCCGCCCGGTACAACATCAGCCTGCAGGTGCCCTACCTGATGCTCACCAACGGAATGAAACATTTTTGTTTCCGGGTCGATCGCCCGGAAGGCAAGGTGGTGCCCCTGGAGGAGATTCCCTTCTACGAGTCGCTGCGAAGCAGCTGAAGGAAGAGCATGTCCCGGTAGGCGCCGTCCACGTTGTACCATTGCTCGAGTCGACCCGTGACGCGGAAGCCGGCTTTTTGAAACAGGGACAGGCTGGCTTCGTTTTCGGGCGCAATCTGGCAGTGCAGCTGGCGGAGGTCCAGAACGGAGAAGGCATAGGCGATGAGTGCATCCAGGGCGTCCCGGGCGTACCCCTTGCCCCGGTCGGCCGGTTCCGCAATGAGGATGCCCACACCGGCCCGTTTGTGATGGGGCTCGAATTCAAACAGGTCGATGGTCCCGAGGGGACGCAGGTCGGTTCGAAGACAAATGACCAGCCTCAGCTGTTTCTGGGTGAAGATGTCCTGGGCGGCCTGATCCAGGTATTGCCTCAGGATGTGGCGGGAAAAGGGAACCAGGGTGGAGGAAAGGTGCCAGACGGCCGGATCGTTCTCCCAGGCATAGAGCAACTCCACGTCCCCGGGTTCCAGGGCCCGGAGGCAGACGGTCCCGTTTTCCAGGAGGGCCACCTATTTCTGTTTGTAGGAGATGATTTTGAACGAGCTTCGCTCCCCGGACAGGGCCCGGAAGCTGTCTTTCTGGGCATCGTAGAGGATTTCGATCTCCTCGCCCGTTTCCTCGTTGATCAGAAGGATGGCAAAATCTTTGTGGCTCAATCCATTGCCCGGATCAATGGCCACGGACAGCCCGCCCGTCACAAACCCTTCCTCTCCCAGGATTTCCACGTACCACAGGTCCTGCAAACCGACCGCCTCGTCGGTAAAGCGCGTATACAACCCGCTCATCCCGTTGTTGAGGGGAACATAGAAGGTGTTGTCGCCCGTGGTGTTCAGTGGAAAGCCCATGTTCACCGGCTCGCCCCAGGTTCCGTCGATTTCCAGGTCGCTTCGGAACACATCGAATCCGCCCATGTTAAAATGTCCCTGACTGCTGAACAGGAGGCTGTTGCCATCCGGAGCCAGGTAGGCGCTGGTCTCGTCCCGTTCCGTGTTGATGGCGGAACCCAGGTTCTCCGCTTCGCCCCAGCTGCCGTCGGCCCGCCGGTCCGAATACCAGATGTCGGTGCCGCCCTGGCCGCCCCGCCGGTCGGAGGTGAAATAAATCCGCTCCCCGTCCGGGGTGAGGGAGGCGTGGGTTTCGTTGCTTTTGCTGTTGATCAGGCCGTACAAAGGTTGGGCGGGGCTCCAGAGCATCCCGTCGAAGTCGCTGTACCAGATGTCGGAGTCGCCCCGCTTGGGCTTTTTGATCAGCAGCAGGGTGGTGCCATCGGCGGACAGTCCGGTGGGAAACAGGTCGCCGTCCGAAACAATCTGAGGCGTGATCAGGGTGGGGATGCTCCAGTCGTTCCCCTGACGGCGCGACATGTACACGGCTTCGTAGAAGGTTTTGCTGTTCACCCAGATCATCATCTTGCCGTCGGCCGAGATCACCCCGTTGTAATCGTTCTCCGGGGTGTTGATGGGCTCGTTGAAGAACAGGGCCCGCATGCGGACTTCCGCATCCCGGATGATTTTGGAGCGTTCCACCGCCGCGATCTCCTCGTCGGTGATCCGCACGTTGTAATGCCGTTCAAAATCTTTGAGATCCTTGAACTTCGTCAGCGCTTCCAGGGCTTTGTCGATCTGGTTGGTTTTCCGGTAGGCTTCGGCCAGATAGAACCACACGTGATGGGGGGCCTGCTTTTCCGCGAAACGGCCCTTTTTGTATTTCAGGCTGATGTGTTCCGTGGCCTCCAGAAAATAGGGAATGCCTTCCCGTTCCGAACCCAGAATCTGGTTGTAACACATGCCAAGCATGAATTTCACATTGGCATTTTCGGGTTCGTACTGCAACACTTTCCGGTACAAATAGGCGGCTTCCTGGAAGTCCCCTTCCTCGTTGTAGAAAAACTCCGCATCGTAGAAAAGGTCTTCTGCAAACTCTTCCTGACCGAACACCGGAAGGAAGGATGCACAAAGCAGGAGCAGGATGGGCAGGGAGGATCGGGTCATGGCGCTTACCTTGGATCAGTCATCTAAACGCAGGTCGTCGGGTACCTGAATCTTTTCCATCTCAATGAGTACGTCCACCTGAACGGAGACCTTGAACTGGACCCTCCGGTTCAATTTCCGTCCTTCGGGTGCATCCTGGTCGTTCCGCGTCCGGTTGCGGGCCACGGGGCTGCGTTCGCTCATGCCCCGGACCACCAGCCGGCTATCGGATACGCCGCCGGCGATCAGGTAGTCCCGGACCGCATTGGCGCGCCGGATCGACAGGGCGTCGTTGTATTCTTCGCTCCCCAGGGCATCGGTGTGCCCTATCACCTCCAGTTTCAGGGCGGGGAATTGGGTCATGAGTCCGGCCAGTTCGTCCAGCTTGTTCTTGGCAGTCCGGCTCAGTTCGTCGCTGTCGAAGGCAAAGAACACGGGTTTGACCAGGTAGCGTTCCGGCACGGCAGGGGTGGTGGGTTCGGGTGTGGCCACCGGTTCAGGGGCAACCTCCGGTTCGGGTTCGACTTCGGGTTCAGGGGTTGCCTCGGGTTCGAGGGGCTTCGCCGGTTGTTCCGCAACTTCTTCCGCGGGTTCGGCCACCGCCATTTCTTCTTTAGGTTCGGCCACCACCGCTTCCTCAGCGGGTTCGGCCACCGCAACCTCTTCGGCGACGGGCTGCTCAGCCACGGGCTCCTGCACCACGGGTTGTTCCGGAACGACCGGTTGGGGAGCTTCGGCGACTTCGGTTTCGGTCCGGGAAGTGGCCACCGGGGGATAGGTCAGGTCGACCTGTTGGGCCGTTGCATCCAGATCGATGAATTCGATGCGGTAGAGGTCGTAGGCATCCACGCCCTTGGCGTAGACCATGCCGTTGCGTTCCGTTTCAAGGGCCAGGGGGGTGAAGGAAAAGTCGTCGTCGGTGCTGTTCAGGGGGTAGCCCAGGTTCTGTGCCTTTCCCCAGGTGCCGTCGGCCTGAAGATCGCTGTAAAACACATCGAAGCCTCCGATGGTTTCATGGCCCTGGGAACTGAAATACAAGCGCTTCCCGTCGGGGCTCAGAAAGGGGGCCTCGTCGTTGAGGTCCGTGTTCACGCCCGGCCCCAGGTTGACGGGTTCCCCCCAGGTGCCGTCGGCCTGTTTCCCGGAAACGAAGATGTCCATGCCTCCGTCGGAGGAACTGCGGTTGCTGGAGAAAAAAAGCTTGTTCCCATCCGGGGAAAAGGTGGCATGGGATTCGTAAAAGCGGGAGTTGACGGGCTTGTCGAGGGGGACAGCGGCCGACCACACCGAATTCTCCAGGACGGAGGTGTAGATGTCGCTGTCAAATTCGTCATACACGGCCAGGAGCATGGTTTTTCCATCGGCTGAAAGCCCCACCACGTCCATGTTGCCGTCGGAGACGATCTCCGGCGACAGGTCCCGCGGCACCGACCAGGTCCCGTCCTCCTGGATGTAGGCGTACTCCACACTGTTGTAAAAGGGATTCACCCCCATGAAGGCCAGGGAGCGACGGTCGTGGGAAAACACGGTGTTGTACCTCTCGCTGTGGGTCTCCTTGACCTGACCCAGGCTGCTCATGGTGTATTCCACGGGTTGGTTCAGGGCGGCCACGGCGTTCTGGCACGACTGAATCTGGGATTGGGTGTAGGCCCGCTGCAACTTGTCGCGGTTGGAGGTCAGGTAGCCCAGGTAGGCGTTGTATTTTTCGATGGCTTTCTCCAATTGCATGTCGATCCGGTAGGCATTGCCCAGATAGAGCAGGGCGTCGGGTGGTGCCACTTCTTCCTTGAAGGCCCCTTTGTATTTGTCGGAGACCGCCGCCGCCGCCTTTTCCAGGTAGGAAATGGATTCGGACTTCCGTCCCTCGATGTACAACAGGCAGATGCCCATGCGGTAGTTGAGGCTTGCGTTGTCCTGGTAGCCGTATTTGTACACCTGGTTGAAGGCGAAGAAGGCTTCTTCGTATTCCTCCTGGGCCATGAAGAATTCGCCGTCGAAATAGTTCTCTCTCACAGTTTGCGCTTCGGTCAGGAGGGCCAGGGAAAGAAGGCCGAAGATCAGGATGGATCGTCTCATTCCAGGAACTTTTATCGTGAATACTACAAATTTAAAAATTTAATCGACAGCACAATAAAAATCACTTGCGTCGCCTGCGCAGGAAGATGAGAAGCAGGAGGAGGCCCAGACCCAGCAATCCGATCAGACCCGGTACCAGAAATCCCCCCGACGATCCGGCCAGCCCCTCCTTCAGGTCGGCATGATCCGGGAAGTGGGACCGAAGAACTTCCAGGGCCTCCTTTTTGGACAGACCCGCCGACCGCAGGGCTTCGTACAGGGCGTCCAGGAGTTGTTCCGGGCTGTAGATGCCACGGGATTTGAGATCCATTCCACGGACAATGTCCAGGAGGAGCGCATCGTTGCCCTGTGGCTCCGGATTTTCTTCCAGCAGCCGGTCGAGCATCCGTTCCACCTCCAGCGGGGTACCCAGGGCCCCGATCAGGGCGGTCCGCAGGTCGTCTGCAGAGAAGCCGTGTTCCCCGGCCGCTTCCAGGATCCCCTCCAGGACCTGTGCGCAGTCGGTGACCTCCGTCCAGTCCGGCTCCCCTTGCTCCAGGAAGCTGCGCAGGGGGCCGCCGGATTGCTCCAGGATCTGCTGGTACAGGAGGCGGGGGTCGCCCTTGCCCACCAGATTGGCCAGGCTCCTTCGTTCCTGGTTTTCCAGCATCTGCAGCATGGACTCCCGGGTTTCCTCGTCCACCGATCCTTCCGGGACGGAATCTCCGCCGTTCCGGGCAATCTGGCGGGCCAGGAGCCGGTCCACATCCTCCGTGGCATAGCCTCCGTCGCCCGCATCCCGGTAGAGGGTCTCAAACAGCTTGCGCTGGGAGGCCAGTTCCCCGGAGGAAGGATCCAGGGATTTTGAGTTTTTCCAGAAGGGCGCCGTCCGCATCCCGTCGCAGGTCGATCAGCAACAATCCGGCCGGCACGGCCTCCGAGGGCATGGTGGTTTTGTACAAACCGTTGATCATGGCATCCCACACTTCGTCCATGGTGAACCCGGCACCGGCACCCGCCTGCTGCAGGTGCATCAGGAGTTTCTCCGGGCTGTCCAGCCCCAGGGCCCCGGGTTCGACGCCTTCCAGGTAGGAACGCAGGTTGCCTTCCGAATGGCGGATCAGGGTCCGGCGCAGGGTTTCCACGTCGTCGCCGGCCAGGACGCCGGCCAGCAGGGCCGTCACATCGGCGGCCGAATACCCGTTCTCCCCGGCATAGCGGTACAGGTGTTCGAACAATTCCCGGGTGCTGTGGATGTCTTCTTTTCCAGGTCCAGGTTTTCCAGGGTCCGTTTCAACTCACCCGACGCCTGGTCCTGCAGATCGAGCAGCAGCAGGCCGGCGGCCACCTCCTCCGCCGGGTCGTGGGTCCGGTAGCCCAGGGGCTGGCCGGCGGGTGCTCCCGACCCGGAAACGGCAGGGCGGGCAGGGCAGGGCCCGGGGTCACCCTCCCGGCTGAACCCCTTCGTCCGTTGCCCTTCCGGCATCGGCGGGACGGGGTTCGGCCTGGCGGTTCCCGTCCGTTTCATCGGTTCGGTTCCGGTTGCGCCGGTCAACCGGTTCGGCCGGTTGCTCAGCCGGCTCCGTTCCGCGGAGGATCAGGGTCTGGCGGTGGGTGTTGCCCGCTTCGTCCCGGGTCCCACCTCCACCCGGCTGTCTCCGGGCAGGGCTTCCAGCTCCAGTTGCATCCGCCGCCGGTCGGCTTCCACCGTGTCGACAGAAACCAGGCTGTCGTTCCGGAAGGTTTTCACGATCAGCTCCTTCCCGCGAACGCCCCGGACGGTGACCTCCGCCTTCCCGCCGGCCTCGGTGACCAGGAGGCTGTCCTGGATCCGGATCATGCTTTCCTCGCCCTCGTAGACCTGTTTTTCTTTGTATTCCTTCTCCAGGGAAATCCCGTTCCCCAGGTTCACCCCGTTGCGGTCGGCCAGGCTGCCGATCTCCAGTGGCTGGATCAGGTCCTCGTACCCCGGCCCGCGGAACAGGATGTTGTAGTTCCCGGCGGCCAGTTCGAAGCTGAATTTCCCGGTTCCCGTGGCCGGACGGTTCACCAGCACCGTGTCGCCCGTTTCCGCGTCCACCACATACAGGGCGAAGCGTCCCGGATCGCCTGCGCCTTCCGCGGACATTCGTCCCGATACCAGGTACATCCGGGGATTGTCCACGGAATAGATGTTCAGGTAGTAAATGTCGTGCCGGCCCACCCCTTTGGGCGTGTACAGGGAATAGTAGGCTCCCTTCCCGTTGTCGTCCGGGGTGAAGAACAGGTCATCGTCGGTGGTGTTGATCGGGTAACCCATGTTCACGGGTTCGGACCAGCCGCCCTTGGCCAGCGGCTTGGAAAAGAAACGACGTCGTAGCCCCCCATGTTGTAGTGTCCGTAGGAGCTGAAGTAGAGCGTTCCGTCCTGGGTCACGAAGGGGGTTTCCTCGTTGAAGCGGGTGTTGACGGTGGGACCCAGGTTCACGGCCGGACCCCAGGTGCCGTCGGGTTTTCGATCTGACCGGTAGAGGTCGAGTCCGCCATAGCCGCCTTTCCGGTTGCTGGTGAAGTAAAGGCTTTTGTCGTCCGGTCCGTAGCAGGCGTGTGACTCCCAGTATTTGGTGCTGATGTCGCCCTCCAGTTTCACGGCGGGCATCCAGCGTCCTTCCTCGAACCGACTCACATACAGGTTCCCCACGTAATCGTCGTCGTAGTAGAGGATCATTTCCGTGCCGTCGTGGTTGAGGGCCACGGGGTACACGTCCTCGTCGAACCCCAGGGAGGTGGTGATGGGCTGGGGATAGGACCATCCGGTTCCCGTTTTTTGCGTGAAGAACGCGCCGTCGTAAAAGGGGAGCACCGTGACGAAGGCCAATTTCGTGCCGTCGCCCGACAGCACGGGGTTCCGGTCGGCGTAGGGCGTGTTGATCAGGGAATCCAGCAGGCGGAGGTCCAGGTCCACCGGCATCTTGGTCAGCCGCATGGCATGTTCGCAGGAGGCGATCTGGGTTTGCACCAGTTCCTCGTCGTACACCTCGGGATCCAGGACGTCCAGGAACCGGCGGTAGGCGTCCAGGGCCTGGTCGAACAATTCATTGACGAGGTAGGCGTCGCCCAGGTAGTAGAGGGCGTCGGGCGGAGCGGTCCGCTCCTTGTAGCTGTTTTCCTTGTATTCGGGGTTGATGTTTGCAGAGGCCTCCCGGAGGTAGCGGATGGCTTTGTCCTTCTGGTAGGGATCGTTGAGGAGGCAAATTCCGATTTTGTATTTCAGGTTGTCGTTGCCCGGGTCGGAAGCCAGGACCTCCTGGTAGAGGGGGAGGGCTTCGGCATATTCCTCGTACAGGAACCAGGATTCGGCATTGAGAAAGACTTCCCGGAGGGAGTCTCGCTGGGCGTGCAACGGAGCGGCACAGAGAAGGGAAAGGAGAGGCAACAGGAACAGCAAACGTTTCATAGACTTCGTCGTTTGCCTAAAATTAGACAATTTCTTGGTTTATAGGTCCCTGAAATTCCGCACGATTATCAACAGATCCTGAAGCAAATGGTAGTCTTTGGCGTACATCATGTTCACCCGGGCCGCATATTCCCCGTCCAGGGCCTCCGTCCCCGGGTGCTGGCCGGCATGAAAGATTCCTTTGCGCAGGGGGGGCAATCCGGCGGTGCCGTCCGGTTCCCCCGGATACCACCCAGGTCCGGGTGCCTGCAAGAACCTGAAACACGTGCCCCAGGCTCCTGACATGTCCCCGGACCCAGAGAATCCACACGGGAAAAGTCGCCAGGAGAAGGAGTCCGCTCGTTGCATCGAAAAACCGTTTGTACCTCCGGTTGGCGGCGTTTCCGACCGTGTCGACGGGGATGGTGTACAGGTCTCCGGCCGTGTGGATGGAGTTGCTGCCGATGATGGACAGGCTTTCGGGCGGAGCGATCTTGAAGTCGGGCGATCCTTCGGTCCACAGGCTCATGATCCGGATGATGGTCCGGCTGGTCAGGTCCCGGGAGCAGAACACCAGCTCTTCGACCCGGTGCACCTTGACGATTTCTTCGATTTGTCCGACGTGTCCCAGGCAATCGGGCGATTCGCCGTCTCCGTCCGGGACGACAAAGCCCAGGACCCGCGGTTGGGCCATGCTTTCCCCAAGCAGGCGGCTGACCCGCCGGGCCTCTTCGGGAGAACCCAGGATCACCATCCGTTTGCTCCGCTTCCGGGCGATGGCAAAGGATTTCCAACCCAGCGCATGGAACAGCAGGCGGTAGCCCAGCGTGACCAGGACGGCCCAGGTTGCGCCCAGAAAGATCAGGGCCCGGGAAAAACGCAAGTCCACGGGCAGCAGGGCGTAGATCACCAGGATGAGGAGGGTGCCGGCCCCGTAACCCCGGAGAAAGGAGGAGATCCGCAGGGGACGGTCGTATCCTCCTGAAAAATAAAGGCTGCCGATCCAGAGGGTCAGGTAGGCGGGGACCACGGCCTGCATCACCAGGGGAGGGTAGTACCCCGGCGCATGGAACCGGACCTGTTCCCAGAGAGGAAGGCCCAGGGCATAGCCCCCGTAGATCGCCGCCGCATCCAGCAAGGGCCGGAACAGACTGCGGGCAAAACGCCGCAACAACGACAACGCCGCACGGAAGTAAATGGCCATCCGGATCAGCGTCCCGAAGCTTTTTGCCTTTCGCGGAGCCAGGTGTTTTTCCGCGAAGATGATCATGGCCTGGTAAAAGAGCCGCACGTAATTCAGGCTGCCCTTTTTGGTGCTTTCGCCCTTGTAATGGATGATGGTGGTGTCCGGAAAATAGCAGTTCTCGTACCCGGCCAGGCGGATCCGGTGCGACAGGTCGATGTCCTCCCCGTACATGAAATAATCCTCATCCAGCAGCCCCGTCTTGTCCAGCGCCTCCTTCCGGAGCATCATGAAGGCGCCCGCGAGGACCTCCACCCGGTGGGTGCGGTGCTCGTCGAGGTGTCCCAGGTGGTACCGCGCAAACTCCCGGGACCGGGGGAACAGCCGGGAGAGGCCCGACATCTTGTAAAACGCCACCCGGAGGGTGGGAAGGGCCCGTTTGGACTCGGGAAGAAAGCGCCCCTTGCCGTCGATCATCCGGACGCCGAGGGCCCCGGCTTCGGGATGGGCGTCGAGATAGGCCAGGCAGCGTGTGAAGGTGTCTTCCTCCACCACCGTGTCGGGATTCAGGAGCAGGATGAACTCGCCGGCCGCCCGGCGGATGGCCTGGTTGTTGGCTTTGCTGAATCCAAGGTTCTCCCGGTTGGGGATCAGGGCCACCCAGGGGAACCGTTCCCGGATCTCGGCCACCGAGCCGTCCACCGAATTGTTGTCCACCACAAACACCTCCGCCTCCAGGCCCTGCATGGCTTTTTGCACCGAAAGCAGGCACTGGGTCAGAAAGTGCTTGACGTTGTAATTGACAATGACGACGGTCAGTTTCACAGAACCTCAATCTGGTTGTGAAGCAGGTCCTCCATGGTTTCCCGCCGGCGGATCAGGTGGGCTTTGCCCTCATGAATGAGAACTTCGGCCGGCCGGTACCGGGAATTGTAGTTCGACGACATGGCATAGCAATAGGCCCCGGCGTTCCGGAACAGGAAATAGTCCCCTTCGCCGGCTTCGGTGATCTTCCGGTTCCAGCCGAAGGTGTCGGTCTCGCAGATGTATCCCACAACCGTATAGATGCGGGTCCGCCCGGTGGGCTTGCTCAGGTTGATGATCTCGTGGTAGGCATCGTAGAACATGGGCCGGATGAAGTGGTTGAGGCCCGTGTCCAGTCCGGCGAACACCGTGGAGGTGGTCTGCTTGATCACATTGACCCGGGCAATGAACACCCCGGCTTCGCTCACCAGGAATTTCCCGGGTTCGAAGATCAGGGTCAGGTCCTTCCCGTACTCCTTGCAGAATTTGTTGAAGCGCTTGCTCAGGTGGGTGCCCAGCTCCTCGATGTCGGTGGAAATGTCATCGGTTTTGTAAGGTACCTTGAATCCGCTGCCGAAATCCACGTAGTCCAGGTCCTTGAAATCCAATGCGGTTTCGAACATGATTTCCGTGGCCCGCAGGAAGACCTCGGTGTCGAGGATGTCCGATCCGGTGTGCATGTGGATGCCCTCCACCCGCATGCCGTTGGCCTCCACGATGCGGTGGACGTGGGGCAGCTGGTGGTAGGAGATGCCGAATTTGGAATCGATGTGACCCGTCGATATCTTGTTGTTTCCGCCGGCCAGGACGTGTGGATTGATGCGCACGCAGACGGGGATGCGGGACCCGTACCGGTGTCCGAATTCTTCCAGGATGGCGATGTTGTCGATGTTGATGCGCACCCCTTTTTCCACGCCTTCCTCGATTTCTTCGATGGAGACGCAGTTGGGCGTGTACAGGATGTCTTCCGGGGCGAAACCCGCCCGGAGTCCCAGGCTGACCTCCTGGATGGACACGGCGTCGAGGCCCGAGCCCATCGACCGGAAGAACTTCAGCACGTTGATGTTGGTCAGCGCCTTGCAGGCGAAGTTGATCTTGACGCGCGTCGATTTGAAGGCCGAGGTGATGCGTTCGTATTGCTGCCGCATCACCTCCGTATCATACACATAAAGAGGCGATCCGAATTCATCCGCCACCTGGATCAGGGGGATGTCCTGGATGAGATACTGGTTGTTCTTCAAGTCCATTCGTGCGTGTTTAGATAACAAAGATAGAGCTTCTGCCGGATTTCGCGGGACCTCAGCCCTTCATGTTCCGGAAGGTGTCTTCGAAGGAGGTCCGGTTGAGGATGGACCGGCCCAGGGTGACCTCGTCGGCATATTCCAGGTCGTCCCCGATGGCCACTCCCCGGGCCAGGGTGGTGATCCGTACCTCCCGGTCCTTGAGCTTCCGGTAAATGTAAAAGTTGGTCGTGTCGCCTTCCATGGTGGTGGGCAGGGCCAGAATGATCTCCCCGCAGGTTCCCCCGTCCACCTTTTTCACCAGCGAATCGATGGTGAGGTCGGCCGGACCGATTCCGTCCATGGGGGAGATGATGCCGCCCAGGACGTGGTAGGTCCCCATGTACTGCTGGGTGTTTTCCACCGACATCACGTCGCGGATGGTCTCCACCACGCAGATGGTGCTTTTGTCGCGGTAGGGGTCGGAACAAATGGGGCAGAGGTCGGTGTCGGAGATGTTGTGGCAGTTCGTGCAATGCCTGATCTCCTTTTTCATCCGCAGGATGGTGTTCCCGAACACCTCCACCTCCTTGTCCTCCTGTTTCAGCAGGTGCAGGACCAGGCGAAGGGCGCTCTTCCGCCCGATGCCGGGCAGGGTGGCAAAGGCTTCCACGGCTTCTTCCAGGAGCCGGGACGAATAGGATGGCATGGCGGGTACAGGCATGGGATTCAAAAATAACACATATTATTTTTTTCCGTTCGCCAAATTCTTCAATTTTACCGACCAACCGTGGCCCCGGGCCACCCAGAACCTGAACCTATGTCGGCCGGACTCATCCTGGGCATCATCGCCCTCTATTTTACCAATGCTGTTGATCATTTCCTGGATCTCTCTGCGCGGGGAGCCGGAACAAGCCTTTTATCAGGGAAAAGGAAGTCGCCCTGGTACATCGTGGCCTTCGGAATGATTGGAGCGTCCCTCTCGAGGATCACCTTCATCTCCCGTGCCAGGCTGGGTGGTGGACAGTCAGTTTCCTCCTACATGCAGATGGTGCTGGAGCTTACCTCCTGGGCTATGCCGTCATCGCCCAGGTGCTCATGCCCATGTACCACCGGCTGAACCTGACCAGCATCTGCACCTACCTCGACGGTCGGTTCGGACGGTTCTCCTACAAAACCCGGAGCCCTCCTTCTTCCTGCTTTCCCGGATCATCGGTCCTCCTTCCGCCTCTTCCTGGTGGCCAATGTGCCCACAGCTGACCGTGTTCGATGTGTGGGGCATCCTTCGTGGTGACGGTGGCGGTCACCCTAAGGCCTCATCTGGCTCTACACGAACAAGGGGGGCATCCGGACCATCATCTGGACCGACACCCTGCAGACCTTCTGCATGCTGGCGGCCCTGGTCGTCAGCCTGGTCCTGATCACCCGGTCCATGGACATGCATCTGGGCGAGATGATCGGGCGGGTGTCGGCCGGACCCGATTCCCGGATCTGGTTTTTCGGGAACTGGCACCAGGAGAACCATTTCTTCAAGCATTTTCTCAGTGGGGCCTTCATCACCATCGTGATGACGGGCCTGGACCAGGACATGATGCAGAAGAACCTGAGCTGCAGGAACATCCGGGAGGCCAAAAAGAACATGTACCTCATGAGCCTGTCCCTGGTGCCCGTCAACCTGATCTTCCTGTTCCTGGGGGCGGTGCTGATCCAGTTCGCCGGCTTTTCGGGCGTGGCCATCCCGGAAAGCACCGACAACCTGTTCCCCCTGCTGGCCACCGGAGGCTACCTGCCCCAGGTGGTGGGGGTGTTCTTCATCGTGGGTCTGGTGGCGGCGGCCTATTCCAGCGCCGATTCGGCCCTCACGGCGCTGACCACCTCCTTTACGGTGGACATCCTGGAGGCCGATCATCTGGAGGATGCCCGGCTGACAAAGGTCAGGCGCCGGGTGCACCTGGGCATTTCCCTGGTTCTGGGTCTGGTGATCCTGATCTTCCGGGCCATCAACGACCAAAGCGTGATTTCGGCCCTCTTCCGGCTGGCCGGATACACCTACGGCCCCTTGCTGGGCCTTTACGCCTTCGGGATGTTCACCCGCCGCAGGGTCCGCGACCGGTGGGTGCCTCTGGTGGCCATCCTGTCGCCGGTCCTCTGCTATTTCCTGAGCCGGTATTCGGAACAGCTCTTCGGCGGTTACCAGTTCGGCTACGAGCTGCTGGTGGTGAACGGGGGACTGGTGTTCCTGGGCCTGTGGGCCCTGAGTCACAGAGTGCCCCGGATGGAACCTAGGTGAGTTTTTCGGCCACCAGCGCGGCTGCCCGGGCCATGGCGGCGTCCAATCCTGCCGGGTTTTTCCCGCCGGCCGTTGCAAAGAAGGGCTGTCCGCCCCCACCGCCCTGGATTTCCCGGGCGGCGTCGCGGATGATGTCCGACGCGTTCAATCCCTTTTCCTTGTGCAGTTCTTCCGGCAGGAGGACGGCCAGATGGGCTTTGCCCTCCACTTCCGCGCCCAGGATCAGGGCCAACCCGGCCTGCTGGGATTTGACCCGGAAGGCCAGATCGCGCAATTGGGAGGGATCCTGGATGTCGACCCGGCCCTTGCTCAGGGACCAGGCGCCGAGTTTCTCCGCGCCGTCCACCAGTCGTTTCGCCGATTCGGCCAGCATCTGCTGCTGAAATCCTTCCACCGCCCTGGACAGCCGGGCGTGGTCGGCCCTCAGGTCGCGGACCGCCTTGGCCAGATCCTTTTGTTTTTCAAATTCGCCGGCGATCTCCTGCAGGCTGTCGAGCTGACCGTAGACCCAGGCTTCGGCGTCTTCCCCGGTGGTGGCTTCGATCCGCCGGATCCCCGCCGCGATGGACGATTCCCGCAGGATCTTGAACAGGCCGATCTGACCCGTGGCTTCCACATGGGTTCCGCCGCAGAGCTCCACCGAGTCCCCGAATTTGATGACCCGCACCCGGTCGCCGTATTTTTCCCCGAACAGGGCCATGGCGCCCATGTCCCGTGCCTTGTCCATGGCCAGGGTCCGGTGTTCCTCCAACCCGTGGTTCATGCGGATCATGCGGTTGACCTCCTGCTCCACCTGCCGGATCTCCTCGTCGCTCATCTTCTGGAAATGACTGAAGTCGAACCGGAGGCCGGTGGGTTCCACCAGGGATCCTTTCTGTTCCACGTGGGTGCCCAGGATGTCGCGGAGGGCATGGTGCATCAGGTGGGTGGCCGTGTGGTTGTTTGCGGTCCGGATGCGCAGGGAATCCCGGACCCGGGCAACAAACGGTGCCTTCGGATCCCGGGGCAGCCGGGAACAGACGTGGACGATCAGGTCGTTTTCCTTGATGGTGTCCAGAATCTCCACGGTGTCGTCCCCGTGCACCAGCACGCCCCGGTCGCCGATCTGTCCGCCGCTTTCCGCGTAGAAGGGCGTGCGGTCCAGCACCAGGTGGACATATTCCTTTTTCTTTGCCACCACGTGGCGGTAGCGGACGATCCGGGCATCGGAGGTCAGACTGTCGTACCCCACGAATTCCACGTTTCCCCCGGGGATCAGGACGGTCCAGTCGCCGGCCTCCCGTTCCGCATCCTGTCGCGAGCGGCTTTTCTGGGCCTGCATTTCGGTTTCGAATTCCGTGCGGTCCACCCGCATGTTCTTTTCGGCAAGAATGAGTTCGGTGAGGTCGAGGGGGAAGCCATAGGTGTCGTACAGGACGAAGGCGTCCTTCCCCGACAGGATCGTCCGTTCTTCCACCCGGGCTTTTTCCGTGAGCTGATCCAACAGGCGGATCCCGGTGTCCAGGGTGCTCAGGAAGGATTGCTCCTCCTCCCGGATCACCTTGCCGATGAGGTCTTGCTGGGTCCGGAGTTCCGGGAACTGTTCGCCCATGACCTCCACCAGCACCGGGACCAGCCGGTGCATGAAGGCCTCGGTGAAACCCAGGTAGGTGTAGCCGTACCGCACCGCCCGGCGCAGAATGCGACGGATCACATACCCGGCCTTGTTGTTGGAGGGCATCTGGCCGTCGGCGATGGAAAAGGAGATGGCGCGGAGGTGGTCGGCCACCACCCGCATGGCCACGTCGCTTTCCCGGGAGGCGCCGTAGGGCCGGCCCGATTCGCCGGCCAGTCGCTGGATGACGGGCTGGAACAGGTCGGTGTCGTAATTGGATTGTTTGCCCTGCATGGCCATGCACAGGCGCTCGAAGCCCATGCCCGTGTCCACGTGCTTCTCGGGCAGATTTTCCAGTTTGCCGTTGCTCAGCCGGTTGAACTGGATGAACACCAGGTTCCAGATTTCGACGACCTGGGGATGGCCCGAATTAACCAGGCCGGCTCCGGCGACGGACCGCCGGTCGGCATCGCTGCGGAGATCGACGTGGATCTCGGAACAGGGTCCGCACGGACCCGTGTCGCCCATCTCCCAGAAGTTGTCTTTTTTGTCTCCTTCCAGGATCCGGTCGGCCGGCACGAATTTTTTCCAGAGGTCGGCGGCTTCCTGGTCCCGGTCCAGTCCGTCGCCCGCGTCCCCTTTAAATATGGTAATATAGAATTGTTCCGGATTGAGCCCCAGCCGGCCCGTCAGGAATTCCCAGGCCCAGGCAATGGCCTCCGCCTTGAAATAGTCGCCGAAGGACCAGTTTCCGAGCATCTCGAACATGGTGTGGTGGTAGGTGTCGTGCCCCACTTCCTCCAGGTCGTTGTGCTTGCCCGTAACCCGCAAACATTTCTGTGTATCAGCGACTTTCGTGTGCTCCGCTTTCTGGGTTCCCAGGAAGAAGTCCTTGAACTGATTCATCCCCGCGTTGGTGAACATGAGGGTGGGATCGCTCTTGAGGACCATGGGCGCGGACGGGACGATTTCATGCCCTTTCTCGCGGAAAAATTCCAGGAAGTTTTTTCGGATATCTTTTGAAGTCATTGAACCAGTTTCAGTTAAAATGTGGATGAAAAATGTAACCCGGGATGGATTGTTTCGTAGAAATCACTCAGAGTGCAAAATTATATTTTTTGACGAACTGTTGGGAGATTAGGTGTAGATTTTTACTTTTGGACGATGAATGACAGCCATGTTACGTAGAATTTACCATATCAATCCGGATACGCTTCGATACGAGAAGCTGAGAATCAGCAAGAAACAATTGCTGATCCGGGGTTCCGCCATCGCCCTGGGCCTGGTGGCCCTGGCCGTGGGGTTGCGTTTCGGATTCGAGCAGATCCATGAGACACCCAGACAGCAACGTTATACGGAGGAGAACATCGCCCTCCGCCAGGCCTACAGTGAATTGGGTCAGGATCTCCGGACACTGGAGACGGATCTGAGCGACATGCAGAACCGGGACGACAGGCTCTACCGGTCCATCCTGAGCCTGGATCCCATCCCTTCCTCCATCCGCGATGCCGGTCGGGGAGGTTCCGTGCCCTACCAGCCGATCTCCGGCGCACGGGATGCCGGATTTGTTCAGGACATGCACGCCAAGGTCGCCCAACTCAGCAGCAAGCTGGAAATTCAATCCAAAAGCCTGGAGACCGTGTACGAGGAAGCCGTCCACAGCCAGGAATTCCTTGCCTGCCGGCCGGCCATCAACCCCATTTCCCCGGCCGATCCGTACTGGATGACCTCCAGCTTCGGGTACCGGGTCGACCCCTTCACCAAGCGGCGGACGCCCCATCTGGGCATCGACCTGGCCGGTCCCTATGGACTGGACATCCACGCCACGGGGGGAGGGAAAGTGGTGATTGCCCACGACAGCCACTCCGGGTACGGAAAGGAGGTGGTCATCGACCATGGGTTCGGGTTCCAGACTCGCTACGCCCACCTGCAGGACGTCCTGGTGAAGAAAGGCCAGGAAATTCAGCGGGGGGAAGTCGTCGGCACCCTGGGCAGCTCGGGACGATCCACCGGACCCCACCTTCACTACGAGGTGAGTGAGAACGGCCGGGCCATGAATCCCATGTATTATTTCTTCGAAGACCTGGATTCATCGGAGTACACCCAGCTGGCGGCCCGTGCCGCGGAACATCCCTACCAGGCCATGGCATACAGCCAGAAATAGGCCGCAACACGCAGATTTTTGCTACATTCGCACCAAATTCTGCGAATGAGCAATTCCCAGTTCAAATTCGATCCGGAAAACCTTCGCTACCGGGAGCTGGACAACAGCCTGAAAAGACGGTTGGGAAGGCTGGGCATCTATGCCGTCGCCTTTCTGGTCATGGCCGTGGTGCTCAATTTGTTCTATTCCCTGTTCTTCGACACCCCCCGGGAACGGCAGATCCGCCGGGAGAACGATTTTCTGGAGACGCAGTACGAAGCCCTTCTCGACCGGAAGGAAATGGTGGATACGGTGATGAGCGAGGTGGAAAGGATCGACAAGGACATCTACCGGGTCATCTTTGAAACCGAGCCCGTGGACCCGGGCATCTATGAGCCCGCCGGGATCAACTACAAGCAGCTGCTGAAAAGCAGCAACGGGGAAATCGTGTATTTTGTGGACCGCCACCTCGATTCCCTGGATCAGGTGAACCGGATCATGAGATCGGAGTACCGGGTGCTGGAGCGGAGGGGGCGGGAACTGGCCGAAGCGTTGACCGGCCTGCCGGCCATCCAGCCCCTCGACAACCCGGATCTGAGCCTGATTGCCTCCGGGTTCGGGAACCGCATGCATCCCATTTACAAAATCCGACGGATGCACAACGGGGTGGATTATTCCGCTCCGGTGGGAACCCCCGTCCGGGCCACGGCCGACGGCGTGGTGCGCGAGGTGATCCGGTCGGCCCGGGGCCTGGGCAACCAGATCGAGATCGACCATGGCCAGGGCTACGTCACCCTCTATGCCTGCCTGGACGAAATTCAGGTCCGGCGAGGCGATGCGGTGGAACGGGGCGATGCCATCGGAACGGTGGGGGATTCGGGGCTCAGCGTGGCGCCCCACCTGCACTACGAAGTGCGTCTGAACGACGTGCCGGTGAATCCCGTGAATTATTTCTTCCTCGAACTGGGGCCCAAGGAATACGACAGGCTCATATTGATATCCATGATGTCGGGGCAATCCTTTGATTGATCCGATTTTTTTTTTATATCTTGCATCCCTATGGAAAGATTTCGTTTTAGTCCCGAAACCCTATCTTACCAGATTGTCCCTGTAACCCGACGGCAGAAAACGCGTCGGTTTTTTTCGTTTCTGGGGATCGTCTTGCTCCTGGCATCCGCCCTGTTGCTGGTCCGGGACCGGAACATGAACACACCGCGGGCCGACCGCCTGATGGCGAAGCAACAGGAACTGGCCTATCAGTTCGACGTGCTGAACCGGGAAATCAGAGAATTTGAAGAAAGCCTGACCCAGGTGGCCAGCCACGACGATCAGATCTACCGGGTGTATTTCGAGGTGGATCCCTGGCCTTCCACCCTCCGGAATGCGGGTGTGGGCGGATCGGAACGGTATGCCCATCTGGACGACCACAAATACGGGGACGTGTTGTCCCAGTGTTTTCAGGGCATCGACCAGGTCGAGCGGAAGCTGGTGATGCAATCCCGCTCCTTCGATGAGGTCATCGAAATGGCGGCCAACAAGGAAGCCCGCATGGCGGCCCGGCCGGCCATCCAGCCCATCAGCATGAAGGACCTGGTGCGCTTCGGATCGTCCTTCGGCATCCGGTTTCACCCGATCCTGAAGGTGGTCCGGCCCCACGAGGGCATCGATCTGACCGCCCCCCGGGGAACGAACATTTATGCAACGGCCGACGGCACGGTGACCCAGGCGGGATTCCGGCCGGGCGGATTCGGTAAAAAGGTGCTCATCGACCACGGCTTCGGCTACGAGACCCTCTATGGCCACTGCGACGAAGTCCTGGTGGCCCCGGGCCAGAAGGTGAAGCGGGGCGAGGTCATCGCCAAGGTCGGAACCACGGGCCTGTCCAAATCACCCCACCTCCACTACGAAGTCCATGTCCACGGCCGTCCGGTCGACCCCATCAATTATTACACCTCCGACCTGTCCGCCTCCGAGTTCGACACCATGATCGACATGTTGTCCAGGGCCGATCCCAATTTCGACATCAACTGATGACCCGCATGTTTCGCCGGGCCCTGATGCCCTGGGCGTTCCTGCTTTTTTCTGCCCTGCTTTCGGCCCAGCAGCCCGGGACGGTGCACCTGCCCGATGCCCTGCTCCGGTCCGGTGCCGATCCCATCCTGCACATCGACAACAACCGGTTTCCCGGCCTCATCGCCCGGGCCAACGCCCACATGGGTCCGCGGCCCAGCCCCGACACCCTGGTCATCACCGGCACGGGCGACATGATGCTGGGCACCTCCTATCCGTCGGCCCGCCATCTGCCGCCCCGGGCCGACTGCCGCCCCCTGCTCCGGCCGGTGGAGGATGTGCTTCGATCGGGTGACGTCCTGTTCGGCAACCTGGAAGGGGGATTTTGCGGCGGGGGCGGTACCCCGAAGTATTGCCGCGATACCACCAACTGCTATGTTTTCTGCCAGCCCCCGGAATTTCTGGATTGTTACCGGGAGGCCGGCTACGATGTGCTCAGCGTGGCCAACAACCATGTGAATGATTTCGGTCCGGCCGGACGGGAATGGACCGCCCGCCTGCTCGATTCCTCGGGCATTGCCTTTGCCGGGTTCACCAGCCACCCCTGGACCCTCTTTGAGAAAAACGGCGTCCGGTACGGCTTCGCCGCCTTTGCACCCAACCAGGGGACCATGGATGTGCGGAACATTGCCCTGGCCGCCGACATCGCCCGTCACCTCGACAGCCTGGCCGACGTGGTGATCATCTCCTTTCACGGCGGCGCGGAAGGCCGGGAGAACCAGCATGTGGTCCGGGGCGAGGAAATGTACCTGGGCGAAAACCGGGGATCGGTCTACCGCTTTGCCCACGCGGTGGTGGATGCCGGAGCCGACGTGGTCTTCGGACACGGTCCGCACGTTACCCGCGCCCTGGAGCTTTACAACGACCGCCTCATCTGCTACAGCCTGGGGAACTTTGCCACGTACGGACGGTTCAACCTGCAGGGTCCCAACGGCGTGGCGCCCATCGTCCGGGTGTTCACCAACGTGCGCGGCGAGTTTCTGGGCGGAGAGGTGGTGTCGGTCCGGCAGACGGGGGAGGGCGGCCCCTTTCCCGATCCCTCGGACCGGGCCCTCTCCCTTGTGCGGTCCCTCAGCGAGGCCGACTTCCCGGATCAGGATCTGGTCATCGGCGCCGACGGTTCCCTGGGTCGAAGGAAGCCCTGAATCGGAAGGTACCCCGGGATTTTCAGAAACCTTGCTTTTGCCCGAATTCCGGGACGGGCATTTCGTTGTGCGGGCGGTTCTTTTTTGTAAATTGGAAGCTTGAACCCCAGAATTCTTCGTCATGCCGTACAGGGAAAAGCAAGTGGAAAAGCTCTATTACTCCATCGGGGAGGTGGCCGACATGTTTCAGGTCAACACCTCCCTGATCCGTTACTGGGAGAAGGAGTTCGACATCATCAAGCCGAAAAAGAACAAGAAAGGCAACCGGCTGTTCACCCAGAAAGACATCGACCACTTCCACATCATCTACCACCTGGTCAAGGAGAAGGGGATGACCCTGAAGGGCGCACAGAAGAAAATGCGCGAAAACAAGGAGGACACGGAACACACCTTCGAAATTGTCAAATCCCTGGAGCGGATCAAGGAGATGCTCCTCCAAGTGCGCGATGAAATTTGAAAAAGCTGAAGGACATCGTTTCCATCCTGGAGGAGGCCGCCCCGCCCGCCCTGCAGGAATCCTATGACAATTCGGGATTGCAGGTGGGGCATCCGGACATGGAGATCACGGGGGTGCTGATCGCCCTGGATGTGACGCCGGAAGTCCTGGAGGAAGCCGTGGAAACCGGATGCAACCTGGTCTTGTCCCATCATCCGGTGGTGTTCGGCGGACTCAAGGCCCTCACCGGCAAAACCCTGGCCGAGCGCCTGGTGATCCGGGCCGTGGAAGCGGGGTTGGCCATCTACAGCGGCCACACCAATTTCGATGCCGTTCCCGGCGGAGTCAACGGCGCCCTGGCCGCCCGGCTGGGGCTGCTCGATCTGAAGATTCTCGCCCCCGCGGAGGGGCAGCTCCGGAAGCTGGTGGTGTTCGTTCCCGAAGCCCATGTGGACGCCGTGCGGGATGCCATGTTCGGTGCGGGAGCCGGTCACATCGGGCGGTACGATGAATGTGGGTTCACCCTCCGCGGCGAGGGCAGCTTCCGCGCGGGGGACGGGGCGCATCCCTTTGTGGGAGAAACGGGCACGCGGCACTACGAGAAGGAAGTGCGCCTGGAGACCGTCGTTCCGGCCTACCGGTCGGGCGCGGTGATCCGGGCCCTGACCCGGGCCCATCCCTACGAGGAGGTGGCCTGGGATCTGTATCCCCTCGAAAACCGGTTCGACGGGGCGGGAGCGGGCCTCCTCGGCCGCCTTCCCGAACCCATGGAAGAACATGTGTTCCTGGATCATGTGAAATCCGTAACCGGCATTCCCGTGATCCGGCATTCGGCCCTTCTGGGCCGGCCCGTCCATACGGTGGCCCTTTGCGGCGGAGCCGGCAGTTTTCTCCTGTCCCGGGCCAGGCAGGCAGGCGCTCAGGCCTTCCTGACGGGGGACCTGAAGTACCACCAGTTCTTCGATGCCGACGGAAAGCTCCTGCTGGCCGACATCGGGCACTATGAAAGTGAGCAATTTAGCCGGGACATGTTTTATGATTTGATTACAAAAAAAATACCTAAATTTGCAGTCCGTTTATCGAAACACGACACAAATCCAATCAAATACCATTTGTAACACATGGCGAAAGCGAACAAGAGTCCGGAGCTTGCGGATATGACCATTGCCGAAAAACTGAAGGCCCTCTACGACCTCCAGCAAGTGGACACGTCCATCGACAAAATCCGCATCCTCCGCGGGGAACTTCCCCTGGAAGTGCAGGACCTGGAAGACGAGATCGAGGGATTGCAAACCCGGGTCTCCAAGTACGACGAGGACATCGACGCCCTGGACAAATCCATCTCCGGGAAAAAGCAGGAGATCCAGAATGCCCAGGAACTGATCAAAAAATACGAGGAGCAGCAGAACAACGTCCGGAACAACCGGGAGTACGACAGCCTGTCCAAGGAGATCGAATTCCAGACCCTGGAGATCGAGTTGTGTGAAAAGCGGATCCGGGAATTCACTGTCCAGATCGACGAGAAGAAGGTGATCATCCAGGAATCCCAGTCGGTGCTGGATGAGCGCAAACTGGACCTCGACAACAAGAAGAAGGAACTGGAGGACATCATCGCCGAAACCCGGAAGGAAGAAGGCCTCCTGGAGGACAAATCCAACGAACTGGAAGACATCATCGAAAGCCGGCTGATCACCGCCTACCGGAAAATCCGGGCCAACGCCCGCAACGGTCTGGCCGTGGTTCCCGTGGAGCGGGATGCCTGCGGCGGATGCTTCAACAAGATTCCCCCCCAGCGTCAGCTCGACATCGCGTCCCGGAAGAAAATCATCGTCTGCGAATACTGCGGGCGCATCCTGGTGGATTCGGGATTGAGCGAAGCGCAGGGCTGAGATCCGGAACGGCCGTTTACTCCATCCAGTTGGGAGCCACCTCGGGATGGCCGGCCAGATGTTCCCGGGTATCGTACAGAAACCGTTTCATCAACGACGCATCCTCTTCCGGCATGGCCAGATCCGGATGGGATTGCGGATCGACGGCGGCAGGCACCAGCACAAACTGGGTGCCTGCCGCCGTTTTCGGTTTGTACACCCACAGGGGCAGAAAGCCGTGTCCCGCGATCCGGCATCCTTCCGCCGTTTTCAGCAATTCCAGTTCAAAGGCAATCCCCCCGTCCCGGTAGCGGTCGCGCTGGTTGGAAATCAGGTTTCCCAGGGAATAGGCCACCAGGGTGCCTTTCTCACCGCCCCGGATGGGCTGGACCACATGGGGGTGGGACCCGATGACGGCATCGGCCCCGTGTTCGAACAGGAAGCGGGCCAGGTCGCGCTGTTCCTGGTTCTCGGTGCGCTGGTACTCGTTCCCCCAGTGCATGGTCACAAGAATGAAATCGGGCTGCGCCGTCCGGGCTTTCTCCAGATCGGTTCGGATCTGCACCGTGTCGATCCGGTTGATGACCGTGGGGGGCTTGTCCGGGATTCCGTTGGTGCCGTAGGCGTAGTTCAGGAGGGCGATGCGGATGCCGTTCTTTTCCATCAGGAGCGGGAAGTAGGTGTTCCGCTGCCCGGTGTCGGCGAAGGTGCCCGTGTGGAGAAGGTCGCGCCGGTCGAGCTGTTGGAGGGTCCGTTCGAGACCGTCCCGCCCCCGGTCCAGGGCATGGTTGTTGGCGGTGATCAGGATGTCGAATCCCGAGGCTTGGAGGGCGTCGGCCAGCGCATCCGGGCTGGAAAAGGCGGGATAGCCCCGGTAGGGTTCCCCTGCCAGGGTCACTTCCAGGTTTCCCACGGCCAGGTCGGCCCCATCGAGGTAGGGTTTGAGATATTGGTAATTGGGGAGGTAGTCGTAGCCGGAATCGCCGGTGGCCAGGGCCGAGGCGATCTGGGAATCGTGTCCCATGATGTCGCCCGTGAACACGAGCCGGAGCCTGTGCTCCTGCCCGGAGACCAGGAACCCGTGGAAAAAGAAAGCGAATGGAAGGAACGTTCGCAGGCAGAGGTTTTTCATGGTTCGGGGTCGCGGTTTGCCCCAAAGATAGAAAAACTTACCAGCTTCCGCCGGCCCCGCCTCCCCCGAAGGAGCCGCCTCCCCCGCCGGTGAACCCGCCGAATCCCCCGCCGCCGCCGCCGAATCCGCCGCTGCCCGAGGAAAAATTCCCCCAGCTGCCCGACGAACGGGAATTGGAGAGCATGCCCAGGGCAAGCCACAGGGGCAGGTTGCTTCGTCCCATGCCCACGCTCCGCCGCCCCCGGCCGAAGAGGATGGAGAAGAGGATGATCATGAAGAGGATCCCGCCGATGGCCGATCCTTCCCCGGAGGAGGTTTGTTTCCGGTAGTCCTCGCCGGAAAACTTCCCGTCCAGCAAATCGATGAGCACGCCCGTGGCGGCATCGATGCCCCCGTAGTAGTCTCCCTCCTTGAACCGGGGGATGATTTCCTGTTCCACGATGCGTTTGGCCAGGGCATCGGTGACGTATTCCTCGTTCCCGTAGCCCGTGGCAATGTACATGTCCCGGGCGCCCATGTCGACCAGGATCACGATGCCGTTGTCTTCACCGGCCTGACCCACGCCCCATTCTTCGCCGATCATGGGGGCCAGCATGGAGGCGGGGTATCCGCCGTTGTCGTCCAGGGTGACCACGAAGATCTGGGTGGAGGTGCGGTACTGGAATTCATTCAGCTTTTGGTCCAGCTGATCCCGTTCCCCGGCCGAAAAAACCCCCGCGTAGTCGTTCACCCAGGCCGACGGAGCGGCGGGGACGGGCAGGGTTTCGGCGGCAACGGCCGGTTGGGCGAATCCCGGGAGGAGACTCAGGAACAGGAGGGAGGCAAAACGCAGGGAGGTGATTGTTTTCATGGGTACGGGGGTGTTAGGATCCGATGGAAATCTCATCGGACAACTCGTTCTTGTCATCCTTTTGGTAGGGAAAATGTTCCTGCAAGGCCTGCCCGGCTTTCCGGATGCCGTCGCACAGGCCTTCGCAGTATTTGCCTTCGCCAAACCGTCCCGACATGCCTTCCTTGATCTCATCCCAGAATCCTTCCGGAATCACGGCGTTGATGCCCGCATCGCCCAGGATGGCAAATTTCCGGTCCTTCACTGCCAGGTAAAAGAGCACGCCGTTGCGGCGGGCGGTCTGGTGCATGTTCAGTTTGGCGAACCACCAGGCCGCCCGGTCCATCACATCTTCCCTGCAATGGTTGTCGAGATGGACCCGGATCTCCCCGGATGTGTCCTTTTCGGCATCCCGGATGGCGAGACCGATCGCTTCTTTTTCGCTGGCACGAAAGAATTGGGCTGCTTGTGTCATGGTGCGGTTTTTCCCGGTTAAAATTCCACCACGGGCGCGGTTTCGCTGCCCGCTGCGGCTTCAAAATATCCCTTCTTCTCGAATCCGCCCATGCTCGCGATGAGGTTGGCCGGGAAACGGCGGATCTTCGTGTTGAAACTCTGGGTGACTTCGTTGAACTTCCTCCGTTCCACGGCAATGCGGTTCTCGGTGCCTTCCAGCTGCGATTGCAGTTCCAGGAAATTCTGGTTGGCCTTCAGGTCGGGATACCGTTCGATGGTCACCAGGAGGCGGGACAGGGCGCTGCTCAGTCCGTCCTGGGCCTGCTGGAAGTTTTCGATGGCCTGGGGATCCAGGTTGGAGGGATCGATGGTGACGCTGGTTGCCTTGGCCCGCGCTTCGATGACGGCCGTCAGGGTTTCCTGCTCGAAATCGGCATAGCCCTTCACCGTGCTCACCAGGTTGGGGATGAGATCGGCCCGGCGCTGGTACACGTTTTCCACGTTGGCCCACTGGCCCGTGACGCCTTCTTCCAGGGGAATGAAGCTGTTGTAGGTTCGAACGCCCCACAGGACGGCAAGCAGGAGGATCACCGCCACGATGATCCAGGTTCTTTGTTTTTTCTTCATGGTTGACAACATTAGGTTTCTGGCCGTAAAAGTAACAAATCCCACACCACCGGGTCGAAACCTGACAAAAAGTCGGTGAATATTCGACAAAAGGCCGGATGTGTTGAAGAACGCCCCGGGGGAGGACGGCCGGGCGGCCCGAATTTGTACTTTTGCTCCCACAAAACCGGATCGACCATGAACCTGACGGAATTTCACCAAGCCATCCTGGAAGGGATCCCGGACCGCCTGCCCCCGGTCCGCGCACTGGATCCCGACCTGAACCATGCCCCCCGGCGGAAAGATGTGTTGAACAAGGAGGAAAAGAAGCTGGCCCTGCGCAATGCCCTGCGCTACGTGCCCCGTCCCCACCATGCCGAGCTGGCGCCCGAATTCCTCCGGGAGCTTCGGGAGCACGGCCGCATCTACATGTACCGGTACAGGCCGGACTACCCCGTCACCGCCCGGCGGATCGGGGACTTTCCCCACCGCAGCACCCAGGCGGCCGCCATCATGCTCATGTTGTCCAACAACCTGGACCGGGCGGTGGCCCAGCACCCCGACGAGCTGATCACCTACGGGGGGAACGGGGCCGTGTTCCAGAACTGGGCCCAGTACCGCCTGACCATGAAATACCTGGCCGAAATGGATGACGGGCAGACCCTCGTTCTGTATTCGGGCCATCCCCTGGGGCTCTTTCCTTCCCATCCCGATGCCCCCCGGGTGGTGGTCACCAACGGCATGGTGATCCCCAATTATTCGTCGCCGGAGGACTACGAGCGCATGAATGCACTCGGGGTCACCCAGTACGGCCAGATGACGGCCGGCTCCTTCATGTACATCGGTCCCCAGGGCATCGTCCACGGCACCGCCATCACGGTGATGAACGCGGGCCGGCTGAAGCTGGGCACCGGCAGGGAAGGCCTGGCCGGAAAGGTGTTTGTGACCTCGGGTCTGGGCGGCATGTCCGGGGCCCAGCCCAAGGCCACGGTCATCGCGGGCGGCATCTGCGTGGTGGCCGAGGTGAACCCCAAGGCCCTCCACACCCGGCACAGCCAGGGGTGGGTCGACGAGGTGTTCGAGGACCTGCCCGGCCTGGCCCGGCGGGTGGAAGAGGCCCGGAAGGCGCGGCAGGCGGTTTCCCTGGCCTACCTGGGCAACGTGGTGGACCTCTGGGAATATTTCCTGAAAAAGAACATCCGGGTCGATCTGGGCAGCGACCAGACCTCCCTGCACAATCCCTACGCCGGGGGGTATTACCCGGCGGGACTCTCCTTCGAGGAGGCCAACCGGCTCATGACCGGGGATCCGGAAGCCTTCCGCCAGGCCGTCCGGGCGTCGCTGAAACGGCAGGTCCGGGCCATCAATGCCTTGACGGAACACGGCATGTTCTTCTGGGACTACGGCAACGCCTTCCTGCTGGAAGCCGGCCGGGCCGGGGCCGAGGTGTGGGAACCCGGGGGGGGGTACCGCTACCCGTCCTATGTGCAGGCCATCATGGGGCCCCTCTTCTTCGATTACGGTTTCGGGCCCTTCCGGTGGGTGTGCACCTCGTCGGATCCCGCCGATCTGGCCGAGACCGACCGGATGGCCGCCGAGGTGCTGGCGCGGCAGGCCGAAGGGGCGCCGGAGGACATCCGGGGGCAGGTGGAGGACAACCTCCACTGGATCCGGGAGGCCGGAACCCACGGTCTGGTCGTGGGCTCCCAGGCGCGGATCCTCTACGCCGACAGCGAAGGCCGCCTGGCCATCGCCCGGGCCTTCAACGACGCGGTCCGGGAGGGCCGGATTTCCGCGCCCATCGTGCTGGGACGGGACCACCACGATGTGTCCGGGACCGACTCCCCCTACCGGGAGACCTCCAACATCACCGACGGCTCGGCTTTCACGGCCGACATGGCCGTGCAGAATGTCATCGGGGATGCCTTCCGGGGGGCCACCTGGGTGTCGCTGCACAACGGAGGCGGCGTGGGGTGGGGGGAGGTCATCAACGGCGGCTTCGGCCTGGTCCTGGACGGATCGGACGATGCCCGGCGTCGGGTCGACCTCATGCTCCACTGGGATGTGAACAACGGCATCGCCCGCCGTTCCTGGGCCCGCAATCCGGGGGCCGTGGATGCCATCCGCCGGGAGATGGACCGTCATCCGGGTCTGCGCGTCACCCTGCCCGAAGCGGTCGACGACGATTTGCTGGCCGGACTCTTCGGTCCCGATCAAACAAAACGGGCGCCCGGACAGTTATAAGGAGGAACGAACACAAGGAGGAACGAATTCGAGAGGAGAATCCCCATGCCCATCAACGTACCCAGCGGCCTTCCGGCCATCGAGGAGCTGAAGAAGGAGAACATTTTCATCATGGAGGAAAGCAGGGCCGTCCACCAGGACATCCGGCCCCTGCGGGTGGTGCTGCTCAACCTGATGCCCGTGAAGGAAGTCACCGAGGCCGACCTGCTCCGGGCCCTGGCCAACTCCCCCCTGCAGGTGGAGCTGGACCTGCTTTACATGGACGAGCACGTGTCCAGAAACACCCCCCGGGAGCACATGGACGTGTTTTACAAGACCTTCGATGAAATCAAACCCTGCCGCTACGACGGGCTCATCATCACCGGCGCGCCGGTGGAACACCTGGAATTCGAGGCGGTGGACTACTGGGAACGGCTCTGCGAGGTCATGGAATGGAGCAAGACCCACGTGAGCAACACCATGCACATCTGCTGGGGTGCCCAGGCGGGGTTGTATTACCACCACGGGGTGAAGAAGCACCCCCTCCCCGCCAAGGCCTTCGGGGTGTTCGATCACCGCATCACCGACCGGAGGCACCCCCTGGTGCGGGGCTTCGACGACCGCTTCCAGGCCCCCCATTCCCGGTACACCGAGAACCGGATGGCCGACATCGAGGCCCATCCCGATCTCACCCTCCTGGCCTGGTCGCCCGAGGTGGGCTCCAACATCGTCCTGTCCAACGACAACCGCCAGATCTTCATTTCGGGTCACCTCGAATACAACCCCCTCACCCTCAAAAACGAATTCGAACGCGACCGGGCCAAGGGGATGGATACGGCCGTGCCCCGGCACTACTTCGAAAACGACGATCCGGACCGGGACCCGGTCATCCGGTGGCGGGCCCATGCCAGCCTCCTGTTTTCCAACTGGCTCAATTACTACGTGTACCAGGTGACGCCCTTCGACTGGAAATAAATCCGTTCGGACAGCCGGGATTCCGGAACCCCCGGATCAATTGTCGAAGAGCAGGCCGTAGGGACGGCGGATGAGGTCTTCCAGCTGGTGCAGGCCCACGTTCCGGCTCAGGCGGATCTGTTCGTGGCCGTCGAAAAACACCAGCAGGGTGGGGAGGCTGAAGACCCGGTGCTGGCCGGAAAGCTCCGGCGAACGTTCCACATCCACGTACACCATCCCCATCCGGGGGAATTCCTCCGCCAGCATCTCCTTTACCTTGGGCTTGAGAACCTTGCACACCGAACAACGGTCGGCCGAGAAATAGACCAAAAGCCCGGTTTCGCTCCGGATCCGTTGCTCCAGGGTCTCCAGTTCGTGGATTTCTTCCATGGGCGTACCTAGAATTCGCCTTCGTTGAGCAGGACCAGCATGCAGGCATCCACCGGCTCGATGCCTTCCCGCTGCAGGCGGGCCATGAACGAGGGATTCACCGTGCCGGGGTTGAAGATCACCCGTTTGGGCTTCAGGGAGAGGATGTATTCGTAGTAGGGCTCCTGCCGGGACGACCCGATGTACATGGAGACCGTGTGGACGTTTTCGATGGGGGGGGTGCCCGTGAGAATGGGTTCCTCCACGATCAGGCCTTCCTTGAAACCGACGGCCACCACGGGACGTTCGTGCCGGAGCAGGCTTTTGACGGCTTTGTAGGAAAAGCGGATGGGGTTGGGGCTGGCTCCCAGCACCAGGGTAATGTTCTTCTCTTTCACGGTGTGATTGACTTCACAGCAAAGATAGGGATATTCACGGAACGGACAATGGCCCCCCCGCTGTCTCCCATGGGGGTCCGGTTCCCGTCAGCCGGGCCGGCCGGCGCCAACTGCAGGCGATTGGACCAGCACCGTGGCGTGGGCCGACACCCCTTCCTCCCGACCGGTGAAACCCAGTTTTTCCTCGGTGGTGGCCTTCACCGAGACCCGGTCTTCGGGCACGCCGAGGGTTTGGGCAATGGCGACCCGCATGGCCGGGATGCGGTCCTTGATTTTCGGGGTCTGGAGGCAGACGGTGCAATCCAGGTTGGAGAGTTCATAGCCCTTTTTCCGGACCAGGTCCATGCAATGGGCCAGGAGGATCCGGCTGTCCAGGCCCCGGTGGGCGGGATCGGTGTCGGGAAAGTGCTGTCCGATGTCGCCCAGGGCCAGGCTGCCCAGCAGGGCATCGGCGATGGCATGGAGCAGGACGTCCGCATCGGAATGGCCCCGGGCTCCCTTGTGATGCTCCAGGGCGACGCCCCCCAGGACGAAAGGCAGGCCCTCCTCCAGGCGGTGCACGTCGTATCCGTGGCCGATCCGGAAATCCATGTCAGAGTTCCAGGCTGGCGAAATCGAAGGCCAGGGTGAAGCGCAGGGTGTTGGCCAGGGGACTGTTGATGCCGTTGGTGGGGATGAGGTAGGAAAAATCCAGGGCGAACACGTTCAGCTGCAGGCCCACGCCCACGGTGAAGTACTTCCGGTTCCCTTTCGTGTTGTGTTCGTGAAAGTAACCGCTTCGGATGGCGAACTGTTCCCGGTACCAGTATTCCACCCCCATGCTGAAGGCAATCTCGTGGATTTCCTCCCGGAACACGCTGTAGCTCCCGTCGGCCATTTCCACCCCGGGAGCGTCGTAAAAGGACTGAACCATGCCCAGGACCACCGAGCCCGGGGCTTCCCGGCCCCGCAGGACATATTCATCACCGGTGACCGTGTCTTCGTCCAGAACAGGCGGCGAGGGTACAAGCAGCTTGTTCAGGTCGGTGTGGAAGGAGAGGCTGTTGTACTCGTCCACGTTGTAGGTGAAGCGTCCCCCCAGCTTCATGTTGGTGGGGATGGGGGTTTTGGTGGCATCCAGGGTGTAGGAAACCGGCGTCCCCATGTTGGTCAGGCTGAGCCCGGCGGCCCACTCCCCGTCGCTGGTCCCCACGTTCACGGCCTTCTGGTAGTACATGCCCAGGTCGGCCGCGAAGCTGATGCCCGGGTGGGTTTCCTGGCCGTCGGAGGTGTTCTGTCCGGAGGTGAGGTCGGAACGGGTGAAGCGAAAGGCCATCCCCATGGAAAAGTTGTCGGTGAGCATCCGGGAATAACCGGCGTCCAGCGCAAATTCATTGGGATTGTATTCCCCCACCACGTTGCCGGTGATGTTGGTGAAGATGATGCTGCCCAGGGAAAAATAGCGAAGCGAGCCGGCCACCACCGACCGGTTGTCGACCCGGTAGAAGCCGGTCAGGTAGGCCAGGTTGATGTCGGGGATCAGGTTCCGCAGCCAGGGGGTGTAGGAAATGGCAAACCCGCCGTTGCTGGGAATGAACCCGTATTTTCCCACGTTCCAGTGCATGGAGTTCACGTCCGGGGTGCTGGCCACCCCCACGTCGCCCATGGCGCCGGCCCGGGAGTCCGGGGCGATGCCCAGGAAGGGCACCGAGGTCTGGATGGCGTTCAACACGTTCGATCCCGCCACCTGCCCGGTGGTGATCTGTCCCGTCGCCGGGGCGGAAACCAACAGCACGAAAACAAACGACAGGGCAAGGGTGACAGCTTTTAATCCTTTGAGCATGAGGTCAATTTTGGTCATCAAATATAGCACGATTTCGGCAAACCGCCGAAGCCTTCTGCACAAAATAAAGTACGTACGCACCCGGGTTTTAGTATGCGGCGACCGGGTTTTTCTGCGGGAAAAATTCCCGGTCGCCGGGTGACGGGCCGACCCAGTGTACGAAGTTCCGGGCCGGAGGTTTCATTTCCCGGGGGGGATCACCGGCTCAGGACCAGTTTGCCCGACCGGGCGGCCTGTTCCCCGCGGCTGTCCTCCAGGACGGCCCGGTAGACGTACACCCCGGCCCCGAGGGGACTCCCCCCGGCGGTGCGGCCGTCCCATTCCAGGGGCGGAAGCCGGTAGCCCGGTGAAATGCCCCGGCTCTCCAGGGTCCGCACGAGCCCCCCGCCCAGGCTGTAAATCCGGATCCGCAGGATGTATTCTTCCCCCGGCCGGTTGTGCTCCACGTTGAACCAGGTGCGGTCGAGGAAGGGGTTGGGGTAGTTGAACAGGGCTTCCAGGAGAAGCTTTTCGCTTTCCATGACCACGAAGTCGATGCCCGCTTCCGTGGAATTGTTGTGGATGTCCCAGATCTTCACATCGATGCGGTGCTCCCCCTGTTCCAGGTCCAGGTAGGGGTAGCGGATCGTCCCCGAGTTGTGGCTGTTGAGATCGGCCCGGTAAAAGGGATTGAGCACGGCGGCGTTCCCCAGGTCCCCGTCCAGGGCCGCGGTGAGGTTGTGGCCGATGCCGTTGCCGGTGGTGTTGATCCCGTAGTTGTCCCGCACCCGCACCAGCAGCACCGGATCGGGGTCGGTGATGCCCCCCGGGCGGAACAGGGTGTCGTTCATGTATAGCTCCACCGTCGGGTGCTGGCTGTCGGCGGTTCCCCCGGTTCCGATGCCTCCCACCAGCACGTCGTCCAGGTACCCCTGGGCATCGGCGGTTTCGCTCTTCCCGTAAAAGCTGATCTTGCCCGCTCCGATGGCGTAGTTGATGTCCTTGGGCACGTAAAACCCAAAGCTGAAGCGGCCCCCGCTGACCCCCACCGTGCCGCTGTACAGCAGGCTGTTCCGGAGCCGGAACTCCCAAACGGGATCGTCGTCGTTGGCCAGGGTCCGCACGAGGGCTTCCTTGTCGTAGACCCGGGGGTAGACCTCCCCCTCAAAATCTTCCAGCAACGTTCCGGCGGCAGTCTCGAGGTGACCCGACACCCGGACCCAGTCGAAGGCCGCCAGGGTGTCGGTGGGCCCGCCCACGGGAATCCCGTTGATGGAGTCGGCACGGATGCGGAGCTCCGGATAGGCCAGGCGCATGGAGGGATCGCCCAGCAGGGTGAAGTTCCGTTTGTTGATGCCCGGTCCGGCGTTGTTCTTGGCGTAGGCGATGATGTCGCCCAGGCGCCGGTACTGCCCCTGGGCGTCCTTCTCGAAGACCACCTCGTAGAAATGCTCGTTGAGCACGTGGTTGGGACCCGAATACACCAGGCGGGTGGTGGTGAACAGACCGATGCCCCCGCCGTCCGGGTTCAGGAGCACGTCCTCGCCGGCCGAGGTGGCCTCCTGGTCGGTGTCCGGGTCGTATTCGTCGTAGCGGCTGAACTCGCAGGTGGCGGTCATGAACAGGGGCAGGCGGTCGGCGTTGTTCCAGGCGTTGATGTCGGTGGCCGTGAGAATCCGTTCGTGGGCCAGTCCCTGCGTTCCCCCGTGTCCCGTGTAATTGACGATGAGCGCGCCCAGGCTCAGCTGTTCGTTGATGGCGCGGGTGACCTCGGGATAGCGGTACCCCACCGCCAGCTGCTCCTGGGGGTAGGCGTCCAGGTAAATCTTGTTGATGTTGTACACCGGATACTGTTCCTCCACGTATTCCGCCAGCTGGTCGGCCTGGCGCATGTGGATGTTGGCGTCCTCGTCGTCGCCGATGAAGCACAGGGCGTTCCGCCAGGAGGACCGGGTTTGGGGGTCGTCGTACCCGATGAGCTTGTCCACCAGCTCCCGGGCTTCCGCGGTGTCGGAGGCGGGCAGGCGGCCGATGCCCAGGTCCAGGAGGCCGCTGTAGAGGCTTTCGTCGGTGTCGAGCAAACCGAAGTAATCGTCGGACACGTACGACTGGGTGGGGGACAGGGAGTTGGCGGACTGGTAGGTGAGGATCCGGTTGGGGTTGTGTTCCGTGTGGTTCCGGTTGTCGAAGGATCCGTCCCCGAACAGCAGGAGGTAGCGGCACCGGTCGTCGCCCCCGCCGGCCCGGTCGTAGAACATTTTCATGAAGTTCCGGATGGCCGTGGCATCGGGCGTTCCCGAGGAAAACTCGTTGAACACCTGCTGCTGGGTCACCACCGCCACGTCCAGACCGTCGCGGTCGCGCCGGTGGCCGGCCAGTTCCCCGGCCATTTCCAGGAATTCGTCGGGACAGAGAATCACCAGGTCGGTGCCCCCCATCCCGTGCAGGTTCTGGTTGGGCACGGGACCGGTGCCCTCGCCGGTGAAGAGCACCCCGGGGAATTCCCCGCCGGGGCGGAAGGCCACAAACTCCCGGATGCCGTCGGTGGCAAGGCGGAACCGGGCCTGGCTCCCCGTCAGGGCGTAGGGCACGTTCAGGGGCCGGGAGGGATCGGTGACATCCCAGAGAAGGGTGCCGGCCGAAACCCCGTCGACCCGGAATTCACTGACCGCCCCAGGGGCGGCGCTCCGGGTGTCCCGGAAGGAGAGTTCGTCCCCGTCCAGGGTGAGTTCTCTCCGGTACTGCAGAAGGATCCGGTTGAGCCATCCCTGGGAGGTGGACTCGGGCCGGGTGTATTCAAGGTCCACGCTTACCTGGTCTTCCCCCGTGGCCAGGGACCAGGCGGCGGTTCCCTCATAGGCTTTGGCCGCCGTGTAGCTGCTCAGGTCGGTGGCGGGGATGGACACGGTGCCGAGAAGGCTGCCGTTGGCACGCACGTTGAACTGGGAGACCACGTTGGAGGAGGCCGCCACGGTCACCCGCAGCCGGATGTCCTCCCCGGCCGGCTTCCCGGGCAAGGGGAGGGAGAAGGTTTCCCGGGTGTTCACGCTGAACAGGGTGCCGTACCATTCCTGGCCCGACTGGATCAGGTTGTAGAGTTCGTCTTCGACCCGGTCGCGGTGATCGAAGGACGTGACGGTGTGGGTGGGCGTTTCCCCGGACAGGGCGGCTTCGGCGGGGGCGTCGGCGGGGGCGCTGCCCGAGGTCAGGAAATAGGTGCCGGTCCAGCTGTAGGGGTGGGGAGTGGCCAGAAACCAGTCCAGGTCGTCGTCGTAGCGCCATTGCACCGGCCCCTGGGCCCAGAACAGCAGGTAATCTCCGGGTCCGAACGTGCCGTCGCTCCCCTTTTCCAGGTGGAGGGGAATTTCCTCCAGGTCATCGAGGTGTCCCTCCGAAAAGGATTCGGGAAGAAGGCGCGCCCCGGAGCCGTAGATCCGCACCCGGGCGGGATCGGCCAGTCCCAGGTCGGCCAGCTCCTGGTAGCCGATGCGGTGGATGCCCGTTCCGGTCACCGCCACCCGGTGCCAGGAGCCGCTGGCCAGGACCGACGCGTCCTTCCACTCGGCCGCCAGATCCTTTTTGAGGGTCGCCAGGGCTTCTTCCCCTTCCATGACCAGGTCGTAGCGGACCACCTGCCGGACACGCCCGGCATTGTCCAGGAAGTAAGGAAGGAAACGCAGGCTCACAAAGGCCCGGCCCCCCTGGTTGACCAGCTCCGCCTCCACGGCCGGTGCCGTTTCCCGGAGCCGGGATGCATCAAATCCGGACGGCAGGGGCCGGTCCGCAACCCGGCTTTCGGTCACCTCGAGCCGGATGCGGGGCAGCTCGCCGGGTCGGTCCCAGGGGAAAATTCCCGAGAAATAAGGTAACGTATTCCCTTCCTCTTCGTATAATGCCTTGGGAAAGCTGGGGGAGGCTCCTTCTTCGGACCAGGAAATCAGCCCTTTGTGGGTTTGTCCGTGAAGCAGCGCCGCACACAGCAGGAAGGCAGAAAGAACCCGTTTTCTCATAAAAAAGTCGGAGCAAGCGGTAAAACTACATATAATAACGCAACAAATTTCCGTTTGTTATGGTAGTTTGCCGGATCGGCGGGGAGAAGGACGGACACAGGTTGATCACAACGATTTGGAAGCGCATACGGAAGATATGAACGTGCGAAAGGTGACCATGGCGGGCATTTTGTTCCTGGCCGGGATGTCGGGGTTGCGGTCCCAGGATCCCCTGCATTCGCATTTCTTTGCCCATCCCCTCGTGTTGAATCCGGGCATGGCCGGCGTGGAGGGTCCGTTGAAGGTCCAGCTGGGGTACCGGAACCAGTGGCCGGGGGCTGCCGACGCCTATGCCACCTACCACGCTTCCATGGAGCAATACGTCCCGGGTCTGCAGGGGGGCATCGGCGTCCACGTGATGAACGACCGCATGGGAGGCGGGGTGTTCAACAGCACCTCCCTCGACCTGGTCTATGCCTACCACCTGCGGGTGAGCCATGAACTGACGATCACCGGCGGATTTCAGGCATCGGCCGGACAGAAGAGCCTGCGGACCGACGGTCTGGTGTTGCCAGATGAACTGGCCGGGTATGCGGGGCCCTCCCTGACGGGATATTCCAAATGGTATCCCGATTTTTCGGTGGGATTCGGCGTCTTCCGGGGTTCGTTCTACGGCGGGGCCGCCGTGCACCACCTCCTGGAGCCGTACACCTCTCCCTCGGAGGATCCCAACACACGCATGAACCGCCGCTACACCCTGCACGCGGGGATGCTGATCCCCGTGTACGAGAAGCGGTTCGGGACGGAGATGCTGCTGCTCAA
Source organism: Bacteroidales bacterium (assembly GCA_041393235.1). Taxonomy (GTDB): domain Bacteria; phylum Bacteroidota; class Bacteroidia; order Bacteroidales. The sequence goes on from JAWKKO010000017.1 coordinate 43,724, forward strand.
TCCCAACCTGGTGATGGTCCAGCAGGATATTTATCAACACCTCAACTACGGACTGGAAGTGCGGTACCAGAACCTGGCCGGAGGCCTCTGGTTCCGGCAGGATCTCCGCTTTTCCTACGGCACCCTGATTTTCTCAGCGGGCTATGGCAATGACACATACCGTTTCCGGTACAGTTACGATGCCGGACTGTCGGCTCCCGACCTTCACATTCCGAGCATGGGAGCCCATGAATTTTCGATGCAGATAATTCTTGAAAACCTTTATAAATCAACGAGACGCAGGACAATAAAATGTCCGAAATTTTAGTTACTTTTGATAAAAGTATCTATATTAGCCACTGAATTTATGAAATCAAACATGAAAGCCATGAAAAAGATGATGAGACTGATTCCCATAGCGTTGGCCGTATTTTCACTCTGGGGATGCGGCGGGCCGGACATCACTTCATCCGGGAAGGTTTCCACAACCACGGGATGGGCGTACAACGATCCGTCCAACGGGGGCTTTGCTGTGCAAACCTCTGTGGAGCAGGAAGCGGGACCAGGTCTTGTGCTGATCGAGGGAGGGACGTTCACCATGGGTCGCACCCAGGACGACATCCTGTATGAATGGAACAACGTGCCCCGCCGGGTGACGGTCAGTTCGTTCTACATGGACGTCACCGAGGTGAGGAACGTGGACTACCGGGAATACCTGAACTGGCTGAGCCGGGTGTTCTGGGAAAACAACCCCCAGGTGGTCAATGCGGCCATGCCCGACACCATGGTCTGGCGGGATCCGATGGCCTACAACGAGCCCTACGTGGAGTATTATTTCCGTCATCCGTCCTTCAACGAGTATCCGGTGGTGGGCGTGAACTGGCTTCAGGCCAACGATTACTGCCTCTGGCGGACCGACCGGGTCAACGAAATGATCCTGGTGGACATCGGTCACATCGAGCTTTCCACGGAGCAGAAGGATGAAAACAACTTCAACACCGAAGCATACATCTACGGGATTTACAATCCCAACATCATCGAAGAGGTTCCCAGCCTGGATCCGGACAAACCGGCCCGCCGCTACAGCGTGGAAGACGGGATCCTGCTTCCCAAGTACCGCCTCCCGACCGAAGCCGAATGGGAATTTGCCGCCCTGGGTCTGGTCGGCAACTCGGTGGACGAACTGGTGTGGGAGCGCAGGACCTATCCCTGGAACGGTCACAACGTCCGCAACGACGACCCCCGGAACATGGGGGAAATGCGGGCCAACTTCGTCCGTGGCAAGGGTGACATGATGGGGGTTGCCGGGAGTCTGAACGACGCCGGTTCCATCACCGTGCCCGTGCTGTCTTACTGGCCCAACGACTACGGTCTCTACTGCATGGCAGGGAACGTGAACGAATGGGTGCAGGATGTCTACCGTCCTCTGTCCTATGAGGATGTGTCCGACTTCCGCCCCTTCCGCGGGAACCAGTTCGACAAGCTGACCATCGACGCCAACGGTCTGCCCGTGATCGACTCCCTGGGCCGCCTCCGCCGGGAAGCCATCTCGGAAGCCGACGCCGAGGGCCGGTTCAACTACCGGAAGTCCGACTACCGGAACTACCTGGACGGTGACAAGGAGAGCGTGCTGGACGAAGGCGACAAGTCCTCCATGGACTACACCGGTTCCGGCAGCATGTATGCAAACAACGAAATGGAACGGATCTCCATGATCAGCGACCAGGTGCGCGTCTACAAAGGCGGATCCTGGAAGGACCGGGCCTTCTGGCTCAGCCCCGGAGAACGTCGGTTCCTCGTTGAAACCGAATCACGGGACGACCTCGGCTTCCGCTGCGCCATGACGCGCGTGGGTACGCCGACGGGCATGTAATCCCTGAAAGAACGCATGGAAAAAGGCTGTCTCCCAAGGGATGGCCTTTTTTCATGATGCAAGGACAACCTGTCCCCAAAGCGATCCTGGATGAAAGACCTTTACCAACCGTTTCTCGGGTCCGCCGGCATCTGCACCGACAGCCGTTCGCTGTTTCCGGATTGTTTTTTTGTGGCCCTCAAAGGCGAAAACTTCGACGGCAACCGGTTCGTGAAAGACGCCCTGGACCGGGGATGCAAATTCGCACTCACCGAAGATCCTTCCTGGAAGGGCCATCCCAAGGTCGGGGTGGTGGACGACACCCTCCGCACGTTGCAGGACCTGGCCCGGATGCACCGCCTGGAAAAGGATCCCCGGGTGGTGGCCCTCACGGGGAGCAACGGGAAGACCACCACCAAGGAACTGACGGCCGCCGTCCTGGCGACGCGGTACCGGGTGCTGGCCGCACCGGGGAACCTGAACAACCACATCGGGGGTGCCCTCACTCCTCCTGTCGTTGAAGGACGAGGAAGTGGCCGTAGTGGAGATGGGGGCAAACCACCCCGGCGAGATCGCCTCCTGGCGTCCATCGCCGCACCGGACCTGGGCCTGATCACCAACGTGGGCAAGGCCCATCTGGAGGGCTTCGGCAGCCCGGAGGGAGTGTTGAAAGCCAAAAGCGAATTGTATGCCTACCTGGCTGCCCACGACGGGACGGCCCTGGTGGACGGGGGCGACGGCCCGCTTCTGAACCGGGCCCTGGAGCTGGGAGCGACCGTGAAGCGGATCGGCCGGGACGAGGATCTCTTTGTCGAAGCGACCCTGGTCCGTCAGCAGCCCTTCCTGGAGCTGGAGGTGGTGTTGGCCGGGGAGCGGCATGGATTGACCACCCGCTTGGTGGGCGCCTACAACCTGCAGAACATCAAATATGCGCTGGCGATTGGACTCGAATTCGGGGTTCCTTCCTCCGCCATGCTGGAGGCCGTGTCGGACTATGTTCCCCGCAACCAGCGCTCGGAGTACATCCGGGGCAACCGGAACCAGATCATTCTGGATGCCTACAACGCCAACCCCAGCAGCATGAGGGAGGCCATCCGGTCCTTTCTCGACTACGGCCGGGCCCCCGGATGCTGATCCTGGGCGACATGGCCGAGATGGGACCGGAAGCTCCCTCCGAACACCTCCTCCCTGCTCCGCTGGGCCGTGGGCCTGGGGGTGGAAAGATTCTCGTGGCGGGTCCGGCATTCAGTGCCGCCGCCCATTCCCTGCAGGAATCCCATTCCGGAACCGCGGTGTCGTGGTATCCCGGGCGGGACGAATTGGAGCATGCCCTTCGCACGGATTCCCCCCGGGGGTACCAGATCCTGGTCAAGGGGAGCCGGGTGATGGCCCTGGAGAAGATTCTTCCCCTGTTGAACGAAACATAACACAGCAAAACATATGGCAAACAAATTGATGGATCCCATCAGCAAGCTCATGGGCCTGCGTTACAAATCCCATCCCTGGCACGGCGTGGACATCGGTCCCGAGGCCCCCGAGGTGGTCATGTGCTTCATCGAGATGGTTCCCCGCGACACGGTCAAGTACGAAGTGGACAAGGTGAGCGGCTACCTGAAGATCGACCGGCCCCAGAAGTATTCCAATTCGGTTCCTGCGCTCTATGGATTCGTTCCCCAGACCTTTGCCGGGGAGCGGGTGGCGTCGCTGAGCCGGGAGAAAACAGGGAACCAGAACATCGTGGGCGACGGCGACCCGGTGGACATCTGCGTGCTCACCGAGAAAGAAATCTCCCACGGCGACATCCTGGTCCGCGCGAGACCCATCGGCGGTTTCCGGATGATCGACAACAACCAGGCAGACGACAAGATCATCGCGGTGATGAACAACGATGCCCTGTACGAGGATTTCCGGGATGTGAGCGACCTGCCCGAAAAGGGTCAACCGCCTGCGGCACTACTTCCTCACTTACAAGGATCTGCCCGGGAATCCCGCCGACGTGGAAATCACCCACGTGTACGGACGGGAGGAAGCGCAGGAGGTGATCAACCGGTCACTGGCCGATTACCACACCCGGTTCGAGAACCTGGACCACCTGCTGTCCAACGTCTAGACGGCTGTCAGCCCGCGTAGATGAACCGTTTGATCTTTTGGGTGGGGGTCTTTTCGAAGGGCTGCACCTGCAGGATCATCATCTGAAGCCGGGAACTCCGGGCCACGTGCTGGTTCACCTGGATCAGCAGCTCGTCCAGGGTTTCCTGGGCTTTGATCTGGATGTGCTCCTGGAAGTCGGTGACGTTGTCCTTCATGTGTTGAAAACGTTCCTCCAGCACTTCCAGCTTGAGGTTCACCCGGGCCACCAGTTTGCCTTTCACTTCCATCACGAGCGATTCGTTCACCAGGTCCTTGCTGTTGATCAGCGCTTCGATTTCTTCGGGGTAGATGTTCTCTCCGTTGGGTCCCAGGATCATGTTCTTGATGCGCCCGCGGATGAAGATGATGCCTTTTTCGTTGCGGAATCCCAGGTCGCCGGTCCGGAAATACCCGTCCTCGGTGAAGACTTCCCGGGTGCGCTCCTCGTCCCGGTAGTACCCCTTCATGATGTTGGGACCGGTGACCACGATTTCGCCTTCACCCGTGGCGGGGTCGGGGTTGTCGATGCGCACCACGCAGCCTTCCATGACAGTTCCCACCGACCGGTAGACGGCGGCGTCGGGTCCGAACCCGGAAATCATGGGGGCGGTTTCGGTGAGCCCGTACCCGATGGCGCAGGGGAACCGGCCGTCGATAAGAAAGCGTTCCACATCCGGTGCGAGGGGGCGCCTCCGACGCCGAAAAGCGGATCCGGCCGCCGAAAAAGGCCTGGAGTTTTTTGCTGGCTGCCCGCGAAAGGAGGAGGCGGAGGGCTTCACCTTCATGGCCGCCCGAAGCACCCCGTTTTTGTTCAGGGCCGGTTTGATTTTGGCCCGGTACACCTTTTCGATGATCAGGGGCACGGTGAGCATGGTGGTGGGGCGGATGCGCTGAAGCAGGGGGCCCAGGTAGGAGGCCGTGGGCGCCCGGTCGATGTAGTGCACGGTGGCACCGTTGAGCAAGGGGACCATGAAACCGATGGTGCATTCGTAGGCATGGGCCAGGGGGAGCACCGACAGGAAAATGTCGTGGGATTTCACCTGGTGGACGGACCGGACCAGGGTGGCGTTGCTCACGATGTTGTCGTGGCTCAGCATGACGCCCTTGGACCGCCCGGTGGTGCCGGAGGTGTAGATGATGGATGCCAGATCGTGAGGACCGGCCTGGTCCAGTTTCTCCGGATCCAGGGTTTCTCCGTCCGGAACAACCAGTTTCTCCATCACCCCCGGGGTTTTTCCCGTGGGCCGGATGGCACCTTTCTCCATGTCCAGTACCTGAAAATCGTCGAGATCGATGACCAGTTCCACATGGTCTGGGAGGGTGATGTCGAGCCGGGCCAGGGACTTGCCCGACAGGAACAGGGCCCTCGCCTCCGAATGCTCCAGAATGCTCCGGATCTCGGGTCCCTGAAAATCGGGTAGGATGGGCACGGTGGTGGCCCCGGCCGTGAGGATGCCGAAATAGGCGATTCCCCAGTGGGGGCTGTTTTCGGAAAGGATGGCTACACGCTGTTCTTTGCCGATGCCCGCAGCATCCAGCATGCGGGCCACGCGGCTCACGGCACCTGCCATTTCCCGGTAGGTGTAGGTGGGGCCGTTGACCATGACCAGGGCCTCTTTTTCAGAGAATTTGGCTTCGCTGCTCGCAAGCAGCAGGGGGAGATTTTTGATGCGATCCGAGGTGGATCGTTCCGTATGTTCCATTCAGTTGCGTTCTTTTACCCTTCGTTCCATCACCCTTCACTTGTTCTTCGCAAAAGAGCCTTCCAACTGGTGGTACGATCTCTTTCCTCTCAGAAAACATTCGGCGACGATGCTGCCCGGATAGATTCCATTCACAATAACGTCATTTTTACCGGAATGGTTCTCCCTTTCCGTCCCATTGTACCCTTTTTTCATCCCTGAATAGGCCCGATGGGCCCTAAACACCGCAACCAGGTCTTTTCGCTGGCCCAGAACCAGGAAGCGCAGGGCGGAAATGCCATCCAGGATCTTCCGGATGAACAGGATGCGGGAGCGTTTTTCCGGGGGCAGGTTTTTGTACAGGAGGAGCAGGTTGTTGCGGTAGTTCAAATAGGTTTTGTGCGGATTTTCCGCCGACAGGCTGCCGCCGCCCACGTGGTACACGGCGGAGGACGGGACGGAGTACACCCTTCGTCCCTGTTTCTGCATGCGCCAGCACAGGTCGATTTCTTCCATGTGGGCAAAGAAGGCTTCGTCCAGACCTCCGGCTTCCCGGAAGGCCTCGGACCGAACCACCAAACAGGCTCCCGAGGCCCAGAAGACCGGCAGGGCCTTGTCGTATTGCCCTTTGTCGGTTTCCAGGTGGTGGAAGATGCGCCCCCTGCAGAACGGATAGCCGTACCGGTCGATGAATCCACCCGCCGCCCCGGCATATTCAAAGCGGTCGCGCTGAAAATAGTCCAGAATTTTTGGGGCGCAGGCTCCCGCCTCGGGGTGGGTGTCCATGAAATCCAACAGGGGTTCCAGCCAGCCCGGGGTGACCTCCACATCCGAGTTGAGGAGGATGTGGTACTGGCTGTCGAGCTGTGCCAGTGCGCGGTTGTACCCCCCTGCGAAACCGTGGTTCTCCTCGAAACGGATTTGCCGGATTCCGGGATGGGTTTCATCCAGGAACTCCAGGGACTCGTCGGTGGACGCATTGTCGGCCACCACGATGTCGACCCCGGGGAGCTCGCTGTGTTTCCGGAGAACCGGAAGGAGGCTCCGAAGATAATCCCGGCCGTTCCAGTTGAGGATGACGATGCTACACCGGTTCATTTCGGATCATGATCTTTTCGATGGTTTCCTGGAATTCCCGGAAGCAAAGGCCGTTGGCACAGGCCACGGTGTCGCTGAACAGAACGTCCGGGTTCCCGGCGAAGTCGGTGATGCGCCCCCCGGCTTCCCGGACCAGGAGGATGCCTGCGGCAATGTCCCAGGCATGGAGACCGTATTCGTAAAAGGCGTCGTACCGGCCGCAGGCCACATAGGCAATGTCGGTGGCGGCCGATCCCAGCCGGCGCAGGCCGTGGGAATGGGCCATGAAGTGGTCCATGCTGGCCTTGAATTCGGTCAGCCGGGAAAAATTGGTGTAGGGAAAGCCGGTGGCGATCAGGGCGTCTTTCACCGCCGGCGCTGAGCTCACCCGGATGGGCTTTCCGTTGCACCAGGCTCCGCCGCCCTTCCAGGCGGTGAAGGTCTCCTCAAAACCGAATTCATGGACCACGCCCACGACCACCTCCGTGCCCCTGGCCAGGGCCACGCTGATGGCAAAGGGGTAGGTGCCGTGGATGAAGTTGGTGGTGCCGTCGATGGGATCGATCACCCAGTGAAAGTCCTCCCCCTTTTTCACGGAGGTCCCCTCTTCGGTCACGAATCCGGCCTCGGGGAGGATCCGGGACAATTCCCGGACCAGGATTTCTTCGGTCTGCCGGTCGACCCGCGTCACATAATCGTGGGTCCCCTTGGATTCCACCTGCAGGTTGTCCCGGTTCCGGTGTTGTTCTCTCACATATTCGGCGGCCCGGTGAACCGCTTCCCTGGTTTGTTCGCAAAGACGTTGGTACGGCATGGGTAAAAAATGATCCGTCAAAAGTACAGAAAATCTTCAGAACCCTTCCAATCCCCACGCCGGGTCGCTCAGGAGATCGGCCACCACGAAGGTGCTGCCCCCCACGAACACCATGTCGTCCCGGTCCGCAGCGGCCCGTGCAGCCTCCACGGCCTCCGCCACCCGGGGGAAGGTTTGCCCTCCCCGGCCGCAGGCGGCACCGATCCCTGCCAGGGTTTCCACGGGCATGGCCCGTTCCACGGACGGACGGGTGTAGTAATAGCGGGCCGATCCGGGCAGCAGCTGCAGAATGCCCGCCGCATCCTTGTCCCGGACGCAGCCCCACACCAGGTGGAGATTCTTCCACGGTGTGTCCCGGATCTGCTCCACCACGGCCTTCACGCCGGCCTCGTTGTGTGCGGTGTCGCACACCAGCCGGGGGTTGAATCCCAGGGTCTGCCAACGTCCCAGCAGTCCGGTATCCAGGCCGACGCGGGACAGGCCTCTCTCCACGTCCTCCCGGGGCAGGGTCCATCCCCGGTTCGAGAGGACCTCCAGGGCCGTGAGCACGGTCATCAGGTTTTCCTTCTGGTAGGTTCCCGCCAGATCGCAGGCCAGGATCCGGGTTTCCCTCCCCGGCAGAGCTCTCATGTGATAGCGGGTCAGTCCATCCGGTCCCAGGGTCTTCAAGCCGGCCTCCCACCGGTCCCCGGCCGGAAAACAGGGGGCCTTCGCTTCCCGGGCCATGCCTTCCAGAACCCTCCGGGTGCCGGCGTCCATGGGACCCAGGACGACGGGCCGGCCCGGTTTGATGATGCCGCCCTTTTCCCGGGCAATGGCTTCCGGGGTGTCCCCGAGAAATTCGGTGTGATCTTTGGAAATGTTGGTGATCACCGAAAGCTCCGGATCCACGATGTTGGTGGAATCGAGCCGTCCACCCATCCCGGTTTCCACCACGGCCACATCGACCCGTTCCCGGGCAAAATGGTCGAAGGCCATCGCCACGGTCATTTCAAAAAAAGACGGTTCGATGTCCCGGATCAGGTCCCGGTGGTTTTCCACGAATTCCAGCACCCGCTCCCGCGGGATTTTCTCTCCGTCGATGCGGATCCGTTCCCGGAAATCGAGCAGATGGGGGGAGGTGTAGAGTCCGGTCCGGTACCCGGCCTGGCGGAAGACAGCGGCCAGCATGTGGGAAACGCTGCCCTTTCCGTTGGTGCCGGCCACGTGAAGGGTGGCAAAGCGCCGGTGGGGGTGACCGAAGGCCTTGTCGAGGCGGAGGGTGTTGTCCAGGTTGGCTTTGTAGGCCGCACCCCCCTGGCGCTGGTACATGGGGAGGCTGCGGTACAGAAAATCAAGGGCTTCTTCGTAGGTGATGCGTGGTGGTTGCATGGCGGATGGTCCGGGGTCCGGACGGCAACGGGTGTGAATAACCCAATATCAATGTGAATAATTCGTTCAGTATGCGGGGGTCAAAAAGACCTACTTTTATTTCCACAGGACGGGGGCCGTGCTCGCCTGTGCAATGCATACAAAGGTAAATCAGAAGGAGGGGAATTATGCCAAGCACAACCAAAAAAACCAAAAAGATCTTTGTCCTGGACACCAACGTTTTGCTGCACGATTACAAATGCATGCACAACTTCGACGAACACGACATCATCGTTCCCATCACGGTCCTCGAGGAGCTGGACCGGTTCAAGAAGGGGAACGACATGATCAACTACCACGCCCGGGAGTTCACCCGGGAACTGGACAAACTGAGCGGGGACAAGCTGTTCAACGGGGGCTTGAGCCTGGGCCGGGGAAAGGGAAAGCTGAGCATCGAAACCGGGAAACCGGCATCGGAAAAGCTGGCCGCCAGTTTCGGTGAAAACACGCCCGACCACCGGATCCTGGCCATCGCCGAGCACCTGCATCTGAAACACAAAGGGGTTCGCCCGGTCATCCTGATCACCAAGGACATCAACCTGCGCATGAAGGCCAAGTCCCTCGGCATCATGTCCCAGGATTATCACAACGACATGGTCCAGAACATCGAGGACATTTACGAGAGCGTGAAATCCAGGGAGGTCAAAGATGAAACGGCCATCTCCGAAATGTACGAATCGGCGGAAGGCGTGGAAGTCAGGCGTTTCGATCTGGAGAAACCGCCGACGGCGCACCAGTACTTCATTTTCCGGCACGAAAGCAAAAGCGGCCTGGGGCATTTCGATCCCTTCCGCAAGGTCATCGACCGGGTGGAAAAGGTCCGCACCTATGGCATCGATCCCCGGAATGCGGAGCAGACCTTTGCCCTGGATGCCTTGCTGCGAAGCGAGGTCCAGCTGGTGGCCCTGACCGGGAAAGCCGGCACGGGCAAAACCCTCCTGGCCCTGGCGGCGGCCATCCACCAGCGGAAGGAATACACCCAGATTTTTCTGGCCCGGCCCATCATTCCCCTGGGCAACCGCGACATCGGGTATCTTCCCGGCGACGTGAACGAGAAGATCGGTCCCTACATGCAGCCCCTGTTCGACAATCTGTCCGTCATCAAGCAGAAGTTCAAGCAACAAAGCAAGGAGTATTCCCGGATCGAGGAGATGCAGCAGACCGAGAAACTGCTCATCACGCCCCTGGCTTACATCCGGGGAAGGAGCCTGTCGCGGGTTTTCTTCATCGTGGACGAGGCCCAGAACCTGACCCCCCACGAAGTGAAGACCATCATCACCCGGGCCGGGGAAGGGACCAAGATGGTGTTCACGGGCGACATCCAGCAGATCGATTCGCCCTACCTGGACACCAAATCGAACGGACTCACCTACCTGGCCGACCGGATGAAGGGGCAGGATATTTTTGCCCATGTCCATCTGGTCAAGGGGGAACGGTCCTATCTGGCCGATCTGGCTTCCGACCTTTTGTAATTCTTTTACCTTTGTGGGAAAGTGTTTCCCATGAACCGAACCCTGCTACTCATCCGCCACGGAAAATCCAGCTGGGACAACGAGCATTTGTCCGATCTGGAAAGACCCCTGACCTCCCGGGGCGTGCGGAATTCAACCGACATGGCCCACTGGGTCACCCGGGAACAACTGGTTCCCGACATGTTGTTTTCCAGTCCCGCCACCCGGGCCCTGACCACCGCCCGGATCATGTTTCAAACCTGGAACCTGCCCCCGGACAAGCTGCAGGTGCATGAAGAATTGTACATGGCCGGTGAAAAGGAGATCCGTGAGGTCCTGGGCCGGGCGTCGGACGACCTGGCCACCGTGGCCCTCTTCGGCCACAACCCCACCTTCACGGATTTCGCCAACCGGTTTCTGTTGGATCCGCTCGACAACCTGCCCACCACCGGTTTGGTGGCCGTACACCTGACACTGGAAAGCTGGTCGGCCCTGGACAAGGGGCGGGTGCAGGACACCCGGGTGATGTTCCCCAGATTGCTGGAGGGAGGGACCCCATGGTCGAAGTGAGCTGTGCTCTCATCCTGGACCTTGGGCGGGTGCTGATCACCCAGCGAAGCGCCGACATGCCCCATCCCGGGCTCTGGGAATTTCCCGGCGGGAAATGGAAGGACGGCGAGGACGCAACGGCCTGCATCATCCGGGAAATCCGGGAAGAATTGAACCTCGAGGTCCGGGTCGACCGGGTGCTGGAGGCCGTCGAACACCGGTATCCGGGTCACGCCGTCCGCTTGCATCCCTGCGTGTGCCGCATCGTGTCGGGCCGGTTGAACCTCACGGAACACCGGAACGCCCGGTGGGTCGGGGCATCGGATCTGGAGGGGGTCGATTGGCTGGAAGCGGATGTGGAGGTGGCCCGGAAGGTGCCCGGATTGCTCAATCCGGCGTAAGGAATTCCCCGGCCAGGTTGGCCAGGCGGGTGAGAAAATCGGCCAGTGTCTCCCCGAAACCGGAAGAATTTCCCACCTGGGTTCCCACGAAAACCAGGAACATCCCATAGATGCCAAGCAGAAGCACCGCCTTTCCCCGGGTGAGGGTCCGGCCGACAAGCATGATCCCCACCGCCGCCGCCGTGGCCAGAAAGAGAAACACCCAGACCTCCTGGGTGAAGGCCAGCAATTCCCCGGGCAAGGCGATGGGGTCACCGTAGAACAGGTTGTAAAGCAGAACCGGCAGACCGACGGCAAAGGCAATGTCAAAGATGTTGCTTCCCAGGGCGTTGCTCACCGCATCGTCGTAATTCCCTTTCCGGGCATCTTTGATGGAAAGGAGGGTGTCGGGCACGGAGGTCGCCGCGGCGGACAGGACCACCGCCACAAAGATCAGGGGGATTCCCGTGGCTTCGCCGAACCGGTCCGTGCCCCAAACCAGAAGCCAGGTGCCGAAGGTCATCACCCCGGTGCTCACGGCCAGGAGAATCCAGGCGCGGACGGGGGACATCCTTTTTCCCGGATACAGCAGCGGGGCCAGATGGAGGGTCAGGATGCGCAGGGGAACCGACATGCCCGAGCGGATCTCCGGGTTCCCGGACTCCGGTTCCCGGACGCCTTTCCGTTTCGTGATGGCAAAAAGGAGGAGAAGATAGGCCCCGTAGAGGAGCACGAGGTACCCTCCGTGCCGTGCGGTCAAAGACCCGGAGAAGAGGAAAACCAGAAGCAGGATCTGGGAAAACAACAACACGCTTCCTTCCCGGAGCAGCACGAGTCGATTCAGCCGGATGCGGACCCGGCTCTTCCGGCGGCTGAGGGCCAGAACCGCCAGGGCCGGGATGATCAGCAAATTGAACAGGGCACTTCCCGAGGAAACCCCAATCCGCCGGCAAATCCATCCGCGTCTTTGAGATAAAACAGGAAAAACAGGGTGGTCAGAAACTCGGGCATGGAACTGGCGATGGCGTTGAGCGTGGCACCCTTGATGCCCGAGGGGAGCTTCCGGCCCAGGTAATCGGAGGCCAGCTCAAATGCGTCGGACGATCGCCAGATCACCAGACAGGACAACACGATGAGGAGGATGGACAGAACGATCATGAGGGCACAAAGGTAGCATTTCGGGCCGGATCATTCCACATAGATCCGGCGGGGGCTTTCCTCCAGCACCTCCCCCACGTGGGCGGCGGGGTGGCCTTCGCGCTCCAGGGCGTTTCGCAGTTCGTCCGTGAGGTCGGGAGGCACCGCCATGAGGAGTCCGCCCGATGTCTGGGCGTCGTGGACCAGCATCTTCAGGGTGTAGTCCACACCCCGGGTGAAATGGGCCCGGGTTCCCGTAAATTCCTGGTTCCGGAAGGTGGCGCCCGGGATGCTGCCTTTTTCAAAGACCTCGTAGGCCCCGGGGAGAAGGGGGAGGTTCCGGCTGAGGATCCGCAGGCTCACCCGGGAGGCCTCGGCCAGTTTCAGGGCGTGTCCCGCCAGGCCGAATCCCGTGATGTCGGTGAGCGCGGTGACCCGGTACCGGGAGGCCAGGTTGCCGGACACCTTGTTCAGGGTTTTCATCTGGTCCAGGGCCCGCTGGTAATCTGCCACCGAGCAGAAACCGTTTTTGTGCCCCGACACCAGGGCGCCCGTTCCCAGGGCCTTGGTGAGGAGGAGCTGGTCGCCGGGCCGTGCACCGGCGTTGGTGATCAGCCGGTCGGGGTGCACGGTTCCCACCACGGCCAGACCGTATTTGGGGGGGTGGTCGTCGATGGTGTGTCCGCCCACCAGCAGGGCGCCTGCCTCCGTCACTTTGTCCTGGCCGCCTTTGAGGATGGCTCCGAAGGCCTCCAGGGGAAGGTTCGCCGCGGAAAACATCATCAGGTTCAGGGCCAGCAGGGGCGTGCCCCCCATGGCATACACGTCCGACAGGGCGTTGGCGGCTGCGATCTGCCCGAATTCATAGGGATCGGAGCAGATGGGAGGGAAGAAATCGGTGGTGAGGATCAGGGCCACCTCCTCCGACAGACGGTACACCCCGGCATCGTCGTGGGTTTCCACGTCCACCAGCAGGTTGGGATCCGCCACCGGGGCGAGGTCGCGCAACACCTCCGAGAGGAGTCCGGCCGGCAATTTGGAGGAACATCCGCCGTATTCGATGGTGGTCAGGAGATCGAAGGGAGGGGCCATGGGCGGTTTCTCAGGGGTTGAGGACATGCCCGGCGCCGGCCAGGATCTCGGTGATCACCACCATGTTGGAGATCATGCCCACGCCCAGGTCATACTGGATGCCATAATGTTCCACGCAGGTGCCGCAGAGCACGATGCGGATGCCCGTTTCCTCCAGTTCGCTCAGGGCGGCACAGGTCGGGGCCTGCCTGGTGGCCAGTTTCACGCCCCCGTTGTACAGGACCACGTGGGTGGGGAGCTGCTTCTGCAGCTTGAGATGATCCACAAAGGTGGTCATCAGCAGCCGGCCCAGCTCGGGGTCCCCGTCGCCCATGAGCTCCCCCTTGATGCAGACCACGTAGTCGGTTGCCGGGGCGTCGGTGGAGCAATAGGCTTCCGGACGGCTGTCCCGGATCACCGGCCCGGGACTGAGGGTCCGGATGGTGTGGACTCCGCCTTCTTCTTCCACCCCGGGTTCCACCCCCTGGTCGCGGAGATAATTGCACATGTTTTTCAGGGAGGTTTCGTTGTCGGTAAGAACGGTGACGTCCACACCGGCTTCCAGGCCCTCCAGGGCTTCTTTCAAAAGAATGAGGGGTTGCGGGCACCGCATTCCCCGGGTATCGACGGTTTTCATATTCGGTTCAACATGCATGGATAAGGCGCAAAAGTACGGAATTTCGGAAGAATTCCCCGGAACTTCCCATCCAAAGGAAGGGCAGGGTGTCAGGGATTCCGGTCGAACAGGGGAGGGCGCCTGTCTTCGGTGTCCGTGGCTTCCTGGTAGGCGGCTGCCACTGCCAACAGGGTTCCTTCCGAAAAATAGTTGCCCAGGAAACACAGGCTGGTGGGGAGCCGGGTCCCGGAATCCATTGGGAACCACCACGGCCGGATGGCCGCTGAGGTTGGTGGCAGCAACTGGTTGCCGCCCTCGAAGGTGGGGCATACGATGACGTCGAAGTCCTTCATCCGTTCGTGGAGGTCCCGGATGAGATCGACCCGGATGCGATTTGCCTGGATGTATTCAACGGCTGGAATGTAACGTGCCGTACGGAACAGGTTGGGCCAGGCATATTGGTGTTGCCGGACCATCAGGCTGTCCCTCCGGCTCCGGGTGAGTTCATCGAAGGCGGCGGCAGCTTCCGCATTCAGAATGATGGAAAGGGCGTCCACCGGGATCCCCCCATTCCCCAGGTCAACCGGAATGAGCTCGGCTCCCAGGCGCCGCAACACGCGCAGGCTGTGCTGGTCCTGTTTCCGGGAATCGTATTCGGCTTCAAAGGCTTTCTGGTAGTAGCCGATGCGCAGCGAGGAGAGGTCGGCTCGTCCCGTGTAGGAAAACCCCGCATCCACCACACTGGGGTCCCGGGGGTCCGGGCCCTGGATGTGGGCAAAGACGATGGCGCAGTCCTCCGCGCTCCGGCAAATGGGTCCCACCTTGTCCATGCTCCAGCTCAGGGCCATGGCGCCGGCCCGGCTGACCCGGCCGAAACCGGGCCGCAACCCGGTCACCCCGCAACGGGTGGAAGGAGAGACGATGGAGCCCCACGTTTCCGATCCCAGGGCAAAGGGCAGGAGACCGGCCGACACCGCCGCCGCGGATCCGGCCGAGGAACCGCTGGAACCCTCCTCCAGGTTCCATGGATTCCGGGTGGTGTCGGCAAACCAGACATCCCCCATGGCCAGGGCCCCCAGGCTGGTTTTTGCCAGCAAGACCGCACCGGCCTCCTCCAGCTTCTCCAGCACGGTGGCTTTCTGGTCCAGGATCTGGGACCGGTAGGGGGCGGCCCCCCAGGTGGTGGGGTAGCCGGGGAAGGCAAACAGATCTTTGGCTCCGTAGGGAATTCCGTGCAAAATGCCCCGGTCCATTCCCCGGGCCAATTCCACATCCAGGGCCCGGGCCCGTTCCAGGGCGTATTCCTCGGTGAGGGTGATGACGCAGTGGAGCTGGGGATCGAAGGCCTTGAGCCGTTCCAGGAAGAACTGGGTCAGGGCAAGGCAGGAAATCTCCCCGGAATGGATGAGACCCGACAATTCCGGGATGGACAGGAAGGCCAGGTCGGCTTCCGAGCCAGGCAACCGCACGTCGGATGGAAAAGTCCACTCGACGGGAGGTCCGGACGGCGGGGAAACCTGTTCCGACAGACACGACAGGGGATTGAACACCAGAGCCGGTGGGATGGTGTCCGCAAGCGGATAGGCCCGGATGTCCCGGTAGTACCCCACGAGCTCCCCCAGTCCGGCGCGGATCATCTCCGTTTGCACACTGTCGAAGGTCAGGTCGAGAAAATTCGTGGCCGGTCCGTCCTCCTGCCAGGCCACCCGGATTTCCGGGGCTTCTTCCTCTGTTTTCGGGTCTGCGCCGCAGGCAGCCAGGAAGGGAAAAACCATCCAAAGCCCCCACCGGAGCGGGCGATACAGGCTGTTTCGGGTTGTCATGGTTCGTTCATCTGGTGTGGTTCCGGCAAAATACAAAAAATCAACACCCGGTTTTGCCATTTCGGGCAGATGATCTATATTTGCAGCCGCAAAAGGGAGCTTAGCTCAGCTGGTTCAGAGCACCTGCCTTACAAGCAGGGGGTCACTGGTTCGAATCCAGTAGTTCCCACCAGGACAGACAAAACCCGTTCACGTGAGTGAGCGGGTTTTGTGGCTTCAGGCCAAACGGAAGCATTCATGCATTCCGTTTGGCCTGAAGCCACAAAACGGTGCCGTGCGAAGCACGGAAACCAGGTTTTGTCTATCCTGAAACACCCCCGTTCCTGGATCACGAGAGCGCTTTTCGCGCTCGAGTAATCCGTCTCGGGTTCCCAGAGCGCTTTTCGCGCTCGAGTAATCCGCTCCTGGATCACGAGAGCGCCTTTCACCCCCACAGCACCCTCTTCCGCGCCTGGATCAGCGCCTTGTACTTCAGCCTCCTGCCTTCCGACAGAAAACTTCGGTCGATGATCCCGAACCAGAGCGGCACGGTCAGCTGCAGGGTGCGGAGGGTGTCGTGAACCACCCGGGTGGGAAGCCGGCACACGTCCCCACCCAGATACTCCACCAGGGCCTCTCGGGTCAGGCCGGTTTTCATGCCCCGAAGCGACAGGGCAATCTCCTCTTCCACCCGGGGCACGGCGATGGTGGTGTTCACCAGGTCATAGGCCGGCGACAGCCGGACCTCGTCCCGGCGGGTGATGAGGGAATAATTCTTCACGTGCATGTCCTCGTTCCCCACGAGGTAATTGAACAGAACCCTCAGAAACAATTGCTCCAGGTCCCGGGCCGGATTGCTGCAATGATGTTTGATGATCCCGGCCACGCCCTCCATGTGGAACCGGTAGCGGTCGGCCCGTCTCAGGCCCGCCAGCTGTCCGAAATCCTCCACGGCGAATTTGTTTTTCTCCCCGTTCCGGTCGAATCGCTTGATGAAATACACCAGGCTTCCGTCGGAGGCGTACACCATGCCATGCAGCGGTACGTCGATGCCCACGGAGGCGGCCAGGCGCATGGTCAGGTCTTCGTTCTGGGGCAGTTCGGTGAAAACGGGGTGCTGGGGTTTGAGGATGAACCGGCTGTGAAGACCGCTCATCTCGAACCGTTTTTCCCGGACGTTCAGCACGGCGCCCAGTTTGGGTTGCGAACCCGGAAGGGGCATGAAGGCGGCCCGTTGCCAGGCGGCGATCTGAAGCTCTTCCGTGCTCAATTCCAGGGCGTAAAGGCTTCTCAGCACCGGGGAGAGCGCGCGGAGGCCCTTCAGGGTGTACAGCTCGGCGCCGCATTTTTCATAGGTGATGGGGCATCGGTTCATGGTTCGATTTTCAGAAGGGTCACGTGGCCGAGGGGGTCGTGTCCCACCGCCATCAATTGTTCGAAATAATCGTCTTTCTCCAGGCGCTGGGTGCGCAGAAGTCCCTGCAATTGGTGTCCCTCGGGAAGAAGGCCCTCGAAGAAGGGGGGGAATTGATGGAACACGAAGGATCCCTTCCGGACGGGGAGGGTGAGGGACACGGCAGGACCCGCATACCAGGGGTGGTAGGTGAATTTGTATTTCCTGCCCCGGTGCACTTCACACAAACGGCCCGCCTCCGTGCCGTTGACAAACACGTATGCTTCTTTCATTGGTCAGGTTCGGGGAAGCCAGGGAAGCTTCCGGCAAGGGGCAAAAATAGCGGATTGCGCCCACATCCCGCGCTCAGCCCCCGGTTCGGGCCGGATTACTTTTCATCCGTTTTCAACAGCAGCTTGAATCGCTCACAAAATCAATGCGTTTTCCGCTCCCTCCGGGTCCGTCTTTTTGCACCCAGGTAGCGGATGCCCCGGTCGATGATGCGGTAGGGATGGAACCAGACCAGGGCCAGGCGGGAGCGAATCCCGTAGGCATACCGCATGTAAGCAAAGGAAGGAAACAACACCGACAGGGTAAACCGGACTTTCTCCCCGGGTCCCCGGGCCATCCGGTACGTGGATCTGCGCCAGGGCGGGATCAGCTCCAATTCGGGCCGATCGGCCCGTTCCAGCCAGCGCTCCAGATTCGTTTCCGTGTTCTGCCGCGGTGTATGTTCCGGGAACACCGCGGGGACCGGCCGGCGGAACCGATGGCGGAGGACGTGCAACCAACCGGCACAGAGGGATTCGCTCCCGGTGTGTCGGCACAGGTCGCGGAACCCTTCCCAGTCAACGGATGTGTCCGGATCGCTGACAAACCGGAGGATGTCCACCAGGTTGGAGAGCCGGGCCAGCCCCCGGTGCATGTGTTTGTCGAGGTGGAGAAGAAGGTGAAGCAACATGGGTTCGGGCGCCGGGCACACCAGGGCAAGGGATTCCAGGGTCCGGGTCCGGGCGCCGGTGTTCATCAGATCGAAGGACAGCATTGGCTCCCCGGTTTTCCCGATCCTGGAATGGAGGTCCACCACCAGCACCCCCTTCCGGTAGGTGGCCATGGTCCGGATTTCCCTTTCCTTCAACCGTCCGGCCAGGGGGCTCTCGGGAATGGAAAGGCGCCGGAAACCGGAGTCTTCCAGGGTCGAAACGGCCTGGTCCCATTGATCCGGCGCCACCAGGATGTCCACGTCATCCATGGGGCGAAGGCCGGGATCGCGGTACACGGTGGCTGTGAGGGCCATGCCCTTGAGAATCAGAAACTCCAGGTCAAGTTTTCTGAAGATCTCCCCCAGTCGGCCCAATTCGAGAAGGCAGGCCTGGTTCTTTGCAAACGTCTCAATGTAGCTCGATTCCAGGTCCTGCCGAACCGGGGAGGGAACAAGGTCCAGCAAGTCGAGGGTCCGGAGACGGTCCGCCACCAGGGGGGCCAGGCCATGCCGGAGGGCCCGTTGGCACACATCCTCCATCAGCCCGGGATTCCGGAGTCCGGGCGGACTGCCGGACCCGGTCACCAGACCGGGGCAACACAACGCCAGTAGGGTTTCGACCGAGGAATCCATCACCCATCAAAGATAGGATGTTCTTCGATACCGGGGGCGGCGATCAGGAAACCACATAGGTCTGCATCACCCGGTCCAGGGCCTCCAGGGTGATGGGCTTGGTGATGACGTCGTTGCAGCCGGCTTCCAGGGCAATCTGTCGGTCCGAGGCAAAGGCATAGGCGGTCTGGGCCACCACCGGGGTGTTCTTGTCCGATTGCCGGATGTACCTCGTGGCTTCCAGGCCGTCGATTCCGGGGAGCTTGATGTCCATGAGAACGAGGGCAAAGGGACCCTCCTTCTGAAACAGGTCCAGCGCTTCCTCCCCGTCCCGGGCCACGGCAATCGCCACCCCGTAGGGCCGGAGCAATTCCACGAGCAACTGTTCGTTCACTTTGATGTCTTCCACCACCAGCACTTTCGCGCGGGAGGCGTTGCCGGAAGCGCCGGAAGCCGGATCCGGGGGGCGTTCCTCCGCTACCAGCGGGGCAAAGGGAAGGGTGAAGCAAAAACAGGTTCCTCCCTTGTCGCCGGCTTCCAGCCAGATTTTGCCTCCCATTTTCTCCACGTAGGCCTTGGAAATGGAGAGTCCCAGTCCGGTTCCCCCGTGTTTCCGGCTCACCTCCAGGTCCTGTTGCATGAACCGGTCGAAAATCCGGTCCTTCATGTTTCCGTCGACGCCGATCCCACTGTCCCGGACATAAAATTCCAGCTCGGTTCCCAGGGAGCGGTATCCGAAGGTGACGCTGCCTTCCTGGGTGAATTTCAATGCGTTGTGAATCAGGTTGCCCAAAATTTGCCGCAACTTCACCGGGTCGGTCCGGAGGTTGGTGCTTTCATCGTTGAGACCCCGAACCAGTGCAAAATCAAGTTTCTTCGATTGGAAGTCCAGGACATAATGGTCGTGGATTTCCTGGAGGGTTTTGTTCAAATTGATGTACTGGGGATGCAATTCGATGATGCCGCTCTCGATTTTGGAGATGTCGATGATGTCGTTCACCACCCCCAGCAACTGTTTGCAGCTGCTGGCCACGATCTGATTGTATTCCACCTTTTCATTTTCCGAACTGTTGGGCGACAACATGAGCTCGGAAAAGCCGATGATTCCGTTCATGGGGGTTCGGATTTCATGGGACAGGTTGGCCAGAAAGGCGGATTTGAGGCGATCGCTTTCCTCCGCTTTGTTCTTGGCGGCAAGCATTTCGCGGTTGATCCGCTCGATGTTCAGGTTTTGCTTCAGCAATTCCTTGTTGAGGCTTTTGTATTCCTCCCGCGAACGGCGCACTTCCTCGAAACTGCGGGACAGGATGCGGTGGTAGATGAACACCAGGGCCAGGGCGATGAGGAAAAAGACGGTCAGATCCCTCCCCATGGCCGGCAGGCTGTACTCCTCAAAGAAACGCAGTCCCCTCGATTCCAGGGTCACCAGAACCCAGACCACGGCAATGCTGGCCAGGGTAAAGGCGATGGAGGCCCGGATGCCCAGCAGGAGCCCGGTGAACACGATGATCAGGATGAAAGAGACAATGGAGGTGTCCCGGATGCCGTTGTCCACGAATGCAATCACCACCATGCCGGCAAAGGAAAGGATCATGGTGAGGATGCTGGCCAGACGGACCATCCGGCGCCGGAGGATGTAGATCACCACAAGGCTGGCGAGGACCACATACAGGATCCGGTCGGTCTGGGAGGGCCGGAAACGGAATTGGAAGAGCTTGAAGACCAGATAGAGGAAGAGGACGACGATGAGTCCCCCCAGGATGGATCCCAGGAGGGATTCTTTCCGGATTCCCGGTAGATCACTGACAGCCGAGCCTTTGTTCTTTTGCATGGTTCCCATTGTCGGGGTGCAACATCTCCAAGGTTCTATTCCGGGGAAGCCCAAAGATAGACAAAAGGAATTGATTTCTTACTTTCGTTTCCAAAAGCTGGCGGATGCGAAAAATCGGATGGGTTTTGTTGTTGTCGTTGAGCTGTTATTCGGGCCGAACCCAGGATGCGAAGATCCGGGGTCGGGTCGAAGGCGGCGGGGAGGGCTGGGTGTTCCTGGCCGGTTTCGAGGGAAACCGCTACCTGGTATGGGACAGCGTGTGGAGCGTGGACGGTGGATTTTCCTTTGCCATGGAGGAGGCCCGTCCCCCCGGCCTGTACCGGCTTCTTTTTCCGGACCATGCCCGGATGGTGCCGATGAACCAGCGGCAGGCCGAGTTCCTCTTCAACCGGGAAGTCCTGGACCTGCACATTGCCATGGGCAACGGGTCCGTCTCCCTTTTGGCGGACGGTTCTCTGGAAAATCTGATTTACCGTGAGTTTCAGGAGATGGAGCGGGGTCTGGAAGACCGCATCGCATCGGTGTACCCCTTGCTGGGACCGGACGGGGAGCCGGGCGCGATCCGCCTGTATGAGAACCTGCAGCGGGAACGGACGGCTTTTCTGGACTCCCTCATCGATTTGTACCCCGGGTTGCTGGTCTCGAGATGGATGGATGCCTCCCGGTCTCCCTTCCTGCCGGGCGGGATGACCCATGCCCGGCGACTCGACACCCTCCGGATCTGCTTCTTCGACGGTGCGGGTCTGGACGACCCCCTTCTGCTTCACACCCCGGTGTATTTCTACAAAATGATCGACTACCTGGCCCTGGTTGAATCGGGTCGCGGCCGGGGCGATGCCTCCGGTCCGGATTACCGGGAGGCCGTGGACCGGATCATGGTCAATGTGGGCGGGGATCCCTACCTGCATGCCTGGGCGGTGGAAACCCTGCTTCACTGGTTTGAGGACCGGGACCTGGAGGAGCCACAGTTTTATGTGTGGGAAACCTATGCCGACGAACATTGTGTGTCGGATGTGGCCGCCCTGGTGGAAGAACGCATGCGGGCCAATGAAGCGATGGAACCCGGAAAACGGGTCCCGGATGTGATGTTCCGGGATGTGACGGGGGTCAACCACCGGCTTTCGACCCTGGGTCATTCCCGGGTGCTCGTGCTCTTCTGGGCCTCCACCTGTCCCCATTGCCTGGACATGCTGCCCCATCTGGTGGAATGGATGGAGGAGGCGAATCCGGACCTGTTGCTGGTGGCGGTATCCATCGACGCCGATGCGGCGAATCTGGAGGCCTACCTGGAGAAATGGCCCCTGCCCGGCATCGTGGTGCACGAAGAAGGCGGCTGGCTGGGCCGCATGGCCTCCGATTTCCGGGTGTATGCCACGCCCACCCTGTTTCTGCTGGATGGGGAGGGGGTGATTCTGGACCGGCCGGCCTCGCTCCGTCAGCTTCAGCGCAGCCTTCGCTGATCGGATTCCCTCCGGGCGAAATAGGACCGGGAGGCGGCCACCACGCGCGGCGAAAGCAGCAGTGCGGAGATCATGGTGGGGAAGGCCATGAGGGCATAGGCGCCGTCAAACACTCCCACCACCGTGGCCAGGCTGGCCGTTGCGCCCACCGGGATGGTGAGGATGTAGAACCACAGGTAGAGCCGGCTGTACCGGGTGCCGAACACAAAGGAGAAGCATTTGGTCCCGTAGTAGGGGAAGGCCAGCATGGTGGAAAGGGCGAATACGGCCACGCACACCGTGAGCAAATAGGGACCCGCACCCGGAAGCACCTGGGAGAATGCCCGGGCGGTGAGTCCGATGCCGTCGGTGTCGGTCTGGTCCCAGACCCCCGTGGTGATCAGGACCAGGGCGGTCATGGTGCAAACGACCAGGGTGTCCACGAGTGGACCCAGCATGGCCACCAGGCCTTCCCGGACGGGCTCGTTGGTCTTTGCCGCCCCGTGGGCCATGGGGGCCGTGCCGATGCCAGCCTCATTGCTGAAGGCGGCCCGACGGACACCGGTCAGGATGAGGGCGCCCAGGGCTCCCCCCAGAACGGAATCGGCCCGGAACGCATCCCGGAAAATGAGACCGAAACCAGGCAGGATGCGGTCGGCCCGAAGGGCCAGAATCACAAGGATGCTGATCACATAGAGCAGGACCATGAAGGGGACCAGACGTCCCGTCACCTTCCCGATCCTGCGGATGCCCCCGAAAATCACGGCGCCCACCACCAGGGCCACCGTGGTTCCGATGGCCAGGTTTGCGGCGAAGCTGCCCGGATGGCCGGCCGGAACCAGCACCACATCCCGGATCACCTGGGTGAGCTGGTTGACCTGGAACATGGGCAGCACCCCGATCATCCCCATGAGGGAGAAGAACACCGCCAGGGGTTTCCAGGACTTTCCCAGTCCCTCCGTGATCACATACATGGGTCCCCCCTGGATTTCCCCACTGGAATCCCGCCCCCGGTACAGCACGGCCAGGGTGCATGTGAAGTATTTCGTGCTCATTCCCAGCAGCGCCGAGACCCACATCCAGAAAATGGCACCGGGTCCGCCCGCGCTGATGGCCAGCGCCACCCCGCTGATGTTGCCCATCCCCACGGTGGCCGCCAGGGCGGTGGACAGGGCCTGGTAGTGGTTGATCTGACCGGGCTCGTCGGTGCGGTCGTATTTTCCCCGCAGAATGGCCACGGCGTGACCCAGGTGACGGAAGGGAAGGAGCCTGGAATAGAGCAGGAAAAACATCCCTCCCCCCAGCAGAAGCACCAGCAGGGGCGTGCCCCAGGCCAGATCGGAAAATCCGGTGATCCAGCGCTGGGCCAGAGAGATGGGTTCGGTCGGTTCCGCCATCCTTCCTACTTCATGATTCCCATTTTCCGCATCAGGTAGGAGGCGTTCATGTTGGTGGCCAGTCCCTTGCGGATGGTGTAATCGAAGCGGAGGTTCATGTCGTCCATGAAACTCTCGAAACACCGGTTCGTTACATCGCCCTTCAATTCCTCCTCCAGCACGCCCAGCGACAGGTCGTGGGTGGCAATGAAGCAGGTGACCGGATACCCCACGGCCCGGTGGACCAGTCCCACCGACCCTTTCCGTTTGTCCTCGGTGTTGGTGCCTTTGAGAACCTCGTCGAGGAGGATCAGCATGGGCCGGCCCTCCTCCATGCGCTTGACGATGTGTTGCAATTTCTTGATTTCGGCCAGGAAATAGGATTCCTCATCGTTCAGGGAGTCGCTCGTCCGCATGCTGGAGCTGAGTCCGAGAAAGGGCATTTCAAAGGCCGTGGCACAGACGGGACAACCCAGGTAGACCAGAACTTGGTTCACGCCGAGGGCCCGGAGAAAGGTGGATTTGCCGGCCATGTTCGCTCCGGTGACGATCACCACCTTTTCCCGGTCCAGTTCCAGATCGTTGGTCACCCGTTTCTTGCCGGGGATGAGGGGATGGCCCAGGCCCGACACCCGGCGGTGTCCCCCGTCGTCGTCGCCGATGGCCGGCCAGCAGAAATCCGGGTGGTTGAAGGCAAAGCCCCCCAGGGTTACAAGGACATCGAAGAGAGCGATGTGATCGATCCAGGCGCGGATGTCGTCCCGGTGGTTCCGTTTCCAGCGCTCGAGGAAAAAGACGAGGATAAAATCACTGAGAAAGAGTCCGTTCGTGATCAGGGTGGCAAAAAAATTCAACCGCTGGTCGAAGAGGTTCAGCAGCCGGGACAGGGACCTCACGTCGGCACCCCCCTGCCGGGCCGTCTCCCGGATCCGGTCGAGCTCCGGTTCTTTCACGCCGGAGGCGGCGATGAGCTCCAGGAGGGCGGCGTAGCCGCGGAGGATCCGGTGCTTTTTCCCGATGTTCTCCTGGTATTTGCTCAGACGGAAGAAGAAAGGGGAAAGCAGGGAGAAATTGACCAGCAGGACGGGGACCAGGTAGCCCAGGGTGCCGGAACGAAAGATGGACAACAGCAGGATGGACAGGGAGATTCCCCCCAGGACAAGTGCCGCACGCACCAGCCAGGGATGGCGGGTGATGAAGCTTTCATCGTCGAGCCATCGGTCAATGCCCTCCAGGTCGGCCCGGCTTTCCTCGGTGAGCCGACCCCGGGCCGTGAAACTCTGGCGGAGATCGATCCGGTCCTGAAGGTCCCGCACCATGTCCTGTCGGTGGAGTACGGCGTTCCTGCCTTCCGGTTCGGTGCACAGCCACCGGGCCAGCAGGTCCTCCCCCCGGAGGGTGGCGGTCCGGTTCATGTACTGAAAAGCGACCCCGTTCCAAAAAGGTCCAGATCGTGGGACCATTCATGGGCGGCATCGGCGTGGGCGCTCCCGTCGGGAAGCCGGCGGTGGTCGTGGTCGAGACAGGCCAATTCCTTCTCGTTCAGGGACTGATGCTGCTGTGCCAGGGACCGTCTGTCTTTGTGGCGTGCGTAAAGCATGACCTGGAAGAGAAACAGGGCAAACAGCGGAAGGTCGAAGAAGTAATAAAGAGATTGGCTGTGTTTCACCCCGAGTACGGCCAGCCAGGCCATGGCCAGGACGGTCGCGAGCCGGGAGAAGGAGATCCAGCGGAGAATCCGGTTCTCCCGGGCGGCAACTTCCTGAAAGCGATGAATCCTGTCCTGGTAGAGGGTGTGCAGAGGGTGGTGCATGAAACCAAAGATTTTTGGAAGGGACTCAGTGGAGGGGGACGAAGGATCCTTCCTGTTTGTAATAGACCGGCAATCCGGTTTGGGCATCCGGAACGGGCTCTCCTTCCGCCGTTCGCCTCAATTGCCAGTACACGGGAGTGAGTCCGGTGACGTTCCGGCGGAGCCCCTGTTCCTCCCACACCACGTCTTCCTGAAACAGGACGGATCCGATGTTCGATTCGTCCAGACCCGGGGGATGGACCGCACCCTGCCGTTGGATGAGGGCGATCAGGGCGGACCGGAGTCCGTCCTCCAGCGACGGATCGCGGAGATCGAACTCGTTTTGCATGTGCTCCAATCGCCTCCCGTGGAGCAGGGACGGGTGAAACGCCTCGCCTCCACCGGTCCAGCGGGTGTCCAGGTTGCGTTTGAGGACGATTTGCTCTTTGACAAGGACGATCCAGTTTTCACGGACAAAGATCCGCAGGTCCTTCTCCAGCCCCGGCAAACTCCCGGCTTCCAGGACCAGGGAATCCGCGACGCGGAATCCCGGGGTGTCCGGAAGGGATTGCTGTCCCCGCACAAGGGCCAGGGCCGGCAAAAGGAAGAAGAAAGGCGGTTCTCATGTCAGTTCGTTTTCTCGGGCAGGTCCTCGCAGATCCCCTTCTTTCCGAAACGCAGGGGGAGACGGACGCCCACATCCAGGCTCCAGCCGCTGCCGTTGTAGGAAATGGAATTGCTCTCCGTCGCAAGCGCCGTGGTGGTGACCACCAGGTCGTCGGTGGGCAGGAAACCGTTCAGATAGACCACATGACAGGTGGCGATGAGGGGTAGGTCCAGGGGCAATTCATATTCCACCCCGGCGCCGAGGCGCAGAACCGGGGAAAACTGCCGCGTCCGGGTTCCCGCATGGGAACTGCCGGCGGTGGCCGGACTTCCGCCCACCGGATCGGTGTAGGTGAAGGGAAGGTCCCCGGTGCCATAGGTTCCCGTTGAAAAATGGGTCAGCACGGAAGCCCCGCCGTAAAGGGAGGCATAGAGGTGGTTGTGCACCTTGTGGCGGTATCGGAGCCGGAGGGGGATTTCCAGGTAGAGGGGGGCCGCCGTTTTGTATACCAGGTTGTCGGCGTGGTCGAACATGAGGGCGTAAAAGGTGCTCGACCGCTGGTAGATTGCCCCGAGATCCAGACCCAGGTTGTCATTGAACATGTATCCAGCATAGAGCCCGGTGTGCAGATTGGCATAGCGGAACAGGCCCCGGTCGTTCATGGGCCGGGGGCCCACGGCCGGACTTGTGGAAAAGAAGGTCCGCCACAGACTGCCTCCTTCGGCTCCCACATAGAATTCCCCTTCCCGGTCGGTGGACTTGCCCACATAGGCGCCGTTTTCGATCCGGGCCCGCTTTCTCCGGCTGTGGTAGTTCCACACATTGCTCACCGGCACGCCCACCGAAAGCGAGGTGTACAGTCCGTTGCCGTTGCTTGAAAGGGAGGCGCTCCCGGGCGAACCGTCCGCTTCATAGGCCAGGGTGGTTTGGAGGGTTTCCCCAAAGCCCCTCAGGTAGGAAAACTGCAGGGAAGCCTGCCAAAAACCGGAAAAGCGGAGGCCCACGCCCGCCCCGATTTCCAGCATGTGGAAATTCCCGTCGATCACCTCCTGCTGAAGATCGTACACCAGGGCCTGCCCGTCCGGCGTCCACAGGAAGGATGCATCGGTGACCGCAACTTCGGGCGCCCTCATGAGTCCGAACACGTACCCGATGCGGGGTTGGAAGCTCACCGGGTAGCCCGGGTAGGGGATGCGGAGTTCCAGCCGGACCGGGACAAGGAAGCTTTCGTAGGCGGCCCATCGGGACTGGTGGGGCCGGTCGTCGACGAGGTCGATGCCTTCCTTGTATGGCTGGTAGTACACCCCGGTGATCAGGAACAGGTCCGTTGCCACTTCCTGGCCCAGGGTCACTCCGGCCAGGGTGCTTTTTACGGCGGCATCCTCAAAATAGGCCCCGGGATCCGCCGCCTTGATCAGACTCCACTGGCTCCCTCCCTCCAGGTTGAGGTAGGTGATTTTTTGTGCGCCTGCCACAAAGGGCCATGCGGCCAGCAGGATCAGGAAAAATCGCTTCTTCATGGTCGTGGGTTTGGGGTCGGACAAGATACAGGTTTTTTCTCAGAAGGTCATCGTGAAGATGGTCTCCTGCCCCGGTTTGGAATGGGCCGTGATGGTTCCGCCGTGCAGCCGGAGGATTTGCCGGGACAGACTGAGGCCGATGCCGGAACCGCTGCGCTTGGTGGTAAAAAACGGGATGAAGATTTTGTCGATGACCTCCTCGAGAATGCCCTGGCCGTTGTCGATGACCTGGATGGTGGGCCGTCCCCTCTTGTTGTAAAACCCTTTGATGGAGATCGCTCCCCGGTCGGTTCCTTCCAGGGCCTGGAGCGAGTTTTTGATCAGGTTGATCAGCACCTGCTCGATCATCTGTTCGTCGATGTGCAATTCGATGGTGTCGGGTTCCACCGACGAGTGCAGCTCCACCTCCTTGGTTTGGGCCTCCTTTTTCATGAGGGTTTGCACGTTGTGAATCAGCACGTTCATCCGGACGATCCCGAAGTTGGGTTCCGGAATCTTGGTCAGGCTCCGGTACGTCTCCACGAAACTCATGAGTCCGGTCGACCGTTTGGTGATGGTCTGCAGGGCCCCCCGGATTTCCTGGAGGGTGTCCACGTCGATCTCCGGTTTGTTTTTGTCCTTTTCCGTGAAGGGAACAACCATGGATTCCACCGTGGATGACAGGGAGGAGATGGGTGCGATGGAGTTCATGATTTCGTGGGTGAGCACCCGGATCAGTTTCTGCCAGGCTGCGGTTTCCTGCTCTTCCAGCACGTTCTGGATGTTCTTCACCGTGCTCAGGAGGATCACCTTGTCCTTGACCTTGAACTCGGTGGCATAGATGGCCAACTGGAGGATGTCTTCGTCGTCCTGCACCTTCACCAGCCGGTTTTCCCCCGGATGGATGTTCAGGAGGGTATCGGCGAGCAGATCGCTGAGACTCCGAAGCTTGTGGATGTTGCGGAGCGAGTTGATCTGGAAAAGCTTCTTCGCCGCCGGATTGATCATTTCCACTGTCCCGTCGCGCTGGTAGGCCAGAATGGAGATGTCGATGTTCTGGACGATGCTCTGGAGGTAGTGGAAGTGCTCTTCCCGTTCCGAACGCAACTCCTGAAAATCCTTCATCACGTCGTTGAAGGCCTTTCCCAGCTCGCCGAAGGAACTGCCCGCATCCCCGATCTGGAAGGTGCGGGTGAATTCGGAATAGCGGATGCTCTCCAGGAATCCGGCCAGCTCCCGGTTGGTCCGGTCGACATACCGGATCAGCGACCAAACCTGGTAGATGATGAGTCCGGCCACCAGCACGGGGGTGAAGGTGTAGGCGCTCTTCATGGTGATGAACAACGCCAGGCAGCTCCCGGTGAGCAAGAGCACCCGAAAGACGATATGAAACCGAAATTGTCTAAAGACCATGTTTTTCCATCCTCCGGTAGAGGGATGTGCGGGTGAGCCCAAGCTGGGTGGCCGCCTGTGTGACATTGCCCTGGTTGGTTTTCAGCACCTTTTCAATGATGGCTTTTTCGATGTCTTCCAGGTTGTAGGTGTCCAGTTCCAGGCCGTTCCCGCTGCGGACGGCCGAGGACAGGATGAAGTCGTCCGGACCCAGGCTGGTCCCGTCGCACATGATCACGGCCCGTTCGATGGCGTGCTGCAGCTCCCGCACATTGCCGGGCCAGCCGTACTGGTTCATTTTTTTGATGGCCGCCGACTGGATGTTTCGGATCGATTTCCTGTATTTCCGGGCGTAAATCTTCAGGAAATGATCGGCGAGCAACGGCACGTCGCCCGTGCGGTCGCGCAGGGCGGGGAGATGGATCTCCACCGTGTTGACGCGGTAGAGCAAATCCTGCCGGAACACCCCGTCGGCCACATCCTGGTGGATGTTGTTGTTGGTGGCGCAGATCATGCGCACGTCGATTTCGATGGGTTTCGTGTTTCCCACCCGGGTGATCTCCCGCCGTTCGAGCACGGTGAGCAGCTTGGACTGGAGGGGGTAGGTGAGGTTTCCGATTTCGTCCAGGAAGAGGGTGCCCGAAGAGGCGATCTCGAACCGGCCCTGCTTCATCTTGTGGGCATCGGTGAACGCTCCCTTTTCATGTCCGAACAATTCGCTTTCGAACAGGGTCTCCGGAATGGAACCCAGATCCACGCTGATGAAGACCTCATTCTTCCGCAGGGAATTCCGGTACAGGGCCCGGGCCACCAGTTCCTTGCCGGTTCCGTTCTCCCCCAGGATGAGCACGTTGGCATCGGTGGCAGCCACTTTCTTGATGGTATTGAACACTTCGTACATCTCGGGCGACTGGCCGATGAAATCGGTGTAGGGCTGGTCGAGGACGGCGGAAATCTCCTGCTGCTTCAACCGGAGCTCCTGGGCCTGGATCCGGGTACGGCGAAGGCTGATGGCCGAATTGATGGTGGCCAGGATCTTTTCGTTCTGCCAGGGTTTCAGGATGAAATCGGTGGCTCCCATCTTGATGGCTTTGACTGCTTTTTCCGCATCGCCGTAGGCTGTGATGAAGACCACCACGGCCTGGGGATCGATGTCCAGGATCTGAGCCAGTGCGTCGAAGCCTTCCTGCCCGCTGATGGCATCCTTGGTGAAATTCATGTCGAGCAGGATCACATCCCAGTCCTGCTTGCCCATCAGCTCGGGGATTCGTTCGGGTCCGCCCAGGGTTTCGATCAATTCCACATGGGGCCGAAGCAAAAGCTTCAGTGCAAAGAGGATGTCCTCGTTGTCGTCGATCGCCAGAATTCTTCCAATCTTTTGTTCCATATCTGCAAGTTAGTCGTTCTTCCCCAGGGACGAGCAAAAAGAATGCCTTGATTTGTAAATGCCACTCAATCAGGATAAAAACCATGAATCCCCTGAGGAAAGCCTGCGAGAACCGTCCGAAAACGTACACCTCGGTCCCATAATCGAACACTTTGGGCCTCCGTGGGAGGCATCGGTAAAGAAAAAAGCGTTGATAGACAAGAGGATAAAGGTTTTGGCACAATAGCTGCAAGGGATTGAGGAAAACTTTTTTACCTGCTATTATGGACGGAATGGACGGCATGGACCGCAAAATCGAAAAAAAGGGATGGTTGTCCCGCAAACAAATCGGATACATCGCCTTCGGGGTGTTTCTGATTGTCATCCTGGCAATGATCATCTTCGGTGACAAGAGCTCGAAGTACAACCTGGATGCATCCACCATCACCATCGACGAGGTGACCCGGGACGTGTTTCAGGATTACATCACGGTGCAGGGCACGGTGGAACCCATCACCACCATCTACCTGGATGCCGTGGAAGGGGGCCGGGTGGAGGAAATCCTCATCGAAGAGGGCAACATGGTGAAACAGGGGGATGTGATTCTTCGCCTGAGCAACGACAACCTGTTGCTGGAAATCACCAGCAACGAGGCCCAGGTGGTGCGGACCATCAATGAATTGCGGACCGCCCGTCTGCAAATGGACCAGACCCGTCTCCAGTACAAGCAGCAGATCATCCAGTTGCAGACCGAGGTGATCCAGCAGAAACGGGCCTATGAGAACAACAAGGTGTTGTTTCAGGACCAGCACATTTCCAGGGAGGTCTTCGACCAGTCCCGGGAGGCCTTCCTCGCTTCCCAGGAATTGCTCGAGCTGCTGAAGGCCAACTACCGGAACGATTCCATCTACCGGTCCATTCAGATCAATTCCCTGGAGACCTCGGTGGCCAGCATGGACGAGAGCATGCGGATCATCCGGCGCAGGCTCGACAACCTGAACATCAAAGCCACCTCCGACGGGGAGCTGGCCACGCTCAATCCCGAAATCGGGGAAGTGGTCACCTACGGAAGTCGGGTCGGCACCATCAACATCCTGGATTCCTACAAGCTGCGTGTCGACATCGACGAGCATTACATTGCCCGGATCCAGCGGGACCTGTACGGACAGTGCGATTTTGCCGGATCGGCCTACCGGGGAGTCATCACCAAAATTTACCCCGAGGTGCAGAACGGCCGCTTTGCCGTTGACATGGTGTTCACCGACCAGGTGCCCGACCAGATCCGCATCGGCCAGACGTCCCGCATCCGGCTGCAGCTGGGCGAGTCCAAGGAAGGCATCCTTCTGAGCAAGGGAGGATTTTACCAGACAACGGGCGGACAATGGGTGTTTGTCCTGGATCCCACCGGTGAGTTCGCCGAGAAACGGGACATCACCATCGGCCGCCAGAATCCCCGGTACTACGAAGTCCTCGAGGGCCTTGAGCCCGGTGAAAAGGTCATTGTGTCGTCCTACCAGAACTACGCCGACCACGACAAACTCATCCTGAAAAACCGCTAATCCGCCGATCATGAACAAATTGACCACAAGCATCTTTCTGGTCCTGTTTCCCCTTGCCGTCCTGCAGGCCCAGGGCGACAGCCTCTGGACCCTGAACCGGTGCATGGACCAGGCCATCGCCTACAACCTGCGGGTGAAACGGCAGGAACTCAATCTGCAAACCAGCGGGCAGGACGTGCTTCAGTCCCGAATGGACCTGCTTCCCAACCTCAATGGGATGGTGGAGCACCAGCTGGGATCGGGCCGGGTCCTCGACCGCCAGTCCTACACCTGGGAAAACGCCACCCTGAGTCAGGGCGACCTGGGGATGCAGAGCCGGGTGACCCTCTTCAACGGTCTCCAGGGAATGAACAACATGAAAATGGCCCGGGCCGGGTACGCCCAGAGCAAGGAGGACCTGGCCGCCCTGGAGGATGAGGTGATCCTGCAGGTGATGACGGGCTACCTGGACTTGCTCCGCAACGGGGAACTGGTGGAGCAGGCGCGGAACAAGGTGGACGTGACCCAGCGGCAGGTGGAGCGCATGCAGCGGCTGGTGGATGTGGGAAACGAACCCCACGGAAGCCTGCTGGAAGTGAAAGCCACGCTGTCGGCCGACAAATTGTCCCTGACCCAGGCGGAAAACGCCCGGGAAATCGCCCGGCTCAAGCTGATGCACCTGCTGAACATCGACGGCCAGCAGGCGTTTGAGATCGAACAACCCCTGCTTCCCGAACCCTCTGCGGTGACGATCCCGGAACTGGATTCAGTCTATGCCTTTGCTCTGAGCGAATTGCCCCAGATCCGGAGCGCCCGCTACGGCATCGAAGCCCAGGAACGGTACCTTGCCCTGCAGCGGGGGAAGCGCTCGCCCCGTTTGTATGCGAGCGGATTGTATTATTCCAACTACAGCGACGGACTCACCAACCCCGATCCCAGCGCCCCCAGCACGGAGTACCCCATCACCGACCAGATCCTGAACAACCAGTACAAGCAACTGTCGGTGGGGATCGAGTTGCCCCTGTTCAACCGGTGGCAGGTTCAGACGGGCATCAACAAAGCCAAGATCCAGTTGCAGGATGCGGAATATGCCTACCACTCCACGGTGCTGGACCTCCAGCAGGCCATCCAGCAATACCACACGGAAGCCCTGGCGGCCCAGATCAACTACCTGTCGGCCCAGGAGGCCGTCGCCAACAGCGATGAAGCCTACCGGTTCGCCGAGGAGCGGTTCCGCGTGGGAACCGGGACGGCCCTGGAGTTGCAGGAGGCCCGGAACCAGCTGTACGAATCGACTTCGTCCATGATCACCTCCAAATACGTGCTCATCTTTTACGCCAAAATTCTTGATTTCTACATGGGCAATCCCCTGGGCCTTTAGGAAAAATTCGGAATAGTGCTATTTTTGGTACCATGAAAAGGTTCTTCATCCCCGGCCTTCTCCTGGTACCTTTCTTTTTGTCCGGCCAGGTGGTCAATTTTGCCAAAACCCTTCCCGAACGGGCGTTCAGCGTGGGGCTCACCCCGGCGTACCATTTCGACAACAACGTGATCCTTTTTGATGCGGGTGGGCCTGCCGCCGCGCTCAACGTGGGCTACGGGGTTCAATACTCCTTCGATGTGGGCGCGAAGTACTATTACTTTCTCAACGGGCCGGACTACATCGGCATCGACGGCCAGATTCTGGTCCATGAGAGCCGGGAAAGCTATGTGAGCATCATCGCCGGGGGCCACAAATGGGAACATTTCGGAGCCGACCTCACGGGTCTTTACACCTATGCGCCGCGGTATGCGTACAATTTCTCCGTGGGTCTGGACCTCGACCTGGATTTCGCCGATGAACTGCTGCGAAGGGTCTGGATTCCCCTCAATGTGGGACTCAACGCCAACGAAATGCTCTATGTGTACGCCGAGTACAATTTGCCCGTGTCGGAAATGTCGTGGAGCATCGTGGCCCTGGGGATCAATGTGATCCTTCGTTGATCCGGGCTCAGGGCATGCGCCGGTAGACCTCCACGCCCCCGGAGTAGGTGGATTCCACGGGGATGGCATGCAGGTCCTTCTCCGGTGCGGTCATCAGGTCCGTTGCGGTGACCACGAAATCGGCCAGCTTCCCTGCTTCCAGGCTCCCTTTCAGGTCCTCCTCGAAGGCCGCCCGGGCCGCCCAGATGGTCATGGCCCGCAGGGCTTCCTCCCGCGTCAGGGCATTCCCGGTCTGGAATCCGCCGGCGGGATTTCCTTCCTTGTCCTTGCGGACAACAGCGGCATAAAATCCGAACAGGGGGTTGATGTCCTCCACGGGAAAATCGCTGCCGGCGGGCAGCCACCCGTTCTGGTCGAGAAGTTGGCGGTAGGCATAGGCTCCTTTGATTCGCTGTGGACCGAGCCGGTCTTCCGCCCAATCCATGTCCGATGTGGCGTGGGTGGGCTGCACCGAAGGCAGGATGCTGTACCGTCCGAAGAGGTCGAAGTCGCCGGGATGGACGACCTGGGCGTGCTCGATGCGCCAGCGGCGATCGTTTTTGCCACCCAGGATGTCGCCGTAGATGCCCAGCATGAGCCGGTTGGCCTCGTCCCCGATGCAGTGGGTGGCCACGGCAAAGCGGTTTTCAAAGGCAAGACGGCACAGGCGCTCCAGCTCTTCGGGTGAGGTCACGAAGAGTCCCCGGTTGCCCGGGTCGTCGCTGTAGTCTTCCAGCATGCGCGCTCCCCGGCTTCCCAGGGCCCCGTCGGCAAACAATTTGATGGTGTTCACCGACAGCCGGTCGGTTCGGTAAGGTCCCCGGAGGACAAAGCGGTCGATGTTGTCCCGGCTGGGCTCCAGCCAGGCGTCGATCCGGATGGTCAGCTCGCCGGTCCGGTGCAGGGAATCGATCCATTCCACCACGTCCTTCGGCAGCCCCGCATCCTGCACCGAGGTGAGCCCCACCCGGAAACAGTTTTGCTCCGCCTCCTTCAGTGCCCGGACGATTTCCCCGGTTTCCGGCCCGGGCACCATGCGGGCCGCCAGCCCGATGGCGTTGTCGATCAGAATGCCGGTCGGTTCCCCGTGGTCGAGCACGATGCTGCCTCCCTCGACCCGGAGGCCGGCATGGATCCCGGCCAGTTCCAGGGCCCTGGAATTGACCCAGGCCGCATGGCCGTCGATCCGTCGCAGGAGGACGGGGGTGTCCGGGAAAAGTGCATCCAGATCGGCCCGGCTCGGGAAATTCTTCTCCTCCCAATCGTTCTGGTCCCAGCCCCGTCCGGTGATCCAGGGACTGTCCGGATAACGTTCCCGGTGTGCCGCGAGCCGGTCCAGGATTTCCTCGACCGACGTCGTGCCGGTCAGGTCGGCCGCATTCAGGTTCATGCCATACCCGAAGAAATGGCAGTGGGCATCGATCCAGCCGGGGTACACGAAGGCCCCCTCCAGGTCCCGGATTTCCGCCGCCTTGTACCGCCCGAGCATGTCGGCTGTGCTCCCAGTGGCCAGGATGCGGCCGTTTCGGATGGCCATGGCCTCGGCCACATCAAAGGACTCGTTGACGGTGTAAATCACGCCGTTGGTGACCACCAGGTCGGCCTTTTCTTTGGAAACCAGACAGGCGGGAACGGAAAGGAACAGGGCCAGGGGCATGAGCAGGTGGATTTTCATGGGATTCGCTTTGGGACAAAAATAGCATTCTCGCATTATTTTCCCCATTTTTGCGTTCGTTCTACAAAGACCAGCTCATGCGTCCGGACCGCCTGCTTCTTTTGTTGTTCCTTCCCCTGGGGGTTTTGTTCTCCTGCCACCCCGAACGACCCTATGCGGAGGACCCGTCGGCCCGACTCGCTTTCTCTCTCGATACGGTCTATTTCGATACGGTGTTCACCCAGATCGGAACGGCCACGAAATCCTTTCGGATCAAAAATCCCAACCGGCGGTACATCCGCATCGACGAGCTCCGGTTGGCCGGTGGGGAGGAATCGGTGTTCCGGGTCAATGTGGACGGCCGGCCGGGGAGCCGCTTCACCGACCTGGAGATCGCCCCGGGCGACAGCATGTATGTGTTTGTGGAAGCCACCCTGCGACCGTCCTCCTCCGAAGACGTTCTTCGGATCCAGGATTCCATCGTGTGCCTGACCAACGGCAATGTCCAGGACGTGGACCTGGTGGCCTGGGGACAGGATGTTCACCTTTTGCGCGACACCCTCCTGGTGGAATCGGCGACGTGGACCGGAGACAAGCCCTACCTGATCCTCGGGGATGTGGTGGTGGATGCCGATGCGATCCTGCGCCTGGAGGAAGGAACCCGGGTCCATTTGCACCGGGATGCCCGCATCCTGGTGGCCGGTTCCCTTCAGGTGGAGGGGAGCCTGGAACGACCGGTGGAATTCCTGGGCGATCGACTGGAGGACTTTTATGAGGACATTCCGGGACAATGGGGCTTCATTTATCTGTCCCAGGACAGCCACGACAACGTGCTGCATCATGCCCGGATTCTCAACGGGACCCTGGGCATCCTGATCAGTTCCGCGCCGGAGTCGGGGCTTCGTCCCGATCTGGAGATCCGGAACACGGTCATCAACCACATGAGTTCCCATGGGATCTATGCACTGAATGCCCGGATCGACGGACGCAATCTCGTGGTCGGGGAATGCGGCGGAAGCAGCCTGGCCCTGATCTACGGCGGCGATTACCGGTTCCTGCATTGCACCTTTGCCAATTACTGGCGTTCCTGGTTCGCCAACCGCAGCCTTCCGGCCGTTTCCCTGACCGACTATTTCGTGACCTACACCGAGGCGGGGGATCCGCAGCTGTATGTGGACGGGGAGTTCGTGCGGGCCGATTTTCTCAACTCGGTTATTTACGGCAACAGCAGCATGGAGCTGGTCCTGGACAGCTACAACCAGCGGGTGCTGAATTGCCGGTTCGACCATTGCCTCACCCGCATCCTGACCGACAGCCTCGATTATGCCTCCGATGCCCGGTTCAGCCAAATCATCAACCTGGAGAGCCCCCGCCTGGATTCGGTTCCCTGGACCTTCCGTCCCACCGAGGAATCGCCCCTCATCGATGCGGGACTGGCTTCCTATGGGGTGGACATGCCCTTCGACCTGGAGGGAGTCAACCGGATGCTGGACGCCGCCCCGGACATCGGAGCATATGAGTATCAAAAATAGTTAGTAAAGTCAGTAAAGTTTGTAAAGTTCATAAAGGATGTGCGGGCGGTGGCCCAACTTTCACACTCACCTTTACAGACTTTTAACACTTTACAAACTTTATAAACTTCATAAACTTTATGAACTTTCATGGCCGATTATTTTTTCCTCGCCCCATCAACTTCCATGAGAGAATCCGATTCCCCGATCGCCGCCTGCCGATTCCCGGGACCGATGATCCGGGCATTGGGACTGGTTTGTTGCCTGGGCATGCTGTTGGTTCATGGTCCGGCCGGCGGGCAGGAACCGGCGCGGGCCGGGTTGTGCCTGATGTGGTACAACGTGGAGAACCTGTTTCATCCGGACGACGACAGCCTTGGGGCGGACGATCCATACACGCCGGAGGGGGAGGCCCGCTGGACGGAGGATCGCTACCGGCGCAAGCTGGATGCCCTGGCAAAGGTCATCGTGGCGGCAGGGCGATGGGAAGGACCCGAGGTGGTGGGGTTGTGTGAGGTGGAAAACCGCCGGGTGCTGGAAGACCTGGCGCGCCACCCCCTCCTTCGTCCCGAAAACTACAGCGTGGTTCACCGGGAAGGGCCCGATCACCGGGGGATGGATGTGGCCTGCCTGTACCGGTCGGATCGACTCCGCCTGATGCAATGCGGCTGGTACAGCACCGGCGGGGGAGAGGGTCTGGAGGAAACCCGGGACCTGCTCCACCTGCGATTTTGCTTGGCCGGCCGGGATACCTTCGACCTCCTTCTGGCGCATCTGATTTCCAAATACCGGGGTGCGGGATCCAGTGCCGAACCCAGAAGAAGGCAAGCCCTCCGGTTGATCGGTCTGGCCGATTCTCTCGCCGGGAGGGGCGGGGGATCGGCGTTTTTTCTGATGGGCGATTTGAACGATGAAAGGACGTCCTTTGCGCTGGAGTCGCTTCGGTCCCGGGAATCCATGCGGGACCGGGTGCTGGGCGGGGAGTCGAAGCCCGTTCTCACCTACAAGTACAGGGGACGTTGGTCGGCCCTGGACCAGGTGCACGTGCTCGGTCTTCGGGCGCCCTGGCAGGGCGGGGTGCATGCCCTGGCCCTGCCGGCCCTGCTGGAGGAGGACCTGTTGCATTCCGGCCTCAAGCCGTACCGTTGCTATGAGGGATTCCGCTACCGGGGCGGCCTCAGCGATCACCTGCCGCTGGTTCTGGACCTGCGTCCCCCGGGTCGGGAGACGGGTTCTCCCGTTCAAACGCCTCTGCCTGGAAGGTAAGGCCCAGTTTTTTGCCCTCTTCCCGCATTTTCCGGATCGCAGCTTCCCGGGTGTTGGAGATCTCTCCTTCCAGGATGGCTTCCTTGATGGCCTCCTTGATGATGCCGATGGGACGCGAAGGTTCGATTCCGAAGGCTTTCTGGATGTCGTCCCCGCTGACCGGCGGTTGAAAGTTCCGGATCGAATCCCGGGCTTCCAGATCCACCATCTTCTCCCGGACGATTTGAAAATTCTTCAGGTGCTTGCGAACCGTGTATTCGTTCTTCGAGGTGATGTCGGCCTCGCAGAGGGTCATCAGGTCCTCCAGGTCGTCGCCGGCATCGTAGATCAGTCGGCGGACGGCCGAATCGCTGACCACCTCCTGGGAAAGGACGATGGGCCGGAGGTGGAGCTGAACCAGCTTCTGGACGTATTTCATGCGGTCGTCCAGGGGCAGTTTCAGCTTCCGGAACAGGGAAGGAATCATCTTCGCCCCCAGAAACTCATGCCCGTGGAAGGTCCACCCGATCCCTTCCTCGAACCGCTTGGTCCGCGGTTTGGCAATGTCGTGCAGCAGGGCCGACCACCGCAACCACAGGTCGTCGGTTTTTTCGGCGATGTTGTCAACCACTTCCAGGGTGTGGAGGAAGTTGTCCTTGTGGAACTGTCCGCTCACTTCCTCCACCCCCTTCATCCGGTCGAGATCGGGGAGAAGGATGGACAGCAACCCGGTTTTTTCCAGCAGCATGAATCCGATGGACGGTTTGCGGCACAGCAGGATCTTGTTCAATTCTTCGGTGATGCGTTCCTGGGACACGATGGCGATCCGTTCCCGGTGCTCCCGCATGGCATCCAGGATGTCGGGGTCGATGCGGAATTCCAGGCGGGCAGCGAAGCGGATGCCCCGGAGCATGCGCAGGGGGTCGTCCGAAAAGGTGCGCCCGGGTTCCAACGGGGTGCGGATTCGTTTTTCCTTCAGATGGGTTTGCCCGTCGAAGGGATCCAGCAAACGGCCGAAACGTTCGGGCTTCAGATCGATGGCGAGGGCATTGATGGTGAAGTCGCGCCGTTTCTGATCGTCCTCCAGGGTGCCGTCTTCCACCAGGGGTTTCCGGGAGTCGTTCCGATAGGACTCCTTGCGGGCGCCCACAAACTCGATTTCCGTATCTCCCCATTTGAGCATGGCCGTTCCGAAACTGCGAAACACCGAAAGGGAGGCCTTCCCCCGGATGGCCGATCGCACCTTTCGGGCCATGTCGATGCCGCTGCCAATGACCAGAATGTCAATGTCCTTGGGCTTGCTTCCGGAGCCGAAGAGCAACAGATCGCGGACGTACCCGCCGATCACATAGCAGTCCGTTCCCTCCTCCCGGCTCAGGTCGGAGAGAATGGAAAACACGGGATGCTGCAGTTCTTTGCTCAGGTCCATCGGGATCGTTTGCCACAAAAGTAAAACAAATGGTCAGAAAGGGGGAGTTTTCCGGACACCTGGCGCGGGAATCATAAAAATTTAGCTATTTTTCGGACACCCATGGACCATTGAAAGCTGCTATGCCGGGACTGAAAATCAAGGTTTGTTTCTGGTATCTGGATCCTGCCCTCCTGGAAGAAATTCTCGGAATTCTTGCAGGGGGGAAATTTGATGTGGATGCCCGGATTCTCAAGGACAATCTGACCCTCCGGGATTGCCTGAAAAGCGATCCCCCCGACCTTCTGATCTCCGATTACGATTTGCCGCAAAAACTCCGTTCCCTGGCGGAGGAGGAAATGGAACCCTATTCCACAAGCATACCGTTTCTCTATGTGGTCGGTGAAAAGAACGAGCGCACCGCCTCCTCCTCGCTGCAGGCGGGCATCTGGGATTTTGTTTCCAAAGACCGGCTCTTCAAGCTCGTTCCCTCGGTGTATTCGGCCCTCAAATACGGGAAGGTCATTTCCCGGTTCCATGAAGCGGAGCGGGAATTGAGAAGCTCCCGGGACCGGTACATGTCGATTTTTAACACAGTGAGCGAGGGGATCGCCGTGCTCGATATGGAGAGCCGGGAGGTCCTGGAGCACAATCCCCGGTTCCTGGAGATTTACAACCTGACATCGGAGGACCTGGTGGGGGTCGACATCGAACGATTTTCCAGCGTGGAGGACGGTTTCACGCTGGAGCGGGCCCGCGCCCACATCCGGGAAGCCATCGAAGGCAACCAATCGGTTTTTTTCGAGTGGCTCAACAAGGTGCCCGACGGGCGTCTTTTCTATACCTACAATTCCGTCACCCCCATCCGGATCGGCGATCGGGACTGTTTGCTTCTGATCACCCGGGACATTCACAAAAGCAAGCAGCTGGAGAAAACCTTGTCGGAAGCCCAGGAACATTTCCGGGCGCTGGCCGACAATTCCCCGGACATCATCCTGCGTTTCGACCGGCAGAAACGGCACCTGTTCGTCAATCAGGCCGTGGAACGGTACACCGGCCGGTCGGTGAAGGAGATGATCGGGCGCACCAACGAAGAATTGAAGCTTATGCCCGAGGTGCAGATCCGGGACACCAACGACGCCCTGGACCGGGTGTTCGCCACGGGTCAGCCCACCACCATGATGTCGGAGGCGGGGGAAGGAGAGCATGTGACCATTCTGGACTGGCGCCTGTATCCGGAGATCGGGCAATCGGGATCGGTGGAATCGGTGATGGCCATTTCCCGGGACGTGACCCGGTCGCTGAAGGCCCAGGAAGCCCTGGCCGCCAGTGAAGAAAGGCTGAACCTGGCCATGTCCGGAACGGGTCTGGGCATGTGGGACTGGACCGTGGACAGCAACGAAGTGTATTATTCGCCCACCTGGTTCAGCATGCTGGGGTACACGCCCGACGAATTGCCCCAGGAATTCGGAACCTGGACCGCCCTGTTGCACCAGGAGGATCGGGACCGGGTGCTGGCGACCATCGACGAGTGCGTCCGGAGGAAGGAAAAATCCTTTGAAATCGAATTCCGGCTCCGGCACAAAAAAGGCCATTTC
Source organism: Bacteroidales bacterium (assembly GCA_041393235.1). GTDB lineage: Bacteria > Bacteroidota > Bacteroidia > Bacteroidales. The sequence continues at coordinate 84,879 of JAWKKO010000017.1, forward strand.
ACCTGGATCCTGAGCAAAGGACGGGTTGTGGGCCGCGACGAGCGGGGCGAGACCCAGCGGATGACCGGCATCCACATCAACATCAACGACCGGAAGCGGAACGAATTGGTCCGCCAGGTGCTGGTGGAAATTTCCAACGCAACCTCCAGCACCCGGAACCTGGAGGAGCTGTATGGCATCATCCGGCTGAACCTGGGACGGGTCCTTGACACGACCAACTGCTTCCTGGCGCTTTACAACGAGGAATCGGACACCCTCACCCTCCCCTTCATGGAAGATGAGAAGGAAGTCATCACGGAATTTCCGGCCCGGAAAACCCTGACAAGCTTCGTCATCGGCACGGGCAAAGCGCAGCTGGTGGACCCGGAGCGGGAGAAGCAATTGCACGACGACGGACTGGTCGACCCGGTCGGTCCCCCCTGCGTTTCCTGGCTGGGGGTTCCGTTGAAGCACCAGGACAAAATCATCGGCGTCTTTGCAGTGCAATCCTATTCCCAAGACATTGTGTTCACCCCGTCCGATGCGGTGTTGCTGGAGTTTGCCAGCGATCAGATTGCGCTGGCCATTGAGCGCCGGCGCCACCTCGACAAGCTGAGGGAAAACCAGGAATGGCAGCGCCGTGTGTTTGAATCCTCCCCGGATCCCTTGTTGGTGCTGAACCAGCGGGCCGAGATCACGGATTTCAACAGCGCCTTTCTGGAAGCTTTTCAGACAACCCCGGAGCTGTCGCGTGGAAAGCGGATCTTCCACTTTCTCCAGCCCGAGTACTGGCGAAGATCCATCCGGGATTTCCAGATCACCTGGGAGAAGGGGTATTTGAAGAACCTGGAATACGAGGCCATCCGGCCCGACGGACGGGTGTTTCCGGCGGAGGTTTCCAGCGGAGCCATGTACAACGTGCATGGGGAGCCGGAGTCCATGGTCCTGATCGTCAAGAACATTGCCGAACGCAAAGAGGCAGAGCGCAAGTTGCTGGAAGCCAAGGTGAAGGCTGAGGAGTCGGACAAGCTCAAAACGGCCTTCCTGTCCAACATGTCCCACGAGATCCGCACCCCCATGAATGCCATCGTGGGCTTCTCCGATTTGCTGACCGACGATCGGCTGAGTGCCGAGGAGCGCAAGGATTTCATCGCCCAGATCAACCAGGGTGCCGACGACCTGATGCGGCTCATCGACGACATCATCGACATTGCCAAAATCGAGGCCGGACAGGTGAACATCCACATCGCGGAGACCTTCATCGGCGAATTGTTCCGGGAACTGCACATGATGTTCCAGCAGAACATCCGCCGGGTGGGAAAGGACATGGTGAACCTGAAGCTGCAGTGGGATTGGCCCATGGACGACCTGGTCCTCTACACGGACGGATTCCGGCTCCGGCAAATCCTCATCAATCTCCTGGGAAACGCCATCAAATTCACGGAAGCGGGCGACGTGGTGCTGGGCATCGAGTCCCACCCCAAGGGCGTCCTGTTTTATGTGAAGGATTCCGGGATCGGCATCCGCAAGGAGAAACTGCAGGTCATTTTCGACCGGTTCATGCAGGGACACGAGGGCAAGACGAAATTGTACGGGGGCACGGGGTTGGGTCTGGCCATATCGAAAAACCTCACCGAATTGCTGGGCGGCGTGATCGACGTGGACTCACGGCCGGGCAAAGGATCGACCTTCTGGCTCATTCTGCCGTTGAAGGAAGTGCCCATCAAGCACGAGGCGGCCATCAAAGTGGCCACCAGTGAATCCCGGTCGTGGAACGGCAAAAAGCTCCTGATTGCGGAGGACGACCATTCCAACTACTACTTTTTGTACGAAGCCCTCAAGGAAACGGGATTGGAGATCATCTGGGCCCGGAACGGCGAGGAGACTCTGGAGCTGTTCAGCGAGCACGAAGACCTGGATGTGGTGTTGATGGACATCCAGATGCCCTTCAAGAACGGGTACGAATGCACCCGGGAAATCAAAAAGAAGCGGAGCGATTTGCCCGTGATCGCTCAAACGGCCTACGCCATGTCCGGGGAGAAGCAAATCAGCCAGGAAGCCGGTTGCGACGATTACCTGAGCAAACCAATCAAGGTCACGGACCTTCTGAACACATTGTCCCGCTTTTTATGAGCCGGTCCCTCGGCTGCCTTCCTCCGGATCCAGGATCTGGTTGACCCGTGCTTCGGTCCGGTGCAGCCGGTCGCGGCAGTGATCCAACAAGCGGGTCAGGTGTTCCACGCTCTGGGCCAGGTCATCCACCCCCAGATCGCCCTTTTCGATCCGCTCCAGGGTGGTTTCAATTTCGGACAGGGCCTGGTCATAGCTCAGGTTCGGTGCTTTTGCCATGTTCTTGTTTCGGTTTGGTGGTTTGTACCCGGCTTTCGATGGTCCCCAGGGAGAGTCTGGTTTCCAGGATCGCACCAGGTTGAAGGTCTTCCAGGTTCTTCAGGCTTTTGCCGTTGACCAGGGTCAGGGAGTAGCCCCGTGCCAGGATCCGTTCGGGATCGGCGAGCTGGATTCTCTTCTCCAGGTGCAGGAGCCGGTCGCGTTGCTGGGTCAGCCGGAACCGGCTGAACCGATCCAGGTTGAGCCGGTGCTGATCAAGAACAAGCATGCGGTCCCTGAGATAGTTCCGGCTGGCGTGCCGGCATTCCCCGGCCAGCCGGTCGAGTCGGGTGCGGTGGGCGGCGACCTGAAACCGCACCGATTGATCGAGCCGGTCGTGGAGTTCCTGCAGCCGGAATTCGAAGCCGAGGAGCTGGTCGATGAGAAACTCCGCCACGGCGGTGGGGGTTTCAGGGCCCGGGCTGCCACCAGATCGGCCACGCTTTCGTCCCGTTCGTGCCCGATGCCCGTACAAACGGGAAGGGGAAACTGGGTGATGTAGTAGGCCAGTTCATAGGCGTTGAAACATTCCAGGTCGGCTTTGGACCCGCCTCCCCGCAGCAGGACCACCAGATCAAAATTGCGGACGCTCTCGAAAATGCGGTCGAAGGCCTGCCGGATGGATTCCACGGCCCCGTCGCCCTGCATCTGGGCCGGGAACAGGGTGGAAGCAAAGGCGAATCCGGGTCCGTTCGTGACCAGACTGTCCATGAAATCCCCATACCCGGCCGCCGTGTCGGAGCTGATCACGGCGATTCGCTGGGGGACCCTGGGAAAGGGCAGATCGCGGTTCATGTCGTACACGCCTTCCTCCCGGAGTTTCCGGATCACCTCCTGCTTCTTCCTGGCCAGGTCGCCCAGGGTGTAGGAAGGATCCAGGTCGGTCACCGAAAGGCTGAACCCGTACTGGGAATGGAAACTGACACTCGCTTTGCACAGGATTTTGATGCCGCTTCGAAGGGGACTTCCCGTGGCACTTTCGAAAAAGGGCCGCAGCATCCCAAACCGCGACGCCCAGATGGTGGCACGGGTCCGGGCCAGGAGGACATCGCTCCCCTCTTCCTTTTCCACCAGCTCCATGTAACAGTGCCCGCTCCGGTTCACATTCAACTCCAGGATTTCGGCCACAATCCACCGGGGACCTTCCATTCCCTGGTCCAGAACCTGGCGGACCCGGTCGAGGAGCTGGGACAGGCGGAGGGGGGATTCGCTCATTTCAGCCGGAGGATTCGTTGGTGGTACAGGAGACCGGAAACGGAAAGCTGCAGGATGTAAAGACCCGGTTCCAGATCCGGACCGAGGTCCAGATCGGCCGGCAGGGGGACGGTATGGATCGCACGAAGAACCCCGTCGGGGGAAAACAAACGAATCTGCGCGGGTCCGTTCGTCTGACCGGCAACTGCCACGTGGATCCGGTCCCGGACCGGGTTGGGGTACACCAGCACCTCCGATTCCGGGGTCAGTTTCCGTGTGGAAGTGAGAAGGTGGAGGGCCCGGGCAAAATTCGGGATGCCATGCCCGATGTCGTTGTTGGGGGATTCGTGCAGGTAGGCGCTTTCCCGGACCGCCTCCATGAGCTCCTGCGCCGGGGTTTCGGGAAACGCCTGCCAGAGGGAAGCCACCGATCCGGCGATGGTCGGGGAGGAAAAGGAGGTACCGCTGCCCCGGGCCAGTTGATCGGCCACCGTTTGCACGCCGGTTTGCACCCCCATGGCCGACACATCCGGTTTGACGCGGCCGTCCGCGGTGGGTCCCCTCGAACTGAACGCAGCGATCGTCCCCAGGCTGTCGACGGCGCCCACCGTCAGGATGTTCGTGGCATCGGCCGGCGCGGTGATGTAGTGCCAGGGATCGTTCCCCTGGTTGCCTGCGCTGATGCAGGCGATCATCCCCCGGCTGGCGGTCAGGGAGGCAGCCCGGGAAATGAAGGTGGTGCGTCCGTCCATGTCCTCGTAGGTGTAATTGGAACCCGGATCGTCAAAGAGGCTGTATCCCAGGGAGGTGTTGATCACGTCGAAGCCCAGGCTGTCCGCATATTCCGCGGCCTCGATCCAGGCGATCTCCTCGAGCCGGGTTTCCTGGTCGGGGTGTTCCGTCATGCAAAGGAGGTAGCTGGCTTTGGGAGCCGTGCCCACCAGGTTCCCGTCCCACTCCCCCCCCAGGATGGACAGCACGTGCATGCCGTGGGTGCTGGTTTCCCGGAAGACGGATCGGTCCCGGACAAAGTTCCGGGTGCCCAGAAGCCGGCCGTCCGCCCGCATGGGAGCGAAGGAAGTCAGGCTGTCCACGTTGTAGAAACCGGCGTCCAGCACGGCCACATGGACCCCCTCGCCCCGGTAGCCCCAGCGATGCAGCTCCCGGGTCTGGATGAGTTCCACCTGCTCCCGGGCAATGCCGTAGTCGTAGGCCTCCGCCCCGGGAACGGGACCGGAAAACCGGGGCTGGTCGCTCCGCCCGGGGACGAGGGATTCCTCCGTTGCCGGTTCCCAGGGAAGGGTATCGGTGAAGGGCAATGCCAGCAGGTCCAGAAAAAGTTCTTCCGTGCATTCGGTCAGGGCCACCCCGTTGAGCCAACGGGACCGGTGCCGGATCTGTCCGCCCAGCTCCCGGATCTGTTCCAGGTAGGCTTCCGTGAGGGGTTCGTCCCGTTCGTCGACTCCCAGGCCCTGCCAGGCCCTCCGGTCGAGGGAACGGGGGGTGAGAAATTCTTCCGGGCGGTCGATGTCGTAGCCGTTGTCCCCTTTGTCCGTGAAGTACAGCCAATACACGTCCCCTGCGATCTCCTGGGTCCGGGCGGGCAGGAGCCCCAGGACCAGGAGCAGGGTCATCGGAAACCAGGTTCCCCCGGGGATCCTCCGGCTTGTTTTCCATCTCTTTCCCATGGGCTGTCAGGGTTTTCGGACCGGAGGCATGCCCCCCGGCAGAAAGGATCCCGGATCGTCGGGCGTGGTTTCCAGGGGTTCGCCTGGGGGGATCATCCGGTCGAGGCTGTCCTGCATCATCTCCAGGTAGCGTTTCTGGTCGGTGGCGTTGCCTTCCCGGAATTCAATGGTATACAGTTCGGTGCCGTCTTCGTCATAGTACCGCCACTGGCCATGGGCTTTGTCGCCCAGGTACTGTCCCTCGACTTTCAGGGTGCTGTCGGGGTAGTACACGGCATAGGGGCCGTCGAGCCGGTCGCGGTCGTAGTGCCCGGTAAGCCGGAGGGATCCGTCGGTGTGGTACTGCCGCCAGGTCCCGTGCCGGACATCCTCGGCGTAGTCCAGCTCCTCGGACACGAGCCCCGACTGAAAATAGTGAACCACCGTGCCCCATCGCTTTCCCGCGATGTAGGGCTCCCGGAACCGGACCGATCCGTCGAACTCCGAATAGTAGGTCCACACGCTATCCTTTTCCTGTCCCACATACCAGCCCTCAGCGGCAGTTTGCTTGTTCCGGTAGTACATGTGCGTGTAGTTCCGGGTGCCGTCTTCCCCGAACATCATGCGTGCCTGGAGGGCTCCCTTTTCATCGTACCGAAGCATTTCTCCCACAGGCCTTCCTTCCCGGAAGGTGGCCGTGTACCGGGTCTTTCCATTGGGGTATTCCACCACCCAGGCCCCGGTTTTCCGGCCCTGCTCATCAAGCCGGTTCTGGGCCTGCAGTCCCAGTCCCCCCGCCAAAAGGCAACCCACGATCCATCCGATTCTGCGTTTCATTTGTTTTCAGGCTTTTCGTGTCAAAGATAAAAAAAGTGAGGCTGTCTCCAGACTGTATGGGGACAACCTCAAAATATCGGTCGGTCGGGAGGCGGTTTCCGGGTTGTCCGTTCCGGAATTTTTTTCCGCAGCCGGAGCTCTTTCCGCAGCCGGAGCTCTTTCAATAGCCGGCACCTGCCTCCACGGCGGGTTGTCCCGAACGGACTCGTTTGTAGCGGACCAGGGATTCCAGAAAGTAATAATCCGCAAAGGCACAGGGAACGTCCGTGTTTTCCGTCGCCCCCACATACTGGGTGGAATGGAGAAGCAGGCAGTTGGTTCCTTCCCCCAGGGAGAAAGTGGGCGGTTCGCAGAGGGACGAGAGGATGTCTTCCGCCTGGTGCAGGTAGTGTTGTTTTTTTTCGGGGGAACCGAGGCCATCCTGCAATTCAAACAGGGCGGAACAAACAATGGCCGAGGCCGAGGCGTCGGGGTGGTTCCGGTCCGACTGAAAATCCCAGTTGGCGATCCGGTCCGTAGGCAGATGGTCGAGGAAATAGTCCGCCACCCGGGTTGCCATCTCCAGGTATTCCGGGTCGCGGGTGTACCGGTACACTGTCACCAGCCCGTACACCATCCAGGCATGGCCCCGCGACCAGGTGCTTTCATCGGTATCCCCCTGCAGTTGGCCTTTGCCGAGCACTTCTCCTGTGGTTTTGTCGTACCGGACCACATGGTAGCTTCCGCCGTCTTCCCGGATGAAATCCTGCCAGGTCCGTTGAGCGTGCGAAATGCAGCGCTGCATCCGCACGGAATCCCCCGTTTGGACGGCCGACCACATCAACAGCTCCAGGTTCATCATCACATCGATGACCACGGGACGGGCGTTCGGCAGCGGATCCGCATCCCAATCGGAGGGATACAAACCGGCCGGTGCAAAATACCGGCTGTCGGCCGTGGCGGCGGCGGTGAGCAGGATCGCCCGGTATCCGGTGGTCGCCGGATCGTCCGGGGCCAGCCGCAACCCGTTGCCAAAGGCGGACCCAAACCGAAATCCCAGATCATGGGTGCCCGTGTTGTGTTTTTGATCTTCGATCCCGGCCGTCCACGCTTCCGCCCACGCCTTGAACCGGTCATCGGCGCTGAGCTCATAGGCCTTCCAGAGCGATCCCGGGTAGAACCCGCTCACCCAATTGGAGGAGCGATCCAGTTTCCAGGTCAGTTCCTTCGTTGCATAGGTGGGATAGAGGGAGGGATTCCCCACCTCTTCCACGGAACGTTCCATGCATTGAAGAGAAAGTTCGATGGCCCGGTCGACTCGTTGGTCGAGATCGTTCCCCCGGTTGGGCCGGCAGCCCGGAAAAAATCCGGCAAGGAGGCAGAGGGAAGGAAGGAAAAGAAGCGTCGTTCGGTTCATGTGTCGGATGTGTGTGTGGTTTCCAGGTAAGCCGTTTCCATGAGGATGAAAAAAGCCTGTCCCTCCGTGGCCGTGCCGGAGTGCATGAAATCCGGCGAGCCGCACACGCCGTGGACCAGCCCGAATTCATCGACTTTGCTGTGGGCGGCCGACCTCATTTTGTCGGCAAATGGCTTGTAGGAAGGATCGATCCAGCCCCCTTTCATTCCCTTGTAGATGGAATAGGCCAGCATTTGCCCCAGGTTGGTTTCCACAAAGGTCTCGGGATCGTCGATCACATCATGGAAGAAACCATCCGGCCGCTGATGGGCGAGGCAACCGTCGATCAATTCCTTTTGATAGCGGATCAGTTTTTCCTTCTCCTCCTTCATGGAGTCGGGCAAGGAGAGGATCACCCGGGAAAGTCCGGCCGCCGTCCATCCGTTGCCCACGCCCCAGAAATCCTTTCTCGGGAATTCGTTTTTCTCACAGTCCCACATGTGCGAAAGCAAGTGCTTTTCGTCGTCCCACAGACAGGCCTTGAATCCTTCGATCTGGCGGACGGCTTCCCGGTGTTCGCCCGCACAGGCCAGAAAGGGCGGCAGCATGTAGTTGATATCGCTCCAGATCTGGGGGATGTTGGTGAAATGGTAGTAGATGCCTTCCCTGGTGCGGGGCGCTTTTTCCAGCACATAGGTCAGCAGCCTGTCGAATCCGGCCTGCAATTCTCCGTCTCCGGTGACCCGGGCCGCAAACAGGATGGCTTCTCCGGGCGATGCCGCATCGGAGAGGGCAAATTCTTCCCCCAGCATGGCCACCCGGCCGTCCTCCTTCTGACGCAGGATGGCCTCCTTCGCCATCAAAATCGTCAGCTCCGTCTCGCCGGCTTCCATCAAAGCCTGCAGTAGCAACGCCCTGTTCCCAGGTGGCCCGTTGCATGGTGAGCATGGTAAGCTTTGCCTTTTCCATCGCGGCCTTTCCGGAAAAGGGAACTTCGGCGGGCGGTTCTTCCCGGGTCGAGCAGGATCCTGCCAATCCGCCCGCCAAACCGACCCCGACGCCCAGGCCGCTGGCATGGGATAGGAATGTTCTTCGTTTCATCTGTTTGTGTTTTTGGGTGCGTGCCTAAAATACGCAAAAAAAAACGCAGCAGGCCATCGGCTTGCTGCGTTTGGAAGCAGGGGTTGGTTCTGCCTTATTTCACTTCCTCAAAGTCAACGTCGGTCACTTCCCCGTCGTTGCCCTTCTTGGATTCGGTGCTGCTTTGTCCGGCCTGCTGGCCTCCGGCAGCGGCTCCTTCCTGACCTGCCTGCTGGGCATTGTACATGTCCTGCGAGGCGGCCTGCCAGGCCGTGTTCAGGGCCTCGGTGGCCTGGTCGATGGCGGCCAGATCCGCTGCCTTGTGGGCTTCTTTCAGGCGGTTCAGTGCATCCTCGATGGGACCTTTTTTCTCGGCGGGGATTTTTTCACCGAACTCCTTGAGTTGCTTCTCGCTCTGGAACACCAGGCTGTCGGCGCTGTTCAGCTTTTCGATCCGCTCCTTGGCATCTTTGTCCGCGGCTTCGTTCTCCTTGGCCTCCTTCTTCATCCGGTCGATCTCCGAATCGGAGAGTCCGGACGATGCTTCGATGCGGATGCTCTGTTCCTTGCCGGTGCCCTTGTCCCGGGCCGACACGTTGAGGATGCCGTTGGCATCGATGTCGAAAGTGACTTCGATCTGGGGGATGCCCCGGGGGGCAGGCGGAATGCCGTCGAGGTGGAACCGTCCGATGGTCTTGTTGTCCTTGGCCATGGCCCGTTCTCCCTGCAGCACGTGGATTTCCACGCTGGGCTGGTTGTCGGCGGCCGTGGTGAAGGTCTGGGTCTTTTTCGTGGGGATGGTGGTGTTGGATTCGATCAGCTTCGTGTTCACGCTGCCCATGGTCTCGATTCCGAGCGACAGGGGGGTGACGTCGAGCAGCAGCACATCCTTCACTTCGCCGGTGAGCACACCGCCCTGGATGGCGGCACCCACGGCAACCACTTCGTCGGGGTTCACTCCCTTGGAGGGAGCTTTTCCGAAGAAATCCTGCACCACTTTCTGGATGGCGGGGATCCGGGTCGATCCGCCCACCAGAATGACTTCGTTGATTTCGCTGGCGCTCAGGCCGGAGTCTTTCAAGGCCGCTTTGCAGGGCTCGATGGTGGCCTGGATGAGGGCATCGGCCAGGCTTTCAAATTTGGCCCGGGTCAGGGATTTCACCAGGTGCTTGGGGACGCCGTCCACGGGCATGATGTAGGGAAGGTTGATCTCGGTCTGGGTGGAGCTGGACAATTCGATCTTGGCTTTTTCGGCGGCTTCCTTGAGGCGCTGCAGGGCCATGGGATCCTTCCTCAGGTCCAGGCCTTCGTCCTTCTTGAATTCGTCGGCCAGCCAGTCGATGATCACCTGGTCGAAGTCGTCCCCGCCCAGGTGGGTGTCGCCGTTGGTGGATTTCACCTCAAACACGCCGTCGCCCAGCTCCAGGATGGAGATGTCGAAGGTTCCGCCGCCCAGGTCGAACACGGCGATCTTCAGATCGCTTGTTTTCTTGTCCAGACCGTAGGCCAGGAGGCAGCCGTGGGTTCGTTGATGATCCGCTTGACCTTCAGGCCGGCGATTTCTCCGGCTTCTTTGGTGGCCTGGCGCTGGGAGTCGCTGAAATAGGCGGGAACCGTGATCACGGCTTCCGTCACTTCCTGGCCCAGGTAGTCTTCGGCGGTCTTTTTCATTTTCTGCAGGACCATGGCGGAGATTTCCTGGGGGAATACTTCCGGTCGTCGATCTGCACCCGGGGGTGTTGTTCTCCCTTTGACCACTTTGTAGGGCACGCGGTTGATTTCCTTGGTCACTCTGTCATAGGTCTCTCCCATGAACCGCTTGATGGAGTAAACGGTTTTCTGCGGGTTGGTGATGGCCTGACGTTTGGCAGGATCGCCTACCTTCCGTTCGCCGTTGTCCACAAACGCCACCATGGAAGGGGTCGTCCTTTTACCTTCGCTGTTGGGGATCACCACGGGCTCGTTTCCTTCCATCACACTTACGCAGGAGTTCGTTGTTCCGAGGTCAATGCCGATAATCTTACTCATGATCTTTGTCTATTTTTGCTTTTTACCTGTGTTCAATCGCTGGTGCATTCTACGCTGCACTTGGTAACATAGATTGTGCCAAGAGGCTGTTTGAAGGACAGGTGCAATTATGACACAGTTTTCCCTCGGACGCTTTCCGGGACCTGTCATGTTTACTGACAAATTGGCTGCCGAACCGATTTTTATTTTCACCTTTTGCAGCAAATCAACGCCATTTCCCATGTCACCCACAGCAATGTCAGGCATGTGACCACCCACGTCCTTCATGCCATGAAACTCAAGGGCGAGAAGATCGCCATGCTCACCGCTTACGATATTCCTTCGCCCGCCTGCTGGATCAGCCGGGATCGAGGTGATTTTGGTGGGGGATTCGGCCTCCAATGTGATGGCCGGTTTCGAAACCACCCTGCCCATCACCCTGGACAACATGATCTACCACGCCGCTGGTGGTCCGGGCCACGAGCCGGGCCTGGTAGTGGTGGATCTGCCCTTCGGGACCTACCAGGAAATTCCAAGCAGCCCTGGCATCGCCATCCGGATCATGAAGGAGACCGGCGCCAGCGCCATCAAGCTGGAAGGGGCGTCGAAATCGTGGAATCGGTCGACCGCATCCTGTCGGCGGGCATCCCGGTCATGGGTCACCTCGGCCTCACCCCAGGCCATCCACAAGTTCGGGACCTGTGTGGTCCGCGCCACGGAATCCGAGGAAGCGGAGAAATTGAAATCGGATGCCATCCGGTTGGCCCAGGCCGGGTGTTTTGCCATCGTTCTGGAGAAGATCCCCGCCAAACTGGCCGGCGAGGTGAGCCGGTCCATCGCCATCCCCACCATCGGCATCGGCGCCGGCCGGGAGGTGGACGGACAGGTGCTGGTCCTCCACGACATGCTGGGCATCACCCAGGAGTTTTCGCCCCGTTTCCTGCGCCGTTACCACAACCTGCAGATGGAGGTGAAGGGGGCGGTGTCGAATTACATTGAGGATGTGAGGAGTCGGAATTTCCCAAACGAGAGTGAGAGTTATTAAAGTTATAAAGTCTGTAAAGTTTGTAAAGTGGGGGCGAAGGTGGAGATATTGTATGAAGACAACCATCTGATGGTGGTGAACAAGAAGGTGTCGGACATCGTGCAGGGGGACCAGACGGGGGACGTGTCGATGGATGTGATGCTGAAGGAGTTCATTAGGGAGAGAGACGGGAAGCCGGGGGAGGTGTTCCTGGGCATTCCCCACCGCATCGACCGGCCGGTGAGCGGGGCGGTGGTGTTCGCCAAGACCAGCAAGGCGTTGAGCCGGATGACGGCCCTGTTCAAGGAACGGCAGGTGGAAAAGATCTACCACGCCATCGTATGCAATCCGCCGGCCGAACCCGAAGGAAGCCTCACCCACTACCTGACGCGCAACACCAAACAGAACAAATCCTACGTCCACGACAGGCCCGTGGAGGGGGCCAAGGAAGCCCGGCTGCATTACAAACTGGTGGCCTCCTCGGATCATTACCATCTCCTGGAGGTGGAGCTGGAAACGGGCCGGCACCACCAGATCCGGGCCCAGCTGGCCGCCATGGGGTGCGTGATCAAGGGCGACCGGAAGTACGGGTCGCGCCGTACCAACAAAAACGGGGGCATCAGCCTCCACGCGAGGCGGATTTCCTTCGTTCATCCCGTGAAAAAGGAACCGCTGGAAATCCTGGCGCCCTATCCCAAGATGGACATCTTTCCGGTGTTTTTCAAGAAGAAGGCCGCTCCGGCTCAGGGAGCGCAGGAATCCTGAGTCCCGGAGGCGGGATTCAGGACAAAGGGCAGGGGCAGAAGGTCCCTCGCGGCGCCGATGAGATGCATTTCGTTGGCGCCGATCAGCAAAATCTCCATGGGTTTTCCACCCCGGTGTTCGCTTTCCAGCATGACCTGGCGGCAAGCGCCGCAGGGGGAAACCGGAACGTCCTGGAGCACGCCGTCCTTCACCGCGGCGATGGCCAGCAAACGCACGGCCACCCCGGGGTACCGGGCGCCGGCATAGAACAGGGCCACGCGTTCGGCGCACAGTCCCGACGGGTAGGCGCCGTTTTCCTGGTTGCTTCCCGTGACAATCTCCCCGTTCTCCAGCACCAGGGCCGCTCCCACGCAAAATCGGGAATAGGGGGCATAGGCCGACCGCGCCGCCTCCTGGGCCAGGTGCGCCGCATGGGTTTGTTCCCCGGTGAGTTCGGAGGAGTTTTGCAGAATCTTCAGGATGGTCTCGATGTGCATTTCCTTCATGTTCCGGGTCTTTGGTTCATAAATATAAACGATTTCCCCATCCCTTTGCGTTTACTTATCAACCCGGGTGCGGGACCGGATTGTTTAAAACTCCCTCCGGAGGGTGCAGGTCCCGTGCCTATTTTTGTTTTGTAAAGCAATGTCGATGAAGCGAAGGATGAAAGGAAGGGCCGGCCGCAGCTGGAAAATCCGCACGATCTGGATCCTTGCCCTGGGGACGGCGGCGCCGGCGGGCGCCCTCGCCCAGCGCAGCAAGGACATGACGCGGGAGTACTACATCGAGACCTACGCAGAGCTGGCCATGAAGGAGATGCAGCGAACGGGCATCCCGGCCAGCATCACCCTGGCCCAGGGCTGCCTGGAGTCGGACAACGGAAACAGCCGGCTGGCCGTCAAGGCCAACAACCATTTTGGCATCAAATGCCACGACTGGGAAGGGGAAAGCATCCGCCACGACGACGACGCCCGGAACGAGTGTTTCCGTTCCTATCCAACGGCCTATGATTCCTACGTGGATCACAGCCTGTTTCTCAGTACGAAGCCGCGCTATGCCTCTCTGTTCGAATTGAAACCCGACGACTACAAAGGGTGGGCGAGGGGACTGAAAAAGGCGGGCTATGCCACGGCTCCCGACTATGCAGGGCTCCTGATCAAGATCATCGAGGAGAACGAATTGGACCGGTACGACGGCCTGGTTCTGGCGGGGGGCCATCCCCACTGGCCCAAACCCGGGGAAGGGCCCGGTGCCAATGCCTATCTGGCAGGCCGCGAGGTGCGCGTCAACAACGGAATCGAGTACATTCTGGCGCAACCGGGCGACACCCCCGAGGGGCTTCGCAAGGAACTGGGTCTTTACAAGAACGAGATCGTGCGCTACAACGAAATGTCCCGGGGCGAACGACTGGAGGCGGGTCAGATCGTGTACCT
>JAWKKO010000018.1:0-92803 GCA_041393235.1 Bacteroidales bacterium
CGGAGCTGCCCATGCTTTATGTCCAGGTTAGCTCCCGCATCGAAGTGACCCCGGAATACATGGAGCAGGAAGCCATCGTTCCCGTGGAAAGCATGGTGGCGGGTCTGGAAAACATCGCCGAGCTGGAATCCACCGCCAGCCGGAGGAACGGGGTGGTGATGATCTCCTACGAACAGGACACCGATCTCAAATACGCCTACCTGAAGCTGGACGAGCGGGTGGCCGCCCTCCGGGGTACCCTTCCCGATGAATTCGACATCCAGGTCATCAAATTCGACACCGAATCGGTGAGTTCCACCCTCATGAGCCTGCAGGCCCGGGGTTCCGGAGGCATCGACCGGGTCCGGAATTACGTGGACCAGCACATCCTCACCGAATTGGAAAATGTGGAGGGCGTTGCGGCGGTGAATGTGTACGGGGGCCGGGAAAAATCGGTGGATATTCTTCTGGACCGGGCCGCCTGCGAGGCCTACCACATTACCCCGACCCGGGTGCGCTCGCTCTTGGCGTCCAATCTGAACGTGCGGCAATACGGGGGATTGATCCGGGAACGGGGTCAGCGCCATTTTGTCTACCTGAACGCGGACTACGAAGACATCCGTCAGATCGAAAACCTGGTGGTGAGCCGGGGCGGTCAGACCGTCCGTCTGGCCGATGTGGCAGAGGTGTATTACGGAGCGAAGGAGGAGGAAACCCTGAGCCGGGTGAACGGGCTGGATGCTGTTTCGCTGGAAATCATCAACGATGCCCAGGCCAACATCATTGACCTGTCGCACCTCCTGCGAGAGCGGATCGAAGAGCTCAACCGGGAAGGGGTTTCTGCCGGAGTGGAAATCGTGGTCCAGGACGACACGGCCCAGCTGATGGAAGAAAACATCGACCAGATCATCCGCCTTGCACTCACCGGTGCCTTGCTGGCCATTTTTGTGCTCTGGGTCTTTTTGCGCAACATCCGGCTGGTCACCGTGGTGGCCCTGTCCATGCCCGTATCTGTTTTTGCGGCCTTCAATTTCTTTTTCGCCTACGACATCAGCATCAACAGCCTGACCCTGGTGGGCATTGCCCTGGCCGTGGGCATGCTCCTGGACAACTCGGTGGTGGTCCTGGAAAACATCTACCGGCTCCGGGCCCGGGGCATGGACGGGGGCGAGGCCGTGGTGCAGGGAACCCGGGAAGTGTGGCGGTCCATCGTGGCTGCCACGGCCACCACCGTGGCCGTTTTCGTGCCCTTCATCTTTTCCCAGGAATTCCTGATTCGCCTGTTCGCCCGCCACATCGGGGTTTCCATCATTTCCACCCTGGTGGTTTCCCTCATCGTTTCCCTGCTGCTCATTCCCATGGCCGTGCATGTGATCATCACCCGCAGGAAGCGCAGCCGGGAAAACGTGTACCAGCAGGTATCCCTGGACAACCGGCTCGTCCGGATCTACCTGTCCCTGTTGAAAACCGCCCTGCGCAATCCGGCCCCCACCATCATCGGGGTCATTTTGCTGTTTTTCATCACCATCCTGACCTCCCTGTCGGTGTCGGTGACCCGGCTGAGCGAGCTGGACAGCCAGCAGATCACCCTCTATGTGACCATGCCCTCCGGGACGACCCTGGAAACCACGGATCAGCTCGTGGCCGGAATGGAAGATGCCCTGATGGGCATCGAGGAGCGCAAGGACGTGATCTCCCGCATCGAGGAGGAGGAGGCCACGGTGACCATCGTCCTGCAGGACGATTATGAAAAAATCAGGAAACGGTCCTTCGGTACCCTCCAGACCCTGGCCTATGACATGGTCAAGGACATGCCGGCTGCGGACATCAGCCTCACCGCCACGACCACGGGCGCAGGCGCCATGGGCAGCGGGGGAGCTCCGGGTGGAAATTCGGGACTGCAGCAATTGATGGGCATCGGAACCGATGAGGAATACATCGTGCTGAAGGGCCAGGACTTCTCCCTACTGGTGGAGGTGGCCGAAGACCTCCAGGCCTACATGGACGATCTTGAGAATGTGAGCTCGGCCCGTCTTTCGGTACGCGACAATCAGCCCGAGGTTCACCTGGAGTTCAATCCCCTGCTGATGAACCGCTATGGCATCACCCAGAATCAGGTGCTGGGGGAACTGAGCTCCTTTCAAAACGAAATATCCTCGGGGGTTCAGTTCCGGCAGGACGAGGAAGAATATGAGATTCTGATCAAATACAGCGACTACGAAGAGTCGGACGAGGACATGCGGATGGAGGATCTTCGCACCCTGGAAATCCCGGACAGTGAGGACGATGACCTGGTGGAGCTTCAGCAGATCGCCGATCTGTATTTCGCGGCGGGACTCAACGACATTGCCCGGCTCAACCAGGAGAAACAGGTGGAGCTCCGCTACCAGTACGATGAGGACGTTTATGATTCCAACGACCTCCTGGCCTATGCCCGGAGCGAAATCGAGTCCCTGATCGCCAACGCGAACATCCCGGCCGGCGTGGCCGTGGAACTGGTGCAGGAGGAGTCGAGTCTGGCCGATTACAAGAGCATGTTCCTCATCGCCCTGTTGCTGGTGTACATGATCCTGGCCGCCATCTTTGAATCGTTCGTCACCCCCTTCGTGCTTCTTTTCTCCATCCCGCTGGCCGCCATCGGATCCTTTTTCCTGCTCACCGTCACCGGCCAATCCCTGTTCAATGCCAACACCATCATGGGCTTTCTCATCCTGCTGGGGGTGGTGGTGAACAACGGGATCATCCTCATCGATTTCATCCAGGTCCTGCGCCAGCGGGGCTACCGGAAAACCCGGGCCATCCTCACGGCCGGTCTGTCCCGGGTGAGGCCCATCCTCATCACGGCGGTCACCACCTGCACAGCCATGATCCCCCTGGCCATGGGAAATGCAGAGTATGTGGAAGCCATTGGTCCGCCCTTTGCCATCACGGTGATCGGGGGACTCACCCTGAGCACCTTGCTCACCCTGGTTTACATCCCCATGCTTTACAACGGCATCGAAGCAGCCCTGGCCTGGCTTCGGGAATTGAAGCTGTGGGTGAAGATTTTTCTTGCTCTCCTGGAGATCGGTCTCATCGGGGCCGTGGCCTTGTACATGGATCCGGGCATCTGGCGGGCTGCCGTCTGGATGGTGGTCCTTCTGGGATTGCCGGTGGCCTGGTGGTTCGTTTCTTCCAGCCTGCGCAAGGCAAGGGTGCGCATCATCGATCCCGAAGAAACCATCGAAATCGAGGTGTCGAACCTGGTCAAAGTCTACGGCCGCCCCAACAAAACACTCCGGGATTTCCGGGCGGGAAGGATCATGGCCCGGGCGGCGCGATCCCTGTCCGTGGCCCTTCAGCCAAAACTGGAGGCACTCATCTGGCAGCTTCCCCTGCTGGGATTCCTGATCTATTTTGCCTGGTTTTACCTGGTAAGCGGTTTTTGGCAGCTGGCCTCCTCGGCCCTCCTCTATGCCTACCTCTTGTATCTGCTGGATGATTTTCGACGGATCCGGGACCGTCGATGGCTTCGTATCATGAGGGGAGTGGTCCGGTACGGACTGCCGGTGGGGGTGATCTGGTTGTTCCAGCAACGTTTCGACAACACGGCCCTGAGTCTTCTGGCCCTGGTTCTCTGGTTCCTGGTGGTGGCCGTCCTCGATGTGAAAAACCGCTACCGGCGCGAGGGGTTCGACCCGAAATCCGTCCGCAGGATCTTCCGGTGGTTTGTCTGGCTGGTGGGTCAATTGCCCGGGATCCGGCCGCGCGACGAGTTCAAAGCTCTGAAAGGGGTGTCCCTGACCATCGGCACCGGCATGTTCGGACTGCTGGGTCCAAACGGCGCCGGAAAGAGCACCATGATCCGCATCATTTGCGGGATTCTGGAACAGAGCTACGGCAAGATCTGGATCAACGGCATCGACACCCAGAAGAAGCGGGAGGAATTGCAGGGGCTCATCGGCTACCTGCCCCAGGAATTCGGCATGTACGAGAACATGTCCTCCTACGAATACCTGGACTACCAGGCCATGCTGAAGGGGATCACCGACAGCGCCCGGCGGGCCGGGAGGGTCCGGGAGGTTCTGGAATCGGTGCACATGTGGGACCAGCGCCAGAAGAAGATCGGATCCTATTCGGGGGGCATGAAACAGCGCATCGGCATCGCCCAGGTGCTGCTGCACCTGCCCCGGATCCTGGTGGTGGATGAGCCCACGGCCGGACTCGATCCCCGGGAGCGGATCCGTTTCCGGAACCTGCTCGTGGAGCTGAGCCGGAGCCGGGTGGTCATTTTTTCCACCCACATCATCGAAGACATCAGCAGCTCCTGCAACACCATGGCGGTGATCAACCGGGGCGAGGTTCTCTTCCACGGCACGCCGGCCCGGATGACGGAGATTGCCCGGGGCCGGGTCTGGCGGCATTCGGTGCCGGCCGACCGGTTCGAGGAACTCACCCGCGACAAACTGGTGGTCCATCACATGCGGGACGGGGACCGGATCCGGATGCGCTGCATTTCGGCCCAAAAACCGTTCCCGGAAGCCGAGGAGGATCACCCCCTGCTGGAGGACGCCTACCTGTGGTTGCTGCAACAAAACAAACAAACATGAGCTCCTTTCGATCCCGACTGACCAACCTGGTCCGGCTGACCCGGTACAACCTGAAAATCATTTTCGGGGGACGCTTCGTGTATTTTGTCCTGGCCGCGCTGATCTTTTTCCTGGGCTTCGGAACCATCATCGCCTTCGAAGGCGGGGAGCTTGGCATCGCCGATGTGTTCGGACTGCTCGGGTTCCCGGCCATCCTGCTGGTGTTTTACCCCACGGTTTTCGGCATCCAGAGCGATGCCGACCAGCGAACCCTGGAGATCATCTTCGGCATCCCGGATTACCGGTACAAGGTGTGGCTGCTGCGCTATGTGATGATTCTCCTCCTGGCCTTCGCCCTGCTCTTTCCCTTTGCGGGCATGGCGTATTTCGCCCTCGTGTCCTTTCCCGTCCTGCCCATGATCCTTCACCTGATGGTCCTCGTCCTGTTTGCTTCGGCCCTGGGCTTCTGTGTGTCGACCCTCGTGAAAAACGGGAATGCCACGGCGGTGATCATGGTCATTTTCGGCCTGGCCTTTCTCATCCTGTCCGATGAGCTGGACGAATCCAAATGGAACATGTTCCTGAATCCCTTTTACAGTCCGGACGACATCAACGAAATCGTGTGGCAGGAGACCATCCGGCAAAACCGCATCATCATGGGCGTGAGCAGTCTCGTGCTCATCCTGCTGGGACTCCTGAACCTGCAGAACCGGGAAAAATTCCTTCGCTAGGCCGGGCCGGATGCAGGGTTGGGAAAATTTCCGTACTTTCGGTTGAACCGAAACCAAACGCGCTACCGACCCATGAAAACGAGAACTTCCACCTTCATTTTTCTGCTCATGATCACCTCACTGTTCCGCCTGCAAGGGCAAGACGGTCCCGAAACGGGATTCTTCTCCGGTTACAACAACGTGGGCGACCCGGTCCTGAAAGGAGATGCAGCCTACCGGGCCTCCGACCAGTCCTACCTGATCAGCGGGGCAGGAACCAACATCTGGTTTGCCGAAGACCAGTTCAGCTACCTCTGGAAAAAAATGGATGGCAATTTCATCATCCAGGCCGAAGTGGCCTTTCTGGGCGACGGGGTGGATCCCCACCGCAAAGCCGGGCTGATGATCCGGACCGGACTGGAAACGGATGCGGCCCACGTGGCCTGCACCGTCCATGGGGACGGTCTCACCGCCCTGCAGTACCGGAAAAGCCGGGGAGCCGACATGGAGGAAATCCAATTTGAGATCAAAGGTCCGGCCGTCCTCCAGTTGGAAAAACATGGCAACACCTTCACCATGTCGGTGGCCCACCGGGGTGATCTCTATGCCGTGAAAAGCCTGGACCTGGCACTGGAAAGCGATGCCAGCGGGAAATTTCACACGGGGCTGTTTGTCTGCTCCCACAACCCGGAGGTGGTGGAAGAGGCCCGTTTCCACAACGTCCGGGTCTTCGGCACCCAGCCCGACGATTTCGTCCAGTACCAGCAATACCTGGGCAGCCTGCTGGAGGTGATGGATGTGGAAAGCGGCCACCGGATGGTTCTGGACGCCTACGAGGCATCCTGGCAGGCCCCCAACTGGACCCCCGATGGTAAGACCCTGATCTACAACTCCGACGGTCTCCTGTTCAACTACGACCTGGCCTCGGGCAATCACTGCGTGCTGAACACCGGCAAGGTGACACGGAACAACAACGACCACGTCCTGTCCTTTGGCGGCGAATACCTGGCCATCAGCAGTGCAGCGGAAGAAACAGGTCAATCGGCCGTGTTCGTGGTCCCCACAAAAGGAGGGGAGCCCCGCCGTATCACCGAGCTTACGCCGTCTTATCTCCATGGATGGTCGGGCGACAACAAGCACCTGGTGTACGTGGGCGCCCGCAACGGAGCCTATGACATCTACAAGATTTCCGTGGACGGGGGAGAGGAGGTCCGGCTGACCAACGAGCCGACCCTGGACGACGGACCCGAGTACAGTCCCGACGGGAAATTCATCTACTTCAACTCGGCCCGGACCGGAACCATGCAAATCTGGCGGATGAAACCCGACGGCAGCGCCCAGGAGCAGCTGACCTTCGATGAGCAAAACGACTGGTTCCCCCACATTTCCCCCGACGGCAAATGGGTGGCCTTCATTTCCTTCCCCCCGGACGTGCCAGCCGGTGACCATCCCTTCTACAAGCGGGTGACCCTGCGCCTCATGTCGGTGGAAGACTGGAAACCCCGGGTCATCGGCTACCTCTACGGAGGCCAGGGAAGCATGAACGTGCCCTCCTGGTCGCCCGACAGCAGGAAGATCGCCTTTGTGAGCAACGGCATTTTTGACTGATGGTACGGCCCCGTTTCCATATGGTAGGCAGGTCTCTGGCAAAGGGCTTGTTCGCCCTGTCCCTGGTTCTGACCCTCCTTCTCCCGGACGTCCCGGTCCGGGGGCAGGAGGCCGGGTACCGGCCCGGACTCCTGTACCGTGAAGACTGGCGGGAGAGTCCCGCCGAAACCCCGGTGAGCCAGGCCCACGTGCAACATCCCGAACTCATTCTGAACCTCCACGGCCCCGGTCGCGATTCCCTGAAAAAAAGCCACCACGACGAACCCGTGGACGATCCGTATTATGTGTGGTCGGGTCTCTGCACCGGCACCTGGGGCCTGAGCCTGCGCTACCCCCACGGCCTTCTGGACCTGTCCGGGTATGGAAAAATCCGTCTTCGCAGCCGGCAATCCGGCCTCCGGGTCCTTCATCTGATGCTGGAGCTGGGCGACGGACGCTGGGTGGTGAGCCGGGAAGGGGTTCCAGCCTCCGGGGACTGGGTGGTGACCGAGTTCCCCGTCCCGGAGCTTCACTGGTACCATATCGACCTCCAAAGCCTGCTGGAAGGAGCGCCCGTGCCCGATCCCGACCTGTCCCGCATCCGCTCCGTGGGCTGCACCGATCTCATGCGGGGCGGCGGCAGCGCCGCTTCCTCCCGCCTCGACTGGATCGAAATTTATGCCTTTTCGGGATTGTAGCCGCCAGTGAGTTGAATCATGCGCCAAATGAGAGGCGGAGAACTTGAGGATTTCTAACCGTGTAGCACTTCGGAAGTGGGGAATACTCCTCGTGCTATTGTTTGTATCCCGTAAGTTTCCATGTTGCGCTCTTGCTTTCTAATACACTTGAAAGCATGGTTTCATACAATCTGCTAACGATCCTTAACTCTTCGTATTTTTGAGGGATGCTGGCTGGTATTGAAGATGTCGGAGATAATCACGTATTGGTCTGTTACCTCATAAATGATCTTGTATCGCCATTTGGATACCGATCGGTAGTTCTCTGGTTCGTTGTCCAGGTATTCCTCCCTGGAGTATTTTTCAGGTAAAAACCCCAGACTTCCAGCCAATTGAACCAAAGTCTTTTTCACGTGTTTGGCTGCGCTAACTGAGTCTCTAGCAATATACTCATAGATATCATCAAGGCTCTCTTTGGCCTTGGGATCCCAACGCACAGGAAGTTTTCTTTTTACCAACCTTCAACTTCTTTTTCCAGGTCCTCCTGGGTTATATAATCCCCCGCCTTCACCCGTGCAGAAGCCGCTTTGACTCGCTCTCTTGCATCTTCCTGTGTAATGGGGGTCCCATCAACCTGATAACCCACAACATCGATCCCTTCATACTCCTTTCGCATGGCATGAACCATCCGAAGAAATTTCTCATCCGCCTTGTCGATGTAATGGTGAAGATCCTTTCTTAACTCAGCAGTTCCCATGACACTGTTTTTTACAAATCTAACGATTAATCTACACATAGGTTTCTTCTCAACGTGAGGGCACAGCTTGTGCCCTCACGTTCATCCCTGCAAAATATGCGGCTGTTCATACAGTTTGCTGTATTCCTTACCCTTGAATTGGGCGTGTTTGCCTGTTTCTGTTTTGTTGGAATTTAAACAATCTGTTGTTTACCAGGGATGGTACACACCCATCGGATTGCTCCGTTGATTTTGCATACAGCGTCTGCAGAATTGGCAATTCTATGTTTACCACCACAACCAGACGGATCGATGGATAGGCAAGATAGAATTGACTGAAGCATTCAGGTTTCTTTTCGAAAACCCTTTTAGGTCTTTGTTCTAAAAGTCCAGACAATTCTTTCCCGTTGTAGAGGTACTTGGTTTCACTCCTCATAAAAGCGGTGCTTGTGTTCTTCGGCCAGGCGGAGGAGGCGGGCGGCGATGTCCGGATATTCCCGAAGGACGTTGACGGTTTCGAAGGGGTCTTCGCTCAGGTGATAGAGGGCGGTGTCGATGAAGGCCTGTCCGTAGCGGCCAGCACCGCCGCCGGATCCGGCCGAGTCCAGGAACCGGTAGGCGTGGGGGAGGTGCAGCTTCCACCGACCGTCTCCGCTCATGATCCCTTCGAAATCGGAATTGTTTGAAAAGGCATAGTACGGGTGGGGGTTTTCCGCTTCGGGGACTCCGCGGATCAGGTCCCAGACATCCATCCCGTCGATGGGGTTGGCGGGCAGGGGAACCCCGGCCAGGGCGCACAGGGTGGGGAGGATGTCCACCGATCCCCAGGCTTTGTCGGAAACCAGTCCGTCCGGCACCTGACCGGGGTATTTCACCAGACAGGCCGAGCGGACCCCGCCGTCGAAGCTGGTGCCCTTGGCCTCCCGGTAGGGGGTGAAGCCCGCGTGGTCGCCGTAGGAGGTCCAGGGACCGTTGTCGGAGGTCAGGATCAGGAGGGTGTTGTCCTCCAGGCCGTTCTCCCGGAGCGCCCGGGTCACTTCCCCCAGGCTCCAGTCCAGCTCCGCGATCACATCGGCGTACCGTCCTTTCCCGGAGCGGCCTTCAAACGCTTCCCCCACGTACAGGGGCACATGGGGCATGCTGTGGGCGAGGTAGAGCAGGAAAGGTTCCTTTTGGTGCCGATGGATGAAATCCACCGCATGCTCGGTGTACCATCGGGTGAGCTTCTTCTGGTCGGCCGGCTCCACATCGGCGATGGTCACCTCCCCGTTTTCCCAGTACTGCAGGGGCCATTGTCCCCAGTACTCCGGATGCTCGGGGTGATGTTTCCACATGTCGTTGGAATACATGAGTCCGCTCGTCTCCTGAAACCCCCGCGCCTGCGGCCGGGTTTCGGGACGATCGCCGATGTGCCATTTTCCGAAGGCGGCGGTGGCGTACCCCGCTTTCAGAAAGACTTCCCCCAGGGTGGCAAAGGTGGTGTCCAGACCCAGGTCGCCCGGACCGTGGGCCGAAAAGACCTTGGTGCGACCGGGATAGCAGCCGCTCAGCAGGGCCGCCCGGGATGCGGAGCAAACGGCCTGGGGCACGTAGAAATTGTGGAATGCGGTCCCTTCACGGGCCAGTTGGGCCACGTTTGGCGTGAGGTGGTGGGTCGCCCCGAAGGGCTCGAAGTCGGCCCATCCCGAATCGTCCAGGAAGACGATCACCACATTGGGGGGCGGATCCTCTTTGGAAGTACAGGAGGAAAGGGAAAAACACACAGGAAGAGCCAGGGCGGCGAAAAGTAGGGGGACTTTCATGGTTCAGCAAAGAGTTTGAAAGGTTTCATGGTCGGATTTCATGTGTTCAATCGGGCTTTGCAACTGGGTTCAGGGGTCCGTCTCCGGGAATTCAAAGGTGAGTTCGATGGCCAGCGATCCGCCCGGCACCCGCCGGACATCGAAGGTGTAGGGTCTGGACGTGGGCCCCAGTTCCCCGGCTTCCCGGAATTTGGTGCCGATGGCCGGTATGCCAAGGAGAAAGGAAAGGTCCCCGGGCGGATGGGCCAGTGACGTGAGGGCCGGCTGGGGGGCTTCTTCCGGGGCGAAGAGCCGGAGGAAGAGATCGTCGGTTCCGCTGAACACCCGGAACACCGGGTGGCTCGACTGGCTGATTTCGGCCCAGTACAGGTTGGCGTAGTAGCCTTTGAATTCGGGATAGTCAAACCCACTGTGTCCCGTGATGGTGTTGTTGTACGATTTCTCCCAGAGGCCGAAGGTACCGCCCTCCATCCGGTTTTTCCAGACCCGGTAGGGTCCCTTCCCCAGGTATCGGACCCGCAGGTCGTCCGATTCGGGGAAATCGAAGGATGCACCCGTCCATGCAAGGGGAGAGGTAACCGGCCGGTAGCGAAGATCCATGTGCAGCCGTCCGGCCGAATCCAGGGTCCATTCGAGTACGTCGCCGCCCTCGAAGCGGACCTTCACCCGGTGGGAAGTGCCGGACGGACCATGGGCAATGGATTCCACGGTTTGTCCCTCGGGCCGGAACTGCGGACCATTGGAAAGGGGCAGGGGGGCACCGTTCCGCCGGACCTCCCGGAGGAGGCCGTCCTGTTTGCCCAGGACCACTTCCAGGGTCCCGTGGGTCAGGGTCAGGGTGCCGTTGTCCTCCGAGACCCCGATAACGCCGGAATGAATGGTTGTCGATGCCAGTGTTCTTTTTCGGGCTTCCCCGGCACCGGGAACCGGCCAGCTCCACCGGTGAATGAGTCGCTCGAACGGGTCCCAGGCGCTCACCACCAGCACATCGGCGTCCTGCCATCCCTCCGGAAGGGGAACCAGCAAATTCCCCCATTGCCCGGGCTGCAGGGCATCGGCCCGGGCCTCGCCCCGGTCCAGCACGAGCCCCTCCGAAGCGGCGTCGGGTCCGGGCAGGCGGTGCCATTCATAGGAAAAACGGCATTGGTCGAGCCCCGTGAAATGGAAGCGGTTCTGGATGCGGAAGGCACCGTTGAAAGCCGGGGTGATGTAGCGTCGTTCCAGGTGCACAGGCGACCAGATCTCCCGGATGGCATAGAAGCTGCCTTCCTTTTCATGGTAGGGGCCCAGGATGCCGTCGGGAGCATGGTTTCCGTCGCTGTCCAGCAACCCATTGTCGCTCCGGCGGACCGCCTCGTCGGCAAACACCCAGAGGAATCCGCCCGCACTGAGTGGATCGTTCCACATCCGCAGCCAGAAATCGGACAGGCCCGCTCCCAGTCCCCCGTCATAAAGTCCGTGCAGCATTTCCGTGGGAAAAAAGATCTGACGGGCGGCAAAATGTCCCCCGGCCAGGTAATCGTAATCCACATAATGGGCCGTGTTGGTGGCCCCGAAGGCTCCCCAGGGATGGAGGACCTGCCGCCGCTGGATGTCAGCCCGGGTGAATTCCCCGTCATAGGCGGTGTTCCAGCCCCCCTCGTTCCCGTTGTCCCAGAACAGGACGGAGGGGTGGTTCACATCCCGCCGGATCATATCGGACAACAACTTCCGGCCGATGACCGAATCGTAGGGAGGGAGCTGCCAGCCGGCCAGTTCGTCGAGAACGAAAAGGCCCAGCGAATCGCAGGCCTCCAGAAAATGGCGGTCGGGCGGATAATGGGACATGCGAACCGCGTTCATGTTCATGTCCTTGATCAGGTTCACGACCTCCACGCTGAAAACCGGAGAGGAGGTGCGGCCGTGATCCGGGTGGAAGCTGTGGCGGCACACCCCTTTGAATTTGATGCGTTGTCCGTTCACATAGATTCCGTCCTGTGCCCGGACTTCCACGGTCCGGAAACCGGTCTTCTCCCGGTGAATGTGGAGGGTCTCGTCCCCGGCGTCGAGCAGCCGGAATTCCAGAGTGTAAAGAACCGGAAACTCGGGGCTCCAGGTCCGCACGGGGGTGAAGCGGTGCTCGAGTCGAAGGATGCGGGGTTCTCCCCGTTTCGAAATCGGCTCGCTCACAGGCTCTACAAAACGATCCTGTTCGGATCCGTCGTCCCGGAGCAGACGGACCTCCATCCGGGCTGCATCCTTCCATCCATGGATCTCCACATCGGCCCGGAATTCTCCGTTTGCCCGGGCATCCAGGGCCACATGGGATATGTGCTCCGACGGAGAAACGTGCAGAGAAACGGGACGGTAGATGCCCCCGAAGACCCAGTAATCGGCCTTCCGTTCGGCCTCGTTGACGGATGGGTTGTCGGAGTGCTTCTTCACATGCACCTCCACCAGGTTTTCCCGGCCGTACTTCAGCAGCCCCGAGATGTCGTGGCTGAATTCATAAAACCCGCCCTGGTGGACGGGTCCGGCCGAGACCCCGTTGATTTTCACCTCTGCATCGGTCATGACCCCCTCAAACACCAGGTCGACCCGCCGGCCCTTCCAGGAGCGATCGGCCCGGAAGGTGCGGCGGTAGGTGCCTTCCTCCTTCAGGCGCTGATCGAAGGGCACATGACCGTAGTTGTATTCCCCGAATCCCTCCTGTTCCCAGCAGGAGGGAACCGCAATCTGTGTCCAATGCCCGCTGTTCCTGCCGGCTGTGCAGAAGAATTCCCATTCGACCGCATCCTCGAAACCGGTGCCGGACAAAGGGATGATTTGGGTTTCCTGGGCGGCAATGGAAGGCAAACATCCCAGGCAAAGGAGAAGGAGAAGGTTCGTTTTCATGGCCATAAGTTACAATTCCAGAACGGGCGGTCCAAGCAATCCGCACATCTGGATTGCCTTTCGTATCTTGCAGGAAATTGAATCCCTCCGTCCATGAACCGTCCTCTTCTCCTTCTGTTCTCCCTCACCCTGGCGGTGATGGGCTGCCACCGGGAAATCCTTCTGGAATGCGAATCCTTCGATCACACCGGCGGATGGCTGATCGATCCCCAGTTTTCACTGGAAATGGGCTCACCCTACCTTCTGGCCCACGGTCTGGGACGGCCCGTGGAAGACGCCCGGACCGGTTTTGAGGTAGAGGCTGCCGGAACCTATCACCTGTGGGCCCGGACCAAGGACTGGACCAGCGGGCGGCGTGGAGATGAATTTTCCAGGTTCCGGATCCTCATCGACGAGGTTCCGACCGATCGCATTCCCTGGTTCTCGGAAGGTTGGGGCTGGCATTACGCCGGCAAGGTCGACCTGGACAAGGGAGAGCATGAAATCGTCCTTCGGGATTCCCTGGGGATGGATGCACGGTGCGACGCCATCTACCTGAGCAACCGGTACCGGGAACCCGGAAACGAGGCCCGGTTTCTGGAACCCTTCCGGAGGGCACTGCTGCAGGAGAGTGAGCACCCGGACAGTGTGGTGCGGGCCGACCTCGTGGTGGTGGGCGGGGGGATCGCCGGTTGTGCGGCCGCCCTGGCCGCCGCCGAGAAGGGCCTGCAGGTGGCCCTGGTGCACGACCGGCCCGTGGTGGGCGGGAACGCCAGTTCGGAAGTGCGGGTGCACACCCTGGGCGTCTACGGCCATTTCGAGCGGATCCTCCGGCAACTGGACACGGAACATTATCCCAACGGGTCCCCGGAAGCCTTTTCCGACCAGGAGAAGCGGCAACGGAACATGGAGAATGCTCCCGGGGTGACCCTGTACCTGAACTTCCGGGCCTATGCCACGGTGAACGGGGAAGGCAGTCTGAAAGCCGTGGATGCGCGGCACACGGCCTCGGGACAGCGGATCCGCTTCGAGGCGCCCCTGTTTGCCGATTGCACGGGGGACGGGTGGATCGGCTACTGGGCCGGGGCCGAATGCATGTACGGACGGGAAGCCTCCGGCACCTACGGAGAGGGCTGGGAGGAACAAGGCGATTTGTGGAGTCCCGCCGAGGCGGACAAGTCCGTCATGGGCGCCTCCCTGCTCTGGCGCAGTCAGGAAACGGAAGAAGCCAGTCCCTTCCCGGAGGTCCCCTGGGCCGGGGATGTGGCGGGGGATTTCCCGGCCCGGGAGGGAAGCTGGCAATGGGAATGGATCAGCGACGAGCTGCACCAGGCCGACCAGGCCGAGCAGATTCGGGACCGGCTGTTCATGGCCATTTATGCCTCCTTTGCCAACGAAAAGAAAAAACCGGACAACGAGAAGCTCGCCCTGGAATGGGTGGGGCACATTTTGGGGAAACGGGAATCGCGGCGCATCAAAGGGGATTATGTGTATACGTTCAATGATGTGCGGGAGCACCGAAGCTTTCCCGATTCGGTGGTGGTGGAGGAACGGGCCGTGGATGTGCATTACCGGCAGAAGGACAAGGATCCGGCCCGTCCTGAATTTCTATCGGAAGCCTTGTATTTTGAAGCGGGCCGATACACCATTCCCTACCGGAGCCTGTATGCGGCCGATGTGTCCAATCTGTTCATGGCAGGGCGGTGCTTCAGCTGCAGCCACCTCGGACTGGGCGGACCCCGGGTGATGCGTACGACCGGACAAATGGGGGCGGCCGTCGGTTACGCGGCGGCCCTGTGCCGGACCCACGATTGCAGTCCCCGGGCGATCTATGAAGATCACCTGTCGGAATACATGGCCCTGGTCCTGGGAGCAGATGCTCAGGCCGGTTCGCCGGCGATGGAATAGGCAAAGAGGGCATCGCCCCGCCGGAGGTAGAGCCGTCCCCTGTGGATCACGGGATGACTGAAATGGAGTCCGGTTCCTCCGGTGATCTTGAAGGAGGACAGCAGGTCCAGATCACCGTCCTTCTGCGATACAAGGGCCATCTCGCCCCGCTGGGAATAGTGGAACAACAGGCTGTCGCAGGCAATGATCGCACCCGAACCCAGGCGAAGGGAATCCCGGATGGTCCCCGTGTGCGCATCCACGGAAAGCAAATAGGGACTGCTGCTGGCGCTGCCATACAGCCAGTCGCCCATCCGAAGCAATCCGCCCATGAACCCGTCCATCTCCCGGTTCCGCCATAGCTCACGAATGCCGTCGCCGTCCTCCTCCAGGGCCAGGGCCACCCCGCAATTCCCGTCCCCGGCCATGTAATGCAGGGTCTTCCCATCGGAAATCACCCCGTTGGCGTGTGTGTCTCCATTGCCGGGCTGGCGCTTGTCCACCGGGGTGTTGTCCTGGGGGTGGATCCAGACCAGGCGGCCGTCTTCCACATCAAAGGCCAACAGGTTGTAGGCAGAAAAGGTGACGAAGAGGGTGTGCTCCGGGGTGAAGACGAGCTGACCCGGATTGTAGGCCGATCGTTCCCCTTTTCCGGGGCTTTCCCAAATCAGTTCGCCGGTCATCCGGTCGAGGGCCACCACGTTTTGATGTTCTCCGCCGGGGGTCCAGAACACCCGGTCCTCCCAAACCACCGGGGATTCGGAATGGCCGTGAAACGGATATTGTCCCTCGTAGGCCTCGCCAAAAGTTTTGTGCCAAACCAGGGTTCCGTCGGCAAGATCCAGGCAGTACAGGTCTCCCATGCCCGTGCCCACATACACCCGGTCGTCAATGATGGTGGAAGCCGAGCGGGAACCGGGAAAGGAGGTCACCCATTCCCTTCCCAACGGGGTCTCCCAGAGCTTTTCCTTCTCCACGGTATAGCAATACAGGATGGCCGTGCTGTCCTTCTTTCCGGTGATCAGGAAGCGGTCGCCGGCAAAGACGGGGACGATGAATCCGTCCCCCAGCCCCTCCAGGGTCCATTCGAGAACCGGACCTTCGGCCGGCCATTCATGCAACAGGTTCGTGCCGGGATAGATCCCGCTTCGTCCGGGTCCTCGCCATTGGTCGGTTTCCTGGTGGGTTTTGGGGGTGCAGGCGCACAGACCCAGGATGCAGAAGGGGAGAAGCAGATGTTTCATGTTCGGGGCGTTGGTTTTCCCAAAGATACTCGCCCCGGGCAAACCTCGCCGGATTCACCTGCAAAAAACCGTGTCGTTCACTGAAAATCGTGCGATCAGGCTTCCTCGCTCACAAAGGTGTAGGCCATGCCTCCCTTTCCGGCGCGTCCCGTGCGCCCGATGCGGTGGATGTAGCTGTCGTGGGTCAGGGGCACCTGGTAGTTCACCACATGGGACACATCCTGGATGTCCAGACCCCGGGCCGCCACATCGGTGGCCACCAGGACCCGGACCTTGCCGGACTTGAAGGCACTCAGGGCTTGCTGCCGTGCATTCTGGCTCTTGTTCCCGTGGATCTGGACCGCCTGGATTCCCGATTTGTTCAGTCGGACGCAGAGCCGGTTGACCCGATGTTTGGTCTCCTCAAACAGAAGGACCTTGTCGAAACCGTCCCGGTGCAACAGATCCACCAGCTTCCGGAATTTGTCCTCGCCGGGTGCCACCCGGATCACATCCTGATCGATGCCGTCGGCCGATACGTTCCCCTCGCTGACTTTCACGGTCACCGGATCCCGGAGGATGGAATCGATGATCCCCTGCTGGGAGGTGTCCAGAGTGGCCGAGAAAAGCATGTTCTGGTTCCGGCGGTCCATCATCCCCAGGATCCGCTTGATGTCGTGGATGAAACCCATGTCGAGCATCCGGTCGAATTCGTCCAGCACCAGGGTGGTAAATTGTCCCAGGTCGAGGGCTCGGCGGGATTGAAGGTCCAGCAGCCGGCCCGGGGTCCCGATCACCACGTCCTGCCGTTTGCGCAGGATATGCAGGTCCTTGTTGATGTTGGTTCCCCCAATGAAACAGGCGCTGTAGAGCCGGAGTCCCTTCGTCATGCTCTGGAATTCCTCCTGCACCTGGAGCGCCAGTTCCCGGGTCGGGACAAGCACCAGGGCCTGAAGATTCCGGTTCGACTCCAGCATGTGCTGTACGATGGGCACGAGGAAGGCTCCCGTCTTGCCGGTCCCGGTCTTCGCGATGCCCAGCAGGTCCCTGCCGTCCAGAAGGGATTCCAGGGTTTTGTCCTGGATTTCCGTGGGCCGTTCATAGCCTTTGGCCCGGAGGTTCTGCAGCAATTGCTTGTGAACGGGAAGCTGATCGATGGTCCGGTCGGACCGGTATTCGGGTGATTCGGTCTTCGGAGCAGCGGTCTTGACGAGCTGGGAAGGCTGAATGCTGGAAACCCGTTTGGGTTTCTGAGGGGCTGGCGTCGGTTTGCGTTCGGCGCGGACCGGGGTATGTTGATTTGACTTCCGGCCGGACCGGGGTGGTTGGTTTTTTTCCTTTGTTGTGTGTTTTGTTGCATTGCAATTTCTTCTTGTGCCTCGGAGCGAAAGGCCACAAGACACGGGTTTTACATGGTTTCCTGCCTGTATGCAGGAATCGGCACGACCCCTCTTCATGAAAGAGTTGACGTGTCGGCTGCTTAATCGTAAATCATCAGGAGAAATCCCGGATACCGGGACGAACCGCCTTGGGAGATCGTCGGCTAAGAGGCGGCGCAAAGGTAGTCTTTTTTTTGATTTTCAATTGTTGGATGGATTTTCGAACTTGCATACCGGACCCGAAACCGAACCATGGCTCAAATCCTTTACCCCCGGAACCTGCGGCCCCTCCTTTTCCTCCTGCTGATGTTCGGAGCCGGGACAGGAATCCGGGCACAATCAGCCGCTCCGGCGAAGGTCCTTTGCATCGGCAGCAGCTACACCAATTTCAACGACCTGCCCGGTTTGCTGCAAGGGATGGCGGACAACCGGTGCGGAGCCTGCCTGGAGGTACACGAACGCACCCACAACGGGTGGTTTCTGGCCGACCATGCCGCCGATGAAACCACCCGGGCCGTGATCCGCTCCGAGGCCTGGGATGTGGTGATCCTGCAGGGGAGCTCCATTCACCTGGCCTATCCATTCTATTTTCCGGAACCCTCCGTGTTCGATGCCCTGGAGGAATTGAAAGCCCTGATCCTTGAAAACCGGAGCCAAACCCGGATCGTCTTTTTCCTGCCCTGGGCCTGGGAGGAGGGGCTCACCTTTGCCTCGGGTCGAACGGAGGATTATTTTCGGATGCAGGATCGCATCCTGAGCAATTCGTTGCGTTACGCCTCCGAACTGGATCTGATCCTGGCACCCGTCGGCATGGCCTGGACCCGGATCCTGCAGGATCCGGACCTTCCGGAACACTACCTGCACGACCCCGACCTCCATCACCCCAACCTGCGGGGTTCCTATCTGGCCGCCTGCGTTCTGTTCTCCACCCTGACGGGTGAAAGCACCGAAGGCAGTCCGTTCCCCGCCTCCCTGACGGGGGAAGTGGCCCGGTCGCTGCAGGAAGCAGGGAGCAACACCGTTCGGGAAAACCCGGAAATCTGGCGCATTCCGGAGGCCGGTCCGCTCGCTTCAGAGAACCCCGGAACGAGAGCGTACTCCGGCGCAGATTTTATCGTGGGACCGAATCCCTTCAGGAACAACGTACGCATCCAATTCCGTGCCGGTGCCGGCGTTCTCTGCCGACTCGAGCTCTCCACCCTGCTGGGACAGACCGTTTGCGTGGAGGAGCGAACCGGACGGGGGAGCGAATGGCTCGAAGTTGAGTTTGCCCCCGAAACCCGGGCCTGCGGCGGGATGTACCTGTGCACGCTGGTCCGGGGATCGCATCGGATCGCCCGGTCGCTGGTGCAGCTCAAATAAGATTGGTTCTTTCGCGGGATATTCGGACCTTTGCGCCAAATCCGCACCATGAAATTTGAGTCCTATCACATCCACGAAGGAATCAAGACCGCCCTGGGGAAGGCCGGTTACCGTCGGCCCACCGACATCCAGTTCAAATCCATCCCCCCCATCCTGAAAGGGGAGGACGTGCTGGCCATCGCCCAGACCGGTACCGGCAAAACCGCCGCCTATGCCATCCCCGTCCTTCACCTCCTCCAGGAAGGAAAGATCAAGGGTCGGCCCGACGGCGTGAAGTGCCTTGTCATGGTCCCGACCCACGAGCTTGCCACCCAGACCGCCGGCGTGTTCCGGGACCTGGGGAAACACACCCGGGTGACCACCCTGGCCATTCACGGCGGAGTGGACCAGGAGCCCCAGATCCAGGGCCTGGCCAAGGGGGTGGATGTGCTGGTGGCCACGCCCGGACGGATGTTCGACCTGGTGCACCAGGGGGCCCTGTCGCTCGACCGGATCGAAGTGCTTGTCCTGGACGAAGCGGACCACATGCTCGACCTGGGCTTCATCAAGGACATCCGGGACCTGGTGAAACGACTTCCCCAGGAACGGCAGACCCTGTTTTTTTCCGCCACCATCGACGAACAGATCAAGAAAATCGCCTATTCCCTGGTCCGGGAAGCCATCCGGATCCAGATTGCCCCCAAGGATCCCGTGGCCCGGAACATCGATCATGGCGTGGCTTTCGTGGAAATGGACCACAAACGTTTCTTTCTGGAACAACTGGTGCGGAGCGGGCCGAGAAAAAGATCCTGGTTTTCGCGGACCTGCAAGGGCGGAGCGGTGAAAATGCCATGGAGCGGGTGGGCATCGGTTCGGAAACCATGCACCGGGACAAGACCCAGGCCCAGCGCGACAGCATCTGATCGCTTCCGGAAGGAGCTGAAGCTGCTCATCGCCACCGACCTGTCGGCCCGCAGATCCAGACATCCCCGACGTGGAACTGGTGGTGAATTACGATCTGCCCGAAACCCTGACAATTACATCCACCGGGTGGGACGCGGACTGGACGGGAGAAAAAGAGGGGGTGGCACTGTCGCTCTGCAGCCCGGAAGAGGAAGCCGTCCTGAAGGACATCGAAGCCCGCCTGGGCAAGGCCGTGGCCCGGGTCGACATCGATCCGGAGACCTACGAGCACACCCTGGACACCATGGGGGAGAACAAGGCGGACGATTGGCAATCGCTGCTGGATGAGGAGGACCTGCGGG
This sequence comes from Bacteroidales bacterium, assembly GCA_041393235.1. Classification (GTDB taxonomy): domain Bacteria; phylum Bacteroidota; class Bacteroidia; order Bacteroidales. Next base: position 20,008 of record JAWKKO010000018.1, read on the forward strand.
AGGCCAAACACCGGAAACGGGCGGGAAAACGCAAATGACCGGCTTCAAGCCGGTTGAACGAACACAAAAACACCATGGCACGCATCTTCATCACCGGATCGACGGACGGATTGGGCTTCCTGGCCGCTCATCAACTCATCGCGAAGGGACATGAGGTGGTGTTTCATGCCCGCAACCATGAACGGGCGAAGGAGACATCGACCCGGATTCCGAAGAATGCCCGAATCCTGGTGGCCGATCTGGCGTCCTCGATACCGCTGGAACCTTTGCCGACGAGGTCCGGGCCTGGGTCCTTTGACGTCCTCCTCCAAGGGCCGCCGGCGTCTACCGAGCCCTGACCGGGAAATCTTTGCGGTGAATGTCCTGGCCCCTATGTGCTGACCGCCCTGATTCCGCCGCCGGACCGGCTCATCAGCATGAGTTCCGCCTTGCACTACCAGGGAACCTTGTCTTTTTCCGCTCTGGAAGATCGCCGTCTTGGCTACGCCGATTCCAAAGCCTTCCTGACCCCTTTTCGCCCTGCCGGCCCGGAAATGGCCCCGGTCCGGTCCAATGCAGTGGATCCCGGTTGGGTTCCCACAAAATGGGGGTGCCGAGCCCCGGACGACCTGCAGATGGGGGTGGAGACCCAGGTGTGGCTGGCATCGGATCAGCAAATCCAAAGAACCGGCGGATACTACCATCACAGGAAGGAGCAAACCCACTTCCGGGGACGGACGACGAACTTCAGGACCGCTTTCTGGACGTCTGCCAACGGATCACGGGTACTGCCTTCCCGGATCCGGCCTGATTGCCCGTCCCTGACGATTCGCCGCCCGGATCCGACGGTTCGTCGGATCTCATTTTAACGGACGATCCCCTGATGCAACTTTGACCCGGAATTCATTCTCAGATCAAACGCATCATGAAAACCGCCGTGTTTCTTTCCTTTGCGTTTCCTTGCACCGGTCTTTCCGCACAACACCGGATCACCGGAACGGTGCTGATCACAAGGGCGTGCCCCTGGCCGGCGCCAACGTCTACCTCAAGGGCACGCACGACGGCAGCAGCGAGCAGACAGGTTCGGAACCCGGACCTCCGAAGGAGGGGAGCAGATTCTCTGCATCTCATCGGCTATGCCCTGCTTGAAATGCCGGTCCGGATCGGAGAGGAAGCACTGGAACTCCTCCTGTCCAACTCAGGGAAGATTTCAACGAGATCCAGGCTGTCAGCATCACCGCTTCCAATTTTGTGGCCGGCGACAAGCGAAAATCCATCGTCCTGAGTTCGGTGGACATGGCCACCACGGCCGGTGCGGAGGGGGATGTCATCGGGGCCCTGCAATCGCTGCCGGGAACCACCCGGGTCGGTGAATCGGGCCGATTGTTCGTCAAAGGCGGCGACAGCCGGGAATCCGCCACCTACATCGACGGCAACCTGGTGCATGTGCCCTACACTTCCTCGGCACCCAACAGCTCGGTGCGGGGTCGCTTCAGCCCCTTCCTCTTCAGCGGCATGATGTTCTCCACCGGGGCCTATTCGGCCGAGTACGGCCAGGCCCTTTCCTCCGTGCTTTCCCTCCAGACCCATGCGATTCCGCCCGAAGACCAGCTCAACGTCTCGGTGTTGAGCGTGGGAGCGGAACTCGGCGGAACCCGCTCCTGGGAGAAGGGCTCCGTGACTGCCCAGGTGGCCTACCAGAACCTTGGGCCCTACATGGGATTGTTTCCCCAATACCGGCGCTGGGAGAAGGAACCGGAGAGTCTGAACGGGAGCCTGAGTTTCCGGCTGAAGACCCCGGCACAGGGCATGGTCAAGGTTTTTCTCAACTCCACAAAATCACATCTGGTAACCCTGCAGGAAAACCTGGATGAACCGGGAACGGATTCCCGCTATGGCCTCGTCAACGGAAACCATTATGTCCATGTTTCCTGGAAGGGAGAACCCGCCAAAGGACTGATTCTGCAAACCGGGGTATCCGGCACCATCGACCGGAACCGGATCTCCCTGGATGGCCAGGGGATGGAGCAGGAATTCGCGGGATTGCATTCGAAATTCCTGGCTCGGTACCAGGTCTCGGACAAAATCCGGGTGCTCTCCGGAGTGGAGCTCTTCTCCCGTGAGGTGGGGATCGGATCCCCCGAGTCGACGGAAACCGGCGGAGCCCGTTTCCAGGAACACCTGGCCGCAGGATTCCTGGAAACGGAGGTCTATGCCTCCACCCGCCTGGTGGCCCGCCTCGGAGGCCGCCTGGAATACAGCGACCTGCTGAAACGCTACAATGCCGCCCCCCGTCTGTCGGCGGCCTACAAAACCGGTGACAAAAGCCAGTTCTCCCTGGGCTATGGCTGGTACTTCCAGGATCCGTCCGACGAGCTCCTGCTGGGCGGAGTCCGCAACGGATTCGAACGGGCCGATCATTGCACCCTCAATTATCTGTTTCAGGGGGAGGGCCGTGTGATGCGGACCGAGGTCTTTCTCAAAACCTACCGGAATCTGGTGCGGATTCCTTCCATGGATTCCGGCCTTTCCGGAGGCTTGGATCAGAGCGGGCATGGATATGCCCGGGGATTTGATCTCTTCTGGCGCGACCGCCAGAGCATCCGCAACGGGGAATACTGGCTGTCTTACTCCTTCATCGATGCCAGCCGTCTGGCCCTGGACGACCCCCGGGAGGCCACCCCGACCTATGCCAGCAGACACAACCTGTCCCTGGTTTACAAACACTGGGTGGATCGCTTCCGTTCCTATCCGGGAATCAGCGTCCACTTCAATTCGCCCCGTCCCTACACCGATCCCAATACCGGCGTGTTTCGGGGCGAACGAACGGATTCAAACCGGTCCCTGGATGTTACCTGGACCTGGCTGCCCCGGCAAAACCTGATCGTCTATTTCTCCGCCTCCAATCTGACCGGAGCGGATCAATCCTACGGCCGTCGCTATGCCTCTCATCCCGATGCAGCAGGCGTCTACCGATCGGCCCCCATCCTGCCCACGGCCAAGCGCTTTTTCATCCTGGCCTGTTTCATCACCCTGTCGCGGGACGGGACCATCAACCAGCTGGACAAAATCAACTGAAGAATCCAAAAACCAAAACAATTCTTGTTCACATTCCAAAACCATCGAATCATGAAAAAAAGCATCTTTCTTTTCGCTCTTCTTCTCTCTGTTGGGCTCAACGCAGCCGCACAGGACAAATTCATGCAGAAAATGGGGGAAACCCTCGGAAAATGGGCCCAGGCCCAAAGTGTGTCCGATCTGCAGGTCCTGGCCAATGATTTTCACACCATTGCCCAGGCCGAATCCGGTCATTGGTTGCCGGTCTACTACGAAGCCAATTGCTACATCACCATGGCTTTTCTCAACGGCATGCCTGCCGCCGAGAAGGACGAGGTCCTGGACCGGGCCGAAGAACTCATCGGAACCCTCAAGGAGCTTGCTCCGGAGGAATCCGAGGTGTATGCCCTTGAATCCTTCTGTCACACGGGTCGCATGGTGATCGATCCGGCGTCGCGGGCCATGAGCTATGCCCCCCTGATCAGCGTCGCCATCGGCAAATCCCTGGCCCTGGATCCCAACAACCCCCGGGCCAAATTCATGCGCCTGTCCAACGACATCGGTACCGCCCGGTTCTTCGGACAGGATGTGTCCCGGTTTTGTGAGCAGGCACGGGACATCCTGGAGAACTGGGATGCCTATGAACTGCGTTCTCCCATCCACCCCAACTGGGGGAAGGAGCAGGTGGAAGAAATCCTGAACGATTGTTGAGCCTTTTCCCGGCAAAGCCCTTATCTTGTCAGCAATGAGTGACATGAAAACCAGATCTCCCCTCACAGCCCGGAAGGTTCTTTTGTTCCTGCTCGCCAACCTGGTCCTGGCCATCCTGATCACCCTGTTCTTCATGGGGGGATTCGGGGACAGCCTCCGGGAAGCCTCCGTGGCCCTCACCTGGGCCTATGTGGTCTGCGTCACCCAGTGGCTGGGTCACAGCTACATCTTCGACCTTCTCGACCGGGTGTGGAGCTGGCGGGAGCAGACTACCAAACGGGCTGTGATGGGGATCCTGGCCATCATCGTCTATGCAGTGCTGGCCTATTACATCGTGCAGGTGGTCATGTACCTGCTGGTGTACGGGGAACTGCCGGAGGAGCATTTCCGTTGGGCCCTCCGGTCCAGCATTGTGCCCATCATCATCTCCCTGGCCCTTTCCATGGTCATGCTGGCCATGGGCTTCCTGCAGAATTGGAAGGAATCCCTGCTGGAAAACGAACGGATGCGATCGGAAATGCTCATGTACAAGTACGAATCGCTCCAGAAACAGATCAATCCCCATTTTCTCTTCAACAGCTTCAATGTTCTCAGCGACCTGGTGTACGAGGACCAGGCCAAAGCCGTGAGTTTCATCGGCCAAATGAGCCAGCTCTTCCGGTATGTGCTCGACAGCAAGGACAAGGAACTGATCCCCCTTTCGGAAGAACTGGAATTTCTGTCCTCCTACGTGTACCTGTTGAAGACCCGCTTCGAAGACAAGCTCTCGGTGCACATCGACCTGGATCCCGGTTCCGCGGACCTGGTTGTCCCGATGACCCTGCAGTTGCTTGTGGAAAACTGTGTCAAACACAACGAAGTGTCCCGGGAAAAAAGCCTGGACATCAAGATCTACCGAACCGACCGGTCCCTGGTGGTGGAAAACAACCTGAGCCGAAGGAAGCAGGGCGCCGTCAGCGGAGGCACCGGGTTGTCGACCCTGAAGCAGCAATACGGTTTCTTCACCAGGCAAGCCATCGTGATCCGGGAAACCGAGGACCGGTTTGCCATCGAAGTTCCCATCCTCACCTCCTCGGCCTTATGAAAGCGATCATCCTGGAAGACGAAACACGGGCGGTGAACCACCTCCGAAGGGTGATCGGGAGCGTGGCCCCGGACGTAGAAATCGTGGCCACCCTGGAATCGGTCCGGGAGGCGACGGCCTACCTGAAGGACCATGCCTCCCCCGAACTGATTTTTTCGGACATTCAATTGGCCGATGGCCTGAGCTTTGAGGTGTTCACCCGGATACCGGTGGATTGCCCCCTCATCTTCACCACCGCCTACGATCGCTATGCCATGGAGGCATTCGATGCCAACGGGATCGATTATTTGCTCAAGCCCATCGACGGAGATCGCCTGGCCCGGGCCATGGAAAAGGTCCGCCGCTACGCACGTCGACTGGACCTGGAGCAGTTGCTCTCCCTGCAACAGCATCTTCGCACCGAGACCTACAAATCCAGGTTCATGGTGCGGGTGGGGGAGCAGATCCGAAGCATCGATGCGGCCGATGTTCTGGCCTTTTACAGTCTGGACAAAGCCACGTTTTTGCACACCCGGCAGCACCGGAATTACGGTATCGAGCAGAGCCTGGACGATCTGGAGCCCCGCCTCGATCCCACCCGCTTCTTCCGGATCAACCGCAGCCACATCCTGTCCATCGAAGCCTGCGAGAAAATTTATGCCTGGTCCAACAGCCGCCTGAAACTGGAGGTGGAGGGACTGGACAGTTCCCGGATCGTTGTGGCCCGGGACCGGGTAAAAAGCTTCAAGGAGTGGCTGGATGTCTGACAGAATCTGGTTATCTTGGAGCAGACCAACCAAAAAATTCTGATTTTATGGACAAAAAAGTGGGTGTGGGCCTCATCGGCTCCCAATTCGTGACCTCCATTCATGCCGAATCCCTGCAACGGGTTCATGATGCCGAACTCGTGGCCGTGATGTCCCCGACGCCGGGCCATGCCAAGGAATTTGCTGCCAGGTTCGGGATTCCCAAGCACTTTCAGGTTCTGGACGAGCTCCTGGCCCTGAAGGAGGTGGACATGGTTGTGATCGGGGCACCCAACCACCTGCACTGCGAAATCACCGAAAAGGCGGCCGCTGCGGGAAAGCACATCGTGGTGGAGAAACCCTTTTGCCTGAATCTGGCCGAGGCCGACCGCATGATTGACGCCTGCAAAAAGGCCGGCGTGAAGCTCATGTACGCCGAGGAATTGTGTTTCACACCCAAGTACGTGCGGCTGAAGGCCCTCCTGGATGAAGGCGCCCTGGGAAAACCCGTCCTGTTCAAACAATCGGAAAAGCACGATGGTCCCCACGCGCCCCATTTCTGGGATGTGCAGCGATCGGGCGGGGGCGTGGCAATGGACATGGGCTGCCATGCGGTCCAGTTTTTCCGCTGGCTGAACAAGAACAATCCCGTCAAATCGGTCTATGCCCAGATGAGCACCGACGTTCATACCGACAAGACAAAGGGGGACGACAACGCCATCCTGATCCTCGAATTCGAAAACGGGGTGACCGCCATGGCCGAGGAAAGCTGGACCAAGCTGGGCGGCATGGACGACCGGGCCGAGATCCACGGGTCGGAAGGGGTGGCCTATGCCGATGTCCTCCAGGGCAATTCCATCCAGACCTACAGCACCAAAGGGGTGGGGTATGCGGTGGAAAAGGCGGGCGACACCCGGGGTTGGAGCTACACCATGTACGAAGAAAGCTGGAATTACGGCTTCCCCCAGGAATTCGAACACTTCGTGGATTGCGTCAAGAACGACAAGGAACCTCTGGTCACCGGAGAGGATGGGAAAGCCACCCTGGAAGTGATCATGGCAGCCTATGCCTCGGCCGGGAGCGGGAAAAAAATCATGCTTCCCTTCCACACCGATGCCAAACGGCCCATCGAGCTCTGGAAAAAGATCTGAGGAATCAGGCGAGGATGAGGTCCACGCCGGTTTCCTTCAGGTGTTTCCGGACGAGCGGATCCAGGTCTTTGTTGGTGGCCACATGCTGCACATCGTCCACACCGCAGATGCGGGTCAGTTCGACCTTACCGAATTTGCTGGAATCGGAAACGATGGTTGAATCCCGGGCTTTCTCAATGATGTAGGCCGACACCTCGGCCCGCAGCATGTCCCGGGACGTGAAGCCCGCCTCCGGTGAAAAGCCGTCGATGCCGATGAATGCTTTGTCGATGTTGATCTGGTCGCCGATGCAGAACCGGGTCATCCGTCCCACCATGCTCTCGCTGTCGGGCTGGTACAATCCGCCGAGCAGGAGAATGCTGGCCCCGGGGTTCTTCCGGAATTGCCTGGCAATGTAGGCATTGGTGGTGATCAGGTTCACCTTTCGCTCCGCCAGCTCCCGGGCCAGGAGGACATTCACCGATCCGGATTCCACCAGAATGGTTTCCCCGTCCTGCACGTCCCGTGCCAGCCTTCGGGCGATCCGCAACTTTTGCTCGAACCGGATGCCCAGCCGGTTTTCCAGGTCGTCGGCATCCCGGAGGACGGCCCCCCCGTGGACACGTTTCAGCAGGCCCTGCCCCTCCAGAAAGCGCAGATCCTGCCGGATGGTGACGCCGGAGACCCCAAGCTGATCCGACAATCCGTTGACGGATCCTTCCTTCCCGGAACCCAGGTGGTCCAGAATTTTTTTCTGCCGGTCATTCAACATGGGCCAAATCCATGGTGAGCGCTGCCGCTCCGATGACACCCGCATCGCCGACGATCCGGGACAGGGTGATCTCGACGGGATCGATGAGCATGTCCCGGGCGTGGCTGTAGAAGGTCTCCTTGATGCGGTCTAGGTAGAACTGGCCCCAGTTCGTCAGGCCGCCCCCGATGACGATGAGAGGCACATTGAGTGTCTGCCAGAGATTGTAAATGCCAATGCCCACGTATCGACCGCTGTCTCCGATGACTCCTTTGGACACCGGGTCGCCGATGTCCAGACCCTTTTTGAGGGTTTGCCCGTTGATTTTGGACAGATTGAATTTCGGCGGCATGTCGAGCAGGGTTTCCTCCCCGTCCAGCAACCGCTTCCGGAACAAATGGGGCAGGGCCATGCCACATGCAACGGCCATGAGGCAACCTTTGTTCCCGCAGGTGCAGGTGAGCTCGCTGTCCGGTTCCACGATGCAATGTCCGATTTCCCCCGCCGTGCCGGTGCGTCCGCGGTACACCTTCCCGTCCAGGATGATCCCGGCTCCGATCCCCGTGCTCACGGTCACAAACACCATGTCTTTTTCCGCGCCGCTCCTGCCTGCCCCGAAGAAGTGTTCACCCAGCGCCTGGACGTTCGTGTCGTTGTCCAGCACCACCGGAACCCGGAAGTGTTCCTGCAACCGGGCGCGCATGGGGTAGTTGTCGAAGCCTTCCATGTTGGATGTGGTGATGATGACCCCGTCCTCGTACCGGATGTGACCGGCACAACCGACCCCGATCCCCGGCAGATGAGTCTCCTCCAGCCCGTTGCGTGCCAGCAATTCCTTGGCATGGGCTGCGATCATGGCCACCATGCCGTCCTCGTCCTTTTGCTCCACATGGGCGCAGGTGTAGATTTTGTCCACGATGGTCCCGGCGTTGTCGACCAGGGCCAGGGAGCATTTGGTTCCCCCAATGTCGATTCCAAGGAAGTTCATAAAGTATGTTCCGTTCTTGCGATGATGTCGTCCTGCGTGTCAGGGGATAAGGTAGTGAAAAAGGCGGAATAGCCGGCGATCCGGACCACCAGATCGCGGTATTCTTCCGGATGGGCTTTGGCCGCGAGAAGGGTTTCGCGGGAGACGATGTTGTATTGCACATGCCAGCCCTTCAGATCTTCAAAGAAGGTGCGGATGATGGAGATCAGCTTTTCCTTGTCCCGATCCCGGGCGATGGCCAGGGGGGAGAGCTTCTGGTTGAGCAGGACGCCGCCCATGATGTGACGGGTGGGCAATTTGGCCACCGATTTGAACACCGCGGTAGGACCGTGGGTGTCGGTGCCGGAGGAAGGGGAACTCCCTTCCGCCACCGGGGTGAAGGCCTTCCGTCCGTCGGGAGTGGCCCCCACGGCCGCCCCGCTGGGGACGTTGGCCGATATGCTCGAGGTGCCGGCGTAGTATCGGCATCCGATGGGACCCCGTCCCAGTCGGGTGGTGTGGTGGGTGTTGATCTCATCGATGAACACTTGGTAGGCATCCCGGAGCAGCAGATCCACCTCATCTTCGTCGTTCCCGTATTTGGGAGCGAAGTTCAGCAGGGTCCGGCGCAATTTTTCCCCCTCCTTGCCCTCAAAATCCGTGTCCAGGGCATGCATCAATTCCGCAGCCGAGACCCTTTTCTCCTCAAAGACAAGCTTCTTGATGGCTGCCAAGGCATTGCCCAGGTTGGCGATTCCCACCTGCAGACCCGAGACGAAATCGTATTTGGAACCGCCCTCCTTGATGGTCTTTCCACGGCCGATGCAATCATCCACAAAGGCCGAACACAGGATGTCGGGCACCAGCTCTTCCAGCGCGGTGTCGGCGGCCGTGTCGATTTCCACGGTTTTGCGGGCATAGAAGCGGATCTGTTCCGACCAGGCCCGGAACAAGTCCTCGTAGGTTGCAAAGTCCTCGAGCCGACCCCGCCCTTTCAGAAACACCTGTCCGGAGTTGGTATCCAGACCGTCGCGCAAAGTGGCAAGCAGAACCCGCATGAGGTTCAGAAAGCTCATGCCCGTGCACCGGTAGCCCCACTTTCCGGGGACCGCAATCTCGATGCAGCCGATGGCGGAGTAGGCAAAGGCATCTTCCTTCTCCACCCCCAGGTCGAGCAGACCGGGGATCACCACCTCGTCGTTGTTGAAGGACGGCATGCCAAAGCCTTTTTCGATGACCCGGATGCAGGCCATCATGAAGTCCGGACGCATGTTCCGGTGAAAGCGAACCGACAAATTGGGCTGGGTCAGACGCATGTGGCCCACCGATTCGAGAATGAGGAAGCTCAGCTCGTTGACCGCATCCCGGCCATCGGCCGTCTGACCGCCGATGGTCACATTCTGGTACAGGGGTCCCCCGGCTGAAAACCGGGTGTGAGACCATGGTCTTATTTTGTTAATAGACAGTAGTTTGATCCATGTATTCTCAAGCAATTCTTCCGCAAATTCCCGGCTCATTGCGCCCGAGTCCACATCCCGGGCATAGAAGGGGTGGAGGTACTGGTCCATGCGTCCCAGCGAAACGGAATGTCCGTTGCTTTCGATCTGGAGCACCAGTTGCACAAAATAGGTCAGCTGGAGGGCCTGGTAGAAATCGACGGGCGGTTTCCGGGCGATGTGCTCACAATTGGCTGCGATCCGCTCCAATTCGAGGATCCGGACCGGGTCGCTGCTTTCCTTGCTCAAATAGACCGCCAGGTCCCGGTACCGCAGGATGAAGGATTGAAAGGCCCGGAGGGTGAGGTCGACCGATTCATAGAACAGGGCCTTGCGCAATCCGTCCTGCGTGTGACGAAGGACCCCGGAGGCGTGGACGGCCACTTCGTGCAGGTACCCATCGAGACCCACGTCCAGGATCTTGTAAAAATCCACGGCAATGTGGGCATCCCCCGAGGTCAGGTTGCCCGTGGCCTTGATCAGCGCCGAATCCTGCATGTCGCGCATTTCCTGCGACATCAGGGCGCGGCCCTTGTCCCAGAGAACCTTTCCTTTCCACCAGGCGGCCAGCTCCCGCAATTCCCGTTTCTCCTCCTCGCCGATGAAGAACGCATCCCCGGGGCGTTTGTGCAGCTCATCCATTTCCTCCGGCAACCAGTCCACGGCGTATTCCGGAAAAATGGGTGCGGCTCTCCGCCGGGAGGCCTGGTTGCCCACGATGAGTTCACCCTTCTCGATATAAATTGTCATCTTCCTGAGGGTCCGCTCCAGGGCCAGGGCCCGGCGCAAGATCACAGGCCGGTCTTCGTGTTCCCGGTAGACTTCGGTATAGTACCGTGCCCGTTCGGTGCAAACCGTGGGTTTGCTTTCCATGACCATTTCCCGCAGGGCCGCAATTCGCGGACTGCATTCCACCTCTGTGTGCATCGTTTTCATTTCAACCTCCGATTTGTGCCTGAAACCCCATCGCCCGGGCCTGATCCGCATAGGGCGCCATGTCGGCCCGATCCAGGCTGGCCCATCCCTCCAGGGCATAGGAAAGGCCGAGCATGTTGTATTTGTTGCTTCCCATCTGATGAAAGGGAAGAAAGTGCACCTCCCGCACCCTCGTCCGGGTGCCGATGAATTCCAGGATGGCTCCGATTTCCTCCTTCGTGTCGTTGAATCCGGGAATGACCGGGATGCGTGCGATCATCCGGACTCCTTCCCGGTCGAGCCGGACGAAATTATCCAGGGCGAGGGTCACCTGTCCCCCCGTCTGGGCTTCGTATTTGACAGGATCTGTGTGCTTCACGTCGGCCAGGTAGGTATTGACCTTGCCCAGGGTCCGGGCGATCTTTTCCCAAGACACATGGAGGGACGTCTCCACCTGGACGGAAATCCCCTCGGCTCCCAGAAGGTCCAGAAGCACATCCAGTTCCCCGGTCTGGGCCAGCGGCTCCCCGCCGGAAAGGGTCACCCCTCCGTTGTTCCGGTAAAATGGAAGGTCTTTGCGTACCTTTTCCAGGATGTCGATTGGGGAGAGGGATTCGCCCGAAAGGTGCAGGGCCTTTGCAACACACAGCTCCCGCAGCTCCTCCGGAGTGCGGATCTCCGGACGACGGATGACCCTTCCATGATCGGGATCGTCCCGAATGATGCCTGGAAAACGCTCCAGACAATCCCCGAAACCCTGGCAAAGGGACGGGTCGAACAGAATGGAGGGGGAGTAACTCTGGCTTTCGGGGTTGCTGCACCACCGACAGCGAAGAGGGCATCCTTTGAAAAATACCAGGGTCCGGATGCCGTCCCCGTCATGGGTCGAATAGCGTTGGATGTTGAAAACGAGCATCCCGGTGCGTTTTGTACAAAATTAGGTTAAATTTCATATGAAAGCAAATATACTTTCATATAAATATACGGATGGGATATTCCTCGGATGCCCTATCTTTCGGGTACAAACCCTGAACCAAACACATGATGATGAGAACTTTTTCCAGCGCGGCCTTTCTGGCCCTCCTCCTCGTGGCGACCGCCTGCGGTCCCGATGTCCCCCTGCAGCCAAGCTCTCTTTTCGGCGACCACATGGTCCTTCAGGCCGACGCACCCATCCCCGTGTGGGGAACCGCGGCCCCCAACAAGAAAGTCACCGTCGTCTTCCGGGATCAGAAAGTTACAGTCCGGGCCGACGACCGGGGGAACTGGAAACTGACACTTGCAGCGGAACCCTATGGGGATGGACTGGAGGGTGAAACGCTCACCATCACCTCCGGAGGACAGGACGTGGTTCTTTCGGGTGTGCTGGTCGGGGAGGTCTGGGTGTGCTCGGGCAATCCAATATGGAAATGCCCCTGGTCAGCAACTGGGCGAAGCTGAACGGCGCGGAGGAAGAAGTTTCCGGAGCCGACTACCCCGGAATCCGCCTGCTCACCGTTCAACGGGCCACGTCGTTTCTGCCCCTGGACACGATGACCACGGATGGATGGACGGTCTGCAGCCCCGAATCGGTGAAAGGCTTTTCGGCCACGGCCTATTTTTTCGGACGCACGATCTGGAATGAATTGCAGGTCCCGGTGGGACTGATCCATTCGTCCTGGGGCGGTACGGTTGCCGAGGCATGGACCAGCGCTTCCACCCTGATGGACGATCCGGACTTCCGGGAACAGACGGCCCGCATCGCCTCCCAGGCCGGATCCAGGGACAGCGTTCTGGCCCGGTATGAGCGGGACTTGAAATTGCAGGCCCTGGAAAAAGCGGAGAAAGACCCCGGCATCCGGGGACAGGACACCCTCTGGGCCCGGGGCGACATCCAGGGTGTGTCATACGTGTCGACCGATGTGCCCGGAGCCTGGGAGGATTCTGAGTTCGGTGTGTTCGACGGAAGCGGCTGGTACGTGAAAAACGTGAATCTTTCCCCGACCCTGGCATCGGAAGAGCTCACCCTGTGCATCGGTCCGCCCGACGACTGGGACGAAGCCTGGGTGAACGGGGTCAAAGTGGGCGAATCCAAGGAATGGGGCACCCCCGGCAATACCCCATTCCCGCGGGGGTTGCCGTTCCCGGTGAGAACACCGTCGTGGTCCGGCTCCTGGACAACCAGGGCGACGGGGGTTTCATGGGAGATGCCGATGATTTTGTCCTCCGGTCGGCTTCCGGGAAGCAGATTCCCCTGGACAAGGAATGGCGACTTTACAAGGGCTTCGACTACCTGGATCTGGAAGTCAAACCCGTGTCTCCCCTGGAGCCAAACCAACCCACGGTGCTGTACAACGCCATGATCCATCCGCTTCTTCCCTTTGCCATCCGGGGTGTCATCTGGTACCAGGGTGAGGCCAACACGGGAAGGGCCCGGCAATACCAGCGGGTGTTCCCCAACCTGATCACCGATTGGCGAAAGGCCTGGGGAACGGGGGATTTTCCCTTTTATTTCGTCCAGTTGGCCAATTACATGGCCCGGAACGACCAACCGGTGGACAATGCCTGGGCCGAGCTTCGGGAAGCCCAGCGGATGACCCTGTCTCTGCCGAACACCGGCATGGCCGTGGCCATCGACATCGGGGACGCCCTGGACATCCATCCGGGAAACAAGCAGGATGTGGGAAAACGATTGGCACTCAATGCGCTGGCCGGGACCTACGGGAAAGATGTTGAATTCAGCGGTCCGGATTACACCCACATGGAAATCCAGGAGAACCGCATCGTGTTGCATTTTACTCATGCTGACGGACTTCGCTCTTCAGACGGAAAACCCCTTACCGGATTTGCCATTTGCGGGGAGGACCATCGGTTCGTCTGGGCAAACGCCGCCATTGAAGGGGAAAATGTGGTCGTGTATGCCCCCGGCATTGCCCATCCGCTGGCCGTTCGCTATGCCTGGTCGGCCAACCCAGCCTGCAATCTGGTCAACGGAGCCGGGCTGCCGGCATCGCCCTTCCGGACCGATCAGTTTCCCGGGATTACGCAGTAGGGAGGGTATCCCAACCTTTGGGTAAGACCATTCATAACACAGGGGATGTCTTAGAAGTCACCTGGTATTGTTCACGAAGTGAATAAACACGTGACAAAAAGACATCCCCTGTGATCAATCGGGATCCGCAGGTTGGGATACCCTGGATTTTCAGGAGCCCAGGTTCTCCCGGAAGAACTCCACGGTGCGGGTCCACGCGAGTTGGGCGGCATCCACGTCGTACCGGGGCGTGGAGTCGTTGTGGAACCCATGGTTCACATCGGGATACATGAAGGCTTTGTACTTTTTCTTGTTGGCTTTGAGGGCTTCCTCATAGGCAGGCCATCCTTCGTTGACCCGGGTGTCGAGCCCGGCATAGTGAAGCAGGAGGGGGGCTTTGATCTTCGGAACGTCCTCCAGGGGCGGCTGCCCTCCGTAGAAGGGAACGGCGGCCCCCAGATCGGGCACCCGAACGGCCATCATGTTGGAGATCCATCCGCCAAAGCAGAATCCCACCACACCAACCTTTCCGGAACAATACACATTTTCTTTCAGGTAATTGAAACCGGCAATGAAATCCTCCAGCATCTCGTCCCGGTTCCGCTGCGATTGGAGTTCCCGGCCTTCGTCATCGGTCCCGGGATACCCCCCCAACGGGGTCAGGGCATCGGGCGCCAGGGACACAAAGCCCGCCAGGGCGGCCCGTCGGCCCACATCCTCAATGTGGGGATTGAGTCCCCGGTTTTCATGCACCACCACAATCCCGGGAAGGGGATGATCCATGTCCTTTGGCCGGGACAGCAGGGCTTTGATCGTTCCTCCTCCCTTGGGAGAATCGTAGGTCACGTATTCCGTGACGATCCGCTCATCCCCGGAGTCCACTTGAAGCGTTTCTTGATATCGGGGTAGCAAAAAACTTGACAGTGAAGCCACTGTCAATCCACCCACTGCGTATACAGAGAGTTTGTTCATGAAGGTACGGCGGTCGATGCGACCGTGTGCATAGGCATCGTAGAGGTCGAATACCCCCTGGGGCAGATCTTCTTTCCGGATTTCTTTTGCCATTGTTTCGTGGTTTTGTTCAGTCACACAACACGCAAGGGGGGTGTTTTGTTGAACAACATGTTTTTCCCGGGAATTCCGCCGAAACCGTTTTGGCAATTCCACCGTATAGAAATGCGCGTTCTGGACAAGAATGCCTACTTTGCATGCAAACCATCCATCCCCTAAAAAAAAATCCATGAGGACCCTGAGCATTGTCTTGTTGACCGGATTGCTGGTCGCCGGGTGCAGCCGATACGGCTATGTGAGTTTGAATTTTCCGGTGGAACCGGCCGCCTATCTGCCCGAAGGCACGGAACGCATCGCAGCGGTGAACCGCTCACTGACCAACGAAGAATCGGAGGACCGGAGGGTGTCCGAGGCCATTGGCAGCGCAGAAATCGCCGGATCGGACAAACTGGCCTCGGACGAAGCCATCAAAGGGGTCTATGACCAGATCCGGGAGCTTCCGGGAACCGAATTGGTGATCCCCCGACAGGCCCATCTCACCGGGACCGGGACCCGCCAGGTTCCCGAACTGATCCCCTGGGAGGAAGTGCGGGCGATTTGCGAGCAGGAAGGGGCGGATGCCCTTCTGGTGCTGGAAATGTTCGACTCCAATTCGGATCTCCTGCGGACGGCCGCCACGGAACAAGTCGCGTCGGTCCTGTCCACAGGCCGGCTCAGTCCCGGCGTACCGGGGCATGTGAACGTGAATGTGGCCTGCTACTGGCGGTTGTATGATCCGGAAGAGGAAACGATCATCGATCATTTCCAGTTCAACCAGGACATGGGATTCGACACCCGGGCCGGCATTCTTCCTCCCAATGCACTGCCGGAAGCTGGGTATGCTGCCGGCCGGACCTACATCAGCCGTTTTCTGCCCAGCTACTACACCGTGCGAAGGCAATTGTACAAGCGTACGGGTGGATCGGCCAAACGGCAGTTCAAGGCCGGGTACCGCCGGACAGAGGTCGCCAACTGGCAAGGGTCCATGGAAATCTGGGAGGAACTTGCCAACCACCCCAAAGCCAAGACCGCCGGAAGGGCCTGTCTCAATCTGGCCGTCAGCTACGAGGTTCTGGGAAACACCCCCGAGGCCCTGGTATGGGCTCAGAAATCCTATGAATTCTACGACGACAAGGTGGGGCGGGATTATGCAAAAATCCTGCTTGCCAGAAAGCGGATCGAAGGATTTTAGACACTGGCGTTACGCCAATCCGGCCTTCTCCACGGCTTCCTTCATCTTCCGGAGGCCGGTGGATGCCACGTCCCGTGCATCCTGTTTCCAGTACGCGGGATGGAAGAGCTCCAGCGACAGGACTTTTTCACCGGGACTGGTATCCAGATAGTTCAACACCCTGGATAGGGGTGCTGCACCGTCGCCCGGATACACCCGGTCCGCATCGGTTTGGTCGGTGCGGGGCAATTCGGCCGGATCGGGGTAATCGTTCAGGTGGAACACATCGATGAACCGGCCGTTGATCATGTCCAGGGCGTTGAAATCCGTACCGCCCCGGAACAGGTGGTAGACATCGGGCAGCAGGCGGGCATCCGGATCTCCGGAAATGCACAGGACCATGGCGGCCTGTCCCAGATGCCAGAACCGGTCCGAAGCGCCCCAGAACTCCAGCTGGGGCATCACCCCGGTCCGACGACCCAGGTCGAGAAGCTGGTTGTACAACCCGGCCATTTCGAACAGGTCCAGTGGTTGGGAGAGATCCCCGCCCATGGCGGGAGCGGCCACCCGCCTGCAGCCCACTTCCGCCAGCATGTCCATGTCGCGGTGCATTTCCTCCAATCCAACCGGCCCCGAAAGCCAGGGGGCAAACCCAATGGCATTTTCCGCCACCAAACCCTGATCGGCCAGCGCCTGACGAAGGGTGGCCGCGCGTCCTCCTTGTTCCAGAAAAGCCCGAACATCCCGGACCCAGATCTCGATTCCGTCGTAACCGGCATCACCTGCCACCGAAATGAATTCCAGAATTCCATTGGCATTCTCCCGAATGGTGCTTGTATTCAAACAGTAGCGGAATTTCTTTTCGGCCGTCTTTTCGCGGGAGAGGGCCGAAAAGGGTAGCAGGAGGGTGCCGCTCAGGGCACCCAGTCCTGCAAGAGCCTGTCGTCGGTTCATGGGCCTACAGTTGGGGCAATTTCCAGGGGGCCCGGTACTGGGGCACCACGTACTGGTTGGCTTTCTCCGAATTGGTGAAGCGGTTGGCTGCCTCGTCCCATTCCAGCATTCCCTCTCCCGTGCGGGCCGCGATGTTGGCCATGTGGGCGTACATGGCCACCCGGCGGCCCACCTCGGGTGGACAGGCGGTTTCGGTGCGGTCCTTGATGCAGGAAATGAAATTTTTCGCATGCAGGTCGTGGTCCTCCCGTCCCTTTTCCGACACATATTCCGCCACTTTCGGTGCCTGGGCCTCCTCGTCGTATTCGGGAAGGATCTTGTAGCCCATGCGGTCGGCCACCAGGGAAGCATCGTCGCAAACGAAGCGCAAACCGTAGTTCATGTTGTAGGGTCCGTTCTGTGTTCCCGCCGTGTGCTGCCAAGTGATCACGTAGTCGTCCAGAGGAAATACGGCCGACATGGTGTCGAATGTTTCATGCAGGTGGTTGGAAAAGGACAGGTTTTGGCCATAGGCCATCACCTTTTTGGGAGCGGTTTGCACGTCCCCTGCCCACAGGGCCATGTCGAGCAGGTGGACGCCCCAGTCGGTAACCAGTCCGCCGCCATAGTCCCAGAACATCCGCCAGAGGCCATGGAACCGGTTCTTGTTGAAGGTCGTTCGGACGGGAGCCGGACCCTGCCAAAAATCGTAATCCACGCCGGCCGGAACCGGCTCGTCGGGAACCGCAAGTCCCCCGATGCCATAATCAAAGTTGCCCCAGACTTCCACCTTGCGAAGCGTTCCCAGGTCACCGGAGCGAACCCTGGCATTGATTTCCTTCCAGAGTTTGCCGCTTCTTTGCTGTTGCCCCACCTGCACCACCCGGTTGTATTTTCGGGCCGCCTTCACCATCACGTTCATTTCTTCGATGGAATTGGCCATGGGCTTTTCCACATACACATCCTTGCCTGCCTCGCAGGCAGACACCATGGCCAGGCAGTGCCAATGATCGGGCGTGGAAACGATCACTGCGTCGATGTCTTTGTTTTCAAGCATCTTCCGGAAGTCGGAATACATCGCGGGCCGGTTACCGTGGCTGTCCTCGATGTCCTTGGCCCGTTGTTCCAGGACATTCTGGTCGATGTCGCACAAGGCGATGCACCGGGCATCCGGCAATTCCAGGTGTTTCTGCAACACGGCGAACCCCATGGAGCGGCATCCGATGAGGCCGAGGTTGACCACATCGGAGGGGGCTTTGGGGGTGATCATGCCAAAAGCGGCAGGGGAGAGGGAGGCTGCCAGGCCCGTTCCGCCAACCATGTAGGCGGATTTCTTCAGAAAATCGCGTCGGGAATCAGTCATTTTGTGTGGTTTTGGTTCGGTTGTGTGGTTGTTTTGCCCCGGAGAATGTGCGAAACCGGACAATCTGCAGGGGATGAAATGCAAAATCTGGGTTTAATGAAATATATGACTTATCTTCAACACCTGCAAGTGAATGTCCAAAAGCCATGGAACATGCTGCATGAAAGGTGGGTAGGGAATAACCCGGGTGAACCGATGGAAGAATTGTGTGCAGGCCCGGATGAATGAACCAGGAATGAGAACGGAAGCGCAACAGTTGCATATCCTGCAGGCGAAGGTTTTGGATTTCACCCTGCTGATGTTTGCCATGGTATCCGTCGCGGCAAACGGAGGCATTGTCCTGTTTCACTTCTGGAAAGGGATTCCTCTGGATTCCTACTGGTTCTGGCAGGCGGGTGCGGCCGGTTTGTTGTATGTACTCGCCCTTCTCAGGAAACGTCTCTCCAAAGATCACAAAATCCTCGGCATCCTGCTGATCCTGATTCTTGCCCTGGTCATCAGCCTGTTGGAAGGGGGAATCCACACCAGTGCAAAAATCTTCATCATCGCCGTACCGGTCTTTCTGTCCTTTCTGACGCATTCGGGACGTGCACTTGGGGTGTTGTTGCTTTCCCTGGGCGTGTATGTCCTTTTCGGCTTTGTCTATTTGCCCTCCCAGGGTCAGCATGCTGATCCGACCTGGCTGTTGACGGACATTTCCACCTTGCTGATGACCGCGCTGGGGCTGTTGTACATCAGCTATCATTTCAAAGACTCCATCCTGTCGTACCTGAAGAAGATCCGGGAGCAGGCGGTGGAAATGGACGATACGGAGCGGAAATTCAGGCTCCTGTTTGAAGAAGCCGGCGATGCCATCACACTTTTGCGTCCCGACTCCGGTTTTTTTGATGCCAACCGGACGGCCTGTGATTACTTCAAATGCAGCCGGGACGAATTGCTCACCAAGAAGCCGGAAGATGTGAGCCCGGAACATCAGCGGGATGGAATGCGATCGTCTGAAAAGGCAAAGTTGCTGATCGCACTTGTCCTGAAAGGAGAGGACCAGCGCTTTGAATGGCTGCACCGGGACAGCCTTGGAACATTGTTCGATGTGTCGGTGGCTCTGAAAAAAATAGAGTTGAGCGGACGGATTTACATCCAGGCCATCCTGCGGGACATCACGGAGGACAAGCGGAAGGAAGCGGAACTGGAAGCGTACCGGCGCGATCTGGAGATCCTGGTGCGGCAGAAAACGGAGGAACTGGAGGAGGCCAACCGGGCCCTGACCGACAGCAACCAGGACCTGAGCTCGGCGTTGAAAGAACTGAAGGAAACGCAGCTTCAGTTGATGCAATCGGAAAAAATGGCCAGCCTGGGTACCCTGACATCCGGGGTGGCCCACGAGATCAACAACCCCCTGAACTACATTCTGGGAGCCTACATGGGACTGGAGGAGTATTTCGGCAGAAATCCGTCCCTGGAGCCCGAGCTGATCTCGCTGTGTCTCAAAGGGATCAAAACCGGGGTCGACCGGACAGCCGAGATCGTAAAAAGCCTGAACCAGATGAGCCGGGACAGCGGGGAGTACATGGAACCCTGTGAGATCCATGCCATTCTGGACAATTGTTTGATCATGTTACGGCCTGCGTCGACTTTTGAAAACATCCGCATCGACACCCAGTACCGGGAAGGCAAACTGCACACCGAGGGCAACATCGGGAAACTGCACCAGGCCTTCATGAACATCCTTCAGAATGCCCTGTATGCCAGCAAGGAAAATGGGAAAGTGGTCCTGCGTACGGGTTCCCAAACCACGTTCCATTGGGTGGAGGTGGAAGATTTCGGCTCCGGGATCAGCCCCAAGGACCTGAAACGGATCACCGATCCATTCTTCACGACCAAACCGCCCGGACAGGGAACCGGATTGGGGCTTTCCATTACCTACACCATCATCCGGGAACACGGGGGCGAACTGACCTTTGACTCTGAAATCGGCCGCGGCACCCGGGTTCGGGTGGAATTGCCCGTCAATTCTTCAGCTGAAAGAAGTATCCTGCCGTAAGGTACAATCCCGCCGTCCATCCGCTGAACTCCGGAACCAGGGTAGCCGGCTGGATGATGGCCGGGGATTCGCCGACGGTTACCCCGCCAACCACCACATCATCGCTCATGGGGGCAAAATCGATCCCAAGGGGAAGACTCACCGTGATCCGGACCGAATTGCTGACCGCATACCGGAACCGGGGCACCAGATCGAGTCCGATGGCTCCATAGTTCCCGCCGATGCGAAAAATGGAGACGTCCTCGGTATCCTCGGGTGTGAATGTGACTGAAGAAACATGGAATCCCAGGGCGCCGCCGGCTCCCAGTTTTTCATTCACCGGATGCAGGTAGCCGATACCGATGGCGTTGAAATCAAAGCCGAGTCGACTCACATAGCCGGTCAGGTCGGTCGGGTCGGATCCGAAATCTACTTCGGACGGTGCCAACAGGAGCCCCAGGGACAGATCGAGGTACATGTTTCCCCAGAGAAGTTCGGCAGCGATGTAGGGAGCCGGAGCGACAAAATGAAGCGGCGTTTCCACGCCGCCCTGGGTGAAATTGTGTTTCAGGTAGCCAACACCGGCACCGGCAGAAAACCCGGCGGTTGCCTGAGCATTCAGGCCAGCGGTCAGTGAAATACAGAGAAAGAAAAGAAAAAGGATTCGGACAAACGATCGGAGTTGGTTCATGTTGTTGGTTTTAGGTTGGCCGAATGTACATCCGGCGTATGAAAGTACCAACCACATAGGGACGAATGCCGGATTTAGGGACGAACGCATCTTCACCCGGTTCCACAAATCCAATTGTCCTATAATTAATATTATGTTAAGTACATAATGAAAACAACAAGGGGAAACAGTGAACCTGTCTCCCCTTGTCTGTGTGAGTGATAAAAACTCTACATGCCCGCTTTCAAGTCTTTTACGCGGTTGTAGTCATCCATCATTTGCTCCTTGTAATAAATCCTCTGAAGCAGATCCAGGGTCTCGTATTTGACATCCGAATTCTGGTCGTTCAGATCGTAGGCTTTTTCCAGCGTTGGAATGGCTTCGTTGTATTTTTCTTTTCCAAGTTCCAGAAGCTTGTCCCGGGTGGCTTCATGCTCCTCGGTGTTGGCCCGGTCGTAGAAATCCGCGCCCTGGAGGTAGTATATGTACCCCAGATCATACCAGACGTAATAAAGCTCGGGTTTCATCTCTCCTGCCTTCTTGTAGGATTCGATTGCTTTGTCGACATATTCGACTTCGTCCTTGTTGATCAGCAACCGGCCGTTCCAGTAATAAACCTCGGCGATGTCGGGATTTCCGGCAATGGCCTTTTCCATGAATTCGATGCCTTCGTCCACCTTTTTCATGGTGACATAGGTATCTGCGATGTTGGCGATCACATTCACGGTGTCGGGATACTGCTTGTAGGCCTCCATCAGGGTTTCCAGAGCTTTCACGGTGTCACCGAGGGACTTGTAGTCCATGTTGATCTGCAGAAAGGTGTTGGGGCCACCGAATCCTGCTTGAGCCAGCTGTTCGTAGTACCCGATCGACTTCCGGAACAGGTCTTTGTTGTCGGTTTTCCCGGCTATTTCGCGGGCGATGATGCCGGCATACTGGACCATCACGGTATCCATCTCCCCTTCGAAAATGTCCAGTTTGTTCACATCCAGGACATTCTCAAAATCTTTCAAAGCTCCGTCATAATCTTCAGAGTAATAATTATTTACACCCTGTCTTTTCAACTGAGCCTTCAATTCGGTCAGGTTTTCCTTCACCTTGCTGTCCATTTTCCCGGGCTCCACTTCCAGCGCCTTTTTGTAGGAGGCGATGGCTTCTTCCAGGGGTGCGGGATGGAAGGGATCCAGTTTCTCCCAACTCTGAAGGACTCCGTTCACAAAGGTGTAGCTCATGTGATCGTACTTGTAGATCTCAATCTGCTCACCATCTTCCGATGTTTGGGTCTCGATTCCCTTGGGTTCCTTGTAAAAGAGCTTCAGGGTGGTGGCATCCATGCCTTCGGAAGCTTGCTCCAGACCCATGTTGAACACGTCCTGGAACAATTCCCCCCTCTTCACCCAGGTGGCAGCCTTCACATTCTTCTTGGGGTTCTGGATATCCGCATCACTCTTTTCCACTTTCTTCTTGAGGGTCTCGTAGTTCAGAAGAACCACGGCGGTTCCCTCTTGTGCCTGGATGTGGATGGCCGCTGCGACAATCAACACCAGTGTCAGTAATTTTCTCATGCTATCGTAAAATTAGATTGTTTCAAAAATAACAACTTTCGTAATAACCTTCAAATAAGATGCCAGAAGAGCTAACTTTCGCTCGACTCCGTCTGTTCGTCCGGGGAACCGGCAGGTGTATCGGAACCGGGATCCTCCCCTTCTTCTTCCTGGGAGGGCACCTGGGTGGCTGCGGCAATCTGATCGCCTTCTCTAAGATTGATAAGCCTGACACCCTGTGTGTTGCGACCCATCACCCGAATTCCGCGAACCGCCAATCGAATGGCGATTCCATTCTCCGTGATGATCATCAGGTCGTCCTCGTCGGTCACCGCTTTGATGGCAATCAATTCACCGGTTTTGTCCGTGATGTTGATGGTCTTCACCCCTTTTCCGCCCCGGTTGGTGAACCGGTAGTCCGTCCATCAGGCTTCGTTTTCCGAATCCGTGCTCCGAAATCACCAGAACATCCCGTTCACCTGGCTTGGAGGTGACGATTCCCACCACCTCGTCCTTGGCGCTTCCCAGGGTGACCCCCTTGACGCCGGAGGCCGTCCTTCCGACCGCCCGCACCGTCTCCTCATGGAACCGGATGGCCTTGCCCGAACGAACGGCGAGCATCAGTTCCATGTCTCCGTCGGTGAGACGGGCATCCAGGAGCATGTCTCCTTCCCGGACGATGATGGCGTTGATTCCGTTCTGACGGGGCCGGGAATAGGCTTCCAGCCGCGTCTTCTTGATCACGCCCTTCTTGGTGGCCAGGATGAGGTAGTTGTTGTTGATGTATTCCTCATCCTTCAGACTCTTCACGTTGACAAAGGTCTTCACCGTGTCCTCCTTCTCGATGTTGATCAGGTTCTGAATGGCCCGGCCCTTGCTTGCCTTGGTCCCCTCGGGAATCTGATACACTTTGAGCCAGAAGCATTTCCCATTGTCGGTAAAGAACAAGATCGTGTTGTGCATGGAGGCAACAAACATGTTCACCATGAAATCCTCGTCCCTCGTTGTGCTCCCTTTGGCGCCCACTCCGCCCCGGTTCTGGGTCCGGAATTCCGCCAGCGGGGTTCGTTTGATGTATCCCAGCTTGGAAATGGTGATGACCATGTCCTCGTCGGCATAAAAATCTTCCGGGTCGAATTCTCCTTCGTCCGGCACGATTTCGGTGCGCCGTTCGTCCCCGTATTTTTCCCTGACCTCCAGAAGCTCATCCTTGATGATCTGCATGCGCAGCCCTTCGTCGGCAAGCACTTGCTTGTAGTATTCGATCATCTTCATCAGCTCGTCGTATTCGGCTTTCAGTTTCTCCCGTTCCAGTCCGACCAGGCGCTGGAGGCGCATTTCCAGAATGGCCTTGGCCTGAAGCTCCGAAAAGCCGAAGGTCTCCATGAGTCCGTCCCGTGCCTCCTCGGGCGTTCTGGAGGCCCGAATCAGGGCGATCACCTCATCGATGTGGTCCAGGGCCTTGAGCAGTCCTTCCAGGATGTGCGCCCTTTTTTCGGCCTGATCCAGTTCGTACCGGGTCCTGCGGATCACCACCTCGTGCCGGTGATTCACGAAATGGGTGATGATCTGCTTCAGGTTCAATGTGCGGGGCCGCCCGTTGACCAGAGCGATGTTGTTCACATTGAAGGAGGTCTGAAGCTGGGTGTACTTGAGCAGGTTGTTCAGAACAACGTGAGCGCTGGCATCCTTTTTCAGGATGATGACGATGCGCATGCCCTGGCGGTCCGATTCATCGTTGATGTAGGAAATTCCCTCGATCTTCTTTTCGTTGATCAGGTCGGCGGTTTTTCGGATCAGTTCCGCCTTGTTGACCATGTAGGGGATTTCCGTGACGATGATTTTTTCCCGGCCCGATTCGGTGATTTCGATTTCCGACTTGGCCCGGACCACGATCCGGCCACGCCCGGTCTCGTAAGCTTCCCTCACGCCGTTGTACCCGTAAATGATGCCGCCGGTGGGGAAATCCGGAGCCTTGATGATGTCGGTGAGCTCGGAAATCTCGATGTCGTTGTTGTCGATGTAGGCCACGATGGCGTTCACCGAGTCCTTCAGGTTGTGGGGAGCCATGTTGGTGGCCATCCCCACGGCGATTCCGGAAGTGCCGTTGACCAGCAGGGTCGGAATCCGGGTGGGCAGCACCGTGGGCTCCTCCAGGGTGTCGTCAAAATTGAGCTGGAAGTCCACCGTGTTCTTGTCCATGTCGGACATGGTGTCTTCCGCAATCCGCTGAAGCCGGGCTTCGGTGTACCTCATGGCTGCCGGGCTGTCCCCGTCGATGGATCCGAAGTTACCCTGTCCCTGAACCAGGGGGTAACGAAGCGACCACTCCTGGGCCATGCGCACCATGGTATCATAGACGGAGGAATCGCCATGAGGATGGTACTTACCCAGCACTTCCCCGACGATCCTCGCCGACTTTTTATATGGCCTGTTGGACATAACCCCCAATTCCGACATGCCGAACAACACCCTGCGGTGAACGGGTTTCAGTCCGTCCCGGACATCCGGGAGGGCCCTGGAAACGATGACCGACATCGAATAATCGATGTAGGCCGATTTCATTTCCTCTTCTATGTTTATTCGCAGTATTTTTTCGCCTTCACTCATCTGGTTGTAACCGATTAATTTTCAATATATTATCTAAGTCAAATCTGCCAATTTCAACAACATACGAAAATAGCAATTCCGGTCCGAAAAACCTCGGGAAACAGGGCCTTTATCAACATTGAACTGTTTATAATCCTGGGATGTTCTATTGATAATTTCAAGCCTTATTAGTTACTTTGTCGATACACCATTTGGAAGGAATCAAAACGCATGGATGCACAATTTTCGCAGAGAATCAAAGACGTACTGGGATATAGCAAGGAAGAAGCGGTTCGCTGGGCAATTCGCACATCAGCATCGAGCATCTGTTTCTTGGCATTTTGAGGGACGGAGAAGGACTGGCCATCGATGTTCTCGTCGTTCTCGGGGTGGAACTGTACGACCTCCGCATGGCCATTGAAAAAAGCATCCGGAACGACACGCCCTCCAAGGTCACGGACCCGGAAAGCCTGCCCCTGCTCAAAAGCGCAGAACGAATCCTGAAGCTCACACACCTGGAAGCCCGGTCCATGAAAGAAAAGACCATCGATACCAACCACCTGTTGCTGGCCATCCTGAAGGATGAAAACAACTATGCTACCCGCTACCTGGTGGAGAACGGCATCACCTACAACAAGGTGAAGCAGGAAATCTCCGATTCCCAGCCAGAAAACCAGGCCGATTTTCCCGGGGATGAGGATGACGAGGGCAAAAACCCCTTCAGCGGCGGCGGAAACCCCGGTGGAAGCAGTGGAAAAAGTTCCTCCAATCCCGGGGCCAAAAGCAATTCCGATACGCCTGTCCTTGACAACTTCGGGATCGATCTCACAAAGGCTGCGGAGGAGGACCGGCTGGATCCCATTGTCGGCAGGGAAACCGAAATCGAACGACTGGCCCAGATTCTCAGCCGGCGGAAAAAAAACAACCCCATTCTCATCGGCGAGCCCGGCGTGGGCAAGTCGGCCATAGCCGAAGGACTGGCCCTGCGGATCATCCAGCGGAAAGTGAGCCGGGTGCTTTTCGACAAGCGGGTGGTCACCCTGGACCTGGCCTCCATCGTGGCAGGAACCAAATACGGGGGCAATTCGAAGAACAGAAGGCCATTCTCAACGAATTGCGAAAAATCCGGCAATCATCCTCTTCATCGATGAGATCCACACCATCGTGGGTGCCGGCGGAGCCACCGGTTCCCTGGATGCGGCCAACATGCTCAAGCCCGCCCTTGCCCGGGGAGAAATCCAGTGCACGGCGCCACCACCCTGGACGAATACCGGCAACACATCGAAAAGGAGCTGGGGTCTGGAGCGTCGCTTTCAGAAGGTGATGGTCGATCCCACCTCCCCGGACGAAACCATGGACATCCTGCGGAACATCAAGGAACGGTACGAAGAACACCACAACGTGATCTACACGGAGGACGCCATCGTCGCCTGCGTGAAACTCACCCAGCGCTACATCAGCGACCGGCACCTGCCCGACAAGGCCATCGACGCCCTGGACGAGGCCGGATCGCGGGTGCACATTTCCAACATCGTCGTTCCGGACCGGATCGTCAACCTGGAAAAGGAAATCGAGAAGACCAAACAGGACAAGATTCAGGCCGTCAAAAACCAGAACTTCGAAAAGGCTGCCAGCTTCCGGGACAAGGAAAAAGAGCTTCTCGACAAGCTGGACACCGAGAAGAAACGGTGGGAAAAGGAATTGTCCATGAACCGGGAGACCGTGGACGAAGAAAAGGTGGCCGAGGTGGTTGCCATGATGACCGGCGTACCCGTCCAACGGATTGCCCAGGCCGAAGGCACCCGTCTGCTGAAGATGGCCGATGAGCTGCGGGGCAGCGTAATCGGACAGGACGAGGCCATCCACAAGGTGGTGAAATCCATCCAGCGGAACCGGGCCGGACTGAAAGATCCAAACAAGCCCATCGGGACCTTTGTTTTCCTCGGTCCCACCGGCGTTGGGAAAACCCAGATGGCGAAAGTCCTCGCCCAATACCTCTTTGAGTCGGTGGACAATCTGATCCGCATCGACATGAGCGAATACATGGAGAAATTCTCCGTATCGCGTCTGGTGGGGGCTCCTCCGGGATATGTCGGCTATGAAGAAGGCGGCCAGCTCACCGAAAAAGTCCGCAGGAAGCCCTATGCGGTCGTCCTGCTTGATGAAATTGAAAAAGCCCACCCCGATGTGTTCAACATCCTGCTTCAGGTGTTGGACGAGGGGCAGTTGACCGACAGCCTGGGACGACGGGTGGATTTCCGCAACACCATCGTCATCATGACCTCCAACATCGGCACCCGGGAGCTGAAAGATTTCGGCCAGGGCGTCGGATTTGCGACCAAAGCCCGTCAGGATGCCGCAAACGAACATGCCAAGAGCGTAATTCAGAAAGCCCTGAAGCGGGCGTTCGCCCCGGAATTCCTGAACCGGATCGACGATGTGGTGTTGTTCAACACCCTGTCGCGGGACGACATTCACAAAATCATCGACATCGAGCTCAAAGGTTTGTACGGCCGGGTGAAAGCCCTCGGTTTCGACATCCGTCTGTCGGAAGACGCCAAGGATTTCGTGTTGGACAAAGGCTACGACATCCAGTTTGGTGCCCGTCCATTGAAGCGGGCCATCCAAAAATACCTGGAAGATCCCATGGCGGAGACCATCATCCGGTCCTCCCTTGTGGAAGGCGACAGCCTGATCGTCGGGTTCGACAAGGAGAAGGAAGAAATTCTGGTGAACATCGAGAAAGCCCCTGCCCTGCCCGAAGGCGAGAAAGGTTTGCCCGAAGGATCCAAGGAATTGCCGGAAGGATCGAAAGAATTGCCGGAAGGATCGAAGGAATAGCCCGAAAGATCAACGGACGAGACGGCCGTACAGATCGAATTCTTCTGCACTCTCGATGAAAACGTCATAAAACGTACCCACTTCCAGTTCTTCGGACCGGGATAGGAGCACTTCGTTGTCCACGTCCGGAGAATCGAATTCCGTGCGCCCCACGTAATAGTCCCCTTCCATCCGGTCGATGAGGACCTTCATCGATTGCCCGACTTTCTCCTGGTTCAGCTGAAAAGCGATGTCCTGCTGGATTTCCATGATACGGGCCGCCCTCTCCTGCTTCTCCCGATCGGTCAAACTTTCCCGGAATTGCCTGTAGGCCGGCGTGTTCTCTTCATGGGAATAGGCAAACACCCCCAGCCGGTCGAATCGGAATTCGGAAATGAATTCGGTCAATGCATCAAAATGCTCCCGGGTTTCTCCCGGAAATCCGGTCAGCACCGTGGTCCGCAAATGCACGCCGGGGACTTTTTCCCTGAATTTCCGAAGGAGCTCTTCCAGCTTTGCACGGGTATGGCCGCGCCCCATGGCCGACAGGATGTCGTCGTGGATGTGCTGGATGGGAATGTCCAGGTACCGGCAAATTTTCTTTTCCGAAGCCATCAGGTCGATCACTTCTTCCGGGAAGCCGGTGGGGTAAGCATACTGCAACCGGATCCACTCCAGTCCTTCCAACGACACAAGTTCTTTCAACAACTGGGGAAGCAGCTTCTTCCGGTTCAGGTCCGTTCCGTAGCTGCTCAGGTCCTGGGCGATGAGGATAAGTTCCTTCACTCCGCCCCTCACGAGGTTCCGTGCTTCTTCCATCAGCGTTTCCACCGGAATGCTTTGCTGCCGGCCCCGGATGCCCGGGATCGCACAAAAAGAGCAGGTCCGGTTGCAACCTTCCGAAATTTTCAGGTAAGCATAGTGAGGTGGCGTCGACAGGAACCGGGCGGTCTTTTTCTGTTCCTGCCGGGGAGATCCCACGGCATCGAGGATGGCCGGGAAATCCCAAACCCCGAAATACCCGTCCACGCCGGGAAGCTCCAGCTCCAGTTCGTCGCGGTACCGCTCCGACAGGCAGCCCATGACATAGAGTTTCTTCAGGTTCCCCCGTTTTTTCTCCTCCAGGTAAGCCAGGATGGTGTCCACCGACTCCTCCTTGGCATCGAGGATGAATCCACAGGTGTTGAGAATGACGATGTCGGCCTTGTTTTCGAAATCGTTGTGCATGACTTCGAAGCCCGAGGCCCGGAAGCGGGCCAGCAAATGTTCCGAATCGACGAGATTCTTGGAACACCCCAGGGTGATCAGATTGACGGAGCTCACGAGCTGAAAAGACTATCGACGAATTCGTGGCGGTTGAAGACCTGCAGGTCTTCCATCTTTTCCCCGATCCCGATGTATTTCACCGGAATCTGAAACTGATCGGAGATTCCCAGAACCACCCCGCCTTTGGCCGTTCCGTCAAGTTTCGTCAGGGCCAGGGAGTTCACCTCCGTGGCTTTGGTGAATTGCCGCGCCTGCTCGAAGGCGTTCTGGCCGGTGGAACCGTCCAGGACCAGGAGAATTTCATGGGGCGCATCCGGGATCAGCTTTTGCATGACCCGTCGGATCTTGGAGAGCTCGTTCATGAGATTCACTTTGTTGTGCAGGCGTCCGGCCGTATCAATGATGACCACATCTTTCTGGTTGGCAATCGCACTGGAGAGCGTATCGTAGGCCACGGAAGCCGGATCGGATCCCATTTCCTGTTTGACGATGTCCACCCCCACCCGCCCGGCCCAGATGGACAGCTGGTCGACGGCGGCAGCCCGGAAGGTATCGGCCGCACCAAGGACCACTTTCTTGCCTGCTGCTTTGAACTGGTGGGCCATTTTTCCGATGGTGGTGGTTTTGCCCACACCGTTGACGCCCACGACCATGATCACATAGGGCCGGTGGGGTAAATCTGCATCAAAACCAGCCACAAGACCCGCGTTGCTTTCTTCCAGCAATCCCGCAATCTCTTCCTTCAGAATCGCGTTCAATTCGCCAGCGTTCAGGTATTTGTCCCGGTTGACCCGCTGCTCGATCCGGTCGATGATCCGCAGGGTGGTTTCCACGCCCACGTCGGAGCTGATCAGGACCTCTTCCAGGTTGTCGAGGACTTCCTCATCGACCCGGGCTTTTCCAACAACCGCCCTGGAAAGTTTTTTGAACACACTTTCCTTGGTTTTCTCCAGGCCCTTGTCCAGGCTCTTCTTCTTATCGGATGAAAATATGCCCATGGTTTTCGGGAATAAAAAAAGCTCCCTTTTTCAAGAAAGCTTTGATTTCATCTTGTTCGGTTTGTCCTATTTTGTGAAAAAATCGTCCACGTGGTCATTGTGTACAACCTCTTCCTCGAACACATAGGCCCCGGTCTTGGGGGAGCGCACCATTTTGATGCACTTGGTGAAGGTCCGGCCTTCACCGGTTTGCAAACTTGCAACAACTTTCTTGGCCATATCTTAGATCTTATTTGATTTCACGATGAACGGTCACTTTCTTCAGGATGGGATTGTATTTCTTCATTTCCATCCGGTCGGGGGTGTTCTTCCGGTTCTTGGTGGTGATGTATCGGGAGGTTCCGGGCATTCCGCTGTTTTTGTGCTCGGTGCATTCCAGGATGACCTGGACCCTGTTTCCTTTACCTTTCTTTGCCATTGCTAAAAATCAATTAATAAGATTTCAGAAAACCTTTCTTGACGGCCGTTTCCAGAGTCGGCTTCAAACCGTTCTTGTTGATGGTACGCATCCCCTGGGCGGAAACCCGGAGGGTGATGTAACGATCTTCTTCGGCCAGATAGAATTTCTTGTCGAAAAGGTTGGGTTGGAATGTCCGCTTCGTCCTTCTCTTGGAGTGGGATACGTTGTTGCCCACCATCATTTTCTTTCCTGTTATCTGACAAATTTTAGACATGATTCGCGATGTTTTCTGGTCAATTCTTCTAACGAGGCGCAAAGTACGCTATTATTTGTGAATTAATCAAACATTTACAACAAAAAAGATGGACAGGCCGTCTGTCTCTACAAATTTCCCAAAATCAGCCGACGCAAAAGCTGGAGTGCCGCATGGGTCGCCTGTTCGATGATGCGCTCCCTGTTTCCTCCGAAATTGAGTCGGACAGCGTGAATATTCTGCAGGTGCGACACGGCGATCCAGACCGTTCCCACGGGCTTCTCCGGGGTTCCCCCGGAGGGACCCGCGATGCCGGAGATCGCAATGGCAGTTTCCGCCCCCGTCAACGCGCGGATTCCGGCGGCCATCTGTTCGACCACGGCCCTGCTCACGGCACCCTCTTTCTCCAGGATCACCGGATCGACCCGAAGGGCGGCTGTCTTCATCTCGTTCCTGTATGCCACCACCGATCCGGAAAAATAATCCGACGCTCCCGGCACGGAGGCAATCAGCCGGGCCACGTTCCCCCCCGTGCAGCTTTCCGCCGTGGCCACATGGAGGCCTTTTTCACGGAGCAGCGAGCCGAGGGACTCCTCCAGGGAAACGTCGTCGTACCCAAACACATGTTCTGAAATGATTTTCAGTAATTTATCTATGTTTACCTGAAGTATATTCTTGGCATCTTCCGCGCATTCCCCGTAGACCGACAGCCGAAGACGAACGATGCCGGGGCGGGGCAGATAGGCGAGCTTCACGCATTCGGGGAGGGCTTCCTCCCAATCCCGGATCATGGCCGCCAGATAGGATTCGGGCACGCCCTGGGTCATGATGGTCCGGTGCACCACCCGGGTACCTTCACGAGCGACCTCAGGATGGGCAGCACCCGGTCTTCCATGAGTCCCTTCATTTCGTAGGGAACACCGGGCAGAGACACCAGGATGGGCCCTTTTTCTCAAACCACATCCCGGGGGCGGTGCCATGGTCGTTCATCAGGACCTGGCAGGCTTCCGGCACCTGGGCCTGAAGCAGGTTGGATTCAATGAGGGTCCGGCCCCGGTCCCGGAAATATTTCTCGATGCGCGCCCGCACTTCTTCCTGCATCACCATGGGGCTTTTAAAATAGTCAGCCAGGGTCTGCTTGGTCAGGTCGTCCCGCGTGGGACCGAGTCCGCCCGTCATGATCAGCAAGTCGTACCCACCCACATACCGGTCCAGGGTGGAGGAAATCTGACCCGGATCGTCGGAAATGCTCACCATCTCCCCCACCTGGATGCCCAGTTCATTCAATTGGGTGGCGATCCACACCGAATTGGTGTCGGTCACTTGTCCGATGAGAATCTCATCTCCGATGGTAATGAGGGCGCTGCGCACAGGTTGGTCACTTTTTTTCCGGAGCGCACAAAAATAATCAAATAAAATGTAAATTTGTGCCTGTCGCGGGAGTAGCTCAGTGGTAGAGCATCAGCTTCCCAAGCTGAGGGTCGCGGGTTCGATCCCCGTTTCCCGCTCGAAAAAGGAGGTTGCCTCAAAAGGGCAGCCTTTTTTCATGCCTCCCGGATCAGGTCCTTCATGAGCTTGCAGGCATTCCGGGCCGAATTTTCCACGAAATCGATGCCCACGGTTTTGTCATTCACCTTGGGCAGAGGGTGGCACAGTTCGTAGCTGTAGTATCCCTGGTAGCCGATTTCCTTCATCATTTTCACGAAACCCGGGAGATACAGGGCCGCGTTTTGCTCGTGGGCCTTGTCACCGTGGTCGCTGTGGTCCTGAACGTCGATGACCTTTCCGTCTCTGTCCAGGGCAAATTCACCGCCGAAATGTGTGAGCATTTGAAGCTCGCCCACAGCAAGCGCCGCTTCCCGCACGTTGGCCGGACTCTTGTCCTCCAGAATGGGCGCATCCAGGCAGGCTTTCAGGTGGGGTGAATCCACCTCCCGGATCATTTTCATCATGTCGTGCCAGTCGAAAATCACCGGTTTGTGGTTCTGCAGTGCCAGGGTCACCCCGAAATCGCCCGCATATTTCGCCGATTCGATCAGACCCTGCCGGCACCAGTCCCAAATCTGCTCCTTCTCAAACTTGGCATGGGCGTATTCCCAGCTGTCCCGGGCAAGGTCGTAACGTCCGCCGTTGGGATGGAGAGTGACCCCTGGCCATCCGAGGAAGACCCGAAGGGGCGTCACCCCAAGATCGGAGGTCATCCGCATGAGTTCGCGCAGATAGACGATCTGGCATTCCCTGTATTCGGGAACGGGCGAGCTGAAATCGTTGTTGGCGGACACGGCATAAATGTCCAGTCCAAGGTCAGAAGCTTTGCTTTTCAGTTCCTTGCAGCAATCCGTGGGCATGTCGAGCGGATTCCCGTGGGGACGTTTCCCGTCGATTTCAATACCGTCGAATCCCAGATCCTTTGCCTTTACGAGCATGTCGTCCAGGGTCAATGCCTGGCCCCGGTACCAGACACCCAAGAAGGTGATGGAATAGAGGCCGACCTTGTTGGCAGCCATCCGGGAACCGGAGGAAGCCAGAAGATCCAGGGCCGGATTTGTGAGACCCAGGGCGGCGGCACCCGCCACGCTTCGCTTTACAAAGCTGCGTCGGTTGATGGATTCAAATGTGTTCATGCGCTTGAAGTTGTGAGGTTGGTTGGTAGAAAGGTTGGTTTGAAGCAAAAAGGTACGCCAATTCCGGCCCGGGCGCGCAAGGGGCGGGACAAAAAAGGAAGGGAAGCCGGGGCTGTCAGCCCTTCAGGGCCTGGATGCGCCGTAGCAACGGGGATGGGAATAATGCACGAACACATAGGCCGGGTGGGGCGTCAGGTTGCTCAAAGTGCTACGCGACAGTTTCTTGAGCGCTGAAACCATGGCTTCGCCGGAAGCGCTTTCCCGGGCATATCGGCCTGATATGCGTCGCCGCGAAAGTACATTCCCCCCGAGTCCCAGAAGCGTCGAGACAGGGGCAAACAGGACGGCAAAGGCAATGAGTCCCAGGTGAAACGATGCCCCGGAACCGCCCAGGGCCATGGAAACCTCGGGAAGAGCCACGCTCAGAGAGAACAGATACAGGGTCAGGGCGGTCTGAAGAATGCCCGTTCCCATGCCCTTGAGGCTGTGCTTCCGTTTGTAATGTCCGATTTCATGGGCAAGGACGGAAACGATCTCGTCCTCCGAAAGCTCACCGATCAGCGTATCGAACAACACCACCCTCTTTTTTGGTCCCAATCCGGTAAAGTAGGCATTTGCCTTGGTACTTCGTTTGGAACCATCCATGACATACACATTTCTCAGAGCGAAGGACACCTTGGAGGCATAGGCTTCGATCCGATCCCGCAGGCTCCCCTTCTCCAGGGGGGTCTGTTTGTTGAACAGAGGGACGATCAGATTGGAATAGAACAGGTTGATGAACAGGTAAAACAGAATCATGACCCCCAGGGCGATCCACCAGAAGGCCGGGCCGGTCAGGAAATAGATCCAGGTGATCAGGGCCAGCAACCCACCCCCCAGGACTGCACCGATCAGCCAACCCTTGGCCTTGTCCAGAAAGAAGGTCCGGGGCGTTGTGCGGTTGAATCCGTATTTCTCCTCGATGACAAAGGTCTGGTACCCTTCGAAGGGAGTCCCCAGCAGGTCACTGGCAAAGGCCAGCACCCCGAAGAAAAGGAGCACATGGAGAATGGGATTTCCCGTCCACCCGGCCACGAGACCGTCGAGCCAGGCAAAACCCTTCAGGAAAAACATTCCCAAAATCAGTACAAGGCTGAAGGAACTGGAAACAAGGGAAAAGCGGGTATTTTCCCGTTTGTAGGACTGGCTTTTCCTGTAGGCCTCCGGATCGAACACATCCCGGAGTTCCTCCGGCAATTCCATCCTGCTGTACCGCAGATTCAGGGCCTCCAGAACACGTTCCAGGATGTAGGAAAACACCAGGAAACCGACCATCAGATAAAACAGGGATTTCGGTTCCATCAGTACAATTGTTCCAGAATCTCCTTCCGGTTCAGTACCCGGGTCTCCAATTCTTCTCCATAGGTGCGGAATGCTTCCATGGTATCCAGGGCCATGGCTTTCCGGGCAAAGATAAGTGCCGTATCGAGACTGTCTTCCAGTTCGTAATACACCGCCAGGTTGTGATAGGCCCTCGACGATGTTTTGGGATCGTCGTCCAGACACAGACCTTCCCAGAGAAACCGCGCCTGTTCCCAATCGCCCCGGTTCGTATACCGTGCCGCCTGGCGCAGGGATTTGTCGCCGTCGCTGAACACGGGCCGAAGGGTTTCCGACCACACGGGCACCAGGCGTCTCGCGTACTTTTCTCCACAGCTCTTGTAAAACAAGCGGATCATGTCGATGGGCGACAGCCGTTCCGAAATCAACCGACCGTCCACAACATTGGAAAAATACATGGTGTCGGACATCACATAGGCATCATAGGGCCGGGGGTGGCCCGGCAGATACACCCGCCAGGTGACCTCGCCGGACAGCTGAAAATAGTGGGTTCGCAAGGTGCCGGGTTCATCGGGGTACATGTCCTCGTACGTCTCCACTTCGAGGGTGTATTTTTCCAGGCTGATGAGCACGTTCCCGGCATGTTGGGTGCAGATTTCCTCCACTTCCCGCTTCGTCAGAACCAGGTCATTGAGACCCAGGGTATCGAAACGTCGTTCACTGTCAAAGATCGGATAATGGAACTGAGAGGCCGGCGACTTTCGCAACACGTCCTGCACGCCCCGGATCAGGCTGTTGGAGATCACCGTGTCGATGATGACCAGGTGTTCCTCGGTCAGCCCGGTCCGGTTCTCCTCGGCCATCACGTCAAAGGTGATGGGCGCCCGGTTGATGATCACGGCCGGTCCCGCACCGGGATCCAGGGTCACGTTGCCCGGTTCCAGAACCTGGAATCCGACCAACACATAGCCCGGCGCGCAGGACCCCAACAATGCCAGAATGACCGCACACCCCAAGACCCTTTTCACTTTACAAACTTTATAAACTGAGCCTTTATAAACTTTATAATCTTTACAAACTCCCTTACACACTCATCCCCCCGCACACCTGCAGCGTCTGCCCGGTCATGTACGACGAAAGATCGGACGCCAGGAAAAGCGTGACGTTGGCCACATCGGCCGGCAATCCGCCCCGTTTCAAGGGAATGGACTTGATCCACTCTTCCTTCACGTTTTCCGGCAATTTGCCCGTCATTTCGGTGATGATGAAGCCCGGGGCGATGGCGTTGCAGCGCACGTTGCGCGAACCCAGCTCCTTGGCGATGGATTTCGTGAATCCCAGGATGCCTGCTTTGGAAGCAGAATAGTTGGCCTGGCCGGCGTTTCCGTTCACTCCCACCACCGAGCTCATGTTGATGATGGACCCGGTGCGGGCCTTGAGCATGTATTTCTGCACCGCCTTGGTGAAATTGAACACCGATTTCAGGTTCACCCGGATCACCAGATCCCACATGTCTTCGTCCATCCGCATGAGCAGGGTGTCGCGGGTGATGCCCGCGTTGTTGACCAGGATGTCGATTTTTCCGAAATCGGCTGCCACCGCATCGGCGGTTTTGTGAGCCTCGTCATAGCTGCTGGCATCGGAGGCATACCCTTTTCCCCGGACGCCCAGGGCGGCCAGTTCTTTTTCCAGGCTTTCCACGTTTTCGTCCCGGGAGAGATCGGTGAAGGCCACATCGGCGCCTTCTTCTGCAAGACGGATCGCAATTTCGCGACCAATGCCACGTGCCGCACCGGTAACCAGCGCGACTTTTCCTTTCAGTAAATCCATGAGTATCGTTTCAGTTTTGTGTGCAAAGAAAACAAAAATGCGTCAATTCAATTTTTCTGCAGCAGGGACGCCATCCGTTTGCCGATCTCGGCCGGAGAAACCACCACGCTGATGCCGCATTCTTCCATGATTTTCATTTTGGCTTCCGCCGTGTCGGCTTTCCCGCCGATGATGGCTCCGGCATGTCCCATGCGGCGGCCCTTGGGGGCGGTCTGCCCGGCAATGAACCCCACCACGGGCTTGGTGCCGTTCTCCTTGATCCAGTATGCCGCGTCGGCTTCCATGCTCCCGCCGATCTCGCCGATCATGATGATTCCTTTGGTCTGGGGGTCGGCCATGAGCAATTGGATGGCATCCAGGGTGGTGGTCCCGATGATGGGATCTCCGCCGATTCCTATGCAGGTGGACTGGCCCAGGCCGGCTTTGGTGATCTGGTCCACGGCTTCGTAGGTCAGGGTACCGGAACGGGAAACGATTCCCACCACGCCCTTTTCGTGGATGAAGCCCGGCATGATCCCCACCTTGGCTTCGCCCGGCGTGATGATGCCCGGACAGTTGGGTCCGATGAGACGGGTGGCGCGCCCTTTGAGGTACTCCTTCACCTTGACCATGTCGGCCGTGGGGATGCCTTCGGTGATGCAGACCACCAGTCCGATGCCCGCATCGGCCGCTTCCAGGATGGCGTCGGCGGCGAAGGGCGGCGGAACGAAAATGACCGAGGTATCGGCTCCGGTTGAACCGACGGCATCGGAAACGGTGTTGAAAACGGGCAGACCCAGGTGCTCCAGGCCTCCTTTTCCCGGCGTGACGCCACCCACGACGTTCGTGCCGTATTCGATCATTTGCTGGGCATGAAAGGTGCCCTCGCTGCCGGTGAAGCCCTGCACGATCACCCTGGAATCTTTGGTTAACAAGACGCTCATAAACGCAGTTTTTTATTTGTACAACTGGAAACCAAATGTAGACACTCTGCCCCTGAAAACAAAATTTTCGCCATTGGGTTCACCCCACCTTCCCCCGGGATTTTGTACATTTCGATGTGGAAGCAATCCTGTACATCGGCATCGCCCAGAGTCTGTTCGCCGGCATCCTCATCGCCCTGAAGCGGCCGAGAATCATGGCAAACCAGATTCTGGCCGCCTGGCTGCTGATCATCGGAATCGATATGGCCGCCGTGTTGGTGAACGATCAGCTGGTGCGCCTCTACCCCATCAAGTTCCTGCCCTTTCTCTACGGTCCCCTGCTGTATTTGTATACGAGCTGGATGACGAAGGAAGCGCCCCGTTTTCACACCCGTTCCCTCTTGCATTTCGTCCCCTTTCTGGTGTTCATGACCGCCTCCCTGGTGTTCATCAAAGACCGGGTGATGGAGGGCACGGACGGATTCCTGGTGCGCGACCGTTTCGTTTCGTTCCGGATCGTCTACGGGGCCAGCTTCTTCATTTCCATCACCGCCTATTCGGTGGCCACCTTCGTGGTCATCCACAGGCACAGGAAGCGCCTGGCCGAGCTGGTCAGTTTCTACTCGGGCCGGATCACCCTGCGGTGGCTTCTGGGGCTGTCCATCACCTTCTACGTGGGCTATGTGCTCATGTTCATCTTTGGAGGCATGGACATCCTGCTGGGCTTCATGCCCTTCGATCCGTACGAAATTTCCTTCATCGGCCTCACCATCCTGGCCTATCTTTTCAGCGTATTCGGGTTCCATCAGCCCGACATCTTTGAGGAAGTCAACCATTTCCGTCGGCCCGTTCCCGTGCCGGAGGAGAAGGCCAACCACAAATACCAGCGTTCGGGACTCAAAAAAAAGGACGTGGACATGTACCTGTCGCGGATCCATGCCTTCATGGAAAAGGAAAAACCCTATCTCAACCGGGAGCTCAGCATCTACGACCTGAGCAACCAGCTGGACATCCCCCGGAACATCCTCTCGGAGCTCATCAACGAACACCTGGGCCAGAATTTCTACACCCTGGTGAACACCTACCGGGTCGAAGAGGTGAAGAAGCGACTGGCCGACCCGGCCCGGAAACACCTCACCATCCTGGCCATCGCCCTGGACGCCGGGTTCAACGCCAAGTCCAGTTTCAACACCATCTTCAAGGAAAGGACCGGTCTGACCCCCAGCGAATACCAGAGGGGACTCCCCCATCCGGGTTCAGACGGGTCGGACTGAACCTGCCGGGTCGGAATGGCTGGTCCGAACCGATCCGTTGGGGCGAACCGGGATGTTTCCAGCCCTAGTTTTGCTGCATGGAAAACACATCGCGAATCCGATGCGGCCGGACCCTCCGGCGGGTGGCATTGCTTGCGCTCCTTGCAGGAATCGGGATTCGAACCGACCTCCGGTCCCAGAGCTTGTTCGATGCCGCCGTGGGGGGTGACCTGGAAGATACCCCCACTTCCTGGCTGGGGGGCTTTGTCCGCAGTGCAGTCTATCTGGGGAAGGACCACGGATCCGACGCATTCCGTTTCCAGAGTGTTTACGGCCAGGCGGGTCTGGTTCTGACCCCTTCCGGAACGAGGGCTTCGGCCCGGGCCGACCTCCGGATCCGGAGCGGTTCGGAATGGGGGACCGGACTGACGGAAGTGGATCTGCGGGAGGCCTACGCCACCTTCCGTGCAGGCCCCCTGTCCCTGCATGCGGGAAAAAAAATCCTGTCCTGGGGAATGATCGAGGCGGTGCCGTCCGTCGACAAACTCACCCCGCGGGACCCGGCCGTGCGGAGTCCGGACGAAAACGAGCAGAAGCTCGGGTCCTGGATGATGCAGGCCGATCTTTCTCTCGGATCCAATTTCCGGGTGACTGCCGTGTACAAACCGTTGTACACGCCGTCCAACCTGCCGGTTTCCTACGTTCCCCTGCCTGATTATGTCACCCTGGGGGCTCCCCGGTATCCCGATGACCGGCCCGGAGAAGGCAGTCTGGGGATGAAGGCCGACCTTTATGGAAAAGGGGTCGATGCCTCCCTGTACGCCTTTCAGGGGGAGGATCCCTGGCCCGCCCTGGAACCCGGTGCCCTGGACCTGGACAGCCTCACCTTTCAACTGCACAACCTGGAGATGGTCCGGCGGTCCTACCGCACCCGGGTGCTCGGAGCCGGGCTGGCGGTTCCGGCCGGACCGCTCGTTCTGCGCACCCAGGGGGCCTGGACGGAGGTGATGGACGACGAACTCCGGGGAAGCACCGTTTTTCCGGAGATCGCCCTGGCCGCCGAAGTGGAATACAGTCCGGGCCAACTCACCTTCCTGGGCGGCTATTCGGTGAAACATGTGCTCGAATACACAAAGGCTGCAGCTTCCCCCTCCCTGGAAGCCGGGCCGGATCTGCTGAGCGGACTCCCGGCAGGCGTCGAACAACATTTCAGCGCCTTCACCCGGCTGTACAACGATCAGCTCGAACCGACCTTCCACACCCTCTACCTGATCCTGGAGGGCCAGTGGTTGCAGAATCGCTTGTCGGTTCGTGTCCCGGTCTTTGCCCGGCTGACCACGCAGGAATGGATCTTCCGGCCCTCCCTGGGTTGGCAAACCGGGGACGGACTCGAGGTGAGGGCCGGATTTGAAGGGTTGTTCGGTCCGGACGGATCCCTGTTCGACCTGGCCGGTCCCCCCCTGAATTGTGCCTTTCTGGCATTGACCCATTCATTCTGACAATGGAGGTACCCATGAAAAAACACATCGCAAACAAAAAAGCGGATCTTCTGGTCCGGTACCGGAAAGCCATCCTTGCCCTGTCCTTGGGCCTGGCCCTGCTGTTCGTCCTGCCCCTTCTGAGGATCCAGGTGGAGTCCAACCTGAAGAAATACTTCCCGGCCTCCATGTCTTCCATGATCCAGACCGATTCCATCGAGGCGGTGTTCGGGAACCAGGACCTGATCCTGGTGTTGTTCGAAACCGACGACATCCTGGCAGCCGGCAGCCTGGAACGAATCCGGTCGGTGGAAGAGGAACTGGCGCTGATCCCGGGAATCCGGAAAACCCGCTCCCTGTTCGGGTCGAACCGGATCCATGGGGAATCCGGGGTCATGTATGTGGAGCCCAGCGTGACCGCGATCCCCGAAACCCCGGTGGAACGGGAATCGCTCCGCGCCATTCTCCGGGACAATGACCTGGTCCGGGGCATCTTCGTGTCCGATGATTTTACAGCCGGTTCCATCCTCCTGAACCTGGAAATGAACGCCGACGAAGATCAGATCTTCGGAGCCATCGACGACGTGCTGACCCGGCACCCGGGACCGGAGACCGTGCATCTGGGGGGGCTCCCCTACCTGCGGCAGACCATGGATCATGACATCCGGCGCGACGGCCTCATCCTGATCCCCCTGGCCCTGGTGTTGATGATGATCTTCCTGTACCTGGTGTTCAAGGAAGGACGGGGGGTGTGGCTGCCCTTCCTGGTGGT
Source organism: Bacteroidales bacterium (assembly GCA_041393235.1). Classification (GTDB taxonomy): domain Bacteria; phylum Bacteroidota; class Bacteroidia; order Bacteroidales. The sequence continues at coordinate 61,089 of JAWKKO010000018.1, forward strand.
GGTACTCTCGGCCCTGATCAGCATCGCCCTCCTGCCCCTTCTCGGGTGGAAGTTTTACCTGATCACCCTGCTGGTACCGGTCATGCTCATCGCGGTGGCCAACGACTACGGCATCCACATGGTGGCCAAATACCAGGAAATGAGCGCGGGTCCCGGCGGGGAAAGCATGGCGGAAATCGCCGTGGCCGTCACCCGGACCCTGTGGAAACCGGTTTTGCTGACCGGACTGACCACCGTGGCGGGCATTTCCTCCCTCTACGCCCACACCCTGATCCCGGCCCGGCAGATGGCCATCGTGGCCAGCGCGGGCATCCTGCTGGCCATCTTCTTCAGCCTGGTGCTGCTCCCCGCCCTGCTGTCGATGTTGAAGAAGAATCCGCCCGTGCTGACCCGCGAAAAAGGCAGGCACCGCGGCAATGCGCTCCTTCAACGCTTTTCCCGGTTCGTGGTCGGACAGCGGAAAACCATCCCCCGGGTGGCCCTCGGAGTCACCCTTGTGATGGGAGTCGGGGTGATTTTCCTGCAGGTGGATTCCAACGAAGAAAATTTCTTTCCCCGGCACCATCCCCTGAAACAGGCCTCCCGGCTGATCAATGAAAAATTCGGGGGATCGGAGAACATCTCCGTGCTCTTCGAAGGCGACATGCTGGATCCCGCCGTGCTCAACCGCATGGAGTCCTACCGGAGGGAAATGGAAAAGATGCCCTCGGTCGACCAAACCATGTCCTTTTCCGCCGTGGTGCGGGAGATCAGCAAGGCCCTGAACGATCCGGGCGACCCCTGGTACGACACGATCCCTCCCACCCGGGAGGCGGTTGCCCAGTACATGGAACTCTACCAGATGAGCGGCGAGCCGGGTGAGCTGGACGAGCTGGTGGACTTCACGTACGGGCATGCCCACCTGATGATCCGGATCAACAACACCTCCAATGAAACCGTCCACCGGATCATCCAACGCCTGGTTTCCCTCACCGAAGACGATCCCCGGGTGGCGGCCATCGGAGGCTACGGCTACGTGCGGGCCCAGCTGGCCGATGAGGTTCTGCGGGGCACCTTCATCTCCCTGGGCATCGCCCTGGTGCTGATTCTGGCACTCATGGCCCTGATATTCAAGTCAGTGATGGCCGGATTGCTGGGGATCATTCCCCTGGGCATGTCCCTCGCCCTCCTGTTCGGCATCATGGGCTACACGGGGGTCCGCCTCGACGTGGCCACGGCCCTGCTGTCCGGCATCATCACCGGGGTGGGCATCGATTACAGCATCCATTTCCTGTGGCGATACCGGGACGAACGCCAATCCGGAAAAATGCCCCGGGAGGCCGTCCTCACCACCCTGAACACCACGGGACGGGGCATCCTCTTCAACGCCCTGTCGGTGGTGGTGGGCTTTTCCGTTCTGATCGCCTCCTCCTTCACCCCCATCCGCATGTTCGGCGTGTTCATCGTCGTATCCATCCTCACCTGTTTGATCGGCGCGATGATGATCCTGCCTTCTCTTTTGCTTACCTTCCGGTTCCGCTTTCTGGAACCGTCCTCCCTGCCAGAAGCCTCCACCGAATCCCGGGAGAAGGGATGGAAGCGGATCGCCGTCTTTCTGGTGGTGTTCTCCGCCTTTTCCCTCACCGTCCGGTCCCAGGATCCAAAGGAGCTGGTCAGGAAAAGTCACGAGGTCGTGCAAATCGATGCCTTCGAAGCCGTGTCCACCCTGACCCTGTCCGACGGCCGGGGCAACGAACGCATCCGCAAGAGCACCATGGCATCCATGACCCTGGCCGACGGTTCGGAAAAGCGGATCATCAAATTTCTGGAACCGGCGGAGGTCAAAGGAACCGGCATCCTGATCTTCGATTATCCGCTGAAAGACGATGACATGTGGATCTACCTGCCCGCCCTGGGCAAAACCCGGCGGATCGTCAGCCAGGAAAAAAGCAAAAGCTTCATGGGAAGTGAATTCAGCAACGCCGACATGACCGCCCCGGGTCTGGAGGATTTCACCTATGTCCTCCTGGGAACAGAACAAATCCGGGGTCATGCCTGTTTTAAAGTGGAAGCCGTGCCCCTGGGGGACGATCTGAAGAAACAATACGGTTACAGCCGGGTGGTGCGCTGGATCGAAACGGACACCCACCTGGTCCGCCGGTCCGAATATGACGATCTCCGGGGTACACACTTCAAAACCATTGAAAACACGGAATTTGAACTGCTCGATCCGGGCAGGAAGAAATACATGGTCAGCCACATGACAGCCGAAAACCTCCTCACCCACCGGTCCTCCGTCCTGCACATGGACCGGGCGCAGCGGGGGACGGCCCGGGCAGACCGCTTCACCATCGAAACCCTGGAACGATAACAAAATCCCAGCCATGACCCCGACTTTTTTCAAATCCCTCGCCCTGTCCCTTTTGATTCTGCCTCTGACCGGGGTCCGTGCCCAGACCGCCGCCTCCCCCGCCGCCAAAGCCCGGCTTGAGATCCGCTTCTCCGGGTTGCGAACCGACCAGGGGAGCATCAGCGCCGGCATGTGTCGGACCGAAGAAGGCTGGCCCCGCAAACCCCAGCGAAATTTCGTGTGGAAGAAATCCCGGGTCCGGGACGGCGTTTTCACCGTGGTCATCGACAACCTGAGCTACGGGACCTATGCCTTCACCTGCCTGGACGACGAAAACGAAAACGGCGACATCGACATGTTGCTGGGAGTTCCCCGGGAAGGCTGGGGATTTTCGGGCAATCCGCCCTTCCGCCTGTCGGCTCCCGGATTTGAGGAATGCGCCTTTGTCATCGACCGGCCCGAGCAAACCATCACCATCGAGCTGAACTACGTCCGGAAAAACAAATAGGCGACCGGCCCCATGTGCCCGGGAATCCCTATTTTTGCCGGACCGGCTCCATCCGGTACGATTTCATGACGAACGAAACCACCATCTGCGCCCCGGCCACCCCGGCCCATGGTGCCCTTGCCCTGGTGAGGGTGAGCGGACCCGATTGTTTTGCCGTGGTCGACCGGATCTTCGAGCCGGCCGGAAAAAAAGGGACGCTGGGAGACGCACCGGGAAACACCATCCACTTCGGAATCATCCGCGCTCCGGAGGGGGCGCTCGATGAGGTGCTGGTGAGCGTGTTCAAAGGCCCCCATTCCTACACGGGGGAGGACTCGGCGGAGATTTCCTGCCACGGTTCTCCATACATCATGCAGCGAATCCAGGAATTGTTGCTGGAGGCGGGCGCCCTGCCGGCAAAGCCCGGAGAATTCACCCAACGGGCTTTTTTGAACGGGAAGATGGATCTGTCCCAGGCCGAAGCCGTGGCCGATCTCATCGCCGCCGAATCGGAAGGCGCCCACCGGGTGGCCCTCCAACAGCTCCGGGGGGGCTTCTCCGATGCCCTGAAGGAACTGAGGAACCGGCTCCTACAATTCATCTCCCTGGTGGAGCTGGAACTGGATTTCAGCGAGGAGGATGTGGAATTTGCCGACCGCACCCAGCTGCGGGCCCTGGTGGCGGAGATCCGGACCCTGGTGAGCGATCTCACCGATTCCTTCCGCCTGGGGAACGTCCTGAAAAACGGGGTTCCGGTGGCCATCGTCGGCCGGCCCAACGTCGGGAAGTCCACCCTCCTGAATGCCATTCTCAAAGAAGACCGGGCCATCGTGAGCGATGTGGCGGGCACCACGCGCGACACCATCGAGGACACCCTGAACATCGACGGCATCACCTTCCGCTTTATCGATACGGCGGGCATCCGGGAAACGGCGGAGGCCATCGAAAAGCTGGGCATCCGCCGCACCTACCAGAAGATCGAAAGCGCTTCCATCGTGCTCCTGCTGGTGGAAGCCGACGACTCCCCCGCCCTCATCAACGAGACCGTGGCGGCCCTCCGGAATCAAATGGAAGGGCAGTCAAAGGAGTTGGTTTTGCTGTTGAACAAGGCGGAGGGATGGGAGCCGTCCCGGCTGGAAAAGCTTCGGGACGAAGTCCGCGGCATGGAGAGGGAACGCATCCTGGCCCTGTCGGCCCGGGAGGGGCAGGTGAACGAACTCACCCGCCTGCTGCTCGACCTGGTGAACCTGGGGCAGATCAAACACCGGGATGTGATCATATCCAACATCCGCCACATGAACGCCCTCCGCGCGGCCCTGGAGAGCCTCCTCCGCGTGGAGGAAGGCCTGGAGACCGACCTGCCCACCGACCTGCTGGCCCAGGACATCCGCGAAACCCTGCACTACCTGGGTGAAATCACCGGCGAGGTCACCACCGACGAAATCCTGGGCAACATCTTCCGCAATTTCTGCATCGGGAAGTGATCACTCGTCGTAGTCGGTGGGAAGAAAGCTCTCGTCGTACACGATGTTCATCGCTTCAAGGGCCGTCCGGATCTCCCCGGGGGTGTACTTCCACACCTCCCCGTCCATGGTGCGCACGGCCGCCACAAACGTCACGCACCGGAAATAGATCTCCGCTTCCACCTTGCTGGCAGCCCAGATCCCCCGGCCCGCCAGGGAGGTGGTGCCGTTCAGGTCCATGACATCCAGAAAGGAAAGGGTCCGGATGTGGGTGCCGAACATGTCGTAGAGAACGAAATGAATTTCCAGGGCGGCGACGGGCTTGTCCGGGTTCAGGGTGCCCGTGGTGACGAAACGGAGGAGGTCCGCTTCGGTGTTCAGGCCCGTTCCCCGGTCCAGTTTCAAGGGACACCCTTCGTCGTTGAGGATCACCCACTCCCGGTGCAGGGTGGATGCCTTGTTGAGTTTCATGCCCATGCCGAGGCGGGTTTGAACCGGTCCGCCGTCGGTTGTGACGAAGGTGATCTGGGCACCGGCCGAGGCGGTCCATAGAAGCAGCAGGGAGAGAAGAATCGCTTTCATACGGTTTGGTTTGAGGTTGCTGTGGTTTGTCACAGCATTTCAAAAACCGTTCCAAATCCCCGGATGCCCGGACAGGATCAGAGAATGAAGGTGTGGGTGTATTTCAACAGCAGTGCACGGTTGAAATATCCGGGTGCGGAAGGCACCACGTCGTCGGGCATCATGAACCCCCGGTATTCGTTGAACACCAGGTAGAAATCGTTTCCTTCGCGTGGATTGTAGCGCAGCCGGAAGTTTCCGACGAACACTTCGCTGGTGTTGTTCACCTGCACGAAGGTGCTCACCGAAAGTTTCGTGTTGACCATGTACAGGAAATTCAACCGGCCCACGTGGGTGGTCAGTTGCTGGTCCCTGTCCGGGAAGGAGATTTTGTTGATGGAGTAACTGCCCGACAGCTGGAACTTGGAGCTGATGCTGAACACGGGACGGGTCGATACGGAAACGATGTTCCCGTCGTAGTACCCACCGGCCAGAATGTTGATCATGGCGGCAATGGGCTTGGACATGGGTGTGAAGAGGCGGGCGGAAAAGGCAGGAAAGGCGTACTCGCCTGCCTGAACGCTCACGTTGTCCGAAAGATCGAAGTCGTAGGAAACACCTTCCTTCTGAAATTTCATTTCCATCATCCCCCCCATGCCGTTCTTGAAGTTCAGAAACACGCCGGGCGAGACTTCCATGGATTCCAGACCCCCGTCTGACAGACGGACGTAGCGGTCGTATTGCAAAATGGTCCGGAGCGAAAACACCTTGGAGGATTCTCCGGGCAACCAACCGTACTGGAGCCGGGAGTTCCACCCGTGAACGTCGTTGCGCTGGAGGAATCCGACCTCCGGATTCATCTGGGCTCCAATGAAGTTGTAGGCCAGGTTGTAGGCAAACCCTTCGTCCCGTCGCCGCTCCCAATTGATCCCGGCGTAGGTGGGATCCGATGAGAACACCTGGTTCTCGCCTCCCGTTTCAGGGTCTGAGCCACACGCACATCCAGGTAGTCGTCTCCGAACACCCGGAAGATCCCGTCGGCACCGTAGGCCAGGTTGTACGTTCCGTCCGCACCGAGGCGGGAAGTCATGATGGCACCCACATAGGAGTTGGCATTGAAGACCTGCCTGCGCACCCGGGCAACGCCGAAATTCTCACTGGGAACCGTATCCAGGGACTGGGTCTGCATGTCGAGAAACCCAACGTCCCACTTGTTCACCGTCCGGTCATCCGTGCGCCCCCGAAAATGCGGGTTTGCTCTCCTTCCACAATCCCGATCCGCCGGCTGTAGAACAGGTTGTCGGTCCGCCCGGCCAGTTTGAAATCAAAGATGCTGGACCGTTCCTGGAAGAAAAGCCGCTTCTCGGGAAAAAACATGGAATAGCGGGTCAGGTTCACCTGCTCGTCGTCGGCTTCCACCTGGGCGAAATCGGTGTTGGCCGTCACATCCAGGGTGAGGTTGCTGGTGAGGCTGTATTTGACGTCGAGACCCACGTCAAATTTGGGGTCTTTGGTAAACTCGTAGGCGGTTTCTGCATCGTTCAGGGCATGGTTCCCGGAAAGTCCCCGATGATGTAGGGAGAAATGTAGAGGGGCTTGCGGGCTTTCACATCCTGAAATTCGACGGTCTGAGCCAGAGAAGGCTTGTAATAGGCCGAAAATCCATACTTGGGATCGGTCATGGGCCAGGTGTCGGTCTCATTCAGCGCGGCGATCCGCCGGTTGATGATGAGACCCATCTCAGAGATGCCGTCGACCGACTGAAACCGGAGGCTGGAAAAGGGAATCCGCATTTCCACATACCAACCCTGGTCGTCCATCTGGGTTTCCACGTCCCAGAACGTGTTCCAACTCAGGTTGGTGGATCGTTCGGGTCCGCCGCTGGACTCTGCATCGTTTCCGACGGAGTAATCGATTCGTGCACCGGAGGGCATGGTAAAGAAAGCCAGGGCATTCTCGTTGTCGTCATAGGTATCCAGAATGATGCCGAACACATCCGTATTCCGGGATTGTTCGTCCCGTTTCGTGCTGTTGGAAGAGATGCGGGAGGGATCGGATACATACAACCGGGCACCCACGTAAAGGTATTCATTGTCGTAAGCCATCCAGATGTCGCTGCGCTCTCCCGGCTGTGCCCCCGCATTGGGAACATGCATGATGAGGTCGAACGGAGTGGCCTGTGTCCATGCCGGCTCGTCGGGCCGTCCGTCGAGGGTGATCTCGCCGTTCAAACGGGCGATTCGGACGCGATCCGCCGAATGCAGGGACAAGGTTGAAAAAAGAAGAACAAAGGCGGTGAGGGTGGGTAGGGCAAATCTTTGGAAAATTCTCTTTTTCACGTGAATTTCTGGTTGGGTTCCGTACTGCACAAATTCTAACTGGGATTTTGACACCCCCATCCCCCATTGGTTTAAAGGGGAGGACAAAAATAGCACTATTTTTTTCCAGTGGGAAATTTTGTATACTCGCATGACACAAATCTTTTATCGAACGACACAGCCAAACGACATGAAAACCAACCGAAGAGATTTTCTCCGCCAGAGTTCCCTGTTTGCCGCAGGCGCACTCGTCCTCCCCTCCCTTTCCGCCAAAGGCCGGCTTTTCCCGCCCGCCTCACCCATGAAACCCGGACTCCAGATCTATTCGGTCCGCAACCAGCTGCGCGATGGCTTCGAACCCGTCATGAAAAAAGTGGCCGACATCGGGTACAAGTACATCGAGGGATACGGTCTGGGGACCGACGGACAGTTCCTGGGAAGCATCGCCCCGGGTCATTTCAAGCAGGTGATCGCCGACCTGGGCATGGAACTGAAAGCCACCCATTGCTCCTATGCGGAGGCGAAGGAAGCCGGCAAAATGGTCGATGCCGCCGCAGAAACCGGCATGGAATACCTGATCATTCCCTACACCCCGGACAATCTGCGTCCCAATGCGGACGGATGGAAAAAGGTGGCCGAAAATTTCAACAAGATCGGCGAAATGTGCAAATCGGCCGGTCTGAAATTCGGCTACCACAACCATGCCTTTGAATTCGAACCCCTGGACGGCATCATACCCCAGGAATTGCTGGTGGAAGCCACAGACCCCGGACTGGTGTGTTTCGAAGCCGACCTGTTTTGGGTGACCAAGGGCGGCTACGATCCGGTGAAACTCCTGAAAAAATTCCCCGGCCGCTTCCCCCTCCTCCACGTGAAGGAATCCGATGAAGAAGGAGAAGAAACCACCATCGGCGATGGCATCATCGATTTCAAAACCATCTTCGAGACCGGCCGCAAGGACGTCGTGGAATATTATTTCGTCGAGGACGAGCGCACCGAAGATCCCTACATGCACATCAAGGACGACTACGACTACGTGTCCTCCGCCCCCTTCATGAACTGATCCCATCCCCCGATTGGAACCGTGAGGGTTTTCGTTTTCTCGCTGAATTTCTTCCTTCGGAACAAATGTAGGCGTCGAAAACCGAAAACCCTCACTGTGTTTCCGGGAATGGACAAACCCGTATTACTCGTAGCGGAGGGAGTGGACGGGGTTGGCCGAGGCCGCGGCGTACACCCGCAGGAGGACCGTCACCGAGGCGATGAAAAAGGCCAGGAGGGCGCTGAAAAGGAAGGTGCCGATGCCCAGGGAAATGCGGTCGGCATAATCCTGCAACCAGCGTTTCATGAAGAAATACCCCAAGGGCCAGGCCAGGAGAATGGCGATGCCCATGAGCAGGGCGAATTCCCGGCTCAGGGTGAGCAGTACCTGGACGATGGAAGCGCCCATGGCCTTGCGGATTCCCACCTCCTTGGTGCGTTGAGCCGCCGAGAAGGAAGCCAGGCCCAGCAACCCAAGCGACGCGATGACGATGGCCAGAATGGAAAAGACGGTGAACACAATGGCGGTCTTCTCATCGTTCCGGTAGAGCGACGCCAGATCGTCTTCAAGAAAACTCATGTGGACCGGCTGTTCCTCCATGAAGCTGTTCCAGGTTTCTTCGATGTAGGACAGGGTGGCGGGATTGTTTCGTCCGTCCATTCTCACGGTGAGCTGATAGGGCGTGAAATCGGCCAGGCGAAGGACCAGGGGCCGGATCTCCTGGTGCAGCGACTGGAAACTGAAATCGCGCACCACCCCGATGATGTGACCGGGGGCTTCCGCTCACCTCCCCGAAGGTCGAATACAGGCGGTTCGAGAGCGGATCGGAAAACCCGAAGGCCAGGACAGCGGCTTCATTGAGAATGAAGGCGGCCGAATCGGTGGGGGTCTCCGGATCGAACCAGCGTCCTCCACCAGCTCCAGCCGATAGGTCTCCAGAAAATGCCAGTCCACCCACATGTTGTTGATGGCATGGGTTTCGTCGGTGGACGCCCCCTCGGGCAGAAAGGCATTGTCGCCGATGAGTCCCCGGGCACCGCACTCGACCCGCTGACCTGGAGGATGGCCGGATTCTTCAGCAATTCCTGGCGAAAGGCTTCCTGCCGGGTTTCCAGGACATGGGCCCGGTCGACGACAACTAGATTTTTCTTATCGAATCCCAGGTCGGCCCGGGCCAGGTGGCGCATTTGCCGGTTCACCACCAGGGTGGAAATGAACAACACGATGGTCACAACAAACTGAAAGGTCACCAGGACGCTGCGCATGTGGGATCCCCGGGCCCCTTTGAGGGCACCGCTTTTCAGGACATGGGTCGGCTTGAAGGAGGAAAGGAAAAAGGCCGGATAACTTCCCGACACCAGGGCCACGAAAACCCCGATGACAAACAATCCGGCCAGAACCGTCGGATACCCGAGGATGTTCAGTTCCAGGAATTTGCCCGTCAGGGTGTTGAAGGAAGGCAGACTCAGCTCCACCAGGGCGAGAGCCAGGAGCATGGCCAGAAAGGCCGTGAGAAAGGATTCAGTCATGAACTGGCGGCGCAACCCCTGGCCGGATGCCCCGGCCACTTTCCGGATGCCCACCTCGGTGGCCCGCTTGGCCCCGCTGGCGGTGGCCAGGTTTGTGAAATTGATGGAGGCGATGAGAATGAGAAAGACGGCGATGACCGAAAAGATGAGCACGGAAGTCCGGCTTCCGCCCGGTCCGATTTCAAATTGGAGGTCGGATTGCAGGTGGATGCTTTTCAGGCTCTGGAGGAAATAGCCGTACCTATTCCCGCTGGCCAGGAATTCCTCCATGCTCATGCCCAGGATCTCCTGCAATTGCGGTCCCATGTGCCGCTCCACCAGCTCGGGAAGGGCGGCTTCCAGTTCGGCCGGATCCGCTCCTTCCGAGAGCCGGATGTAGGTGTAATTGTTGTTGCCCAACCACTGATCCACCGATGCGATGTAAATGGAAGACATGGACCCCAGCATGCCGAACCGGAAATGGGAATTGAGAGGGAAGCCCTCCACCACGCCTGTGATTTCGAAGGGTTGGGCCTGTTGCCCGACGAGCAGCAGTTTCCCGATGGGATCTTCCTCCCCGAAGTACTTGCGGGCCGTTTCGCGGGTCAGCACGACCGTGTTGGGGCGGTTGAGCATCGATTCGGCAACGCCCCGGATGGCCGGTGCGGTGAAGACGTTGAAAAAGGTGGAATCGGCGTAGTAGAAATCCTTTTCGATGAAGACCTTGTCCCCGTACCGCACCAGGGGGTCCCCGTCGAAGGTGAACAGCCGGGTGAACTCCTCCACCTGAGGGAATTCCTCTTTCAGCGCGGCTCCCATGGGAGCGTTGGACAGGGCGGCTTCCACTTCGTTTCCCTGGATCTTTCCCCGGATGCAGATCCGGTAGATTTCGTGCAGGTGCTCGTTGTGCCGGTCGAAACTCACCTCGTCCAGAACGAACAGGAAGATGATCACCGAACTGGCAATGCCGACGGCCAGGCCGAACACATTGATCAGGGTATAGGCCTTGTTGCGCCAGGCGTAGCGCAAGGCAACCAAGAGATAATTCTTTGTCATGACAGCTCCTCGTTCCGACGGGCCATCTTTTCAGGTGGGTGGTTCCCCGGAGCGACCCAGGGCGGGCAAGATACGCAAATTCCGGGAAAGATTCACCTTTCAGGAATTGTTTCTACCTTGCCCTCTCGCAAAACACCACACGCCTCATGAAGAATCGACTTCCCCTGTTCGCCGGACTTGCCGCGGTCCTTTTGCTGACCCCCATCCGGGAATCCGGAGCCTGCACCATCATCGCCGTCGGGAAAAAAGCGTCCGCCGACGGATCGGTGATCGTCTCCCACACCGACGCCGGAGCCGATTGCCGGATCCGGGTGGTGAAGGGCCGGACCTACGAAAAGGGGGCGCTTGCACCCATCCATTGGGGCATCCAGGACATCCACCGTCCCCTGGACGATTTCGGGGATGTGCTGGGAACCATTCCCCAGGTGGAACAAACCTACACCTATTTCCATTCGGCCTATCCCCACATGAACGAGAAGCAGCTTGCCATCGGGGAAAGCACCACCAGTCAGCGCGAGGAACTGAAGGTCAACATGGCCGTTTGCAAGCAGATCATGACCGTGGAGCAGGCCCAGGCTCTGGCCCTGCAACGCTATGCCAGTGCCCGGGAAGCAACCGCCTTCATCGGCTACCTGATGAGCACCTACGGTTTTCTTCCCTCCTGTGTCGGGGAGAGCGAAACCCTGGTCATCGGGGACACGGGCGAAATCTGGGTCTTCGAGGTCTTTTCGGTGGGATCGGACTGGGACCCGGAAAGCGGCGAGCCCGGAGCCATCTGGGTGGCCCAGCGCATACCGGACGACCACGCCCTGGTGGTGGCCAACTGGTCGATCATCCAGGAGGTGGATGAAGCCGATGCGGACAATTTCCTGTTCTCCCCCAACTACAAGTCCTTTGCCGTGGAGCGTGGCTGGTACGACCCCGATGGAAGCAAACCCTTCGTGTGGCAGGAGGTGTACGCCCCCATGCCCCGGGAATGGGCCACGAGCCGTCTCTGGCTGTTCTATTCGACCTACGCACCTTCCTACGCAGAATGGCCCGAACGTTCGCTCGAGGATGGCCACATGATGGGCTACAACCAGTACATCCAATACATCGAGCCCCTGTCCATGTACCCGACTTCCGTGGCACCGGAACGGAAGATCTCCCTCCAGGACGTGATGGCATTCCAGCGTTCCGTGTTCGAGGGAACCATCTACGACATGACCGAGGATTTTGACTGGTACGTGCCTGACGGGAAGGGCGGCATGAAGAAAAGCCCCCTGGCCACGCCCTTCCCGAGCAAGGACATGAGGGAACTGCTCGACATCGTGAACCGCCGGAATGTGGCCCGCCCACAGGGCTATTACGGCATGATCGCCCAGTTGCGCAGCTGGTTGCCCGACCCCATCGGGGGCATCTACTGGGTCTTTCTCGACAACGCCTACACCAGTCCCTACGTGCCCATCTACGCCGGAACCCGGGAAATTGCCCAATGCTACAAGAATTTCGACCCCACAACCTACAGCCGGGAATCGGCCTGCTGGGCCATCGATTTTGTGGACAACCTCCTCTACCTCAGATGGCAGGACGCCATCCGCGATGTCCGGGCCGTGCGGGATCCCTACGAAAACCGGTTGTTCGGGGAGAGGGAACGGATCGACGGGGAAGCCCTCGCCCTGTACCGGAAAAACCCGGACAAGGCGCTGGATTATCTGACGAACTATACCCGGGCCTGCATGGAGGAGGTACTGGACATGTACAACGACCTGCACGACCAGTTGATTGTCAAATACTCCAACAGCCGTTGATGGCCCGGGCACTCGACAAACGGATCCGGATCCTGCTTTGCCACCACTGCGGCACCTCCTTCGAACGCGACCGCGACTACCGGCATTGCAGCAATTGCTTTGCCTGCACGGGTTGCGAGATCTACCTCTGCCCGTCCTGCGGCGGGGAGATCACGGTCCGGCCGAAAGAACAACCTTCCTCGCATGGAACAGCATCTCGGTGAATTCGCCGCCCTCGGGACCGCCCTGTGCTGGACGGTGACCTCCATGGCATTCGAAGCCGCCGGAAAGCGGGTGGGAGCGCTCTCCCTGAACCTGATCCGGCTCCTCCTGGGCCTGGCCTTTCTCACCCTGTTCAATCTCGTGGTCCGGGGCGAATTCCTTCCCCACGCCAACTCCTACCAGTGGTTCTGGCTGGTGTTGTCGGGACTCGTGGGCTTTGTGCTGGGCGACCTCTTTCTGTTTCAGGCTTTCATTCAGATCGGGGCCCGCATTTCCATGCTGGTCATGTCGTTGGTTCCCCCCATCACGGCGCTGATCGCCTGGATCACCCTGGGCGAAATGCTCAATGCCCGCGAATTCCTCGGCATGGGACTCACCGTCGCCGGCATCGCCCTGGTTCTCTGGGCACGGGCCGATCGCGGGGAGGACGGGAAAAAGATCCGCTGGAAGGCCGGTCCCGTCTTTGCGGGCGTCCTCCTGGCCCTGGGGGGTGCGGCGGGTCAGGCCACCGGCCTGGTGTTCAGCAAGAAGGGCATGCAGGGCATGAACGCATTTTCAGCCACCCAGATCCGGATCATCGCCGGCGTCCTGGGGTTCCTCGTGGTGATCAGCGCCTTTCGGCGCTGGGGCCGGGTGCGCACGGGACTGGCCGACCGGAAAGCCATGAAGTCCATGACGCTGGGTGCGTTTGCGGGTCCCTTCCTGGGCGTCAGCTTGTCCCTCCTGGCCGTTCAGTACACCGACACCGGCGTTGCCGCCACCCTCATGGCCCTGACGCCGGTGCTGATCATTCCGCCGGCCATCTGGATCGGGAAGGAACGCATCCGCTGGCCCGAAATTCTCGGTGCCGTGGTGTCCATGGGCGGCGTTGTGCTGTTTTTCCTGTAGACGGGCCGGACCCGGTTCCTCAGGACAATCCGTTTCCGTTGTCCCCCTTGTTCTTTCGGTGGATGCGCTGCCTGTCCTCGGTGTGCATGTGGGCCAGGTTGGAAAACAGGATCACCAGAGAGGCCACACCGGCCAGGGCCAGGACAAAGACCAGAAGGGAACCGAAGGGAACCAGATAATAGAAAACGATGATGATCAGGGTCACCCACACCCCGGCACACCACGGACAGGTGACGATGGAGCTGAGGGTCCCGATGAGGTAGAGGTTTTCCCTGCGGCGCAACACATCCCGCAAGTACTTGAATATCTTTTCAAACACAATGATCCGGGTCAACCGGTACGAGGCCAGCACGATGAGGAGGGCCTCCTTGAAGGTCATTTCCTCGATGTCGATGCCTTTCTTCTTGAACAGGGAGCCCACAAGGAGAACCAGTCCGAAAAAGATGAAAACGGACCAGAAATTCCAGGCCTGATGTTTCCTCTCACTCATGGTGGGTCGATTTAGGGTAGCTTGGAGGCAAGATACAAAACTATTTCTTTCGGGGAACCTTTGCCATGGCCCGTTCGGTCAGTGCGGTGATGGTGAGGGCCGGATTGACCCCGGGATTGGCCGATACGGCGCTTCCGTCGCAGATCAGAAAATTTTCGTAACCGAATACCCGGTGGTCCCGGTCGATGACCCCGGTGCGGGCATCCTCCCCCATGACGCAGCCCCCGAGGATGTGCGCCGTGGTGGGACGCGCCGTGATCGCTTCCGTGGCCATGACAAAGGCCTGCCCGTCCACCTCGTTGGCTGTTTCCCGGGCCAGCCGGGTGGCCCCCGGCATGAAGGCGGTGGGCCGGTCGCCCCGGGCAAGGCGGGTCCGGAGGTTGACGGCCCCCCTGTGCAACCGAAGGGTGCTGTCGAGGTGTTGCATGTAGAGCAGGATGACCGAGGAATTGGCAAAGTCGCGGCTCACAAAAATCCGCAGCCACGAACCGGGCCTGCGAAGCAGGTGACCCCCGATCTGGGCCAAACGGTTGGCCAGATTTCCGCCCTTTCCCATGGGAACGGCCAGCAATTTCCAGAATCCGGAGCCCTTGCCATAGCGCACCGGTTCGATGTGGCTGTCCTCGTCAGGTGCAAAGAGGGACCCGATGGCCACCCCTTTGGAGAATTCCTTTTCTTTTTGCCGGGAATGGACCAAAAGAAGGCTTTCGTTGTTGGTGCGGATGTGGTCCCCCACCCGGTCGCTGAGTCCGGGCAGTTGGGTGGACTTCATGTCCAGAAGCAACCGGACGGTCCCCAGGACCCCGCCGGCCAAAACGATTCCCCTGCATCGCACCTTGCTCCGCTTCCGGAACAGCTTCGTGCTGGAAATCACATCGATTTCATACCCGGTGGACCCGTGTTTCCCGTCGAGGGGACGGATCGAGCGGACCTTCTGTCCGGCCCTGACCTCCGCCCCTCCCCGTTCGGCCAGATACAGGTAGTTTTTGTCCAGGGTGTTCTTCGCCCCGAACCGGCATCCGGTCATGCAGGCCCCGCAGTGGGTACAGCCTGTACGGGCAGGTCCCTGGCCCTGAAAATAGGGATCGGGCACTTCCTTCTCCGGCTCGCCGAAAAAAACCGCCACCCGGGTGGGTTCGAAGCTTTCCTCCCGTCCCAGGCCCCGGGCCACGCTGCGGAGGGTGAGATCGGAGTCGAACAACCGGGGGTTCTCCGTGGCCCCCAGCATGCGTTCTCCTTCTTCGTAATGCGGCGCCAGCTCCTTCTCCCAGTCGGCCAATCCGGCCCAGTTTCCCCTTTCGTAAAAGGGTTTGGCCGGCCTGGGCAACGTGTTTGCATACACCAGGGATCCGCCTCCCACGCCCACGCCGCTGAGCACGCTCACGTGGGGCAGCAGGGTGAGTTTGAAGAAGCCGTGGAACCGGAAGAGCGGAAGCCAAAGCCACTTCCGCAACTGCCAGTTGGTTTTCGGGAAGCGGGACGGGTCCCAGCGCTTTCCTTTCTCCAGGACAAGCACCCGGTATCCTTTCTCGGTGAGACGGTGCGCGGAAACGGATCCGCCGAAACCGGATCCGATTACCACATAATCATAGGCAGGTTCCATAGGTTGATTCTTTCAGGGTGGGTGTCGGGAAAACAAGATAGGATTTTCTTTCAATTTCTTACCTTTCCCCCATGTTCAGCAAGGAAGAAGCCAAAGCCGTCCGGGAGGAGTTCTGGACGACCTTCAAGCGGCGATCGGCCCGGATCCGGCGGAAGCAGGGTCTGCCCGCTGCCTGGGTGCTCACAAACACGGGGATCAATGCCCTGAACCTGCGTTTTCATGTGGACCGGGAGGTGGCCCAGGTGGGCATCGACCTGGAAACACGGAACATGGACAAGCGACTGGAACTGTATGAAAAGCTGGAAAGCCTGAAGAAATTGATGGAGGAGGCCATGGGAGGACCCATGATCTGGGAGCTGGAATACATCCGGGAAAACGGAAAATCGGTGAGCCGGATCTACGTCCAAACCGACGGGGTGGACATCTACCGAAACGAAACCTGGGACCGGGCCCATGGGTTCATGGTGGAACAGATGCTGCGTCTGGAGGCTTTTTTCCTGGAATACAAGGACTACCTGCGCTACAATTGATTTTGTACCTTTGATCGGAACCTGCATGCCATGCCAATGAAACCGTTTTTCCGACCGTACGGACTGCTGGTCCATCTGCTGTTTTGCCTTGTCCTGTGCCCGTCTCCCCTGGGGGCTCAAATCCGGGATGCCGATTTTGCGGGCAGCTTTTATCCCGCCGGGAAAAGCGCCCTGGAGGCGGAGCTGGACCGGCTGTACCGGGAGAACAGCTCCGAAGTTTCGAACCAACGCGTTCAGGTGGTTCTGGTGCCCCATGCCGGCTACGATTATTCGGGACCCGTGGCGGCCGCGGGTTATGCCCGGTTGTCGCCCGATGCCCGCTACAAGAACATTTTTCTCATCGCCGTGTCGCACCGCCCAGTTCGGCGTGGCCGTGGGCACCTTCGACGGGTTCCGCACGCCCCTGGGGGTGGCCTCGCAGAACCGGGATCTGGCAAGGGAACTCATCGAGAGGAACAACCTCTTCTGGTCGACCTGCCCGGGGCAGTTTGAACGGGAACACAGTGTGGAAGTGCAAATTCCCTACCTTCAAAGACGCTTGCAGGAGATGCCTCCCTGGTCCCCCTCCTCATCGGATTCCTCCTCGGTGAGCGTGGCCCGGACCTGGCCCTGATCCTCCGGACCACTTCACGCCCGACAACCTGTTTGTCATCAGCACTGATTTTTCGCATTACCCGGACTACGAAGATGGAAAACAGGTCGACCAAGCCACCGGCCAGGCGATCCTCAGCAAAGATCCTTCCACCTTTTACAACAGCCTCCGTCGTGCCAGCCAAAGGAACGTCCCCAACCTGTCCACCCCCTGCTGTTCCTGGACCGGGGTGATGGCCATGCTCTACCTGGCCGACCGGGAGGCAGACCTTCTTCTGGAACCCGTTCTCTACCGGAATTCGGGGGACAGTCCCGCCGGTGACAAAGACCGGGTGGTGGGATACTGGAGCATGGTGGGGGTGCGGGCCGGTGACCCATCGCCCGGCTTTGCCCTCGCACCGGAGGAAAAGGAGCTCCTCCTGCAGGTTGCCCGGGACGCTTTGGCCGACCAGGTCAGGGGCCGATCGCCCGCACCGGTGAACAGCCAGAGCCTTCCCACGGCGCTCAGAAGCCAGGCCGGTTCTTCTTGTCAGCCTTTATGCGGGAGATCGCCTGCGGGGGTGCATCGGCACGTTCGTTTCCGACAAACCCCTGGTTCAGACCGTTCAGGAAATGACCGTTGCCGCCGCTTCCCGGGATCCGCGTTTTGCCCCGGTGGGCGTCTTCCGAGCTCCCTACCTTCCATCGAGATCTCCGTGTTGAGTCCGCTCGAGCCCTTTCCGATCCCCTGGCTTTTGAATTGGGTCGCCATGGCATTTACATAAAATCCGGCACCGGCACCGGAACCTTCCTTCCCCAGGTGGCGGATCAGACCGGTTGGACCAAGGAGGAATTTCTTGGGCATTGTGCCAGGGACAAGGCAGGCATCGGCTGGGAAGGATGGAAAAATGCGGAAGTCTACCGGTACGAAGCCATCGTATTCGGGGAGGAGAAGAAAGCAATCCAGATGCCATGAGCCCGGGACCCTACCATGTCCTTCCCCTGTCCCTTCTCCTGATTCTGGCCTACCTGGGCAGCTGGATCCTGGTTCGGTTTCGGGCCATGGACCGGCACCGGCACAGGAAGCTATGGAACGGACTGCTGCTGGCCTTTTTCGTGACGAGTGCGCTGCTTGGACTCTTTCTCGCCCTCAAGGTCAATTACAAATGGGAAATTCCCCGCATCGATTCCTACATGCAATGGCATGTGGACCTTGGGATCGGTCTGGCCGTGACGGGACTGATCCACCTGACCTGGCACCTGTCCTATTACAAAGGATGGCCGGGCTCGGCCCGGTCCGCCCACGGGTCCACCGGGGCCACGGCGCTGAACTTCACACCGGGGCAATTCAGACTCCTTGCCTTTGTGCTTGGATTCACCGGCGTGATCTCGCAGCTGGTCCTCCTGAGGGAGTTTCTCCGGATCCTGCATGGCAACGAGCTCATCATCGGATGGTTCCTCAGCACCTGGATGGTTCTCACAGCCTACGGCTCCCTTCTGGGCCGGAGGTTCAAAGGCCGGCTTCAAAAATCTCAGGTACTCGGAACCCTGGGGCTGGCCTCCCTGGCTCCCCTGCTGGTCTGCTTGATCCTTCTTCCCGTCCAGCGCCTCCTCCTCTTGCCGGGCACCGTCCCGAGCCTTTGGTCGGGTGCCGTGCTCATGCTTGTCTGTGCCTTGCCCGCCGCCCTGCCAAGCGGATTTTTGTTCGCTTTTGTGAGCCGGGCCGGAGGAGAAAAGGCAAACGGCCGGTCATTGTATGCCATGGATTCACTGGGGGGCGGTTTCGGGGGACTCCTGTTCGGCCTCGGTCTGGTGTTTGTGTTGGACGATGTGCAGATCCTGGCCCTGCTTCCGGTGTTGGTGACGGGCAGTCTGGCCCTGGGTTTCGGATTTCCCCGGGTGGGTTGGAAACGGGTCTTGCTCCCCGCTGCGGGCTTCCTGGTTTTCCTTTTGTCAATGCACCCTGGAATCCGCTCGGGAATGGAGCAAATCCGGTTCCAGGGGGAACGGGTGCTGGCGGTGCGGGACACTCCCTTTGGAAATCTGGCCCGAACCGACCGCCAGGGACAAATCACTCTCTACCAGGACGGACGGCCCCTGCCCTCGGGGCACGACGTGGCCTGGCGGGAGACCCTGGTTCATTTTGCTTCCCTCCAGGGCGATCCGCCGAAGTCCTTCCTTCTCATCGGGGGCACAGGAAGCGGGCTGCCGGATGAAATCTGGAAATACGCACCGGAACGATTCGACGGATGCATGGTCAATCCATGGATGGACCGGTTGTCCGGCACCGTTCTCCCCCCGTCCGCCAAAGAGCCCGACCCGACGGGAATGGATGCACGCCGGTGGCTGAACCGGCGGCCCGACAGCCTCCTGTACGATGTGGTCATTTCCGTTCCGGGCGATCCGGCCACCCTGTCCTGGAACCGGTATTTCACCCGGGAATTTTATGCCCTGGTCGCCGAATCCCTCGGTCCCGCCGGGGTTTTCTGCATGCAACTCGGGGTGGGCGGTAATTACATCAATGATGCAGGTAGCTCGGCATTAAACACAAATTATCAAACACTTAAAAGTGTTTTTACAAATGTTGAACTTCTGCCCCTACAGGGAACGGTGTTTCTGGCTTCCCAGTCACCCATCCGGGTCGATGTGGCAGGAGAAGCCGAGCGCCGGTCCCTGGACCTGAGCTATGTGACGGGGGCTTACATCGATCCCTTCCAGTTGGATTTCGACCGGGAACAGTTGATGTCCCGCATCGCTGAGGAACCCGTCCGGATCAACCGGGACCTGGACCCTCTCCTGTTTTTCCAGACCCTGGGTTTCTGGCTTTCCATGGAATCCCGAGGTTCGTTCCGGATCCTGATTGCGGCCGGCGCCGGCCTGTTGCTCTGGATCCTCCTCCGGTTGCCGCCCCGCCAGGGACCGATGGTGACAGCCGGATTTGCCGGTGCCGGGCTCCAGATCCTGTTCATCCTTCTGGCCCAGACCTCCTCTGTGTTCAGCCAGGTCACGCCCCCGTTGCTCATCGGCGGGTTTCTGACGGGTCTGGCCCTGGGAGCGACGGTGAAATGGCGGAAAAGCGCGGAAACCTTCTTGACGGGACTGGCCGCCTCCCTCGGCATCCTGCTTCTTGCGGGCATTCTGGGGGTTGTCCTGGTTCGATTCCGACCTGCCAATCCGGGCCTTCTCATCGGCCTTTTGATCCCGGGCCTGCTCAACGCCTTCGCAGGATTCGGTGTGGGGAACGTGTACCGGATCAGCTGGCAGCATCAGTCGGGAACCGATCCTGCCGCAGCCTCTGCCCTGTTCAGCGCCGACTTGGCCGGTTCGGCCCTGGGTAACCTCCTGCCTCCGCTGGTGATGCTTCCCTTGCTTGGCATGTCGAATACCCTTATCTTGCTCTGCGCAATGGTTTTGGGTACCGGTACACTCACCCTGGTACGGAACCTGAAAGGTAGATAGGCGATGGACAAGCGGCAATTTCTTCGGACAAGTGCCTGTGCCCTGGGCAGTTTTCTTTGGGAACCGGGAAGGGCGGCAGGGATTCCGGTGACAGCAACGGGCTCCGGAGCTGCACCCTGGAAATGGAGCAAAAAGGCACTGTTCCAGGTGGAAACGCCCAAGGGCATCCGGTGCCAGATCTGTCCCAACGAATGCACCCTGAAAGAAGGGGAATGGAGCGACTGCCACAACCGGAAGGTCATCGACAATGTGCTGTACACCCTGGCCTACGGGAACCCGTGCGCCGTCCATGTGGATCCGGTCGAAAAAAAACCCATGCACCATTTCCTTCCCGGAAGCCGGGCTTTTTCCATCGCCACGGCCGGCTGCAACCTGGCCTGTCTGAATTGCCAGAACTGGACCATTTCCCAATCCTCTCCGGAAGAGACGAAAAACTACGACCTCATGCCCGACGCCGTGGTGGCCCAGGCGAAAAAATACGAATGCACCAGCATCGCCTACACCTACTCCGAACCCATCACTTATTACGAATACACCTACGATACGGCGGTGCTGGCACGGGAAGCGGGACTGAAAAACATCCTGGTGTCGGCCGGATACATCCACCGGGATCCCCTCGTCAAACTGTGCCAGGTCATCGATGGTGCCAACATCGACCTCAAATCGATGGACGATGCCATCTACCTCAAGCTCAACGCCGGCAAATTGCAGCCCGTCCTGGACACCCTGAAAACCATGCTCGAGCTTGGAGTCTGGCTGGAAATCACCAACCTGGTGGTCCCATCCTGGACCGACGATCTGGAGATGATCGGCCGCATGTGCCGCTGGTTGGCGGGGAACGGATTCCGGGATACCCCTTTGCATTTCAGTCGCTTCCATCCCCAATACAAGTTGCAAAACCTGCAGCCCACACCGGTCGGTACGCTGGAAAAAGCCAGAGAAATCGCCCGGGCCGAAGGATTGCGATATGTCTATGTGGGAAACGTCCCCGGAAGCGGGTTCAGTCACACCCTGTGTCCGGACTGCGGGAAACCGGTGATTTCCAGAGAAGGCTACACCGTGGATACCGGAGGATTGAATCTGGGTTCCTGCCGCCACTGCGGCCAGGCAATTCCCGGGTTCTGGAAGTGAACCCATCCGGCGTCCGGATTGTTAGGAGGATATGAAAACGCGACTCATCTTCCTGGGAGGGTTCCTAAGCATGGTTGTGTCGATGAAAGCACAGGACCGGCCCGCCGAACCGACTCCCGCCACAAAGCCAGTGAAAACCACCATCATGGATCCGAAAAATTACAATCCGCTGACCGAGTTTGAAACCTTTGTTATCCTGCAAAAGGGAACCGAACGACCCTACACCGGGAAATACGTGGACCACCACGAAACCGGGGTGTATGTGTGCAGGCAATGCAATGCCCCCCTGTACCGGTCCGAGGACAAATTCGACAGCCATTGCGGTTGGCCCAGTTTCGATGACGAGATCCCGGGAGCCGTGAAAAGGCAAACCGACGCCGACGGGCACCGGACCGAGATCCTGTGTGCCAATTGCAACGGTCACCTCGGCCACGTCTTCCATGGGGAAAGGTTCACCTCGAAAAACACCCGCCATTGCGTAAACTCCGTCTCCCTTGCCTTCATTCCGAAGAAGTAAGCAAGGGATTGGCACCATTTTTTCGTATCTTCACCTGACCAACGAAACTTAACTTCCTATGGGAAAAGGTGACCAGAAAACCAGAAGGGGGAAGCTGTTCAGCGGCTCCTACGGCGTGTTGCGCCCCCGCAGAAAACGGAAAAAGCTCCGGGCAACCGCTTCAACGGTAAAGAAGCAGGCAGCTCCGAAGCCCGCCAAAACCGAACCGGAGAAACCCAAGCCGGTAAAAAGCGAGGCTCCGAAAACCAAAACCGCCAAACCAGCGAAACCAAACACAGAAGAAGCATAACCGTTGGATTGTGAGGGGCGATGTATGCCATTCTTGATATTGAGACCACAGGCGGAAGCCCCAACACCGAAAAAATCACGGAAATCGCCATTTTCTTTCACGACGGGAAGAAGGTGGTGGACGAATGGTCGACCCTGATCAATCCGGAGAAATCCATCCCCTATTTCATCACGGGACTCACCGGCATCAGCAACGAAATGGTGGCCGATGCGCCCCGGTTTTTTGAGATCGCCCGGGAAATTGTCGAGCGGACCCAGAACCACACCATTGTGGGTCACAACGTGAGTTTTGACTATGGGTTCATCAAAAGCGAATTCAAACGCCTGGGGTTCGATTACGATCGAAAGACACTCTGCACGGTCAAACTGAGCCGGAAAATCCTTCCGGGGCACAAAAGCTACAGCCTGGGCAAGCTCTGCCAGGATCTGGGCATCGAGATCCAGGACCGCCACCGGGCGGCCGGGGATGCCCTGGCCACGGTGCGACTGTTTGAACTTCTGCAGAACCGGCAAAACGGCGGTTCGACCCTGGAATTCCTGTCCGATCCGGCGGGACCCTACAAGAACCTGAATGCGAACCTTCAGGTGGAGGACATCCAATCGCTTCCGGAACGATGCGGAACCTACTACTTCCACGACGAAAGGCAGCATCTCCTGTACGTTGGGAAGAGCAAGAACATCCGTCACCGGGTCCTCTCCCATCTGGGAAACACGAAAAGCAAACGGGCCCTGGAAATGAAACAGCGCATCCATTCGATTTCCTACGAGGAAACGGGGAGCGAGCTGATCGCCCTGCTCAAGGAATCCCGGGACATCAAGGAACTGAAACCCCTGTACAACCGCGCACAGAAACGGACCACGGCATACTGGGGATTGTACACGGGAAAAGATGCGTTCGGGTACCTGACCTTCTCTCTCCGGAAAATCAACGAAACAGCCGACGATCCCCTGATTACATACAACAACAAGAAGGAGGCCAGGGAGTCTCTGACCCGCATGGTGGAAAAGCATTGGCTGTGCCAGAAACTGAGCGGTCTGTACCTCACCGACGGCGCCTGCTTCCACCACAGCATCCGTCAATGCAACGGGGCCTGCATCCAGGCCGAGCCGATTTCAGTATACAACAAAAGGGCGCAGAAATTGCTGGACGGACTTCGGCTCGATCAGGGCAACCTGCTCATCGTGGATGAAGGGCGCACCAGTGGGGAACGGAGTCTGGTGCGCATCGAAAAGGGAATGTACATGGGGTACGGCTACCTCTCTGTGGAAGAGAGCTACCTGAGCATCGATCAGATGCTGGATTGCATCATCCCGGCGCTGGACAACCGGGATGTGCGGCAAATTCTCCGGAATTGGCTCAAAAACAACAAAGTGGAAAAGATCCTGTATTACTAAGGCATTTCCTCAAAATCTTCCAGATTTTCCAACCCCGGCATGTCCAGTCCGGCTGCGATGCTCGACAGGCTTTCCAGATCGATGTTCCCCTGGATGGCAATGAGGGCATCTTCCCCGTCGTCCCCTGCCACAATGAGGAGAAACTCGGTGATGACGCCGCCGCTCTCCCGGGCCAGGAAAAGAACCTCCTCTTTGTCATCCTTGACCACCATCATTTCCTGGTACTGGTCCCGGGGCAACATGGTCAGCAGCTCTTTTCCGAAGGATACACTGCCTCCGCCGTCCTGGCTCAGGATTTTGATGGAGGTAATGCCTGAGGTGGCTTTTTTGAATTCCTTGTATTCCGGGTCTTCGACCTTGAGCTGGTTCATGAGGTTGAACATGAAACTGGAAATGTAGACCGTGGTGTAGCCTTCCTTGCCGCTGTAGTGATCGAAGATCTTGTCCACGGCCGATTTCTGCGCGAAAGTGGATGCGGCAAAGACCGTCATCAACACTCCCAAAATGATCCGTTTTTTCATGATGTTTGTATTTTGTCGTTTTTGTTTTCAATTGATGACCCGGGTCCGGCTGAGCTGACCCAACAAACTGAGTTCCTTGCTCCCCTTCTGTATTTTGTTCAGGTTTTCCAGGGGCTGGGCAGCGGCCTCGCTGGCCTCTTTCAATACCTGCAATTCCCGGGTTCCGTCGTTCAGTTTGGCAGAAACATAGGCCAGGGTCTTCATGGCTTCCTCGTAGGCCAGCTGGGGATCCTGGAACGTATCCTGCATTTCCGCCGATGCCAGCTGACGGGGGGCATCTTCCCGGAGGTAGCCCAGATAGAGAGCAATCAGAATCAGGAGGCCCGCCGCCAGTCCGCTCAGGCTGTACAGGGTAATGCGGCGGGTTCTGCGTTCATTCTCATAGGCTTTGTCGATCGTTTCCAGAATATTCTTATTCAAGTCTTTGGGTACCCTCACTTCCTCTTTTTCTTCAAGCAAGGCGAGAAACATGTTCCGGTCCGGATGAAGGGGTTCCGGCACTTCGCCCGAACGGAAATACTCCTCCAGCCTTTTCTCCTCATCCAGGCTCGTTTCTCCGTTGTAGAACCTTTCCAGAAGATGCTGTATGTCCTTTACATTGTCCATGGCGCATTGATTTTTTCCATCATTTCCCTCATTTGTTTCCGGGCCCGGGAAAGACTGACCCGGATGGCATTTACATTCATGTTGACCATTTCGGCGATTTCCTCGTATTCCTTTCCTTCCAGGTGGCGGAGATGAACCAGGGATCGCTGGGGTTCCGGCAGTCGGTCGACCAGACTCTGGATGAATTCCTTCTTCTCCTTCCCCTCCAGCTCCTGATGCGGGTTTGGATCGGGTTCGTTGGTCACGGGTTCCGTTTTCAATGCCTGCTGATTGACCTTTCTTCTTCGCAAATGATCCAGGCACTGGTTCCGGGTGATCCGCACCGCCAGGGCTTCGATGCTCTGGTAGGTTTCCAGCTCCCGCCGCATGGTCCAAAGTTTCATGTACACGTCCTGCACCACGTCCTCGGCCTCCTCCCGGTTCTCCATCAGGCGGTATGCCATCCGGTACAAACGATCGCTGTACGGCATCACCAGGAGTTTAAAGGTCGAGGACTTCATGTGCAGGCGGAACGGATTAATCACAAAGGTGCAAAAAACAACCGGATGAAGAGAAGGATCAGAAATCCAGATCGATGTCCTGGTCAAAGGACTGGGCCAAACCTTCCAGGTCCTTCATGTCGAAATTTCCGGTGATGTAAACGAGAACATTGTCGTCCCCGCCCACGATCAAAAGAAACTCCCGGACCACCGAGGCCTCGGCCTTCATCCAGATGCGCACGTTTTCGTCCCCGTCGTCCACCACCATTACCTCGGCAAAACCAGTGACGTCGAGATCGTTGCGAATTTCATCGTAAAAATTCACACCCTCCCATCCGTCCTCGATGGTGATGATCTTCACCATGGCGATGCTTTCCAGGGGAATGTCGTGCTCCTTCACTTCTTCGATGTCCAGGGCTTTCACCATCTGGAAAAGCTCCGGGCTGATGGACACCGTGGTGATGCCCTCTTTGCCCTTGTACTTGTTGAACAATTTGTCCACGGCACTGTTTTGGGCGGCCGCATAGGCGGGCAGAAGGACTGCTGCGAGTAAGATTGCAAGTTTTTTCATGATTTCCTGATTTTGAAAGTGAAACGCAATGTTGGTTTGTCTCTGTTTATGCCGAAGACGAAGAGGCCCCACTTTCATTACAGAGGATCTGATTATTTTTTCGGGTCAATCGATCCAAAAAAACGTTTGATTTCCGGAGAAATGTTTTTATCTTTGCCACCGCTTTCAAAAGCAATGACCGGATGACTCAGTAGCTCAGTTGGTAGAGCACATCCCTTTTAAGGATGGGGTCCTGAGTTCGAACCTCAGCTGAGTCACCAAACAGGCGAAGGGGCTGTCCCACAAAGACAGTCCCTTTTTATTTTCCTTGTTGTTTGGGGCGGTTGGTTGAATGTGTCGAATCCCGTTCTGCCTGATAAGCGGCCATGTTCCGGTTAACGGCTTCCAGGATGGTCACCAGATCGGTCTCATAGAGGAAATCCTCGCTGAAATTGCATTGGGCGATGAAGTCGGTGAGCTCCTCTCCCTCCAGCTTCGTGATGTCACCCACCAGGGTCCGGTTGAATTTCGACTCAATGACCCGGAGTCGATGTTGCCGGGCGGCGATCATTTCCCGAAACGCTTTCTCCCTGTCGAAGCCCTTCCCCGGCGGAGTGGTGAATCCGAAACCTTCCATCTTTTCCCTTGCCACCCGTTCACGCTCCGCTTCCACGGCCGCAGTCATCGCAGATTCTTTCAGATGCACCCGAAGGGGTTCGATTTCGGATTCGGGTCGGTCGAGATTGATGACCTGGTAGAGAAAGGATTCATAGCTGCGGAACCGCCGGACCTCCACTTCGCCGATTCCGTACATGATCGGTTTCAGACGGATCACTGTGTCCCTTTGGGGGGTGCGGCCAATACGAGGACCCGGCTTGCGTAACCGAGCGACGAAAAGACAAGGGTATCGCCCGGACCTGCATGGATACCGAATTTTCCTGAATCATTGGAAATGCTCCCCATCCGCGTGCTTTCATTCCAGAGGTGGACGACCGGCAATGGAAATCCAAGGGAATCATCGACGACCGTTCCGGAGAGTACACCGCGAATCAACGGATCCGTCTGCGCGGACAACCCGCTTGCCAGGATCAAAAGGCAGGAACCTATCAGAAGCTTGTGTTTGGGCACTGGAACCGGCTTTGCGTTCAAAGTTCCAAAGAATGGACCATACCGGAAAGTCCAAACCCCTTAAAACGTGTTAAGGAAGGGACTGAATATCACAAAAAACGTTAACGCCGGATGGATGGGAAATTTTGTATCTTGACCGGGCAAAAACAATCCGTCATGCGTTTACGATCCATCCCCGCCCTCGCCATTCTGGCCCTGCTGATCTCCTGCCAGCCGGAGAGTGAAGTCTTCGATCGAACCCAGGTGGAACTCCGCATGGCGGTGCCCGGCTTTGAAGTGGCAGCGGAGGAAAGCCTGAAAAAGGAAACCGGCGGCGTGTACGATGCCTTCGTTCACAAATACCAGGTGTGCAACCTGTACATGAACGGCGAAAATGCTTACTATTCCCTTCAGGTGGACAACCCTGCCGAGGGACGTTCCCTGCAGGTACTGCTCGGCGGCTACATGATCGGGGGCTATGCCGGCTGGTCGGGTCCCCTGGGGGCGCCGGCCATGTCCTATGACATCCGGGACCAACACGTTTCCGTGGGGACGGCACCGGACGACATCCTCTTGCAAATGGCAAACCTCTGCGCCCTGGTCCTCATTGCGGATCCGGACGATCAGCTGGCCGATGCCTATGTCCAGGATGCCTCAGGCAACCGGGCTGCAGAGATGTATCAAGACGGAATCTACACCTATGCCTACTTCAATCCGGAGCAGGGCTATACGGTGGTTGTGAGGAACATCCGGGACGATTCCCTGGAAATCCCCGTCGGCTTGTTGTTGCCTGGAAAAACCCGGGGTGTGTTGCTGGAACCCGAAGCGGTCAAATAATCCGGCGATCAGGACGCCTTCTTGCGCATGCGGGCGGTGATTTCGCTGTGGATCAATACGCCTTTGCTGTCGATGGCAAAGGCCTGGGCCACCTTCCGGTTGTAGAATTTCATCAACTCTTTTCCGTCGAGGGCATAGACCCGGTAATGCAGTCTCTTTTGTGAAAGGGAATTTATTCTCATGGTTGTTTCTGTTGATTCTTTGCTTGTAGAAACAAATGTAAAGCACACAGAAACTGAAGGAAAGCGGGATATTCCCTGAATTGCCGCAGGTGAATTCATCCATTTGAATGCGTAGAATTACGCGGGAGAAGTCTGGTGACGGGCCTATTTGATCAATCCGAGCTTCTTCGCGCGGGATTCCCAGTTCTGCCGGGCCAGAAGCTGCATGTCCTCCACGTTGTCCATTTCATCCATGATCTCAATGCCAATGAGGGTCTCAAAGAAATCCTCCATCGTCACCAGGCCGCTCACCATGCCATATTCGTCCACGACGATGGCGATGTGGGCTTTGCGCTCCAGCAGATTGGAAAACAACCGGATGATCGGGGTATCCTCCTGCACGATGGTCACGGGCCGCAGGATGGTTTTCAGGGCTTCCTCCCCCCGGTTGGAAATGATCATTTCCATGATCTCATCCTTGAGGACAAACCCCGTAAAATGGTTCAAATCGCCCTGATATACCGGAATTCTTGAAAACGGAAAGTCCGGATGGCTTTGTAGTATTCGGAGATGGACATGTTTTCGTCCGCCGCCTCGATGACCACCTGGGGCGTCATGATGTTCTTCACCAGAATGCTCTGAAACTTCATGAGATTCTGCAGGATCATGGACTCTTCTTCCTGAATGACACCGTCTTCGATGACCGAATGGGTGATGGCCCGGAATTCGGGCTGACTGATCCGGGGAAAGGCATCCTGATTCCGCCGAAGGAGCCGGGTGATGAAATTGGTGAGATAAATGAAGGGATACAGGGGCGAGTAGATCATGATCTTCAGGGAGATCGCCGTAAACCGACCCAAATGTTTCCAATGGGTGGCACCCAGGGTTTTTGGGATGATCTCCGAGAAAATGAGAATGATGAGGGTCAGAACGACGGACGCCACGCTCAGGTATTCCTTTCCCCAGATCGCCTGGACCTGGGATCCCACGCCGGCCGCCCCGATGGTGTGGGCAAAGGTGTTCAGGGTCAGGATGGCCGCAAGGGGAAGGTCGATGTCTTTTTTGAATTTCTCAAGCGCCGAGGCATAGCTTTTTCCCTCCTTGCGTTTGATGCTGAGATAGACGGGCGTCATGCTCAGAAGGGTCGCTTCGAGGATGGAACACAGAAAGGAAAAAAACAGGGCAACAGACAAATAAAGAATCAGGAGACCCATGATGTCACGATTGAGGCTGATGGTTTCGTTGCCTCTAAAGATAGGGAATTCTTCGAATCGGGACCGGCACTCCGCCTGTTTCCCATACTTTGACCCGCCTGTGTTGCGTTGGAAGAGTTAGGTTTGCTATTTTTACGAAAATATCTTTGCCATGAAAGCCCATTTTCCGTCCCTTCTTCTTTCCCTGGCCATCCTTCTCGGGGGCACCCTGCCCTCCTGCGACCGGACCAAGGGATCCGGTCTCCCCGAGGAAACCCTGATCCTGAACCACTGGATCTGGGATGGCATGAACGATGTGTACCTCTGGGAAGCCGACATACCGGACCTGGACCCGGAGGAAGAGGCGGATCCGGAAGCGTTCTTTTATAAACTTCTGTACCGGGACGACCGGAATTCCTGGATCACGGACGATTACGACGCCCTGGTTGCCATGCTCAGCGGGGTGGAAACGGCCACGGGCATGTCGGTGCGTCCGGGTCTGATCTCCGAGACGAAGGTGATTGGCATCGTCGAATACGTCAGTCCGAATTCTCCGGCGGAGGAGGAAGGCATCTCCCGGGGCGACATCCTGGTAACCATTGACGGCCAGTCCCTGAACACAGACAATTACTACGACCTCTATTACCAGACCACCGCCACATATGGATTCGGGGACTGGAACGGAAGCACCGTCGTTCCCAACGGCACGGAGATTTCACTGACCGCCATCGTGCTGAACCAGGATCCCGTCGTGTACCACGATGTGATTGATTATGAGGGTGTGAAAGTCGGATACCTGGTGTATACGCAGTTCACGACCGGACCCGCAGACGAATGGGTGGACAAGCTGGACGCGGTGTTTCAGGAATTCAGGGAAGCCGCCGTTTCCACGGTGGTGATGGACCTGCGGTACAATCCGGGGGGGAGTCTGGACCTCTCCTCTTACATCGCCAGCTGCCTGGCTCCCGCAAGCGTGAGTGCCAGCGGAAGCGTGTTTGTCAATCTGGTGTGGAATGATTTTTACAACGATTTCTGGCCGACCTATGATCTGGACGAGGACGGTTCTGCCCGACGGAGCTTCCTCTCCCCAGCTGGTGGTGCCGTTGCCGGCCACCGAGGTCAGCCTGGATCTGACCAAGGTGTATTTCCTGACCACCGACAACACGGCATCGGCCAGCGAATCGCTCATGACCGGTTTGTACCCCTACATGGAGGTGGTTCAGATCGGCACCACCAGCTACGGGAAATGCTATGCCTCCGTGACCATCGACGATTGGGAAAATCCAAAACGCCACAACTGGGCCATGCAACCCCTGGTCCTGAAATACTCCAACGCCGATGGCTATACGGATTTCGTGAATGGAATCAGCCCGGCAACCGGGTATGTGGTGGAGGACAACCTGCTCTATGCAGAGCCCTTCGGCAGCCTGGCGGATCCCCTTCTGGCCCGGGCCCTGGAGGACATCACGGGCGTCTCACCCCTGGTCAAAAAATCGACTCCGGTTGACTGGATGGAGCCTCTTCCCGTCCGCCGGACGCCACGGGAGGAAATGCGCATCCGGCTGCCCGGAAACGATGCCCGGCGCATTGTTTATTGATCCATCCGGGCAAGCAAGGCCCTGTTGATCCGTTTTGCCAGAGCCGGACCGCCGTAAATGAACCCCGTGTAGAGCTGGATCAGGCTTGCCCCGGCATCGAACATGGCCAGGGCATCTTCCACACTCATGATGCCGCCCACGGCGATGATGGGCAGGGTTCCGCCGGTTTTTTGGGAGATGGCCCGAACCATCTCCAGGCTCCGGGCGGTTAGCGGAGCGCCGCTGAGGCCTCCTTTGCCGACGGAGGCAACCGTTTCGGGATCGCTTTTCAGTCCGGTACGTGCCACGGTGGTGTTGGTGGCCACGATGCCGTCGACCCCGAGCTTCCTGATGATCTCGAGGGTTTCGTCGAGCTGTTGATCGTTCAGATCCGGGGAGATCTTCAACAGCAGGGGTTTGCGGACCGTCTGTTGGTTCCGGACCGTTACGAGCCGACCCAGGATTCGTTCCAGGCCTTCCTGGTCCTGCAATTTTCTCAAATCACTGATGTTGGGACAGCTCACATTGACCACAAAGTAATCGACCCGGTCGTACAGGGAGCGAAACACCGTTTCGTAGTCTCCGACGGCATTGTCATTGGGGGTCTGGGTGTTCTTGCCCAGGTTTCCGCCCAAAACAAGACCTTTGGGGCGCTTTCCCGCCAGCCGTTCCGCAGCCGCCTGGACGCCCCCGTTGTTGAATCCCATCCGGTTGACGAGGGCCTTGTCGGCCGGAAGGCGAAAGCTTCGGGGTTTTGGATTTCCGGGCTGACCGAGAGGCGTCACGGTTCCGATTTCAACAAAAGAAAAGCCGAAAGCATGAAATTCTCGGGTAACGGAGGCATTTTTATCGAAGCCGGCGGCCAATCCCACCGGGTGATCAAAGCTCATGCCCAGAAATTCCGTACGCAACCTGGGGTCGGTCACGTAATACATCCGGCGGATCAACGCCGTTGCACCGGGAACCTTGCAGAGGATCCGCAGAAAGCCGACGAGCAGATGATGAATGGTTTCCGGAGGCAAAAGGAAGAGAAGAGGACGGATCAGGAAGCGGTACAT
>JAWKKO010000019.1:0-82088 GCA_041393235.1 Bacteroidales bacterium
CAGGTTCCAGAGGTAGGTCAGCGCGGAGAACCCGAGGAAAACGACCAGGCTGAGGAGAAAGGCGGGGGTGGTGCGGATGTGAAAATCGAGCACGGTGACCGGGATGAGCAGGACGAGCGGACTCAACAGCATCAGAATGGCTTTGATTCGCAGGAGGCGCAACCGTTTTTCGGTGCGGGTCCGCAGCAGGACCCGGAGCATTTCGCGGTTGATCCGGAGGTTGGTTTCCAGGGAGCGGTGAAACGACTGCCATCCGGCTTCGAAGGGGATGGATTCCATGGTCAGGGCGTTTGTTTGGTGATAAAATCTTTGAGTTTTTCTTTGACCCGGCCGATCCGGGTTCCGACGTTGGATCGGGAGAGTCCGGTGATCTGTGCGATTTCTTCGTGCGACAGTCCGTCGAGGTAGAGTAGGATGAGTGCCCGGTTGAAGGCGTCCAGATCTCCGATGGCATCCCAGAGTCGGTCCAGTTCATCGGGAGGCTCGTCTTCCGGGGTCCAGGCGGTCGGTCCCGCTTCGGAGATGTGCTCTTCCAGTCGGAGGGGAATGCCCCGCTTGTCGCGGCGATGCCGGGTCATGGCGGTGTTCAGGGCCACCCGGTACATCCAGGTCGAGGCTTTTGCATTTCCCTTGAAACCCGGAAAGGAGTTCCACAGCTCCAGGATCATGGCCTGGATCAGGTCCTCCCGATCGTGCCAGGTCCGGGTGTACATCCGGGCGATCTTCACGAGGATCCCGAAGTGATTTTCCAGGAGGTCCAGGAACCTGTTTTCAAGGTCGGATCGGGTTGCTTTTTCTTTCAAAACGGGGGTGCTTTTGCCCGATGAGTGTCGTTTCCCGGGCAAAAATCACAGGAAAATGGAAGAAATCCTATTTCTTGAAGACGAAATACACAGCCAGGATGAGGAAAAAGAAGCCGATGATCTGGTTGGTGCGGATGCTCTCGCCCCGGAAGGCGACCAGGGTGAAGACCGTGAACACCACCAGGGTGATGGCTTCCTGGATCACCTTGAGCTCCACCAGGGAGAAGGGTCCGCCGTTTCCTTTGAACCCGATCCGGTTGGCCGGTACCTGGAAGAAATACTCGAAGAGGGCCAGTCCCCAGCTCAGGAGCACCACCGACACCAGGCCCAGCTTGCTGAACCATTTCCATTCGGCGAATTTGAGGTGGCCGTACCAGGCCAGGGTCATGAAGGTGTTGGACACGACAAGCAGTCCAATCGTGATCAGCTGTTTCATAGAGAAACCATCAACCCTTCACCCGTCTTCTCCACCTTCGCCAGCTTGTTTTTGGTGAGGCCCTTGATGGCCTTGTCCCACTTCTTGTTGCTGAGGCCGGACTGGGTTTTGAGGACCTCCAGGTCGATGGGGGAGGATGCCTTGAGGAGGGCCAGCACGGCCTTTTCGTCCTCGGTCAGTTCGTGGGCCTTCTTTTCGGGTTTCATCTGGGGGAAGAACAGCACCTCCTGGATGCTGCTCTGGTTGGTCATGAGCATGGCCAGGCGGTCCATCCCCATGCCCATGCCCGAGGTGGGCGGCATGCCGTACTCCAGGGCCCGGACAAAGTCCATGTCGATGAACATGGCCTCGTCGTCGCCCTTTTCGGACAGGCGGAGCTGGTCCTGGAAGCGCTCCAGCTGATCGATGGGGTCGTTGAGTTCGGTGTAGGCGTTGCAGAGCTCCTTCCCGTTCACCATGAGCTCGAAGCGCTCGGTGAGCTCGGGGTTGTCGCGGTGCTTCTTGCACAGGGGCGACATTTCCACGGGGTAGTCGGTGATGAAGGTGGGCTGGATCATGTGGGCCTCGGCGGTTTCGCCGAAGATTTCATCGATGATCTTTCCCTTGCCCATGGTGTCGTCGAGGGGCACGTCCAGGTCGGCGGCCACCTTGCGGAGGCCGGTTTCGTCCATGCCCGTGATGTCGATGCCCGTGTGTTCCCGGATGGCATCGATCATGGAAATGCGCTTGAAGGGCCGCTTGAAGTCGATCACCTTGTCGCCCACGGGAACCTTCGTGGTGCCGTGCAGGTCCAGGGCCACCTTTTCCAGCATTTCCTCGGTGAAGTCCATCATCCACTTGTAGTCCTTGTAGGCAACGTAGATTTCCATCACTGTGAATTCGGGGTTGTGGGTCCGGTCCATGCCTTCGTTCCGGAAGTCCTTGCTGAATTCGTACACCCCGTCGAAACCGCCCACGATGAGCCGTTTCAGGTAGAGCTCGTTGGCGATCCGCAGGTAGAGGGGGATGTCCAGGGTGTTGTGGTGGGTCACGAAGGGCCGGGCGGCGGCGCCCCCGGGGATGGGTTGCAGGATGGGGGTTTCCACCTCCAGGTATCCCCTCGAATTGAAGAGCTCCCGGAGCGAATTGTAGATTCGGGTCCGGTTCCGGAACAGCTTCCGGGACTCGGGATTGACGATGAGGTCGACGTACCGCTGGCGGTACCGGTATTCGGCATCGGTGACCGCATCGAACACTTTCCCATCCGCTTCCTTGACGATGGGGAGGGGGCGGAGGCTCTTGCTGAGCAGGGTCAGTTCCTTCACATGCACGGAGATTTCCCCCACCTGGGTGCGGAAGGCAAAGCCCCGGACCCCGATCAGGTCGCCGATGTCGAGCAACCGTTTGAAGAGGGTGTTGTACAGGGTCTTGTCCTCGCCCGGACAGATTTCGTCCCGGTTGATGTAGATCTGGATTTTACCGGATGCATCCTGCAGTTCGGCAAAGGAAGCCTTGCCCATGATCCGGCGGCTCATGAGACGCCCGGCCAGGGTGATGTCGGTGAGGCCGGATTCCTCCCCGGCGAAACGTTTTTTCACGTCGGCGGCGTGGTGGCTCACTTCGAATTGTTCGGGCGGATAGGGGTTGATCCCCAACTGTCTGATCTCCTCCAGGGAAGCCCTTCGGATCTGTTCCTGTTCGCTGCGTTCCGGGTTCTGCATGTGGAATAAATTTTTACGGCCACAAAGGTATAAAAAAGTATTATGTTACTTTTGCATGAAAGGGCCGAAACCTCCGGGCCCGCGGACAACACAGCATGGAAAAAAATTGGGTGATAAAGGCGACGGGAGATGAGGAAAAAGTCTCCTCACTGGCCGCTGCATTGGGGATTGACCGTCCCCTGGCCCAGTTGCTGGTGCAACGGCGGGTTACGACCTACGAGGAAGCCCGGTCCTTTTTCCGTCCCCGGCTGGAGGACCTCCACGACCCCTTTCTGATGAAGGACATGGACGTGGCGGTGGACCGCATCCAGAAAGCCATCGAAGCGGGGGAGAAGGTGCTGATCTATGGCGACTACGATGTGGACGGGACCACGGCCGTGGCCCTGGTGTATTCTTTTTTCAAGGACCATTTCCGGGCCATCGATTACTACATTCCCGACCGCTACGGGGAGGGCTATGGCATTTCCCTTCAGGGGATCGACCACGCCGCCCAGCAGGGGTACTCCCTGATCATCGCCCTGGACTGCGGCATCAAGGCCGTGGACAAGGTGGACTATGCCAAGGGGAAGAACATCGAATTCATCATCTGCGACCACCACAATCCGGGCAGCGAGATCCCGGATGCCGCGGCAGTCCTGGATCCCAAGCAGGAAGGCTGCCCGTATCCGTACAAGGAGTTGTCGGGGTGCGGGGTGGGGCTGAAGCTGGTCCAGGCC
Source organism: Bacteroidales bacterium (assembly GCA_041393235.1). Taxonomy (GTDB): domain Bacteria; phylum Bacteroidota; class Bacteroidia; order Bacteroidales. Next base: position 3,656 of record JAWKKO010000019.1, read on the forward strand.
TTTTGCAGGAAATCCGGATTGCCCGAGGAGCGGGCCTACGATTTTCTGGACCTGGTGGTGGTGAGCATCGCTTCCGACATCGTCCCCATCACGGGGGAGAACCGGATCCTGGCCTCCCACGGGCTGCGCAAGCTCAACGAAAACCCGTCCACCGGCCTGGGTGCCATTCTGGACATTTCCAACCTGCGGAACAAATCCATCGACATCGAAGACATCGTCTTCAAGATCGGTCCCCGGATCAATGCGGCCGGACGCATGGAATCGGGACGGGAAAATCGGTGGACCTCCTGGAAGTCAGCGAAAAGGCCCCTGAGGCCAGTCGTATCAGTCAGAAAATCAACACTCTCTAATCTCGCTGATCGCCGTAACGTGGACACGGAAATCACCCGCCAGGCCACCATTTCAGATGATCCGACCGACCCCCGGCTCCGGGAACAGCAGAGCACTGGTCTTGTACAACCCCAGTGGCACAAGGGGGTGATCGGGATCGTCGCTTCCCGGTTGCTGGACCATTTTTACCGGCCCACGGTGATCCTCACCCGGTCCAAGGGACTGGCCACGGGATCGGCCCGGTCGGTGAACGGCTTCGATCTCTACCAGGCCATCGAGGCCTGTTCCGATCTTCTGAGAATTTCGGAGGACACAAATACGCGGCCGGACTCACCATGAAGGTGCAGAACGTGCCCCGTTTCCAGGAACGGTTCGAGCGAATCGCTACGAGACCATCGCCCCGGAGCAGCTCATCCCAGTGGTGGAGATCGACCGGACCTGAACCTGCATGAGATCACCGACAAATTCTACCGCATCCTGAAGCAATTCGAGCCCTTTGGACCGGAAAACCCCAGTCCCATGTTTTTGACCGAGAATGTGGTGGACAATGTAATTGGCGGACTGTCGGAGCCAATGGGGAGCACTCCGAAGCTGAACCTGATCCAGGAGGAAAACCTTTCAGGTGCTCGGCCATTGCCTTCCAACGGGGGTGCGAGTACGACAAGATCGCCGGCGGGATGCCCTCTTCGGACATTTGCTACCAGGTCCAGGAGAACGAATTCCGCGGAAACGTGACCCTGCAGATCCACATCAACGACCTGAAGCCCGATTAGAGCGATCCGACCGCCAGGGCGCATTCCCACACCTGGCTTCCCGGCCGTTCCTCCCTGCCGCTTCCCGTGGTTTTCCTGTGTTCGTACTGCCACTGAGCCTGAAACCCACCACCCAGGGGGTTTGCGGGTTCCACTCACCACAAGGTCCGGCGTGCTGGCCCCGGCCGTAGCAAAGCAACAGGAAAACTCCTGGGGAGGCCCAGTGTTCGGACGTAGAGCTGCTGGTCCCAGGCGTCGGACGCAAAGGCCACCACCTGAAGCGACAGATCGAGCCGATCCGTTGCTGCCACGCGAAATTGCTGGGCAAAGGAAAAGCCCGACGGTCCGGGGAAGGGCCCAGGATAGGCTGCTCCGGGTCTGGACGTCGGATGCTTCCGGGGTGCGGAAGTCCAGGCGGATTCGTCGGAACCCTCCCACCCGACGGGGCGCGTGCCCGGCTCATTTGCAGTCCTGTCCGTTTCTTCCAAACGGTTCCGGTAGCGCACCTCCCAGACCAGCCCGGAGGGGGTGGTGTGTTTCACCTGCAGGTTGTACCGAAGGACAGAGTGGTTCCTGCCACTTCCGAGGGAGGGAAACGGAACGATTCCAGGGTGAAGAGGCAGTTCCACCGGTTCCCGATCGGCTTCCAGGTGGAGGGCCAGACCCTGTTCGGGCCCCATCCGGCGGGTCCGCCCGTACGCCGTGGGCCGGATCCCCCGGTACCCCGGACCGTAGTGGTGGACGAGAAGACGGGCACGGACGATGTCCTGAACGCTGTGGTCCAGTCCGAGGATGCCCGCCATGGCCCCGGGCTGGAACGCAAGCTCCCCGAACATCCGGGTCGATCCCCATCGCCGGAACCCGTGCAGGCTGCCGCCGCATCCACCACCTGCCCGCGGGGCCGGACCCCCAGGCTGTCCGCACCCCGCCGGCTCAGCTTCGCCGTCTGGGCCGCCACGGTGGCCCCGATGGCCCTCCGGCTGCCGTGGACCTGGAAGGCCGCACCGGTCTCCCAGCCCGTCACCAGCCCGTCGCCTTCCCGCTCCGTGGAAGTCCGGTGGTCCCCGGACCGAATCCGGTCGGTCCAGTCGGGAAGGCAAGGTTCCCCCGGAAAACCCAGGGTGTCGGCGAGACTCACATCCGGACGGTCGCGGAACCCCAGGCCAGAACCCGAATCCCCACCCGGGATGCGCAGGCCACCCTGGCAGGTCCAGGTCTTCGTTCCGGGAAAGGGAGGGGCGAAGGTCCATCATGTTTCCCGGAGAGGGATTCAATCCCGGCTGGTGGGCAGGAAGGCGATCCGCGGAGCAGACTCAGGCCCAAATTCAGGTGGGCCTGACCCAGGATCAGGTCCCCTCGAAGGGTCCTGCGTCCCGGAATTGGACATAGGCCCCGGCAACCCGGCCGGCCATGGAGTGCCACGGTTTCCCCGGCGTCTTTTTCAAGGATCGCACCCACGGTGGTCCGGGGCCCCAGGTTCTGGCGGTACCGGAGATGGAACCGGGCCGGCGAACCGGCGTAGGAGGACGACGTCCCCTCGCCGGCGTATCCGTCCGCCCGCGGAAAGCGGCGGCCCCACCCGAACTGAAGGGCGTTGCCAGGCGGCGGTCGTCCCGGTCGCCGGGGGTCCGGACCCGCCTGAAACAATTCCTCCAGCTCCCCGGGGGAAAGGTGGCGGAAGCCGGGGATCCGGTTCAGCTCGTACACGGAAAAAAAGGGGCCGTAGCGCTCCCGGTGGGCCAGCAGCTCGGAAATCTGGTAGGGGGTCAGTCGGTCCAGGGCTTCCAGGGCTGCCGTGTCGGCCCGGTTCAGGTCCAGTTTCCCCGGAAATCCGACGGACTCCGGTCCGGTCCCCGGGAGGGTGTCCGCGAGAATGGACAGGTCCGGGGCTTCGATGTCTCCTCCTACCGGATCCGTCGCCGCCGGATCGTACCAATCCTCCAGGGTGTGGACCAGGTCCTCCTCCGGCACCTGTCCACCGAGGGGGACCACCATGAGGAACCCTGCCGCAGTCAGGGCCATCGTCCGCAGTCCGTTACCACCCATGGTCGAGGGAAAGTGCCGATTGCAGCCCGGAACGTGCCAGGGAGTGGGTTCCGCACACCAGGTTCCACGTCCCGGCGGTCAGCCGGATCCCCCCGGAGAGTCCGGGCGGATGGGTGTGAAACCCCAGACAGAGGGTGGCGGCCTTTCCCGCATCGATCTCCAGCCCGTGGCGGCTCTCCAGCACCTGTCCGGAGGTCGCCCGGACATCGGTCACAAACAGGAACCGTTCGAAAAATTCAAAGGAGAAGCCCGCGGTGAGGGTCGTTCGCCAGAGGCGGCCTTCCGGAACCTCCGGGGCCTGCTCCCGGCGTTCTTCCAGGAGAAAGGCCAGGGCCCACCGGTGCGTGAGGACCTGCCGGTATCCCAGGTCGAAGCCCAGGGCCGGATGGTGGAGCCAGTCCCCGGGCAGCCGGGTGACCCGGGTCGTCAGACGGAGTCCGGCGCTGGAGGATTCCCCCAGGGGCATGCCATAGCTCACCGTCAGAAAGGTTTGTCGCATGCCCGGCAGTCCCCGGCTGCCAACTCCCGGTGACAGCCGTCCCGTGCCCCAGGGGAAGGTTGCAGCAAGGGAGACCAGGGACAATTCGGGCACCCGGGTGGGGAAGCTGTGATGCAGGTGGAATTGCCGGGTACCGGCTTCCCGGAGCAGGCCCGGTGCCGGGTTTCCGAAGGGAGCCTGCCGGTGGGGGTGCGAGGTGCAACCCCCCAGTGCCAGGCTGTGGGCCGGACCCCAGGAATCCTGGGCGTGCAGCAGGGTCAGGGACAAAAAAAAGACCGGGATGCAAAGTCCCGGTCTTTTCCGCCCCCCTGTGGGCTTGGATATCATGCACTCATCAATTGGTTTTGTACTTGTAGCGGACCGATTTGAGTTCCTCGTTGGCCTGGACGATTTTGGCGGCCAGCCCCGATTTGAACTCGATCATCTTCTTCATCACCTCCGGGTCGCCCGTGCCCAGGATCTGGGCGGCCAGGATTCCCGCGTTTTGAGCGCCATCCAGTCCAACCGTGGCAACCGGGATGCCCGGAGGCATCTGGAGGATGCTCAGGATCGAATCCCATCCGTCGATCGAGATGGAGGCTTTGATGGGCACGCCGATGACCGGCAGCGGGGTGAGGGCGGCCACCACACCGGGCAGGTGTGCGGCTCCTCCGGCTCCTGCAATGATCACGCGGATGCCGCGTCCCGCCGCTTCCCTGGCAAAATCCATGGCCTGTTGCGGGGTTCGGTGCGCCGACAGGGCGTTGATCTCAAACGGGATCTGAAATTCTTCCAGGAATTTGGCTGCTTTTTCCATGACGGGAAGATCCGATGTGCTTCCCATGATGATGCTGACTTTGGGATCCATAGGTTGATGTGTTTCGTTTTGGTTCATCTGCCAACGAAAATACGAATCTTTTTTTTTCTGCCCCCTTTCCGTATTTTCACCAAAATTTTCCTCATGGACAGCCGCATTGTGCACGTACACGACAAAAGCTTCGAGCTTTTCATTCCAGAATCCGAAATCCAGAAACGGGTGAGTCGCATCGCCGCCGAGATGAACCGGGACCTGGCCGGGAAGGACCCCATCTTCCTGGGAATTCTCAACGGTGCGTTCATGTTTGCCAGCGACCTGTACAAACAGCTCGATTTCCCCTGCCAGATCACCTTTTTGAAGCTGGCTTCCTACAGCGGCACCCAATCCACCGGTTCGGTGAAACAGCTCATCGGGATCAACACCGATCTGAAAGACCGGGTGGTGGTGGTCCTGGAGGACATCGTGGACACGGGGGTCACCCTGGAAACCATCATCCGCCAGCTGTCCGGGTATCAGCCCTCCGAAATTCTGGTTGCCACGCTGTTGCACAAGCCCGAGGCCACCGTGAAGGAGGTGAAGCTGGATTATGTGGGCCTGGAAATCCCCAACGACTTCATCCTGGGCTACGGTTTGGACTACGACGGATACGGAAGGAATTACAAGGAAATCTACCAGTTGCTGAAGGATTGACGCAGCCCATGCCGGGAAAGAGGCAAATCTTTCTTATTTTTGGTACGCATTAAAATTTTTTGAATCATGTTGAATATTGTATTGTTCGGTCCTCCGGGATCAGGAAAGGGAACGCAATCGGAGAAGATCATTGCCAAGTACAACCTGGTGCACATTTCCACCGGGGATCTGCTCCGGTCCGAGGTGGCAAACAAGACCGAGCTGGGCATCCAGGCCAAGCAAATCATGGACAAAGGGGAGTTGGTGAGCGACGAAATCGTCATCGGAATGATCCGGAAGAAGCTGGAGGAGAACCAGAACGGACCGGGTTTCATCTTCGACGGATTTCCCCGAACCGTGGCCCAGGCAAGGAATTGCGCAAGGCCCTGACCGACTACGACGAGCGGGTGAGTGTGATGATTTCCCTGGAAGTGCCCCGGACGAACTGGTCAAGCGCCTGCTGAAACGGGGCGAAGAGACCGGCCGTTCCGATGACAACCTGGAAACCATCAACAACCGGATCGATGTCTATGAAAGCAAACCATTCCGGTGACCTATTACTACGACAAGATGCACAAGCATGCGGGCGTGGAAGGTACCAGCTCCATCGATGACATTTTCGGCCGGATCGAGGAAGTCGTCGCCAAAGTGAAAAGACCTGTAGTCTTGCATCCTCCATGTCCAACGCAAACTTCGTCGACTATGTCAAGATCTTCTGCCGCTCCGGAAAGGGCGGCAGCGGTTCTGCGCACCTGCACCGCGACAAGTTCACCCGGAAGGGCGGACCCGACGGGGGGACGGCGGACGCGGAGGACACATCGTCCTGAAGGGGAACGCCCAGTTGTGGACCCTGCTCCACCTGAAATTCCGGAAGCATGTGTTCGCCACCCACGGCGAATCCGGGGGATCTTCCCTGAAAAGCGGGGCCATGGGACAGGATGCCCTGATCGAGTGCCCCTCGGCACCGTGGTCAAGAATGGCGAAACCGGGGAGCAGATCCTGGAGATCACCGAGGACAGTGAGGAAAAATCCTGCTGGAAGGCGGACGGGGCGGACTTGGGAACGACCATTTCAAGTCCGCCACCTTCCAGACCCCCCGCTTTGCCCAACCGGGCGAGGAGGGGAAGGAGGTTGGTTCATCATGGAGCTGAAGTTGCTGGCCGATGTGGGTCTGGTGGGCTTTCCCAATGCGGGCAAATCCACCCTGTTGTCTGCCATGTCGGCCGCCAAACCCAAAATCGCAGACTATCCCTTCACCACACTCGTACCCAATCTGGGCATCGTCAAGTACCGGGACGACCGGTCCTTTGTGATGGCCGATATCCCGGGGATGCTCGAAGGGCAAGCGAAGGAAAGGGACTGGGGCACCGCTTCCTCCGTCACATCGAACGGAATTCCATGCTCATGTTCATGGTGCCGGCCGACAGCGAGGACATCCGCAGGAGACGAAGTCCTCCTGGGGAGCTGGAGAAATACAACCCCGAACTGCTCGACAAACGCCGGTTGCTGGTGATCGCCAAAGCCGATCTCCTGGACGAGGAGCTCACCGAGGAGATCAAGCAGGACCTGCCGGCGGTCCGCACCACTTCATCTCCTCCATTTCCAACCAGGGGCTGGTCCGTCTGAACGACATCATCTGGACCCTGCTCAACGCCTGAGGCCATGGCGTGGCTCCTGGAACTGGACCGGCAGGCGTTTCTGGCCATCAACGGGTGGAACAGCCCGTTCTTCGACGGCGTCATGTGGTGGGTCAGCGGCAAGGTCACCTGGTGGCCCTTTTACCTGGCCGTCCTTCTGTTTCTTGGGTGGAAGAAGAGGTGGGGGCTTGTCCCCCTGCTGGTCTTCGTCGTGCTCGTGATTGTCGCAACCGACCAGACCTCGGTGCATCTGTTCAAAAATGTGTTCCACCGGCTCCGGCCCTGCCATGAGCCCCTGCTGGGGGGATGGTCCACCTGGTGCACGGAAAGTGCGGCGGGTCCTGGGGCTTTGTCTCCTCCCACGCTGCCAATTCCGGCGGAGTGGCCGTGTTGCTCACCCTTCACTGGCGAAAGAAATGGTTTGCCTCCGTGATGGGTGCCTGGGCCGTTCTGATTGCCTACAGCCGGGTGTACCTGGGGGTGCACTATCCGGGCGACGTGCTCGCGGGCCTGGTCTGGGGCGCACTCTGCGGTTTCCTGCTGTTCCGTGCGATGGACGTGCTTGTGAAGCGCCTTCCGGAGCACTGGCGGATCGTCAAAGGATACGCGGCATGAAATGCATCCTGAGTCCATCGAAGGATCCCTATTTCAACCTGGCCTCGGAGGAGTACCTCCTCAAGCAGTTCCCCCGATGTGTTTCTGTTGTATTGCAACGAAGCCTGCGTGGTGGTGGGCAAGCACCAGAACGCTCTGGCGGAAATCGATCCGGACTACGTCCGCCGCCACCGCATCCGGGTGGCCCGACGCATCTCCGGAGGCGGTGCGGTCTTTCGCGACGAAGGGAACCTGAACTTCGCCTTTCTCACCACGGGGAAGGAGGGAGAGCTGGTGGATTACCGCCGCCACACCCGGCCCATCGTGGACGCACTCGCGAGGTTGGGACTTGAGGTGCATCTGGGCAAAGCGGAACGAATTGCTTCTGGGGGAGGAAAAGATTTCCGGAACCGCCAGCCATGTGCTCCGGAACCGGGTGCTGCACCACGGAACCTTGTTGTACAACAGCAAACTGGAGGACCTTGGGCGGGCACTAAAGGCGGCACCGGACCGTTTTACAGACAAAGCTGTCAAGTCGGTCCGGTCAGGGAATGACAACCTGAGCGACCCATCTGGAACAACCCATGACCATGGCCGGCTTTCAGCAATACCTGCTCAACTTTGTCCTGCAAAACATGGAACGCACCGAACGGTATCACTACAGTCCCACCGACCTGGAAGCCATTCAATCGCTCCGGGACCAGAAGTTTGTCAACTGGGAATGGAACTTCGGGTATTCCTTGTTATCATTTCCGCCGGACGGTTGCCGGTCGGGGCCGTGTCCTGGAAGTGGAGCTGGAAGTGGAGAAGGGCATCATCCGGGACCTGGAGATCCGGGGTGCCGACGTCCCGGAACCGGGAAAGGCCAGGCTGCAAGCCTTGCTGACCGGTCGCATCCACGATCCGGAAACACTGGGGAATCGCTATCTGTCCTCCGGATCTCCGAGGTTCTCTGGAAGGAACTGGACAACGAAGATTTCCTATCGGCTTTGTTCTGAGCCGGCCGGACCGTCGTTCTTCTCCTCCGTCTTCCGGAGCTTCCCCAGTTTTGGCGCCTGAAGGCCCACGCCGTCGATCACCAGGGTGGCCTGCATGTACTGTTCCTCCTCTCTGCCAGTTTATTTTCGATGAAGGACCGGAGTTCTTCCTTGCTTTTCCCCGGATCAGGGGGCGGTCGGTGGGCGACCGGATCAGCCGGTCGGTCGGGACCCCCGGATCGAGCCGGATGTACACCGTGGTTCCCTTTTCGTTCATGGTCTCCATCATGGCCCCGTGGCAGGGGCCCCCCCGCCGGTGGCAATCACCACCCGGTCCCGCTCGCACAGCTCGAGCAGGATGTCCCGTTCCCATTTCCGGAACACCTCTTCTACCAGCTGGGAAAGATGTCGGGAATGGCCGTGCCCGGAGTTTCCTCGATGAGGGCATCCATGTCCGCGAAGTCATAGCCCAATTCCCGGGCCAGCCTCGATCCCAGGGTGGTTTTCCCCGATCCCATGAAACCAATGAGAAATACGCGGCTTTGCATCTTACCATTCCAGGGTGAACTGTCCGTTGGGTTCCGAACCGTCCTTGCCCTTTTTTTTTGGTTTTTGCGGTCTCTTCCTTCTTTTTCGGCACAGGGGAGGGCTTGACCGGTTCCGTGTGGTCTTCTTCGGGACGATCCTCTTCCTCCGGATCCACGATTTCAAAAGTCACCTCGTCCTCTCCGGAATTCTCCTCCGGCTCCCGGCTGTCTTCCGGCTCATCCCCGGACCCGTCCATCCCGGATTCCTCCATTCCGGAATCCTCCGGCTCCTCGTCGGTTCTTCCTCCGGGGGAACGGGAAGCTGCAGGGGCTCCAGCTCCTCGATGACTTTCACTTCGTAGGTGGACAGCCGTTTTCCCTTGGCCTTGTGGCTTTTCACCGCAATGAAATCGGCCACTTCGATGATCTCCGGATCCTGTCCTTGTTCTTTCCTCCGAACTTGAGCTCGAGCCTGGGGTATTCCACCTCCGTCATCCGGATGAGCCGCGATTCGGGATGGTCCCCGATGAAGGAGGAAGCTTTGGGGGAGGGCTTCGATCTGGAAGCGCTTGACGTAGTAATACTTCTGTTCGGCATCGAAGTACACGGCCGACCAGATTTTGTTGGGCCGGTATTTCTCCACCTGCAACAGGTCCTCCTCGAAATGGTTGCTCAAATCGAAGTTGCAGGTCGGAACTGCCCCGACCGCATGAGAACCAGGATCTTGTCTTCTCCGGAAAACTCGCCCAGGAAGGTGCCCCGGGCATCGACGTTCAGTCGCCGCACGTCCTCGTCGAACCAGATCTTCCGCCCGCCCAGGGTGGAGACCCCCTTCTCCTTCATCACGATCTTCTGCACGGCAAACTTGGTCAGGATGTTCCCCATGGCCCCCCGGCCCTTGATGGCCACCCCGGCAAAATCGAATTCGAAGATTGGATTCTTCAACCGGGGGCAGGGACGCAGGTAGACCTTGACCACCTCGGCTTCCCCGTTGGGATTGGCACTGAAATACAGAATCTTCGTGTGGGGGTGTTCCTTGCCGAAGTTGTACTTCTTGTCGCGGGTGATCCCCACAACGGGCGACCGCTTCATCATCACGTTTCCGAATTCCCGTCGAAGTACACGGCGTTGTAAATGGTCCGTTTGTCGTTCTTCTTGAAGACCGACGCATGGATGATGTCCTTGCCCACGAATTGCTTGTCGGCCACCTTGGTGATGGTGTAGGTGCCGTCTTTGAGGAAGACGATGATGTCGTCGATGTCGGAGCAGTCGCACACGTACTCGTCCTTTTCCAGTCCGGTGCCCAGGAAGCCGTCGGCAGCGTTCATGTACAGTTTCTGGTTGGCCACCACCACCTTCGTGGCTTCGATGCTTTCGAAGCTGCGCAGTTCGGTGCGGCGCTCCGACCCTGGCCGTATTTCTTTTTGATCTGCCGGTACCAGGCGATGGTGTAGTCGACCAGATGGGCCAGGTGGTTTTTCACCTCCTCCATCTCGGTCTCCAGGCCTTTGATGATCTCATCGGCCTTTTTGACGTCAAACTTGGAGATCCGTTTGATCTTGATCTCCGTGAGCTTGACGATGTCGTCCCGGGTGACCTCCCGCAGCAGGAGTTTCTTGTAGGGATCCAACCCCTTGTCGATGGTCTCGATGACGCTCTCCCAGGTTTCGCATTCTTCGATGTCGCGGTAGATCCGCTTCTCGATGAAGATTTTTTCCAGGGACGACATGTGCCACTCTTCCCGCAGCTCGCTCAGCCGGATTTCCAGTTCCTGCCTCAGGAGCTCCTTGGTGTTTTCCGTGTTCACCTTCAGGATACTCGCTCACCCCGACAAAGCGCGGCTTGTCGTCCTCGATGACGCAGCAGTTCGGGGAGATGGAAATCTCGCAGTCGGTGAAGGCATACAGGGCGTCGATGGTTTTATCGGAGGACACGTTCGGACCCAGGTGAACGGGGATTTCGACGAATTCGGCGGTGTTGTCGTCGATGCGCCGGATCTTGATCTTCCCCTTTTCCGTGGCCTTGATGATGGAATCGATGAGAATACCTGTGGTCTTTCCGTAGGGAAGATCCTTGATCACCAGGGTTTTGTTGTCCATTTTCTCGATCCGCGCCCGCACCCGGAGGTTGCCGCCCCGCAGCCCGTCGTTGTAGCGGGCCGCATCGGCAGACCGCCCGTTGGGAAATCGGGGGTACAGCTCGAAGTCCTTGCCCTGGAGGTGGCTGATGGACGCTTCGATGAGTTCGTTGAAGTTGTGGGGCAGGATTTTGGACGACAGGCCCACCGATCCCTTCGGCACCCAGGGCCAGCAGGAGGGAAACTTGACGGGCAGGGTCACCGGTTCCTTGTTCCGTCCGTCGTAGGAAAGCTTCCATTCGGTGGTTTTCGGGTTGAAAAGCACCTCGTTGGCGAAATGGGACAGGCGGGCCTCGATGTACCGGGATGCGGCCGCTCCGTCGCCCGTGAATATGTTCCCCCAGTTCCCCTGCATGTCCACCAAGCAGGTCTTTCTGCCCGATCTGCACCAGGGCGTCGCCGATGGAGGCGTCCCCGTGGGGGTGGTACTGCATGGTGTTCCCGATGATGTTGGCCACCTTGTTGTAGCGACCGTCATCCATCCGCTTCATGGCGTGCAGGATACGCCGCTGGACCGGCTGAGGCCGTCCGTGATGTGGGGCACGGCCCGCTCAGGATCACATACGAGGCGTAGTCGATGAAATAATCCTCGTACATCCCGGAGAGGTGGGTGGTCTTCACATCCTCCGCGGAACGTTCTTCTTCGGGGTGACCCAATGGGGTATTTTCTTCGTCAGTCATGTGTGTTCAATGCTTCTGGTGAACCCGGACGGTCCGTGTCAGGCCACTTCCGCCGGATCTTCCTCCACCCGCAGGCGTTCGATGATGAAATCCTGACGTTCCGGAGTGTTTCCCCCATGTAGAATTCCAGGATGTCCTTCAGGTCATCCTCCTTCTTCAGCCGCACCGGTTGCAGGCGGATGTCCGGACCGATGAAATGCTTGAATTCATCAGGGAGATTTCTCCCAGCCCCTTGAAGCGGGTGATCTCCGGATTTTCCCCAGGTCCTGGATGGCGGCGCTCCGTTCTTCGTCCGAATAGCAATACCGGGTTTCTTTTTTGTTCCTGACCCGGAAGAGGGGCGTCTGGAGGATGTACAGATGGCCGTTCCTCACCAGGTTGGGGAAGAACTGAAGGAAGAAGGTGAGCAACAACAGGCGGATGTGCATGCCATCCACATCGGCGTCGGTGGCGATCACCACGTTCTTGTACCGCAGGGTGTCGAGCCCGTCCTCGATGTCGAGGGCCGCCTGGAGGATTCAATTCCTCGTTCTCGTACACCACCTTTTTGGTGAGGCCGAAGGAGTTCAGGGGTTTTCCCCGGAGGCTGAATACGGCCTGGGTGTTCACGTCCCTGGATTTGGTGATGGATCCCGAAGCCGAGTCCCCCTCGGTGATGAACAGGGTGGATTCGTTCTTCCGGTCGTCTTTTCCGTTGTAGTGGATGCGGCAGTCCCGCAGTTTTTTGTTGTGCAGGTTGGACTTTTTTGCCCGTTCCCGGGCCAACTTCATGATGCCGGAGATGGCCTTGCGTTCCTTCTCTGATTCCTGGATCTTCTTCAGCAGGGCGTGGGCGGTGTCGCCATGTTTGTGGAGGTAGTCGTCCAGCTTGGAGGTCAGGAAATTCATGATGTAGTTCCGGACCGAGGGTCCCTCAGGTCCCATGTCCTTCGACCCCAGCTTCGTCTTGGTCTGGGATTCGAACACAGGCTCCTCCACCTTCACGCTGATGGCGGCGATGATGGAGCTCCGGATGTCGGAGGCATCGAAATCCTTCTTGTAGAAATCCCGGATGGTTTTGACGACTGCCTCCTTGAAGGCCAGCTGGTGGGTCCCGCCCTGGGTGGTGTGCTGTCCATTGACAAAGCTGAAGTATTCCTCCCGTACTGGTTGCCGTGGGTGATGGCCACCTCCATGTCCCCGTTCATCAGGTGGATGATGGGGTAAAGTCCTTCCCCGCTCATGTTCTCATCGAGCAGGTCAGAGCAATCCGTTTTCGAGCTGAACTTCTGTCCGTTGTAAACGATGGTAAGTCCCGTGTTCAGGTAGGTGTAGTTCCGGAGCATGGTCTCGATGTACTCGTCGATGAAATGGAACTTGCCGAACATCTGGGGGTCGGGTTCGAAGGAGATCAGGGGTGCCGTCCTTTTCCGTCGTGTTGCGCTGAGGGTGGTTTGAGCAATTCCCCTTCGCTGAAATCGGCCGCTTTTTCCTTGCCCTCCCGGTGCGACTGGATGGTGAAGGCCGAGGAAAGGGCATTGACCGCCTTGATCCCCACCCCGTTCAGTCCCACCGACTTCTTGAACACCTTGGAATCGTATTTGGCCCCGGTGTTCATCTTGGACGCAACGTCACAACCTTGCCAGGGGATGCCCCGCCCGAAGTCCCGCACGCTTACCCGCTTCTCGTCGATGGTGATCTCGATGGTTTTCCGAACCCCATCATGTATTCGTCGATGCAGTTGTCCAGGACCTCCTTCAGCAAAATGTACACCGTCGTCGGGCGAGGCCGTCTCCCAGCTTCCCGATGTACATGCCGGGGCGTTTCCGGATGTGTTCTTTCCAGTCGAGGTGCGTATGCTGTCTTCCGAATAATTTGCCGTCATGTTGGGTCTCCGCTAAACGGCACAAATATAGGGAAAATAGCGTCTCCGGCCCGCCTCCAGTTTTCAACACGGGACTTTTGAAAAACCGTTGATATCACGCGCCTTGCGGCCCGTCCCATTCCACGGCCCTCACCTGCATGTCGACGCGGTGATCGGTCAGGTAGAACCCGCTTTGATCGAAATGCCAGATCCACTGTTCGCTGCGTTTTCCGGCCGGGGAGGGACCGTGGACCAGGGGGTGGAGGCGGGTTTCTCCGTTCCGGTGGGTCCGGACTTCTTCCACGTCGGTGATCAGACAGCCCGGCGTCCCGGTGATCCATCGCAGGTGGGCCCGCTGGATCTGATCGTGAAGGGAGCGGGGAAGGATCCGGTCCTTCCCGGATTTCCGTTGCAGGTATTCTTCCAGGAGCACGGGCAACTGGCTCAGCAGGTTGACCGACACCAGGGCATCGGTGGCGGGAAGCTCCGCAGGGCGTTCCCAATCCAGGGAAGGTCGGCCGGAATGTCCACCCCTTCCCGCCAGATTCGACCAGCTCCCGGAACCGGGCGACGGCTCCCCCGACAGGTCGCGGGTGACCAGTTCCACCGAAGGATCATTCGGACTTTCCGCCGGACCTGGGCCGGATGCCGGATGTCGGTAGAATGACCCGTTTGAACCGCTTGGTGAGTTCTTCCAGGGGCACGTCCAGCAACCAGCCACTTCCCGACAGCGACCGTTCAGTTGTCCGGCAAATGAACGGGCGATGAACCGGCGGCACGACTGCAGGTGGGATTCCCATTGGTCCCTTTCCCGGAGGTAGCGGTTCATGATCCCCTCCTGGTCCGGAGAGGAATCCCATGCGGCGGATGTCCTTGGGGCCGGAGGTTCATGGGGTGAAGGTTGGGAATGCTCCGGACTCTTCCCTTCCAGGGAGGCAGGCCGGCTTCCATGCGCTCCCGGACCAGCGCGGACAGTTCCTCCGGTTCCATGGCATCCACGACGGAGGCAGGGATTTCATCCAGGACCCGGATGCGGATCAGGGCCCGGCCCTTGAGGGCCCAGGACCCCTTGTCGAAGGTTCGTTCCGTTCCCGTGTGCACTATGGGGATGATGCCGGCATGCATGCGTTTGGCCAGGACGAAGGCACCTTCCTTGAAGGGACGCATGGTGTCCCCTTTGGAACAGGTTCCCTCGGAAATAGGAGCACGGAGCTCCCCTTCTTCATCTCGGCTTCGGCCTGTCCCAGAAACTGGGCGCCGGACCGGAGCGATTCCCGGGTGATGCGGATGGCATGGGTCAGGCTCAGGACCATGCCCACAAAGGGGAGCTTGAAGTTCTCGGCCTTGGAGGTCCATTTGAAGGGCCGCCGGAGCTTGTACAGGGCCAGGATGTCGACCAGGGAACGGTGGTTGGCCACCAGCACCACCGGACGCCTCCAGGGGATTTTTTCCCGGCCCTCGAGCCGGAGCTTCCAGAAAACGATGAGGCTCTGGTAATGCCAGGCCCAGAAGGTTCCCATGAAATGGGCAGCCACCCGGCGGCGGTCCCACCAGAAAGTGGCCGCCCACACCAGGAGGAAAAAGGGGGTGATGACCACCGAGGTGAGGGCCATGGTGATCCAGGCCAGAAGGGAGTAGGTCTTCAGAAGAATGCGTCGCATGGGGTCTCTTTGCAGCGAAAGTACGAATTCTGGCCGTGACGTGGCGTTTTCCCTGCATTTTGCCCTACATTTGGAGCAGTTTCCCACGAAAACCCGAATCCCGTGCACAGAGTCCTGCTTTCCGGGGCATTTCTGGTGGTTTTCCTTTTCTCCGGCTGCGTGGAGCGCTACACGCCGGATGAGGACAACCTGGAAACCGGTCTGCTCGTGATCAACGCCCACCTCACCGACGAGGCGGCGTTTCAGGAAATCGAAGTGTCCCGATCGGTGGCCCTTCTGTTTTCCAAAGCCGATCCGGTGAGCGGCTGCCTGGTGGAAGTTCAGCGGGAGGACGGGGCATCCCTCGACCTGCCGGAGCAACGGACCGGGCGGTACGGAACCCGTTTTCCTGACGAATTCCTGGTTACCGGATCCGCCTACCGGATCCGGGTGACGACGCCCGATGGAAGGGAATACGAATCGGACTTCGACCGGTTGCATCCCGCTCCGGACATCGACTCCATTTACTACGAGGTGGAGCCGGCCACCCACCGGCCGGGGTACGATACCCTCGGGGGGATTCGTTTTTTCATCGACTTCACTTACGAGGACGATGCCTATGAGTTCATCCGGTGGGAGCTGACCGAAACCTACGAGTTCCACAACCCGGACATGGAAGGGTACATCCTGGACGTGGACCGGCGGATGAAGCCCCTCACCGACACCAACAACTTCCGGGTCTGCTATATCACCAACCGGCTCACCGACATCCACAGCATGTCGATGCGGACCCTGAACTTCGGTACCTACATCAAAAAGCCCTTCAGTTTCGTTCCCTATGTGCAAATGGATCAGAAGCTCCTGCACCAATACAGCCTGCTGGTGCGCCAGTACGCCATCAGCGAGGCAGCCTATCATTATTGGAACGAATTGAGGAAAACCTCCCAGGAGCAGGGCTTTCTCTTCGACCGCCAACCGGCCCTGCTGGCCTCCAACATATGCAATGTGAACGATCCCGGGGAACGGGTCCTGGGCTTTTTCAGCATGTCGGGAAAGAAGGAAATCCGGGGCTTCGCCCGGGACATCGAGGGGATCGACGTCTCCTTCTACGCGTGGTATTGTTTTCCGGTATCGAGGGGACCCTCGGGTCCGGTGAGCCGGGCCGACCTGCCCAAGTACTACGCCCGGGCCTGGCGCGACGGTCAATCTTCCTTTGCGGAGGTGAACAAACATTGCGTGGATTGCCGGGCCTACGACAACAGCACGCACATTAAACCCGAATACTGGTGAGAATGTCTAAAAGATATTAATTTCGACCGAATGAATCGAATCGTCCAAGCTCTGTTGTGTATCCTGTTCCTGGTTCCGTTGCGGCCGGTTGGTTGCCCAGGAAATGACCTGGCCCGGGCCAAGGCCTCCTCGGGAAAAGAAACGGGAGCGATGCCCGGCTGGTGAACGGGGAGAAATACTTTATCCCTACGGCAGGGCCCTGGGCCATCCCTTTCTCTGGAAGAGGCCGCGGAAACCGACCTTCGGATCATGGGCACGGACTTTCCCGGTCGAAAATCCGCTACGATCTGTTCAACTACCTCGTCCTGGTGTACAACGACCCGAACGGAGCCCCGGTCAGCCTGGTGCTGCGCGCGACGGAATGGGTGGAAGGTTTCCGGATGGGGGAAAGGCAGTTCCTTCGACTGGAGGGACTCCGGAAGGGAATCCGGATTACCTTCAACTCACTGTAGCGAGGGGCCCCGTCCTGCTATTACCGGTGGAGCAAACGGTACCAGCTGAACCAGAATTCCGGACAGCAAAGCTACTACTTCACGGACCCCGTCCGGGAAGTCACCTCGTCCGGGAGGCCGTTTCCTTCCGTTTCGAAGCAAGGGGACGTTTTTGCGCCATTTTTGACTTCCGAGGAAAAAGAAGGCCATCCGGGCCCACATGCGCGAAACCGGCTTCCGGATGAAAGGGGCCTCCGATGCACACATGAAAGAACTTGTTGAATTCTGCAACACCCTCAGATATGAAATTCGGCTGGGACTCGCCTTTGCACTGCTGTTTTCCTTCCGGCTCCCGGTGCAGGAGGAGGGGGACCGGATCCACCTGAGGTTGCGGGGCGATGGCGTGGAGGAGCTGGTCCGGCAGATCGGTTCGAAACGGGTCGGCGCATGTACTACCGGCCGGAGTGGTTCGAGGGTCGCACTCCTTCACCTACGAAGCGGATTCGGTGTACCTGGAGGACGCACTTTGCGAGGTGTTGGAAAGGAAGCGGATTGCATTTTGCCCTGATGGACCAGCGGGTGATCATTCTCCCCGACGGTCGGCTCCGGGAGGAGCTTTCGGTTCTGGAATCGGCACGGAACGACGAGGGAGAGGGCCAGACTGCCGGAGGGAAGCGGGGCGACGCCGGAGCCTATCTGTCCGGCACCCGGCCCGAGCAGATCGCCCGGACCATCGTGGTGGGCCAGAGACAGGGGTTGCAGGCCCGGTCCATCGCCCGGGTCAAAGGGCAGCTGACCAATCTGGAGACCGGGGAACCGGTCATGGGGGCCACCATGGTGGACGTGGGAACGGGAAAGGGCAGCGTTTCAGATCAGAACGGGAATGTCAGCATGGCCCTGTTGCCCGGGAAACACGCCATGCGGTTCAGCTTCATCGGCATGGAAACCATGGACGTGACCCTGGATGTGCATTCCGACGGCGAATTCGAGCTGGACATGCGCCCTGCCATGATCGCCCTGGACGAGGTGCAGATCATGGGTGAACAGTACCGGGAGATCAACACCACCGACGTGGGGGTGGAGCATTTCAGCATGAATTCCCTCAAGCAGGTGCCGGTGTTTATGGGGGAGCGCGACGTGATCAAGATCTCCAAGTTGCTTCCGGGGATCACCAGCGCCGGGGAAGCCTCCGTGGGTGTCAACGTGCGGGGGGGGAACGTGGATCAGAACATCTTCTACATCAACCGCATGCCGGTGTACAACACCTCCCACCTGTTCGGGTTCTTTTCCGCCTTCAACTCGGACATCATCCGGGATTTTTCCATCTACAAGGGCAACGTGCCCGTGAACTACGGCGGGCGGCTTTCCTCGGTCTTCAACATCCTTTCCCGGCAGGGGAACAAGAAGAATTTCACGGCCCATGCAGGGATCTCCCCGGTGTCGGCCCACGCCACCCTGGAAGGACCCATCGCCAGGGAGAAGGCCTCTCTTCTGGTCAGTGGCCGTTCGTCCTATTCGGACTGGATCCTGAACCGGATGGAGGATCCGACCCTGCGCGACAGCGATGCCTTTTTTTATGATTTTGCCGGATCCCTGAGCTTCCAGCCCAACGCGAAAAATTCCCTGAGCGCTTTCTACTACCAGAGTTACGACCGGTTCCGGTACGGCGACCTGAGCAATTACGACTACGCCAATCAGGGCGGCGTCGTCAACTGGGAACGCCACATTTCTCCCGCGCTGACCTCCAAACTCACCGCCACGGTGTCCACCTACCGGTTTGGGAACATCGACAAGAGCGAAATTTCCCGGGCCTACCGGCACGAGTACTTTTTGAATCACAACGAGCTGGTGTCGGAGTTTACCTGGGTTCCGGGGCTGAAGCACCAGCTGGATTTCGGGGCCAGCATGATCCTGTACCGGCTCGACCGGGGCCAGGTGGAGCCCTATGGGACGGCTTCGATCCGGAACGAGGTGGACCTGGGATTCGAACAGGCCCTGGAAGGCGGTGTCTACGTGAGCGACAACTGGCAGATCGCTCCCTGGATCACCCTGTACGCCGGGTTGCGCTACAGCCTGTATTCCCAGCTCGGGCCCCAGACGTTGATGTTGTATGAAGCGGACCAGTCCCGGTCCGAAGCCACCCAGATCGATTCGGTGAGTTACGGACCCCTGGAGCCGGTTTCCTTTCATTCGGGTCCCGAATTCCGCACGGCCGTGAACCTGAAGGCCGGGCCCAATACCTCGTTCAAAGTCTCGTTCAATCAGATGCGTCAGTACCTGTTCATGCTGAGCAACACGGTGACCATTTCTCCCACCGACCAATGGAAGCTGTCGGACCATTACATCGATCCCCAGACAGGGTACCAGGTGACGGGCGGGGTGTACCACGTGGTCCCGCGACTGGGGATCACAGCCTCCGTGGAACTCTATGCAAAACGCGCGCAAAATGTGGTGGAGTACAAGGACGGGGCCGACTTCATCACCTCGCCCTACACGGAAACCGTGGTGCTCCAGGGAACCCAGGAGGCCTATGGCGCCGAATTCATGATCCAGAAAACCACGGGTCGGCTCGACGGCTGGATCAGCTACACCTATTCCAGCTCGGAGATGCTGGTGCAGGGAGCCACCCTGGACGAATCCGTGAACCGGGGAAATCCCTATCCGTCCAATTTCGACCGTCCACACGTCCTCAATGTGGTGGCCAATTACAACCTGAACCGCCGGTTCTCGGTGTCTTCCAACGTGGTGTACATGTCGGGCCGTCCCACCACCTATCCCACCTCCCTGTACTACATCAACGACATCGCCTACATCGACTACTACGCCCGGAACCAGTTCCGGATCCCCGATTATTTTCGAATCGACCTGTCGCTGAACATCGAAGGGAACCTGAAGGCCAACAAGCCCATGCATTCCAGCTGGAGCCTCAACGTGTACAACCTCCTGGGCCGGAACAATCCCCAGAGCATCTATTTTCAGCCACACGAATACTTCATTCAGGGATATTCCTTTTCTGTCATCGGTGTGCCCGTCTTCACCCTGTCGTGGAATCTGAAACTCGGAAACTATGAGAGTCTCTAGGGGAGGGAGCGCCGTGGTCCTTGCCGGCATCCTGTGTGTCGGATGCGTGGAGACCTATTCCCCCTCCGAGGGAGAAGGACTGGCGGGCAGCCTGGTGGTGTCGGCCCACCTGACCGATCGGCCCGGCGTCCAGACCATCACCCTGTCGCGATCCGACCGGCTGCTGTATCCCACCTTTCTCGCCGAGGAGGGCGCCCTGGTGTCGGTGGAGGACGAGGAGGGCCATCTGCTCTCCTTCGATGAAGAGGATCCGGGAGCCTACGAAGCCGACATCCCGGAGGGCTTCATGCGCACGGGATCGTCGTACCGTCTCCGGCTGGTTACCAGGGACGGGGAGAGCTACCTTTCCGATTACAGCACCCTGTATCCGGCCGTCCCCATCGATTCCCTGTATTGGGAACTTGAGTCGATGGCCACGGGCGAACCGGACGTGTACCTGGAAGGCATCCGGTTCTTCATGGATTTCACACCCCGTCCCGACCCGGGCAGAGCACATGCGGTAAAGAGCCAGGAAACCTACGAGTACCACAACCCCAATTACACCGGATACATCTACGACATCGACCGGGGTGGTCCCGGGTCCTGCCCGACAGCCTGACCGACCGCCAGTGCTGGATCACCGCCTATGTCAACGAAATCCACACCCTGGATGTGGGCAATTTTCAGCCCCAGAGCTACCAGGGGCTTTCCCTGAACTATGTCACCAACCAGACCCAGCGCCTGAGCTACGGCTACAGCCTTCTGCTCCGGCAATATTCCCTCGATGAGGCGGCTTTCCGGTATTGGGACGAGCTGAAGAAGAACACCCAGGAAAACAGCGGCCTTTACGACCGCCAGCCTTCCTTCACTCCGGGAAACATCTGCAACCTCAGCGATCCGGAGGAGCACATCCTGGGATTCTTCAGTGTGGGCGGGGTGACCGACCGGCGGATCTTCGTCCGGGAGGTGCCCGGGCTGGAAAAATACGATGACCTTTTTTGCCTTCCGGCAGCGGAACCGCCCCGGTTGCGGTATTACATGAACTCGGATCTTCCCCTTTACATGTCCCGGGCCACCATTCCCGAGCTGGGCGTCACCCGGTACGGGGAAACCACCCTGGAATGCCTCGATTGCCGGCTGAAAAAGGGCAGCCAGGGGGATCCGCCTTCCTTCTGGCCCGAAACCTGGATAAACTGAAATTCATGAACACGAGACGCAGATTTTCCATTCTTTTCCTGTTGCTTCTGGTTTGGCTGAGCCTGCCGGGACGCCTGTCCGCCCAGTTCCGGGAGCAGGTTGAAGTGCGGACCGACCGGAGCTATTTCATGGCAGGGGAAACCCTGTGGTTCGGGGTCCAGCGCAACCCCGGATCGGACGTGTTCAGCACCGTGGTGTATGCGGAGCTGGTAACGCCACGGGGTACCCCGGTGGCCCAGAAAAAGCTTGCCCTGGACGAATCGGGCGCCACGGGCAGTTTCCTGCTTCCCGGCGATCTTTCTTCCGGTTCCTACTATGTTCGGGCCTACACAAAGTGGATGCGGAATTGCGGACCCGAATCCTTTGCCTATTCCGGGGTGCGGATTTACAATCCCTACAGCCAGCTGGTCCTCCCCGTCGATACGCTCACATCCCTGACTCTCGGTTCTCCGGAATCCGACGAGGATGCCAGCCGCGACCTGCAGGTCCGGTTGCCGGGTACGACGTTTGCCAACCGGGAAGCGGTGGAACTGGAGCTCGGATGGACGGGACGCGGGGAAGCCGGTGTTTCGGTGTCCGTGGTTCCCCGGGGAACCCTGGCAGAAACCCTGCTCCGGAGCGAGGACTGTCGACCCGAAGCCCATGGGCCCGGGGAGGTGGTCGCCGAGATTCAGGATGCCTCCCTGAGCGGATCCGTCGTGGATGCTTCCACCGGAGACCCCGTTCCCTTCGCCACCATCTACCTGACCCTGCTGGGGGCGCAACGTGTCTTCCAGTGCAACTATGCCGATTCGTCGGGACGGTTCTACTTTTCTTTCCCCGGGGAAATGGGGTCACAGGATGTGTTCATCTCCGCCTTCCGGGAGGGTGTGGAGAAGGTGGAGCTCCTGCTGGATCAGGATTTCAGCACGGATGTCCTTTCCCTGCCCTCCCTTCCGGTGAATCCTCCGGCGGAATTGGACACCGCCCTCCGGAACCTGTCCCTCAATGCCCAGATTGCGCGGCAATACGGGATGCAGGAGGGCACGACTCCGGCAGGCGGAGCAACGGAAACATCGGGATTCCCCTTGTTCTATGGCAGCCCGTCGGCCGTCATCCGCTTCGATGATTTCATCCGGCTCCCCACCATGACCGAATATTTCACGGAAGTGGTTCCCCAGGTATCGATCCGCCGGACCCGGGGAATGCGGCATTTTCAGGTCCTTGGAGAACATCCGGACCTTCTGGTCTATCCGCCCCTCCTCCTGATCGACGGGGTGGCCATTTTCGACCTGGAGGCCATTCTGGCGCTTTCGCCCCGTCTGATTGAACGCATCGAAGTGGTCAATGCCCCCTACATTCATGGCAACGTTACTTTTGGCGGGATCATCAGCCTGGTGTCAAGAAACAACGATCTGGCTTACATCGATTTGCCCGAGTCCGGCCTGCTGGTGGACTTTCGGATGCTGGAGCCCGAGGGGGCAGGGATGCCCGCCCCGGAATTGGCGGAGGCCTTGCCCGACGTGAGGAACACCCTGTTGTGGATGCCCCGCATCGTTTTGCCGGCCGGGGAGACCCAAACCCTCACCTTCCGGACCGGGGACACCAAAGGGTCGTACGAGGCCGTGGTCCGGGGATGGGACGCCTGGGGCCAGCGGATCGTCCGCCGCCTCCCCTTCGATGTGGAGTAGCCCGCCCTCCCTTCGGATCCCTTCTGTTGATGAAAAGGAGGGGATTGCCTTTCTCTTTTCTCTATCTTTGGTACAGGATGACAGCAGAGAGAACCCTGTATTCTTCTGATACCCTGAACGAACGAAGTTTCGAAGCGCTCTTCCGCGACCACTTCCCGGGCCTTCTGGGATTTGCCAGGAAGATCCTGGGCAGCGAAGACGATGCGCGGGACGTGGTGCACCGGGTCTTCGTTGCCCTGTGGGAAAAGCGCCGGGAAGTGGATGCCACCGTTTCCCTGAAATCCTATCTCTACACCTCGGTACACAACCGGAGCCTGAACGTGATCCGGGACCGGAAGAAGTTCAGCGATGCGGACCTGCCGGAGCAGGCGGACGGGTGGGATGCATCCACCCATCTGGAGTCGGCGGAACTGGAAGAGAAAATCCGTGCCGTCATCGCCGCCCTGCCGGAGAAATGCCGGGAGGTGTTCGAGATGAACCGGTTCGAGGGATTGAAATACGCGGAGATCGCCGAAACCCTGGGCATCTCGGTCAAGACCGTGGAGAACCAGATGTCCAAGGCGCTGAAGATCCTGCGGGAAAAATTGGCTGCCTATCTCACCATCCTGCTCTGGATTCTGATGCAGGGGATGAACTAAAAAAATTGAAAGGAACCATAGGGGCATGGAGCCCCTCGCGTGTGTAAGAACTGACATGGCACCGAAGGAACCATACGACGACAGAACCCTGCTTCTGATCCGCTACCTGGGCGGGGAGCTGGCTGAACCGGAGCGGCTCGATTTCGAAAAGAGCCTGTCGGCCGATCCCGGTCTGCAGGGAGAGCTGGACGTCCTGCGCTCCTTGTGGGATGCCTCCCTGTCGGCGGGCAAACCCCTGGATCTTGACCTGGATGCGGAATGGGAGGCCATGCGTGGGCAATTGCCCGGATTTGGGAGCGGGGAGGACCGGGGACGGGCCGTTTTGTCCGGAAGGAGCTCCGCCCTGCGCCTGCTTCGCTTGGCGGCGGTGGTGGTCTTTGGCCTGGTCCTGGGAATTTCCGCCCTGCGCCTGTCCCGGGCGCTCGGCAATGAGGTGGCTTCGGCCGGGGACCTTCCCCTGGAACTGGTGCTGGACGATGGGACCCAAGTGACCCTCAACCGGGAATCCAAGCTCACCTACAAACGGAAAGCCAAACCCGGGGAACGGAAGGTGAAGCTGAAAGGCGAGGCCTGGTTCGACGTGACCCCCGACAGCACCCGTCCCTTCGTGGTGGATGCGGGGGAAGCCCTGGTGGAAGTCCTGGGCACCTCCTTCAATGTCAGCGCCTACGAGGATGCCGGTCAGGTGGAGATCACCGTGGCCACAGGGGTGGTGGCCCTGAAGGGAAAATCGGATTCAGGGGAAAGCATTGTGATGAAAGCCGGAAACAGCGGCACGTATGCGAAAGACACCCGGAGTCTGGAACTGCAGACCCGGGCCAATCCCAATGCCCTCTCCTGGAAGACCCGGGAATTGTATTTCGACGGGACGCCCCTGGGGGAGGTGGTCCAGATCCTCCGAAAGGTGTACGGGGCCGATGTGCGGCTTGACAACCCGGCCCTTTCGGCCTGCCCCCTGACCGTCACCTTCCTCGACCAACCTCTGGCGGATGTGTTGAACATCCTCGAACTGACCCTCGATCTGCGTGTGGAAAAGGAAGGGGCCGCCTGGATCCTTCGCGGCGAAGGTTGTGTGGAATGACAGGGCCCATGCCGAAAAGATCCTGGCATATCGTTCCGTTGATCCTGTGGGGCTTGCTTTGCCATCCCGCTCGGGTTTCGGGGCAAGTCGATCCGGGATCCCGGGCCGTTTCCCTGGACGCCCGGGGGGTGCCCATGGCGGAGGTCCTTCAGGAGCTGGAGGAGCAAAGCGGCCGGAGTTTTTCCTATTCGACCCGACTTCTGGATCCGGACGAGCCGGTGGATGCCGTGTTTTCGGGAATCCGCCTCGACACGGCCCTGCACCGGCTCTTTGATCCCCGGGAGATCGACTTCCGGATCCTGGACAAGCAGATCGTGCTCAAGCGTTCGCGCAGGATCCGGGTCGGTGTGGACATCACCGCGCCGTCCCAGGGGGAGGAGGTCCGTTTCACCGTCAGCGGCTATGTACGGGACGAGCAAAGCGGGGAAATTCTCATCGGGGCCACCATCACGGTTCCCGGAGGTCTCGAGGGGACCATCAGCAACGACTACGGTTTTTATTCCCTCCGGGTCCGGGAAGAGGTCCGGGAACTGATCTGTACCTATGTGGGGTACCGGGTGATGCGCATTCCCCTGGAGAAGGGGGACGACCAGACTCTTCACTTCACCCTGGTCAGGGACGTGGCCCAGCTGACCGAGGTCACGGTGGTCTCGGGCGAGCAGGACAACATCGTGCGCAGCGCCCGGAGCTCGGAAGAACGCCTTCCCACCGCCTCGGTGCGAAAAATGCCCGCCTTGCTGGGGGAGAAGGATGTGATCAAGTCCCTGGCATCGGTGCCCGGGATCAAGTTTTTCGGGGACGGCTCCACCATCTTCTACGTGCGGGGCGGGGGCCGCGACCAGAACCTGATCACCATCGATGAAGCGCCCATCTACAACCCCACCCACCTGCTGGGTTTCTTCAGCACCGTGGTTCCCGATGCCATCAAGGACATCACCATCTACAAGGGGGACTTCCCGGCCAGTGCCGGGGGCCGGCTTTCGTCCCTGATCGACATCCGGACCAAGGACGGGAACATGCAACGGTTCGGCGCCGACGGCAGCTTCGGGCTTCTGGCGTCCCGTCTCTCCCTGGAGGGTCCCCTCTGGAAAGACCACGCCTCCTTTTTTCTCTCCGGTCGGCGATCCTACATCACCCGCCCGCTGCAAACCCTCAATCCCAACCTGTCGGACCTGCATTTTTCGGATTTCCATCTCAAGTTGAATTACCGCATCAACGCCAACAACCGGGTCTTTTTTTCCATGTACCAGGGGGTGGACAATTTTGAGGAGGTGAACCAGCGCGACATCCATTCGGGGATCAACTGGCAGAACGGAACCGCCACCCTCCGCTGGAACCACCTGTTTTCCGACCGTCTGTTCTCCAACCTGACCCTGCTGGCTTCGCGGTACGACTATTATCTGAACACCAACCTGGAGGAACAGGTGTACTGGAATTCCCACATCGACAACCTGAGCCTGAAGTACGATTTCACCTTTTACATCCACCCCGGCAACACCCTGCGCTGGGGCTTGTTATCGGCGGCCCATTTCCCACAACCCGGGCAACGTGTACCTTCGGGGCGTGGAAATCGATCCGGGCCTGGACCTGTCCACCAAGAAAACCCGGGAGGTGGCCGGGTACCTCTCCGATCAGATCATCCTGGGGGAGAAGTGGTCGCTCCGGGCGGGACTGCGCTTCACCATCTGGCAGAACGTGGGACCCTCCACCGAATACAGCAAAGTTCCCGTCGAGGTCGGGGGAATCCAGACAGACAGTCTCGTCGTCACCCCCCATCCCAACGGGGAGGTCTACTGGCAGTACATCAGCATGGACCCGAGGCTGAGCTTTGTGTATCAGCCCGATGCCCGGCGGCTCTGGAAGGCGAGCTACAGCCGAACCAGCCAGTTCCAGTACCTCATTACCAACTCCATTTCGCCCTTTACCTCCCTGGAGGTGTGGTTGCCGGCCGGACCCAATGTTGCGCCGCAGTTCGCCCACCAGTTCACCCTGGGGTACCTGCACCGGTTCGGCCCGGGGCTTCGGGTCGACACCGAGGTCTATGTGAAAAAGATGACCTCCCTCATCGATTACAAGGACCATGCCCACATGCTGCTCAATCCCCTGCTGGAATACGAGCTCCGTTTCGGGAAGGGCCATGCCTACGGGCTGGAGACCATTCTTCACAAGGAGAAAGGCGCGTTCACCGGCTGGCTGTCCTACACCTGGTCCCGGGCCTTCCATGTGGTGGAAGGGATCAGCGGGGGGAATCCCTACCCGGCCTATTCGGACCGGCCCCACGACCTGTCCCTGTATGTTTCCTGGAATTTCCGGCCCAGGCTGAGTCTGACGGCCAATTTCATCTACATGACCGGCGCCCCCTTCACCACCCCCACCGGATTCTACCTGCACGACAACCACCAGGTGCCCGTGTACCTGGAACGGAACAACGACCGGCTCCCCGACTACCACCGGCTCGATGTGGCCCTGAACCTGCAGCTGAACCGGCCCGGAAAGCGATTTGAGCACGAACTGGTCTTTTCGATCTACAACCTCTACAACCGGAAAAATCCCGTGTCCCTGAATTTCAACATGACCCAGGATGCCAATGGCAATTTCGTGGTGCCGGCCGATTTCTACAGCCAGCCCCAGCTGGTGGCCAGCCAGTACTACCTGTACGGCATCATCCCGTCCCTGTCCTATCATTTTCGCTTCTGACCATGGCCCGACGCAATCCATTTCCGCCGATCCACTCCGCCCTCCGGGGCCTGATGCCAGTCCTGGCGATGGGGATCCTGCTGGGTGCCGCCACGTCATGCACGGAGAAAATCGAATGGGACCTGAACACCCGGGAGATGGATCTGATCGTCGTGGAAGGCCACATCACCAGCGACCCGGGGCCCCAGGAGGTGACCCTCACCCATCCGACCTACGAAATGAATGCGGTACCCGATCCGGTGAGAGGAGCCGTTGTGGAAATCTTTGACGGTGTGGTTCTCCATCCCTTTGCGGAAGATCCGGATCAACCGGGGGTGTACCGGAGCGATTCCTCGTTTGCCGTCCGGGCTCCCCGGGGGTACCAGCTTCGGATCCGGCACAGGGACAAGACCATCCGGGGGGTGAGTTTCTCCCGTGCGGTGGACGATTTTCCCTTCATGACCCGTTTTGTGGTGCAGGAGGATCCCCTTCTCTACGAGGCCTATGTCGCCGACACCGAACATCCTTCGGTGCTTCGGATGGAGCTGGACTGGAGCGGCGTTCCCGGCTACGACACTCTGCCTGCGGAGGACACCCACGCCCTGGTCTACCATTACACCCTGGGCGGGGTGGATGTGAACCGGATCTTTGCCCCCCAGCAGGAGCATGTGTCTTTCCCTCCGGGAACGGTGGTGTACCGGGAACTGGAATCGGTTCCCCCGGGGTACGAGGAATACCTGCGCGGCATTCTGTCGGAGACCGACTGGCGGGGGGGCGTGTTTGACGTGCTCCCCGGCAACGCCGCCACCAACCTGGAGGGGAACGCCCTGGGCTATTTCACCTGCGGGGAAGTGATCCGCGACACCCTGGTGGTCCGGTAGCGACAGAAGGTCCGGATCCGGGTGGCCGGGTTACAAGCGAACGTATTCGAATTTCGGATAGCCCTTGGCCCCTTCGTCGCTGTAGAAATCGATGAAGCGCAATTTGTAAAAGAAGCCGTCCCGGTCCCGGATCACGAAAGACCAACCGGGTCGGATGGCGTAGGTGCTGTTGTCGAAATCAAAGGTCTTCCAGTCGTATCCGATGAGGTCGGCCCGTGCATCGAAGACCAGACCGAGGGTGTCGGCCAGCACAATGTCCGAAAAGTCTCGTTCTGTTTCACGGTAGGCCGCGACGTTGTGTGGATTGAGCAGCGCGCCGACCACCGGGTAGGGGTAGTCTTCGCCTTCGTCTGTCTTGAGCATGGTGGAATACCGGGTGAACAGGAGGGTGTAGTCGCCTGCATCCGGGATCTCATCCACGATTCCCCCTTCGAAGGAGAAATAAACCCAGGCTCTTTCCTCCGTTCGTTGGATCCGAATCCTTTCTTCCCGGCTTCCATCGGGTTCCGCATACCGCAACACATAGTCATCCCCTTCCCGGTCGAGCTGGATTTTTTTGTACCCCATGTCCCGGAACTGTTCGCCCGTGCCGAGATGGAGAAGGTACACCTCCTTTTTGGACCGGGGAACGTCCTGCTCCGTTTCAAACCATCCGGCCAGGGCGGTGCTGTCGGGGTCCCCGCCGGACACATCGAACACCATGTCCAGATTCTCCGGAAGGGGTGTCAGACTGAAGGTGGTGTCCCCGGCGTTGCCGGCCATCATGAAGCGGGCCGTGTTGAGGCGGATCACCCAGCCCCCGGAGTTGCTCTCGAAACCCAGGTCCCAGCTCTCGGTGCTGTTGGACCCGGCCTCCGAACCGCTGCCCAGGTCAAAATACACCTGCCGGCTGTAATCCAGTCCCAGCGCCACCTGCGCCGTTTCCACATCCCCGGCTTCGTGAGGGGGGACGCGGGTGTCCTCTTCAAAACAGGCATGCAGCCCGAACAAAATGGCCGGGAAGACAAAGAGGAGCGGGCGGAGGTCGGGGAGTTTCATCAGTATTTGTGAAAATTGTATTGGATGCCCAGGAAAAAGGTGCGGCCCCATCCCACCAGGGAGGAGACTCCATCGCCTCCGCCGTGGCCCGAACTTCCCTGAATGCCGCTGAGGCGGGTGTTGTTCATCAGGTTTTTGACCCCCGCACTCACCCGGACCTTTTGCCGGAAACATTTGACCGATGCATTCAGGTCCATGTTGTGGTAGGGGTTCAGGTAGCGGAGGCTGATCCCTTCGGTGGCCGTGTAGACGTATTCCGGGTATTTCCCTGAAAACTTGTAATACAGGGAGGCTGTGACCCGGTTCTTGAAAAAATATGCAGGTGGCATTTCCCACCAGGGCGGTGGGAAAAAGCATGGGAATTCCGCGCTGTCCTGGGTGCCTTTCCTGCCGATGCGGGACACACCCGTCGAGGGTGAGGCGCTGGTTCGGGCGGACCGACACCGAGAGGTCTCCTCCCACCGATTGAAACCGGTCGATGTTTTCGTTCCGGTAGTGGAGTTCGTTCTCGGGGTCGGCCTTGACCAGGGTGATTTTGTCCTGAATGTCGTTGTAGAACAATTTTGACCGGATTTCGACGGGTCGTTCCCACAGTTGAACGGACGAATTCGTTCCCAGGTTGAGGTTGTGGGATCGTTCGGCTTTCAGGTTCTCATTCCCCTCGATCTGGTGGTTTGAATCATAGAAAAACAGAAAGAGTTCCTTCGGGAAGGAGCCCGGAAAGCCCGGGCATAGGAAAACCGGAAAATGTGGGTCCCCTGCTGGTATTTCACATTCAGGGACGGAGTCAGCGGGGCGGGGTACCGGGTGTTGTGCAAGCCCGCGGGCCGGGCTGGAAGCTCAGGGAGGGTCAGGGCCTGTACTGCAGGCCGGCAAACAGGGCATAATCCCCGATGTTTTCCTCTCCGTGAGCAAATCGTTTTCCCTGTCCGTATTCCGTGTTCACGTCGAATCCGAACTGATAGTCCAGGGTCCCTTCTTCCCGGGCATGGCTGAACCCTCCGCAGGCCACGACGGCATGAAAGAGGGTGGTATCATGTGCGTCAGGGTTGGGAACCAGGTTCGATTCCAGGGTGGTCAGGTCGATTTTGTAATCCTGTTTCGACCGCCAGTAGTAGGAATGGGCCAGAAGGAGGTTGAAACTGTTGTCGCCCGGAAGTTGCTTGTCCAGATGCAGGCTGTTGTTGAAACGGAGGGTGGTGAACCAGATGTCGTTTCCGTTTTCGTAGTAGGGCCAGGAATAGGCTGCATTCCGGTCCAGCAGCTTTTCCCTGAAAAAATCCGTCTTGTACCGCACGGAAAAACGATCCTTTCGGTACAGATAGCCGATTCCGGCGTTGTATTGCTCCTTTGGCTTCCATTCCTTGGAACGGCTCGTATCGACCAGGGAATAGCCGCCGAAGAAATTCCGGCCTCCGCTGAAGGCCAGGCTGTGGTTGTCTCCGTTGAGCTCGGCATCGCCGTTGACATTGTAGACACCCACCGATTCGTAATAGCTCCGGACTCCGGTTTTGAACCGGGCGGAGGAGCTCTGCTTTGTGATGATGTTCACCACACCGGCCAGGGCGTTGCTGCCGTAAATCACCGACATGGGGCCCTCCACGATCTCGATGTGGTCCACGTTGTCGAGGTTGAGCTGGCTCAGGTCGATGTTGCCGTCGAGACGGCCGATCACCGGGACTCCGTCGACCAGGATCTTGACGTTTTCCCCCGACATGCCCTGCAGGTTGAGGGACGAACCGGTGGAGGGGTCGTTGTTGATCTTGAAGGTGAGCTCCTTGGAAAGGAGCTCGGCCATGGTGTTGGCCGCCTGGTTTTCGATGCGGGGTTTGCCGATGAGCTTGATGTTGTAGATGGATTTGTCGGCCCGCACCGGTTTGTACTGGCCGGTGACCACCACCTCGTCCAGACCGAAATTGCTGGGGGTCAGCCGGACCTCCAGGGTTTCGGAAGAGGTCACATCCCGGGAAAGGAAGTGTTCGTACCCCATGGAACTCACGCTGAGGATCACGTCCTCGCCCAGGGTCACCTCGGCCGTCCCGTTCACATCGCCCACGATGTATTCCTGTTTGCCGCTTTTCTTGTCTTCCAGGCAAATGTGACAGAAGGGGACGGGCTGGCCGTCCGAATCGTCCACGACGCGAATCCGGGTCTGCTGCGCATGGACCCGGAGGCCCATGCTCAACAGCACCAAAAAAAGTGTTTTTGCAACCAATCTCATGGGTTCCTTCCCGAAAGATCAGGGGTTATTCCACCACGAACCGGCGCACCTCCGACATCTGTCCCATGCGGGCCCGGAGCAGGTAGATTCCCGGTTCCAGCGAGCGGACGTCGATTCGTTGGGTTTCAAATCCGTTGGATACGGCCGTTTCGGAACGCAGGACCCGGCCGTTCAGGTCCAGGACGTCCAGCTGCACCTCCCCGTTGAAATCATACACCACCTGCAGGGTTTCATGGCTGGGGTTAGGATAGAGCTCCAGCAGGCGGATCATGTCCGGATTTCCAGCGGAGGTGGCCGAAAGCTGCTCCTCCTGGAAGGTGTAGACACCCTGTCCGCCCATGCTCCCGCTTTCAAAGGCGGTGAAGTAGATCTTGTAGTATTCGTAGTAGGAATAGACATCGTCGCCTTTCTCCACCTTCAGGAAGTACACGGTGGTATCGGCCACTTCGTAGCTCATGGTCCCCATGTTGAAGCTTTTCCAGTCGCTTCCGATCTCGGAGATCAGGGTCCCGAAATTCTCCTGCTGGAAGGTACTGAAGCCGGCCGGGTCGAGATCGGTTTCGGAGACCTCCTGGACCTGGACGTGGGCGTCGTTGATCAGGACCCCGGTGACGTAGTAGGGGATGGTGTAATCGTAGTACCTGGTGAAGAGCAGGTCCCAATCTGCCGAGGCGGGCGCCACATCGGCCACCTGTCCGGCATCCATGGAATAGGGGATGTATTCCAGGTCGGCGTAGTCGTTGGCCGCGATGGTTTCCTCCACCTCCTCGGTGCCGTCCACATTGGCATACTTGAAGGTCCAGGTGTTGTTGGGGGCATCCTTCTCCACGATGACCAGTTTCTTGGTGGCACCGCCGGCCGTTTCGACGATGAAAATGCTGTCGCCGGAGATGAAATGGGTCGAGGTGTTGTACCGGCCCCATCCATAGTCCAGTTCATCCCCTTCCACCTGGTTCTGGACGAAGGCTCCCTCCAGCCAGGTTTCGATGGAGTTGTACATGGGGGTCATTTCCAGACCGGTGATGTCGACGTTTTCCCAGTCGGCGGCGGTGCCGTTGGGGTAGGTGTAGACCATGACGTCCGTGCCGTTGTTGGCCAGGATGTTGATTTCCATCATTTTGGAACTGAAGGCAATGTCCCAGGCCGTGCGCTCGGAACTGGCCGCGTTGCCATCGCCCAGTTTGTAATACACTTCGTTGGCGTAGGAGGCACCGGTGATGACTTCCCGTTCGGTTTGTGCAGTGAGTTGGAGTCCGCAGAGCATCGAGACCACCCAGAGTAGACTTTTTTTCATATAGATTGTTTAAGGTTGGAACGATTCCCCTTCGTCTTGGCATCGAAGGTTCATGCCGGCACCCTTCCCTCTGAACGGGGCATGGGGAGCCGGATTCAAAGCTACCTGTGAATTTTGAAGACATTCTGAAGAAGGGGGGATCCGGAAACCGGTTCCGGAAACGAAGCGGTCAGGAAGCGGGATCGGGACGAATCCATTCCGCCACACGCTCGGCCAGGTCGTCCCGGACCGTTTCGTCCTCCAGGTCTTTCATGCACAGCGACAGGGACAGCAGGTCGACCGGCTCGCCGGGGGCGGCCAGCGGGGCGTACTTCCAGATCTCGAGGCAATAGGCGCCCTCGAATTCGTTCAGATCAAGAATCTGCCCGGCTTCCTTCCATTCATAGAACACGGATTTTTCAATGGCCAGGCATTCCGGCCCGCGGGCTTCGGAAATGCCCAGGCGGGCCAGGGCCGAAGTTCCGCTCGGGTTGAGCAACCTCGCGTTGGGCAGGGATTCCGCATAGACGGTTTTCAGCACGGGACTGTCCAGGTGGGGCAGGGCATCGGTCCAGAGCTGGGGAATGGTCCGGTGGAAGCGGATGTGCTTTTCTTTCTTGCCGGTGATCTCGCACAGGTCGTGGGTGCGCATGTTCTCGGCGGCTTTGGTGATGGTCATGGCCGAGTAGCCGGTGAGGGACGCCAGCTCCTTGAAGGAGTAATTTTTCAGGTAGTCCTTCTTGTTCTGGAGCTGGTACAGGATGATGTACTGGGCCGAGGGCAGCAGGCTTTCGCCCTGCTTCCGCTTCATGAAACCCCGCTCGTTCAGGTCCACGCAGATGGACGGGATGAACATCTGCCGCCCCGGCAGGATGAAATTGAGACGGGCCTGGATGAGGCGGCGGCGCACGTAAGAAGGGATCTGGTCGAGCCCCAGGACCACAGGAAGCCCCAGCAGGTCCGTTGCTTTCGTGCAGTTTGCGCTGAACTGGGACACGGTGGGCATCTGCCTGGAACGGGGCATCATCAGGCACAGTTCGTGTTCCTCGAAGAGTTGAATCCGTTGGAAATGATAGGCCCGGCTCAGGGTTCCGGGGAGGATGTTCTGGTCCTCCGGGCTCAGGGAGAATACCTGGGCAGTTTCGCCCAGGATGTCAGCGAAATAGGCATTCATCTGCTCGAGGAAACGGGTCGCATGCATGGCGCTGTTGAATTTATTATGGTATAATAACCATAAAATTAATCACTTACAATTATACGGAAAAAAAAGTGCCAAGTCAATAGGGGTACCGGCCTGCCCGTGTGTGACAGAAGGGAACAAACACATGAAACAGATCATTCAACAACCACATTAAAATCCAAAACCATGAAAAAGCAACTCATTCCTTCGATCCTGGCGGCCTTTCTGACGGTCCTGTCCTTCACGGCCTGCGAAAACAACTTCGGCACCGATCCGGACAACAGCATTCTTCCCGAACAGCTGACGGTGGAGATACCCACCGCCCTGTCGCAGGACATCTCCGCAAAGAAAAGCGCTGCGGTGGACACCCTCAAGGGAGGCGAGATTTACCGTCACCTGACCTTCTTCATCCACACCGGTGAACATGCATCCCGTCTGGTGCGCCACATCATCTACGGCATCCGCCGCTACAACATCGACCAGGTAAAGACCGTGACCTATGTCAGCGATGACGACGGCCGTGTGAAAAACCTGGTGGTTGTGGAAGCTCCGGAATTCGACGGGCGCACCTGGGAATACGGACTCACCATCACCGATGCCGAATCCGAGGGCAACGAGGACGGCGGGATCGGCATGCAGATCTTCTGGAACCGGAATCCCAAGGAAGGCGTGACCCTGATCAAGCCCTTCAACCTGGACCAGACCATCGAGCGTGAACTGGCTCACTCCATGTTCCGGGTCGACTACAGCAACGCCGGGGAACTGGGGTACTGAGCACCACATGATCGTGTCCATTGCCGGCCTGCCTTCG
This sequence comes from Bacteroidales bacterium, assembly GCA_041393235.1. Taxonomy (GTDB): domain Bacteria; phylum Bacteroidota; class Bacteroidia; order Bacteroidales. Next base: position 38,231 of record JAWKKO010000019.1, read on the forward strand.
GTGGATCCCCTCCTGGCTCCCTTTGCCATGGACGGCATGAAAATGTTCGTGGGCAAGACCGGCGACGTGGTCGATGTCTATGGCAACTCCAGTCACCCCAACGCCAAGTTCCTGACGGAAAAGGTGGGATACAACTGGGCCTTCGTGGCTTCCGGATCGGACAGCGAGAACATCGCCGTGGCGGAGGTGGGCCTGCCCCTGAGCTCCCTGGATGCCGACGACCGGGAAACCCTGCTGGTGGAGAATTCGGTGTACAATGTCCTCTACAACGAGGTGAAGACGGTGTGGCCCGATGCAAGTGACGAGATCCTCAATGCCTGGCTGTCCAACACCGACGCTCCCGGATTCTTCGACGAGGACGGGTTCGTGAAAGGCGGCGAAGCCCCCGGCGACGACTACCTTCCCCTCATCGAACGGATCCAGGGCTTGTCTCCTTACAATCCGCTGGAAATCGCCACCCTGGAAATCGCTTTCAACTGATCCCTTCTCCAAGGCACTGCCGAAAGCCGACCCCGTCCGGGTCGGCTTTCCTTTTTTCCACCTTCTATGGGAAGGTCGTTGGCCGTTATATTTTTGGCGGAGGGGAATGGGGTCCGGTTGAAACGGCCTGGTATTTTTCGCGCAGCGAATAAACACGCCGTGAAACCGGACCCCATTCCCCATTCCCTCGCATACCGGCCGGGGATCACAAAACCCAGAGAAGGTCGTCGCCGAAGCGGGCCTCCAGGCCATCGGCGGAATCGGCATGGCAGATCCCAAGCAGGTAGCCGCCCCCTGAGCCGTTCAGCTTGAGGTAAAACTGGTGGCTCACGAGTCCTTCCAGCCAGAGGTCCACCATGGGGTCCGGGATCATCCTCCGGAAGGCCTGGTATTGGAAATCGGAGATCATGGCCAGGACCATGGCCGGATCGCCCGCGTCCTCCCCCAGGAGGATCCGGATGAGTTTTCGATTCAGGGGCAGGTATTCCTCCCGGATTCGCTTCAGGTAGGCATCGTCCTTCATTTGTTCCAGGAAGTGGGTCACAAAGAGGCGGGTGTCGTGGGTTTCCCCGGTGTCGAGAAGAAAAAACCGGTATTCGGAGGGCCGGGCCGGGTCGGGGAACGCAACGGGGTCCACCCGTCCGTCGTCCCGGAAATGCAGGGGTTGGCCTGAGTAGCAGGTCAGAGATCCACCGGAGCTGGTTCCGTGGAAGTACCCTCGGACTGGCCCAGGTCTTCTTTTTCTGTCCGGCTATAGGTCCAGGTCCCGGGAACCCGGAAAAAAACATGTCGGGGAAGTGCGGCGCTCACCGCGCCGGAGCTTCCAGCCCGTAGCCCACGGGAATGTCCACTTCCAGCCAGTAATCCTCCATGTCCCGTCGCTGGAACCGGTCCAGGTCGGCCGCACCCTGGAAGGCATCGGGCGGCAGGTTGCAGGTAGTCCAGGATGGCCCGGCGGTGATGCTGGGATTGTTCCACGGAGGACTCTTCTCCGGGACTCGCGTCGGCCGTTTTCCGCACCCGGGCGCCGAAAACAGTGAAGTGAGGGCTTCGCCACCGGCCACCACGCCGTATTCTCCCCACCAGCATGATTTTGGCGGGATAGCGGGGAAGGGAGGGCTCAGGTTGTTTCGTCACGCTCGCCCATTTTGTCATGGATCACCCGGCCGCCGTCGAGCCAGGGCAACAGCTCGTCGGCGATGAACCGGCGGACGGCGGCGGCTTCCTCCCCCGGATACAGGAGGTGGACATTGGCTCCCGCGTCCAGGGTAAAGGCCATGCGGACGGCCGAATCGTCCCGGTACTGCCGGATGCGGTGCAGGATGGCCACCGTCCCTTCCTTCATCAGGAGGTAGCCCGGTCGTGCGGTCATCATCATCGCGTGGAGGCTCAGGGCTTCTTCCTCGACCAGGGAGATGAACCCCTCCCAGTCGCCTGTCCGAAGGATGGCCAGCAGGGTGCCCAGATTTTCCGCAGCCTGCCGGAAGCGCACCGATGCGTATGGGTTGCGGTTCATCAGGGCGTGCCCCAGGGAACTGGACACCTGCTTCGGTCCGGCCTCCACCACCAGGATGCTGTCCCGGATGTCATCGAAGGCCGGGTGCCACGAGGGCAGGGGGATGCCGTACCAGGGGTTCGAACCGGGCAGGGCCGGATGCCCCGCCCCAGACCACCATGCCCGGGCAATACCGCTTCGGCAGGCGCTTCCGTCCAGCGCCGCCAGGAAGGAGGGCGAGTTGCACGGGATCGTCCCCCGCCAGGTCTGGGCCAGCTCCCGGGCTATGTCGGCCAGGCACAGGCCAGGGCTCCCATGGATGATGCGCTGGAGGCGATCCCGGAAGAATGGGGGAAGGTGTTCTCCGAGTGCCACCCAGGCGGCTGTGGGCAAGAAAGGGAAGGTAGGGTACCAGTTCGGTCCAGGTAGAGCCGGATCCGTTTACAAAGGCCGGATGGGCTTTGCCTTCGAACTTGAAGTCCAGTTCCGGGCCCCGGAAGGCGAATGGCTGGTACCGGAGGTAAAGGTGGTCCGGGCTTTGTCCAGGTGAGGCTCAGGAGGATTCTCGGAATCTGCCCCTCTTCCTTTTTCCCCAGTATTTCACCAGGGCGATGTTGAGGGGTGCTGCCGTGGGCTGGTCATTGCTGTGGTCCGGACGTTCCATGTGCGGCTTTTTCCGCAATGAGGCGTCAAATCTGGTCGCATATCGAGTGCAATGTTTTGTAGGCAAACAAGGTGCGGATGCCCTTCCTTTGAAGCGGTGGGCCTGGGCAGCCGGATTCCGGCAGGGTGGAAGCCAGGAGCAGAAATCGCCCCCAGGCACCACCAGCGACTTTGGCGCCGTGGCCCGCCTGAAATCCCTTCACCGGGGAGTCCCGTTTCAGGAGGAGGCCAGCTCGCTTTCGTGTTCGGTCATGGTTCGGCCGGAAGGTGTCCAGGTCCCGGGTTTCGGCCAGGGTCCGGGTGGTGTCGGCTGAACTGCCGGATCACCGGAAGGCCGGAGGATGTCCCGGAACCGATTGCAACCGGGTGTCGGTGGACTGCTTCCGGCCCAGCCAGGCAAAATACAAACGATCCAGAAAGGGCGGCCAGCTGCGCGGGCTTCCACGTGGCCCGGTCCCCTCTTTTTGCGGCAGACGGGCCCTGATGCACCCGCACAGGCCACATCGGTCCTGATCCCCGGGACACCCGGAAATGGAGGAGAGGGGATCGACTCCGGCCCAGGCAGCCAGCAGGTGAAGGAGGGTGGAGCTGCTTCCAGCCCCAGGCAGGATCGAAGCCGATGGCTGCTTGGCGGACCCTGCAGGGGAGGCCAGGAACCTGGATCTGGCGTCGACGGTACACCAGGTCGCGCGCGCGCAGGGCGTCGACCAGGAGGTGGCTTTTGGCGGGATCGGAACTTTGCAGAACCGTCAGGTCGGGCCAGGACAATTCCAGGCGGAACCACACCCGCTCGGCGTGGGTTGCCTCCCATAGGATGCGGGGATCGTCCCTTCCGTCGTCCATCGGTCGGATCGTCAGGGTTTGTCCCTGCCTGAGAGGAAGGGCGAGCGCCAGGGCACCGTGGAGCACCATGTATTCCGCGCTCAGGAGCAACTTCCCGTGGGCGGAGAAGGTGGTCATGACCGGTCCTCCCCCCGGATCCCTTCCAGGTATTCCGCCACCTCCCGATGGGAGATTTTCCGGGTGCTGAATTCGGTCCGGATTCGCCCCGTTCCGCTTCGGTGGCGTCCAGCTGGCGCATGATGTTTTCCAGGTGCACTTGCCCTTTTGGATGCCCGAGGTCACCAGGGAGGAAACGGCCGAGAAATTGCTGGCCAGTCCGGCGGCCCCCACCAGTTCCATCAGGGCCGGGGCGGAGGGATGCCCCAGGATTTCAAGGGCAACCCGGGCCAGGGGATGATTTTTTGTGAGTCCGCCCACGGTGCCCAGGGCCAGGGGGACTTCCAGACTGAAATGGAAGATGCCGTCCTTCACCTCGGCCCGGCTCAGGGCTGGGTGGCCGGCCGTCCCGCCGCCCAGGACCGCAGGCTTCCACGGCCCGGAAGTCGTTGCCGGTGGCCAGGATCAGGGCATCCATGCCGTTGAAGATCCCTTTGCCGGTGAACGCCCGGTGCAGCGGGTCCAGCGACGCAATGCGGACGGCCGGTGAAGCGACGGGCAGCGTTCGCCCCGTCCCTCCTCGTCCAGGGGAAGGCAGGCGCCCACGGGGCCGGTGCACCCGGCATTCGACCCGGGAACCGGGGGGTAGTCTGACAGGATGGCCATGAGGATTTCCAGTTCGTTGCCCTGTCCCTGTTCCGTGCCGTCTCCATGGCCTCCGCCATGGTTTCCAGAAGGGGTGTTGATGAAGTTGGCGGCACCATGGCATCGGCGGCTTCGCGGTCACCATGACCTGGAAAACCTGGGGAAATTCCGGACCCAGGGACCGAAGGGAGATATCCCGGATGCCGGCTCGTTTTCCATGGGAGCCGTAAGGCTCGCCACCAGCCAGCAGGGCAGGTTTGATGTGGGCGAAAAAGTGGTCCAGGTCCGGTTCGCTGCCGGTCCATCGAAAATGGATCTGCCCCAGCTTTTCCGTGCCCAGCACCCGTGCCCGGAATCCGCCGTGCCGTGCCCAGAATTTGGCGGCCTTGGCGGCGGCGGCGACCACCGAGCTCTCCTCGGTGACCATGGGCAGGCTGTGCCAGGTTCCATTGACCAGGAAATTGGGGGCCAGTCCCAGGGGAAGATGGTAATCCGACAGGTTGTTTTCGCTGAAGGATGCATACAAATCCTGCCATGCGGGATCGGGATGGCGGTGTTCCTCCAGCCACCGGACGCTCTCCTGAGAAAGCTTTCCACCTGCCTGAAGCCAGGCCAGTTTCTCCTCCCGGCTCAGGGACGAAAAACCTTCGATGAAGGAACCGCCGGTCATTCCGGGCGGATTTGCAGGTAGGCCCGGGCCATGGCCAGGCCCTGCCGTTGTTGGACGACAAAGCTGCGGAGCCGGTCGTAATCGCCCCGGGCGTGTTTCAAGAATGCCGAGGCCATGCCGTAGAGGGCGGGCAGGGGCGAACGGAGGATGCCGTAGTAGCCGTCCAGGTAGTTCCGGATGCCTCCCGAGATGATGATTTCCCTGCACTGGGGTTCCCGTTCCTCCACCAGGGCGCGGAGGGTGGCCAGCATGCCGAAGGCATCTTCCCCCACCCGGGTCAGCGGGGTCAGGACGGATTGCTGTTCCGCCTGCTTCCGCATGAGCTCCAGCCGGGCGAAGTTGGTTCCTCCGAAGGCGCCGAATTCGATGGCCTGCAGGGGCAGATTCAGCAGGGCCCGCAGGCTTTCCGGACCCATGCCCTGGCCCACTTCCTTGACCATCAGGGGATAGGGGGCAAGATCCAGAAACCGGCGGATGGTGTCCAGGGGCGGATGGGTCAGCCGGTCCCCCTCGTCCTGAAAAAACTCCTGCATGGGATTCACATGGATGATGAGGCCGTCGGCCCGGAGTTTCCGGACTAGATCGTGGGCCCGGCCGGCACGTCCCGAGGCAAGCAACTGTTCCACCTGGGCAATGCCCAGGTTGGCCCACAGGGGGGCGTCCTCCCCGATCACATCCCGGACATCGAAATCGGGCAGGTGGGCATCGCTTTCCAGAAGGCTCCGGCAGGAGCCCAGTCCCATGCCCATGCCGAATTCCCGGCAGGCCCGGGCCAGGTTGCGGTTGATGGTTCCCGCCAATTCGGTTCCACCCGTCATGCTGCTGACCCAGAGAGGGATTCGCAAGGTTTTGCCCAGAATCTGAACCGGCCAGTCCAGTTCGTTTTCACCGGGATGGGCCGAAAGAAGGGGTTCGTAATGAAACCGGGGATCCATTTCCGGCACGGGCGTCTGGGAATGCAACGCCATCTCGATGTGATCTTTCTTTCTGTTTTCCAGGTCTTTCATAGGATTCGATTATCGGATTCCCAGGTGGCGGGCGATCACCAGACGGAGAATCTCCGAGGTTCCTTCTCCAATTTCCAGAATCCGCTGGTCGCGGAAAAAGCGCTCGATGGGCTGCCCCTTCATCAGGCCATGGGCGCCATGGATCTGCTGGGCTTCGTGGACGATGTCGCGGGCGATCTCCGAGGTGTACAGTTTGGCCATGGCGGCTTCCTTGCCGAACTCTTGGCCGTTGTCCTTGAGCCAGCAGGCCCTGTACAGCAGGCTGCGGGCCAGTTCGATGCGGGTGGCCATGTCGGCCAGACGGAAGCTGTTGATCTGGAAGGAGCGCACGGGTTTTCCGAACTGCACGCGTTTGGCGCCGTAGTCCATGGCCATCTCGAAGGCTCCCTGGGCAAGGCCCAGGCCCATGGCCGCAATGGACAAGCGCCCTCCGTCCAGGGTGGACAGCATGACCCGGGATCCGTCGCCCCGTTCCCCCAGCAGGTTGGATTCCGGGACCCGGACGTCCCGGAACCGGACCCGGCCCGTATCGGCGCTCCGCCACATCATCTTTCCATGGATGGGTTCGGCTTCGTAACCGGGACTGTCGCGATCGACCAGAATCACGGACAGTTCCTTCCGCCCGCTGCCCCGGGTGCCGGTGACGGCCTGCACGGTGATGCCTCCGGAAAGCGGGGACGCGCTGTTGGTGATGTAGATCTTCTCGCCCCGGATGGTCCACTGGCCGTCCTTCAGGTCAGCCATGGTTTCCGTGTTGTTGGAATCGGACCCCGCGTTGGTTTCGGTCAGCCCGAAAGCCCACAATTTCCGGCCCTCCGTCAGTTTCGGAAGGAAACGTCGTTTTTGATCTTCGGTTCCGTATTTCAAGATCGGACTGATCCCCAATGAATTGTGCGCGGCAACCGTGGCTGCCTGGGATCCGTCGATCCGGGCCAGCTCTTCCACGGCGATGATGTAGGAAAGGGTGTCCAATCCGTTCCCGCCATAGTCCCTGGGGAGGACCAGGGACATGTACCCCTCGTCGAACAGCCGGTGGGTGAGCTCCGTGGAGAAGGTTGCTTTTTCATCCAGTTCCTGGGCCCGGGGTGCAATCACACCTTCGGCAAAGTCCCGGACTTTCTTTCGGAAGTCTTCATGCTTCTGATTCAGAATCGGATCTTTCATCATGTACTAAAGTAAGGATTAATTGTTTGCTTGTACTTTTGTTCTCCTTCGGATACCCGCAGGTCTTCCACCGTGGAATCCCGGGCCGCAAGGATTTTGTTTTCTGTTTTCATGCTTTCGATCACGGCTAGGTGTCACTCTTTCGCACCCGGTCGCCGGGGGGCCACCGCCATTTGGACGATCCGGCCGCTCAAGGGGGCCCTCACCTCCCGGCTTTCGTCTCCGGTGCTCGCCTTCGGACTGGACGAACCGGGCGTCGGCCGTGTCGCTGGGTGCCTGGAGGGTGGCCGTCCGGTCGCCGAAATCGAGGTACACCACGGAACCGTCCATGGCACCTCAGACGGTCACGGGGGGCGCTGTCCACAAGAAGGGAATAGAGGACCCCCCGGAGGGGATGCGGCCGTGCGGGTTTCGCCTTCGCCGGGTGCCACCCAACGGATATCCCACATCCGGTTTCGTCACGAACCGAACGCTCCGTTTTCCTCCGCACCGAAGCGGATGTAGGTTTTCTTCCCAATCCAGTCGCAGCCGGGGCAGAATTCAGCCGCCTGGCAGCACATCCCAGGCTCCGGAGGAAGTAAAGACGGGACGTGCCTGTGCCCTCTGGTTCGCGGAACTTTAGGCTGACCAGGGCAGCGAGGGGGAGAACCCGGTTCCCGTGCTCCTGCTCCTGCCGGTCCTGCAATTCTTGGCCATCCTCTCCAGCTGGCGGTCCAGAAAGGCCGTGTGGATGGAGGCTTCCCGGAATTCCGGGGTTTGCAGGATGGGACCAGAAAGTCCCGGTTTGTGCGGGGACCGGCGATCCGGTAGAGGCCCAGGCCCGCAAATCGATGCGTGCCTGTTCCCGGGGTGGACCCATGGACGACATTACCTGGCGACCAGGATCGGTTCCGCTTCCCACGAGGTTCCTTTCCCGGTACCCGCTGTCGATCCGACACCGTGAGGGGATGGTTCCTCCATTGCGACCAACCTCCCGGAGAGGGAAGAAAGCCGGCCAGGGGGTCTTCGGCATACACCCGCGCTTCGATGGGCGGCCCCGGATCCGGATGTCCTGCTGGGCAAAGGAAAGCGGCTGGCCCCTCGGCGATCCGGATTTGTTCCTGCACCAGATCGATGCCCGTGACGGTTTCCGTCACGGGGTGTTCCACCTGGATCCGGGTGCCCATTTCCGCAGTGAACAGAAATGCCATCCACCAGACTCCACCGTTCGCACCGACGTATCCGATGTCCCGGGCCAGTTCCAGCGCTGCGGCGGTCATTTTTTCCCGGGTCGGACCGGACAGGGTGGGGGAAGGGGCTTCCTCGATGATTTTCTGGTACCGGCGCTGGAGGGAGCAATCCCGCTCGAACAGGTGGACCAGGTTGCCGTGGCGATCGCCCAGGACCTGCACCTCCACGTGGCGCGGCGACGGCAGGTATTGTTCCACCAGCAGAAGATCCGAGCCAAAATAGTTCCGTGCTTCCCGTGCGCTTTCTTCGGCCTCCCGGATCAGATCGGAAGCCCGGTGCACGATCCGCATGCCTTTGCCGCCTCCCCCCGCGGAAGGCTTGATGAGCACCGGATAGGGCAGGTGGGGGGCCTGTTCCCGAAGCTCGGACAGCGTGCCCGAAAAGCCTTCCGGCACGGGGATGCCCAGGGCGCGGGCCCGGTCCCGTGCGGCCACTTTTTCCCCCATGTGGGCAATGGAGTCCGGATCCGGGCCAATGAACACCAGCCCTGCCTTCCGGCATTCCGCTGCAAAACCGGCGTTCTCGGAGAGGAAACCGTAGCCGGGGTGAAGGGCGTCGGCGCCCGATTGCCGGGCGATTTCGAGAAGATGGGCTCCGTTGAGGTAGGTCCGGGCCAGCGTGCCCTCGCCCAGCGACCAGGCCTCGTCGGCTTCTTCCACATGGGGGAGGTCCCGGTCGGGACCGGCATACACGGCCACCGCCTCCTTGCCCAGGGCATGGACGGCCCGGATGATCCGGCGGGCGATCTCCCCCCGGTTGGCCACCAGGACTTTCCGGATCTCCCGGTGGGGATTCTCAGACTTTTCCATGGGCGTTCAAAAACGTTGTCATTCGCTCCTGGGCATCGGCCGAGGTGCGGAACCGGGCAATTTCCCCTGCCGTGAAGCGGTCCATGCCGTCATCGAAACCGAGCAACCGGGGATCCCGGAGGAGGGTCCGGATGCCGGACAGGGCCTCCCGGCCATGGGAGGAGAGTGTTTCCACGAGCCGGCCGGCGTTCGCCTCCCAGGAGCCGGCGGAGGAGGTCTGGTGCACCAACCCGAGGGACAGGGCCTCCGCCGCTCCGAAGATCCGGCCGGTCAGCATGAGGGCCAGGGCATGGCCCAGACCAGTTTTTTGCCGGACATAGGGGGCGATGGTGGCGGGGACCAGTCCCAGGCCGACCTCGGGAAATCCGAAGAGGGCATCCTCCCGGGCCAGCACCAGGTCCGATGCGGCGATCAGCCCCATGGCCCCGCCCAGCGCCCTTCCCTGGACGAGGGTGAGGACAGGCACCGGCGATTCCCAGATGCAGCGGAACAGTCGGGCCAGTTCCAGGCTTTCGGACGCCAGGAGCTCCGGAGGTTGTTGCAGGCCTTCCCTCATCCAGTTCAGGTCGGCGCCGGAGGAAAAATCCGGCCCTTTCCCCTCCAGGACCACCAGGTGGTGTCGTTGCCCGATGTCCCCGGACAGGGCACGGGTCAATTCCCGGATCATGTCCGGGTTCATCGCATTCCGGCGCTCGGGCCGGTTCAGGGAAAGCCACAGAGCCTTTCCCCTGGTTTCTGCCAAAATCACGTTTGATGAGTGTTTCATTCCTACATTCTGAATACGCCGGTCCGGCGGGGTTGGTCGGCATCCTTCCAGGCCATCGCAAGGGCCAGGCCGAGGACTTCCCGGGTTTTGGCCGGATCGATGACCCCGTCGTCCCACAGCCGGGAGCTGCTGAAATAGGGCGAACCCTCCCGCTCGTACTTTTCAAGGATGGGTCTGCGGATTTCCTCCAGCTCCTTTTCGGTGGGAGTCTCTCCCCGGGCTTCCAGCTGCTCGGTGCGGATGGCCGAAAGCACGCCGGCGGCCTGTTCCCCGCCCATGACCCCGATGCGGGCATTGGGCCACATGAACAAAAGCCGGGGTTCGTAAGCCCTTCCCGACATGGCATAATTCCCCGCGCCAAAGGATCCGCCGGTGACCACCGTGAACCGGGGAACGCGCGCATTGGCCACCGCCTGGACCATCTTGGCCCCGTCTTTGGCGATCCCCCCGTGTTCGGCTTCTTTCCCCACCATGAATCCGGCGATGTTTTGAAGAAAAACCATGGGGATGTTCCGCTGGTCGCACAACTGGATGAAATGAGTCCCCTTGAGGGCCGATTCCGAAAACAGGATTCCGTTGTTGCCCAGGATCCCCACTTCCAGTCCCATGATCCGTGCAAAGCCGGTCACCAGGGTGGTGCCGTACCTCTGCTTGAATTCGGTGAATTCGCTGCCGTCCACCAGGCGGGCGATGATTTCCCGCACATCCACGGGCTCCCGGACCGATTCGGGAAGAATGCCGTAGAGGTCATCTGCCGGATACAGCGGGGGGGCAACCTCCCGCGAAGGAAACGAACCCCGGGGATCCGTCCGGATGCTTTCGAAGATGTCCCTGCACCGCTGCAGGGCTTCCCCGTCGTTGTCGGCCAGGTAGTCGGCCACGCCGGATTCCTCCGTGTGGACCCGCCCGCCTCCCAGGGTTTCCGCATCGATGACCTCCCCGGTGGCGGCCCGGACCAGGGGTGGCCCGCCCAGGAAGATGGTGCCCTGGTTGCGGACAATGATGGTTTCGTCGCTCATGGCGGGTACATAGGCCCCTCCGGCTGTGCAGGATCCCATCACCACGGAGATTTGCGGGATGCCCTCCGCGGACAACCGGGCCTGGTTGAAGAAGATCCGGCCGAAATCGTCCCGGTCGGGAAACACTTCGGATTGCCGCGGCAGAAAGACGCCTCCGGAATCGACGAGGTACACGCAGGGAAGCCGATTCTGCAAGGCAATCTCCTGGGCCCGGAGGTGCTTCTTGATGCTTTCTTTCACATAGGTGCCTCCCTTGACCGTGGCATCATTGCCAACGATCATGGCTTCCTTTCCATGGATGCGCCCGATGCCCGTCACCAGTCCGGCCGAAGGAAACTGATCGTCGTACTGACCCAGGGCGGCCAGGGGGGCAATTTCCAGGAAGGGGGTGTGGGGATCGAGCAGGAGGGAAATCCGGTCCCGCACCAGCAGTTTGCCCCGGGCAGTGTGCTTGTCCCTGGCTTCCGGGGGTCCGCCCGTCATGCACATTTCCAGCGTGCTCTCCAGTTCGTCCCGGAGTTTCAGGTTGTGCGCCCTCCGGGATTGGAATTCGCCGGATCCGGCATCGATGTGTGTGTTGAGGATTTGCATGGAACGTTTCGTTCAATGGGATTGCTTTGTTGGGGGTTTCCCGGATTCCGGCAGGTGGTCCAGCGGATCGATTTGCAGGTAACGTGAAAGAAACCGGGTGCCGGCGTAAAAGGGCAGGGTGTCCACAAGGGCGGCGACCAATTTGAAGAGATAGTTGGAAAGGATCAGGATCAACAGCCCATGCGCCACCGTTTCTCCCGGCTGGATGTGGATGGCGTTGGAAAAAAAGTAGGTGATCAGGATCACCGCGAGTGAATCCACCATCTGGCTGGTGAGCGTGGATCCGTTGTTTCTCAGCCACAGGGCCTTCCCCTTGGTCACCCTTTTCAGGTAATGAAAGACCTGGACATCGACCAGCTGGGCGGTGAGGTAGGCGATCATGGAAGCCAGGGTGGCCATGGAGGTCCACTGACGGATCTGAAAATAGGTCCGGTCGTGGTGACCCGGCGGAGGGAGGCGGTCGGCGCCCAGCGGAACCTCCGGCGGAAGGCTGGCACCCAGCCACAGGATGAACAGCACCCAGAGATTGAGGATGAGTCCGGTCCATACGACCAGATTGGCCCGGCGCTTTCCGTACAATTCACTGATGAGGTCGGTGCACAGGAAGGTGACCGGATAGGGCAGGACCCCCACGAACACCACAAACGGGACTTGCAGCTCCCCGATGTTGAAGCTCAGGTCGATCTGCCTGGAAATCCCCAACAGGTTGAGGATGGCCAGGGTGCCCAGGAAGAGACCTGCCAGAAACACAAAAACCATTTCCCTGCGGAAAATGATTTTGGGGTCCGCTCGTTCAGAAGACTCAAACATGCTGTCCGTATACAAAATCTGTCAGTGGTAAATACAACTGTGGCAACGGATTGTTCACCCTGTTCATTTCTTGTTTCCAATGCAAGGGCAGAATTGACTTTCTTGCAGGCGGAAAGCTATGCAAACAGGAATCGGCAGGCTCTTGCAGCTGGAGAAGGGCGACCGGCCCCGGATCGCAAGCCTCCTTGCCCAGGCCATGGGCGTGGGGGTATTTGTGGGTGTGCTGGAAATCACGGTCCTTGTGGTTTTCCTGGATGTCCACGGCGTGGAGCGCATCCCCATGGCCCTGATGTTGTCCGGTTTGGCCGGAATTCTGGTTCCGCCATCTTCGTTCACTGTTGCGGCAGGAAAACCGGGTTGTTTCACCTGATTTCCAACGGAGGTCTTCTCCTGTTGTTTTTGTGCCTTTTGTTGCTTTTTCCGCTTGGTGGGAGAGGACAACATGGCGTTTGTTCTGTTTGTGTTCTCGGGACCCATGGTTTTCCTTGCCACCCGCGGATTCCGGCACTCGGTGGATTCCAGCCTGAATCCGGCCCGGAAAAAGCAACTGCGCGGTCTTCTGGGTTTTGCCCGCCATGCAGGCACAGCCGGCGGGGTGCTTCTGACCGGCTGGTGGCTGGGCCGGGGCCTGTCCTTCCGGCATGCGCTTTTTCTTTCTCTCGGCGCCCTTGCCTGCGCCGGACTGGCCCATTTGCTCCGGCACTATCTTCCCTTGCGGCAGATGGATGCGGAACCAGCGCCCGTGCGAAGTTCCGGCCCCCTGCACCTGTTTGCCCACAAATACACGGCAACCATGTCTTTGTTTGTCGTGCTGGGTATCGGCTCCACCTTGTTTCTCAACTACATTTTTCTCTGGAGCGCGGAGGGCAGGTTTCACGGAAGAGATTCCCTGGCCGGGTTTCTGGGACTTTTTTACGGAGTCCTGATCCCCCTGGCGTGGTTGGGGAACCGCTATGCATTCAGCCGGATCAAGCAACGATTCGATCTGGGGGTGGCGCTTCTGCTCTCCCCGGTTCTCCTGTTTCTGGTGAGCGTGGGTGCGGGCGTGGCGGGAGAAAGGCTGAATCCGGGGTCCCTGGCCATGACCTACCCCCTGTTCGGGGTTCTGATCTTTGCCGGGAAAGCCATCCACTGGGTGTTGCATGAATCCCTGGGACAGCCTGCAATGGCTCTTGTCTACCGTTCCCTGGATCCGGTGGAGCGGCGAAACGTGGAGCTGGGGATCGAAGGGGTTCTGAGCCAGGTGGCCGTGTTCTCCTCGGGGCTGCTTCTGGCCCTGGTGGTTTCGTTGAGCAACGTGGAAGTCATCCATGTGAATTACCTGTTGTCGTTGTGCGTGCTGGGTTGGTTTTTCTCAGGAATGGCTCTGTACCGTGAATACCGGAAGGTTCTGAAGAACAGCTTTTCCGGGGGAGAAACCGACCGGTACCGGATGAACAAGCTCCTGCATTTTCGTCCCGATCCCTTTCGTTCGGTGTACGCCCTGGAAACCATCCGCCTCCATCCCTGGCATTTCCATGATATCACACTGGAGGATCTCCGCAGGTATCTGGACCACCCACGGTCAGCGATTCGTGAGCTTGGCTGGCGACAGGTGCATCTCATCTCGCCCGGGATGACGGAATTGGAGTTGAGCCAGCGGCTTGCCCGGGAGGAGAATCCGGAGATCAAGGATCTCATTCGGGATTTGCGGAAACGCCGGCTGCGGAGCAAGCCTGGTTTGCAGGAGGAATTCATCCGGGAACGGTTGCACCGGTTCGGGCAGGACCATCCGGAATCGGATCCCGGGGTGAGCGAGGCATTCGCCTCCGGGGACCGAAACGAGGTCTTTGCCGCCATGTACCACGTGGCGGAGAACGGATCCAGGGAATACAATCCGCAGATCATGGACCGGATCAAGGATCCCGATCCGGGAATCCGTGCGGTCGCCATGGCCACCGCCGCCCGCTTGCACCTGGAGGGCGTGGCTTCCCGGATTCAAAGTCTGTTGCGGGAACCCGGAATGGAACCCATGGCCTGGTCGGCTCTGGTCCAGTTGGGCGATGCCTGTCTGGACGATCTGGATGCGACCTTCCACAAGCCCGGAACGGACATCCTTCTTCAAAAGCGGATTCTTTCCATCCTGTCGGCCATCGGTTCAGAGAAAGCCTGCCGCCTGTTGCTGGACAAACTGGATTATCACCACAGGGATGTTTTTTCCGAGGTTGTCCACGGTCTGTTCGAAAATGGCTTTCAGGCCAACCGGATCCAGAATGCATCCGTGCAGAATTCGATTTTGCGGCTTGTCCATACGGGCGCCTGGAACCTGGCGGCCGTGATTTCCTTACGAACCGGAGAGCCCGCCGGGAAACTGATGCTGGCCCTGGATTCTGAAATCAGGGAGCTCAACGATCAGATCTTCATGTTGCTTTCCCTGATCTATGACCGCGAATCGGTGTGGAGCATCCGCCAGAATCTCATGGGACGAAGCCGGGTGGACAAAGAGATGGGATTGGAAATGCTGAACCTGCTCGTTTCCGAGCCCTTGCGAGCGGTGGTCCATGCCTATTTCCACGATGTGGTGGTTCGGGAAAAACTTGACAAATTAAACGCCTTGTTTGCCCTGGAAGTGTTTCCGCCGGGCAAACTTCTGACCCGGATCCTGAATCGGGACGGCATGTTGCTCGGGGATTTCATCCGGATCTGCGTCCTGGATTTCATGGGACGAACCCCGGCTTTTTTCAACGAACAACAAATCATTGCACAGGGCTTTCATCCAAATCCGAACATTCGTGAAACCGCGGCGGAGATTTTACGTAGAAGTGATCCCGGGCGCTTCAGTTCGGTTCATCAGCGTTTCGAATTCGCCGACCATTTTTTCATGGTCCGGAACGATCCGTCGGACTGGCTGATGGACACGACCATCGGTCTGAATCGCTGGGGGCTGTTTGCGAATGTGGGCTTGAATACCCTGTTGAATCTGGCCTCCAAGTTGCATCCGTTCCGGAATGATCTGCCGGGAGACGGAGAATATGTGGTGTTGGCCCGATCCGAAACACCCGGAACCTACGCCCCTCTTTCCGCAGGCCTGGGAATGATTATCTCCGAGCATCCGGAGATTATGGAGCAAATTCGTTATCTTTGGGCGAACGGAACGTGCGAGGCTTACCTGATTGAACTGGAGGTGTTTGTTGAAATGCTTTTCGACAACAGGGGATTGTTGCACGTTTTTTGTGCCTTTTTGGCGCAGGGAAACAACATCCCGGCCTGAAGGCGGTTACTAAAGAAACGAACGGAACTGTATGGGTGAAACCTCTATGATCAAGGCGGGGGTTCTGAAAAGCAATCCTTTTCCAGGTGTCAGGCCTTTTTTGGGGACGGAAGACTCTTTTTTCTTTGGCCGGGAGGAGGAAGTAACCAAACTCATCAAGCTGCTTCGCGACACCCGGTTTGTGGGTCTGGCCGGCCCCCCGGGCGTCGGAAAGAGCTCCCTGATCGCTTCCGGACTTCTTCCGGCTCTTCTGAAAGAGCAAGAAACGGAATGGATTCCGGTCACCATCCGGCCGGAGGGCAAGCCTCTGGAAAACCTCATCCGCGCCTTTCAAAAAACCTTTCCGAAGAAAATCCTGGAGTTGGATGTGCAATCCTTTTTGTCCGGGAACCAGGGATTGAGCGAATTGCTTGTGGAAAAGGGCCTCGGCAGCCATTCCTACTTTCTGGTGGTGGATCAGTTCGAAGACCTTTTCCGGACGGGCCATTCCGGTCAACGGAACATCCGGAACGTGGAGGTCAACCGTTTTGTCGATTTGCTTGTCAGAGCGGTCAAAGCGGAGCGCCCCATGCTCCAGCTCCTGATCGCCATCCGGTCCGATTTCCTTGACGAATGCGCTTCCTTTCGCAGCCTGACGTCCCTGCTGAACAAAAGCAAATACTTTCTACCCCAAATGGACAGGGAAGCCCTCGGCAGGGCCATCGAGGGGCCCGTCAAACAAGCGGGAGCCAGCCTGGAAGCCGGGTTTGTGGATCACCTGCTCCGGGACCTTCAGGATTTGGATTTTCCGCTTCCCCGGCTTCAGTTCACGTTGATGCGAACCTGGGACCACTGGGTGGAGCAGGGCGATCTGGGACGCCCCCTGTCTCTTTCCGATTGCCAATCGGCCGGAAGCCTGGAGCATGGCATCTCCGATCACATCGAAGTCATGTACCAGCAACTGGATGAGGGGCAAAAACGGATTTGCGAGCGGATCTTCAAGACCATCACCGCTCGAAGCGATGTGCACTCGGCTTACATCCGGCGCAACTCGCTTTCCAACATCGCACGCATCACCCAGCACAGCCAGGAAGAGGTGGCCGAAGTGGTGGAGGTGTTCCGTCAGAAGAAACACTCCTTTCTCCTGCCGGGCCCGGACGTCCCCCTGGCCGCTGACAGTCTGGTGGAGATACCCCACGAATCCCTGATCCGCCTTTGGGGACGGCTGCAGGACTGGGTGGATGAGGAGCACGATTCGGTGAAGATGTACCTCAAGCTGTCGGAGGCTTCGGCTCTGTACCAGCAGGGCCGGACGGAACTCTGGAAGCCGCCCGAACTGGATGTGGCCCTTCAGTGGAAGAAGAATTTCTCGCCCACTCCCGCATGGGGAGTCCAGTATCATCCCGCCTTCGAGCGAGCGATGGTGTTTCTGAGCACCAGTGAAGAAGAATACCGCTGGAGCGAAGAGCGGAAGGTGGTATTGCAGCGCCGGCGTCTCCTTCTCAACCGGGCACTGGCCATCTTCATGGGATTGCTGGTGGTCATCCTGTCTGTTGTGTTTTTCGGAAGGGGATCCAAGGATGGCAGCGAACTTCAGGGCCAGGACACCGAACCTTCGGTCGCCGGTGAATATGGCAACCTCGCCGCATCGGATCCTGGCGCGCAGGAGGCTGCAGCAGGGCAGGGAATGCCCGAAGTCGGAAACGAGCCGACCGCGGAAGAGGGGAACCCGGGTCCCGGTTTGGGGGCAGGGAGTCCTTCCTCAAATCCGGTGACGGCCCCGAACGAAAACCGGACGGGGTCACAGGCCAACCGGATCCGTGAAACCACCGAAACCCCGCGTTCCGGGGATTCGAGGAACCGCACCAGCGGTCAGGGTGCCAATGCATCTCCGGGCAATTCCGCCGTTCCGGCGGGCTCCCCCGCGGCTGCGGGAAAGGTGCTTCTTGAAACCTCCGCACGGGTGGCCGAACAGAGCCTGGGCATCAACCGCAACCCGGAACTGCAGGGACTCCTTGCGTACCAGTCCTATCTGTTCCATGCGGAGCAGGGTGGGAATCCCTATGATTCGAAAATGTACGGAGCCCTGTATGAGGCAACGAAGAAATTGATTTCCCCTGCCTACAACATCTATCCCAACATCCGGAATTCAGTCAAGGACATCCAGTGGATGAGGCGGACCGGCAGCCTGCTGACAATTTTTGCCGATGGAACCATCAAGATCCTTCCGGGCAATGTGGACAACCGGGCTTCCCAGATCGATCTGACCAACACGGGACTTGCCAACGAGTGCCTGGTGGTGAGTCCCGATGAGAAGCTGGCGGCCGTCGGCACCAACGGCGGCGGCGTGCTCTTCCTGGAGCTGGAGAACAATGGCAGCCAGGTTGCTCAATCCATGGACCATGGGAAGATTGCACTCTTCATGCAAAATCTTGGAAACACCGGCTCTTTTGTGAGCGCCGGCACCGACGAACAAATCATCCGGTGGAGTTTCAGCAGCAAACAGGGGGAGGTGTTGACCAGCATTTCGGGACGGCCCTCCGCATTGACGGCCAACAAAGACGGGAGCCGCATCGCGGTTGCCAGCCGGGATGGCAAGCTGTTTGAGTTTTCAGCTTCGGATCCCACCCAACGAAAGGAATTGGCCGACTTCGGTCAGAACCATGCCCGATCCCTGGCCTACAGTCCGGGCGGACAGCAGGTTGTCGCCGGTTTGCTGGATGGAACCCTTCAGGTGCTGTCCAGGGACAACCAGCGGGTCCTGGCCACCCTGAAGGGACCGGCCGCCCGGGTAAGCGATCTGACCTACAGTCCCGACGGGCGGTTTCTGGCCGCTGCCTCCCACGATGGCAAGTTGTATCTTTGGACGACCTCCAACTGGAGCAATCCGCCGTTGGTTTTTCAGGAGAACAACGGGTTTGTCCTGGCTGTCTGTTTCAGTCTCGACAGCCGGTTTGTGTACAGCGGGAGCGTGGACTATCCCCGGTTGGTGGGACGTCCGGCAGAAGCGTCCCGGATGGCCGATGATTTTTGCAGCCTCCTCACCCGCAACCTCAGCCAGGCGGAATGGAACCAGTATTTTGGCGCAGAGATTCCCTACCGGAAAACCTGCCCCGGTCTGAACCCCTAAAACGATCGATCGTATGCGCAAGTGGATTCTCTTCATGACCTTTTTTGCCTCCCTGGCATTCTCCCTCCGTGCACAGGACGAGGTCGGATGCCAGCAGTTGTTCGAAGACGCCAAGGAAGCCTACAATGCCGGGATGGTGGAGCTGGTGCCCGAATTGTTGCTGGATTGTCTGGGTTCGGGGCTCAACGGGGAGACGAAAAAGGAAGCGTACAAACTCGTCATCAAAGCCTATTTGTTCGATTACCTGCCCGATGAGGCCGGCTTGCTGATGGAATCGATGTTGAGCGACTTTCCGGATTTCCAGCCTGCGGATTCCGATGAGGCGGATTTCGTGCAGCTGTTCAACCTGAAAAAGGAAGCCCGGGCCCAACAGGTCGTCCAGGAGGAAAAATCTCCGGAAGTGGAGCCGGAGGTGGAAGAACAGAAAGAACCTGTGGATCCGGATGAGCTGGAAAGGCGTCGTCTGGAACGGATCCGCCAGGAACAGATCCGTCAGCAGCAGCAGGCAAGGGACCAGCAGGAAAAAACCGGCCGAAAGGCCTCCAAACCGGAACGTACCGGTACGGATCTTTCGCGCTATGTGGGAGTCAGTACCGGTTTCGGCTTTGGACTGCCCTGGCTTTTGGAAGCTTACAGCCTGGGGGATCCCAATGACGTGGAAAGTGCTTTCGGCCTGAGCATTCCCGGCCTCCGTCTGGGTGCGGTGTACGCCAGGCCCCTGACGCCCGCCCTGGAGCTGCAGACCGGATTGGGGTTCCTTCAGAGCCGTTTCACCTACCATTCGGCGCCCTTCGAATATGCCGAATACACCCTCTCGGAACGCCAGCTGAGCCTGCGGGCCCCGGTGGCGGTCGCCTGGCACCTGAACCCCGGTGCAAAGAACCAGGTGTACGTGCGGGCCGGCGCCGCGCTGAACTACCTGTTGTCGGCGAAAGCCGACGGTGTCCGCTCCTATGTGGAAGGCACCAGCGGGGACGTATCCCTCGATGCCCAGTCCATCACGGAGGCGCGTACCCGGATGAATGTATTTGCAGAGGCCGGTGTGGGATGGAAGATCCCATTTGAGAAAACCCTGTTTTTCGTTGAAGCGGATTATGCGTTTGGTCTGCTTCAAGCCAACAATCCGGATGCGCGGTACCAAACCGGAGACCTGCTCTGGGTGTTGTATCATGTGGATCCGGACTTCCGCCTGGATCAGGTGATCCTCAAGGCCGGTTTTGCCTGGAATCTATAATTTGGAGGACGACCCATGCGATATACAGTCTTTTTGTTTGCCCTGACCGCTTTGATTCTTTCAGCCTGCGAGCATCCCGTTTCGGAGATTCAAATGGAGAAATTCGTGAAGCTTTACGGCAATGAGTTCATGGACGAAGCCAGGGACATTGAAGTTCTGGAAGACGGCAGCTATGCCATTTGCGGCATTGATTCCATTCCCGGGGTTGGAAAGCAGATGATCCTGGTGATCACCGACGAGTACGGGAACATGAAAACCGGATTTCCAAAGTATTTCACGGAAGGGGCTCTCAATTCCGGCGCCAATGCCTTGTTGGCAAAACGGGGCGGTCAGGGGGGCTTCCTGCTTTGCGGGTACCTGGAGCGTCCCGTGGAAGGGAGCGTGCGCACCCAGCGGGATCTCTTTCTGGTGCGCATTTCCAGTACCGGACAGGAGCTTTGGAAGAAGAGCTACGGATCCATCGAGGACGAAACCATCCTGCATGTGGCCGAACGGATTTCGTCTGGATTCATGCTTGCAGGTTACCAGATCCGGGACGGGCAGAGGGACATCATGGTCATGGGAGTGACCGAGGAAGGCGATTCGGTGGAGCTGAGCTTCAACTACAACAATCCCTATGCCGACAATGCTTCGGCAAATTACATTCTGAACACCGGTGACCGGTATCTGTGCCTTTGCACCTACGACCGGATCGCCGGGGACGGCACGGACATCCTGATCCTGAATTTTGACGACCAGTTGAGTCCGAACATCAAAATCCTGGACGGATCGGAGGATGAGTACGCCCGTGCCATCGTCCAGCAATCGGACGAAAGCTTCCTTTTGCTTGGGAACCGGGTCAGTCAATCGGGAAAGGAGGAAATCGTGCTGTATTCCGTGGAAACCAACGGCAGCCTGGTCACATCTTCCAACCAGATAACGACCCTCACCGACGCTTCTGGAAACCTGCATTCCTCCCGGATGTTGAAAATGCCCGACGGGCGGATTGCCATCGTCGGAACCAGGGAGGCCGGTGGGGAAACCGGCATGTTCCTGCAGTTTCTTTCCTCCGGTTTTCAGGAGGGGGACCGTTTGTTTTACAACGGCCCCGGAACCCAAACCGGGGTCGACATCGCTTTGCCCGGCGATGATGGCATCCTCCTTCTCGGAACCAACACACAGGAAAGCAATTCCATGATTGCGTTGATGAAAACCGATGAGAAAGGGGGACTGTAGCCCTTTCCCTGCCAAAAAACAAATCCCGATGAAGCGTTTTTCCGAGATCCTGTTGTTGATGTTGTTCCCGGCGACCGGGTTGTTGGGCCAGGCAAACGGGGAACAGGGAACGGCGGCTGACCCGGTGGGGAGCCTCTACTCGTCCACCACGTCGCTGTGCCTGGGCGATTCTGCGCTCGGTACCCTGAACCTGTACTACGGAAACCCTCCCTATACGGTGGAAATCAGCAACAACGACGGGGTGTATGCCACCCTGGTGGATGTTTCGAACGGCCAAACGCTCTGGCTGAAGCCAACGGAAAATGACCGGTTTTTCATTTCTCACCTGGAAGACAAGACGGGAAAGGCCGGAACGGTCATCGGCGATGTGAACATTGTGGTCTACCCCACCACGCCGGTGACCATCCTGATGGATCCGACGGTCTACGTCAAAAGCGACGCTCCGGTCACCCTCCTTTCGAACCCGGCCGGATCTGTGAGTACCCCGGTCACCTTTTACGGCCCCGGCGTTTCGGGAAACACTTTTTATCCTTCGGTGGTGAATCCGGCCAGTTCACCTTTCACGATCCGTGCCAACTACACCAATGCCTATGGTTGCACCACACAGGATGAGGTCTCGGTCACCGTTCTTTTCGGCGACCCGGACGTCGGGGTGTATCAGGGCGACGATCCGGTGACCACCATTTGCAACGACGCGATTGATTATGAGCTCCGTGGCACCAATTCGGACGGTGAGTCCGGCGTGTTTCAGGTGGTGGAGGCAGGAACTTCTCTTCCCCTGGACGGCTACATCGTGGACGACGATCCGGACGACAACCTGGCGGTCTTTCAGCCGGCCGGACTGACAGGCAGCTACGACATTCTCTACTCCTATTCAAAGGCGGGGCTTGATCCCGAGGCTTCCGTCCGCGTTTCGGTGAACAGCCTGGGGCCTTTGTACATCGATGGATTTCCGGACGTGGTGTGCAGCAACGATGAGCCCATTCTCCTGCTGCCCGGTGGTCCGGACGACAGTGAAGCCACCTATTCTTTTGCGGGTCCCGGCGTATCCGGAAGCCAGGCCGGCGGGTATTCCTTTGATCCCGGAGCCGTTGGTACGGCCGGTGAAATTCAAATCGCTATGACCTACACGTCTTCCAACGGATGTGTGGCTACGGTCGATACCACCTTTGTAAACAACGGGGTTCCGGTTCTGGCTTTCTCCTTTTCACCTGCCTGCATCCCGGAGTCCGGAAGCGTGGTTCAATTTGCAAATGAGTCCACCGGCAAGAATCTGGTGGATGAATGGCTATGGAATTTCGGCGATCCGGGAAGCGGTGCCGGAAACGTCAGCAATCTGGAGGAACCCTCCCACATGTATGCTTCTGCGGGTTCCCGACTCCTTCGTCTGGAAGCCACCACAGGGGCCGGTTGCACGGCAAGCCTGGAATTGGATACGGTGCTTTCCGACATGCCCCGGGTCGACTTCGCCGTGTTCCATTCGTGTTATGTGGAAGGGGAAAGCATCCCCATGGTCAACCGGACACAACCCGAGTACGGCGTCCTCGAGAACCTGGTCTGGACGGTTTTGGACAAGGAGGGCACCGAATTGGATGCATGGAATTCCACGAATCCGGCAGCTCCCTTTGTCTATGAGTTTCAGGAAATGGATACGTTTCAGGTGCGGTTGGAAGTTGAAAACGACCAGGGATGCCGTGCCGAATCGACCCAGAGCATCGTTCTGCGTCCCACCGTGAAACTCACCTCCTTTGGGTACATACAAAACTTCAACTCCACGGCGGATGCCTGGACAGCCCATGCCGGGGGTGACGGCCTGAGCTGGACCCTCGGAGAACCGGATTTCAACGGCTTCACGGCCGTTTCGGGCGATCATGCCTGGTTCACCGATCTCCCCAAGGTGGATGATTACCTGGAACGGTCCTGGGTGGAAAGCCCCTGTTTCAATTTTGAGGAGGCGGGAGCTGCCCAGTTGCGTTTCGACCTCATGAAGAGTTTTTATCCCGGAGTGGAAGGCGTTGTTTTTCAGGCCGACCGGGGTCAGGGAAACGGATGGGAGACGGTCGGTATGGTCGGCGAGGGCATCCAGTGGTACAATGTGGAAGATGTGTATCATGAACCCGGCGGGAGCCAGAATGCCTGGAGCAATACCTATCCCTTCTCACCGGATTACGAATGGGTCCGGGCCATTCACCACCTCGACATGGTTTCCGGAAAGCCTCATGTGAAATTCCGGTTTGTGCTGGCAAGCGGTGGAACGAGCAACCTGGGGAACCAGGGATTTGCCTTCGACAATTTCGAGATCTTCGAACAATCCAAAATTTACCTGCTGGAGCATTTCACCAACTCCGGAAGCGTGGCGTCGGTTTCGGCCGATCACCTGGTGGATTCCCTGAGTATGAAGCGAAGCGCTGGATTGGTAACCCTGCAGTACCATACGGCCTACCCGGGCAGTGATCCCATGAATGCTCACTATCCCTACGGCCCCGAGACGCGGTCCCTCTATTACGGAGTTCCTTCCATCCCCTATGCGGTGCTGAACGGAGGCATCGTCCCCGCACACCGCTTCACCTTCAGTGATGAGGAGCATTCCCCCGGAGACGAGTCCCTCAACCTGGCCAGCGAAGAGGAGCCTGCCTTCGACATCGAAATGAACGTCAATTGGCGGAGTACGGGACTCGATCTCTCCATCCAGGTGGTTTGTTTGACCGACACCTTCGATTCCAACCTGCAGTTGTATGTGGCCTTGATCGAAAAGGAGATCACAAGCTACACCGGCGCAAACCAGGACACCTTGTTTCGTAACGTGGTGCTGGAAATGAAGCCGGGACCGGGCGGAAGCCTGCTTGGCAACGATTGGTACACCGGGAAATCCGTGCCTGTCACCTTCACCTGGTCCTACCCGGCCTACGTGGAGGATCTGGAGGAATTGGCCGTGGTCGCCTTTGTACAGGACAGGGAGGGCGGGGGCGTGCTCCAGGCTGCCGTTTCCCATGAAGATCCGGACGTGTCCGCTCCCGGAACCGGGGAGTCAATGCCCGGTATGACGGTGTACCCGAATCCGGTCCGGGATGTGTTCCATGTCAACCTAGGCCCGGAAGCCGCAGACCGCGGTCAGCTCCGCCTCCTGGATATATCAGGAAAGCAGTTGAAAACCATGGATGTGAGCGGCGGTTACCAGGTGGTCCGGATGGATGTACGGGATGTACCGCCCGGGCTGTACGTGGTCACCTGGTCGGAGGACGGCCGGGTGAAGGCCAGGGAAAAGGTGATTCGCCTGCGTTGACCTCCTGTCAGACTCAAACTTCAGCGCCGATCAGGGCGTGTCCGATTTCTTCCCCCAGCCTTTGCAGGTGGACGTGCTCCTCTTCATCGGGGATGAACCGGGCCAGGACCCCTTCCGAAACTACCTGAAGTTTCAGGTTCCGGAGCTGATCTTCAATCATCCGGACCGCCTCTCCGCTCCAGCCGAAGGAGCCGAAGGCCGCTGCCGGTTTCCCTTTGTCGCGGATGGGGTTGATAACGGAAAACAACCGGTAGACAGGCAACAGGGTGTTCTGGTTGATGGTCGGGGATCCCACGACCAGCGCGTCGGCGCGGGTCACATGTTCCTCCAGATCCCCCAGCAGGATGGTTTCGATGTCGAGCAGAACCGGTTCCACATGGTCGAGCTTTTTCAATCCCTCCACCACCATCTCGGCCATTCTCCGGGTGTAGCCGTAGGCGGATACGTAAGCAACCAGCACCCGCTGTTTCTTCTGGGTTTCGTCGAGGTAGGCAAGGGCGCGTTTGGAGGAGCGATCCATTTTTTCCTTCCAGGTGGACCGGAGGATGGGCCCGTGACCGGGCAGAATCATGTCGATGGGGATCGTCTTGATCTTGTCGATGGCCTTCAACATGAACTTGCTGTAGGGCTTCAGGATGACATCGAAATAATAATCAAAGGCTTCGGTGTAGTCACCCACCAGGTCGTCGATCATTCGTTCGTCTGCAAAATGTGCCCCGAAGGAATCACAGGTGAAGAGCAAGGCATCTTCCTCCAGGTAGGAGTAGATGCTGTCGGGCCAGTGCAGGTTGGGCGCACCGATGATCCGGATTTTTTTGTTCCCCAGATCCAGGATGTCACCGTCCTTGACCTTCCGGGACGGAAAGGGACGTCCGATCATTTCAGCCAGGTAGGTGAGAGCCTGACCGCTTCCAACCACGGTGGCCTGGGGGGCCAGTTCCAGAAGGTGCCGGAGGGACCCGGAATGGTCGGGTTCGGTGTGGTTCAGAAGGATGTATTCGATTTCGGCCGGATCGGTCAGGGAAAGAAGTTTGTCCCGGTATTCGGGCCAGAACCCTTCTTTGACCGTTTCGATCACGGTCTTTTTCTCCGCTTCGATGAAGTAGGAGTTGTAGGTGGTCCCGAATTTGGTCTCCATGACGATGTCGAAGGTGACCAGGTCCCGGTCCAGGACGCCGATCCAGCTGACATCTTCGGAAACCGGCAGGATATGTGGATGATTCATGGGTTGCCTTTTGATTCAGGGGGCAAAGATAGAGAAAGTCGGGCCAAAAAAAAAGCTGCCCCGCGGGTGCGGGACAGCTCTCTAACTCACAATCTGAATGTAACGGACCTTACTTCTTATTTGCCACAAGAACCAGAGGCGTCGGCAGTTTTGGCTGCTTTCTCGGTTTTCTCTCCGCAGCTGTCGCTGCTCTTCTTGGAGGTTTCGGTTGTGGCTTCAGATTTCTGCTCGGTGGATTCCTTTTTCTTCGGATCCTCGTCGGTGATGGAAATCTGTGTGGCTTGCTGGCTTTGTGCTGCGAAGACCGGGGCGCTGACGCCGGCAACGAACAGTGCAAAGGTGAAAATGGCTAAAACTTTTTTCATGGTCATGACTGTTTGGGTTTCGAATTGTTTGACCATGGCAAGATAGACACCCGGAAGGCTTCTTCCTGTTAAGGGCTTGTTAAAAAAAGATGCGGAAGTCTTTTTTTATTTCAAAGTCGCGTGTTTCCACCGGGCGATGGGGGTGACGTTGCCCATGACTTTCTGGCCGGGTTTCACCAGAACCGCGGCATCCAGCGGTAGGAACACATCCACCCGGCTGCCGAATTTGATGAAGCCAAGTTCGCGTCCCTGTGCCACATGTTCTCCGTCTTTCACGTAGCAGCGGATCCGCCGGGCCACATAGCCGGCGATCTGCCGGACAAGAACAGGGCCAAAGGGGGTGCGGATTCCCGTAGACCACCGTTCGTTCAATTCCGAGGATTTGGGATGTTTGGCCAAAAGATAGGCCCCCGGGTGGTACACCCGGTGTTCCACGATCCCCCCGATTGGGACGTAATTGATGTGGACGTTGTGGATGCTCATGAAGATGGAGACCTGCATGCAGGGGCCCTGGATGTATTCGGTTTCTTCGACCCGTTCCACGACCACCACCTTTCCATCGGCCGGAGCCACCAGGGTGCGTTCGTCCCGGAATCCTCTCCGGGCGGGAACCCGGAAAAACCGAAGCAGCAGGACGAGCAAGATCAGGGATCCTGCCTGCAGGATCGCATTGGCCCAGTTTCCCAGATACCTGGATGAAAGGACCAGCAGTCCGGCCAGGAGCAGGGTGCCGGCTCCGACGATCCATCGACCTTCCTTGTGAATCTTCATCATGGGAGCAAAGATAAAAACATGACCAAAAGAAAGGATGGCACCGAGACAAAGAAAAGTGAGTCGAACCGGTCGAGCAGCCCTCCGTGTCCCGGAAGAAGGCGCCCGGAGTCTTTGACCTGACACCTTCGTTTGAGCCGGGATTCATGGAGGTCGCCCAGCAGCCCCAGGATTCCTGTCAGAACCGCCAGGGGGAGCCAGAGCTTCCAGTTTCCAACTCCCAGAACGGAGGGCAACAGGACGGAAAGAGCTGCGGTCGACAGAAGTCCGCCGAAGAAGCCTTCCCAGGTTTTGCCGGGTGAGATCCGGGGGGCCAGGGCATGCGATCCCAGAACCGATCCGAAAAGGTAGGCAAGGCTGTCATTGAGCCAGAGCAGGATCATCAGTCCCAGGGGCATCGATCCGCTCCAGTGCCCGAAGCTCCGGGTCCATCCCAAGGCGTACATCGCCGCCATGGGAATGGCCAGCCAGAAGATCACCTGCAATGCCAGGTTCTTTTCCTTCAACCAGGGAAGGGGCATGGCCAACAGCATGGCACATGCCAGCAGGGGCATCCAGTGAAACCGGAAGTTCAATGTCAGATAGACTTGCAGGAGAAAAAGAGCGCCCGCTCCGACGGCAAGCAGATTTTCCTTTCGGAGCGACACCCGGTGCATCCTGTAAAACTCCATCACGCTCCCTGCGTATACCGCCGCCACCAGGGCAAAGGCTGAATGGGGGCCCCACATCAATGCTCCCCCGATGGTGGCAATGATCAGGATGCCCGTTGCGCTACGGATGAAGAGTTCTTTCAAATTGATACGAATTCCGGGATCAGGCGTTTTCGTCCTGTGCCGGTTCCTGTTCCTGTGCCGGTTCCTGTTTGGGTTCGGTTTTTACGGATTCTTTGGAAGGAAGGGGTTCCTCTGCCGACCACGGGCGCTTCCCGAAGATCTCCTCCAGATCGTCACTGAAAATCACCTCCTTCTCCAAGAGAATTCCGGCCAGCTTTTCCAACCCTTTTTTGTTCTTCTTCAGAATGCTTTTGGCCCGGTCGTACTGCACGTCGATCAGCGCCTTCACTTCCTCGTCGATGGCTTCGGCCGTCCGTTCGCTGTAGGGCCGGTTGAAGGCATATTCCTGCTGGCCGCTGGAGTCGTAGTAGCTTCGGTTGCCGATTCGCTTGCTCATGCCGAAAAAGGAGGTCATGGCATAGGCCTGCTTGGTGACCCGTTCCAGGTCGTTCAGCGCACCGGTGGAAATCTTTCCGAAATTCAATTCTTCCGAGGCCCTGCCGCCCAGGGTGGAACACATCTCGTCCAGCATCTGTTCCGTGGTGGTGATCTGGCGTTCTTCAGGCAGATACCAGGCGGCTCCCAGGGCACGGCCCCGGGGGATGATGGTGACTTTCACGAGGGGATTGGCATGTTCGAGGAGCCAGCTCACCGTGGCGTGGCCCGCTTCGTGGAAAGCGATGGTGCGCTTTTCTTCCTCCTTGATGATTTTGTTCTTCTTTTCCAATCCGCCGATGATCCGGTCCACCGCATCCAGAAAGTCCTGTCGCTCCACCGCTTGTTTGTCCTTCCGGGCGGCGATCAGAGCCGCTTCGTTGCAAACATTGGCGATGTCGGCCCCCGAAAAGCCGGGGGTTTGTTTGGCCAGGAAATTCACATCCACGGATGTGTCGATTTTGATCGGTTTGGTGTGCACCTCGAAGATGGCCTTTCTTTCGTTGAGATCGGGCAGCTCGACATGGATCTGGCGGTCGAAGCGTCCGGCGCGCAACAGGGCTTTGTCGAGCACATCGGCACGGTTCGTGGCGGCCAGGATGATGACCCCGCTGTTGGAACTGAAACCGTCCATTTCGGTCAGAAGCTGATTCAGGGTGTTTTCCCTCTCGTCGTTGGAGCCGAAATTCGGGTTTCTTCCCCTGGCACGGCCCACGGCGTCGATTTCATCGATGAAGACGATGCAGGGAGCCTTTTCCTTGGCCTGTTTGAACAGGTCCCGAACCCGGGACGCACCCACTCCGACGAACATTTCCACGAAATCGGACCCCGACATGGAAAAGAAGGGGACGTTCGCTTCCCCGGCCACTGCCTTGGCCAACAAGGTCTTTCCCGTTCCCGGAGGTCCCACAAGCAAGGCGCCTTTGGGGATTTTCCCTCCCAGCTCCGTGTATTTTTTCGGGTTCTTCAGAAATTCGACGATCTCCCGGATTTCCACCTTGGCTTCTTCCAGGCCCGCCACATCGCTGAAATCCACTTTCACATGGGTGTCCTTGTCGAAGATCTGGCCCGGGATTTTCCAACACTGAAAATGTTGTTGCCGCCTGCGCCACCTCCTCCGCCCATCCGGCGAAGCATGTACACCCAGATCCCGAGGATCAGAATGAAGGGGACAACCCAGAGCAGGATTTCTCCAGGTAGTTCCGGCGGGTGACCGTGGAATAGGTGGGCCTGCTTTCTGCGGGGAGCTGGTCCATGGCCTCGTCCAGATTGTTAACGAAGGCATCCTGGGAAATGATGGTGAAATAATACTGGGGCAGGGATTGGCCGAGTACCGTGTTGTTCTTCTGAGCCTTCACGTCCTCGTAGGCTGCATCGGACAATCGGTCGGGTTTGATGTAAATCTCGACCTTTTCCTTGTTGACAACCACGATTTTCTCAATGTCGCCCCGCTGGAGCATCTGATAAAAGCGGTTCGAGTCAATTTCTTTCAGGGTACCCGATGAGCTCAGGAATTGGATGCCGATCATGGCCAGCAGGATGATCCCGATGATCCAGTAGGAGTTGAATTTGGGTTTGTTTCCCCCTCCGACGGGTTTGTTTCCGGGATTCCCTCCGGGGAAGGGCCCCGGATTGGATTTCTTATCTTTTTCTGTCATTTTTTTACATTTTCAACTTCGTGCACCCGTTTCCCGTCGGCCCACAGGTCCTCCAGTTTGTAGAAGGAACGATGGTCGGCAAGGAACACATGCACCAGGACGTCAAAATAATCGAGCAATACCCACTGGCAATTTTGTTGCCCTTCCACGTGATGAGGCCTGATGTGAGCTTCGGTTTTCAGTTTGCGTTCAATGGCATCCGCAATGGCGCTCACCTGGGTAACGGATTCTCCATGGCAAATAACAAACTGGTCGCAGATGGCGTGTTCCACTTCCCGGAGGTCGATGCGGACGATGTCGTGCCCTTTCTTTTCCCGAATGGCTTCCAGAATGATCTGTGTTTTCTCATCGGCCGCTTGCGCCCCGGTTTCTTCCATCTGCTCTTTTGCCGTCAAAGGTAGTGATTTTAAAGATTTCTATTTCGTAAATTCAACGCTTGCAAGATGCTGCATTTCTTTGTCAAAAACCATACCAGCCGATGAAACGGATCCAACTTGACAGCACTGCTTCCACCAACGCACACGCACGAACCCTGATAAAAACAGCGTCCCAGGATGAATTGTTTTGCGTGATTGCTGATTATCAAAGCAGTGGAAGGGGACAGGGAAGTCATTCCTGGCACAGTGAACCGGGAAAGAACCTGCTTCTGAGCCTGGTGTGCTTTCCTGCATTTTTGTCAGCCTCCGACCAATTCTCCCTGTCGGTGATGACGGCCTTGTCGGTGGTCGGATGCTGCGGGGACCTGGAGGTGGAGGCCCGGATCAAGTGGCCCAACGACATTCTGGCGGGAAACCGGAAGCTGGCCGGAATCCTCATCGAGAACGGCATCATGGGAACCAAGGTATCCCACAGCATCATCGGAATCGGACTCAACGTGAACCAGGTACGGTTTCCCGAATTCCCGACCGGCGCCACATCCCTGTGTCTGGAACAGAGCCGGGAACGCGATCGGGAGGTGGTTCTGGACGACCTGCTTCGTCATCTGGAAAGCCGGTACAACGACTTGAGGCAAGGCAGACATGCACTTTGGGAGGAGGCCTACAGGGAGCGGCTTCACGGCCTGGATCAAACCCTTCCTTTTACCGACGGAGCGGAAGTATTTGATGGCATCATCCGGGGAACATCCCCTCAGGGTGAACTGCTGGTCGAGCGCGACGGACGGGTCCGGGCCTACGCCAGACATCAGATCCGGCTGAAATCGTAACCTTCGATCTGGGAAACGAGGAGGTCCACAAATTGTTTGAGCGGTCCCTTGAGCATGGGCAACATCATCTTGCTCACCTGGGGTTCGATGGTGACCTTCACCCGGGTGTCGGCGTCGGCCACCTGCTTGAGTTGAATCCAGATGTTGAACTGATAATTGGAGATGCCGGGGTCGGACATGACCTTGATCAGTTTGTATTCTTCCTTTTCCACCAGGATCAATCCGGTCACCCCCACCGGATTCACCCGGAAACTGCACCGGTCCTCCGAGGCCTTCCATTCGGAAACCCGTCCCTCCGGAAGCAGATCCCTGAAATTCCGGAAGTCGGTGATGAAGTGGTAAATGTCCCGGGCTTCGTGGTGCGATTGGCCGATGCGGCTTTCGATTTTCATGCGCGGATGTTAACGTGGGTTCCAGGCCGAGGGATTTTCCCTCCAGTCTTCCAGGATGTCCAGATGGGACGGGCTGACATAGCCGCTTTCCCGGGCTTTCTGAATCAGGTGGCTGTAATCGCTCAGCGTATGGAGTGCGATACCGGCTTCCCGGAAATGTTCCTCAGACTGGGGAAAGCCGTAGGAGAAAATGGCCACCATGCCCAGGACCCGGGCCCCGGCAGACCGGAGGGCCTCCACCGCCTTCAGGGAGCTTCCTCCCGTGCTCACCAGATCCTCGATCACCAGCACGGGTTTGCCGGGCTCCAGGCGTCCTTCCACCAGGTTTTTCCGTCCGTGTTCTTTGGCGGAGGCCCGGACGTATACAAAGGGCAGCTCCATGGCTTCGGCCACCAGGGCTCCCTGGGCGATGGCTCCGGTAGCGACGCCGGCAATGACCCCGGTCTCCGGAAAATGTTCCCGGATGGTCTGCACGAAGGCTTCCTTGATGTAGCTCCGGATGTGGGGATAGGACAGGGTGACCCGGTTGTCGCAATAGATGGGGGAGTTCCATCCGGATGCCCAGGTGAAGGGGGCATCCGGTTGCAGGATCACGGCTTTGCTCTGCAGTAGATAGGCCGCAACTTGTTCTTTCGTGCTTGTCATGGGGACAAATGTATAAAGAATCCGGCACACCGGGACGCCATCATCCGGGACGCCATCATCCGGGACGCCATCATCCGGGCAAAGGATCGGAGGGGCGGGCCCGGTACAGGAGGAGGGGCTCCTCCGAATCGAATTCCACGACGAAACGGGTTCCGGTTGCCTCGTTGAGGGATGCGGTGTACCAGTGGCGAAGCTGGAGTCGGTCCAATGGGTATTTCAATCCGCTCGAACTGACCCGCAACGTGGGATCGGGGGAAAACAGGGATATCTGTTCGCCCGGACGGGAGGACACCACCTCGCCGCTGCGAAGGGCGCAAAAGCTGCCATAATCCGATTCCAGGCGCACATCCAGCAGGGGCAGGTAGGTAAGCAGGAGGGAAATGTTCCCCAGGGTGTGGTCTTCCCGCATCCCCGTGGCACCCAGGATGACGGCCGATGAACAGCCCAGGGAGACGCAATGCTGGACCGCTTTTGTGAGGTCGTTGCTTTCCTGATCGGCGAGGTGGATCAGCCGGTCGGCATAGCGAATCCGCAAATCGTCGGAAAGAGAATCCAGATCCCCGATGATCACATCCGGATCCCGGCCCCAGGCACGGACCTTGTCGGCGGCTCCGTCGCAGCAGATGACAAGGTCTGCCTCTTTCAGGAAGCAAAGACAGGCGGGGGATTCCGGAAAGCTTCCATTGGCCACGATGACGGTTTTTCCGGGGGCTTCGGGTTTCCTTTCTTTCATGGTTGCCTTGTGTTTGGGCCGGTCAGGCTTTTTTTCCATTCCATCGAGCCGTAGACCGACATGCCAGTGTAGACAAGATACAGGAAAACGGTGGATACAATCCTTTGTAGAGATACAATGCCGCACTGACGGCATTGGCCACCACCCACAGGTGCCATTGCTCCAGGATCTTTCGCGTGAGCATCCAGGTGGCCACCACGGCCAGGGCCGTTGTGAAGGAGTCGCCAGCCGGCACGGGAGAGTCGGTGAATGCGAAGAGGATCCACCAGAGTCCCGCCCACAAAGCCAGCGTGGCCAGGCCCAGCCGGAACCCCAGGGACCGGGACAGCCGGGAAACGGGCAAAACCCTGTCCGGTCGGTCCGGGTTCCTTCCTCCCCGGGTCCACCAGTACCATCCATAGAGACTGATGGCCACGTAATAGACCTGCAACCCCATGTCGGCGTAAAATTTGCCCTGGAAGAAGATGTAGACATAGACCGCGGAGGTGAGAAAGCCCAGGGGCCACAGCCACTTGTTCTGTCTTACTTCCAGAACCACGAACAGGAGTCCCGTGACGACACCGAAGATCTGGATGGCATCCATGATTCTAGAATTCCAGGCTGATTTTGGCCATCACATGGCGGGTTGCCTGGGGGAAATACGCCGCCCAGGTGTATTCCGTCCCGTCCTCCCACCAGGTTCCCCCATAGGCATTGTTTTCATCCAGGGCCGAGAACAGGTTGTTGACCTGTACCTGCAGGTCGATGCTGCCCAGCCTTTTCCAGGTAAGGGGCAGGTCCATCCGGAGATGGTGGACAAGCCAGGATCGATCTTCATGTCCGGGTTCCCTGTGTTTACAATGGACTGTTCTCCAACGTACTGACTGATCCAGTGAATGTTCAGGGCCCCCGCCACCGTCAGGCACAGGTCGCTGTTGCCGATCACCCCGGGCGAATAGGCCAGGGGGGTGTCGCCCAGGTCCCGGGTCCGCTCGGTTCCCTCCCAGGTTTGGGTGTCGTAATCCACATAGGATTCCACAAAGTTCCGGATCCGGTTGCGGCTGAGGGTCAGGTTGGCGTTCCATTGCAGGAAGGAGAGGGGCTCGATCCCCGCACTCAGTTCCAATCCGGTCCGGTAGCTCCGGTCCACGTTGGACATCACGGGATAGCCGTCGGTGGAGAGTTCTCCCGTGGGCACCAGCTGGTTCAGGTAGTCCATGAAGTACAGGTTGGCGGCCAGGGCCAGGGCCGGGAGCCGGAGTTCGTATCCCAGCTCCAGGTCGCGCAGTTCCTCCGCCAACGGGGTGGCATCCGGGTCGCCCGTGGCATCTTTGAAATTCTGACGGGTGGGCTCCCTGTGGCCGATGGCCAGGGATGCATAGGCATGCTGAACGGGATCGATCTGCATTTGAATCCCTGCCTTGGGGTTGAAAAAGTGAAAACGATGCGCCTGTTCCAGATCGCGAAGATACCCGTCATCATCGATTCCGTCCATCCGGTACCGGACATGCCGGTATTGGAGATCACCGAAAAGGGTCAGTCCGGACGAAGTGCTGAAGGTGCTTTTCAGGTACAGGTTGCCATCCTGTTTGGATCCCTGGTTTCTGTACCACTCATGGTCTTTTTCCGTGTTTCCGGCATGCCGCATCCAGATGATCCTTCCAAAATGGTCGCCCAGGTACCGGTTCATCCCGCCCCCTCCGATCACACTCCATCCTCCGTTCCGGTATTGCAGTGAGAAAACGCTTCCCAGGAAATCGTTGTCGAGCCATTTCTGCCGGATCAGGTCGCTGGCAAACAGGCTGTCCCCACCGGCGATCACCGGCGGCAGGTAGTACTCCGACAGGTCCTGGTCCTGTTTGTATTGTTCATAGTATCCTTTGCCGTCGACGTAGAACAGGGCCGTGTGGAGGTTCAGACGGGGCGACAGCCGTGTGGCATAGACCAGGTGGTAGTGGTTTTGCCAGTAGTTGTCGCTCTGGTTTTCATAGTACCTCGCTTCCCCGTCCGGCGTGGTGTATTGCCCGGCCGGATTGTAGGTCCGGTCGATGGCCAGCATCGACTTGTCGATGCCCCACCACCCAATGCCGGAATGCTGTTCGCCCAGGATCACATTGGCTTTGATCCGGCCTTTTTCCAGGAAGTAGGTGCCGGTGAACTGGGCCGACCGGTTGTCGGAAAAGGTGTGGTCCACGTAGCCGTCGGATTGCAGGGTGGAGTATCGCATGTCCAATGCCAGCCGGTCGGCGATGAGCCCGGTTCCGGCCTTGATTGTATGGATGAAGGTGTGGTAGGATCCGATGGTGGAGGACAGGCTGCCATGGGCTTCGGTACGGGGCGATTCCGTCTGTAGGTTGACGGTGGCGCCGAACGCCGCCGCACCGTTTCCGGATGTTCCGATGCCCCTCTGGATCTGGATGGAACCCAGGGAACTTGTGAATGCGGGCATGTTGACCCAGAAAACCTGCTGGCTTTCCGGATCGTTCAAGGGAATGCCGTCCACGGTGATGTTGATCCGGCTTGGATCGGAGCCCCGGATCCGGAAATTGGTGTATCCGATGCCCGTGCCCGATTCGGAGGATTGGACCAGGGAGGGGGTGAGGCTGAGCAGGTACCCCATGTCCTGCCCCATGTTCCGGTCCTTGATCTCCTCCGCATCCATGTTCTCATAGGCCATGGGTGTCAGGCGATCGGCCCGGGTGGCCCGAACCACGACTTCGTCTCCCAGGAACACGGATGGTGTCATTTTCAGGACCAGGGAATCCCCGGCCGTTTTGTCCCAGGGAATGCGGAGGGTTTCAAACCCCACAAACGACACGGATAATTCCGCGTATTCGTTCGCGGGAACCTTCAGTACAAACTGTCCGTTCCGGTCGGTGACCACCCCGAGATAGGTGTCCGAAACCCGGATGTTTGCTCCAGCCAGGGCCAGCCCCTGGTCGTCGAGGACCCTTCCCTTTATCCGGTGTTCCTGAGCGGATACCGCCGTGGAAAGGATCAGACTTGCGAAAAGAATAACGGATCTCATCATCATTTTGATTCAGAATTTGAACGATCAAAATACGGGAGGTGTCCGGTGAAGTAAGCTTCTTTCCTACGCTGGCATTACCCAGATCAGGTATAAGGGTTTGATCTCAGCCCGTCGTTTTCAGGCACCCCGATATTTTCCGCAAAGGTAGCAGATAGTAATCATATAAGTCGTATGTTTATGTTGAAATCTGCTGTGGAATTGGAACGAGAGCGATGTACAAGGTATTTTTTCAGGACAGAACGGTTTTTTTCGGAGATGATTTTTCAAGGGCCTTTGCACGAAACAAAGGATTGTTTTACAGGTACATCAACCTTCATGAACTTCATGAACTCATCGATGCGTTTTTCCTTTTGAAGGAGATCCGCAACCTGTACATCTTTCACGATGACATGCTGGAGTTGCTGGAAGAATTCAAATCCTGCTTCCACCCGGTGGATGCGGGCGGGGGATTGGTTTTCAATCCCCGGGGCGAGTTTCTGGTCATCCGTCGCAACGATACCTGGGACCTGCCCAAGGGAAAGCTGGAGCCCGGTGAGGATTTCGAGACAGCCGCGCTTCGCGAGGTGGAAGAAGAGACCGGTTTGAAAGACCTGGAACTGGTTCATCCGTTGATGTCCACCCACCACACCTACCAGCTGGGGAAGGATCGCATCCTGAAAAAGACGAAATGGTTTGAAATGTTTTACGGAGGCCAGGACCTGCCGGTCCTGCAGGCAGAAAGAAGGCATCACGGATTTCAAATGGGTCCGGCCGGGAGCCACCGATTTCATCCGGAAAAACACCTACCCGAGCATTCTGGATGTTATGTACATCCGGGAAATCCTCTGATTCTCAGATTTCACCCCGGGATCGCATGATCCGGAACAGGTGTTGCTCGAATCCGTCGCTGGGCAGGATGGCCGGAGATTGAAGCAAGTTGCCTTCGCGGTCGATGAGAAATGCCGTGGGAAAGGCGCGGACCCGGTACAGGGAAAGGACATCGGGGAAATCCTGGTAAAAATAGACCGGCCATTCGTACTGGTTCCGGTCCATGAAGCCGGGCAATTCGCTGCGGTTCCGGGCAACCATGACCGTCACCACTTCCAGGTAAGCGTTGTGCTTCCGGACGAAGGATTGCAGATACGGATATTCCATCATGCATCCATAGTGATCCGGCGTACAGAACATCAGGTACACGTATTTCCCCTTCCACCGATCCAGAATCGAAAGGCTGTCCGCAGACCCGCTGGGGATCAGGGCCGGCGGCCGGTGCCCCACCAGCAACTGGGCCAGGTATTGGCGGAGTTCCGAGGCGTAGGAACCGAACCGGTCTTTTTGCGGGTAGGCGGCCAGGGAATCCAGAAGCGACAGGATGGTTTCTTTGTGGTATTCTCCCGTGTAAAAAGCAGAGGCCAGTTCCTGCAGCAGAATGAGATCGGCCATCTGGCGACTCTGGACCGACGGGTGGCTGCAGATGCCGGCCCGGATGCTGTCGAGGTTCAGGGTCCTTCGGAGGTGGTGCTGAAGGGATGCGCCTCCTTCGTTCTGTCTTGCATAGTAGAACAGAAAGTCCTTGTACATGCTTCCGAACAGCTCCATGAACGCCGGATGTTTTTCATTGACCTCCTCCCCCAGGTAGGTTCGGCTGATTTCTTCCAGACCCGTCCGTCCCTCGTTGATTTTCAGCACCCCGTATTTGTAGCGTCGGTAATCCCGGAAAAAGGGGGTTGTGTCGTTCCGGAACCCTTCCTCCAGGTTCCGGATGGCCGAATCCAGGGGGTAATCCCGGTTGAGCCTTCGCGACATGATGACCAGGTCGTTCTGAATGGCGTAGAGGGAATCGAATTGGAAGATCTGCGGGTTGACCTCTCCCGGTTCCCCGGGTTGCAACGGTATGCGCAGGGCCTGGAAATAGGGGGAGATGTAGTCCTCGTATCCTTTCTCCCGGAAGGGGGGCAGCTGCACCTCATAGGTTCGGCCCGGCTCGACGAACAGGGTGGCGATGTACACCCCGGCTTCGATTTCGACCATCCGTCCTTCCGCAACAACAAGCTCAAACCGGAAGACGCCCCGGGCATCGCACCGTACGGTGTCCCGGTAATCGGGCCGGTCGATGACCGGATTCCCGGGGAGCGTCAGCCGGAGCAGCTGTCCGGCATAGCCTTCCCCGGTCCCTTGCAGGATCACCGGTTGGGAACGGACGGATATTCCCAGGAACAACAGGACCAACAAAGGAAACCAACGCATCAGAGATAATCTTGGATGTGAATCCCCTCCGGGAGGAACATGGAGGCATCTCCGTTGTTCCGGATGATGTCGCGGATGATGGTGGAATTCACCGGCGTGTGTTCGGGGGAGGTGAGCAGGAACACCGATTCCACCTCGGGCAGCATCCGTTTGTTGATCTGGGCGATGGCCCGTTCGTATTCAAAATCCGCTGCCGTCCGGATGCCACGCAACATGTGGGTGGCATGGACCTTCCGGCAATAGTCCACCGTCAGCCCTTCGAAGAAATCTGCGGATACCTTGTCCAGGCCCCGAAACACGTGGTTGACCATTTTGACGCGGGTGTGGATGTCGAGAAGCGGTTGCTTTCCGGAATGGACCCCGATGGCCACGATGATGTGATCGAACAGATCGAGAGCCCGGAGGACCACATCTTCATGTCCGATGGTGAACGGATCGAAGGATCCCGGGAATACGGCGATTTTCTCCATGAGTCAAAGGTATGAAATTTGTCTGCGTTTTCCCCCGTCCGCTCGTTCGGCGGATTCCGGTTTTTCAGGTGATCTCCTTTTTGCTGTTCGTGCTGACGAATAAGACATTGCCAAGTTGTTCGTAGCCGGTGAACAACCGAAAGCCCTGGGTGGCCACCTGTGTGTGATTGAATCCCATGATGGTCAGATCCGCATCGGCCGATCGGGTTTCGATGAGTTCCCGGCTGCTCCGGTCATCTTCCAGGCTGACGTTGATGATGTTGGCCAGTGAAATGGGCAGCCGACCTTCCCGGATCAGGGTTTTGAGTTCTTCGCTTCGTTCCCTCATTTCTTCCTTTCTGTAAAGAGCGAAGATTTTGATGAGGCCTTCCTTCCATTCCGGATGTCCCAGGATGATGTAACCCAGGAGAATCATCAGGTTGGCGTTGTCGTAATCGGAAGGTGTGATCCAGATATGGATTTGTTTTTTGTAGCCGAATCCCTTGTAGGAGGTGCTCAGAATGCAGAGGTCGAATCCCGTGGAATACAGGATGTCGTGGGTGTCCAGTGCTTCCTGCAGGGCTTCCGGCTGGGAGTGGGAAAATTCGAACAGGATCATGTTGTTCCCCTTTCCCGAGATGCCGGACAACTGGATTACCTGGGCGATGGCGGAGGTGTAAGACGGGCTGATGATGGTGTCGAGATACACCCGGTTTTTGCTGCCGGCCGCCAGTTGAATGAGTTTGTTGAGCACCTTTCTGGATTCCAGGTTCGTTTCCTCCGTCAGGTAACCTTTCAGAAAATGGATGTAGGTGCCGAATCCGTATTTGAGGGAAATCCAGCGCAGCATGTCGAAGGCGCTCCGCCGGTGAAAGGTGTCCTGCGACACACAGATGGTGAACGGCCTCCAGTGCGTATCCAGGTCCTCCCGGTCGGCTCGTTGCGCCAGAATCTGCAACTGCCGGCTCAACTGGAAGATGACCCCGCGGAACAGGTTGACCAGTCCCCGTTCCTTTTTGTGGGAACCCGAAATCATCATGTAGAAGCTTCCCATGATGATCAGGGACAGCAGGGCATAGGGGGCGTTCATTTTGAACATGAGCCAGAAGGAGGTGACCGCTCCGATCAGGGAAACGTACCAGCGGGAGCGAAAAGTGGGCCGGTAGGAGGGATCGGCCGCAAAGTGCTCAAGCAGGGAAATGAGACAGATGACCCCATAGGTGACCATGAAAAACATGGAAATGATCTGGGCAACAAAATCGATGTCCCCCACGGCCACGAACACAAAGGCGATGACGATGCTGACCAGGCCGGCGTTGGTGGGTTCGTTGTCCCTGGCTTTGCCCCGGGCCAACCACCGGTTGAGGAGGGCGCTGGGAAACACCCGGTCGAGGCCGATGGCTTGCAGGGTCCGGGGTGCCACCATGATGGACCCCAGGGCGGAGGAGAGGGAAGCGGCGGCAAGTCCGATGGGGATGATGGGGCCCCACAGGGCAATCTTTTCCATGATCAGCTGATCGGAGGCCAGCTCCTCCGGTGTGGCTGAGACACCGAGCTTGTAGCTGACCATCAGATAGACGACAAAGCCACCGATGGTGGCCCACAGGGTGCCGCGTGGGATGGACCGGCTGGGATTTTTCAAATCCCCCGACAGGCCCAGACCGGCCACGAGTCCCGTGAATGCCGGAAAGATGATGGTGAAGACAAAAAAGAAACTGTCCGGCGACTGAATCTGGGCATTCAGGACAAAGGCCTGGTCCTGGGCTGCCGGTGTCGGGTTTCCCAGGAAGAAGAAGAGGAGGCTGGTGAACAACAGAACCACCACCAGGTACAGGGCCTTCATTCCGATGTTGGCCCCCCTGGAGAGAATCACCACGGAAAGAAGACTCATGCTCACCAGTCCGATCCACCGCTTGTCCACGGCCGGTACCTGAAATTCGTACTGAAGGTAGCGGATCAGCGGATCGAAGGCTTCGGAAAAGGCAATCACGCATAAAACGCAACACTGATGGCCTGACTCAGGTACAGGGCGATGCCGATGGCGGCGCCGATGTTCAGCAAGGACCGGCTGATGATGATGCCAATGAGCTCCCCCTCCCTGCACTTTTTGGTTGGTGGCAATCTCCGCCACGGCCATGGCCGTGGGGATGGTGACCATGTGCCCCAGAAAAATGATTCCCAGAGCCCCGAGAAACCCCTGGTGACCGACGGCGTATCCGAAGCGTAGAAACAGGATGGCCCCCAGGATGGTGGAAATGGTGGTCATGAAGACCGGCAGGGTACCAAATCTGGCGTTTCCGTTATTTGAAAGATTGTTTCCCACCCGGTCCTCTCCGTCTGGTGTTTTTACAGAATACGAAAAAAAGTTGAAACCGACACGAAAGTCCGTCCTTTTTGTCCTCCCGATAATTTTATATCTTGCGCACCAGAAAAGCCTAAGACCCTCCGATCCATGGAAAAGGACATTCGTGTGCTGATCGTTGACGACGAGCCCGAAGCCCGGGAACTTCTGCAGTTTATTCTTGCCGACATGCCTGATTTCAAGGTTGTTGGATTGGCAGGGGATGTGGATCAAGCCATGGGCTATTTTACCGGCAATCCGCCCGATCTGGTTTTTCTTGACATTCATATGCCGGACAAGGACGGGTTTCAGCTCATTGATTACATCCGGAGGGAAGGACTGAATCCGGGCATCATCTTTGTGACAGCCTTCGACAACTATGCCATCAAAGCCATCCGCAATTCGGTGTTTGATTACATCCTCAAGCCCATTCGGAAATCCGAATTGCAGGATGCGCTGGAGCGTTTCAAACACTCGGCCCGGCAGAAAAAACTACCGGATCTGAAAGAAATCCTGGAATTGTTGAGGGAACCTTCTTCCAGCAAGGTGAAATTGAACACGCGTTCGGGTTACATCCTGATCGCCCCGTCGGATGTGGTTTTTTGCGAAGCCGATGGCAATTACACAAACATTCAGTTGCTGAACGGAAACCGGGAGTTGACCACCCAGAACCTGGGAGCCATCGAGGAGGTGCTGGACGGGCACGGTTTTTTCCGGGCCAGCCGGTCCTACCTTGTGAATCTGCGGTTTCTTTCCCGGGTCGATCGCAAATCGGCCAGTTGCATCCTTGAATACAACGGGAAAAGCAGCTGCCTGAAAATCCCCTCCCAGAAAATCAGGCTCCTGGAAGCCAGCTTTTCCTGAAACACTTCATCCGCCCGTTGACGGGGTTCACAAACCCAGGGAAGGGGTTCACACAATAAGTCAACAAAGCCTTTCTTTCCCCTTTCGCGCTTCCTAAATTAGCAGCATGGAGCCTCGTATCCTGGATTAACCCAAAATGAAGGACTATGATCGAAGTGTTCAACCTGGAAGGAATGCCTGTCTACAAGTTCCGTTCCCCTGCCGATGACTCCTTTGTTGTGTCCGACCTGGAGCACAAGGGATTGCCCAATGGGATTTATTTTGTCCGTATCAAAAGACCCCATGGGGTGGAAACCGCGAAATTGCTTGTTTGTTAGGCGATTTGCATGGGGTTTTCCACTTTTTCCTTCAGAAGAGCAAAATCCATCAGCTGACTGATTTCGCGAACGTATGCGAATTCCAGTCCGGTTCGATAGATTTCCTTGATCTCTTCCACGTCTTTTCTGTTTTCCTCCGACATGGCCACCCGGGTGATGCCTGCCCGTTTGGCGGCCAGGATTTTCTCCTTGATGCCTCCCACGGGCAGCACACGTCCCCGCAGGGTGATCTCGCCTGTCATGGCCAGTTTTTCCGTGACTTTCCGCTGGGTGAAGGCCGAGGCCATGGAGGTGACCATGGCCACCCCGGCCGACGGCCCGTCCTTGGGAATGGCGCCTTCCGGTACGTGAACATGCACGTTGTATTTCCGGAACACCTCGGTGGGGATCTCAAAAACCTGGTTGTGTGATTTGAGGTATTCGAGGGCCAGGACGGCGGACTCTTTCATGACATCGCCCAGGTTCCCCGTCAGGGTGAGTTTCCCATCGCCGGGACTCAGGGAGGTTTCGATGTACAGGATTTCTCCTCCTGCTGCGGTCCAGGCCAGGCCCGTAACCACGCCGGCGTGCTGGTTCCCCAGATACTTGTCGTGCAGGAAACGGGCCGGGCCCAATATTTCCTGGGCCATGTCCCGGGTCATCGATTTGGGGTATGCATCCCCGAAGGCAACATGTTTGGCCACAACCCGGACCAGCTTGGCCAGTTGTTTGTCGAGCTGCCGCACGCCGGATTCCCGGGTGTGGCTTTCGATGATGTATTCCAGGGTGCGGGTGGGGATGCTCAGCTGCCTGGATGTGATTCCGTGATCCCTCAACTGCTTCGGGATCAGGTGCCGCTTGGCGATCTGGATTTTTTCCTCCACGATGTAGCCCGACAAATCGATCACTTCCATGCGGTCGAGCAGGGCCGGATGGATGGTGGACGTGGTGTTGGCCGTGGCCACGAACATCACCCGGGACAGGTCGTAGTCCACTTCCAGGAAGTTATCGTGAAAATTGCTGTTTTGTTCCGGATCCAGCACTTCCAGAAGGGCAGAAGCCGGGTTTCCATGGGCGTCGCGGCCCACTTTGTCGATTTCGTCCAGCACAAAGACGGGGTTGGATGTTTTTGCTTTTCTCAGGTTTTGGATCACCCGTCCAGGCATGGCCCCGATGTAAGTTTTGCGGTGGCCCCTGATTTCCGCTTCGTCATGCAGTCCGCCCAGTGACATTCTGACATACTTCCGGTTCAGAGCCCGGGCGATGGATTTTCCAAGGGAGGTTTTTCCCACGCCCGGAGGGCCCACCAGGCAAAGGATGGGTGATTTCAGGTCGCCTTTCAGTTTCAGCACGGCAAGGTGTTCCAGGATCCGGTCCTTGATCTTTTCCAGGCCGAAGTGGTCTTTGTCCAGGATCTTGCTGGCTCGCTGCAGGTTGAAATTGTCCTTGGTGTATTCGTTCCAGGGCAGTTCCAGCAAGGTTTGGATGTAATTGACCTGCACCGAATATTCCCCTGTGGCCGGATTCAGGCGCAACAACTTTTCCAGTTCCTTTTCAAACGTTGCGGCCACGTCCTTGTTCCATTTTTTCTTCCGGCCCTTGGCCCGGAATTCTTCCACCTCCTGGTCCTGGGGAGATCCCCCCAGTTCGTCCTGGATGGTTTTCATCTGTTGGTGCAGAAGAAACTCCCGTTGTTGCTGGTCCAGATCCGATTTCACCTTGGTCTGGATGTCGTTTTTCAGCTCCAGCATCTGGCTTTCCTTGGACAGATGTTCCAGAAGCACAAACCCACGCTTAGATACGCTGTTGTTTTCCAGCAGAGCCTGCTTTTCGGTCAGGGACAATTCGCTGTTGGAAGCCAGGAAGTTGATGAGAAAGGAGGGGCTTTCGATGTTTTTTACGGCAAACGTTGCTTCCGTGGGGATGTTGGAGGAGAGCCGGATGATCTTGATGGCAAGCTCCTTCAATGCAGCTGCGATGGCTTTTGATTCGGCGGCCGGTTGTTCGTCCGCATCGTCCAGGGCCGTGATTCTGGCCACCAGGTAGGGTTTTTCGGTGAGCAGGTCTTCGACACGGAACCGCTTCCTTCCCT
>JAWKKO010000020.1:0-67446 GCA_041393235.1 Bacteroidales bacterium
AGCATTCGTGCATAGCCAACTACCCAACGAGCTACAAAAGTATGATGGGTATATTCTTCGAAAACCTAATGATTGGTAGAGAGAACTAGAATGTTGAATCCCCGATATTCAGTCGCTTTCATACTTGTAGCCTCCCAGGTTAACATCTCGGGGTTATCGGGATATTCACAATCCTCGCTTCCACAGGAGCAGGGCAGCAGCCATTAGATGATTGTTCACAAACAACTTGGGGACACCATTGCGCCTGAAAATCTGTACGATTATATGAAGTACGGAGACCATCTACCAAATCTTGAAGGCGGAGATCGAGAAACTTTTGTGATACCCGAATCGGTCAACGACCTATCCATGCTACGCACAGGCCACCGGTACAAGTAAAATCCATTCCACCCCGGGACCAGGTGAAGCTGGACATGTACGAAGGCGAGGACTATTGACCGGACAGAGTTTCTCCTTTTCTTGGATGGGTGGGCGAAAAGCGCTAATTTACATGAGTTTCGCGAAAACCCCCCAACCCAATGAAACCCTCAAAGATTGTCCTTCTCATCCTGGG
The DNA here is from genome assembly GCA_041393235.1 of Bacteroidales bacterium. Lineage (GTDB taxonomy): Bacteria > Bacteroidota > Bacteroidia > Bacteroidales. Next base: position 554 of record JAWKKO010000020.1, read on the forward strand.
CGCTTTCGGTTTGCTCTTCTCCTGCAAACCGGCCCCGGAGCCTGAGATCCAGGCAAGCAATGCGCCCGCCAATGGGCACTATGTTTCCCTGGACGGCCTCTGGCGTGTGACGCCCGAGACCTCCATCAAATATCCCCACGGAACCCTGGAGCCTGTGTTGCAACTGCGGACCGATGCCCAGGGCAAACTGATTGTGCAAGGCTGCTTTCTCTGGGATGAACGGTTCTATGAGTATTGGCCCATCCGCAACCTGACATACATCGACTCCACCCATCAAATGGTGTTTGATTACAACACGGAGGGCAGCTACACCGGAAGGGTGGACCTTTCGAACGGGATCATCCGGGGCCTGGCCTGCTGGGGAGACGAAGCGGACACCAACCGGATCGATTTCATCCGGGAAGAGGCCCTGGACGTGAACCGCCTGTTCATTCCTTATCCGCCGGGTCCCAGCGGAAGCATCCGCTATGTCTACCGGCAGCCGGAGGACTGCAACGACCAATTGCAGACAGCATCTCTGTTTGAAGCGGTCCGGGACAGTGCCGCCTTTTACGCGGTCATGGAAAAGATCATCACCCAGAAATACGGTCGGCTCGAATCCCTCCTCATCCTCAAGAACCAGAAACTCATCCTGGAGGAATACTTCTACGGCTTCGACCGCACCCAGCCCCATCCCATCCATTCCTGCACAAAGAGTGTGACCTCCCTTCTGCTGGGGGTCGCTCTGGAGCGGCACAAGCTCCTGGATACCGATCGGCCCGTCTTCGACTTCTTTCCAGAACTGGATTCCCTGCGGACCCCTGAAAAGGAACGAATCACCCTGAAGCAGGTGTTGTCCATGACCTCGGGACTGTCCGAGGAAGACGAGGTCGAAGTCCGGGATCCGATTGAACTTGCGAGTTTCATTCTTAGCCATCCGCTTGAATCTGCTCCGGGAGAGGAATTCACCTACAACAACAATTCCACGAATCTGCTCGGAGCCATCCTTTATGAGCTGGAAGGCAAGCAAGCCGATGAATATGCCAAGGAGACCCTCTTCGACAAGATGGGCATTTCGGAGACCATCTGGGAACGGGAAGACGGGGCCATCCGCTGCCACAGCGAAATGTACATGAAACCCCGGGACATGGCAAAAATCGGTCAGCTCGTCATTCAAAACGGGTCCTGGTATGGAGAACAACTCGTTCCGGCGCAGTGGATTGCAGAGTCCACCAAGCCCCACGCCGCTGAAAGCGAATTCTTCGATTACGGCTACCAGTGGTGGTGCCGCTCCGAGCAGAACACGTCCTGGTGGGAGAACCCGGTGCGAGGGAGCCGGGACGAGCACGTCATGTTCCTTGCCTTGGGCTACGGCGGTCAATACATCATGGTGATCCGGGACCTGGACCTGGTGGTTGTGATCACTTCCTCCGACTACAACGAGGAGAATGGGAACGCCCTCCGGAAAATCCCCCTGGTGATCGAGGAGATTGTGCCGTTGTTTGCGGGAATGTGACCAATAGCCACCCAGATGCATTGAAATAATCTTTATATTTGGAAAAAAATTGCAAATATCGGCCATAAAATGGTTCTAGAGATACGAATAAGCAATTTCTACTCCATCAAAGAGGAGGTGGTTCTGGACATGCGTGCGGCAAATCTGCAAAGCAAGAATGCAAGAGCTCTGGCAGACAATGTTTTCTCCTATGATGGAGACGAAATTCTGAAGACCGTGATCATGTATGGTGCAAATGCTTCCGGGAAGAGCAACGTGATCAAAGCCATTCGATTTTGTTGCATGATGATCCTGAATTCTTCCAATCACAATGAGAATGTCACATTCAATTATCGAAAATTCAAGTTTGCCAATTTCGAAAACAAACCGAGCAGTTTTCTGATTGATTTTGTGATGCATGGAATTGAATATGAGTATGCTTTCACCCTGATGCAAGACAGGATTCTGACGGAAAGCCTGTATTATTACCCAAAGGGAAGAATCAAGAAGATATTTACACGAGAGGAAGAGGCGGGCAATTCAAAAAGAGACAAGTACAGTTTTGGTTCCGAAATAAAGCGTCCGTTTGATGTGGCAGAAAACACATCGAACAAAACACTCTATCTTTCCCGTGCCAGTCAAATGGACAGAGAGCTTGCCAAAGACCTGTTCCGGTATTTTGACAGCACCTTCATCCTTGCCTATCTGGGGCACAATGCCAGACAAGTGGAAACCCTATTTCAAGGATACAAGCAAAGTCTGTTGAAAGCCCTGCAAATCGCAGACAGTGACATCGTGAACATCGCTGTGAAGAAAATATCATCTCCTGGAAAGGCTGTGAATGTGAGGTTTTCAGGGACATCGTTCAAAGATGCCAGTGTAGAAGATACCATCCAGGAACAATTGCAGGTAAAAACGTATCACCAATCGGATCCCAAAAAAAGTTTCGACTTGTTTGCTGAAGAGTCGGAAGGCACAAAGAAGCTGTTTGTCATTATGCTAAGCATCCTGGACATCATCTCAAACGATAAAGTACTCATGGTTGATGAAATTGGGGAAAGCCTTCATCCGGATATCATAGAATACATTTTCAATCTATTCAGGGCAAGCAGAAAAGCACAACTCATTTGCACAACGCACAACACCCGGTTTCTCGATTTGACCCGATTCAGGAAAGACCAGTTTTATTTTGTAAACAAGAAGGAAGATGCATCCACGGACTTGTATTCATTGTATGATTACAGTGATTTTCGGGATACAATGGATTTGGAAAAAGCTTACCTCCAAGGGAGATTTGACGCGGTGCCCTACATTAATGATTCAATTGAGAATCTGAAACAGTTTGTTGATGGCTCGTAAAGAGAGACAGGCATCCAAGGGGAAAAAGATTCATCCCAAGTTCTGGGTCTTTTGTGAAGGCAAAACAGAAAAAGCCTATGTCGAGCATTTGCGAACCAAATATCGTTTGCCAGTGAAAGTTATTCCTTTGGTTGTTGGTGCAAATATCAATGAAAAACTTATTTCAAGTCATTTGGATCAAAAGGAGAAGCATCCAAAAGATCAAGTATTTCTGTTGTATGATGCGGATGTGAAGAAGGTCCTTCATCGACTCAAACTCATAAAAAACGCAAAACTCCTTGTATCGAATCCTTGCACTGAATTCTGGTTTTTGTTGCACTACAAAAACCAATCTGCCAGGATATCCGGGATGGAGTGCATCCGACAGCTAAACAACCGAAATCGTACTGTTTATCGAAAAGGATTTATCGACGACAAACTGAAGAAGCATCTGAATGAAAATCAAAGGGATGCGTGTGGAAGAGCTGTTCGAACCCGATTGTTCGAAAACCCAAGCACGAATCTCTATGTGTTTGTTGATTTATTAGACAAGGCAAGACAAACTTGAAAGAAAACGGTATCCCATGAAACTCGAACACGTCGCATTCAATGTCGCAGATCCCGTGGCGATGGCAGATTGGTACGGCCGGTACCTCGGAATGACCACCGTGCGTTCTGTGGAGGGTCCGCCCCACACCCATTTTCTGGCCGACAGCTCCGGGACCATGATGCTGGAGGTATACAACAATCCACCCGACCGGGTGCCGGACTATGCTGCCATGGATCCCTTGCTGCTCCATGTGGCTTTTGTGTCGGAACACCCGGACGCGGACCGGGATGCCCTCGTGGCGGCCGGGGCCACCCTGGTGGCGGACCAGCATCTGGAGGACGGGTCCCACCTGGTCATGCTCCGCGATCCATGGGGCCTGGCCATTCAGCTTTGCAAGCGGGGTGTGCCCATGTTGAAAGGATAGACCCAAAAGAACCCAACATCAAAACCCCAATGCGAATCCCTGGCCCCCTTCCATACCTCAACAACCTCAAAGAGAACCCAATCAAACCCTTCACAAACCCCAAAGCAATTCTCATGAACTCCAACAGAACCCTTTTGCGATCCAACACCCGGCTGTCCTTTTTGGTCTTTCTGGCCGGATTTTCCCTGTTCTCCTGTTCTTCCGGGAGCCGGACCGAGTATCCCGTCGAACCCCAGGAACTGGGATCGGGCCGGGTGAAATGGTCCGAGGTTCAGACGCCGGACGGCTGGACCCGGGTGGCCAACGAAGGGGGGACGACCCTCGGGTACACGAAGGGTGCCGGAGTGCCGTTGATCCAGGTGGACGGATATGCCTTCAAGGACCTCAACCGGAATCAGCTGCTGGATGCTTTTGAGGACTGGCGGGTGGACTACGAAACCCGGGCGAAGGCCATGGCGGAGGAGATACCCGTGGAGAAGATGATGGGCATGAAGATGAATCCCTTCGGCAGCTGGCGGGTCGGTCCGGACTCCCTCGACGCGATCATCCGGAACTCCCTGGACCTGGGCTACCGGCAGCTGCGGGCCGTCCGGGCCGGATCGGCCGACACCCGGACCAAGGTGCAGTGGAACAACATGGTCCAGGCCTATGTGGAAGGCCTGGAGGACATGGTGTGCCTTCCCCCCGTGTGGATCGACGATCCCCGCGAGGGCGACGTGTCCGGCTGGCCCTGCAACCTGGGGCTCGCGGCCACCTTCGATCCGGAGGTCGGGGCGCAGTACGGTCGGATGACCTCGGAAGAATGGCGGGCCATGGGCATTTCCATGCAGGTGGCCACCCAGATGGACCTGGCCACCGAACCGCGGTGGAAACGCATCCCCGGCACTTTCGGGGAGGATCCGGCCTTGTCGTCGGACATGGCCCGGGCGGTGATCAACGGCTGGCAATCGACCTACGATGAAGAGGGGAACGACCTTGGCTGGGGAGCGCACAGCGTCAACAACCAGATGAAGCATTTTCCGGGCGACGGCGCTGCCGAAGGGGGCCGGGAATCCCACACCCGCGACGGGGCCTACAACGTCTTCCCGGGTGGACAGTTCTACACCCACCTGCTTCCCTTCCTGGCCTGCATGGATCTGCCCGGGAAAACCGGCACCGTCTCGGCGGCCATGACCAATTATTCGGTGGGGCTGCAAGCCGACGGATCGCCCGTGGGGGGAGAACGGCTGGCCACCAGCTACAGTCCCTACAAAATCAACCGTCTCCTGCGGGAAACCTATGGCTGGGACGGGTACATCCTGACCGACTTCGGCATCCTGACCAGCAAGGACTACGGGGTGGAAGACCTGGATCCGGTGGAGCGACGGCTGGCCACCCTTGTGGCGGGTTGTGATGCCTTCGGGGGCGAGGGCGGCGACGGGCAGGAAAGCGTGGACCTGGCCATGGAAGCCTATGGCCTGGGGGTGGCCGAGCTTGGCCAGGAAGCCATGGATGAGATCATGAAGCATTCCACCGAGCGCATCCTCCGGACCCATTTCAACATCGGCATCGTGGACAACCCCTACCTGGCCCTCGATGTGGCCGAAGCCACCGCCAACAAACCGGAACACGAAGCCGCCGGGCACCAGGCCCATGTGAAATCCATCGTCCTGCTGAAGAACAAGGACGGCATAATCCACCCGGCCGGTCCGGCCTCCGGCCCGGGGTCTGATGCCGGGTCCACGTCCGCTTCCGCATCGGAAACCGACAAACCCAGGGTCTACATTCCCCGGGTGTATGTGCCTGCCACGGGCGGCTGGACCCGCACCCCGGCCTCGGCCGAGCCCGGCTTCGACCTGGAACTGGCTTCACAATACTACGAGGTGGTGACCGATGGCCTGGCCGAAACCTTCAGCGGTCGGCCCGACAGGGAAGGCCAACCAAGCCTTTCCCCGGCCGACATCCTCCGGGCATCGGCCGATGAGCTGGCCGGCTGTGATTTTGCCATCGTGCGCATCAGCAATCCCAAAAACGGGAACCCGACCTTCATGGAATCCGGGGGCATGCGCGACGGCGGTCCGGGATCGGAGAGCGCCATCACCGACCGGGAGGCCTACACCTACCTGCCCATTTCCCTTCAGTACCGTCCCTACACGGCCGATTCGGAATCCGTGCGCCGGGAATCCATCGGTGGCGACCTCATCGATGCGGGTCCGTCCGGTGTCGGAGAAGCGATGAATCGGATTAAGGAAAACCGTTCCTACTTCGGGCAGACGGGCATCATCACCAACGAGCCCCACCTGGATCTCGTCCTTCGCACCGCTTCCCTGGTCGACAAGGTCGTGGTGGTCCTGGACGTGTCCAACCCCATGGTCTTCCATGAATTCGAACCCGAGGTGGATGCCATCCTCGTTGGATTCGGTGGCAACCGCTCCTCCAACGTGCCCGACCGCGCCTTCCTGGAGATCCTCACCGGGCAGACCGAACCCTCCGGCCTTCTGCCCGTTCAGATGCCCGCAAACATGGAGACGGTGGAGGCCCAGTTCGAGGACGTGCCCCGCGACATGAGCTGCCACGTGGACAGCGAGGGGAACCGCTACGACTTTGCCTTCGGCCTGAACTGGTCGGGGGTGATCCGGGACGAACGCACGGCCAGGTACCAGGTTTCGCCGCTGGTGGGGGAGGCACCGGAATAGAGGGGCCGGCGATCGAATTCTAGAAATAATTCGGGATTGGTAGCAGAATTCGCTACCTTTCTCAAAATAATTCTAATGAATGCAAAAGAATACATCAACTATCTTTCCTCGGTAGAAGAGTACTCTTTTTCCCTGGAGGAAATCTTGCAAAACACGAATGGAGTCGGCACTTCGCTAAAATTCGAATTGCACCGGCTGGCAGAGAAGGGACAGATATTCAATTTGAGAAAAGGCTTCTACCTGATCCTTCCCCCCAAATACTCCGCTATTGGGAAATTGCCGGTGCAGTTGTATGCTGAGAAATTGTTTGGGTTTCTCAATCGTCGATATTATTTGGGATTGTATTCTGCTGCAAGGATTCACGGAGCAAGCCATCAACAGCCACATCGGGATTATCTTCTCATTGAAACTCCCAAACTCAACGGGATCAAAAAGGAAAATTTTGATTTGCAGTTTTTGACAACAAGCTTTTGGCCAGAGAAAGGGATTCGTGATAAAAGATCAGAGGCCGGGATCTATCGAATATCATCGCCTGCACTCACTTTTGTAGACTTGGTTCATCACCATACCAGGATTGGAGGGTTGAACCGCATGTTGGCTACCCTGGAAGAACTCATGGAGGAAATAACTGCTGGTGATATACTTGAGCTGTTGTCCTGGTATACATACAAGAGCACTTTGCAGAGAGTGGGCTTTCTGATGGATGAACTTTCAGGAGGTGAAGGCTTTGCTGATCTTGTCTACAAACAAATCGGAATGCAACCGTATTATCCTGTTTTGCTGAGCCCGAGAATGAATCAAAAACCGGGGAGATCAAATAACCGATGGAAGATTGATGCAAACATCAACCTGGAAAACGACCTATGATTGCCAGACCATTCATCGCAAAATGGAGGGAAGAAGTTCCGTGGAAAGAATATGCTCAAGTGGAACAGGACCTGATTATCAGCAGGACTTTGGTCGAAATCTTTTCGGATGGATTTCTTCGGGATCACTTGGCATTCAGAGGAGGAACGGCCCTTTACAAGCTCTACCTTAAACCGGCACCCAGGTATTCTGAAGACATCGATCTGGTTCAAGTCAAGCCTGGCCCAATCAAGCCCATCATGGAGCGTCTTGCGGAAGTGATTGCATTTTTTGAGGAAGACAGAAAAACAGACAACAGGGGACATGGGATCAAAGCCTTGTACCGGTTTCGGTCCGAACATGAAGACATTCGGATGAGATTGAAAATTGAGATAAATTGCCAGGAGCATTTTCATATCAAAGATTGGGTATCTCTTCCATTTGAAGTGAAAAACGGATGGTTTCAGGGAGAATGCGAGATTCGGACGTACGATATCAACGAATTGCTCGGTACGAAGCTAAGAGCACTCTATCAACGCAACAAAGGACGCGATTTGTTTGACTTGGATTATGCCAGGAAAAACATACATGTCGATGCTGAGGAGATTCTGCATTGTTTTCGACAATACATGGAACATGGGTCCCATTCGAAACCACCCAGCAAAAAGCAATTTCTCCGGAACATTGCATTAAAGGAAGGGGATCCGGAATTTTCCGGCGAGATGGATGCCCTTTTCAGACCGGGAATCGAATACAATCAGGAGGAAGCGTTCCAATGGTTGAAAAATGAACTCATAGGACGAATGTAATAGTTGGCACATGGTTGAACACAAACAACAAACCCTGCTCTTCCTGGGAGCCAGCATCACCCAGGGCATGATCAGCAGCAGCTATGTCAGGCTGCTGAAATCCCGTCTGGGCAAACGGGACTACCGGTTCATCAACCAGGGAATCGCCGGATACGAGTCTTACAATGTCCTGCAAAAACTGGACAAGGCTGTTGGGGCACATCCTGATTTTGTGGTTCTGCTGGTGGGAACCAACGATGTCCTCTCGTCCCTGGATCCGAAGCTGGCTGAACTGACGAGAAAGCTGAAGAAGATTCCTCATGAACCCTCTCTTGCCCGGTACACGGAAAACATCACCCAGATTGTCCGGAGGCTGAAGCAGGAGACCCCGGCGAAGATCGCACTCGCCTCCCTTCCGTTGGTGGGGGAACGCCTGGACTCGTTGGAGAACCGGACCATCGCTGAGTACAACGCCGGACTCCGGCGCATTGCCGAAAGCGAGCAGGTGACCTACCTGGCTGTCCATGAGAAGCAAGTGGAATTTCTCCGCGCGGCCCTGAAAGGACCGGGGAAGGAGTACATCAACCGTCCGGGTATGATCTATGCCTCCCTCTACCGCCGCTACCTGTTTTTCATGAGCTATGAAGCCATGTCGAAACGGAACGGGTACCTCCTGCTCACCGACGGCATCCATTTGAATTCGAGAGGGGCCGGCTTCATCGCCGATGAAATCGAAACTTTTCTGCACGCCAACCAAAACTCATGAAACCCAACCCTTTCCTTTCGCATCTCACTCTCGCCCTTCTTCTTCTCGCAACGGCAACCAGCACCCGCGCCCAGGACATCCTTCTCGGCTTCCGGGATTCATTGGAATCGCAGGTCCTCCAGGAAACCAGGCATGTGTACATCGGTCTGCCCGCGAACTATGAGACCTCAGGCAAGGCCTATCCGGTCGTGTACCGGCTCGATGGCGATGCGGATGTGTTTGCGGAAACCATGGGCGTCGTCCACCGACTCGTCTACATGGAGGAAGTCGTGCCCGAGGTCATCGTGGTGGCCATCGAAAACACGGACCGGGGCCGGGACATGATGCCTCCCCACAACGGCGCCCCAGAAAGCGGCACGAAGAATTTCAAAACCTTCATCGAACGGGAACTGATCCCCCGGGTCGAAGGCAGCTACCGGACCACCGGACAGCGGGTCCTCTGCGCCCAGTCCGCCAGCACCATATTCAGCATGTACTGCTTCCTGAGCAGTCCCGGCATGTTCGATGCCTACGTTGCCAGCAGCGCCGGGTTCCCGGGCTGCGAACCCTATTTCAGCGGCCTCACCGATGCCTTCCTGGCAAACCCGGTCCAGCATTCCACCCGGATCTTCATCAGCCAGGGCGGGCAGGATGAACTGGATCCGGACGCCGTGATGCAGGGACAGGTGGCCCGCTTCATCGCCCGCATCACCACCGTGGAGGGCGTCGATTGCCGCTACCGGCTCTATCCGGACGAGGGGCATGTTCCCTTCCAGAGCCTGTACCACGGACTCAAGTTTGTCTTCGAGTAGGGTCTCCGGCCGGGAAGTTTGTTCCTCTGCATGAACAATGCCCCCCGCTTTGTCGTTGACCCCTCAGTTTCCCGCCCCGGCCAACGAACCAAACTCGTCAGAAATCATGCAGAAACCAACGACACCTTTCCTGAACCGGGCCGCCGGCCTGGCGCTCTTTGCTGGCTTCGCCTTCGCTCTGTCCGCTCAGACTCCCATCGATCCGTCCTCCATTTCCCAGAACGCCTTCGCGTGGACCCCGGAGGAAATCGTGGTGGGCTTTCAGCATTACGACGAGGTGTTTACAGCCCGCGACGTGCCCCGGGGCAATCACGTGCATGCCCTTCCCCAGGGTCCGCCCCTAGCGGATTTCGCCGAGGGTGGGGAGAAGAAGGACGCCCTCGATACCTTTCTCAGCGAACAGAAGGTGGGCGGTTTGCTCGTGTTGCAGGACGGGAAGATCCGGCTCGAGCGTTATGCTCTGGGGTTCGGTCCCGGGGGACGCTGGACGTCCCAGTCGGTGGCCAAGTCGGTGGCCAGCACCCTGGTGGGAGCGGCGGTCCAGGACGGAGCCATCCGCAGTGTGGACGATCTGCTCACCGACTACATTCCCGATCTCAAGGGCAGCGCCTACGACTCGGTGACCGTGTTCCAGCTGCTGACCATGACAACCGGAGTTCGCTGGAACGAATCCTACACCGATCCCGAATCGGACCTGTTCAAATACTACACCGAGCCCATCACCCCGGGCATGGACCAATCGGCCAGCTACATGCGCCGCCTGCCGGCCGAAGCGGCCCCGGGCACCAAATGGGTCTACAAGACGGGCGAAACCCACCTGCTGGGCGACCTGGTCACCGAGGCCACCGGCAAGACCCTGGCGGACTATCTGTCCGAGAAGATCTGGGTTCCATACGGCATGGAACAGAAGGCCAGCTGGAACGTGAACCGGACGGGACAGGAGCTGGCCGGCTGCTGCCTGCAGATGTCCCTGCGGGATTTCGGTCGATTCGGCCAATTTGTACTGGACGGCGGACAAATCGACGGGACGCCCGTGGTTCCAGGGGACTGGTTTGCCGAAGCCACGAAAATCCAGGCCCACATCGGATTCGGCTGGGGCTATGGCTACCAGTGGTGGGCCTTTGCCAACGGAACCTTCCGGGCCCTGGGCATCCACGGGCAGATGATCCACATCGACCCGGCCATGCACACCGTGATCGTGATCCTGAGCGCCTGGCCCGAGGCCGAGAACGAGTCGCGCCGCAAAGCCATGGACGACATGGTGGGCTCCATCGCCATGTCTCTGTACTACGAAGAGAACAGATAGGACCGACCCTTGATTGGCACGGGAAGAAGACGTACCTTCATGAAGGAGAGATGATCATAAAAACCCTAATTTCTCATGAAACCAATCGTTATCGGAATCCTTTTGGGCATGGCTGCCGGGATTGTTGACATCATCCCGATGGTCCTAAAGAAACTTCCTTGGGATGCCAACCTGTCGGCATTTGCCATGTGGGTCATCATCGGTTTTTTCATTGCTTCCATTCATATCGATGTCCAACCCGTTTTGAAAGGGATTCTCATTGCCTTTCTCGTGTTGCTGCCATCCGGGATCCTGATCGGATGGAAAGAACCGAAATCTTTGATACCAATAATCATCATGACCGCAATTCTTGGGGGTGTTCTTGGATATGTGATACCCAAATTCATTTCGTAGCTGCCGGTGACGGAGCAACGAAGCCCCCGGACCAGGAATCACACCTTCAAAGGATACAAGCTTTCAACGATTCAAGAAACGACCAAAACCACGAACATGCGATACCACAAACTCGGACACAGCGACCTCGACATCTCCGTCCTCGGATTGGGATGCATGGGCATGTCGGATTTCTACGGAACAGGCCGCGAGGCAGAGTCCGTTGCCACCATACACCGGGCCCTGGACCTGGGCGTGAATTTTCTGGACACGGCCGACATGTACGGACCCTTCACCAATGAAAAGCTGGTGGGCGAAGCCATCGCCGACCGGCGCGACCGGGTTGTCCTGGCCACCAAATTCGGGGTGATGCGCAACGACAAAGGCATCTTCCTGGGCACCAGCGGTCGTCCCGAATACGTCCGATCCGCCTGCGATGCCTCCCTGCAGCGCCTGGGGGTGGACCGGATCGATCTCTATTACCAGCACCGGGTCGATCCCCAGGTTCCGATCGAGGAGACCGTCGGGGCCATGGCCGAACTGGTGAAGGCCGGGAAGGTCCGGTACCTGGGTTTGTCCGAGGCCGATCCGGCGACCATCCGCCGGGCCCACGCAGTCCATCCCATCAGCGCGCTTCAGACCGAATATTCCCTGTGGAGCCGGGATCCGGAGACTGAGATCCTGGCCACCACCCGGGAACTGGGGATCACCTTTGTGGCCTACAGTCCACTCGGGCGAGGCTTCCTGACCGGGCAAATCAAGCGATTCGACGACCTGGCGGAGGACGACTGGCGCCGGACCAATCCCCGGTTCCGGGGAGCCAACTTCAACCGGAACCTGGACCTGGTGGACCGGCTGACCCGCATCGCAAAAGAAAAGCAGGTGGCTCCGGCCCAGCTGGCCCTGGCCTGGGTGCTGGCCCAGGGCGAGGACATCGTTGCCATCCCGGGCACCAAGCGCCAGACCTACCTGGAGCAAAACCTGGGGGCGCTTGAGGTGACGCTGAGCGCGGACGACCAGACCCGCATCCGGGAGGTCTTCCCCATGGATGCGGCGGCCGGGACGAGGTATTAGCCGACCCACACAAGGAACCGTACGATGCCGACGTGAGCTCGGAGGAACAATTCCGGGCCATTCTGTACCGCAGGATTGAATGCATTTTTTGTATTTTTCTGGGAGCAAACCGGTTTCATGAAACTCCGCCACCTCCTGTTCTCCCTTTTCTTTCTTCCGGGTGCAGCCATTGCCCAGGCAGAAATCGAAAAGTCATGGGAACCCCAACAGGCACTAAATGTGAGCGTTGGAAGGACCTTTCTTTGTGAGGCCAGGGTCGGATGGGAGAATAGGAGTTCGGAAACCCGCTCGAATTGCTATGAGCTCGGGCTGAAGTTTCCGGTCACAAATACATTCGGCAGTTACTCATCGACGATTGGCAGCGGTGGAGAGCTTTCTCTTTTTACCGTCACCTCGGGAATTCATCTGGGGAGGGGAATAAAATGGCAACGCGGCGAGAAAGGGAAGGCATATACAAAAGCCGTCGTCTATCATGATTTTAATTTTTACCGGCACAAGCAATTTGAATTTGATGCTGGGGTCAATTCTGCATGCTACGACAGCGATGAATCCATGCTGCAGTTCCGGCCCGGAGCCAAGCTTCTCTTCGGTTCCTCCTCTCAAAATGACCCAAGACGAAAGACACGAACCTATACAGAGGTGTACTGTGGCATTGGTGTCCAATATCTGTATCGGGTGAAAACGATCTATTCTCAGACCTGGGAAAGTTCCGAACTGGTGTCCTATGACCCGCCCCGGAAAGAAACCTCCGGTTCCTTCCTCCCCACCTTTCATTTGGGGTGGATTCTTGGGTTGCCTGTGGGAAGGCAGAATTGTCCATCCGAATGAAATTTGCTACCTTTCTGCAAAGCCATGCCATGAAGCCCAACGTATTTGAAAATGCCTTGCTTGCTTTGTTCCTTTTTCTTGGAATATCAGCCTGCGAAAAAGAGCTTCCCAGGGTCTCGGAGATGCATATGAACGTTGGGGATGAAGAGGTGCATCTGCAAGGCCGAATTCAAAAGTACCGAAGCATCCGGAACGACGAGGTGATTGGGGTGGACTACTACCTATACAACCAGGAATCGACGACTCTGCGGATTCTTACCCAGGCTTTCGACTTTGTGAATGAGTACAATCTTCCAACAGATGGAGAGGCAACCTATTCATTCATCGATTCATTGGGAGATGCGCAAACTTACAGGGCCATTGGTGGGCAGTTGCGGGTCAGAGGCGAAACCAACCGAATCGTGATTGGGGAGTTTGAACTCGTGCTCACCCATGCAAGAAATACGCTGGATACTCTGGTCATCTCCGAAGGGAACTTCGAGATCACCCTCGATGGGGATCAGTTGTACTGGGAGCGCTGATACTTTGGGACCCTCCAACCGATCTCGTCCAGCGGCCGAATCCCGGGCTGATTTGTTTCCTGGCAGTCAAACGCAACCTGAGAATCGCATTTTTCATCTTAAGGGCGCAACATTCACCCATGTAAACTGAAATGTCATGAGAAAATCAGTGCTTTTCATTGCTGCAGCGATGATCCTGGCTTTCGCCTTCACCGCCTGCAACCAGACCGAACAGACCAGCACCGTGAAATTCGGGCTTGAGCTTCGGGACGATTCCGGATTGAAATCAGTCTCGACCGATGAGGATGTGGTGGAAGCCCTGGTCTCGGTCCGGGGCGCGAACGGCATCCTGGTTTTCGACAAGGAACCCGTTTCGGTCTACAAGTTCGGGGATGCCTATGTGACCCAGTCTCTTCGCATCCCGGTGGGTGATTTTGAGCTCACCGAGTTTCTGCTCCTCGGCTCCACGGGAGAGATCCATTGGGCCACCCCCCTGGAAGGTTCCTCCTTGGCACACCTTGTGGGAGATCCCCTTCCGATCCCCTTCTCCGTCGATTACGAACAGACCACCAACCTCGATGTGCAGGTGGTTTACGTGGGGGATCACAGCCCCGGGGATTTCGGCTATGTGAGTTTTGGGATCGGCTTTGTCGACCGGTTCTGCCTGCAGGTTCAATACAACTCCACCTGCCCCGATACCTGGAATGATACCCTGGCGATGGGGGTTCCCATCTTCGCTCCCATGATGGAGGTCTATGTCGGAAACCGGTACCTGTTCAACCAGTTCCTGGTTGCCGGACTGAACCAGATCAACCTGCCCATGGTGAACGAGGAATACACCTTCGTGGTTTCGGATTGCTGGAACTCGGCAGCCTACAGCAGAACCTTCACGCTGGATGAGTTGCTCGAACACTCGTGCGGAGACACCTTCCCCCCGCTTTCGATCGACCCGTTCATTGACCCGGACATCCTCATCACCCCGGAAGAAATCAAAGAGCCCACCATTGAGCAAGGGGTGTTCGGCGGTGTCCAGTTGCCCTACGACGGCGTTGTGAACACCAGTCGGACCGACATCTTCCCGGTGGTCACCGACATCTGGTTCTATCCCATGGCCGCGATCGATTCCATCTACCCCATGGGAATGCCGGAGAGTCCAGTTGCTTCGGCGCTCTCTCCCTTCTACCCGACGGTCATCGTGCGGACGAATTCCAACGGCATCTTCCAGGTTCCCCTGGACGCCGGGAATTACTATTACATGACTCAGAATGCGCAGTGGTATGGTCCCGGGTGGACCGCCGCATCGCCCGCCTTCGGAGAAATCATGGTCCGTCCGGGAGAAGTTTCCGAATTGTGGATCGATCTCACGTACTACTACCTGGAGGATTGAGATTCCCATAATTTCGTAATTTTCATTGCATCAAACCCAATGCAATGAAGAAGCAATTTCTGAGAACCCCGTTATTTTTGTGCTTCCTGTTTGGCATTGTGAGCCATGGGACAGCGCAGGACACGACATCACCCGACTATGCGGTCGTGAAAGAGACGATCGAACAATCCATTGGCTGGGCCATCGAGAAGGATTTTGAAAAGATGTTTCAGCTGTGGGACGACAACATGTTTCATTTCTGGCTGTTCTCGGGCAGCACCGTGGTGGGCCTGGATCGATTCAAGATCTATGCGGAGCAATGGAAGGATCCCGATTTCCGCGGAACTCGTTTCGAATTCAAAGACCTGCGCATCGTATTCTCATCCGGCGGTGATGTGGCTTGGTATTCCTGTTTTCTGGACGACTGCGGCTCGATCGGTGGCCGGGAATTCTGCATGGAGAATGTATTTCAAACCGGAGTTTTGGAAAAGAAGGAGGGGAGGTGGGTTCATGTGCTGATGCATGGCTCCTACCCGGTGGACAAGATACCGGAGAATTATGTCCGGGCGTATTATTCGGAATTGTTTGAAAGCGAGGAATAGCCGCCAAGACGAGAGATGCCCACCGTTGCCGTGGAAGGTTTTCCATGCCCTGGTGGGTGCTTGTTTCAAGTACCCTGGCTTTTTAATATCCTTTTAACTTCGGGAAGACCGCAATCGCAAAACTTTCCCGGACGGGTTGTGTTATCCGGGTAGAAACACAACCCATCATGCAAACACATCACAAAATTTCGGTCAAGACGATCGTCGACGCACCCTTTGATAAGGTCTGGGATGCATTGACGAAGCCGGACCTCGTGAAACAATACTTTTTCGGAACCGAATTGCTGACCGACTGGACCGTCGGAGGACCCATTGTTTTTCAGGGCGAATGGGAAGGCCAGGCCTACAAAGACAGTGGAGAAGTGCTTGAATATGAACACAACAGGAAATTGGCTTATTCCTATCTGAGCACGTGGAGCGGGAAGGAAGACAAGCCCGAAAACTACCTGTGGGTTTCCTACGAGGTGAAACCCGGTGGAAATAAGACGGAGGTGACGATTCAGCAAAGCAACTACGATGTGGAAAGAGCCAAACATTCCGAAGAGAGTTGGTCCACGATGCTGGAAGCACTGAAGAAAACTGTTGAACAGATGTAAAGAATTCAAGATGGCAAAATTAAATTCCTACATGCATTTCAACGGAAATGCAGAAGAAGCATTCACCTTCTACAAGTCCGTGTTTGGCGGAGAGTTCGCCATGGTCGTTCGCTTCAAGGACATGCCGGGCGATCCGGGTCATCCCATTCCTGAGAAGGAAGCGGACAGGATCATGCACATTGCACTGCCCATTGGCAAATACGATATGCTGATGGGGAGCGATACCCCTGAATTCATGGGAAGGCACAATGAAAAGGAAACGAGAAGCAAGATCTTTGTCAGCACGGAAAGCAAGGAGGAAGCCGACCGGCTGTTTCAGGGACTTTCCAAAGGTGGGACCATTGAAGTGCCCATTTCCGACAGCGCCTGGGATTCCTATTTTGGCATGTTTCGGGACAAATACGGGATCGAATGGATGGTGGATTATGACCCCAAGTTTCAGGTCCAGTCCTGAGTGGAACCGAACACGGGCAGAAACAAATGCATCTCAATGTAAATGAATCCACACGATGAAGTAAGCGTCTTCCTGGACGGTCTCCAACATCCCTTCCGGAGCGAAATCGATCTGATGCGCACCATCCTTTTGTCTGCGAATCCGTCGCTGAAGGAAAACATCAAGTGGAACGGACCCAATTATCAGGTGGCGGGCGAGGACCGGATCTCGATGCGAATTCAACCCATGCGCAAACAGCTACAGCTGATTTTTCACAGAGGGGCAAAAAAACAGGAGCAGCCAAAGCACAAACTGATCTCAAATCCGAGTACCTTGCTGGACTGGAAAGAGAATGACCGGGCGATCGTGACGATCAAAAGTCGGGACGACATCGAACATGCAAAAGACGAGATTGTGCGGATTGTCAATGAGTGGATTCGCGCCACCTGTGAATGATCGGTCTTCCGGTGCAAACCCGGAGTATCCATGATATGACAAAAAAAACCCTCCCCATCCTGGTTGCTCTTCTGCTGGGAACCTTCGGCACCCTCGTGCGTGCTGCGGATCCACTGCTGGATGTCACAAGCTATCACCTCCGCCTGGAGTCCGATCTGGAGGCGGGATCCATCCGGGGTTCCGTGGTCATTCGATTTCAGGCACCGACCGAAACCGATTCCGTGGTTTTCGATGCGGGGGATCTTCTCATTGAGGGAGTCGAGGGCGAGCAGGTGACGGGTCACCGTAAAGCCGGACAGACCCTGGTTGTGTATCGGACCGGGAGCAGCGGCAAGGAGGAGGAGATCCGGATCGATTATCAGGGTCGGCCCGGACGAGGGTTGTACTTCGATCCGGAGCACGGCCAGGCTTATACCATGTATTTCACCAGCCACTGGATGATTTGCAACGACGCTCCGGAGGACAAGGCCTTGCTTGCGGTCGATCTGGTCGTACCCAACGACAAGACCTGCGTGGCAAGCGGAGAGCTGGTGAAACGAACCGACCAGGTCGGCAGGTCGGTCTGTTCCTACCGGCTGTCGACGGAAGCTCCCAGCTACACCTACGGATTTGCGATCGGGAACTTCCACGAAGCCGAAGCGAAGTACCAGGAGATCAGCCTGAAATACTATTCTCTGAACTACACGCCGGAACAGATGCTGGACATTTTCCGAGAAACCCCGGCCATGATTTCGTTTTTCGAAGAGAAATCGGGCCTTGCCTATTTCCAAACCACCTACACCCAGGTCCTCACGGGAAATTTCTACCAGGAGATGTCCGGGTTTTCCACACTGAAAGATGCCTACGGGGACATGGTTCTGCGCGATTCCACCGAGACAAACCTGATCTCCCATGAGATGGCCCACCAATGGTGGGGGAACCGGATCACCTGCAAGGGCTGGAACCACTTCTGGCTGAACGAGGGCATGGCGACCTTCCTGTCGGCGGCCTACAACGAACAGCGCTTCGGACGGGAGGTGTACCTCGCCAACATCAGATCGTACCAAAAGGTGTACGAAGGGATCCGGGACCGGGGGAACGACCAGTCGCTCGTTTTTGAGAGTTGGGCAAGCCCATCGCCGGATGACAGAAACCTGGTGTACTTCAAGGGAGCCTATGTCATGCACCTCCTGAAAGAAACGCTGGGCGAGGAAGCCTTCTGGGACGCCATCCGTTTCTACAGCCGGAAATACGCGGGGAAAACGGTGGAGACGGCCGATTTCCAGAACGCATTGGAGGAGTCGTCGGGCATGGACCTGGATGAATTCTTCAATGAATGGGTGTACCTGAAAACCTAGTGGTGTTGCCCCGGTATCGGGACGAACGCGCTATCTGTCTGGGAGAATCTTCGTATCTTTTCCTGTCCATGGAAGCTGAACCTTCCCCGAAAAAGCAAATATCATGAAACAGAAATTCTTGATCCGTTCGATCCTGTGCCTGATTGTATTCCTTCCCTTCCTGGAAGCCGCCGGTTCACAGACAGCCACCACCGATGCCAAAGGACTCGATGAAGTGCCGCTCCTCACGGAAGCCACAGCAGCTCCCGACACCACCCTTCGCGACGCGGACAGACTCGTTGTCGTCTGGACCAGCGGAGACAGGGAGGTGGCCCTGAAGATGGTGTTCATGTACACCTTCAACGCCAAGAAATACGAGTGGTGGAAAGACATCACCCTGCTGGTGTGGGGACCCTCCGCCAAGCTTCTCACCGAAGACAAGGAGCTGCAGGACTATGTCAAATCGATGCTTGAGAGCGGAATCCATGTCCTGGCCTGCAAAGGATGCGCCGACATGTACGGGATCTCCGAAAAGCTGGAAGAAATCGGGGTAACCGTTCGCTACACCGGCACCGACCTGACGGAGTTTATCAAGGAGCGGCACGTCATAACGTTTTAGTGGTTCCTTATGCGGGGGACTTGGCACCATGGGAATTGCATGAATCAACGATCCAAGCCAATGAAGACACTTCGGAACGCATTTGTTGCATGGATTCTTCTCCTGACTCTGGCAGGCTGCAGGGAAGAAATGGATTATCAAACCCACTTGGTTTTCGCGAATTCATATGCAGATACTATTGAGGTACGGTTTTATCCCACAGATGCCTACAAGAGTCAGGGAGGGTTCTACCCCATGTCGGAAATGGGATCCGGGTATCTTCCATGTGAGACCGAAATAAACGTGGATGAGTTTCTCAGGGTGTTTTATTCAAAATACTATGATGAGGTACCAAGCATCTTGCTGAGCAGGGTTTTTGACAGCATCTCGTTTTCTGTTCTCAAGGATCCAACCAAAAGGATTGTCTTTTCGAAAGAACAACCTGATCCCTCTCCGGGGAATCCATTGATTTCGAATGATATCTGGGCATTGGAGTCTTACGAAGATGCGATGCCCACAATGTTCCATCTGAATCCTGTGCAAATAAACAGATACACCTTCACCCTTGATTCTTCTGTGTTTGAGCCCTAGCAGTCTTAGCGTCCCAGGGCAGTGTCTCTTTGGAATCGATGCGTCCCCCACCATGATTTCCTCCCTTCGGGAAAATTTCCCGGATCTCGAAGTTGCTTGCAAACCTGTGGATGAAGGGGAGAATTATTATTTCACCAATGGCACTTACAGAACCGCCAGGCCTCATAGAAAATGATCTATTCAAACCCGAATTTGTTATCTTTGATGTACTTAGCATAATGAGATGATTACAAAGACTCAAATAATTGATTCGCTCAACAACCTGCCCGAGAATGTTACTATCGATCAGGTAATTGAGCACCTAATTGTGGTTGAGAAAATCCAACAAGGACTTGAGGATTCAGCGAGTTGTCGGGTATATTCTAAAGAACAAGCCAAAGACAAGCTGAACAAATGGCTGAAGTGAAATGGACGAAAACTGCACTTTCTGACCTTGATGAGATTGGTGAATACATTTCCAAGGACTCTATCAGATATGCTGAACTAACCGTTTCAAAACTATTTGAGTCTCCTGATATTCTCGAGAAAAATCCTAGAGCTGGGAATATAGTACCCGAGCTCAACAATGAGTCAATCAGACAATTGATCCGAGGTAGCTACAGAATTATTTATCATATGGTTGATGAGGCCACAATTGAGATCCTCACTGTGCATCGATCCTCAAGGCTTATCGGAAATACCTACAATTTTGAGGATTTGGTAAATGAATAAAACCTACGAGGCCTTACACTGTGTCATTTGCCTTTAGGCTTGTAATATCCTTTGCAGAAATAACTTATCTAAATTTTGGTGCCCTTGCATGGGCCAAGCACGCGCCAAAGCCTAACACATAACCCTACTCCGATTCAGTCCGCAGAATCCTTTGGGCGAGTTCTTCTTTCTTTTGATGATCGATAGCGTCACAAAGGATGATGTATCGGAGAAGCAAGGACGGATCAGTAATGCACATTTTAATAAGTCTTCCACTTGGCAATGAAGTAATCCCTTCATTTTCAATATTTGATATTGTATTCTTGCTGAATCCGATGATGATGCTTAGCGTTGAAGCAGCAATGTTATGTTTCCTTCGAAACTCAATTATTTCATCTGGGGAAGCTGCTCCTTTTTCAATGAGGTAGGCACTTTTCAATGACCGAAGGTTTCTATTCATTTGCTCTTTTGTATAGTGCGGCACCAGCTTTTCTTTGATGACGTTGCCTGATTCCTCATCCACTTCCTCATCCAAATAGTAAACCTCATCGTAGGTCAGTTTGAACCCATTGTAGTTCGTATGTACAGTTCTTCTCAATTGTTCGGTTGGCTGATTTTCTCGATTCAGCACTTTTCTTGTTTCCATGACATCATTTTTTAAATGGTTGATCCATTGGAAAATCAGGTATGTGATTTGAAAAAACAAGGATTTGGAGCCCGTCAGCTTCAAGTCCGTATTTTAAATAAACCTCCAGATTTTTCGCTCCGGTGAAAGCTCGAAATGCACAAACCTTGAAATCGGCCTTCCCGGACGGATCGATGCCCCTGTAATAATTCTCCGGCGTCAGATTTAGAATTGTATATTCTATATCATCCGCAGTGATGTTGTGCTGGAGATTTAAGATTTCCAATTCTTTGCTGGCTTTCCTGGTAAAGGTTATTTCACCTCCATTAGCAATCCTCCCTCTTGTTTCTCGAAGAAACTCTTCAACGATGGTTACATTATCAGTTGTATAGGGCAAAAGAAGCATGACGGATATTCTCCTTTTTTGAGCGAATGCCTTCCGATACAAAAGTAAAGATAAAACAATGAGCTCCCAATCATTGGGAGATTTTTAACCCAATCGAACTTTGTTATTCTGTGGTTTGATCGCGAAGGCCGGAAGTGGGCGGTCGTTCCGGGAATTGGATCCGGAATTCGGTGAGGCCGTCGGGCCGGGTTTGAAGGGAGAACCGGCAATGGTGATTCACCAGGATTTCCTTGATGAGGGTGAGGCCGATGCCCTGACCATACCGTTTGGTGGTATGAAAGGGGGTGAACAACCGGTTGGCTGTTTCGGGGAGGATGGGTTCTCCGTCGTTGAGGATGGACAGGAGGGGAGGCTGCGCTGACTGTGAGATGCGAATCAGCCCCGTTTGGCCGATGGCCTCCATGGCGTTTTTCAACACATTGACCAGGACCAGCTCCAGCTGCATCAGGTCGAAGGAAACTGCAGGAGCGGGGGTGGGGTAATCCTGCTCCACGCGAATCTCCCGGGTGCGGAGTTCCTGGCCCATGTAGATCAGGATGCGCCGGATGATCTCCTCCAGGTTGCAGGCGGTGGTTTCCGGGGGTGGAACCCGCACGATGTCTGCAAAGCGGGTGGAGAAGCGGTTCAGGTTTTTCATTCGTTCCTTTCCCGATGCCAGGGCCTCCAGGAAGGGGTGGCTGTTTTCCAGGTTCAGTTTTCCGAAGTGCTCCAGGGAGCTTTCGATGATGGAGGCCACGGCTCCCACGCTGTTGTTGATCTCATGCGACAGCATCCGGATCACCTTTTCATAGCCCTGGCGTTCGGCCTCCATGATCTCCCGGCTCAGTTCCTCAATGAAGAAGAAGCTGCGTTTCACGCCCCGGTCCATGAAATGGGACCGGGTGCATTTGTAGCGGGTCATCCCGTTCAGGGAGACCATCCGGGACTGATTCTCCTCCAGTCGGGTCAGGGTTTCCCCCCAGGGGGCGGGGAGGTCATCGAGGCGCTGGAATGCGGGAGCTTCTTCGCCCCATCCTAGGGCTTCCCGAAGGGCGGGGTTCATGATGTCGATGGCTCCGTGGATGTCCAGCATCAGGATGCCCGACCGGGAGGCGTGGATGAGTTTTTCCAGAAGAAAGTTTTTCTCCGCCGACAGGGTGCGCTCCAGGCGGAGCTGGTCGATCATCCGGTTGTACACCTCCAGCAGTTTGTCCAGGTCGCGCTGTCCCACGGGCCGGAATTTGACACTGAAATCCCGTTCCCGGATGGCTTCGATGCCGTCCTCCAGAATCCGGAAGGGGCGGTTCACCGAGCGGATCAGGATCACGGTGAGGACGATGCAGACCGCCAGAATGCCTTCGCATACGGCAAACCAGACCTTGGAAAATGGGTACAGGGCGATGCCGAGCAGGATCAGTGCGCCGTAAATCAGAAAGACCAGGATGGCATATGTGGTCCGGATCTTCACCTGTTAGGGGGCGTTTTCCGGAGCGATCCCGTATTTCTCCAGGCGTCTGTACAGGGTCCCTCTGCTGAGGCCCAGGGACTTGGCAACCTTGGATATGTTTCCTTTGAATTGTTCCATGGCCTTGGCGATCATTTCATGCTCGATTTCGTCCAGGGTCATGGTGCCCGGCCGGGGCAATTCCGGTTTCGGACCCGGCATGCGGACCTGTTGCACGGCCTGTTCCAGATCCCGGATGCCGATCGGGTTCTT
Source organism: Bacteroidales bacterium (assembly GCA_041393235.1). Lineage (GTDB taxonomy): Bacteria > Bacteroidota > Bacteroidia > Bacteroidales. The sequence goes on from JAWKKO010000020.1 coordinate 23,661, forward strand.
TTCGTTCAGCAGCCAGGTCCGTTCCACCAGGTTCTTCAATTCCCGGACGTTCCCCGGGAACGCCTGTTCCATGAGCCATTGTCCGGCTTCCCGGCTCAGACCGATGGCATCGGTTCCGTAGGTCCGCCGGATTTCCTCCAGAAAATGACGGGCCAGCAAGGGGATGTCTTTCCGCCGTTCCCGCAACGACGGAAGCTGCAGGGTAATCAGGTTGATCCGGTAGAAGAGATCTTCCCGGAACTCTCCCCGTTCCACCATTTTTTTCACATCCCGGTTCGTGGCACACAGGATGCGGACATCCACCTGGCGTGAGACGCTCTCCCCCAGCACCTGGAAGCTTTTGTCCTGGAGGACCCGGAGCAGTTTCACCTGGGAGTTCATGTCCAGGTCCCCGATCTCATCCAGGAAGATGCTGCCTCCGTCGGCTTTGGAAAAGGAGCCCTCCCGGTCGCTGGAGGCATCGGTGAAGGACCCTTTCTTGTGACCAAACATCTCGCTTTCAAACAGGCTGTTGGGGACGCCGCCCAGGTTGACCTTGATGAACGGCTTGTTTTTTCGTTCGCTGTTCCGGTGGATGGCTTCGGCAATCACTTCCTTGCCGGTTCCACTTTCGCCCAGGATCAATACCTGGGCGTTCGTCCGGCTGATGCGTCCCACGGTTTCCAGCAGAGTGAGGAAAGAGGGATCCTGACCGATGACCCCGTTCAGATCGTATTTCTTGTCAAGAACGTCCCGTTTGATGTCCCCCGAAGAAGGTTTTGTCGATTGAAGGGCCAGGGCGGTCCGGATGCTTTGAAGGAGGCTTGCGTTGTCCCAGGGTTTGGTGATGAAGTCGAAGGCCCCCAGCTTCATTCCCTGAACCGCAAGGGAGATGGAGCCCCAGGCGGTGATCAGGATCACCGGTATGCCCGGCTTCCGGACCAGGATTTGTTGCAGGAAACTCAGACCTTCCTCCCCGGTGGTTTCGTTGGAGAAATTCAGATCCAGGATGACCAGCCGCAGGTCGTTTCGGATCAGCAGGTCTCCGGCCTCGGCGGGGTCGCCCGAGACCTCTGTCTGGTAGCCTGCCTGCCGGAGGAGGAGGCTCAGGGAGGTACGCACTGCCGAATCGTCATCGATGATCAGGACCATGGTCTAAATGTACAGTTTTTTCAAGGGATGGGGGATGAGAATCAGTGAACCAGCTGGCCGTCGAACAGATGGATGGTACGGTCGCTTCGCAGGGCAAGGCTTTCATCATGGGTTACCATGACGATGGTGGTTTGCTCTTCTTTGTTCAGTTTTTCCAGAATGGCCATGATCTCCAGCCCCATCTTGCTGTCCAGGTTTCCCGTGGGTTCATCGGCCAATAGGATGGACGGGTTTCCCACGATGGCCCGGGCGATGGCGACCCGTTGTTTTTGTCCCCCCGACAATTGTCCGGGGTAGTGACGCATCCGGGCTCCCAGTCCGACTTTCTCCAACGCCTCAGAAGCCATCTGCCTCCGTTGTTTGGAACTCATTCCTTTCCGGTAGAGAAGGGGCAGCTCCACGTTGTCGAGGACGGGCAGGTCGTTGATCAGGTGGAAGCTTTGAAAAATGAAACCCAGGGTGGTGTTCCGGAAGGCAGCCAGGTGCTTGTCCCCCCAATCCGAGAATTCCTTCCCGTCGATTTCCAGGCGTCCCCCGCTGGGTTCGTCCAGCAGGCCCATCATGTTCAGAAGGGTGCTTTTGCCGCACCCCGACGGCCCCATCACGGAGAGGAATTCTCCTTTTTCGATGTGGAGATTGATCCCGGTCAACGCCAGGGTTTCGATTTCTTCGCCGGTGTAGACCTTTTCCAGGTCTTTGATCTCGATCATGGATGATGTGTTTTTTTTGGTTTCGAAGGTTATTCGTCGTGCAGGGCAAGGGCCGGTCGGATCCGTGCCGCCTGGGTGCTGGGCAGGAGTACGCAGAGGGTGACGAGGAGGTAAATGAGCAGGGCAGCCAGAACCATCGCCAGCAGGTAGACGGCGGTGTGGATGTCGAACAAATGCAGCAGGGGAGCCTGGGCGGCAAGGATCAGTCCCGGCACCAGGGCCAGTGTGGTCAGGACAAGCATTTCCAGGAGGAACTGGGTCTGAATGTGTCTCTTGCTTGCCCCCACCGCCATGCGCAGACCGATTTCCGAGCGCCGCATGGAAATGTTGTACCACAGCACGCCGAACAGGCCGAAGAGGACATTGAGAAAAAGGGCAAGCACCACGCTGAAGACCAGGACCAGGGGAAGCCAGGTTTTCCGGATGTATTGTTCCCGGAGTTTTTCCATGGGCGAAAAGCTCACCTCCATTCCGGGAAAGTTCGTGGCCACCTCCCGGGTCAGCTCGGCGGCAAATCCGGGAGGAACATCGCCCCGGGCGCGGAGGATGTTGGTGGGTCCGCAGTAGCTCCCGTTCATGCCCCAGTAGGTTTCATAGGGAAGGTTTTCCAGGTTCACCTGACGTAGGATCAGGGTGGGTTCGATCTGCGTGAAGTCGCCCTTGTGCTTGAAGTCCCGGTACACACCCACCACCACGACGGTATAATCGCTGTATCCCAATTGTTCACCCAGCGGGCTGTTCTCTCCGAACAGTCGATTCTTCAGGCTTTCCGACAGAACGACCGGCCGGTGCGGGGAGGCATTGTCCGTTTCATTGAACCAGCGTCCTTCCAGCATCCGGATCTGCATGGCTTCCTGGAAATCGTCATCCGCCAGAAACTGATGGACCTGGTCGTTCGGAAGCGATGTTTCCTTGTAGGTCAACGGGGAGGACATGACCAGATAGCCCTTTTGGAAGTAAAAGCTGCTCATCGATTCGGCATAGGTCTCCACGCCGGGATAGTGACGGAGGTAATTCCGGAGGGACTCCAGTCGGTCCTCCGTTTTCATCCCCTCCACCTCGGCAAGATGTTCCACGCTGACTTTGTACAGGTTCTGGTAGGCAAATCCCATGGGTTGGCGTTCGTTGTCCAGCAGGCGGAGGACAAAGGCAAGGATCAGAAAGAAGGCCAGGAAGGAGAGCAGGAGTTCGAGGAGCAGGACATTGCGTCGTCCCCGGCCCTTCAGCAGTCGTTTGAAAATGCTTCGTATCATGACGGGTTACTCTTGAGGATGAAGGCAGTGAATGATCCGGGAACGGGCCATCTTCCGGGAGGGCAGGAGGCCGGAGAGAATGCCGATCAAAAGAATGGCCAGAAGACTCACCCCGAAACTGGCCAGGTTGATGCGGATGGTCAACCCCGGAAGCGCTTCGGTGCGATTGAGGATGTTCAGGATGAAGGCCGTCAGCCCCAGGGCCAGAACTCCCCCGAGAAGGGTGATGAAAATGTTCTCAAAGAGGAATTGCCGGGTCAGGGTCCGGATGGTGGCTCCGAAGGTTTTTCGCACTCCGATTTCGGAGAGGCGTTCATACACCCGGTTGATGTTGATGTTGACTAGATTTGTCACCGGCAGGACCACCAGAAAGAAAACAAGGACCAGGGAGAAGAGGATCAGGGGCTTGGTGAGGGAACCATAGTAATGAAACTGCTGGGCAATCAGGTCACCCGCACGGCTCAGGTAGTTGTCCCGGGCGATCGCCGCCTCCATCTCGTTGCAGTCCGTGTTTTCAAAGGTCACATCCTGCAACGACCGCTGGAATTCGGATTGCACCTTGTCAAAGTCATCCGGCGAATTCAGCTGGATCAGCGCAATGGACATGTTGTCGTAGAAGCCATCGGAATCATAGGTGTCCAGTGTGCTGTAGGGGAGATAGAGATTGGCGTGGAGCCGGTACATGGTCCGGTCCACGTTTTCGATGACCCCGCAGACCCGGTAGCTTTTGTTTCCCATCTGGATCTCCTCCCCAAGGCAATCCGTGGTCCCGAACAGGTCCAGGCTGCTCTGCTTGTCGATCACCATCAATCGTTCTGCCTGATCGAATTCGGCCGCTGCAAAGGGCCTGCCCTGAAGAAATTGAAAATCGGTGATTTCCCAGAAAACCGGGTCCGTGTATTTAACCTCCACCTTCCATCCCTCGCTGCCCCTGTACAGGATCTGGTCCGAACCGAATAGCTCGGACATGTAACCCACGCGCACCGGGACCCGGAGCGGTTCCACATGCTTGCGGATGAAGGACAGGGTGGGCGGGTTTTCCATCCATTGGTTGTATTCCCCTTCCGGGGCCCCCTCCCGGTGTTCCTTCCAGATCACCTTGTCCAGATAGACCACATTCCGAAATTCGGAGCGGGGGGATTCGTAGTTGTTGAGCCGGACGAGAAAGGAGGTCACCAAAACGATGAAGGTGACGGGGATGATGATCCCGACCAGGGTCACGGCGGTGTAGATTCTCCGACGCCGGAGGATCTTCAGGGTCAGTTTGATGTAGCTGTAAATGGCCATGTTCATTTGCTTCGTAAATCAATGCTTTCTTTGGAGGCGTATTCGGACAGGTCCGAGGCAACCAGCCGGTCCCCCTCCTGGAGGCCCCCTGTGATTTCAACGTAATCCCGGTTGCTGACCCCGAATTCCACCGGCTGCCGGACCAGTCGTTTGTCTTTCAGGACAAACACATCCTGGGACTTTCCCCCATGATAGAAGGGTCCGTTCGGGACACGGAGGATGTCCCGCTTTTCCTCGGTGATCAGGGCAACCTCCACGGTCTGATTCTGCCGCAGGGCGGGATGGGCTTTGTCCTCCAGGGCGATCCTGCACTGCATGGTGTGGTTGTTGACCACCGGATACACGCTGATGACCCGGCCATCCAGGGCGGGGCCTCCGCTGATTTTCACCCGGACCGGGGCGCCGGCATAGAGGTGATCCGTGTAGCGGTCCGAAACCGTCCCCAGCACCTGGTAGCTTTCCCGGTTGGCGATGCGGACAAGTTCCTCCCCGGCCTGGACGGATTTTCCGATCTGATTGCTGATGGAGGTGATCAGACCGGGCTTGTCGGCAACAAGGACCGATGCTTCCAGGCGGTGTTTCAATTCGCTCACCTTGTTCTGCTGGATGTTGATTTCGTATTGCAATCCCCGGAGATCCGTCTGCATGCTCCGTTCCTTGTTCTGGATGGTGCGTCCGATTTGTTCCTGTTCCAGATCGGCAATCCGGAGCTTCAGCCGGGCCTGTTCCACCTGTTCCCGGCTTCCCCCGCCGATGCTGTCCAGAAAGCGTTCCTGCATCAGTTCGGTTTTCAGTCTTTCCGTTTCCAATGCCTTGATCTCGTGGAGTGTTTTCAGATCGATGAGGTCCTGCTCCAGTTGAAGGCGCAGCTTCTCCACGTTGTTCTTCCGGTTGCCAAGTTCATCCTCCAGGCCCTTGAGGTCGAGTTGCAGGGCCTGCCGGTCGAGCAACAGGATGGTGTCCCCGGCGACCAGGGTCTCTCCCAGATTGTGCCGGATGGCCAGAATCCGGGAAGCGATGGGGCTGGTCCGGAGTTCTTCGAATTCCGGGACGACGGTTCCGGAGGCAGGAATCGTGGCCTGCAGGTTTCCCCGTTCCACTGCCGCAAACTGCAAGTCGGAGGGATCCATCTCGAAGCGAAACAGAACCCGGACCACCAGAAGAACCAGAATGAAAAGGATGGCGCCTCCCAGTCGCCGGACCAGTCGCTTTTGCTTTCGTTTCCGAAGGGTTTGTGTTGGTATGTCTCTGTCCACGGATCGTTGTTTGACTCCGGGGAACCAAGATTCGTGCCAGTCTTGCAAAGCTCAGATAAACAAAGAGATGAGGTGGTCTGGCCTCCCCGGGAGTCTGTTCCAAAGTGGACACAGTGTCCAGAATGGACACGCTTCCGATCGCGGTTTTCCGGAGGGATCTGCCTGGCGGGAGGTCAAAAAAAAGCCGCCCCGGAAGAGGCGGCTTTGAAAGGTTGGTATGGGATTCGGTTCAGATCAGTTGTAGAAGACCTCCAGTCGGTTGTCCTTCACTTTGGCGGCATCGATCAGGGCGTTGTAGGCCTCGAAGTTGCTGCGCGATTCCAGGGTGTAGGACAGGCGGCTGCGGGTGAGGGCTTCGTCCTGGCCATCGGGGCTTTCGACCCGGTTGGTCACGGAGATCACGAAGACACCGCTTTCGCCCACCAGGGGAGCGGACACCTGGTCCACGGGAAGGATCATGCTGGCCCCGACGATGTAGGGTTCCAGTCCCACGCCGGGAACGTAGGTGTTGGCGAACTTCACCTGGGTGGCTTCGCTCACCTCGGTTCCGGTGGCGCTGGCCAGGGCCTGCAGGTTGGTGTTGCCTGCCAGGGCGTCGTTCATGTCTTTCACCAGTTTGGCGGCTTTCTTTTCCTTGGCGACGGCGAGTTCCACTTCCGGACGCACCTGCTCCAGGGTGGCGTAGCCTTCTTCGCGGGCCTGGGTGAGGACGGCCACGATGTATTTTTCATCGGACTGGCTGATGATGTCGCTCACGCTGTTGAGCTCGGAGGTGTAGGCCCATTTGATCAGGCGGGTGGGTTCCTCGATGCCGGGAATGGTTTGCTGGTCACGGGTGATGTTGGGTGCAAACCGGGGATCCAGGCCGAATTCACGGGCCTGTTCGGTGAATTTCTCCAGGTCGGTGGCTTTTCCCCGGAACCGCACGGCCCGGTTGTAGTAGTCCTGGTTGGTTTCGTCGCTGGCGTAAATGTTGTGGACAATGCGGGCCAGCTGGATCTTCCGGACGGGACGGCTCTGGTCTTCGATCTGGATGATGTGGGCGCCGAACTGGGTTTCTGCCAGCACCAGGTCGCCGGTCTTGTTTTCGAAACAGGCATTGTTGAAGGGGGTCACCATGGAACCCTCCGGGAACCAGCCCAGGTCGCCTCCGATGGCGCGGTTGCTTTCGTCGGCCGAATAATTCTGGGCGATCTGGAAGAAGCTGCCTCCGTTTTTCAATACACCCATGAGGCTGTCGGCCACCTCCCGGGTTTGCTGCATGTTGCCGCCGTACATGGACGGGGAGATCAGGATGTGGCGGACCCGCACCGAATCGGGACGCATTTGTCCGTTGTAAGCCCGGGCCAGGACGTAGGCTTCTTCGTCGCGGTAGGGCCCGAAGATTTCGGTTGCCGCAGCTTCGTAAACGGAATCCCGGATGCTGGCTGGCAGCTCCTCGTAGCTGTAGAAGCGGGCGTCGAAGGGGGAATCCGAGGTCTGGTTGACGTAGCGGGGGATTTCTTCGCCCTGAATGCGGGAGAATTCCACCTTGGTTTGCTCGCTCCAGTAGGCTGCGTTGGCAATGTCCGTTTCGCTGGGTTCCACTTCGAAAACCACATACTGGAAGGTACGGGAAGCTTCCTGGCGGAAAGACTCCATGTTTTTCTTGAAGTAGGCCTTCAGGTCGGCCTCGGCAAAGGTGATTTCCTCGTCGGAGACGCCGGAGAAGGGCTTGGACACAAAGGCGAAGTCGGTGGATTTCGCACTTTCCGTCAGGTAATCCTTGATGTCGAGGGAAGAAGGCTGGATGCCCTTGCGGACGAGATTGAGGTATTTCTCATTGAGTTTCTCGTCGATGATCTCGTTTTCGATGAACAGCCAGCGCTGTTTTTCCTGAGCAAACTGCGGATTGTCCAGGGCATCGAAATAGTTGGCCATGACCTGGAAATTGATGGATCCGGTTTCGGGGTTGGAAAACATCTGGCGAACGATGGGATGAGGCTGGCTCATGGTGGGATTGCCGGCAAGGCCCATGGCCTGGTCGCCGGTCACCATGGTTTTGAGCTCGTCGTCGCTGACAATCAGTCCAAGTTTGTCGTAGGCTTTGTCCATGACGATCTCCCGGAGCAGCCGCTGCCAGGTTTCCGATTGAATCTGCCGTTCCAGTTCGGGGGTCAGGGACTGTCCGCCCGAGTTCAGCTCATAGAACTCCCGGAGGCTCTGCTCCCGGTTCATGTATTCCTGGATGCCGATGCCGGTGCCGTTGATCTCGGCAACCGTTTGCTTTCCGAAGCGGGAAGCACCGGACCCCATCATGTCGCCCAGAATGAAGGCGAAAAGCGCGAGTCCGATCACGATGGCGACCAGCAAGCCGGCCCGGGTTCTAATCTTCTGTAATGTGGCCATTTATCTTAGGATTATGTCTGTTAGCGATGCGGTTTTTTTTGAGCGTACGAATATAGCAATAATTGCATGGTTAATAAAGAATGTTCCCGGATATTCTGCCACTTTTGGAAGGGAAACCGGCACCCGGCCTGCGATTTGGGCCCGGAAACCGGGGAACAGGGGCTCAGTGGGAACGACGTCGCAGCTCCACGGCCTCGATGCGGTTCGAGGAGACCTCGGTGATGGTGATGCGGAAGGAATCGATTTCCACGGTGGTGTCCTTTTCCGGGATGTTTTCGTAGTGGTACAGGATGTAGCCTGCCAGGGTGTCGTACTCATCCGAGGTCGGAATCTCCAGGGCATAGCGTTCCTGGAGGTAGTCGATTTCCAGCCGGCCGGACAGCTGGAAGCTGCCGTCTTCCAGCTCCTTGTCCAGCAGGTCGCTGCTGTCGTGCTCGTCCTCGATCTCCCCGAAAATCTCTTCGATGATGTCCTCCGTGGTGATGATCCCGGAGGTTCCTCCGAACTCATCCACCACCAGACCGATGTTGCGGCCGGCTTTGATGAACCGGGTCAGCAGTTTGTTCACCGGCAGGGTTTCGGGTACGATTCGGATGGGTTGGAGAAGGACTTCGATGTTCGCCGGCTTCTTGAACAGGTCCTTGGAGTTCACGTACCCGATCATGTTGTCGATGGTTTCCTGGTAGACCAGGATCCGGCTCAGGCCGGTTTCCGTGAATCGCTGGGTGAGCTCTTCCACGCTGCTGCGGGAGTCCACGGCCACCACATCGGTGCGTGGAATCATGCAATCCCTCACCTTCAGTCCGGAAAACTCCAGGGCATTCTTGAAAATGCGGAGGTCCTCCAGCATTTCATGGGACTCTTCCTGCTGGGTCCGGGTGAGGGTGAGGAAGTGGTTCAGGTCCACCTTGCTGAAAACCGGCTTGGGGTTGGGGATGTGGGGCCGGATGCGGAACAGGTACTTCATGGCAAAATTGGAGATGCCGATGGTAAGGACCGTGATGGGGTAGAGGAGGACAAAAAAGACCAGGATCGGGAGACTCAGGAGACGAAGGGAATGGTTGGGGTTGAGACGGAACAGGGTTTTGGGAAGAAACTCGGCCGTGAGCAGAATGATCAGGGTGGAAATCATGGTCTGGACCACCAGCACCAGGGGTTCGGAGGAGCCGATGAGCCGGCGGATGGGATCCTCCAGAAGCAGGGTGAAGGCAAGACTGTATATGACCAGGGCGATGTTGTTCCCCACCAGCATGGTGGCGATGTACCGGGCCGGATGGTTGGAAAAGAAACTGACCAGGGAGGCAAACACCTTTTTTTGTTTCCGGTCGATTTCGATGCGCAGCTTGTTGGAGGAGACGAAGGCGATCTCCATGCCCGAAAAAAAGGCGGAGAAAAGAATGGAAACGAGGATCAGGGCCAGGAGCTGGGGATAGGTCATGGGGCTATTTCCTTGAAATCCGTTGTTGTCTTCGGAAATAATACATCAGGTAGGCCAGCAAGGCGAAGAGGAAATAGTACCAGGAGGAGCCGATTCCTTCTTTCAGTGTGACATCCACGGCAATGAACAGCATGAATCCGCCCATCACGAACCAGAGGACTTCAAAGATGCCGGTGAGACTATTCTTCATCTTGTACGTTTACGGTTCCGCTCGTCCCGATGAGCTGCCAGTTGGACAGACTCTGGTGGGAGGTGAATCCTTTTTTTCCGTAAAATGTTCCGTCCTCGTTCTGCACCCGGGTGAAGCTGTTGGAGTAGATCAGTTCCTCCTCCTCGTTCCAGAACATTTCCTCGCTGTTCAGGTTGTCCCCGTTGTCGAGCCGTTTGGCCACCACGTTTCCCGTGGCGTGCCACAGCCTCTCCTTGGAGTAGTAGATGGTGTAATCGGACCGGATTTCCGATTCCACGTTCAGGGAGTCGTCGTAGAAATACACTTCCATGCCCTTGGGAAACTCCAGATAGGGTCGCTCGGCATCCGGGAACTGCTGGAACTCGGGGGCCAGGATCCGCACCTTCACCCGGGCCGAATCGCTGTAGAGCACCTCGATGGATCGGCCCTTCACTTTGGGCACCTCCAATTCCCCGGTCAGCAGGTTGACCCGCTCGATGTCGTTTTCACAGGACATGGCCAGGGTGCCGGCAAGCAGCAGGGTCAGAACGATGCGGATGTGACGAGGGGCATGCACCTTGCAAAGATAACAGAAAAGCAAAAGAGGCTGCCCCCGGGGGACAGCCTCTTTTTGATCTTTCACCGGTCGGTTACTGTCGCGCACGGACCGTGGTGTACTCGTTGATGCAGCCCTTCACCTGGTAGGAATCGCCGTCGCTCAGGTCCCGGAAGAACACCTCCTCGTTGTTGGGGAAGTGATTGGAGTATTCCCGGATCTTCTGGTTGGCATCCTCGGCCTGGGTGGGATCCACCGATTTGGCTTTGCTGTACTTGTCAATGGCAACCCAGAAAGCAGTGGCTTGTTCGAAGTCGTCGCCCAGGGAGGTGCGGGCACCCACAATGGCATCGCCCATGATCATGTACGCTTTGCCCATCTCGCTGTTGAGGGAAACCGCCTGGCGGGCTGCATTGATGGATTCGCAGTAATCTTTGCTGGCTGCGCTGACAACGGCCATTTCGTAATACCAGTCGGCCTTGGTGGCGTTGTCGATGTTCTCGCCTGCCACGGCTTCTTTCAGATACTTGGAGGCTTTGTCATACTCGCTTTTCTTGATGAACAGCGTGGCCAGGTTGTGGGCCGATTCGGGTCCCGGTTCGATGGCATACATGCGCTCGGAAGCATTCACGTAGAGGTCGGAACGGTCGCAATTCGTGGCGGTGTAGAATTTGATCACCTTTTGCAGAAACTCTTTGTTGCCCTGGTTGGCCGCGTACTGGGGTTCGAAGTATTTGTTCAGCGCGTCGCAGGTCAGCAGGCCGCTGGACAGCATGTTTTCGTCGATGCCGGCTTTGGCTTCCACCCATTTCTTGCTTTGTTTCAGGAGCTTGTCCACCATTTCGGTGACCATGAAGTAGTCCTCGATGCTCTGCCCGTCGTTGATCTTTCCCGCTTTGTTCAGGGTGATGCTGGCCGAGATGAAGGTGACGAACACGGCGTCCCTGGATTCGAGCTTCTCCATTTCAATGCTTTTCTTCAGATCCCCGTAGGCCATGGTGACGGCATCGATGTCGTTGCGTTTGAACCGGAGAAGGTCGATGGCCTTCCGGCCCAGGTTGGATCCTTCCCGCTTGGGGAAGTATTCGCTGCGCCGGTCGTAAATCAGCATCAGGGTGTCGATGAGCTGGTTTTGGCGGGCTTCGTTTTTCTCGTCCTGGATGAATTTCTTGTACATCGTGGTGCCATCGATGAACATGTTTTCACTGGCGGCCGGGCATTCCCCGAACACTTTCCGCCATGGGTTGATGGCGTCCTTGTAGTTGTTGTGCCTGAAAAACTCCTTGTAGAGCGATAAATTCATCAAGCAATTGATGCTGTCCTGGCCATGTCCGTATTTTGATCCGTCCTCTATTCCCTTTTGCGAAAGTACAGGTAGAACAAACAGTAAAGTCGACATCGCCACGATGATGGACTTGAGGGCTTTTGTTTTCATACCGTTCTGATTTTTTCCTGGTGTTAATCGTATATCCGTTTCCGGAACCATAAGTCGTGCAAAGTTACATTAAATGTGATAATTCCATAATTTTCTTTCACTAAATTGTACTCCGTGGTCCCGCGCGAACCCAGCGTGAACGCTACGTTCAGACTGGATTTCATGGATCGTACCGGCATACCCAATCCAAAAGTTATGCCAAGATCCTCGATCTGCTGACCGTTCACGGAAAGGTAGGAGGCGCTTTTGTACGCTCCCAGCCGGTAGGTCATCAATTTGTGATATCCACGAAGGGCTTCCCGGTCCGGCGTGAATTCCGCACCCAGGTGAAGGGAGGAAGCCGCCGTGGTTTCGTAGTTGTAGCCGCTGAGCGCGCCGCTCCAGTCCTGGCGGTAGTAATCGCCTGTCAGGATCAGCTTCCCGGGGATGCCCAGGGCAAGCCCCACGCCGGTTTTGGCCGGCAGGGTGAAGGTGCTCTGGATGGTGTCCTGGCCCAGAAGGTAGGAGGGATCGATGATCAGGGTGTCGTTGAATCCCACGCTGTTGTACTGATACACCGTGTTGACCAGTTCCGAATTGGTCTGGGCGTCGATGACGGTTTCCAGAACATGGGTGGCCCCCAGGGTGAAAAAGAATTTCTCCCCGAAGGTTTCCGTGTACTGGATCCCCAGCTCAAACACGGGTTTCCGGAGGTCGAAGTTTTCCGTGTAGTGGGCCGACCACTGGGAGAGGGTGGGCATGGTTACCTCCTGTTCCCGGATCAACCGGCCCAGCAGGTAATTCATGGTCACCCCCACCGACACGCGGTCGAAGACCTTGAGGGCCGTTCCCACGTAAAAGTTCATGATGCCGCCGTCGCCGGTGTTGGAGGCATCCAAAGCCGTTCCCGTGGCCACGTCGTCGTATTGCTGCTTGATGTTGTACCCGATGCTGCTGTAGGGGACCACGCCGGCCGAAAAACCCATGTGCTTTCCCATGGCCGAGGCAAAGGCCACGTGGTGGAGGTTCATGTTCCACCAGCTGTTGGACATGTTCGTCGTCCTGTATTGGTTGTGGAAGGAGTTCGCCCCGAAATCGAAATACACCGACATGCTGTCGAGTGCGGCGAAGGCGGCCGGATTCAGGTAATTGATTCGGTTGGATTCGTGGATGGCCAGTCCGGTGCCTCCCATGGCCAGGTTCTGCCCGAAGCCGTCATGGGCCAGATCGCCCAAACCGAAACGGGTGTAGGGCGAGTAGGTGTTGAACTGGGCATGAAGGACAGGGAAGGCAAGCAAAGCCAGCAAAACCAGGCCTGCCCTATATGTGTTGTGTGGCATTGTGTTCCAGTATTCTGTTTAGTCCGATCAGGTTTAGATTCTGGTTCACAAAGATGCTATTTTTTACCAAGCCCGCAAAGTAATTTGCATCTCCACCGGTGATGAGCACCTGCAGGGGGGAATGGAGGCGGGCGATTTCATCGATGCATCCGTCCATTTCGTAGACGATGCCCCGCACCGTCCCCCACTGGATGGCTTCCCGGGTTTTCGTCCCCAGCAGGCCCGGTGTTTCATCGGGCCGTTCCAGTTGCGGAAGGCGGCTCGTGAATTTGTGGAGTGCCTTGAACCGGACCTCCATGCCCGGGGAGATGTTGCCTCCCAGGTATTCGCCCCGGGCCGTGACCAGGTCGAAGGTGATGGCGGTGCCTGCGTCGATGACCAGACAGGGCTGATCGGGGTACAGGGTGTGGGCCCCCACCACGGCGGCCAGCCGGTCGCCTCCCAGGGTTTCCGGGGTTTTGTACGAGTTGATCACGGGAAGGGGAGTCCCGGCGTTGAGCTCGATGCACGGGTTGTACAGGTTTCCCAGGTAATCGATGAGTTCCCGGGAATAGTTGACCACCGACGAGATGATGGTTCCCCGGATGTGGGGATAGCGGAGATGGAAGTAGGCGATCTCCTTGCTGCTGATCCGCGGATAGCTGGCCGCTTCCACCACCTCATTCCCTTCGCAAACAGCGATTTTCCCACTGGTGTTTCCCAGGTCAAGTACGAGATTCATCCGATGTCGTGCTAGTTCAGCAATTCCAGGATCCGGTAGGCCTGGCTGACCGTTTCCACCCGGTCGCTTCGCAGACTCAACCGTTCCTGGTCCTCCCGGAGCTTGAATTTCCCGGGATGGGCCTGGATGTTCCCGATGACCTTCCGGAAGGTTTCGGACCGGTAAAAAGGAGCATCCGGGTTGCTTACAAAATACGTGATCAGCGTGCGTTTTTTCAAGATCATTTTTTCAACACCCAGCCGTTGGGCCAGCCAGCGGAGGCGGACCACCTCCAGCAACTGGTCGGTGGCGGAGGGGGGCTGGCCGAACCGGTCCGGTGAGCATGGTCCAGAATTCTCAGCTCCCGGTCGTTCTGCAGCGCTGATCGAGCCGGCGGTAAAGATCGATCCGCTCGGGGATGTTCCGGACGTAGGTGTCGGGGAACAGCAGCTCCAGATCGGTATCGATCTGGCAATCGGCGGAATAGCTTTCCTTCTCCGGAGGGGTTTCCTCGCTTTTCTCATACAACCCGGCAAATTCCGTGTCCTTGAGCTCCTGGATGGCTTCGTTGAGGATCCGGTTGTAGGTGTCGAAACCGATGTCGGCGATGAAGCCGCTTTGTTCGGCGCCCAGCAGGTTTCCGGCCCCCCGGATGTCCAGATCCTGCATGGCGATGTTGAATCCGCTTCCCAGGGCCGAGAATTCCTCCACAGCCCGCAACCGCCGGCGCGATTCCTGGGAAAGCAGGTCCAGCGGAGGGGCGAAAATGTAGCAAAATGCCTTTTTGTTGGATCGCCCCACCCGGCCCCGGAGCTGGTGCAGGTCGCTCAGTCCGAACTGATGCCCGTTGTTGATAAGTATGGTGTTGGCGTTGGGAATGTCCAGTCCCGATTCCACGATGGAGGTGGCGATGAGCACGTCGTAATCGCCCTGCATGAAATCCAGCATGATGGATTCCAGTTTCTTTCCGTCCATTTGTCCATGGGCCACAACCGACCGGATCCCCGGGGCGCTCCGGTCCACGATCTCCTTGATCTCCATGATGTTCTGGATCCTGTTGTGAATGAAGAACACCTGTCCCCCCCGGTTCACCTCGTATTCCAGGGCTTCCCTGATGATGTCCTCGTTGAAAGGGTGGAGCTCGGTGATGATGGGGTGGCGGTTGGGTGGCGGGGTGTTGATGATGGACAGGTCCCGGGAACCCATCAGCGAGAATTGCAGGGTCCGGGGGATGGGCGTGGCCGTAAGGGTCAGGGTGTCCACGTTGAGTTTCAGCTGCTTGAGCTTTTCCTTGACGCTCACGCCGAACTTTTGTTCCTCGTCGACGATCAGAAGCCCCAGGTCCTTGAATTTGATCTCCTTGCCCACCAGCTTGTGGGTCCCGATGACAATGTCGATCTCCCCCTTTTCCAGCCGGTCCAGAATCTTCCGTTGGTCCGCCGCGCTCCGGAACCGGCTCAGGTAATCCACGGTGCAGGGAAACCCCCGGAGCCGGTCGCGGAAGGTGTTGAAGTGCTGGAACGCGAGGACGGTGGTGGGCACCAGCACCGCCACCTGCTTGCTGTCGGTGACCGCTTTGAACGCCGCGCGGATCGCCACTTCGGTCTTCCCGAAACCCACATCCCCGCACACCAGGCGGTCCATGGGGAAGCCGGCCTCCATCCCGGCCTTCACGTCCTCCGTCGCCTTGAGCTGGTCGGGGGTGTCTTCATACAGAAAGGACGATTCCAGCTCCCGTTGAAGGTAGGTGTCGGGCGAAAATGCAAACCCTTCCTGTTCCTTTCTGCGGGCATAGAGCAGAATGAGCTCCCGGGCGATGTCCTTGACCTTGCTCTTGGTGTTATTTTTCAGCTTCTGCCAGGCTCCGGTCCCGAGCTTGTATATCCGGGGGGGCTCGCTGTCCTTGCCCTTGTATTTGGAAATCCGGTGGAGGGAATGGATGTTGACGTAGAGCACGTCTTTGTCTTTGTACACCAGCTTGATGGATTCCTGCATCTTGCCGTTCACCTCCACCTTCTCCAGTCCGCCGAACACCCCGATGCCATGGTCCACATGGACCACGTAGTCGCCGGGGTTGAGGCCGATGAGCTCCTTGACCGACACCGATTCTTTTTTGCTGAATCGTTCCTGCAGCCGGAAGCGGTGGTAGCGGTCGGTGAAAGATCTGGTCGATGGTGTACCACCCGATGCGCAGGTCGTGATCGATGAAGCCTTCGTGTACGGTGCTATGTTCGGTATTCCAGCTCCGGGTCGATCTCCCGTCATCACTAAACCGGGCCAGCTGGGTTTCACTGTCGGACAGGATGCAATTGGTGTAGCCGGCGGGCGGCCTGCTCCAGGAGGTGGGTCCCCAGCAGCTCAGTTTTTCTGGAAGGCCGGCTGGGGCGTGGTCTGGAAATCGAACCGCTGGTCGTCCTTTCCCGCCGTCCGGATGCCGAAGGTGATCCGGGGCTCGGATCCAGTTCCTGACAGTTCCTCCCCGAGCGCAGCACCCGGGATTTGTCCGGAGCCTTTGCCCCTGGGTCCCCTTCCTCCCCGTTTTCCGCGGTGGGCCCGAAGGTCGTTTTGTCGTAGAAGCTCCTGGGATACCTGCGGAGGAGAAGGTCCGGATCACTCCATCCACAGGGTGGTGGCCGAGCGGCAGGTATTCCAGGAAGGGAGACCCGGTCCCAGATCCGGGTCCGTGTTCACAGATGTTAGAAGGATGATGTGGATCTTTTTGACCGTCTCCAGTGAACGCGCGCGAATTGTCGGTGTCGAAACTCCGGATGGAATCCACCTCGTCGTCGAAGAAATCGATGCGGTGGGGATGGCTGGCGGCATAGGAAAACATCCACGATGCCGCCGCGGATGTGGCATTGCTGTCGGGTTCGCACGAAGTCGTCAGCTGGAATCCGTACGTGTAGAACACCTCCTCAGAAAGGGGTCGGTCGATACGTTCGCCCTGACGCTGCATCAGGGTGTTGCCTGCCAGGCCGCTTCGGGACGAGCACCGATTCCACCAGGGCCTCGGAATAGGTCACAATGAAGCTGGCCACCCGGCGCTCGTAGTCGCCAGGAGGTCTGGAGGTGCGGGTGATGATGTTGGCCTCGTCGCTTTGCCGGTACTGGATGGACCGCTTGTAGGAGGACGGAAAAAGGGTGCGGTCGGCATTTCCCTCCAGAGCCTGGGTCGGTGTACCGTAGGCCGCTGCTGTCGGCCAGAAGGATCAGGTGGGATCCCTTCCATTCGCTCATGCAGGCGTGGAGGAGGGCGGCACGGGACAGGCCCGCCAGGCCGTGCAGGGGTCAGGTTGTTTCGGTTCGTTCGCTTCGAAGGGGCGTCCCGGTGGGTCGGGCAGGCGGGGATGTTACAGGTATGGATTGCGGATCATAGCGACCCCGCAAACTTAGCAAAAATGCCCCATTAAAAACTGTGGCGGTAGCCCAATTCCAGGATGTGGCGGTTGCGGTATTCGTGAAGGTAATAATCCAGGTTGTATTCGATCCGGATAACCGTGCTCTGTGGTTACTCGCTGCGCCCCAACGCCCGTGCGCCATTGTGCGGTTGTTCTCCTCCAGTGCGTGGAATCCTTCCAGGGAAACCGACGGCGTGAACCGCACCCCTTTTGATGTCGTATTTGAGGGCGGTCGGTACCGCGGGTAGGTGCCACCGGCATCGTCGCTGTCGTTGGTGTATTTGACGCGCAGCGAAGGTTCCCAACGCCTGATTTCCCTGGCGTAGGATGCGAACAGCGCATACCGGTTGACGTACTCGGTGGACTTGGTTTCGCGGGGATTGACCAGGAAGCGGTAGGAGGCTCCCAGATCCAGGCCCCGGAGCGGTTCGTATTCCAACCCTCCTTCCACATGGAAGTTGTCGACCCGGAAATCTTCCCCCAGCCGGACCTCGGGGGCAATGTGAAGGCGAAAGGTTGTCGGTGGGCCGGGTGCGCAGCTCCAGTCCCATGCGGCTTTGGAATTCCCCGGCCTTGTTCCACGGGCGCGGAGGGACAGCCGGACAAAGTACAAGCTCAGGCGAACAAGGATGGTTTTGCGACTCAGCGGATGGAGGTGAGGTGCCGGATACGGTGAAGGAGGTTCGCAGGGTGCCGGGGTTGTAGGTGCCCGTTCCGTAGCAGCCCCCGGTTTCCGGGCCCCGTGTGGCTTTCCGCCCGTGTACAGTTGTATCAATTTTGCATCACCGGAACCGGGAGAACACCACCACCGATTCGTAGGACTGGACGGGGCGAAGGTGATCACCTCGGTTCCGTCGCCAGATTCCAGATGAAACAGGGTGCCCCCATTGATGCCGGGTGAACCGGACATGGACGGCATTCTGATCGAGCTGCTTTCCGGGGCCTCGGCCATGCCCGAGCTGCCGGCCGCAACCAGCAATCCCCCGTTGACTTCCAGGCTGCCATTGGCATCCAGGGCGCCGTTTCCGTCGCTGGTGGGACCGTGGACCAGGACCACGCCGTCGTTCACGATCAGATCCCCGTTGGAATCCAGCCGTCTCCCTGGGCGTACACCGCCACGAATCCGCCTTCGATGGCCAGGGTGTAGGTCGACTCGGTGGATTTGAACCGGGGCAATCCGCCACCGGTGTTGTCTCCGCGGCGTCTGCGTTGGTCACCATCGTCGCTGGACACAATGCAGATGTCGCCGTCGCGGATGAGGATGTCGCCCAGGGCGCTCTCCAATCCTTCGTAGGAAGAATGGATGCGGATCTCGGCCCAATCGATCACCAGGTCGGTGCCGGCATGGATGGCATCGTCGCCCGCGTCGATGGACAGGGTGCCCCCCCGGAAGGTGATGCTGCCTTCGGTGTGAATGGCATCATCGCCCGCGTCGATGGTCAGATCGCCGCCTTCCATGACCAGGTGCCCTGGGTTGGCATCTTCCTCCAGGTCGCATTTCAATCCGTCACCCGCCGTGATCACCCGGTGCCGGCGGATGATCAGGTAGTCCTTGCCCCGGATGCCGTCGTCAACGGCATCGACCGTGATGCGGTTGCAGTCGATCACCAGTCCGTCCTTGCTGCAGATGCCATCGTTCCAATTGGCTTCGAGGGACAGACTCCCCTCCCCGTACACCGTGGATGTCGGCGAAGTACGAACATGCGTTGGGTCCATCCGTGTCGCTGTACTGGCTTGCGTCGGCGAGGAAGTTTTCGGTTCCTTCCTCCAGGATGATCACCGTCTGCCCGATTCGGTGACGACGAAAGGGACCCGCTGCCATTGCGGATGTCGATGGCATCGAAGATCACCCGGACCGCATCGTCATAGGCGCTGCTCACCTCGATTTGTCCGTCGCTCAGGCTCCCGCTGATCCGGTACGTGCCCGGGGTTTGGATCAGCACCGAGGTTTCGATGCGGACCTGGTTGTCGGAAGCATCGGTTTCGGCCGACGTGCCGAAGAGAAGGGTGATCCGGTTTCAGGTGGAGGTCTGTTCCGTTGTAATCCGACGCCTCGTCGTGGGCTTCCACGCTGGTGGAATCGTCGTCGTCGCCCCCGCCGGAGGTACCGGTGGAGTCGACCGTTCGTTCGCAGGCCCGGAAGCAGAGGGCCAGCAGGAGGAGGACCGGGAGACCGGCGATCCGATGGAGGAGGCCCGGGAGGCCGGAAGCCCGCGGGTGGACTAGCAGGATGTGTTTCATAGACTCTGTGATGGTTGCGTGTTTTTCCGTGTGGTTTCGATGCGGGACCGGGGCAGTGGTTCCATGTGCTAACCGCACGCCAAGGCTTTTCCCCTCCCGGGGGAAGCGATCTTGCAATTCCGGTTCGCTGTGCGTACCTTTGTTAGGATAACCCAACCATCCTGATCGCCCCGACGCTCCTTCGGGGAGAGCCTTCCGGCACCGGGGTTGGCCCTGGCCCATCCGGCGGGGGATTCTCGGCGTGTTGCCCTCGGCCCGGACCATCGTCCTTCCCCTGTCGGATGGCGGGGAAGGCCTGGTGGAGGTCTCCTTCACCACGCCCGGGGAGGGCGGGCGACCGGACTCCGGGTGCGGATCCATTGATGCGACCTGTTTCACCGCTGCCTGCATCCTGAGAAGGCCGCACCGCCGTGCTGGAGATGGCGCGGCGGCCTCCCGGACTGGGCGACTGGCGCGGGACAGGCGCGATCCCTGGATCACCACCACCCACGGCATGGGAGCTCATCGCCCGGGCCCTGGAGGAAGGGTGCCAGGACATCCTCGTGGGGATCGGCGGGCGCCTGGCAGCCAGGAGGCGCTGGCAGCCCAGGCCTGGGGGTCCGGTTTCTGGATGAAGCGGGCCGGGAGGTGCCCCCGGCGGGCGGATCCTGCATCGCATCCGGCGGATCGATCGGCCGGATTGTCCCGGGAGGCTTTCCGGCAGGATCCGGGTGGCCTGCGACGTCCGCAATCCCTGACCGGACCCGAGGGAGCCAGCCGGAGTGTACGGTCCCCAGAAGGGCGGAGATCCGGTGGCCGTGCAAGAAACTGGATGAAAACCTGGTGCACTGGGCCCAATTGCTCCGAGAGCAGATGGGGCGGTGTTCAGGTGCCGGGTGCAGGGCGGCGGGCGGTCTCGGTGCAGGTTTGCTGGCCTTTTGCGGGGCGACCCTGGAGCCCGGATTCGATTTGGTGGCCTGCAAATGCCTGCGGGCTGGAAGTGGTATGCGGGAGGCCGACCTTGGTCTGGAGGAGGCTCTCGATGCCCAGACCCTGTTCGGGGGAGTGCGCCCTGGGCGATGGCACGGATGGCCGCGAACCGGGGAAGCTGGCGTCGTCGCCGTGGCCAGCACCGTGGGGGAAGGGGCCCATCGGCTCTACGAGCACAGGATGCGGCCCTGATCCTGCCCATCGCCAGCGGTCCACATGTCCCTGGAGGAGTCCCCTGGAAGTCAGCAGCGGCTGCTGGAGGAGACGGGCGGACGCGGCTGATTCTCGGTCTGATTTTCAGTCGAATTGCCCTACTTTTGCACCACAAAACAAGCCAGAGATCCGCAGTTGTTTTCAAATTCGGAGGGGGCGTCGGTCCAGCGCCGACGCGGTGGCGCGTTGTGTCCATCATGAAGCGGTACCGGGCCAGCGAGGTGGTGGTGGTGATTTCGGCCCATGGGAAGATGACCAATGCCCTGGAGGAGCTCATCGAAGCCCATGCAACGGGCGGGATCGAAAAACAACGGGAGAGCGTTGTCCCGCATCCGGACCTTCCACCTGTCCATTGTGGAGGAATTGTTCCCGGCCCGGCATGAGGTCTTCGCACAGGTGGAGGGGTGGTTCGCCGGAATGGGAGAGACCGGTTGAGCCAGGTACCCTCGGGCGATTATGATTTCGAATACGACCAGCTGATCGGGTACAGGGAGCTCCTGTCCACCACCATCGTGGCCGCCACCTGAATCACGCGGGTCTGCCCGCCCGGTGGCTGGATGTGCGACAGTCCCTGAAAACCGACGATACCTGGCGCGAGGGACGCATCGACTGGGAGCATTCGTCCCGTCTGGTCCAGGAGAATTTCCTCTTCGGCGAGGAAAAGATCCTCGTGACCCAGGGGTTCCTGGCTTCCACGCCCGACGGACGCACCACCTCCCTGGGCCGGGAAGGATCGGATTACACCGCCGCCATCCTGGCCCACATTCTCAAGGCCGACGATGTGACCATCTGGAAGGATGTGCCCGGGGTGCTCAATGCGGATCCCAAGTATTTCGACGACACGGTTCTGCTGGAACAACTGTCCTACCTCGATGCCACGGAGCTTGCGTATTTCGGCACCAGCGTGATTCACCCGAAAACCATCAAACCCCTCCAGAACAAGAACATCAATCTGCATGTCAAATCGTTTCTGGATCCCGACGCGCCCGGCACGGTGGTGGGAAACCAGCGGTACGACACCCTCACGCCTTCCTTCATTTTCCGAATGGACCAGGTGCTGATCCGCGTGTCGCCCCTGGATTTTTCTTTCATCAACGAGAACAACCTGGAGAAAATCTTCGGGGTGCTTCACAAGCACGGTTTGAAGATCAACATGATGCAGAATTCCGCCCTGAGCTTCAAAATGATCGTGAACCACGACCGGAGGAAGCTGCTGGGGGTGGTGGACGACCTGGAAAAGGATTTCAAGGTCTCCTACCAGACCGGCCTGGAGCTGGTCACCATCCGGTACTTCGATCAGTCGACCATCGACCGGGTCATGATCAACAAGGAGCTCATCCTCGAACAGCGCGGAGTGCAGAACATCGAGCTCCTGATCCGGGACCTGGGGTAAGGGTCAGACCGGCTCGATCCGGTCGCTTTCCGCCCGGTTTCCATACTGGTCCACCGCCACCAGGCTGTACCATTGCCCCCGGACCGTGTCCTGGAACCGGAAGGGTTCCCGGGTGACCTGGGGCTGGTGGGGAACCACCCCGATCCGCTGGTCCTCCCGGTACACTTCGTAATGCAACAGGGGGGCCGTCGCGGCCAGGGCGCTGTCCCAGGATAGCTCCACCTGCTGCCAGCCGCCGGTCCGGATGTTCTCCGGCGGGGTGAGCCCCCGGAAGGGAAGCTGGTAGTAGTTGGTTTTTCCCTCCTTGGCCAGGCCGGCTCCTTTCTCGATCTCCCTGCGCTTGTCGGCCGACAGGCTTTCGGGTTCCACCTGCGCCGCGTAATAATTCTGGACCAGCTGGCATTTCAGGGGATCGTCGGAGATCTGCCCGATGCCGATGATGGCCGTGTGGATGCCCGGGGTGGTGAGGGCGTACTCGATGAGGGGTTTGCTGGGCAATTCGGGGGTGCCCACCGTGCGCACCACGCCTTCGTGGTCGCGGGTCCAGTCGGCATATTTGCTGTACATGGCCCCGTCGGCAAAGACTTTCATGCCGATGATGCCCAGGTTCCGGGCCCGGGCCACGGGAATGACATTGAACTGGTGGCTCGGGTACCGTTTGTCGTTGGCGTTGATGGCCACCAGCATGGCATCCAGGATGTCCCACCGGTCGCGTTGGATCATCTGCATCATCACCGGAGAGTTGATGTGTCCCGAAAAGCCGATGTGACGAAGCAGCTTTTCCTGCTTGGGATTCAGGCCGGTAAGGTTGGTTCCGTCGCGATAATCCCGCAGGGCCACCAGAGCACCGAAGTTGCCCTCCGGATCCAGCGGCGTCTCCAGTCCTTCGTAAAGCGCATCCACTTCCTCCACATGGTTGAGGTTGTGGGTAGGACCATGTCCACATAGGCTCCCTCCGGGTAGTTCCCTTGCCGTCTCCGAACATCAGGGAAAGGGAGGCCTTGAGATCCGCCACCGCCCCCTGGCCGTGGTCGCGTTGGGTCCAGTTGCTCACCCGTTCCCGTTCCGGCCAGCCACCCTTGCCCCATCGAAGGTGGGTCTTGGTGGTCAGGAAGATGGAGCCCCGGAGGTCCGCATCGTATCCGGCCTGTCCAGGGACCAGGTTCAGCTTCCGGAAGGCAGCCCCGAAGTGTTTCTGGCTGTCGCCGTACAGGTTGGAGGTGTCGTAGTAATTGATCCCCATCCGGAAGGCTTTCAGGATGATGGACACCGGGTCCATGCCCGGCGGGGTCCATTGCAGGGAAGCCTGGCCCCCCAGGCCCAGGGTGGTGGCCTGAAAGCCGGTTTTGCCCAGGGTGCGGGTCATGGGGGCGGGCAGTTGGTCCAGGCTCATGGAGAAGCCCGGGGCGATGGCCAAACCGGCGGCTGCGGCGGCCGACAGTCGCATGAAATCGCGGCGGTTGAGGATGGAATGGTTCATGGAATCAGTTTTTTCTCCTGGTTCGACAGTAACAAAACGGGGGGTCCGTTCGTCTGTTCACAAAACCCAAAGATATTTCTTTGGCGGGAAGAATTCCAGTGTACGGAAACGTACACGGGCATGCATTGCCGAATTGGCGAAACAACCTCCGGGAGAAACCAACCGGAACAAAAACTAGAACCCATGTGGAAAAATTTTCTTCGGGTCAGCCTGCGCAGCATCCGGAAAAACAAAGCCTTCAATGCCATCAATATCGCGGGTCTGGCCATCGGCCTCGCCTGCGCCATCTTCATCATCCTGTACATTGTCAGTGAAAGCAGCTTCGACCGGTTTCACGAACGCAGCCGGGACATCGTCCGTCTCTACCTGGACGGGAAAATCGCCGGGGAAGAATTCAAGGGCGCCTGGGTGAGTCCCATCGCCGGCCCCACCTTTGGGGAAGAAATCCCCGAGGTGGAGAATTTCTGCCGCTTCGATGCCTCCAACAACCAGCTCATGTGGTCGGAGCCCGAGCACAAATTCCTGGAAGGGCATCTGCTCTACGTCGATTCCACGTTTTTTGAGGTGTTCACCATCCGGTTGCTCCAGGGGGACCCGGCCACCTGTCTCGACGAGCCCAATTCCATCCTCCTGTCCGAATCCAAGGTGGTCCAGTATTTTCCCGGAGGGGATCCCCTGGGGAAATCCATCGCCATGAACAACGATTCCACCCTCTATACCGTCACCGGGGTGGTGGAGGATGCCCCGCGTACCTCCCACTTCAATTACGATTTCATCTGTTCCTATTCCAGCTGGGATTCGAGCCGCCGGCCCGACTGGTTCAACAACCACATGCAATGCTATCTCCTGATCCGACCGGGAACGGACATGGACCTGCTGGACGACAAGCTCCAGGCAGTGATGATCGAGCACATCCGCGAAGGACTCATGCAATTCATGGGCATCACCCCGGAAGAGTTCCTGGAGCAGGGCGGCCGCTACGGCTACCATCCCCAGGCCCTGAAAAAGGTCCACCTCGACACCCACGTCGACGTGCCGGGGGATGTCATCTACCGGCCCAACGGAAACCGGACCTACCTGGTCATTTTCGGGGTCATTGCCTTTTTCGTGCTGGTGATCGCCTCCATCAATTTCATGAACCTGAGCACCGCCCGTTCGCTGAGCCGGGCCAAGGAGGTGAGCCTTCGAAAGGTGGTGGGTTCCGACCGGAAGTACCTGATCTGGCAGTTCCTGTTTGAAAGCGTCGTTCTGAGCCTGATGTCCCTGGCCATCGCCCTGGTGCTGGTTCTGGTGCTTCTCCGGCCCTTCAACAACCTGGTGGGTCTATCCTTGTCGCTGGGCGATGTGTTCCGCTGGTACATGATTCCTTCCTTTCTGCTTCTGGCCATCCTTGTGGGGCTGCTGAGCGGCAGCTATCCCTCCTTTGTGCTGGCCTCCTTCAAACCCATTTACGCGTTGAAGGGAAAGGGAAGCGCAAGCAACGGAACCACCTTTCTGCGGAACGCCCTGGTGATCGTCCAGTTTGCCGCCTCCATCATCATCATAGCCGGAACCCTGGTCATTTACTGGCAATTCCGTTTCATGACGCACAAGGACCTGGGGTTCGACAAGGAGCAGCTGGTGGTCATGGACCGGATCCATCCCCTGGGCCAGTGGCACGAGATCCAGAGTTTCAAGGAGGAGCTGACCAAAAACCCGGCCATCCTTTCGGCCACCAATTCCACGGCTTATCTGGGGGCTCCCAACAACAACAATGCCTACGCCATCAAAGGAAGGCCCCGGGACGAGGCGGTTCTTTTCCATACCTTCTGGACCGATGAGGACTTCATGAAAACCTACCGGTTCGAGCTGGCCGACCCCGGCAGCCGGTATTTCTCCAGGGAGTTTGCCTCCGATTCCCTGGCCTGCCTGGTGAACGAGGCGGCGGTGCGGAATTACAACCTGGAGGATCCCCTGAACCAGTCCATTCTCTGGAGCCAGGGCGACCAGGCCGACGATTACAAGGAATTGCGGATCGTCGGGGTGATGAAGGATTACCATTTCCTCACCCTGAAGGCAACCGTGGCGCCCCAGATCGCCATTCTCAAACCCCAGCAATGGGGATGGGCCGGGTACCTGACGGTCCGTCTGGCGCCGGGGCGGGAGAATGTTTCGGCCGGACTCGCCCACCTGGAGAAGACCTGGGAGGCGTTCACCAACGACGAGCCCTTCAAATACTTTTTCCTGGACGAGGAGCTGGACGGATACTACGCCGAGGAGAAACGCACGGGAACCGTGACCCTGATTTTTTCCGTTCTGGCCGTGTTCATTGCCTCGCTGGGTCTTTTCGGTCTCACCCTGTACAATTCCCAGAAGCGGATCCGGGAGATCGGGATCCGCAAGGTCCTCGGCGGCACGGAAGGCCATGTGGTGCGGGTTATTTCGAAGAGCGTGATCCTTGCCGT
Organism: Bacteroidales bacterium; assembly: GCA_041393235.1. GTDB lineage: Bacteria > Bacteroidota > Bacteroidia > Bacteroidales. The sequence goes on from JAWKKO010000020.1 coordinate 49,441, forward strand.
GGGTGTGTCCATTGTCATCGCCCTGCCGGCCGCCTATTTCATGATGCAGGACTGGCTCCGGGGCTTTCCGTACAACGTGGGGTTTCAGCCCGCCTTGTTCCTTTCGGCGGCCCTTCTGGCTGTTGTGATTGCCCTGGTTACGGTGACCGTGACGTCGCTCCGGGCCGCCCGGACCAATCCGGCCGTGGCGCTTCACTATGAGTGAGCCGGTGCCGTTGCAGGGCAAGACGGCCCGACCCGGCTAACTGTCAGGGGGATGAATTGCTTTTTCTGGAGGGTGTAAACCTTCATGTGGGAGGATTTGTTACTTTTGTATGAGAAAAGTGATGGACATTCCCTGATCCCGAAATGAAAAAGAAGCGCGGAACTCTTGCCGTCGCACTGTTGGCATGGGCCGTTTCCCAGGGTCTTTGCCAGGTGAATCTCCCCCTCCAGACCGAGGCTGAACACACAGGGCCCTTCCGGACCCTGGAGGATCGTTTTGCGGTTTGGAACGGCCGGGAATACGTGCCCTTGTTTGTCAAAGGGATCAATCTGGGCGTGGCCGTTCCGGGCACCCAACCCGGGGAGCTGGCGGCCACCCGGGAACAGTACCGGCGGTGGTTCTCCCTGATCCGGGAGGCGGGCTACAACACCCTCCGGGTATACACCCTGCATTACCCGCACTTTTACGAAGAGCTGGCGACTTACAACCGGGCCCATCCCGGGGCCCCGCTGTTTCTGGTGCAGGGAATCTGGCTCGACGAGGAGACCGGCTCCGAGGACCTGTACGACTACAGCTTTGAGTTCATGACGGAAATCCGGAAGGTGGTGCGGGCGGTGCACGGCGATGCCACGGTGGACCCCCAGCCCGGCAAGGCCTCCGGAGCATACGCCGAGGATGTCTCTTCCTGGGTGCTCGCTTATCTGGCAGGAAGGGAAGTGTTTCCCAACGAAATTGCCGCCACCAATGCCCTCCACCCCCTCGACCGGACCCTGGAAGGAATCCATCTTTCCGTACCCGACGGGGATCCAGCCGAACTCTGGATCGCCCGGATGCTCGACCACATCGTGGACACCGAGCAGGATCGGTACGGGGAAGTTCGGCCGGTGGGCTTTTCCAGCTGGCCCACCCTGGATCCCATCGACCACCCCACCGAGGCCCTGCTGGTGAACAGCACGGAGGACAAGGAACAGGTCGATTTGTCGAAACTTGTTTTCTCCGAATCATCGGGCGGCGGCTTTATCAGCTACCACGCCTATCCCTATTACCCCGATTTCATCGTCCACGACCCGGACTACGGCTCGGAAAGCGATGCCGTGGGTCCCAACAGCTACCTGGGATACCTGAAAGCCCTCAAGGCCCACTACGGGGGCATGCCCCTGTTGATCGCCGAATTCGGGGTGCCCTCCAGCTGGGGAAGCGCCCACGAAGCTCCCTCGGGCATGAACCACGGCGGAATGTCGGAGGAAGAGCAGGGGGAGGCAGCGCTGCGGATGCTGGAGAACATCCGGGAGGCCGGTTGCGCCGGAGGGATCCAGTTTTCCCTGTTCGACGAATGGTTCAAGCAGACCTGGATCACCAACGCTTTGTCCGATGCCACCTACCGGCATCTGTGGCACAACATTGCCTCTCCCGAACAAAATTTCGGCATCCTCCGGTTCGATTCCCGGCCGGGGGCCGTGAGCCGGGTGGGGGATTTTCCCGGGCAGACCCTCACCGGGATTGGGCTGATTCCGGATTATGCGTTTCTGCGGGTGCGGGCCTGGTTTCCCCTGGAGGATTACGACCGGGACACGGTCTGGATCGCCTTTGATACCTTCCGGGACCAGCTGGGCGAATCGCGTCTCCCAAACGGAACCTCCCTGACCACGGGGAGCGGCACCCTCCGGGCCGAATTCGCCCTGTCGATTCCCCTGGGAGCCGATCATGCCGATCTGTTCGTCATCCCTTCCTACGACATCTTCGATCTGAGCGGGGGAATCCCCGTCGACACGGTGGTTCCTCTGGCCAGCGATGCCGGGAAATGGAACCCGGTGCGTTGGAAAACCGACAATTTCTACAACCGGTACCAGCTCGTCGGCCGCCTCGACCAGTCGGATGGCGATGATCCCCGCAGCTTTCTGGACGGGGTATCCCTGTACCGGGACAGCCTGGAGGTCCGGATCCCATGGACCCTGCTCAATGTCTACTCGCCCACCCAGAACCGGGTGCTGTACCACATGTCTCATCTCGAGGCCGGGGAACCGGTGGTGGAACGGCGCGACACCGTCACCGACGGCATCGCTCTGACCCTGGCCCTGGACGGGGAGCTTTACCAGACAGAGCGCTACCTGTGGCCGGGGTGGGACTGGACAAAGCTCCGGGACGATCCCCCGCTGGAAAGCAAAAAGCTTTCCTTCCACATCCTCCGGCAAGGGCTCCCTCTCTTCAATTCGCCTCCGGTGGGACGGGCCGACACCTTTGAGATCTGGCCCGGAACGGTTCTTGACCTGGATGCCGGACAGGGCGTCCTGGCCAATGACATGGATCCGGACGGAAATGACATGGTGGTCTCTCTGGCCTTCGGGAGCGGAACCTCGTCGGGACAGCTGGCCCTGCATCCGGGCGGGGCTCTGCACTATGTTCCCGCCGACGGATTCCGGGGCGAGGATGAGTTCTTCTATTACCTGGACGATGGCATGGATCAATCCACCCTGGTGCCGGTTTGCATCCGGGTGCAATTTCCTCTGGATGTGACGGAACCGGATGCATTGGTCAAAGCAATGGTGTACCCGAATCCGGGCGTCGGGCAGTTTTGCGTGCACGTTCCGGATTTCAGCGGTGAGGGCCGGGTGAGCGTGACGGACATGACGGGAAGGGAATTGTGGACCTTCGAGCTGACCGGCACGGACACCTGGATCGATCTGGCGGTGGCGCAGTCCGGACTCTATTTGTTCCGGGTTCAGGAGGGGACCCGGGAATCGATACACCGGATCATCAAACGTTAATCCAAACAACCTCAGAGGATATCATGATCAACGTTCTGGTTTGCGAGGACAACCCCATGACGCTTCGGACAGTGGAATATGCACTGAAGAAGGCCGGATTTTACGTGTACAAGGCAAAGGACGGGATGGAGGGAATCGGCATTCTTGGCGAGCAGAAAGTGGATGTTCTCATCACGGACATCAACATGCCCTTTACCAAAGGGCTCGAATTGGTGCGTCATGTCAAGGAACATGTCGATGCCAGCATGCCGGTCATCATCATCTCGGGCATCAACCTGAAGGAAACCCAGGACCACGCACGGGAACTGGGCGCCACCGGCTATCTTACCAAACCCCTGGACCTGGACAAACTCGTGTCCATGATCCATGAATCCATGCCTTTCTGAATGAAAACCAGGTTGCTTCAATTGGGTCTTCTGATCCTTCTTTTCGGGTCCGGTGCCGGGGTTTCCGGACAGGAGGCCGTACTGGGCGGGGGCGACCCCGATGAACGGTTTCGCATGGTCCGCGACCAGGCCCGGGACGGAAACCGGGAGCAGGCCCTCGACGAGGGGAAAGCTTTGCTGGCAGAATACCCGGATTACCACGACGTGGCCCTCTACCTGGGGCGCATCCACGGCTGGGAATCGCAGTTCGATTCCGCCTGGTCCTATGTGGACCGGGTCATGGCCCGGGATTCGGCTCTGTTGGACGCCTGGCTGCTGGGGGTGGACCTGGCCTACTGGCAGGGAGATGCCCGGTTGCTGGAGAGATATGCGCAGGGAGCCCTGGCCCTGGATTCCACACGGACGGACGTACAGGAAAAGTTGGATTTGTTCCGACGGCTGCCCGGGGAGGAAGACGCGGTGGAGCTGATGGTCACCTATGGATACGACCATTTTGAACAACCGTACCTGCGGAACTGGCACATGGTGAGCGCCGGGATTCTGATACCGGCCGGAAGGGCCGTCCTGATACCCTATGCCAGCTATGGAATGCTGCCAGGAGCTTCCGGAACGGACACCGACGCAGGCCAACCCGCAGGCCTGTTCCGCCTGGGAGGGTAAGTTATGCCTAAGTGCGGCCTATGGATTTTCTCCGGCCGATCCGTTGAACCTGTTTCCCGCCACCTCGGCGGTGCGGAATACTGGCAGTCCCTGCCCCGGAATTTTGGGCGTGTCGGGCGGATTCCGGTTCTATGCCCCGGGACCAGGCCTTGTGTTCCCCACGGTCTCCTGGAAACTTACCGGGGGAATTCCTGGCTTTCCTCCGGTCGTACCTGTACTCAAAGGATACGGTCCTTCCACTTCCCTGGGTGCTCACCGGGCGCAGGTACTTCGGGACGGCACGATTTGTTTCTCTGGCAGCCGGATATGGACGGCGCCCGACGAACCCTATTCCCGGAATCGACCTGGACCGTCTGAATGCCCCCCCTCCGGGCGGGGTTTTCAAAACGCCTGTCCGACGTTCCGGTTCCAGGTTTATGCAGGGTATTCCCGGGAGGAATACGACCGCCACTTTCACGGAACCGGTTCGATGTGAACGCCGGTGTGCATATTCGCCTAGCAAAATGAACGCCCTGCTTCTGAACATCGGATTCTCGCCGGCTGCGGGCGGCGGACGGCACCGGATCGGACGGTACCGGGATTACATCCTGACCCACACCGATCGTTCGGTGCTGTTTGTCAGCATTCTGTACATCATCACCCTGTATTGCATCTTTCACCCTCATCGTCCTGCTGATCATCATCCTGTTGAACCGGAGACGACTCGACCGGGTGAGGGAAACCACCCTGTATCTCCGGGAGGAATACCAGCAAAAGCTCATGGATTTTCTTTTGAGGAAGGAAACCGCGAGCGTGCCCGGAAAGAACTGGGGAGCATTGCGTCGAGTCCCTTCAACCGCCAGTTGCTGATCAATGAGATGATCGACCTGAGCATCAACCTGAAGGGAGAGATTCGCGAGGATATCAAGGAATTGTATCTGTCGCTCGGGTTGAAGAAGAACGTTGACGAAGCTGCACAGCCGGAAATGGCATGAAAACGTAAAGGGTATCCGGGAGCTTGCCCACATGGACATCCGGGAATCGACGGAAAGATCCTCTCCTTTTGTGAACAAGGGAAATGAGATCGTGCGGATGGAAGCACAGATCGCTTTGGTGCGTTTATCGGAAGAAAATCCCGCGATGAATTTCTCCACCACTTCCGGAAAACCCCTGGCTGTAAGCAGGTGACGCTTCCAGGAACTGCTGGTTCAGCACAATCTTCTGTTCCCGACTTTTCCCAGTGTTCGGGTCGGACAACGATGCGGTGCTGTTTGCCCTGGAAATGACAGCCTCGTTTCAGCAAAAGGAATCGGGGGAAAAGGTGCGGTGGATGTTCTCTCACCCCAACGACGCCGTCCGGCTCATGGCCTACCGATCAGCGGGGCCCTTCTTTTGGAAGAATCCCGGGATGCGATGAAGGATAGGTTCTATGACGAAACCAAGGAAAACAAGCTGGAGATTCTTCAGGCCTTCACCCGGATGTCGGGCGCGGCCTATTTTCCCTTTTTGAAATCGGTTCTTGACACCGAGGAGGATGTGCAGTTGCAGATCCGGGCGACAAAGGCCATCGAAAATGCCGGGGAACCGGGTGTTTCCCTCCTGGTGAAGCTCATGAAATCCGGTTCCGAATACAGAAACTACCAGATCATCATCCGGCACGTGCTGGACGGACGCATCAATTGACTATGGAAACCTTTCTCTCGGTCCTTCGGTTTTTGCTTGAAAACGTGATTTTCATCGTCACGGTGTTGATCTTTACCACTTACCTGGTACTGACCGTGTTCTCGGCCGTGGCCCTTCGAAAATACCTGCGCAAGAACAGCTACGTGGATTACAACTCCATCGTTTCCTCCCCCCTGGCTCCCTCCATTTCGGTGATCGCCCCGGCCTTCAACGAAAGCAAGACGGTCGTGGACAACATCCGCACCCTGCTTTCGCTTTATTACAACGACTATGAAGTGATCATCGTCAACGACGGCAGCAAGGACGACACCCTGAAAAAAATGGTGGAAAGCTACGATTTGGAGCGGGTGAACTACTATTTCGACTACCACATTTCCTGTGAACGGATCCGGGGCGTCTACAAATCCAAAAACCGTTCCTTCAAAAAGCTGACGGTCATCGACAAGGTGAACGGCGGGAAGGCCGACTCCCTCAATGCCGGACTCAACGTGAGCCGGAACGATCTGGTGGTGTGCATCGACGTGGATTCGATCATGGAACCCGATGCCCTGCTCAAAATGGTGAAACCTTTCATGGAAGCCAAGGACCGCAAGGTCATCGGCACGGGCGGGGTGATCCGGATCGCCAATTCCTGCAAAATCGAGGGAGGCCACATCACCGAGGTGCATTTGCCGGAGAAATTCCTGCCCCGTGCCCAGGTCATGGAGTACACCCGGGCCTTCCTCATGGGGCGGATGGCCTGGAGCGAACTGGACGGCCTGTTGCTGATTTCCGGGGCGCTTGGCATGTTCGACCGGAACATCGTGATCAACGCCGGCGGGTACCATACGAACACCGTGGGCGAGGACATGGAACTGGTGGTCCGGATCCGGCGTTACATGGCCGATCACGGGTTGAAATACGATGTGGTCTACATCCCCGATCCCCTCTGCTGGACCGAGGTGCCCACCACCATGAAGGTATTGGCCCGCCAGCGAAGCCGGTGGACCCGGGGCACCATGGAAACGCTGTACACCCACCGGAAACTTTTTCTCAATCGCAAATATGGCAAGCTGGGGCTGCTGGGCTACCCCTACTGGCTGTTTTTTGAATACCTCGCGCCCATCCTGGAGTTCCTGGGCCTCCTGTGGTTTGCTTTCCTGGCCATCACCGGACGTCTGAACTGGCCGTTCTTCCTGCTGCTCCTGGGTTTTGTCTATTTCTTTGCCGTGTCGTTGTCGATCTGGTCCGTTCTCTTCGAAGAACTCACCTTCCACAAGTATGAGAAACGGCGCGACGTGCTCAAACTGATCGGGACGGCGTTTCTGGAGCCGCTGTTCTACCATCCCCTGGTGATGCTCATGAACGTGAAAGGCAACCTGGACAAGATAATGAACCGCAACACCTGGGGATCCATGGAACGCAAGGGTTTCAACAACCATTGACCGCCTGCCTCCTCCGTCCGGGATCGTACACCCCTGTCCGGTTTCGGACTCTTCCGCGTTCGGGGATATGAGATAACTACCAGATAAACAGATAAAAGTAATCAGTGGCACAATATGTGATTTGGTCCGGAAAAGATCAAATTCATGTGGAAAAATTTCATCCGGGTCACCCTTCGCAACCTGACCAGGAACCGGGCCTTCAACGCCATCAACATCGCCGGTCTCACCATCGGTCTCGCCAGTGCCATTTTCATCATTCTGTACATCGTCAGCGAACTGGGCTATGACCGGTTTTACAACCGGTCGGAAGACATCTACCGCCTGTACATCCGGGGCAAAATGGCCGGGGAGGAATTCACCGGGGCCTGGAACAGTCCGGTGTCCGGTCCCACCTTTGCCCAGGAGTTGCCCGAAATCGAGGAGTTTTGCCGGTTCGATTTCTGGGGGAACCAGCTCATGTGGGCCGACCCCGAGCAGAAATTCCTGGAGGAGGCCGTCATGCTGGCCGACTCCAGTTTTTTCCGGGTGTTCAGCCTCGATTTGCTGGAAGGGAATCCGTCCACCTGCCTCACCGAACCCAACACCATCCTGCTGAGCGAATCCAAGGTCTGGCAGTATTTTCTCCGAGGGAGATGCCATGGGAAAACCCTGGCCATGAACGATGAATCGAGCCTGTACCGGGTGACGGGCATCGTGCAGGATGCCCCGCGGAATTCGCATTTCCGGTACGATTTCATCGCCTCTTACTGCACCGACGGGCGCAGCCGCACCGATTTCTGGTTCAACAACTGGATGATGACCTATTTTCTGGTCAGCCCGGGCATCTCCGAGGAAGAGCTGGAAGGGAAAATCAACGAGGTGCTCTTCGAGGCATCCGTCCCCAGCTGAAAATGATCATGGGGATCTCTCCCGAGGAATTCCAGGAAGCGGGGCGGGGAGTACGGCATGTACCTCCAGCCCATGCTCAGCATCCACCTCGACCAGGACATGGACCTGCCCAACGAACTCGGGTACCGGCCCACGGGCAACCGGACCTACCTGGTCATTTTCGGGGTCATTGCCTTTTTCATCCTGGTGATCGCCTCCATCAACTTCATGAACCTGAGCACCGCCCGTTCCCTGAGCCGGGCCAAGGAGGTGAGCCTGCGCAAAGTCATGGGCTCGGGACGAAAGCTCCTGATCCAGCAATTCCTTGTGGAGAGTGTGTTCCTGGGGGCTCCCGTCGCTCGTGCTTGCACCTACGCTGGTGAGCCTGCTGCTGCAAGCCTTCAACAACCTGGTGGGCATGGATCTGGAGATGTCGGATGTGTTCCGTTGGCACATGATCCCTTCCTTGTGGTCCTGGCCATCCTGGTGGGGCTGCTCAGCGGTGCCATCCGGGCCTTTGTCCTGGCCTCCTTCAACCCATCTCCGCCCTGAAGGGCAAGGGCAGCACCTCCAACGGGACCACCTTCTGCGCAATCTGCTCGTGATCGTCCAGTTTTCCATCTCCATGATCATCATCGCCGGCACCCTCCCTGGTGATTTTCTGGCAGTTTCGCTTCATGACCCACAAGGTTGGGATTCCCGAAAGACAACATGCTGGTGCTGGAACGCTTCCATCCCCAGGGCCGGGCAGATTCCGGCCTTCATGAGCGAGCTCACTGATCACGCCGCTATCCTGGAGGCTTCCAATTCACCGCCTACCTAAGCGCCACCAACAGCAACAGCACCTACCCCATCAAAGGGAGGGCCATGGAGGAAAGTGCCATGCTGTTTGTGTTTTATGTGGATGAGGATTTCCAGAAACCTACGGATTCGAGCTGGCCACCCCGGACAGCCGCTTCCTGTCGCGGTCCTTCCGGGCGACTCCTCGGCCTGCCTGATCAACGAATCGGCGGTCCGGAAGTACAATCTGGAAGATCCCCTGAACACCATCCTGCTGGATTTCAACGACGAGGGCGATTTCTGCGCAACAAAACGAGCTGCGGGTGATCGGGGTGGTCAAGGACCACCATTTCTCCAGCCTGAAAGAGGAAATCGCACCCCAGATCATCCGGCTGAAGCCGGCATCGTGGGACTGGCACGGCTATGTGGCCCTCCACCTGGCCGAAGGTCCGGAGAACCGGCAGGCCGCCCTGGCCCATGTGCAGGAGGTGTGGGAAGATTTCACCAACGACGAGCCCCTCCAATTTTTCTTTCTGGACGAACAGCTGAGCAAATACTACGCGGAAGAGCGACGGACGGGGGTCATCACCCTGATTTTTTCCATCCTGGCGGTCTTCATTGCCTCCCTGGGCCTGTTCGGCCTCACCCTCTACAATTCCCAGAAGCGGATCCGGGAGATCGGCATCCGGAAAGTGATGGGCGCCTCGGAACGAAGCGTGGTGGCCGTGATCTCCAAAGGAGTGGCGGTGGCGGTGGGGGTTTCCATCCTGATCGCCATGCCGGTGGCCTATTTCATGATGCAGGACTGGCTGCGGGATTTCCCCTACAATGTGGGGTTCCAGCCGGTGTTGTTTCTGGCCTCGGCCTTGCTGTCGGTGGTGATCGCGCTGGTGACGGTGACGGCGACGTCGCTGAAAGCGGCGCGGACGAATCCGGCCGTTGCGTTGCACTACGAATAGCGGGGTTCCGGGGGCCGGGAAGCGTTCTCACGGCGTGCTTGTTTGCTTCGCAAAAAATGCCAGGCCGTTTCGTCCGCCTCCCGGGCCCCCTGGGAGCGGCGCTGGGGTCGGGGGCCGGGAAGCGTTGACGGAATTCGGTCGTGGCGGTGCGGGAAGGAAGGGGTGGCTAGGGAGTGGGGAAGACGGCCTGCTTGCGGAGGGCATCGATGAAGGAGGCATCGACCCAGAAAATATCGGCGTTCCCGTTCTGGGGGGCGTTGTACAGGTCTCGCAGGCCTTCGTAATTCCAGTCCGGAACGTCCATTTCCCGGGTTCGGGTGGCCATGAAAAAGAAATATTTTCCATCCGGCGAAACGTTGGGGGACCATCCGCGGACGTTGTCGGCGTTGACGAGTGGACCCATGTTCACGGGTTCCGACCAGCGGTCGGAGGGATCCCGGAAGACGATGTAGTAATCCACCCCGTCGTAGGTATCGGCCCGGCCCATCGCGGGGACGATGATGTAGTCTTCCGCCGGGGAAACGAAGGCATTGAAGCGGTTGGTGCCGCAGTTGACCTGCCCGGGAAGCAATTCGGGTTCCTGGTAGGTTCCGTTCTCCAGACGGCTCCGGTAAATCTGGTTGATGGCGCTGCCCCGTGTGAAATACAGGGTGCCGTCCCGGGTGAAGGACGGGAAGAATTCCCCGTCGTCGGTGTTCACCGGGGCCCCCAGGTTTTTGGGTTCGCCCCACCCGGTCGCGGAGCGCTCCACGTACCAGATGTCCTGGTCGCCGGGTTCTTCGTCGCCATCGGGCCGGGTTGACAAAAAATAGAGCCGGGAACCGTCGGGGGAAAAGGCCGGTTCAAAATCCATGACCCCGGGTCCCCCGGAAAAGGGCACGATTTCCGGACCGGTCCACCGGCCTCCTTCCTCCTTGCAACAAAGAATGGTGGAATAGGTGTAATTTCCGATGGCCACACAGAAAAAAATTTCCTTCCCGTCGTGGGAGATGGCCACATCCCGGGTGAACATGCCCGTGGAAACGATGCCGGGCGCAAACAACGCCGGGAGGCTGTCGGGGGGTGTCTGACCAAGGTAAGGTCCGGACGGTATGGAGGGAAGAGTCGATTCCGTATCCCCGGAGGATGTTGGGTTGCAGGCGGAAACCAGGGCTGCCAGAAGGAACAGAAATGAGGTGGGTTTCATTGGGTTTTGTTTGATGAACATGGAGTGGATTTGAAGATAGGATGTTTTTCCGTGCAAAAACCCCATGTGCACTTTTTTTGCGGGGGGCTTTGTAAAGTCCCGGATGCTTGCGAAATTGTACTCCGTTATCGTTCACGGAACCAAACCACCAACCAAACCAACGTCATGCACAATCAGCAACGAAGAGATTTTTGAAGAAAACCGGTGCAATCGCCGCCGGAATCGGCTGGCGCCGCCCTGGTCACCGCCAAAGCTACCGCCGGATCCTGGGAGCCAACGACCGGATGAACATCAGTCGTGGGTTGCCTTCGCAGAGCCCAGGCCTTGCGGGAATCCTACGGCGACCTCAAGGATCATCTTCATGTGGCCAAAGTCTGTGACGGTATCCGGGATCGGCGCGAAACCTACGCCGCTTCCCGAAGGAGGTGATGGGGCACCAGCCCCCGCCATCAACGACTACCGGAGACGGCCGATCCCGCCATCGATGCGGCCTTTGCGCTTGTTCCTGGATCACGTGGCATGCCCCCATGTCCTACCAGGTCCTGGAGGCGGGCAAACACGTGTATGTGGAAAACCGCTGACGCACAATCCCCGGGAAGGGGAATTGTTCCTCGATTTCTTCAGAAGAAGTACGACCGGGTGGTTTTCATGGGAAACCCAGCAGTTCCCAGGATACGGCCCGCAAGGTGGTGAAGGAGCTCCACGACGGACTCATCGGGGAGATCCACCAGCGTGCTCGCCCATTACACCAACGCCCGGACGGGCATCGGCAAAGGGAAGGTGGTTCCCGCCCCGGACGGGTTCGACTGGGACCCGTTTCAGGGACTGCCCGGCGGACCGATTTCCGGGACAACCTGGTGGACTACAACTGGCACTGGTTCTGGGATTGGGGCACCGGGGAGACCGGCAACAACGCCACCCACGAATTTGACGTGGCCCGCTGGATCCTGCAGGTGGGTCATCCCGAATCGGTGTTCTGCAATGCGGGCAAGTATTATTACACCGACGACGACTGGACCATGTACGACACTATGGATGTGACCCTTCAGTATCCGGGCGGGAAAGCATCCGCTGGGACGGGAAGAGCCGGACCGGGTTCAGCAGCTATGGAACCGACCGGGGAACATCGCCTACGGCACCGAGGGAACGGCGGGTCATCAGCCGGAACGGACTCCAGATTTTCAACCTGAAGGGGGAGGAGATCCGGTCCGAGAAGGAGGACAGTGTGAGCGTCACGACCGGATTCGGAGGCGGTGGCGGGATCACCACGAAGCACATCGCCAACTTCATCGAAACGGTGCGGGGAAAAGCCAAACCGAACTCCACCCTGCCCGAAGCGGTGAAAAGTTCCCACCTGAACCACCTGGCCAACATCGCCTACCGGACCGGACAGTCCCTGGAGGTGGATCCGGAAACCGGGCGGATCATGGACTACAAAATCATGCAGAAATACTGGACCCGGGACTACGAACCGGGTTGGGAGCCCAAACTGTAGGGAGGCCGGACACGGCCCTTTACAGGGGCTTGCAGTCCAGTTCGACCGTTATCTCCATGTTTTCGGCCAGGTTCTTCCGGACCACCCGGGGAATGGTGATGCCGTAGTCCTCCGGGTTCAGGAGAAACCCCGTGTGGGCCCGGATGCCCGAACCGGAAACGGTGACGGTTCCTTCCGTCCGGACCGTTTTGACGGTGTTGTGGATGCTCATCTTTCCTTCCACTGTGACTGCATAGGTCCCGGGCGTGCCGTAGTCCACCGCTGTGTTGTTGACGATGGTTCCGTTGAAGGTGGCCTTTGGATAGGTGTCCGATTCCACGTAGTTTTCATTGAAATGTTCCTCCATCAGACTTTTTTCGAAATGGAAGGATTTCATTTTAACAATGACGGCCACATCGCCGGTTTTGCTGTCGATCACGGCCGCTACCTCCGCGTTGTCGGCGGCAATGTCTTCGATGGCGGTGTGGGAGTAGAACCGGATTTTCCCTTCGTTGGTGAGGTACTTTCCCTGGGCCCGGACCTGCAACGGAAGGACAAGGGCCAGCAGAACGATGAATCGGATGGTTTTTTTCATGGTTGGATGGGTGTTATTCCGGGAGTTCCTCTTTTTTCAACTGGAAGACCCGGGAGATGTTGAAACCGATGTGAATGTCCCCGTTCCGCCAGGTTCCGGCCGTGCTTCCCAGGAACCCGTTTTCACGCATGGCCAGGGAATTTGTCAGAATGAGCTGGAAGACGTGGCCCCCCGTTTCGATGTCGAACCCGATGGATAGCGGGTTGTGGACCGGAGAAGAGAGCGCGGAGGGATCGGGGAGAAGGAGATAATAATATTCCAGGTTGAGGGTGGTGCGCTGGCTCAGCTTGATCCGCGAACCGGCTCCCAGGGCAAAGAGATCGTTGGGATCGGACGGTGTTGCCACCAGGTTTCGGTGAAGAGAGGAAGGGGCGATCTGCAGGGAAAACCGGGGATTGAATTTCCGCGCCACCATCAGCTGGTGGGCATAATCCATCCGGTCCCGGAACCGGTTTTCCCGCTCCGGTTCAGCCCAGTGCAGACCGTTGACATAGGTTCCGGACATCCAGGAAACGGAGACGGGAAAGACCCGTTTGCCGGTGGACTGCCTCAGGGGGCTGAATTTGACAAACCCGTCCACGGTTTTTTCAAAGGTCCCCCGGCCGACCCCCGCCATGAGCCAGTCGGTGATCCCGTATTCCAGGCTGAGGTGGATGTTGGCCTGATCGAGGCCGAACAGTTCATAGGCACCCTCGTTTACCTTCCCGAAACGGTGCGAAATCCGGAAATCCAGCTGTCCCTCCGGCATGCGTTCGATGGAATGGCCGTTGAGAATCCGGGTCGATTTGAAGGTGGCCCGTGTGTGGATGGTTTCTTCCTCCATCTGCGATTCCAGAAGCGATTCCAGATCCTGGGCCCGGACCGGAACGGCTGTGGCCGTCCACAGCAGGGAGCAGAGCAGGATGGCCGCAGAAGAAAAAGGTGTGGAGATGGTTCGCATGGTTCGTTTATTGGGGTTTGCCCTGGTTGATCCAGGCTTCGATGGTCAGGATGTCACACTCGGTGAGGGTGCCGCCGCCCTGGGGCATGGGGGTGAAGCCCTCCTCGTGCCGCACCGCCCCGAGGATCCGGTCGGCCCGGGCACTGACGTCGTCATAGGTTTCCAGGCTGAGGTTCCCGCCGAACGCAGGCGCATTGGTCTCGCTGTGGCAGGAGAAGCAGGAAGCTCGAGAAGGGGGCCACATGGGTGGCATAGGCGACCTGCAGGGTATCGCATTCCTGTCCGGTCGACGGATACAACTCCGCTTCGTTGTCCCAGGAACAGGCCAGGGGGAGGAGGGCGAAAACCAGGGGTGGTATGATTTTTTTCATGTCCATGTCTTGTCCGAATAAAGGTAGGGGCCAGGGGAGGAAGGAGGCTTTGTGACCGAGGTCACAAAACGCTGTAAATCAGCATGTAGAAAACTTCACTTTTCACATTTCATTAACACCCTTCCTCCAGGTTTTGTGATCCTGGTTACAGGGAAGCGATGGGCGCAGGGTCTACTTTTACATTAATAAAGGAGAAAAAGATCGTTAACTATAAAATCAACAACATGAAAACAACATCTACGCTTCGAAAGGTCAAATCCCTGTTTCCGGCCCTGCTGCTGTTCTGCAGCTTCGGGCTTGCGGGGCAATCGGTGCATGAGATCACCGTCACCAACAACGTCTTCACACCCTCCTCTCTCACCATCCAGGCCGGAGATGAGGTGGTCTGGACCAACGCCGAAGGTTATCACAATGTCAACGGCACCCAGACGACCTATCCCGCCAATCCCGCTTCCTTCGGCAACAGCCCTGGCACCGGGTGGGAACATAGTTGCAAGGTTCGGATCTTCCAGGTACCTATGCCTATTAGTGCGATCCCCATGCAGGTTTGGGCATGACGGGTGAAATCATCGTGCTGGAGGCCGCGTCCCTGACCCTGAATTTCCACGGGATGACACCCCATGTGGGGCAGGATTTGTGGGTCCTGGTCCATGACAAGGAGGCAAGCGAGGACGTGGCTCGGCTGCTCCGTACCGTCGAACAGGAATTCACCATCGAGGTGACCGGCATCGGAGGGGCATGAGTACGAGATCGAATTCTTTGCCGATCACAACGGAAACGGCCGTTATGATGCACCCCCTGCTGACCATGCCTGGCGGGTGGAAATTGAATCGGCCCAGGCGAATTATGTGGTGGAGTTTACCCACAACACAAATTTCACGGACATCGAATGGGAGCACAAGGTGGTGCTGAATTTGTCCGGCATGGTGCCCCACGTGGGCCAGGAAATGTACGCCGCCCTGATTGATGCAGCCACCGGGGAAGTGGTGGACCGGGAAAGCGAAACCGTGCAGGAGAGTTTTTCCGTCGAGCTGGAGGGAGCCTCGCCGGGTCGGCTGTACTGGGTCGATTTTTTCACGGATCACAACGACAACGGCTCCCACGATGCACCGCCCACAGACCACGCATGGCGTCTTGAAATCGAGGATGCCAATGGCGACGACACTCTTAACTTCTGTTCACAACACCAGCTTTACCGACATCGATTGGAAGCACCGCCTGCGGGTTCCGGTTTTCCGAATGGGACCCTACGCCGGGTAAATGCTGACGCTCTACGTTCGCGATGCTACGATGGGACCTACCTCGACACCCTGGTGATGAATCCGGTGGAGGAGGACTCGACCTGAACCATGGTGGTGGAAGTCGGGAAAGCCTTATCAAACGATTTGTACTCCGACCACAACGGCAACGGAATGTACGATGACCGCCGGTGGATCATGCATGGCGCTCGGTGCAACTGTTTCGGCTGGTGATCTGGAGGTGGACTTTATGCACAACACCGATTTCACGACATCTTTGGTACGACTTCCGTGGGAAAATTGCCAAAATCGTGAGCCTGGAAGTCTGGCCCAATCCGGCTTCGGAACGGCTGTTTGCGGAATCCGGAATGGAAATGGGAAACCCTTTCCCGCACTCCCTCACCGGGGCCGAGGTGGTCCGGATTCCGGGCGAAGGAAGAAAACGGTGGAACTGGATCTGACCGATCTGAAACCTGGTTTGTATGTGTTGTCCGTGATAGAAAAGGGCAACGGGCAGAAGAACGCAGCGGATCGTCAAAAGGTAGCGACACCGGGACGAGGTCCTGATAAAAAAGCCGCTCCCGAATTCCGGGAGCGGCTTTTTTATGATGGGGATTTCAAATGTTAGTTTTAATGGTTGGGGATGTCTCCGTCCTGGCTCACATTGTATTTGTCCAGGGCCGCCGGCCGGTCCGTTCAGGACCGATCCGGTGAGGCTGAAGATGGATCCGTGGTGGACAGGGCAGGTTGCCGGCAGCGTGGTCATAGGAAACCGTGCAATCCCGGTGGGTGCACTTGCTGTCCAGGCAAGAAATCCGTCGCCCGTGTTGATCACGATGATCCCGCTGACAATGACCGAACCTCCCGGGGAGGCGAGCTGACTGAAGTTCCCGTCTGCCAGATCGATGGTCAGGGGGTCTCCGGGATTGTTGTTGTTGTTGTTGTCCGGATCGGGGGTTTCGTCCTCACAGGACGAGAGCAGGGCAGGGACGAAAAACAGGGTTGCGCCGCCCACCACGGCTTGTTTGAGCATGGTTCTTCTTTTCATGGGATTGAAATGGTTTGGTTGGTTGCAAAGAGGCGGGGGTGCGTGCGGTCATGATATCAAATGGGGGAACGGAAAACCTCCCTTCCTGGATAACCCTTCAACCCAACAACCCGGGGAAGTTCTCCGTTCTTTGGTGCTACTTCTTCCGAAGGGTCGACAACCCAAAGGGAAGGTAGAGGGGGCAGGTCCGGATCAGGGCGGTTCCCAGAGGAACCAGTCCCACCAGTCCCCACCAGCTTTTAAAATACACGCCTGCTGCTACGATGGCCAGTCCGATGACGATCCGGATCCATCTGTCTGTGATACCCATGTTTTTCATCTTGATGTTATTTAGATTTAGTCCAAATATACAACAAGACGAATCCAGGGCAGTGTGACTCAGGTCACAAAGGCTTGATTATTTTGATTTTACCGCGCTCCATGGCAATGACCCCTTCCTTCTCCATTTGCTTCAGCAGGCGGGAGATGACCTCCCGGGCCGTGCCCAGTTCGGAGGCCAGCTGCTGGTGGGTGCTTTCCAGAACGTTGTTTTTGGATTTCTCCTTCAGATGACGGATCAGGCGGGTATCCACACTTGTGAACAGGAGGAGGTCCACCAGTTTCATCATTTCGGCCATCCGGTGGTAATAGAGCTTCACCACAAACTTTCGCCAGGAGGGATAGAGGTCCATCCACGTCCGAACGCGTTCTGCTTCCACCACCAGCATGCGGGTCTTCTTTTCGATGATGGCCTCGGCCTGGCTCTCCTTTTCATTGAGGCAGGAGGTGATGGAGAGGATGCAGCTCTCCCCGGGTTCGATGTGATAGAACACGATTTCCCGGCCGTTGGGGTCCTGTTTGCGCAGTTTGATGGATCCCTCCAGCACCAGGGGGATCACCTTGATGAATTCCTGCTCCCTCAGGATCACCGTTCCGGGGGCGAATTCAAGGGTGGGTGACTTCCGGATCTCCTCCAGCAGTTCTTGTTCGAAGGAAAACAGGCGAGTCAGTGATGGCAATTCCATGGGCGGTCCTGGTTTTCCTTGTTCAAGGCTCCACCCCAAAGGTGAATACCGTCCGGGAACGGAAGGTTTGTCCGGGCCGGAGGATGGTGGAGGGAAAGTTCTCCTGGTTGGGGGAGTTGGGAAAGTGCTGGGTTTCGAGACAGAAAGCGCTGTACTGAATCAGGCTGCGGCCGCCCGTTTGCAAGGTTCCGTCGAGGAAGTTTCCGGTGTAGAACTGCACCCCGGGTTCGGTGGTGCTCACCTCCAGGGTCCGGCCGCTGACCGGATCCATGGCTTTGGCGCACAGGGTCAGCTCTCCTTCGGATTTGTCCAGGACAAAGTTGTGGTCATAGCCAAGCGGTTCGCCGCCCGTTTCGAGGATTTGTTCCCCGATGGCCCGGGGCTTCCGGAAGTCGAAGGGCGTACCTTCCACGTTGGCCAGCTCTCCGGTGGGTATGAGTTC
>JAWKKO010000021.1:0-64075 GCA_041393235.1 Bacteroidales bacterium
ATCGGGCTTTCACCTTGGTGGGTTCGATCACCAGGTCGCCCACCCGGAGCGATTTGAAAAAACGCAGGGAATCCAGATCAGCCATGCCGTTTCTTGAGATTGGGTTTCAACAGGTTCACCAGGGCCTGGGGGCCATGCTCAAGCACATCGTAGGCGGGGATGCCGATCTGCTCCTTGATTTTCCGGCATTCGCCCACGATTTCGGTGGGTTTCATGCCCTCGTGGTTCAGGGTGATGGCCGAAACTTTTTTTCCCGAAATGACTTCAATGGCCATGATCTGATGACTCAGCGGGTGAAGGGGAAAGCCCGGGAATCCGTCGTATTCCAGACGCCTCGGTGCGTGCTGCAGGATGACGATGTGGGGCCGTCCGGCGGCCAGCAATTCGAAACCGCCGGGGTAGGCGGGATTGAGCAGGCTGCCCTGCCCTTCCAGGACGATGACCTCCGGATGGGTATCGAGCCAGGTCTCATGCACCGCATGCTCGATTTCCCCCGAAACAAAGTCGTTGACCAGGGAATCCATGACAATCCCGTGTTTCGCCCCCTGCAACCAGGCGGTCTGGCCGGTCCCCACGAGCTCTGCAGTGTGACCGGCTTCCCGGAAGCCGTGCACCAGCTTCCAGGCCGTGGTCCGTTTCCCGATGGCCGAATCGGTGCCCAGAACGGCGATCCGGAGGCTTTTCACCTCGTCGATCTTCCCGGAGAAAAAATGCAGTGAATTGATTGGCGGAGGTTTCCGGATGTCGGTGAGCTTGCGGCTCACTTTTTCTGCCTTGGTCCGGATGACCTCGTCTTTGCTCAGGTAGTCGTGGAGACCGCTGTACACGTCGAGCCGGGCTTCCAGGGCATCCAGGATGACCTTCCGGGCCTCGGCCGGAAGACGGCCCCCGTCGGGCGCCAGGCCGATGACGAAGTCATGGGCGGGTCTGTCCTTTTTCTGGCACAGGGCCAGCGCGTCGTGCAGGTTTGCAGTCAGAAGAATACCATTGGGTCTTCCGTCCAGTACGGCACCGGCATCCTGTCCGGCATAGCGGGAATCGATGACGGTCACGACATCGAATCGTTCCGTGAAGCGGACGAGTCCGTGGGCAGTCTTCCCGTTGGTGGTGTTGAAGGCCCCTTCACAATAGACAATTGTGGGATTCATAGCAGGTTGGTTTAGGTTATTTGCGACCGGACAGGATCACCACATAGCGATCCGGATCCAGGGATTCTTTCTGGTGTTGTTGAAGAATGGCCGACAGTCCGGCCGTGGAAGCGGGCAGGACGTGCAAACCCTCCTTTTCCCGCAACTGCTTCGAAAAGCGGGTGAGTTTCTCGTCGCTCACATTGAAGGCGAGTCCGTCCGACTGACGAAGGGCATAGAGGGCCTCGTCCCCGTCGAAACTGTGCCAGTTGATCAGGGGTTCGTTGACCTTGGTTTCCCGGATTTTGGAAGGAAGCAGGTCAATGCAGTTTTCCAGTCCCTTCTGGAAGGAAACCACGACCGGATTCTTGTGGGTGGAGCTGGCGGCGATCATGTGGGGAATGCGGGAGGTCTTTCCCCGTTTGTGCAGACTCACGAATCCCCGGTAAATCCCGGCCAGCAGCGTGCCGTTCGACACGGGGACGGCCACCATTCTCGGAGCATCCCGCAGGCTGTCATAGATCTCATTGGCGATTTCCGCGTAGGAATTCAGTTGAAGTGGGGTGTTTTTACCGCCTGGATTGGCATCGTACCATTCCTTCTCCTCGGCGGTTTTGATGGAATACTCCACGGAATCCTCGTAGCTCCCCTCGTGCCGGATGACCCGGGCGCCCAGCGCTTCCATTTCCTGGATGCGGGCGGTGTGGTAATTCTCCGGGATGAAAATGTTGCACTGTAGTCCGGCCAGCTGTGCCGCCATGGCCATGGCCGCGCCGTAATTCCCGCAGGAAGCCAGGGTGACCGTGTCGTAGCCCCGGCGCAGGGCATCGTGGCACTGGCTGAAGGCAATGCGGTCTTTCTGGGTTCCGGTGGGATTCCCGCCTTCGAATTTCAGATACAGCTGCCGGACGTCGTACTCGCGCTCCATGTTCCGTGCCCGGGTCATGGAGGTGTCCCCGATTTCCAGGTTGATGATGTCCTCGTAGGACTCGATGCGATCGATCAGGGTCAGGCTCTTGTCCTGGACCTGGCGACTCAGTTCACGGGCCTCCCGGGACACGCCCCTGGAGGCCGGTGCCGCACCGTCCAGCATGCTGTAGAAATCATTGTTCATTGGGAAAGGTATCTTTTACGGGTTCGAAGATTCTGCCCACTCCGGGCAGATTGAACTGGGCATCGACGTGGCATAGCGGGCCGACGGTCATCACCGGCATGGGCGATTTCTGCAGGATGTCCCGGGTCACCTGCCCGATCTTGCTCCGGTCGCCCGAGGTGGAGGTCTGCACCAGCAGAAGATCGGTGTCGAACTGGTCGGTCCGACCGAGCACTTCGGACGCCACATCGCGGTGGGTCACAAGCAATTTGGTCCGGCAGCTGAAGTTCAGATTGCGCAAGTGCACGGTGATGGCGGTCAGCCGTTTCCGGCACGCTTCTTCGTACCGGATGGAAGAAGGCCGGATCACCGAGCAAAGAGTCAAAGACAGCTCGAAGGATCCGGCCAAATCGATCAGGGCGCTCAACTGCCGCCGGAGTCCCTTGCCCATGTCCACCGGCACCAGGACATGCTGCAGTTTGGTCAAACGCAGCTCTCCGAGGGAAAGGACGGGCACACGGGCCTGGGCGAGCAGCCGGAAATGGTCGGATTTCCGGATGCAGGACGGATGATCCGGGGTGGATTTCCCGGACACCACCAGGAAGAGGACATCCAATTCTTCCACCTTCTGAACGACGGTCTCGACAAAATCCCCCTCGCTGACGATCAGCTCGAAGGGAATGGAATCGATTCCGTCAAAGACTTTGTGGACAAAGGAAGCGAGGGCGACCTCGGCTTCCCGTCTCTGCTTCTTGTTCTGGTCCCCCAGGGCCAGCGCCCGGCTGAGGACGTTCTTCGTTTCCATCACGTGCAGGCAGCTCAGGATGGCACCTGCCTGCTGCGCCAGCAACCCGGCCTGGGAAAGGGTTTCCTCACATCCCGGGGCGAAGTTGACCGGAACCAGTATTCGAGGTTTCAACATCAATTTTCCATTTGTCGATTATGACAACGATTTTGCCCGGGGTCACGTGCCTTGGACCCGGGTTTTTGGAAAAATCAAAGAAAGGAACACGCTGCCGGCCAGAATGACCCCGATGACAACGAGGGAATACACCGGTTTGTAGCCCCAGTGAGTCAGCTGTTCATGCAGCAACAGCTTGGCACCCACGAATACAAGGAGCATGGCCACGCCTGCCTTCAAAAGGTAAAAACGCTCCACCACCTTGACCAGCAGGAAGAACAGGGAACGCAATCCGAGAATGGCGAACACGTTGGAAAAAGACCACATAGGGATCCCTGGTAGATCCCGAAGACGGCTGGAATGGAATCCAGGGCAAAAATAAGGTCGGACAGCTCCACCATCACCACCACGATGAACAGGGGGTGATGTAACGAAGTCCGTTCTTCCGGATGAAAAAATGATCCTTCACATAGCGCGGGTAGACCCGGAATTTGCGGGACATGAACCGGACCAGGGGGTGGTCCTGGGCCGAGACCTGGGCCTTCTTGTTCCGGTCCAGGTACATTTTTACACCGGCATACAGCAGATACCCGCCGAAAATGTAAAGCAGCCACTCGAACCGGCTGATGAGGGCCGCACCGGCGAAGATGAAACCAAACCGCATGACGATGGCCCCCAGCACACCCCAGAAAAGGACGGGCTTGTAGCTCTTCCGGGGTACGGCGAAGGCTTCCAGGATGGACATCATCACAAACAAGTTGTCGATGGAAAGGATTCCTCCACCAGGTATCCGGACAGAAAATTAAGCGCCAGGTTTTTGCGCAGCAACCGGATGCCGTCCTCCAGGGATCCCTGGTACTCCCCAGGTAGGCATAGTAATGGTGCAGAACCGACTGGAGGTCTTCCAGCGTCCGGATTCCGTGCACCCATTCCCCGGCAAAGAGCAGAAAAAGAGCGAAGAGCAAGGCGAGCGAGACCCACACACCGGTCCAGATGGCAGCCTCCCGAAGGGATACCCCGGGGAATTCCGTCCCACCACCAGGAGATCAAACAACAAAATGCCCAGAATGAACACCAGAAACGCCGCAAAAAACACAAAGGACCCCATGCCTGACGATTTAGAAACGTTACTTTTTGGGATGATCAATCCCAGTCGGCCACTCCGGCCGAAACAATGAACTTCATGGCTTCCGCCGGGAACATCGATGGGCCGCACCTGTTCCCTAGGAACCAGAAACAACTCTCCGGACCAGTTGTAGGAATGGGGGAAATACACGGCCACCTTGTTTGTTTCCCCGATGAGACTGAGATCTTCCTCGGTCAGAAAACCCAGTTTCTCCAGGTCCAGGTCCTTGTTTACCCGCACCATCACCGGCCGGTTGAATTTCCTTTCTTTGCCCACGAAGGCCGACAGCAGGTCCGAAAACGCGGACGTGATGACCTTCAGGATGGGGACGCGCTGCACCAGGCGGCTGAACAAAGCCTTGAAAGGCCGGGCAATGAAGGTGCCCGAGCATGCCCACCAAAACCAGCAACAGGACCACGATCACCAGGCCCAGGCCCGGGATCCGGATGCCGATCCATGCCTCCAGCCATTCCTGCAAAAATCCGTCGATGGTGGAAAACAAGGCATAGAGGATGTACAGGGTGACTGCCAGAGGAGCCAGGTACAGCAAGCCCTGGAGAAAAAACGACCCAATTTCTTCATGATTCCGGTTTAAACTTCAAATATAGGAAAAACCAAAGGTTTGGACCGGCCCACGGTTTCCGGTCACATCTTTCCGCTGCCAATCCTTGCATTTGGCGGGGAAGGGACGTATTTTCGCCGGAAGCAACGGGATTTCCAACACATGGATTCACATGAGCACACCGCCGGGCACCGGCCCCTCGATTCCCTCTGGGGCGACCTGCCCATCGGCGTCATCCAGACCGACCGGGAGGCATCCGGGA
Source organism: Bacteroidales bacterium (assembly GCA_041393235.1). GTDB lineage: Bacteria > Bacteroidota > Bacteroidia > Bacteroidales. The sequence goes on from JAWKKO010000021.1 coordinate 5,072, forward strand.
AGCGAATCCGGCCGCCACCAAACTCCTTGGCATTCCCTGGGGTCCCTTGCAGGGGAGCAACTCCCCACCGCGATCGGATTCACCACCCAGGAGGAGGCCGAGAAACTCACCGCCTGGCTGTTTCAGGCCGGAGGATCCGAGCCGTTGATGATCCGGGTGCACGCCCGAAAGATCGATTTCCGGAAGAAACGATTGGCCGACGGGGTCCTGGTGGCCCTGCAGGAGTCGAACTGTGCGATTCCTGGGACACCCAGGCCATGCAGACTGTGATCTCCGCCCTGGAAAATGAAAACGCCGGATTGCCCGGGAAATCCACGACGGCATCGGCCCCTACCTGTCTCTGGTCCGGTTGCAACTGGACACTGTGCTGGAGGACGTGAAATCCGTTCCTCCCCGAATATCCACGGAAACCATCCAGACCATCCGGGAAACCATCGACACCCTGGCCCTGGACCTGCAACATGTCCCACCGTCTGTTGCCCCGGCTGCTGGAGGAGTTCGGACTGGTTTCCGCCTTCCGGAATCTGATCCAGAAGTCCAAAGGCCGGCTCGACGGACATTGAATTCATCTCCAACCTTGCAGAAACGGAACGGTTCGAAGCCGAGCTGGAACTCCACCTCTTCCGGAGCGCCCGGAAATGATGAAAACGCCCTTTCCCATTCCGGAGCCTCCCACATCGTGATCCAGCTCATCCGCCACGAAAGCAGCCTGGTGCTGATGACCGAGGACGACGGTGCCGGCTTCGATCCTGCCAAACCCGGGCCGAAGGCGCAGGCATCGGTCTGAAGAACCTGGAAGCCCGGGCGCAGATTCTCCGGGGCCAGTTCCTTGGAATCGGTGGAAGGAAAAGGCACCCTGGTGAGCATGGAAATCCCCTGAGAAACGACACCCAGCCCCCCTATGGAAAAATTAAAAGATCTTCATCGCCGACGACCACAAAATTCTCCGGGATGGCATCCGTCCATCCTGAGAAGGCAAAGACATGGAAATCGTGGGCGAAGCGGCCTCGGTTCCCAGGTCCTGGAAGCCATCCGGCAACTGCCGGTGGATGTACTCGTGCTGGACATCGACATGGGTCAGCCCAACGGGATCGAAATCGCAGAGATCGTGAGCACCCAGCATCCCGGAATCCGGATTCTTATTCTTTCCATGCTGGCCCTGCACGATTTTGTGATCCAGGCTCCTGGAAAAGGGCGCCACGGGCTACCTGCTGAAGAATTCGGGAAAGGATGAAGTCCTGGCCGCCATCCGGAAGCGTGGCCCGGGGCGACAGCTACTTCAGCAAGGAGGTATCCGCCATCCTGATCGAACAGCTTCACCGTCCGTCCGCCAACCTGCCGAAGGAGGAGGTCGCACTCACGGCACGGGAAACGAAGTCCTCCGGCTGATTGCCCAGGAATTCAGCAATCCGGAGATCGCGGACCGGTTGTTCATCAGCATCCGGACGGTGGACACCCACAAACGGAACATGCTGGAGAAACTGGGATTGAAGAATACGGCGGGACTCCGTCAAGTATGCCCTTCGTAAGGGACTGCTGGAAGAACCCAAAGGAACCTGATCAGTTTTTCAGATCCGACCAGCGCTCCATCCGCTGGCGGGCCCGGTGCAAACGCATCTTCACCGCACTGGGCGACAGTGAAAGGTTTCCTGGATTTCCTGGATCGAACACTTCTGAAAGTACTTCATCTCCAGCATCAGACGATCCTGCTCGGGCAACTGGGCCAGACTCCGGATGGTCCATTCCTCCCGGTCCTCGCGCCTGCTGCACAATTCCATTTCATCTGCATCGGTTTCTTCCTCCTCCTGAGGAACATAGCCGGCCACATCGAGGCGGGCCACCCGGTTTCTGCCGGCCAACTGGTTCAGACAGTGGTTCCGGGCGATGGCGTACAACCAGGTGGAAAGGGTCGAATGTCCTTGAATCGGACAGGCTCTCCATGGCCTTGATCATGACATCCTGCGCCCAGATCGAATGCGTCATCGGTGTCGCCGGAATAGCGCAGGCACAGCCGGTACACTTTGGGATAAAACTGCTTGTAAACCTGTCCGAAATCCACCGAGCCAGGGGCATGGTTGCCACATCTTTCATGTTCGATTTTCTTGATGTGACAAAGATAGGGGCCCCGGCACCCCGTCTCCAACGGGGGAATGCGGATTTTGATTCTACGCGCTTTCCGCAGAATCTACGCAATTCTCGCAGATCCCGGTTTACCTGGGCCGGTACCGGGTGCGCAATTGCCGGTTGGTCTGGTACATCATCGGATTGGCCGAATTGACGAACCGCACATCCTCGATGGTATAGAACGCATTGGGATTGAACTGTTTGATCCGTTGCACGATGTCCTTGCTCCTGCTTCGCTTCAGGATGATGAACAGAATGCCCACCTTGCCGTCCCTTCCCTCGCCGTCCACGTAGGTCACCTGGTGACCTTCCTGCATCAGGTCCCGGATCAGCGGTGCGGCATCGGTCCGGGTGATGACCCGGATCAACTCATACCCGAGCGCCAGTTTCTCTTCGATTTTCATGCCCACATAGGTGCCGATGGCAAACCCGGTGGCGTACCCGATGTAGGCGGTCCAGATTTCCAGGTGGGCCATGATCCGGGTGATGGTGATGATCCAGATCAGAACCTGGAAAAAGCCCACGAAAGGCGCTTTGTTCCGGTACCCCTTTGCCACCATGATCACCCGGATGGTGTCGAGCGACACGTCCACGATCCGGGCCAGCATGATCAGCACAGGCACCAGCACATAATCCAGCCAGAGTTCATTCATGAGTTCTCTTTTTTTTTTGCGAAGGTACCCAAATCTTTCCACCCGTCCCCCCCCAACGGTTTGAATCGGCGGATTGGCGACCGGACCGGCGGGGAACATCGGGTGTCGCGGGGACAAATACCCAGAATTTGGTATGGCGGAACGAGCCGGACCTCCTACCTTTGCGGGAAATCGCCTTCATCCCCGTGACCACCGACAGGCCATACGAAAGAAAATCACCTGGAAAGCTTCTTGCGGGACTCACCGGCGTTCTGGTGCTCGCCTTTGCCTTTCAGCTTGCGACCCGGGCCGTTTACAGCCACCTGCATGTGCTGCCCGACGGAAGCCTGGTGTCGCATGCCCATCCCTATGACAAATCCGGTGAACGGGACGCATCGGACCGGCACCGGCACAGTGTTTCCTTTCTTCTGGTGATCGAGACCCTGGAAACGGGGTTTGTTTTGGGGTTGCTGGTTCCCCTGTTCACACCGCCGCACCGGGGGTGGTTCCGGATCCCAGCGTCCTGCGACGCCCTGCCCGGCAATTCACCTTCCTTTCTCCCCGGACGTTCTCCCCCCGGGGCTTTCTGACATTCTCCCCTCCCCGGACCGGTGACCGATCCGTGGGGAGGGGCATTCCGTGACCTTTCCACCTCCATCGTTTCCGGCAGGCAAACCGTCTTGCCCAAACCATTTGAACATGAATCGTACGACCTTGCTTTTTGCCCTGATCCTTTCCTCCCTCTTCCTCTCCGCCCATGCCCAGCGCACGAAAACCGATGCAAACATCGTGGGCCATGTCACCACAGACGGCCGGCATCTGGCCTATGCCACGGTGTTCGTCAAAGGGACCTCCCTGGGGACCGTGACCGATGAGACCGGGCAGTTTCAACTGATCAACCTGCCCGTTGGCACACTCACCGTGGTGGCCAAGGCCGTGGGATACAAACCGGAGGAGGTGGTCCTGACCGCCGAAGCGAACCGGACCCTGGAGCACAAATTTGAACTGACCGAAGATGTGCTGAACCTGGAAGAGGTGGTGGTTTCGGCCAACCGGAGCGAACAAAAACGCACCGAGGCTCCCGTGATCGTCAACACCATTTCCCCCGCCCTGTTTCAAACCACCCAGGCAGTGACCCTCGGCGAGGGACTGAACTTTTCGCCCGGACTCCGCCTGGAAAACAATTGCCAGAACTGCGGGTTCACCCAGGTGCGCATGAACGGCCTGGAGGGTCCCTACTCCCAGATCCTGATCAACAGCCGTCCCATCTTCAGTGGTCTGGCCGGGGTCTACGGACTGGAGCTGATCCCTGCCAACATGATAGAAAAGGTGGAGGTGGTCCGGGGGGGCGGATCGGCCCTCTTCGGCAGCAATGCCATCGCCGGGACCATCAACATCCTTCTCAAGGAGCCGGCTGCCAATGCCTACGAAGCCGGTTTCACGCACACCTGGACGGGAACGGGAGTGGAGGGATCGGCCGGACCTGCCTCGGATTACAGCCTCAATTTCAACACCTCCTGGTCTCGGACGATCTCCGGTCGGGACTCTCCCTCTATGGATTCACCCGCGACAGGAAAACCTTCGATGCCAACGGGGACGACTTCCCGGAAATCGCCCCCCTGAACAACCTGAGCCTGGGAACCCGGTTCCATCACCGTTTCGGCTATCGGGGGAAGCTCGACCTGGACTTTTTCATCATCAAGGAGGAACGCGATGGGGGGAACATGCAGGATTATCCCGTCCACGAACGGGATGTGGCCGAGGTGGTGGAACACGATCTGAAATCGGCCGCTGTCAGCTTCGACCGCTATTTCCGGGAATACGACCTCCTTTCGGTCTACGCCTCCGGACAATTCCTGCTCCGGGATTCCTATTACGGAGCCAATCAGTCGGTGAAGGACTACGGCCGGTCGCACGACCAAACCTACAATGCCGGGGTTCAATACAAAATGAACCTGTCCCGTGCTTCCCTGATTCTGGGGATGGAAACCACGGGGGACTTTCTCCTGGATGAAAAACTGGGGTACCCCGATTACGAGAATGCCCTCATCGAGAATGGAATCCTTGTCTCCGTTCCCCACGTGGAAAACACCACCGTGTCCGACCAGTCGGCCCGGACCTCGGGGGTCTTTGCCCAGTACGACGTCCGATGGAATCTCGTCAAACTTGCCCTGGGCGGACGCTATGATGTGTACGGGATCCGGGATCTTGCAAAGGAGGGACAGGAAGGCAAAACGGGTCGTGTGTTCAGCCCCCGCATCAGTCTGATGCTGGAACTCACGGACGATCTGCAGGCTCGGGTGAGCTATTCCCACGGGTACCGGGCGCCCCAGATCTTCGATGAGGACCTGCACATTGAGACGTCCGGATCCCGTCAGGTGATCAACGTGAACGATCCGGAGCTCACCCAGGAAAGCAGTCACAGCGTCATGGCCTCCCTGGATTACAACGGACTCGTGGGGACCGTCCTGACGGGGTTGCTCGTGGAAGGGTTCTACACCCGGCTGCTGGATCCCTTCGTGAATGAGATCGGCATCCCGGATGACCAGGGAACCGTTCTTTACACCCGGGTCAATGCAGAGGAAGGAGCCACGGTGAAAGGTCTGAACAGCGAATTCAAGCTTCGCCCCCTCCGGGATTTTTCCCTGACCTCCGGTTTCACCGTCCAGTCGAGCCACTACGACGTTCCCCAGGAATTTGAGGAATCCCGGTTCTTTCGCACCCCCGGTGCCTACGGCTACCTGGTTGCCGATTGGGACGTGGTGCCCGTCCTCTGCCTTTCCGCCACCACAACCTACACGGGCAGCATGCTGGTTCCTTACTTCGGGCCGGAAACCGATCCGGAACGGGGCGAACTGCGCCGTTCCACGGACTTCCTTGACCTGGGCCTGAAGGTGGAGTACACCCGGCAACTCAACGGAATCCGCCTGCAGTGGTTCGGGGGCGTGAAGAACCTGTTCAATGCCTACCAGAAGGACTTTGACCTTGGCGCGGAACGGGATCCGGCCTACATGTATGGCCCGGTGTCCCCGCGCAGCGTGTATGTGGGCCTCCGTCTGGCGAGCCTGGATCAGAAAACCGGTACCCCGGGCGTTGGACCCACCGGCAAAGGCACGTCGGACCGGAAGGCGTCACGCACCCGGAACCGGGGACGGGGGCGGCATTCGTCGCACCAGGTCCCATAGAAGGGTGTCGGGAGTTCCCAGGGGGACCTTTTCCTCGATGTAGTTGCTGGCATCGATGTGGAAGGCCCGGGACGGGGGAATCGACCAACGGCCGAACAAATCCCGCAGGTTCATGAGAAACCGTTCCCACAGGGGAAAGGTGTGGTCGGCCGTGAGGACCCGGTCCAGCAGGATGTAGCGGCAATCGGCCGACACGGGAAGGCCCTGAAGGGAGGGGTACCGCGAACCGCTCTGGATTTCCCCGGAGGCGGCCAGGTCGGCCAGGACCTTTCGGAACAGCAGATTGACCCGGGGTTGCACCTTGAACCCCAGGGAGAGGTTCACCCGGATGATTTCCCCGGGACGCACATGGTACACCTCGTATTCCGTTACGTAGGGTTCGTCCCGGACATCGATGTGGAGGAACCAGTAGATGTCGGCCCGTTTCGGCTGCTTGTCGAGCAGGGAATAGGCGATGGTGGACTCCATGGTTTTGTGACGACCCGATTTGGACAGGTAGACCAGGTTGGTGGCGAATTTCGGAATGCTCTGGTCCCGCTTCACCTGCAAGAGCATGTCGGCAACGGGATCCACGGCCACGGTTTTCGTCAGGTTGTTCTTGATCATCCCGCCCCGGTACCAGGCAAACATGAGAAGAGACAGGAAAAACGCCAGACTCAGGGCGAACCAGCCCCCGTGGGCGAACTTTTGCAGGTTCGCCGCCAGAAACAGGATTTCGAGTCCGCCGAACACAATCCCAAGCGCAGCCACGAAGGGAACCGGCGCATTGTGCTGCAGCAGGTAAAGCAACAGGAGGACCGTGGTCATCATCATGGCGATGCTGATGGACAACCCGTAGGCCGCTTCCATGGCAGAGGATTCCTTGAACAACAGCAACACCCCGGTGCTTGCCACCCACAGAAACCGGTTGATGGCCGGAATGTACATCTGTCCCTTCGATTCGGAAGGGTACTTGATGGCCTGCTTGGGCCAGAGACCCAGCGAAATGGCTTCGCTCACCAGGGTAAAGGAACCGCTGATCAGGGCCTGGCTTGCGATGATGGCCGCCAGGGTGGCGATGATAATCCCCGGCAAGAGGAACCATTCGGGCATGATATCAAAAAAGGGATGGAGCGCCTCTCTGTCCCCCGCAGGCCGGTGCATGAGCCAGGCCGTTTGTCCGAAATAGTTCAGAACCAGCATGCTCTTGACAAAGGCCCAGGAGATGCGGATGTTTTTTGCACCGCAATGCCCCAGGTCGGAATACAGCGCCTCGGCTCCCGTGGTGGCCAGGAAAACCGCGCCCAGGATCAGCAGCGCCTGGGGATGGGAGACGATGAGCCGGACGGCATGGAGGGGGTCGAAGGCCCGGAGGATGTCCGGATAGTGAAGAACCTGGCTCAGGCCCAGAATCCCCAGGAGGGTGAACCACAGGAACATGACCGGACCGAAAGACCGTCCGATGAACACCGTTCCGAATTGCTGGGCAAAGAAAAGCAGAGACAGGATGGCCACCGAAATCAACAACGTTGGAATCTCCGGATTGAAGATCCGCAATCCCTCCACGGCCGAGGACACCGTGATGGATGGCGTGATGATGCCGTCCGCCAGCAGGGTGCTTCCGCCGATGATGGCGATCAGATAGGCCCATTTCCGGTTTCTCCGGATCAGTGCATAGAGCGCAAAAATGCCGCCTTCGCCCTTGTTGCTTGCCCGCAGGGTGAGGACCACGTATTTGATGGTGGTTTGCAGGGTCAGGGTCCAGAAGATGCAGGAGGCAACGCCCAGGAGAATTTTTTCATCCAGGTGAACCAGATTGCCTGCGATGGCCTTCACCACATAGAGGGGCGAGGTGCCGATGTCACCGAAAACAATGCCGAGGGTGATGAGCAATCCGGCCACCCGGAGGGGCTGACCGGATTTTTTTTGGGTCGTTGTAATTTTCATGAAAATGAGTCAGGCGAAGCCGTTGCGTGGGTTTTCCCCACCAATTTACATTCTTTCTTTGAACCAACCTGTGACCAAATTCCATTCTTGTGTCTCAGGGTTGTAAATGAAACATTTTAAAACGAAAATGAAAACCCGTAAGATTGCCGGCATAGCAATGATCGCTGTAACAGGCTTGGTACTCTCAAGCTGTTCCGAAATGCCACAAACCGAAATCGATGCAGCCAACGCTGCCATTGAACAAACCAAAACGGCCGGAGCCGATGTGTACGTCCATGAAAGCTTCGTGGCGTTGCAGGACTCCATGAACCACGTGATGGTTCGACTCGAAGGCCAAAAGTCCAAGTTCATCAAGAACTATGGCACCTCCAAAGAGGAACTGGCCGCCGTGACCCGGTACGCCGCCGACGTCCAGCAACAGACCGAAGCCCGGAAAGAAGAGCTGAAGGTGGAAATCCAGAACACCATTGCTGAAGTGAAGACCCTGATTGAGTCGAACCGTCAGCTGATCCTGGAAGCCCCCAAAGGCAAAGAAGGTACCTCCGCTCTGGTTGCCATCAAAGGAGAAGTGGATGCCATTGAAACGGCCATCAACGAAACCAGCACCCTGTTCGAAACAGGCGAATACCTGGCAACTCTTGACAAAGCCGTGGCTGCCAAAGAAAAGGCCAATGCCATCAACCTGGAGCTGACCGAGGTCATCGCCAAGTACAAGTCAAACACCCGGACCCGGTAATCGTCTCCGGAGGAACACACCCTCATCATGCCCCGGTTCCGATCCGTCGGGACCGGGTTTTTTTTCATCCCATCTTCGACCCATTGAAAATTAGAACAGGAATCCTGATCGGACTGGCCGTCCTTCTGCCGACCTCCTTCCTCATTGCCCGGATCCGATCCAACGATCCACCCGAAAAGGAAATGCGGGAGGCCGCCCAAACCCTGGCCGAAGCCGATCTGGTCCGGGCCCGGGAATACGCCGGGGACACCTACCGGAAAGCCCGCCAGCAATACGATTCCGCCATGATGGAATGGCGGATGCAAAACGAACGGTTCGTGTTGTTCCGGGATTACACCCTTGTCAGAGACAGGGCGATGCGCTCCGTTGAACTGAGCGACCGGTCCATCCGGGAAGCATCCCGGCACAAGACGGCCACCCGGGAATCGCTCGACAGGCGAATCTCGGAACTCACCAAGGAAATCCGGCGCCTGGACCAACGCCATGGAAGGATGCCCCAGTCCGAATCGGACCGAAGGGAAACCATGGAGTACAAGCTCCATTTGTCCGAAGCAAAACAAGCCTTCCGGAATGGAGCCTACGGCCTGTGCGACACCTACCTGGATCAGGCCGAAGCCTTGGTCCGGGAATCCTACGGTCGAAACGAAACGGTTTTATCGGATTACTACGCCTCCTACCCCGACTGGAAACAATGGACGGAAGAGGCCATCTCCCGTTCCGGGAAAGACGGCAGCGTCGTTCTGGTGGTCGACAAGATGGCTCGGGAGCTGCACGTCTATAAAAAAGGCAAACACGTGCAGACCTAGCCCGTGGAGCTTGGAAAGAACTGGATGGGGACCAAGTTGCAGAAAGGCGACAAAGCCACGCCGGAAGGGCACTACCGGGTGGTGGAGAAACTGGAAAACGGTCGAACCAATACCACAGGGCCCTCCTGTTGGATTATCCCAACGCGGAGGATACCAAACGCTTCCGGAACAACAAGAAAAACGGACGGATCCCGGGAGACGCCGAAATCGGCGGTCTCATCGAGATTCACGGCAAGGGTGGAAAGGGAAGCGACTGGACCGACGGATGCGTCGCCCTGAGAAATGAAGACATGGATGCCGTGTTTGCGGCATGTCCCAACGGAACCCGGGTGACCATCGTCGGTTCCACCCGTCCCCTCGAAGATGCAGAATGAACCCAACAACAAACGTACGTAACAACCGCCACATGGCACCTTCATCATCCCCGTCCGGGGAGGACGCCCACAGAGCATCTGTCCGGACACTCGTTGTCGACCGGCTCCGGAACGCAGGAACCTGGGTCCGCTCGTACCGGACAGCCTTCCTGCTGCTGGCCCTGGTCCTCCTGGCTCCGGTCATCGTCCGCTTCGCCGTCTGGAGCGCCCTGAACATGAACACCGGGAGCGCGTCCGCCGGAACCCCTTCGGAGGAGGACCCATCCGCGATCCGCAAGGAACTTGCCTCCCTTGACAAGAAACTGGACGCCAAACGTCCCCGTTCCTACTTCCTGATCATCAACAGCTCGGCCAATGAATTCGAGCTCTACAAGGGAAAGGAACTGATCCGGAAGGACATGTGTTCCACCGGAAACTACGTGCTTCTGAAAAACGGAGAGGCCCAGCAATGGCTGTTCAAAACCCCCAAAGGAGAATTCCGGATCCTGGGGAAAACGACGGCGCCGGTGTGGCGTAAACCCGACTGGGCGTTTGTGGAAGAGGGGCTCCCCGTTCCGTCGGCCACCCATTCGTCCCGGTACGAATACGGGGTGCTGGGAGACTATGCCCTCAGCCTGGGCGACGGCTACCTGATTCACGGCACCCTGTACCAGCGCTTTCTGGGCTTGCCCGTCACCCACGGCTGCGTCCGCCTCAACGACGCCAACCTGGAATTGGTGTACAAATCCCTCCCCGTGGGATCAAAAGTGTATATTTACTAAGGAAACCGATGGAAACCCTCCACACTCCGAACCCGCAGCCCGGGCCGTCGCCCAAGCCGTGGTTGAAAATTACCGCCATGGTTGCGGCCGTCCTTGTACTGGCCTTCCTGGTAAGCCTGGCCCTGGCGCCTGCCTGGAAAATGAAGGAACTCCGGTTGCTCGCCTCCGGGGATCCCGCCGTTGGCGAACTGGCTGGCCATCCGGCGAACCCGGGCCATGAAATGGACTCCCTGCTGCGGGAACGGGCCTACAAGAGAGCCCTACTCCAGGTGGCGGAATCCGACTCCATCCAACTGGTGATCCACCTGTCCGACAGCACCGTCCTGCTGCAGATGAAGGGTGTGATCCTTCACAGCACGAAGATCCGCACCCTGGAATCGGACCGGTTTCTGGACCGTCTGCCCCTGGAGGTGGAGACCGTTCTGTTGTCCCATCCCCTGCCCCTGAAGCATCAAACCGCCACCATCGTCAAGGAACCCGTCGTGGAACGGCAGGCTCCAAAGGACACGGCGGAGGCGGCGCTGACGGCCTGGGCTCCGGACACCCTGATCCAGAACCCGGCCTTCGTGGCCCTGGATACGGAATGCGGCATCCGGGTGGTCCTGGAGCAGGAGGTGAATCCCCGAGTTTTCGGACCGGTGGAGCCGAATGTCCTTCCACGCCGGCATGGCCCTTCGCCGGACCGGACCCTCACTGCGGGCCTTTTTCACCGGAAAAAACTGGACTACATCCCCACGGTGCAGATGACCCTTCCCGTGGAGGATCTCCGTTCCATCTACCGGGCCCTGCCCGACCAGGCCCTGGTGGTTCTGAAATTGTAGGCATCCGGGGGATTTTTGGTCCGGTGTGCGTATCTTGGGTTCCGAACCCAAGCACACCCGACCGATATGCATCCCTCCGCCTTGCGTCTCCGCACCCCCGACCCGATCCGCACGTCCTTTCGTCCATCCCGCAGGCTCCTGGCCCTGCTCCTTCTGGTCCTGCCGCTCGTCCCGTGGCATGTAACCCGTTGCCAGCTGATCCGGGCACAGGCGCCCGGGCACGACCGGACCTTCCTTTCCCGGTCGCTGGACAGCATGGACGTGCCGGACTACAATTTCCAGCAAGCCAACAAGCTGCCTTTGACCGGCTATTTCCACAAGGACTTCCGGATGGACGGGAGCCGGCGGCGGGCCAGATTCTACCTGGCCCGTAACGCTCCCGTGCGGACCTTTTTCACCGTCCTCACCGTGCCCTCCGACCGGGAACCCTCCGAATTCCTCGTGGCCAGCGGCTGGAAGGACATTGCCGATCGCATGGAGGAGGGACTCGTGCTGCTGGAAGCCGGCCCCGGCGGATGGGGAACCCCGGAGACGGAACAGGCCTATCTGGATTCCGTGTTTCGCTTCCATGGAAGCAATGACTACTTTTCCGTGTTCGGGATCCACTACCTGGTGGGGTACGGCACCGGGAACCGCCCTGGAAGTCTGGGCGGCCGCACATCCCCTGCAGGTGATCAGCCAGGTGTACGTCGAAACCGGGGCGGTCGACCCCAAACTGTATACGGACCTGGATACGGTCTTCATGGACGGCCGGAGTTCGGGCTACGTCCCCCTCGACATCCCGGCGGACCTGCGCATCCCCCTCACCGGGATTCCGGTGCCCACCGCCATTGTCCACAGCGATCCGGACCGGGTGGCTGCCAACCTGGAGCACTGGAAGAAGGCGAACGACGTGGATCCGACGCCCCGGTCCCACCCCGGGTATTTCCATGGAGCCGACCTGTACCTCCAACGTCCGGATTCCAAAGCCTGGGCAACGGCCCATGGCGGTCCCGTTTCCGAAGTGCTCCTCTTGCACACCGACTCCCCCGTCCTCCTTCCCTCCTTCTCCGAAACCATCCACGGCTTCCTCAGCAAATTCGTGAGCTACGACAACACCACGGCCTACGGCAACCACCTGGCACTTCGAAAAGAATACGGGGAGATCCGGACGATGCTGGTGGCCGGGGAAATCCGTGAGTTCATGGTGTACGAACCCAAATCGGCCTCGCGGATCTGGCCCGAAGGCGCGCCGGTGGTGTTCGTCTTTGCGGGGAACAGCCAGACCGACAAGGTCTTTTTCCACAACACCCTCTGGTGGCAGGTGGCCGACAGAGAGGGGTTCCTTCTGGCCATCCCCTGCGAAACCTACAGCCGGAGTTCCAACACGGTGAGCCATGCAAACACCGGGGAATTCTACGAGAAACTGGCCGCATTCATGAAGGCAAATCACCGCGTCGACCCCACCCGGTTTTACGCCACCGGCCAGTCAGCCGGCAGCTTTGCCGTCCAGGGCTTCGGCATCACCCACCCCGGCTATTTCGCCGCCATCGCATCCACGTCCGGACTCAGTCACCCCGGCGAAGGAGGCGGTTTCGGCCAGATCGCCCCGGCGGACGCCCGGTATGAAACCATCCCGAACTATTGCATCATCGGAGAAGGAGACATTGACATGATGACCGGTACCCTCTGGGACGAAACCCGCAACATGCTGGATGCCTGGGCCGCCTACTACCTGGAAGCCAACGAGGCGGGTCCACTCGGAAATGGCGCCAACCTCGAACAAACCGGGCGCTTCCAGACCTGGACCTGGACCAACGCCCAGGGATTCCCCGTGTTCAAGGTGGGCCGCACCCTCCACCGGGCCCACAACTGCATCCCCGCCGAGATGCCCCTGCTCTGGGATTTTCTGAAGCATTGGTCGCTGAAGGACGGGGTGCGGTGTTACGACGGGCAGCCCATTGCTCCGGCAAAGGAATCACTCCGGGGGCTGGTTCAGTAACAGCCAATACCAGCCAAGTTCACCGACGGCCTGCACAAACTTGTCGAAATCTACGGGTTTGACGATGTAGCTGTTCACCCCCAGTTGATAGCTCTCCACAATGTCTTTGTCCTCCCGGGAAGAGGTCAGCACCACCACGGGGAGGTGTTTTGTTTCCGGATCGGACTTGAGGGTCCGGAGCACGTCCAGTCCGCCGATCTTTGGTAGTTTCAGATCCAGGAGAATCACCCTGGGTCCCTGATCCGGCTTCCTGTGGGCGAATTTCCCCCGTGCAAACACAAAATCGAGGGCTTCTTCCCCATCCGACACATGCTCCAGGTGGTTGGCCAGGTGTTGCTTCCGCAGGGCCCGGATGGTCATTTCAGCATCGTGGGGGTTGTCCTCCACCAGAAGAATTTCAACCGGATTTTCCTTCATTGTTGGCGTGTTTGGGTAAAGTGAAATAAAACGTGGCTCCCTGGTTTGGCTTGCCTTCCGCCCACACCCTGCCCTTGTGCCGGTGGATGATCCGCTGGACAAGTGCCAAACCCACACCCGTTCCCTCGAATTCTTCCTGGGTGTGCAACCGCTGAAAGATACCAAAAAGCTTGTCTTTGTACAGCGGATTGAAGCCCACTCCCTGGTCACGGATCCAAAAAATATGCTCATCTCCCTGGACTTCAGCACCAATGACAATGTCCTTTTTTTCGGACCGGGAGGAATATTTCACCGCATTTCCGATGTAATTCAGCCACACCTGACGCAGAAGGTTTTCATTGCCCTTCACGGCGGGCAGCGGATCGACGTGAATCCGGAACCGATTTCGATCCACAGCCGGAAGCACATCCGTGATGACTTCCTGCACGACTTCCTCCATGGAAACATTGGAAAAATGAAACTGACCCGTGTTGATCCGGCTCAATTGCAGCAGGTCGCTGATGAGTTGATCCATCCGGGTCACATTGTCCCGGATCACCTTGATGAATCGCCTGCCCTCGTCGTTCAGGAGGGTCCCGAACTCATCGGAAAGGAATTTGGAATACCCGCCGATGGCCCGCAGGGGTGCCCGTAGGTCGTGGGACACCGAGTAGGAAAACGCTTCCATTTCCCGGATGGCGGTTTCCAGATCCGCCGTCCGCTGCCTGACTTTCAGCTCGAGGGAGGCATTCAACTGATTGATTTCGTTCTCGGCACGTTTCCGGTGGGTGATGTCGGTAAACGTCACCGCGCATTGACCGGGACCTGCCTGAAACGCCGACACCGAATAGTAGGTGTCGAGCAGTTGAGATTTCTGTTCAAATTCCAGGGACTCCCCATCCGGGCAATCCTCGAATAGGTGGGGATCCATCCGGCCTCATCCTTTTCGATTCCGGGCAATACCTCCGTCAGGCATCTTCCCCGGACCACCGTCAGATTCAATCCCGTGGTTGTCTCGAAGCCCTTGTTTGCCGCAAGGATGCGCAGATCCGCCGGTTTTCCGTCCGCCGCCGGAATCGCCTCGAACAGGACAAATCCGGCATTCATGTTTTCAAACAACGACCGATACCGTTCTTCGCTCCTGGCGAGGGCTTCCAGGGATTGCTTTGCTGCGGACACATCGATCAGGGAGGTGATCAGCACGGGTTCCCCGCGGAAATCGATGGGTTTGGATGAAAAAAGAATGTGGATTTTCTTTCCGGATTTGGCCCTGGCCGTGAGTTCCGCGGATACGAGCCCTCCGGATTGCACCTGCGCATCAATGATCTTCTGTCTCGCCTCCTGTGTCCACATTCCCAAGGCCGTGGAAGTTTTTCCAAGGACCTCCTCCCTTTCAAACCCGAACATTTCGAGAAAACTTGCATTGGCATCCATGAAGGTCCCGTCGGAAATCCGGGTGATGGTCAAACCGGTGGGGCCAATGTTGAATGCCTTCGAGAAGAGTTCTTCCGAAGTTTTCAGCTCCATCTCCACCCGCTTCCTTTCGGTGACATCCTCGATCTGGACGATGAAATGGGAAGGCTTGCCCGTCGCATCCGTCACCACCGCCGAATGGATGTTCGCCCAGAGGGTTTCCCCCGATTTTTTCAGGTACCGTTTCTGAAAACTCACTTTCGGGTCTTCCCCCGAAATCATCCGTTGGATCACGTCCTTCCCGATCTCCAGATCCTCGGGATGGGTGATGTCATTGAAGTGGCCCCCCTGCAATTCGTCCCGTTCATAGCCCAGCATGGCACAGAACGGGGCATTGACCTCTTTCAGGCTTCCATCCAGTCCCGTCATGCACATGCCGCTGGCCGATTGCTCAAATGCCGCCCGGAAGGTGTTCTCGCTTTCCTTGATGATCCGTTCCGATTCGAAGCGTTCCGTGATGTCCAGCACGGTCCCGGTGATGACATCCGTCCTGTCGAGAAGAATGTGGGTCCCGTGGATCTCGATCCAAAGGGGTTTGTTGTCCTTTCGTTTCCCCCGGGCCACATAATGCACGCTGTCCACCTCCCCCTCCAGACGCCTCCGGATGTTCTCCCGGGCTACTCCGTACTCCTGGTCCTGCACTACATCGGTGGGCTTCAGGTGGTTCAGGATTTCTTCCTCCTCGTAACCAAAAATATCGCAGAAGGTGGAGTTGACATAGAGGAACCTGTCCCGGTCGAAGATGTAAATCCCCGTCAGGGATTGCTCCACCAGGGCCCTGAATTTCTGTTCCGACACCCGGACCTCGTTCTCCAGCAACTTCTTCTCCGTCACATCGGTGAAAGTGACGGCAAACCGGTTCTTGCCAGGGGAGAAGGCGTGCACCAGATACCATTTCTGCAATTCCCCGAAATACTCTTCAAAGGAAACATCCGCGCCTGTCTGCGCCACCTTCCCAAAGGTTTCGATCCACCGGGCGGTGGAGGCTTCGATTCCCGGAAGCACCTCGGTGACAAACCGTCCGATGGCCTGCTCCCGGGTGATGCCTGTCATTTTCGTGAAGGCCCGGTTGATCTCAAGGAACTTGTAATTGACGGGACGATTCCGGGCGTCCACTGCAATTTCATGCAGTGCGAAGCCCTCGTTCATCTTGTCGAAAAGCAATTTGTAGTGGTCGTCGCCGGACATGATGCAGGAAGTTACAAAGATTGAAACGAATCTGCGCTTCCGGTTGTTCAAAAAGGAAGGCTTCCAGTTCTGCCGTGTTTTTCTAACATCAGTCCTTTTACTGAAGAATATCTTTAAACAATTTGCAAGTACAAGCCGGGAAAGAAAGTAATGTAGTAAGGTCTGTTTTCTTGAATCTGCTATTCTAATAGACCTTGTTTTTCAAGAATCTCAAAAAAATCTTCTTTACTTAAAGGACAATTGGCGAGGTCGATAAATTCATTTTTTTCGAGATGACACTGATATGACATCTGCTTAATTAAATAATTGCCCAAATCCTTATTACTATGGCTAAGTTTTGTGGATAAGACAAATTTTTTATTATGAAACAACTCGAGACGTTTATGGTCTTTGCTTCTATTTTCAGAGTCCACAAACCCTTTCTTCTTCAAGTTTTTATATGTTTTCTTGGGGTCTAATGCACTCATTCTTCGACCTTTTCTACAATCTGAGTGATAATATTCTTAATGAGTAGATTGTGGTTAGTTAGTCTAGTAGCCTCAAATGACCCAAGTCTCTGATACAAATAATCAAATTCTTCGGAAAAAGATTCTTCTGCCTCTTCCTCCGTCATTCCTGTTCCAATTATTCCGAGCATCTCGGACTGAATGATATAGAATGCATCTTCCTTTGCAAATAGGCAGCGAAGCGGATATTTTAGAGTGTATTTCCTCGTTCCTATATGGATTGTCTCAGGCGCATATTCCAATGAGAACTTAGAACTTGAATATGTGTTGATTATTTTTCGGTATGTGCGTTCACCACGCTTAGAAATCTTAATCTTCCCAACTGCTTCATCAGTTTCAGCAACAGTCTCTTCAACTTCTTTTATCTCACCAATCAAATCCTTTTTTAATGCAGGCTTGAACCTGTTCAACTTATAGATTGGTGTAGATTCTTCATTTACTTCATCATAATCAACAAATTTTACAGGAGCACTACCGAATCCATTGGCAAAGGAATAAAGATCCTCAACGATCGGATTTCGCTTTGCTGGCTCTGGATACAATTCGAAAAGTTTGCTATAATCGCCAGTATTTGAAATTTCTACCAGCTTTTCGAATTTCTCATTCACTGTATTCCTGTGCACTTGCCAATGAAGTCCTGTTTTATTCTCGCTTCGAGGAGTAAAAGCAAATTTCGGAACAGCACTTCCCTTATTAAAACCTACCAGTTCAATTTTGAAATTACTTAAATCAATCGATTCGGAAGTTGGCAAATCATATTTTGCAATGGTAAAAACTAGGTCCTGCAAGTGCTGTGCAATCTTAATTAAAACATCAATAGGCAATGAATTATACCTTCCCAACTCACCACCAATTTCAATAAATGCTCCGTTGTTAAAATCGATTTTCACCCATCAAATATACGAACATATGCATGAAATTTCCAGCTGCAAGAGCTAATTTCCGGATGATTAAAATAAAAAGACTTGGTAGGAATATCAGGTCTATTATGCTTTCAGTCAAGACAAAATTCGGAATTCCGTAACTTTGTGTAATTGAATCATTCTATCTCCTATAGCACGATGCAAACACTTGTATTAACTGATAAACTCGATTCGATTCCTCTTCGTTAACAAACAAGAAAAAGCCCTGCAAGTACTCGACTTGCAGGGCTTTTGCGGTCTGGACGGGACTCGAACCCGCGACCTCCGGCGTGACAGGCCGGCATTCTAACCAAACTGAACTACCAGACCGGACTATTGATGGCTATGGATATTCTGTAGAGAACGTGCATTGCTGAAATGCGGAGCAAAAATAGCGCATTTTTTGAATCCGGCAAAGGAAAGGGCCAAAAAAGGAAAAGTTTTTTGACCCCTGCCGGCGGGTGGCGCAAAGTTCGCTGAATCAGAAGGTTTTACTTGGTGATGTACCGGATCCAGTCCACCACCCGGTCGGGCCAGGTGGCGAGGTGACCCTTGCCGTTTGCCAGGGAAAAACCATGCCCTCCGTAGGGGTAGACATGGAGCTCCGCGGGGATGTCGTTTTCCAGCAAGGCTTTGTAATACTCCAGGCTGTTCTCCACGGGCACGGCCGCATCATCGCTGGCATGGATCAGGATGGCCGGCGGGGTGTCGGGGCCCACCTGAAGCTCATTGGAAAACGAGCGGACCAGGTCCGGATCCGGATCGGTTCCCAGCAGGTTGTCCCGGGATCCCCGGTGCATGAAATCCTGGGTGAAGGTGATCACCGGATACATGAGCACGGAGAAATCGGGCCGGCAGCTCTCGCGCTCCACCGGATCGGCCGAACCGGGATCTCCCTTGTCGAAATGGGTGGACAGGGTGGAGGCCAGGTGTCCCCCGGCACTGAACCCCATGATCCCGATCCGGGCCGGATCGATGCGCCATTCCCGGGCGTGGTGACGGACCAGTCGCAGGGCCCGCTGTGCATCCAGCAGGGGAGACTTGTGGGGCTCGATGTTGCTTTTCTCACCCGGCAGACGGTACTTCAGGACAATGGCGGCAATACCCCGGGCGCTGAGCATCCGGGCGATGTCCACCCCTTCCCAGTCGTAGGCCAGACCGCTGTAGCCCCCTCCCGGGCAAACCACCACCGCTTCCCCGGTGGCATTGCCGGGGGAGGGAAGGTAGACCGCCACATCCGGGACCTGGACCTGGCGGACGAAGACCAGGCTCGTTGTGTCCCGGATTTCTTTCTCGGAAGAGGCTTTGGAATTTGGGGGATTGCCTTCCCAGAGGGGCAGGACAAGGTTTTGGGCTTGGATCATCGGTGAAAGGATCAGAAAAGCGGCGAAAAAAGCCAGTTGTTGTGGTTTTGGCATCGAATCGTTGATTTGAAGATTCCAATTTACTAAATTTCATGCATGAAACCCCCGGCAATCCGAATGTCAAATCTTTGGATTCCTGCATTTCTTTTGTTGTTCTGCACCGCCTGTGAGCAGGAATACCTGCCCGGGCTGGAAGGCAGCCTGGTGGGGCATGTCCTGAGCTTTGACATATACGGCTTTCTGCAGGACAGGCACGACGCGATCGGTGTGACCGCCTTCGGGGTGGAGGAGAGCTTTCACACCCGCACCACACCGGAGGGCCGGTTTGAGTTCCGCCATCTTCCCGCCGGGACCTACGAGATCCGCCTGGAGAAGAAAGGGTACGGGACCCTGAAGCACTATGGCGTGCAGCACCTGGGCGGACGTCCCACCCTGCTCCTTCAAAATGCCTCGGGCAACCCGGGCTATTTCTACCTTTACGAGATCCATGTTCCGGACATCAAAAAGGTCTCCCTCGAAGACAATTTCTTTCTGCACATAGCCCTGGACCTTCCTGAAGAGCGGCATCCCAACCAGATCCATTTCTTTCTTCTGGCGTCGGAGCAGGCCGGTTTTCTGCCCGGGGAGGCCACCCTGTACAACGAACTTCATCCCTACTATTCCGAGGAGGATGGAGAATACGTAGCCGCCTGGGATTTGAGGGGAAGGGGCGTCTCCGCCGGATCGACCCTCTACCTGCGCATGGGTTTCTACACCCGCGTGGAATCCTGGTTCCAACAAGGCATCAACTTCGGGCAGTATGAGAGCGTGGACCAGTACATGGACCTGGAGACCGGAGAATTGATCTTGCCCAACCTGGGGCCCCTCACCGAAGAATTCCAAATCATCTATGAATAGCCCTACCCTTTTGTTTCTCCTTTGTTCCGTCCCCTTCGTCCTGTCCGCCTGCACGAAGGAGGAAGCGCTTCCCCTGTTCGACCAGGGAATGATCCGCGGATCGGTCTGTTGCAGCGAATCGGGCGAAATGGCTTCCGGAGCCCGGGTCCATTTGTTCGGTCCCTATGGATCCGCATCCGCCTCGAGTTCCCTGGATGGATCCTATGCCTTTGAGGGCCTGGGCAACGGGACCTACGAACTCCGGATCGAGATGGACGGATATGGAAGCATGTTCCTCTACGGCATCCAGGTGTTTGGAAAAGATACGCTCAACCTGCCCCGAACCGGGCTCTATGCCATGGTATCGGACCGGGACTATCCCGACATCACGGCCGCAAACACCAAGGGAGAGCTGGATTGGCTTTCCTACGGCGCCGGCTTGGTGCTCACCACCACCTATGCAAGGAGCGAGGAAGTGGAGGAATTCCCCCTGCGCTTCTTCTTTTCCACATCGGAGGATGTGAGTCCGGACCATTTCCTCTTTTCGCGAATCGGTGCGAATCTCTACCGGTATGATTGTCCCAAACAGATGATCCTCTTTGAGGACCTCTTCGGATGTTCCGGGGAAACCCTGTATGTCGTCGGCTATCGGTGCAACCGCAACGACCCGGGTTATTTTGACGGCTACACCGGAATGCAGCGCTACTCCACCCTGGAGAGGAGCCAGCACACCCGGGTTTTGAAATTCACCATGCCATGATATCAGGGAAGTATGTGTTGTGGTTCTGGATCGTTTTCCTTCTCGGAGGACTCCATGCCTGTGAGAAGAATGAGCCGGTCTTGCTGCAGGGTAGCATCCTGGGACAGGTCCGTGTCCGCTCCCAGTGCAATGAGCCGGAGCAGGATTACTCCGGGATTTCCCTTACCATCCATTCGGAATCAAAGACCTTTGAAACGAGTCCCAATGCCGAAGGGACCTACCACTTCGAGGACATTCCCTGCGACATGTACGAGCTTCGCATCGAGAAGGAGAACTACGTGAGTTCTTTTGGAACACAGCAAATCAAGCACCTGGGCGGATACAGCCCCACCTTTGTGGATGCATCCCTCTATGCCGTGCCCTCCTTTGAGATTCATCTGGACAGCCTGTCCTTCGCCTGGGGCTATCCGGCTGTGTATTTTCACTCCCCGGAACTCTTCCATGCAGCGCCCTTCAACTGGGATGGCGTGAATTCCTGCTTCTATTGCTTCGTGGACACGACGGCCTCCGTGTCCGGGACCGAATACCTGCACCGGTACCAGACTTATGCCTTTCCGACGTATTACGACAATTACGGCTACTATGCCACCCTGGATGCCTCCCTCGGCTACGATGCCGACAGCCTCTTTCTTCGGATGGCACCCAGTGCCTTCGGACAAAGTCAGGGTGGGTATACCGAAGGCTCCCTGGGGAAGATGTCCAACACCGTCGCCTGGAAAATCCCCGATTGACACCCTCCCGGACAAAGCATCACACCGGCTTCATTCCCGGGCCAAGCGGGTTTCGATCCGGTAGCTTCCCGAACCCAGCTCCAGGAGGGCCTCCCCTCCTTCGGCCTGCACGCCCAGGATGTCCGAATCGCTCAGGGCAAGACCGTTGATGCGGATGTCGGCGGTCTCCCCGGGCACCTGCACCGACGCGGTGCTGTTCACCGGGATGCGGACGTCCATCACCATCCGGTCCCCGTCCAGGGTCCACCCGGACACGATCTCCCCGTACATGCTCCTGTGGGTGGCCCGGGCCGAGGTCAGTCCGCCGCCGGGGCGGGGATGGATCAGAATGTGCTTGTAGCCCGGTGCCGCCTCGTCGATCCCGATGCCGGCCACCACCTGGTAGAGCCATTTCCCGATGGCCCCGTAAGCATAGTGGTTGAAGGAGTTCATGCCTTCGTCCTGGAAGGAGAAATCCGGTTTCTGGCCGTCCCACCGTTCCCAGATGGTGGTGGCCCCCATGGTCACGGGATAGAGCCAGGAGGGGTATTCGGTCCGGTTCAGAAGCAGGTAGGCCAGGTCGTTCCGGCCGATGTCGGTCAGGGTGAGGGAAATCAGAGGCGTTCCCAGAAATCCGGTCGTGATGTGTCCGAACTGTTCCACATCCCCGGCCAGGTAGCCGGCGGCCTTCTCCGCCGTTTCCCCGTCCAGCAGGCCGAAGGCCAGGGCCAGGGTGTAGGCCGTCTGGGTGTGGGACACCAGCCGTCCGGCCGGGGTCACGAATTCCTTCTGGAAAGCGGCTTTCACCTTCCGGGACAGCTCCCGGTAGCGGGCCTCATCGGCCGTGTTGCCCAGAATTCCGGCCACCCGGGCCACCAGGCCCGAGGAATAGGAGAAATAGGCGGTGGCAAGGAGTTCCTTTGCCGTGTAGGCGCCCATGTAATCGGAACGGGTGCTGGCAAAGGCCAGCCAGTCGCCGAAGTGCGTCCCTTCGGTCCACAGGTAATCCGTCCCTGCTTCCTTCTCCATGTACCCGATCCACTTCGTCATGCTTTCGTACTGGTCCCGAAGGATCCCGGTGTCACCGGTCTCCAGGTACACCACCCAGGGGATGACCACGCCCGCATCGGCCCAGCCGGTGGCACCTCCCTCGCCCAGAATGTCGGGGATCACATGCCCGATCCGCCCGCTCTCCTCCTGGTCCGCCGCCATGTCTTTGAGCCACTTGGCATAGAAGCCGGCGGCCTGCATGTTGAAGCAGGCGGTGGGTGCGAAGACCTGTGCATCGCCCGTCCAGCCGAGCCGTTCGTCCCGCTGGGGGCAGTCGGTGGGGACGTCCAGAAAATTCCCCTTCAATCCCCACAAAATGTTGTGCTGCAACTGATTGATCAATGGATCGGAGCAGGTGAAGGTGCCGGCCGGATCCATGTCTGAGTGAATCACCAGCCCTTTCAGTTTGTCTGCGGTCAAATCGCCGGGATAGCCGCTGACCATCACGTAGCGGAAACCCTGAAACGTGAAGTGGGGGGCGAAGGTTTCCTCACCCTCTCCATTCAGAATGTAGGTGTTGGTGGCTTCGGCCGCCCGCAGGTTGTCGTAGTACATTTTGCCTTCCTTGTCCAGGACCTCGGCATGGCGGAGAACGATCTGCTGACCGGACGCTCCGCTGGCCTTCAGCTGTACGTAGCCCACCATGTTCTGGCCCATGTCCACCAGCCACCCATCGGGGGTCTGGGTGATGCTCAGGGGCTCCAGCACGTCCACGATGCGGACGGGGGGACTCTCCGGTGCGATGAGCTGGTCTTTGGGTAGGTTCATTTCGCGGACGGCCGACCAGGAAGCATCGTCGAATCCGGGCGCGCTCCAGCCGGGCATGTCGAGCCGGGCATCGAAAAGCTCACCGTTGTAAATGTCCGAACGGAGGATGGGACCCCGGGACGCCTTCCAGGAAGCATCGCTGTGCACCCATTCCACGCGGCCGTCGTCGTAGACGATCCGCAGAGCGGAGAGCAGGGCCAGCTCCTTGCCGTAGTTGTTCCGGCCGTCGACCCAGGCCAGGTTTCCCCGGAACCAGCCGTCTCCCAGAACCACCCCGAGGGCGTTTTCTCCGGTCTTCACCTCTCGGGTGACATCGTAGGTCTGGTACTGGAGCCGATTGTGGTAGCTGGTCCACCCGGGCGTGAATTCCTGATCCCCCACCCGCCTGCCGTTGAGCTCGGCCTGGTACAGGCCGTGGCAGCTCACATACCACCGGGCCGAGGCAACGGTTCCGGTCAGGGCGAACTCCTTCCGGAGATAGGGAGAGGGCATCGATTCGGCGGGATCTTCTTCCCAGGTGACACCGATCCAATGGGCCTCCCAGGGGGTGCCCGCCAGAAAGGCGGTTTCCCAGAACGCCGGCTCACTCCATTTGCTCCGCTTCCCGTGGTTGTCCCGGATCCGGACCTGCCAGTGCACGCGCTGGAAGGAGGTCAACGCCTTGCCGCCGTAGGCAACAAGCACCGATTGGCCGGAGGCCACCTCGCCGCTTTCCCAGACCAGGTTCCGGCCCTTCTGAAGGTCGGCCACGTTCTCCGCGGCCCGGATCTCATAGGCAGCCTGGACGCTGTTGGGTTGTTCGGACTCGATGATCCAGCTCAGCCGGGGCGACGGATTGTCGATGCCCAGCGGATTGTGCAGGTAATCCGCGGTCAGGCCGGTCACCACGGGCTGGGCGGCCAGGGAGAGAAATGCAAGTGTCCACAGGGACAGGGAAAGGAGGATGGATTTCATGTCACGTCGTTTTTATCAAAGGTTGTGTGTTTCAATGTCAAGAACCTGGCCGTCGGCCAGCAAACGGGTGCGCAATGCGTCGTAGGGAACCTCCTGGACGGCACAATCTGCGTCCAGGGCCAGGGCAGCCAGGGTGGCCGCGCTTTGTCCCAGGATCATGAACACCGGCTCCATGCGGATGGAACCGAAAGCAATGTGACTGGTGGAGACGGCTGCGGGCACCAGGAGGTTGCGGCAGTCGGACATCCGGGGCATCACCGTGCCCAGATCGATCCGGTAGGGCTCGTGGGGGTGGACCCCCAGGTCGCCCTCGTTCTGCACGAAGCCCTCCGGTGTGATGTAGCGCTGGACGTTGTGGGAATCCATGGTGTAGGATCCCATGCCGATGCTCCGGTCCACCGGAAGCCCTCCCAGGATTTCGTGTTCCGTCATCACCACATCGCCGACCATGCGGCGGGCCTCCCGGACATAGATCTGATGGGGCCAGTTCCCGTTGTCGCGGAATTCATCGGCCGCCAGTCCCCACCGGCCCATTTCCGTCCGGATCGAGTCCGGCACCCGGGGATCGTTGGACAGAAAGTACAGCAGCCCCTGCTGGTAGAGGGTGTGTTCCGCCACGATTTCCCTTCTCCGCTCGTAGGAAGCCTCGGGGTAGTCATGGCTGAAACCGATGTTGTCGAAGCTGAAGGGACCGTGGTTGTTCACGTCCGTTTTTGCATTGGGGATGGGATCGAATTTTTGAAAGACCTCGTTCCATCCGGCGTCAAACACCCGGAGGATCAATTCGTACTGGGTGGAGTCGTAGCCGGCCGGACGCCCAAGGGGCACCCGGTTTTCCGGAACCGCGGTGAGGCAGGTCCGGAAACAATAGGCCTGCACCCGGCGGTCGCCCTCGCCCTTCAGGCCCGGAGGTTCCGTGGAGATCCGGGGCAGCACCCCGCTGTCCGGTTCGCCCGGGACCACGTAGGGACTGACCCGCAGGTCCCCGAAGTTGTGACCGTGGTGGAAGACCCCGGTCTGCACCCCGTTCCAGGTCTCCCCGTACAGGGCATTCCCTTCCCGTCCCACCTGGTACGGAACGCCGGCGGCGGCCATCAGGTCGCCTTCGTAGGTGGCATCGATGAATTGAGCGGCCCGGTAGGTGGTCCCGTCCAGGGTCCGGATGGAACGAATCGTCCCCTCCTCCACCTCCACCCCGCTCTCCCGGTCGAGCCAGGCATCCCGGATCACTTCCACCCCGGCTTCCCGGATCAGGTCCTCGAAGACCTGTTCGGCGATGTGGGGCTCGAAGATCCACATGGTGCGGGCGTCTCCGTCGATGGCCGGCGTGCCCTGGCCCACGTTGCCATAGGCCTCCTTCTCCTGCCACACCCAGGTGTCGGGTCGCTGGTAGTACCGGTAAATGCCCTGGTAAAACTCCCGGGCCAGGCCTCCGATCACTTCCTTGTTTCCCGTGTCGGTGTAGCCCAAACCCGAGGAGGTCAGTCCGCCCAGGTGGGTGTCGGGACACACCACCAGCACGTCCTTGCCCATGCGGGCCAGTTGCACCGCCGCGGTCACCGCCGCCGAAGTGCCCCCGTAAATGAGAACGCCGGTATCCCGTTCCTTTGCCTTTTCATCGCTCCGTTCGCCCGGAGCACAGGCTCCGCACAACATCCCCACGACGAGAGCGGCCCATAGCTTGCTATGTTTCATGTTTCTTTATTCGGTTGGATTGGTTTCATCGGGTCCGTACACCAGCACCTCGCCCAGGTCGAGCACATAGCCCTCGATGGGCCGGGTCCAGCGGAGGGCAACCTCGTGCATGCCCGGGTCCATGGCATAGTTCCAGGTGATTTCATGCCGACGGGTCTGAAACCGGGTTGGCAGAAGGGCTGTTTCATGCAAGGCCCCGTCGACCATCACCTCCACCTCAAGAACGGTGTCCGGGAGGGCTTCGGCTTCCTTCCGCGCCTCTCCCCGCCAGACAAAGCCGATGCCGTCGAAGGTGAATACCTGCTCCGTCGCACTGCCGGAACGAAGCTGCGTCGCTCCTTCCCGACTCAATGCGGTGGGAAAATGCCCGGGAAAGGAGCGTTCAAATCCTGTTTCTTCGGGCGTCTGAACGGGAATGTGCACCCGGCCTTCTTCCACCCGGCCGCCCGCCCGGCGGACCATGTCCAGGGCGTGGCGGAAGCTCATGTCGTAGGTGTCGGTCAGCGACAGGGTGGTGTACTTGAAATCCCGGTCCTCCACCTTGTCCAGCCCCGCCTTCCAGGAGGAAGGGATGGCCTCGTAGCCCAGCATGCAGCCCAACACACCCCCGGCGCTGGCCGGGTTGCAGTCCGAATCCTGTCCGCAGCGGGTGCTGATGTCCAGGGTTTTCCCGAAGTCCCCTCCGCCGTACAACAAACCGATGACGATGTAGGCGGCATTGATCTTGGCGTCGATGTCGAAGGGCCGGAAAACCCCGTCGGGACAGCCGATGTCGGAGGACCATTTCCGCTCCACCTCGAACCAGGTCTGCTTCCAGTCGTCCGGGTTCTCCTTCCACCATCCGATCACATCGGAGATGCACTGGTGGAACTGGCTCTGGTGATGGATGGTTTTCAGGGCTTCCTCCACCACGAAGGGAATGTCGTCGGACAGAAAGCTCAGGGAATAGAGGGCCGCCACATACACGCCGCCATACCAGCCGTCCCCGTAATTCATGATGTGCCCCACCCTGTCGCACACCTCGGTGGAGGAGCGGACCAACCCGGGGGACATGAGTCCCGCGAAATCGGCTTCGATCTGGAAATCGATGTCGTCGGCATGGGGGTTGTTTCGCCAGTGGCCGCTTTCCGGGGGATCCATCCCCAGGAGGATGTTGTAGCGGGCGGCCTGATTTGCATGCCAGAGTAAATAGTCGGCCCGGGCAAAGGCCCGGGCATGGCTCCGGGCCGGGGCATCCAGGCCTTCCTTCTCGAAGATGTCGACGAAGGTCAGGTCCATGTAAATGTCGTCGTACAGTCCCGGCGCGTGATCGTAGTACCAGGCCATGCGATCCTCGTCCCAGGGGATGGTGATGTAATCCTGGATCAGGGTTCCGTTGTACCGGAATTCGGTGGGACCGCCATAGGTGCAGCCGATGACCTGGCCGGCCCAGCCGCCCTTGATCTTGTCGAGGAGGACCGCTTCGTCCAGGACCAGTTCGTCGGGATACCCGGCCGGGGTGCCCGGAGAGCTGCAGCCGGTGAATCCGATCGATGCGGCCAGGAGGAGGCCCGGCAGGATGCCGGGGCGAGGGGCAGATTTGGTTTTGTCTTTCATGTGATTCACTGTATTTGGGAAGTTTCCTGATTTTCTGTGCCCCGGGCGGCTAGGAAGCGTTCCGTATCGCGCCTGTGGGGAATGGAACTCTGGGCGCCCAGTTTTTGCACCGACAGGGCCGCGGCCGCATGGGCAAGTCGTACGGCGGCATCCATGGGCTTTCCCTCGGCAAGGGCCACCGCCAGCTGCCCGTTGAAGGTGTCGCCGGCCGCGGTGGTGTCCACCGGATCGACCCGGAATCCGGGCACCAGACGCTGGATCCCGGACCATCGGTCCGACACGAAGGCCCCCTGGTCGCCCAGGGTGAGGATGACCGTGCCGATTTCCTTCCGGTGCAGGGCGGTGGCCGCCTGACGGGCCGATTCTTCGTCCACCACCCGGATGCCGGTGAGGACCTCTGCCTCGGTCTGGTTGGGGGTGATCACCTGCACACCGGCCAGCAGGGAGTCGGGAAGATCCCGTCCCGGAGCCGGGTTCAGGATCACCCGGATGTTCCTTCCTTTGCACATGTCCACCGCCTTTTGCACGGTTTCCAGGGGAGTTTCCAACTGGATCAGCAGTGTGGAGGCCGCCGAAAACGCCTCCCAGGCCCGGTCCAGATCGGCGGGCAGCAGGTCCGCATTGGCTCCCGGCGCCACGGCGATGGCGTTCTCCCCGTTGGCGGCAATGGTGATGGTGGCCACGCCGGAGGGTTTTTCCCGGCAGACTTTGATGTGACCGGTCTGGATGGTTTCCGCCTCGTAGATCCGCACCGCCTCCTTTCCATAGGCGTCCCCGCCCACGGAGGCAATGAACACCACCTCGCCCCCGGCCCGGGCCGCAGCCACGGCCTGGTTCGCCCCCTTGCCCCCGGGAAAGGTGGCAAAGGTTCCTCCGAGCACCGTTTCCCCCGGTCGGGGAAGGGTGGGTACCTGTACGATGAGGTCGGTGTTCGAGCTCCCGACGACCAGGATGTGTTTCTTTTCCATGTCTCGTTCTATTTTTTTACATCAATCGTGCAGCGATGATCAAACCCAACCCGGTCAGGAACAGGAGGAACATGCCGGCCAGCAGGCCCCGAAGACCCCGGGCATCGCCAAATTCCTTCCAGACAAAGACCCCCCACAGGGCCGCCACCAGGGTGGCCCCCTGGCCCAGGCCGTAGGAGATGGCCGGACCCGCCACATCCGACGCGATGATGTTGAAGGTCATCCCGAGGCTCCAGATGGCCCCGCCCAACAGGCCCACCCCGTGCAGTCCCGGGGACCCGTCCCGGAAATAGGCCCGGTAGGTCACCCGTTCCCCGGCCAGGGGCCGGTACATGAACACGGTGTTCCAGAGGAAATTGGACAGCAAAAGTCCCAGGGCAAAGACGACGGATGCGGTGTAGGGCGTCAGGGCCCCGGTTTCCGGCGTTGCGAAATCGGTGGCCATGGAGGCGGCCACGAACCGATAGAAGAAGCCCATGAGGATGCCGCCCAGAATGGCCAGGAGCAATCCCTTCCCCGCGGTCCCGCCGGCCTTGCCCCGGTGCTTCCGGTAGGCCAGGGCGTCGCTTGCGATGGCCAGGACCACCAGCCCCACCCCCAGGAACAACCACACCGGGTTCCCCTGTGGGTTGGCCAGGTAATTGACGAACACACCGATGACCAGGGCCAGACCGATGCCCACGGGAAAGGCCACCGCCATGCCCGCCAGATCAATGGCCGCCACGATGAGAAGGTTGGCCAGGTTGAAGACCACACCGCCCAGAAAAGCGGAACCCAGCGACCCGCCGTCGGCCTGGAGGAGATCCGCCACAAACCCCCGGCCCTCTGGTCCCGAGCTGCCCATGGTCAGGGCAAGGACCAGGGAAAGCAAGAGCACCCCCAGGGCATAATCCCAGTAAAACAATTGAAAGGCCCACTTTCGGGAGGCCATCTTCTGGGTGTTCGCCCAGGAACCCCAGCACACCATGGTGACGACACAGAGTGCCACGGCCAGGGAGTAGGAATGAATGACAACCATCGGTTTTTCTTTTTGTGGAGGGCTTCGTTCCGGAGCCCTCCGGTTGCTTTATTTTCCGGACGCACCGGAACCGGGTTCCAACCCGAATTGCGATCGCATCCACGCAATTCCCCGCTCCTGGAAATCGGAGGGAAGTGCATGGCCTGCTTCCGGGTACACCGTCACCTGCCGGCGGCCGGACAACAAATTGTAGGCGGCAAAATTGATGTGGGGCGGACAGGTGGCATCCTTCAGTCCCACGCCCAGGAAAACGGGGGCCTTCACCCAGGGAGCCAGGTTTTTGATGTCGACATAGCCCAGCGTGCGGAACAGGTCGACCCGCGACACATCCGGATGGGTTTCCAGGTAGGACCGGAACTCGTTGGCAGGCCAGTCGGCCACCCGGAAGTAGTCCGGAAAGTCCGACAAAAAGGGAACCGCGGGCAGGCAAAGCGCCACCCGTTCCGGGGCCAGGGCTGCGGTGGCAATGCTCAGCGCCCCCCCCTGGCTCGCCCCTGCGACGGCCACCCGGGCCGTGTCCACCTCCGACCGGCTGAAGAGGAAATCCAGGGCCCGGAGGCAATCCATGTACGCCCCCCGGTAGATGTAGAGTTCCGGGTCCTCGAGGTGTTCCAGAAGGTACCCGGGAAATCCGGGATCCACGTGGTCCCGGCTGTTCCCATGGCCCCGGATGTTCAGCCCAAGGGCCACCATGTCGTTCTCCCCGTACAGAGCCCCGGGAGTCATTGTGCTGCTGTATCCCTGGAGATGCAGAACGGCCGGATGGGGTCCGTCGGCGACCGGACGGGCATACCATCCGCGGATGCGGACGTTCCCCAGGGAGCGCATTTCCAAAAGGTACACCTCCCGCTCCGCCGTGCAGAGCTCGTCCTGGCGGATCAGCCGGTATTGGGGATCGATCCCCGCCAATTCCTTCCGGGCCCGATCCCAATAGGCCATAAAATCGTCGGGGCGGTCGGCCGGCGAAGAAATCTTCCCGGGCCGAACCCCGAATGCGATGTCTGCGGCGGTGCTGTCGGACCCGTCGTCGAGAACCGCATGCACCGCATAAAAGCCCGGCTCCAGGGGCCCCAGATCCACGTCCAGGGATTCGGTCCGGCCCGGGCGGACCCTCACGTCCTGCGTCTGGACCGGGTGAAGCTCTCCGAAATCGGACCGGCACCGGAGCTCCAGAAACCCGTCGAGCCGTTCCGCCATCTGGTTGTGGATCTCGAGCCTGAAGCGAACCGGTCCCGGTTCCAGCACCAGGTGGTCGTCCCGGGAAAACACGCCCCGGATCTCAACAAGCTCCGGCAAGCCCAGAGGATGCAACCCGTAGCGTCCCCCCGTCAATCCGCCCCCGCCGCCCTGGTCATAGACCCGGACGGCAATGTGGTTGGTGGCCCCCCAGCGCACCGCGTCCAGGGGGATCCGGTACGACCGCTGCCGGTCGTAGGCCGACTGGTCGTCCGGGGGCATGGAACCGGTCGATCCCAGCAAGGCCCCGTTCCAGAAGGTCATGTCGGCATCGTCGATCCGTCCCAGGTCCAGCACCAGTCCGCCGTGTTTCCCGGCCTCCTCTTCCAGGTCCGCCGGCACATAGACATCCTGACGGTACCAGGCGTAGCCGTCATAATCCCCCACCCCCTGGTCCTCCCAGGGCGCTCCCGCCTCCAGCCGGATCCATTGGCTCTCCTCCAGGTTTTCCTGCGCCCAGGCCGGATCGTCGCCGGTCCGGAACTTCCACTGGGTCTTGAGAAGGGGGACCTCCTGCGCTCTGGAAACCGAGGATCCCAGCAAACAAAGAACGAGCAGGAACCGGACGGTCCCGTCGCAAACCGGTGCCCGGAAGCTACTCATGGTACAAATCGATGAAGTGTTGGTCCAGTTCCTCCGAATCCTTGTAGGCGGTGCGGAGCTCCGCCAGTTTCTCCTTCAATTCCTCCACCACGGCCCCGTAGTCGGGATTGGCGATTTCATTTTTCAATTCGAGGGGATCCTTCTTCCGGTCGTAGAGCTCCCATTCGTCCACATCGTCGTAGAAATGGGCCAGCTTGTATTCCCGGGTGACGATGCCGTAGTGCCGTTTGACCATGTGCACGGCCGGATACTCGTAGTAGTGGTAGTAGACCGCATCCCGGTTCCAGCCTTCCTCCTCCCCTCTCAGCAAAGGAACCAGGCTCTCCCCCTGCATGTCGTCCGGAGCGGGGATTCCGGCTGCATCGAGAAAGGTCTGGGCAAAATCCAGGTTCTGCACCATCTGGTCGTTCGTACTTCCGGCCGGGGTCACCCCGGGCCAGCGGACCAGAAGCGGGGTCTTGAAGGATTCATCGTAGATGAACCGCTTGTCGAACCAGCCGTGTTCCCCCAGGTAGAATCCCTGGTCGGAGGTGTACACCACAATGGTGTTGTCGGACAGACCCGAGGCATCCAGGTAGTCGAGGAGGGTGCCCACGCTCTCGTCCACGGCGGCGATGCATCCCAGGTAATCCTGCATGTACCGCTGGTACCGCCACTGCATGAGCTCGGTCTGGGTCATCCCGGGATACCGCTGTTTGAAATCCTCGTTCACCGGACCGTACACGGCGTCCCAGGCAGCCCGTTGGGCGCGCGTGAACCGGTCGAGGTGGTTTTGCATGGCCTGCTTGTCCCAGTCCGAGGCCGGGGCAATGCCCAGCTGATCCAGCACCTCCGGGTAGAGTTTGGAATCCCCGGCCCAGTTCTGGTGCTTCAGGATGTTCATCTCCGCTTCCCGGGCCGCCGTTCCCCGTCCCTCATAGTCATCGAACAGGGTGGGCGGTTCGGGAAAGGTCTTTTGCGTGTACTCGGTGTAGTGACGCTCCGCCGGCAACCATTCCCGGTGGGGGGCTTTGTGCAGGTAAAACAGGAGAAAGGGTTTCTCCGGAACGCGCCGGTTCGTCATCCAGTCCAGCGTGAGGTCGGTGATGATGTCGGTGGCATAGCCCTCGATGGTGACGGGACCGTCGTTGGTGATGAAATCCGGATTGTAGTAATTGCCCTGGCCCGGAAGGATCTTGAATTCATCGATGCCTTTGGGGTTGTTCCCGAAGTGCAGCTTGCCGAACATGGCCGTCTGGTAGCCGGCTTCCTGGAACAGCTGGGGGAAGGTCACCTGGGTGGTGTCGAAGGGAAAACGGTTGTCGATCTTCCCGTGGATGTGGCAGTGCTTGCCGGTGAGGATCGTGGCACGGGAGGGTGCACAGATGGAATTGGTCACGCAGGCGTTGGTGAACAACATGCCCTCTTGGGCGATGCGGTCGATGTGGGGGGTCCGGATCAGGGCATCGCTGTAAGCGCTGATGGCCTGGTAGGCATGGTCGTCGGACATGATGAAGACGATGTTGGGCCGGGCAGTCTCCCGGGGCTCGTTCCGGACCGGTTGGCTGCAGCTGCTCCAGATCATCGCAGCAGCGAGGAAGGCAGGGACAACCAGCGCACCGGGAAGGGAGCGTCGCTTGGTCATGATGGGTCGGTTTGGTTCTCCCTCTAAAATAGGGCTTTTCTCCTCCCCTTCCACCCTTCTGTCAGGAATTCTCTGCGAACATCCGGCAGCCACACAAAATCTCCATGTGTTTCCGGGCCGTCTCCAGTCCGATCACGGGTTCCTCCAGACCGTCCAGGACCCGGAGGAAGTGATCCGAAAGCACGTAGCCGTCGTGGGGATGGCCGCTCATGTCCACCTCCAGCACCTGTTTGCGGGCCTTGCCGGCGGCATCCAGGTCGTAGAGGGTGATGCGGGGATCCTCGTAGCTGTAATAGGAAAAGGACAGTCCCCCCCGGGTCCCGTACACCCGTGTCTGGTTGGGCACCTCCACGTGGGCATTCACCCCCCGCTCCCAGTCGTAGCGGATGCCGTCCGACAGACGCAGGTGCACCATCAGGTGCTCTTCCACGTCCCAGACCCCGGTGCCCGGGTCCGCATCGTCCAGTCCCCGCTTCAACACCACGCTCTCGATTTCCTCGAGCCGGGGCCGGTCGTCCAGGATCCCGAAATGAAAGGACAGGTCGTAGACCCCCCAGTCAAAGAGGGGTCCGCCCCCGGCCAGGGATTTGTCCAGGAACCACTTGGCGGCGGGATGGAACTCGATGCCCGGTCGCGACTGGCGGGTGACGTGGGCGTGGTGGATCCGGTACACCTCCCCGAGCCGACCCGAAGAAACGATGTCTTTCACCATCCGGAACTTGGGATTCAGGCGGGCATGTCGACCCGAACACTCCATGGCCACCACCCCCGGGTGGTCCCGGTGGAGGGCCACGATCCGGTCCACGTCCTCCATGCGGATGGCCATGGGTTTTTCCAGGAGCACGTGCTTGCCGGCGCGGATCACCTCGGCGAACATGTCCGCGTGCAGGTGGGGCGGGGTGGTGATGTAGACCGCATCCAGCTCCGGATCGGCCAGCATCTCCCGGTAGTCGGTGGTGGCCCGGGGCACCCCGAAATCCCGTCTCACCCCTTCCAGCCTCCCCGGATCCCGGCCGGCCACCCAGGCCAGGCGGCTGCGGGTCAGGTTCTGCAGGTGTCCCATGTGCTGCCGGGTCATCATGCCGGCTCCGATGAATCCGATGTTGTAGGGTCTGTCCATGTGCGTGCGTGTGTTTTTCCCTGCGATCGGGAAGGCCCCAATGTTAGTGAAAAAGGAGTATATTGAGAAAAACTTTTGTCATGCCCCTCCGAACCCGACTGCAGCTCTCCACCCTGATGTTCCTCCAGTATTTCATCTGGGGGACCTGGTACGTGACCCTGAACACCTACCTGGGGGAAACCCTTCAATTCACCGCCACCCAGATCGGCCTCTGCTACGGGACTTTTGCCATCGCGGCCATGATTTCTCCCTTTTTCGTGGGACTCATCGCCGACAAATTCTTTGCCACCGAGAAGGTCCTCGGGGTCATGCACCTGCTGGGAGCCGTCCTGTTCGTGGTGGCGGCGCAGGCCACGTCGTTCGGACTCTTCTACCCGGCCCTCCTGCTCTACACCCTGAGCTACGCCCCCACCATGGCCCTGTCCAACTCCCTGTCCTTCCACCAGATGGAAAATCCGGGGAAGCAGTTCCCCGGCGTGCGGGTGCTGGGGACCATCGGGTGGATCGCGGCCAACAACGTCATCGGCCTCCTGGGGTTCACCAACTCGGTCGGACAGCTCTACGTCGGTGCCGTGGTGTCGGTCCTGCTGGGCCTGTACAGCTTCAGCCTGCCTCATGTGGCGCCCAAACGGGGAGCCCGCGTATCGGCTCCGGGAATTGCTGGGACTGGACGCCCTGGGCCTGTTCCGTTCCCGGGGGTTCGCCACCCTGATGATCGCTTCGGTTCTGATCTTTATCCCCGTTTCCTTCTACTTCGGATTCACGGCCACCTGGATGTCGGACATCGGCATGGACTTCATCCCCAACAAAATCAGCCTGGGTCAGGTCGCGGAAATCTTCTTCATCCTCATCCTGCCCTTCTTCATCACCCGCTTCGGGATCAAGCGGGTCCTGTTCATCGGCATCGCCGCCTGGATGGCGCGCTTTCTGCTCTTTGCCAACGGGGACGCCGGATCGTCGGTGTGGATGGTGTACACGGGCATCCTCCTGCACGGGGTGTGCTACGATTTCTTTGTGGTCACGGGACAGATTTACGTGGACAAGGAAGCCCCGGCCCACCTCAAGAGTTCGGCCCAGGGACTCATCACCTTCGCCACCTACGGCCTGGGCATGGTCATCGGCACCTGGGTGGCGGGAACCACCATCGACCGGATGACGGTGGACGGCGTGGCGCCCTGGGACAAAATCTGGTACGTGCCCACCGCCATCGCCACCGTGATTCTCCTGATCTTCCTCTTCCTTTTCTCGGAAGGCAAACGGAGGAAGGCGGCTACTCGCTGAGGTTCTTCCGTCTCAGGATGGCTTCCAGGTAGTAGTAGTCGGCGTACACGATGGGCATGTCCACCTCCCCGTTTTCGGGTTTGGATCCCACGGAATGACCCAGGAGGAAGCCCCGGTTTTCGCCGGGTGCGGACGCGTAGGTGCGTTCCAGGCTCTCCATGATCCCGTCGGCCCGCCGGAGGTAGGTCGGGCCGTTCTCCGAAAAGGTGCTCAGCTCGTACAGGGCCGAGGCCAGGATGGCGGCGGCCGACACGTCCCGGGGTTCGTCGGGAATGCCCGGAGCATCATAGTCCCAGTACGGAACTTCGTCCTCCGGCAACCGCCCCAGCAGGTACCCGGCGATGTGCTCGGCCTGCACCAGGAACGCCTCTTCCCCGGTGCAGCGGTAGGCCATGGTGTATCCGTATAGTCCCCACGACTGTCCCCTCGCCCAGGCCGAACCGTCGGCGTACCCCTGGTGGGTGTTCTTCTGCCTCACGGCGCCTGTCAGGGAATCGTAGTCGACCACGTGCACCGAGCTGTAATCGGGTCGAAAATGGTTGGCCAGGGTGGTTCGTGCATGGTGCAGGGCGATGTCCCGGAACCGGGGATCCCCGCTTTGCTCCGAGGCCCAGAAGAGCAGCTCCAGGTTCATCATGTTGTCGATGATGACCGGGTACTGCCAGGTTCCCCGGGTGAAATCCCAGGACCGGATGCAGCCCACGGTGGAATCGTAGCGGGTGATGAGCGACCGGGCCGATTGGAGAAGGACGGGGATGTGCGCCTCCTCGCCGGTCAGCCGGAGGGCATTCCCGTAGCTGCAGTACATCCGGAAGCCCATGTCGTGGTCGCCCGTGTTGTACTGCTCCTCCTCCAGGTCAAGAGTATAACGCAGGGCGCGTTCCTTCCACTTTTCGTCGCCCGTGTACTCGTACATGTACCAGAGGGTGCCGGCATAGAAACCGCTGGTCCAGTCCCCGGCCGGAACCGCGTGCAGCTCCCCTTCCGCGGTCAGGCTCCGGGGAAAACCGGCGGCCTGCAGTTCCGTTTCCAGCACATCGAGCTGGGCCGCCAGCCGGTCGGGATCCGGGGCCTCCCTGGTGCGCTCGCCCCGTTGGGACGAACAGGAAAGGGCCAGCAGCAGGGCTGGAAAAAGCAACAGGGGCAAGGATTTCATCGGTTTCATGATCGGTGGTTTGGTTGGTTTGGGTCCCAAAAGGTAGGGAAGTTCTCCGGTTTTGTCCGCATCGCACCGTGGATTCGCCCGAAGGGATTTGATTCCGGGGAGGATCCATCCGCCCGGGAAATGCTACCTTTGCACCATGGCACGCACCGTCGCCGCACGAAAAAACCGCCCGGAGAAAACGCGAACCGCCCTCCGGATCGCTGGAATTCTGGTGCTGGGAACCCTTTCCTGCACCCGGAACGTTCCATCCACGACCACTGTAGACCCAAAGGAAATGAAAATCAACGTGTACCAGGTATTCACCCGCCTGTTCGGGAACACCAACACCACCAACACCCCCTGGGGAACCCGGGACGAGAACGGCGTGGGCAAATTCAGCGATTTCGACGACCGGGCCCTGGAAGCCATCAAAGACCTGGGCATCACCCACATCTGGTATACCGGCGTGTTGCACCACGCCCTGGTCACGGATTATTCCTCCGTCGGTCTGCCCGGCGACGACCCCGATGTGGTGAAGGGGCGGGCCGGTTCGCCCTATTCGGTGAAGGACTACTACAACGTGAACCCCGACCTGGCCGATGATCCGGCCCGGCGGCTCGAGGAGTTCGAGGCCCTGGTGGCCCGGACCCATGCCCACGGCATGAAGGTGATCATCGACATCGTTCCCAACCACGTGGCCCGCGTCTACCACTCGGTGAGCAATCCGCCCGGAGCGGAAGATTTCGGAGCCTCCGACGATGTGTCCCGGGAATACCTGCCCGACAACAATTTCTACTACATCCCGGGGCAGGCCTTCCGGGTGCCGCAGTGGCGGGACGGGTACCGGGTGCTGGGCGGGGAGCCTCATCCGGGGGCGGACGGACGGTTCCGGGAAGATCCGGCCAAATGGACGGGCAACGGGTCCCGCAGTCCCCAGCCCGACATGTTCGACTGGTACGAGGCGGTGAAGATCAATTTCGGGGTCCGTCCCGACGGCGGGCACGACTTTCCGTCCCTGCCCGAAGGATATGGATCCAGAGAGGCACGGGACCACCTGGAATTCTGGAAGGGTCGGGACGTGCCGGATTCCTGGAAGAAATTCCGGGACATTGCCCTCTACTGGCTCGACCGGGGGGTGGACGGTTTCCGGTACGACATGGCCGAGATGGTGCCGGTGGAATTCTGGAGCTACCTCAACAGCGCCATCAAAGACCGGCGGCCGGATGCCTTCCTGCTGGCCGAGATCTACCAGCCCCACATCTACCGGGACTACATCCGGCTTGGCAAGATGGATTACCTCTACGACAAGGTCCAGTTGTACGACAGCCTGAAGGCGGTCATGCAGGGCCATGGCAGCACCGATGCCTTCGTTCACATCCAGAACGACCTGGCCGACATCGCCCCCCACATGCTGCACTTCCTGGAGAACCACGACGAACAGCGGATCGCCAGCCCGGAATTCGCGGGGGACGCCCGCCTGGGCCTGCCGGCCATGGTGCTGTCCGCCACCATCTCGTCGGCCCCGACCATGCTGTATTTCGGTCAGCACGTGGGCGAACCCGGGGCCGAGCGCGCCGGATTCGGATCCCCCGGCCGCACCTCCATCTTCGACTACATCGGGGTGCCCCGCCACCAGCAATGGATGAACAACGGGGCCTTCGACGGGGGACAGCTGGACGAACCCACCCGCGCCCTGCACGAGGCCTACCGGAAGATCCTCCGCCTCGCCCTGGAATCCCCGGCCCTGACGGGGGAATACATGCAGATTCACAGCCACAACCGGCAATACACCGACTGGTACAACGACCGGGTGTTTTCCTTTCTGCGATGGAACGGGGAGGAGAAGCTGCTGATCGTCTGCAATTTCGACGCAAGGGATGGGTTCGGATTCGACCTGGAACTCCCCGAAGGGGCGGTGTCGGCCCTGGGTCTGCAACCCGGCTCCCTTGTGCTGGAGGACCTTCTCGGCGACACCCGCACCGGGCTGGAGGTGCATGAAAAAACGGGGAAGGTCCGCATCGACCTTGCCCCGCTTCAATCGGTGGTGTACCGGATCCTTCCGGTCTAGTCCTTTTCCAGTTCGCGGGTCACCGCGATGGCGGCAATGGTGCCGTCCGACACGGCCGTGGTGATCTGGCGGTATTTCTTGCTCCGGATGTCGCCCACGGCGTAGACCCCGTCGAGACTGGTCATCATGTCCTCGTCGGTCTGGATGTAGCCCCAGGCATCCTTTTCCAGGTGATCGCCGTACAGATCGGTGTTGGGCGTCATGCCGACGAAGATGAACACCCCGTCGGTTTCCAGCAGCCGGGTCTCCCCGGTTTTCATGTGCTCGGTTTTCACCCGCATCCGGTTCCCGTTCTTTTCAAAGCCCCGGGGCTCGGTGTCCCAGACAAACTCGATGCGGGAATTGGCGAAGGCCTTTTCCTGGGCTTCCATGTTGGCCTGGAGCTTGTCGAACTGGTGGATGACGGTCACCCGGGAAGCAAATTTGGAGATGAACAGGGCTTCCTCCACGGCGGTGTTGCCGCCCCCCACCACGATGACTTCCTTGTCGTGGAAATACTTGGCGTCGCAGGTAGCGCAGTAGGAAATCCCCTGCCCTTTCAGCTCCTTCTCCCCGGGCACGCGCAGATAGCGGGGCGAGGCGCCGGTGGCCAGAATGATCTTCTTTGCCCGGATGGTCTCGTATTCATCCACCACCACGGTCTTCTCGCGGAGATTGACGCGGGTCACGTCGACCGCCACCTTGTACTTTGTGCCGCAGATCTTGGTCTGCTCCGACATGTAATGGGCCAGCATGTAGCCCGGCTGGGGTTCGATGAATCCGGGGTAGTTGCTCACCTGGTGGGTGGTGGATACCTGGCCGCCGGGGAGCATGGTATCCACCAGCACCGTGTTCACACGAGCCTGGCAAAGGTAGAGCCCCGCGGTCAGTCCCCCGGGACCTCCCCCGATGATCACCACGTCGTATTCCGATTCCTTGGGTTCGATCCGGCTGTGAATTTCCCGGGTCCGCTCGTCGGGCAACAGCGCATCCAGGTTCCGGATCAGCTCGGACCGCTTGATCCCCCGGTGAGCTTCTCCCCACCAGGCTCCCTTCGTCAAAGAACAGGACGGTGGGCGAACCCGAAACCCCGAGGCTCTCGGCCAGCTCCCGGTTTTGCTGGCGGAAGACTTTGATGAAGCGGACATCCTGTCCGTAGAGCTCGCTCAGCGCCTCGAATTTGGGTGCCAGGGCATCGCAGGGAGGGCATTCGGTGGAATAAAAATCCAGAGCCACCTTGCCCCCGCCCAGCACTTCTTTCTTGAAATCGATTGCGTTTATTTCTTTCATGTTTTGTGAGTTATTGTCGAACAAACAGGCGAAGCCAGGGGAATGTCGCGGTACAGTCCGACCCCCAGCTCCAGCAGCTCCAGGATGGGCCGGCAGTCGGGCGCAGAGAGGACCCCTGGTTGGTCCGGGCCACGGCGGCACACCCGCCTCCGCAGGCCAGCTGCAGGGAGCAGTCCCTGCACTGGCCGATGGCCATGACGTCCCGGTCCTCCCATGCCTCAATGGCGTCTTCGTTTCGTTCCACCCGGGGATAAAAGGTACCCAGGGCATCGCCCGCGTTGCCCACGGTGGCGGTGCAGGCATAGATGTTCCCCTGGAAATCGAAGGCCCATTCGGTTTTGGTTCCCGAACAGGAATCGAACAGGGGTCCGGGCATCTCGCCCTGCTCGAAGAGGTAGCGGGCGATGGAAAATGCGGGTTTGTGAAAATCCAGAATCCCGGGATGCTCCTTCACCAAAGCGTACAATTCGGCATACAGCTCGATGCGCGAAAACAGGCGGCCCCGGTTGGTCTGGCAGTGGTGCAATTCGTAGTTCCGCCCCAGGGCGGTTTTGAACAGAGGATGGCGGTTCCACCCGCGGTCTTCGGCGAACTGCGCCAGGGCCGGCAGGTCCCACAGGTTGTCCCGGTCCACCACCGCCCGCAGGTTCACGGGAATCCCCCGGGAAAGGGCGGCATCCACGCCTTCCACGATCCGGTCGAAACTGCCCGACCCGTCCTTCCGCATGCGGCGTTTGTCATGCACCTCCCGGGTTCCGTCCAGGGTGACCTGCACCTCCCGCACCCGCACCCCCTCGAAGAGGTCCAGGGAGTCGGCCAGGTGGTAGCCGTTGGTGACCAAAGCCACATCCAGGTTCCGGGCCCGGGCCCCGTCCAGGAGCGTCCGGATGCTTTCGCGGTGAACCTGCGATCCAAGCAGGGGCTCTCCGCCGAAGAGGGTCAGGTAGACCCTTCGCCCGGCAAATTCACGGTCCACGTAGGCATAAAAAGCATCCACCACGTCCCGGTCAAGCTTTCCCCGGCCCGGGTCGTATTCGTCCTGAAAACAATAGGAACAATTGAAATTGCAGGCGTACCAGGGAGCGAAGAACAACTGGACCTCCTCCTTGTCCCGCTCGTCCAGAAAATCGAGATAGGCCTGGCGGTACCGCCTGTCCTCCTCTTCGGGGTCGACCACGTAGCCCTTCCGGGCATATTCGGGGTCGGACCGGGCCCGGCCCTCCCGGTAGGCGTTCGCCTCTTCCGCATCCAGGATGTCGGCCTGGCGGGACAGGGGATTGATCAGGAAATACTCGTCCGAACCGGCAATCCGCGAAAACAGGTTATGTTTGGAGTATTCCATGAACCGGCTCAGTCATGGCATCCCATGACCGCTTTGGATTGTTTGGCGCAGCATTGCGCCACTTTTTCCTTCTTTCCTTCTTTTTGCTTACCAATGACTTCATGTGATCAGAGTTGATGGGTCGGCGATCCGGATCTCATCCGCAACAGGCTTTCTTCCCGGCGATGGTGAAACTCACCACCTCCACTTCGCCCTTGGGATAGGGATCGCTTTCCTCGATGACTTCAATGTTGATGAACCCGGCGGCTGCCAGGGTTTCCATGTACTCTTCCGGGTGACGGACCCGGCCCAGCATTCGGCCACGGCCTGCGGGTCGGTCCGGTAACGTTCCGGAACTTCCGCTGTGGCATAAATGTCGCTCACCACGAACCGTCCGCCCTTTTTCAGGATGCGGTGGATCTCCGACCAGACCGCTTTCTTGTCTGCGGCATGGTTGATGGTGCAATTGCTGATCACCAGGTCCACCCGCTCCGAATCCAGATCGATCCGTTCCAGCTGGGACTTGATGAAGGACACATTCCGGACCCCCATCTTCTCGGCCCGTTTCCGGGCTTTGCGGAGCATGCCGTCGGAGACGTCGATCCCATAGGCAAACCCGCCGGGACCCACCTCCTCCGCCATCCGCAACACATCGCTTCCCTGGCCGCTTCCCAGATCGGCGCACACCTCGCCCCGGGCCGCCCGGGCAAAGCCCAGCGCGTTCCCGCAGGACAGGCAGCAGCCGTCGTCCAACGACAATTCGGAATAACGGATTTCGATCGCTTTTGTATCCATGATACGAAGGTACACAATCCGGGATTCATTTGCCCGGAATCGGGGGCAAAAGTAGCCGTGGCAGGTCGTTCCTGCAACCGGCAGCTCCGGGAATGCACCAGGTCGGGCCCTGCAATTTGACAGGCGAAACCCTGTCCTTTCGCATCGATCTTCCTTCGTTCTTGGGAAGAATTGTATTTTTGTGGACCGAACGTCAACGAAGGCCATTGCTTATGACCGCATTCAAAGGGCTGGGGCCGCAGCATCCCTGTCGGACCGCGACCACCAGATCCTCCAATTCAAGAAAAAGCAGCTCTCCTATGAGGAAGGCGAAAACCTGGTGAAGCAGGGGGCCTTTGCCGCCCAGGTGCTGTACATCCAGTCGGGCCTGGCCCGGATCTTCCTGCAAACCGGTCCGAGAAAGCAGATCAGCGTCCGGGTGGCCGGCCCCGGCAGTTTCCTGGGATTTTCCTCCCTCTACGGCCAGGAGACCTACAGCTATTCGGCGGTGGCCCTGAAAAAGCTGCAGGCCTGCATGATCCACAAGGAAGGGCTGCGGGAACTGCTCGACGAGAACGGAACCCTGGCCCGGGAGATCACCGCGGAGCACCTTCGGGACGAACGCCACCTGTTTGCCATCATCTCCGTTTTGTCGCACCAGCAGATGCGGGGAAAACTGGCCCACGCCCTGCTCTACCTTTCCCGGGATTCGTTCCGGGAGGAAGACATCTTCCTGCACCTGACACGACAGGACCTTGCCTCCTTTGCCGCCATCACCACCGAAAGCGCCATCCGCTACCTGAAGGAATTTGAAAAAGCGGGGATCGTGGACCTGGACGGAAGGACATCCTCATCCGCCGGACGGAGGAACTGGAAGAGATTGCACGGAAAGGCTGAGGCCACAAAACATCAGGGCTCATTTGCGTTATCCCTATGCAACCCAATGCAAACTGAGAGCGTCTTCCTGCCATGACAACCCTGAAAACCATGGCCCTCGGGCTGGTACTGGCCTTTGCCAGCCTGCCTGCGCGGGCCCAGATCAGCAATTTCCTGGACAAACTCCGCTTCGGCTTCGGAGCGGGACCCGGACTTTCACAGATCGTCGATCTGGACGACTATGCCATCTATGAAGACATGGAAGGCGCGTCCTACCTCAACACCTATTCCGGTTTGTTCCGGAATTGGGGCAACCAGTATTTCATCCAGGCCGAGTACACGAACGGACCCCTCATCGTGGTCCTGAAGCCCGGAACGTACACCGCCCGGTTTTCCCGGCTGAATGAAATCATTTTTGCCACCGAAACCGTTGCCCTGGAAACCCCCTACCTGCTCCGGTCCATCGCCATCCCCCTGGAGGTACGTTACCAGTTCGACCTGCAACGGTTCCGTCCCTCACCGGAGGCACCGTGGCCTACAGCCACCTCCTCGGATCCCACGATGCGGCCAACCAGACCTTCATCCGGCCCCGCTTTGCGGCCGGCGGCGTCATCGGAACCTACATCGACCTCCGGTACGTGATCCTCGATCTGAACGCCGCATACCGGTATGGCCTTCACAACATCGTCAGCAAAGCAGACCGGTTCGGGACCGGCAGCGGGGCCACCTTTGCACAAAGCGACCTGCTGCTGAACGATCTGCAGATCAATTTGTCCCTCCTTTTTTCCCTTCAGAAACAAAAACATTACAGCAATGTGGAATGCTTCTATTGACCGGTGGCTGACCGGTTCCGTGCTCGCTGTGCTCCTGCTGGGCACGGCCTCCTGTGGAATGGACCAGAAGGACATTCTGCCGGAGGATGGCTTTTTGAAAATCTTCAACCACCCCCAGGAGGAACTGGCCTTCTATCCCGAGAGTGTGGTTCAGCTCACCGACGGGGGATACCTGTTCC
Source organism: Bacteroidales bacterium (assembly GCA_041393235.1). Taxonomy (GTDB): domain Bacteria; phylum Bacteroidota; class Bacteroidia; order Bacteroidales. The sequence continues at coordinate 48,970 of JAWKKO010000021.1, forward strand.
TTTCGGGTGTCAAGGATGAATTGTCGGAAACGGAATATCCCTATGCCTACCTGACCCGCACCGATGTCACGGGCAAGGTTCTCTGGAGCCGTTCCTACGAATGGAATGCGCCGGCATCCCGGATGTTCCTGCAGGACGGACGGGCCTGTTTCGTTGCCATGAACGACCAGTTCCAGGCCTTTGCTCTGGAGGTGGATCCCGGTTCGGGCGACATCGCCGCCCAGCACGACCTGGGCATGACCATGCCCCTGGCCAGCTACCGGGACCAGGAAGGGAAGCTGCTGGTCCTGGGCTATGAATTCGATTCCCATTCCTCCTGGGTATGCAAATTCAGCGCCTCCTTCAACCTGGAACGTTCGTCCCTTCTCAACGTCAACAACGACCTGATGCAGGTGGAAATCCAGCGGCACATGAACAAAATCGGTCAGGAGTACCCCTTCTACATCGGAGAATTCAACAACGGTACGGGAAACGGATACTACGTGTCCTGCTTCTACAACTACACCCTGCGGAACGTGTTTCTCGACCGGTCTTCCCTGAGCCCGTCCGGGGACATCTACCTGTACCAGACCGGGGAAGCAGTGAGTTCCCTCATCCCAAAAGCGGGATCGGGGTTCGGACTCACCAGCTATTACGAAGGCAACAACTTCATTCTCCCCCGGACCGAACCGGATGTGACCGCCAGCGAGAACATCAAGGACTGGGAGGCAGAGCCCCTCTACGAACTCACCTTCAAAGCCCCGGTGATTCCATTGACCCTACAAACGGAGGATGGGGATTTCACCCTCTTTGCCTCCCAGACCAACGCCAGCCGGATCGTGCTCTATCAATACGCAGCCGATTCCGACAGCCTGGTGAGGACGCACGAAAAAGGATTCGATGAACAGGTGGCGGTGGCGGATCTTGTCGCCACGGACGACGGCGGCGTGGTGATCCTCGCCGGGACCTTCATCCTGGGCAAATACCGGCGTCCCGTGCTGTACAAAATGGACCCCGAAGAATTCCTGAAACCCTAAAGTTTCAGGAATTTCACCGTGGCGCTTCCCCGGCTCCCGGTCATGCGCAGGAGGTAGTTGCCCGGACGGAGATCGCCCAGATCCCAGGAGAGCGTGTTCATGCCGTACCGACCTTCCTCCTGCCGGCTTTTCACCACCCGTCCCGAGGCATCCAGGACCTGAAGGGTCACCGTTCCCCGGTATTCCAGCTGCACCTCCACCTGCACCAGACCCTGTACCGGGTTGGGAAACAGACGCAGGGATGCCGCATGGTCGCCCGCATCGAAGGAAGGCGTCCCGGTCACCCGAACGATGGGCAGCCGGTCGTTGACCCATTCCTGGAAGCCGGTCTGGATCAGGGCTTCATTTCCCGCCTGGAACCAGTCCTGGATCACCGAGGTGTAAATCTGACGGTCATCGATGTTGTATTGCAGGTTGTATCCCGGGAGATCCTCCGGCTGAAGGCTGGGGTTGCTCCCGTATATGCCCGGATTCAGGCCCGTGCCGAACACGAACACGGGGGTGGCCGTCCCGTGGTCGGTGCCGTAGCTGTCGTTGGATTTGGCCCGCCGTCCGAATTCCGTGAAGGTGAGGCTCAGCACCTTGTGATCGATGCCCAGCCCGGCCAGGTCGGTGTAGAAATCCTGGACGGCGGTGGACATTTTGTACAGCAATTCGGCGTGTGTGCCCAGGCTCGAATCGTATTCCTCCACCTGCTCCCCGTGGGTGTCGAATCCCCCGATGCGGCACAGGAAAATCTTGGTCTTGATCCCTCCGGCCAGCAGGCGGGCGATGAGCTGCAGCTGGCTGGCCAGGTTGTTGGCCGTGCCCGGACTTGAATAGGGATAGCCGGACCGGTACGGGTTCAGGGAATTGCTGCCCCGGTCGTAGACGGTCTTGAGCCGACCCGCGTACTGGTTGGATTTCTTCTCGAATTCCATGATGTATTTCAGCTCGTCGCCGGCCAGACTTTCGGGAAAGGCGATGGGCGGATCCACCCCCACGCTGTTGATCAGCTGGTAAAACTGGTCGGGGTTGCCGATGTTCAGACCGATGGGAATGCCGTTCTCCCGGTGAAACGCCAGGGACAGGGTGCCGCTGAGCTCGATCCCGATGGGATCCTCCATGGTTTCGCTGGGGTAGGCGTCGGGATAGCCCGGGTAGAGGTTGTCGAGGTACCGGCCCATCCATCCCGAATTGTACTGGTGGGCATTGGATTCGTCTCCCCCCATGAACACCACGTCCCGGCCCCGGAAATGGGACAGGTTCATGTCGGGGTAGCCCACATTCTGGATGATGGAGACCTTTCCCTGGGTGTACATTTCATAGAAGGACAGCATGTCGGGATGGAGGCCCACCTTGACTTCGTCGGCCACCGTGTCGTCCACATTGATGTAGGACCGGGTTCCCGTGTGCCGCAGGGCCAGGTTGGGACGCAGATTGTAGTATTCGTCGTACTGGGAGATGGGAACCAGGGTGTTGAGGCCGTCATTCCCGCCGTGCAGCTGAATGAACACGAGCACGTTTCCGTTGTCGCTGGCAGCCGCCAGTTTCTTCAGCCCGGGGTTGCCCGCCAGCAGGTTCACGGGAATCCCTCCCAGGCTCAGGCCCGCGGCGCTGCCGTAGGCCATGTGGCGTATGAATTGTCTTCTTTTCATGGCTTTTGATGGATGGGTTGGAAAGGGTCAGGTTTCAATGCAATTGGAATTCAGGGGTCTGGACCAGGGCGGACAGAAGGATTTCGATCTGTCCCCGCACCGTATCACCCGCGCCTCCCGATTGGTAATTGGCCCATTCGTAGGACCAGGTCGTGCGGGCCTGCTCCTGATTTTCCGGATTCTCCAGGAACACGGTGTACAGAAAATAGTCGTACCGTTCCTGGTTCAGGGTCACGGCCAGCAGGTTCGAAGCCAGGGCATCCATGATCTCCTCCGGATGGGAGGGATCGGCGACGAATCCCCCGTTCTCCACCCAGTCCAGCACATCGAGGTAGAGATCCCTCTCGTCGTCCCCCTCCAGGCGCTTCATCAACAGGTCGCCCACCTGGTAACGGTGGGCCAGGGCATAGGTGGTGATCCAGTTGCGGCCGAACGCGGGGACCTGGTGGTAGGCCGGGTACCCGGCCACTTCGAAGGGTTCGTAGAAATCGAGGCCCATGTCCACCAATTTGCCGGTGACGAAGGCCATTTCCTGGTAGAATCCGGCCGGATCGGCATCCCGGTCCGGAAAGGAAACATCAAAAAAACGGAACAGGTGGGTGAACACATCCACCGGCGATTTGATCAGGGCCCCTGTGTGGTTGTTGGCCACCGCCGTGTCGTCGGCATCGTAGAAATGGGAACTCTTCAGCAGCAGGGAGACCATGGAGGCAATCTCGAAATCGTTGTCGATCAGGTGCTGTGCAAGGGGCCCGATGATGTCGGCTTCCACCTCCTCCGAAATGAAATGGTAGACGAAGAACCGGTACAACTTCCGGGCGATAAACCGTCCGGTTTCCTCCCGGGCGAAGATCATTTCGATCATGTCGTCCAGCTCCCCGTAGGCGGCTTCGGCGGTTGCATACCCGTTGACCACCGCACCGGGGGCCACCGAATGGCCACCGAATTTGTCCGTGAACGTTTTGGATCCCGGATCGTGTTCGGTTGCCACATCCACCGGCCCCGATCCGTCGTTTTCCTCATGCATCCGAAGGGTTCCGGCCGGAATGCCGGTATCCGGATCCAGGAAGGTGAAGGTCTCGTCGAGGGTCCACCCGGTCAATACCCGGGTGGCTTCCTTGATGTCGGTTTCCGTGTAGTGGGTGTAATCCCCTTCTTCCAGCTGCCGGCCCTTGCCGATGCTGTAGAGCTCGAACATCTCCCGGGCGAAGTTTTCGTTCGGACTGTTTTTCCGGTTGGAGTACCCGTCCAGGTAGCGGAGCATGGCGTTGTCGACGCAGATTTTCTTGAAGAGGGTTTTGAAGCTGCCATAGGCATAGTGACGGAACAGGAGGTTCTGATAATAAATGGCCTCGCTGGAGTTGATTTCCGTCCACCGGGCGGGCAGGTGGGTGTGGAAAAACCAGGTGATCCGCTCCTTCAGGGTCAGGGGGGAGCGCCGCATCACATCCAGGTGCCAGCACTTGAAGTACCCGTGAAGCTCTTCCTGATCCCGCTCGGAATCGGCCCGGGACTGACCCTGGGGATCCACCCAGGTGGCGCCGGTGGTGGGATCGACGGGAGGCGCCGGGTCGGGATGGGAGTCGTCCAGCAGCAGGTTCAGGGCCTGGTCGGCATCCAGGGAGGCAAATTGATCGATGTCGTTCTTGGTGGGTCCGAAGGTGGCCCGACGGAGCAAATGAGCGGCACGAGCCGTGCCCAGGGCTCCGGAAATCGGGGTTAAGGAAGCCATAGCTTGGTTTTTGGGTTCAGCTATAAAACGGCTGACGCCCCGAATGGTTGTTCCGGAGGAAAGAAAGGAATGCTATTTAGAATTGTTCTAAATTGCTTCTTTTGCGTAACGCACACCCCTGTCCGCCAGGTAGTTTAAAAGGATGTCGATCCGGTCCTGGGTGGTCGCGACCCGTTCGGGGGGAAGAACCCCCGTCTCCTTCAGCGTCCCGTCCAGCACCATGGAGGCGACCCCGGTGCAGGTGTATCCGGTGCACCGGGCCATGGACAGGGTATCGCTCTCCCGGTGGTACTCGTCGTAGAGGCTGTACCGGTACCCGGCCGGCTGCCCTTTTTCCCGGCCCCGGATTTCCACCATCATGTAAGTGAACTCCCCCTCCCCGGGTTCGAGACGGAACCGCGGAAAGAGCAGGGCGGCGGTGAGGTCGATGGGACGGATGGACTGGGGACCGACCTCGACCGGATCCGTGGAGAAGTAGCCCAGGGTTCGCAGCACCCGAAGGTAGTCCACCGTCCCCGGATACCGGAGGGTCTTTTCAACCAGGTTCGGGATGTGGGGAAAGGACGAAAGCAGGGACCGGAGTCCGTCCGAATTCCAGGCCTCCAGAATGCCCGCCGGTCCGCAATCCACCCGTTCCTGATCGGAGAGGGCCTCCCTGACCACGTCCTCCCCATCGACCCGGAAACGGGCGGGACGGATGTATTCCTCCAGACAATCCATGGGCGACCAGGAGCTTTTGTATTCCAGGGGCCATTCCCGCCGGAAGGGCAGTCCCCCCACCAGGCACCGGTAGCTCTCCACCTCCATGTGGGCATCGTGAAACCCGAGGAGGGCATTGCACATGCCCGGTGCCACCCCCATGTCCGCCACAACGCACAGGCCCCTGTCCCGGGCTTTCCGGTCCAGGTCCATGAAATCCTCGGGACAGAAGGAGATGTCCACCAGGTTCCTCCCTGCGTCGATGACCCGTTCCATCAACCGGTACCCCAGGGCGCCCGGCGCGGCCCCGATGACCAGGTCGGCCCGGGACAGCAAATCATCGAGACGGGGCGATTCAAAATCGGTTTCACGGAGGTCAAGCCCCCTGTTTTTCAGCCCCTCCAGGGCTTGAGGATCGCGATCGGCGACCACCACGCGGTGGCCGTTCCGGTGCATGTCCAGGGCCATGGCCTGTCCGACCAGACCGGCGCCGAGAACGAGAATGTTCGATGGGTTGCTCATATCAGTTCAGGTGACGGTTTCTTTTGCCTGTGGGTATTTTTTGTAGAGTTTCTGGCGAACGATGGCCCGGATCTGGTCCAGCGCCATGTAAATCTCTTCATAGCTCGTGTACAGGGAGGACATCCCCAGGCGGATGTTGTTGGGTTCCCGGAAGTCCGGGATCACGGCCCGTCCGCCCACGGAGGGATCGGTGAGGGCCCGGCAGATCCGGTAGGCTTCGGCATGCTTGAGGCAAATGTGCCCTCCCCGCCGGTCGGCGGTCTCCGGGGATCCCACCCGAAAATCCAGTCCCGACAACCATTCCCGGGCCAGAGCCAGGGCATAGGCGGTCTGGGCCATGCTCTTCTCCCGGATCTTGTCCAGGCCCGCCTCCAGGATCAGGTCCACCGCCGGCTCCAGGGTGGCCATGGCCAGCACGGGCGGCGAGCTGGTAAGAAATTTCCGGATGCCCGCGGCGGGTCGGTAGCTGAGGCGGAATTCGAAGGGATTCTCATCCCCGAACCATCCCTGGATGGGGTTCTCCATGGCCTCCTGCAGCTCGCGACGAACGAAAAGAAAGGCCGGAGCCGCCGGTCCCCCGTTCAGGTATTTGTAGGTGCAACCCACGGCCAGATCCACCCCCGCCCCTTTCAGGCGGATCGGCATGGCTCCCACGGAATGACTCAGGTCCCAAAGAACCAGGGCGCCATGCATGTGGGCCAGCTCGGTCACCCGCTCCATGTCGTACACAAACCCGCTCTTGAAAGCGGTGTGGGTCAGCGTGACCAGGGCGGTCTGGGTGCTGACCAGGCGAAGCAGATCGGTCATGTTGCCCGACACCCCGTCGGTCGATTTGACCAGACGGAGCAGGTGCCGGTCCCCGAATTGCCGGATCAGGCCCTGCATCACATAGAGATCCGAGGGGAAATTCATGTCATCCGACAGGATTTCCGTGCGCTCGGGACGAAGCTTCAACGCACCGTAGGCCAGTTTGTAGAGGGCCACCGACACCGAATCGCACACGATCACCTCCTCCGGATGGGCGCCGATCAGTTGGGCGATCTTTTTTCCCAGCCGGGTGCTCATGTGGTACCAGCCCTCATTCCAGCTGCGCACCAGGCGTTCGCCCCACTGCTTCTGGAGCAATCCCTGAAATGCGTTCTCCGTGGCCAGTGGCAATCGTCCCAATGAATTGCCATCCAGATAGATTAATCCATCTTCTGCTATGTGAAATCTATCTCTGTAGCTGTGCAACGGATCATGCAAATCACAATGCACCGCGTAGCTTTTGTCGTAGGTCAATTCCATGCTCGTTACAATTTGGATGCCGCCTCCCGGTCCATATAGAACTCCAGTTTTCCCCACCGGGGGTTCACCAGCGCTGCCGGAACACGAGGACCATCCCCATTTCCCCGGATGATGTCCCGGACCCTTTCCGCCTTGGCCGCTCCCGTCACCAGGAAGGTCACCCGGCGGGCCGCATTGATGACCCGGCCGGTGAGGGTGATCCGCATTTCCGGAAGCACGGGATGGCGTGCCACGGCACAACAGCCGGGATCGTCCCACAACCCGATCTGGTGGGGGAACACCGAGACCGTGTGTCCGTCCTCCCCCAGGCCCAGCCAGATCCAGTCAAACACGGGAACGCCCTCCTCCAGGGGAAGGGTTGTTCCGAGCAGGGTCTCGTACCGGCGTGGGCTTCTTCCGCGGGTTCCCTCTCGCCCATCACCGGAAAAATCATTCGGGCGACACCCCAGGGGTTCCAGAAACCTCCTCCGGGCGGTGCCGTAGTTGCTCCGTTCGTCTCCTCTTCGGGCACGCATCGTTCGTCCCCCCAGAACACCCGGACGCCTCCCCAGGATGGACGGACGGGCTTGCGACCAGGGCGCGGAACACCCCCAGGGGGTGCTGCCTCCGGAGAGCGCCAGGGACGGGGATCGAAGCCGCTTTCTCCGGCAAGGGTGCAAAATCGCTCCACTTCGCAGGCCAGCGCCCTCCGCCAGGGCGTTTTTATCGGGAAATACAAAGGTCTCCATCCAATTTACAGTTCACAATACAGGCCGTCGTCGGCCAGGTTTTTGCACGGGTAGCGCCAGGTGTGCCGGTCCCCTTCCAGCAGGTTGTCCGCATCGCCCGGACCCCAGGTCCCGGCCGGGTAGCCATGGAGGGGAAAGGACGGATCCCGTTCCCAGAGATCCAGGATGGGCTGCACAAAGTCCCAGGCCGCTTCCACCGCGTCGCCTGTATAGAGGGTGCTGTCACCTGCACAGTCCAGCAGCAACCGCTGGTATGCTTCAAGCAACTGACCCTCTCCAGATCTTTGTAATGAAAATCCATGTCCACCTCCGGACATGAAAGCCCGCACCTGACCTTCATCCTGAATTTCATCAACATCCTTTGTCGGGCTGGATTCGGATCACCAGGTTCTCCCTTCCCGCCATCCTTCTCCCGGTTTCCAAACAGGTTGTGGGGCGAGGGTTTGAAATGCCGACGATTTCGTCACCCGTGTGGGCACCGCTTTCCGGGTGCGGATGTAAAGGGAACGCCCCACCGCCAGTTGTCGATGTACACTTCATGGCCACGTAGGTCTCGGTCCGGCTCTGGATCCACCCCCCATTCCTGCCGGTAACCGGGCCTTTGCCTCCCCTTCACACATGGCTGGCCGTGTATCAGCCCCTGATCACCTGGCGGCGTACATCCTGTTCGGTCATGGGACGAAAACGACTGGAAGACCTTTGAGTACCTCGTTCCGGATGGTACTGAGGCAATCACCGGGGGTTCCATGGCCACCAGTCCCACCAGCTGAAGGAGGTGGTTCTGCAGCATGTCCCGCAGGGCCCCGGCCCGGTCATAGGTACCCGCCCCGGCCTTCCACTCCCAGGCTTTCGGCCGAGGATTCCACGTGATGGATGGACTCGGTTCCACAGGGGCTCGAAAATGCCATTGGAAACCGTGTGACCAGCACATTCTGCACTGACTCCTTTCTCAGGTAGTGCGATCGATCCGGTACAACTGCCTTCCGTCAGAACTGACCGCAATTCTTTCATTCAACGCCCGGGCCGATGCCAGGCTGGCTGAATGGCTTTTCGATGATCACCCGCCGCCAGGTCCCGTCGTCCTCCCGGGTCGCACTCCCGAGGCATGCCGGCAGAGGACCCGTACAGGAGGGGGCGTGGACAGGTAGAACACGGTGCGGTTTCCGGTGCCGAAGTCCGCTTCCAGCTCCCGGATCCGGGCAACCTCGGACATTCTCCTCGGGATCCATGGTAGTGAAGCAGGGGCAGGATCTCCCCCACCTCGTCCCCGCCGGAAACCACGGGCCTTCCGGAACCCCTTCGTCGTCCAGGGGGCTTCTCCTGATGCCCAGCACGGCGACGCGGGGGCAGGAGGGACGTTTCTTCCAGTACCGCTAGGCGGGAAGAAGCTTCCCGCCGGGTCAGATCGCCGGAAGCCCCGTAATGACAAGCAAATGAGGGTCTGGTACTTTCATGTGTGGTGGCGGCGGGGTTTTCAACGCCGGATCCGGTACAGCAACGAACGGCTGTAATATACAACGTTTTTTCGCGCCGACCGAAGGTCAGGTTGAGGGGATTTCCGGGAGCCTCGATGCGCCACAAAGTCCCTTCGGGATCCAGACCCCAGGGATGCCCCCGGGACCGGTGCAATACAGGTTGCCCTTTCGGTCCACCGCCATGCCATCGGGCCCCCGGAAGCTGATCCGTGGTGCGGTAAAACACCTCCCGGGACAGCACCAATCCTCGTCCGGATCGAGCCGGTACTGCCACCAGACGGCAGGCAGGTTCGCCTGTGCCATCCCGACTCCGTCCTCGTAATCGGCCACATAGAGGGTCCGGGAATCGGGGCTCAGGGCGATGCCGTTGGGCCATTGGAGGGTGCTGTCGACCAGTTCGGTCCGGTCGCGGTAGAACCGGTACACCCCGTTGAAGGGCAATTCCCGGGACGGATCCTCCTGCAACCCCTCCAGTCCCCACGGCGGATCGGTGAAATAGAGGGCCCTGCTCACGTCCCGGAATGACGTTGGGACCAGAAACCGTTTGCCCCGAAAGCGGTCGATCAGGGTTTCGGTGTCCGTCCGGAAAGATCCGCGCGATGCTCCGGCTCTCCTGCTCACAGACAAGCACCGAGGCATCGGGAGAACCAGGAGGCCATTGGCCCCCTGGCTCGGGTTTCTGAAATCCCTGAATTTTTTGCCATCCCACTGGTAAATCCGGTCGTGCTCCAAATCGGACAGGAGCAGGATCCCGTCCGGATGCCAGGCAGGGCCCTCGGTGAAGCCGAACCCGGATGCCGATGCGTTCCACCATCGGATTCCCGGGGAAGAGGTCCCAAACGCCCTCCGACAGCCACTCAGTCTGCCTTCGGGTACCCCTTCCTGATACGGGATGCAGGAAGGGAACATCCTGAGCCAATGCTCCCCAGAGGAGTCAGTTTCGGCATCCGCATCGCCTATTCCACAACTGCCGGGCACCGCCTGGTTTACCATGTTGCGGTGATGACCGCTCGTGTTCATGGCCATCGTGTGGCAGACGGCACAGTTGTCGTGGGTGCCGATGGTTCCGGCCAGTCCCGGTATTGCAGGGGTTGCCAAGTTGTCGCGCTGCAGGCCGTATTTGTTCCTGGCACCGTAAATGGCGTGGGTGGAACCATGGCAGGCGATGCACATCACCCCTGGTTGTCGGTCCGGTTGCGATACAGGGCGTCAAATCCAGGCACCCACAGGTTGACGGCCGTACCGGAGAATCCGTCTTCCAGGATGTTGAACAGACAGATTTGCAGTCCGGTTCCATCAGCCAGGGAGTCCGCGCCACGACGGAAGCCTTGTCGGTCCCCAGGACCGGTTCCGCACACTGTGGAAGTGGGTGCCACGGGCCTTGGTCATGGCCAACACCTCCCCGGTTTCGCATCGGTGGCAGTGAAGCTGAACATGGGATAGGGATTGTAGACGCCTTCGTCGGAATAGGCACGACCGGAATCAGATGGGCGGCGAACACGGACCCGTGGGCATCCATTTCCCCTTCCACTCGTTTGCCCATGAGGCCGGTGCCCTCGGGCAGGTCGGCGCCGAAAATCTGGGTGTCATACTCCCAGAATCCCTTGTGCACCTGTTCGGGATGCCGGAACCCGTCCTGCACCTCGTACGCAATGCGCACGCCCCCGGTGATCAATTCAGGTTTGGGTCCCCTCCGGAACAACTGGGCGTTGAAGGTATTGGCCGGGGGAAGGAAGGAGAAATACTTCTCGTTGTCGGAGATGCAATGCATCCCCAGGTCGTTCCAGACCAGCAAGACATACTTGCTCTCCCGGTCGTTGAAATCCGGGGTGGCCGTTTCCAGCTCCTTGGGGGTGTGGGGGGGACTGTCCTCCCCTGTCTTTCCCAGAACCTCGGAAAACAGGTAGGCGGCCAGGACTTTCTTTTCCTTGTCCGTCCCGGCAAAGGGAGGCATGTAGGTGTTCACCTTTCCCATGCCGGTCAGAAGAGCTTCCAGACCCCGCTCGGTGAGCCTGTCCGATTTGTTTTTGATCCCGTTGTAGGAATCCAGGGTGTGGCAGGTGAGGCATTGCAGGCGAAACAGTTCGGCCCCCGCTTCCATGGCATTGTCCGGAACGATCTGATCCACCTTCGACCACCGGGCACTGGCCAGGAAACCGTCCTGCCGGATCTGCTCCATGTCCCCCACCCGGATGCCGGTGGAATACATCGTGCTGTACAGGACATAGGGTTTGCGGGCGATTTCACGCAGGTATTCGAACCCCGCCATCCAGCCGAAGCTGATGAGCACCAGGAGCAGAGCCCCGATCTGCTGAACCCTTCGGGGAAGCCGGATCAGGGTGAACAACCCCAGGCCGAACAACAGAAGGGAACTGATCAGAAGCACCCGGAGGAAGGGCGTGCTTTCGCGATTGAAATGAAAGATGTTTTGAAAGGCCTCCTCGGGAAGGATCCTTGCATAATAAATGCCCGTGAGAACCAGCACAACCAGGGGAATGTACAACCACCGGGCGCACAGCCGGAACACCGCCTGCCGCAGGCCCGCATCCTTCGCCAGGCCGCGGTCACCAGACCGAACACTCCGGCAAAATCAGGGAAATGCAGGTGCGGAACAGCAGGGACGGCAGGTAGCTGGGATTGAAAAAGCCCGTCCAGAATCCGCCCGTCTCCACCCATTTGCCCGGCGTCAGCATGAAGCCCAGGATGCCGTTGATGATGAACAGGCTGAGCCAGGCAAAATGAAATACAACCAGCCCAGGATCCGATGCGACCGCTCGTCCATTTTCCCGAATCGGTAATGGTAGATGAGCAGGGCCACGATCTCCTCGATGAAGAAGACCCACTCGATGGCCCAACCGAACACAAAGGTGTGAATCAGACTCGAGGTGGCGGCCGGATTGACCAATGCGATGATGAACCAGATTCCCACGCCGGAAATGCCGCCGAAAATCATGGTCAGGAGAAGGAAGAACCAGGTGTGCCTGCGGGTGTATTCCATCAGGGCCGGATTTTTCGTCCGCGCGGCCCGGCTCTCGGTCAGAACAAGGAACAATCCGCCGCCCACGGCCAGGGTGGGATATGACCACGTGGAGAACGGCGATGATGGCGATCAGCAAACCGCCCCCAGATTGGGGAGAAACCAGACGGGATAATTCATGACGGATCAGTTTTGGAGGTAAGAAGCAGGCGAATCATGTAAAGAGAATCAGGAGTCCGATCACGAAAACCACCAGAAAGGCAAGCAGGGGGACACTTCCTGAACATTCTCCAGCTCGGAGGGATGAAACAGGCCCTTCAGGTAGGCACCCCGGGCCAGGTCGCGGATGATGACCATGAACATCACCGGACGCCACCGAGAATCATGGCAAAGGAAAAACGTTTGGTGAAGGCGCTGTGGAGGATCAGCAGGGCCATCAGCCACGCGGCCACCATCATGACGGTGGGAAAGAGGCTGCCGCCCATGAAGGATTTCCAGACACTTTCGGGCATGGAAAGCCAGAACCAGGTGCCGGCGCCCATCTGAACCAGGGTCAGCCAGCCGAACAACTTCAGGTTCCGGTTGATCTGGGTCTCCTTCTCCCCTGCATCCATCCGGGAGTACCGGAAGAAGACGGCCCGGCCCAGGGCCCCGATGGCCAGGGCGGCGATCAGGAAGTGAAGAAACCGGGGAAGCAGGGTGGGTTCCCCCAGATTCAGGTTGAATCCGCCCGGATCGTCAAAATAGAGGCTCCACCGTTCGGGGGTGAGGGCCAACACATTGTTGTTCACAAAAATAAAGGCCACATAGAGCAGGAACAGGCTGCTGACGATCAGGCCGGCCCGTGACCAGCCCGGCGCGCGGTCGCCCTGCTTGACAAACAGGTAGGAAGCGTAATACGCCAGGATGAGCACGGGAATGACGAGGATCCAGGGCACGGCCAGCATCACCGAGCTGGAGTAGAAGAAATGCCCGTACAGGACCTGCACGAACAACAACGGAGGGACCCCGAAATTGACCGTCAGAGCCACCAGGGTGGGCAAGCTTTTGGATGCATCCTTCTCCAGCTTTCCCCGCACCAGGTCCCAGGCGGTGAGCAAACTTCCTCCCAGAAGGAAGTTCATCAGGATCATGTGGATGAAGAACGTGAAGAGGAGCAGGACTTCAAACCATAGCCAGTGAACGGGTATGGTGTCAGGCGATGGAATCAGCGATTCATACATGACAGATTGAATAAGGGTTTCTTCTAAAGTAAGAAAAAAAACCACAGCTTCCGCCGGAACCTCAGGAGGATAAATCAGATCGTTTCCTGTTCCCCGTCACTCTCCCGGTAGACCGAAGCATCGGACAGGACCCGGATCCGCCGGAACCCGGATTTGTACAGATAGCCCACGTAGATCACAAATCCAAAGAGCAACCAGGGAATCCCGCTCATCAGGATGAAATCGTAGATCCCGTGCAGGAGAACGGGCAGGGCCAGGGCCTTCCACAGGAAGGACTTCCTCACTTCCTCGTACCGGCGGGCGATGCCCAGGTAATAGCCCATGGTGACGCCGAAAATGGCATGGGCAGGAACGGCGGTGAGGGCACGCAAAAGCGCCGTTTGGTATCCCGATCCGGTGACATAGAGCACATTCTCCACGGCGGCAAATCCGAGGGAAACAAACACGGCATACACGATGCCGTCGAATTGCTCATTGAAGGCCGGGCGTTTCCAGATGAGCAGGTACAGGGCGGCAAACTTGAACAGTTCCTCTGTAAAGGCAGCCACCACAAAGGCCCGGTAAAAGGCAGCGCCCAGGGTCCCGTCGTCGGGACGGAGCCCGCTGAAAAACCCTTCCACGATCACCACGGGCAGGGTGATCAACGCACCGGCCACCAGGGCGGTCAAAAGCAACCCCGCCGGTTCCTTCTCGTATTTGTCCCGGATGTACACGTAGACCAGGATGATGAGGACCGGAGCCAGGGATGCCACAAGGATGCCCATGCCTATCAGAAATCAGGTGCGGGATACAGGACCGGGTTTCCAAAGGTCGGTTCGAACGGACTCCCCCAGGGAGCCATGCCGCCGCTCCCCTGCCTTACCCGGACACTGGCTCCGATGGTGATGTTGTCCCCCAGCCGGTAGCTGGCTCCCAGCGTGTAATCGTCGCGTCGCAGGGACGTGGCGGGGCTCAGGGGCATTTCCAGCAGGGTCTTGCGGACGCTGCCGTGCAGGGTCAGATTCTCGGACAGACGGTAGGAGCTTGCCAGGTAGACGGACAGGCTGGTCCATGCCGTTGGAATCCCGGTTTCACCGGAGAGGTTTCCTCCCAGGCCGGTTTGCACCCCGGCGGAAACGCCCCCGTGGAGGGCCAGCCGCCCGGACAGCGGAAGGGTGTACCCCGGAGAAACATGGAGCCCCTGGAATCCCCCCAGGGAGGAAAAACCGGTGTAGGCTCCGGCGGTGAGATGAAAACGGCCCGGGGTGGCCAACGCGTTCCCGGATTCCGGCATTTCGCGGACTGCCTCAACAGTGTCCCGGATTGGATGCAGGAGGTCCGTTACCCGGTCTTCTCCGGTCTGGGCGGACACGAGCGGGAAAACCAAAAGCAGGAGAGCCGGTGGCAGCAATTTTCCTTTCATCAGGAAACAAAGATAGGGTTTTTGCCCATACGGCATCAGGGATGGGTCTCGATGAAAGCGCCGAAGGCTTTGTACTGCTCATACAATCCCTCATACAGGACCACCCGGTCCGGATCGGGACGGTATTCCCGCTCGAAACCGCTCCCCATGGCTCGTTGCGCTTCCGGAATGCCGGGGTGGATGCCGGCGGCCACGGCGGCGGCCATGGCTGCCCCCAGAGCCACCGCCTGCTCCGAGCGGGCCACCTGGATGGGTTTGTTCAGCACATCGGCCACAATTTGCATGACAAAGGGGGATTTTTTGGCCACACCGCCCAGGGCGATGATCCCGTCGATCCGGATGCCCTCCTCCACGAACCGGTCGACGATCAGCCGGGCTCCGTAGGCGGTGGATTCCACCAGGGCACGG
>JAWKKO010000022.1:0-59966 GCA_041393235.1 Bacteroidales bacterium
GTCTTGTCCTTGCTGAACCGGGTGTCTTTGTAGATCCGGAAGACGGCGTCTTTGGGATCGGTTTCCGACATGGACGGATCGAAGGCGCTGATGCCCGAAAGAATCCGGCCTGTAAGAGCATGAAAAGCATCCAGGGATTCCTGATAGAAGGTTTTGTTGGCATTGAACCACTCCCGGCTGTTGTTCCGTTGGAGTTGGGTGAGGAAATCCAGGATGTGTTCCATGAATTTTATTTGTTAAGACAGCCGGGAGCAGGGAAAGTTCATGGGGCGTTTGCTTCTTTTTTTCCCGTCGAAACTGTATCTTTCATTCTTCTTCCATACCAGCATGACCCATCTGGACAAACTGCTCCAATCCATCCCCATCGAATTGCATCAGCCATCCCGGGCCTTTCTGGAAGCCGGCGATCAGATCGGACTCTACTGGTGGTATTGGTTCAGGGAGGGCAATTTGTTGTTTCTGAGCCCGGGACTCATCCGGGAGCTGGGCCACGATCCGGCCACCTACGACCCCTCCCGGCCGGGGACCCCCGACAACATCCATCCCCGGGATGTGAAAAGAAACAGGGAGTTTTTCATGCAGCTGGTAAGGGGCCACTCCTCCAAGTACGAACTGACCTACCGGGTCCGGGACGGGAAAAAAGGATGGAAATGGTTCTACAACCGGGGCGTGGTCATGCCCGGAAAACCCGGCGAGGCCGTGTCGGTCATCGCCGGCATCACCATGGATCTTTCGGGGCGGTTCCAGGACCTGCTGATCCAGGTGGAGGACAGCGAGAAGTTCGAATTTCTGTTCAGACACAACACCGAAGCGGCCCTCATCATCGAAATCCGGGACGGCATCCTCGGACGGGTTCTGGATGCCAACCAGGCCGCCCTGGATCTCTTCGGGGAAGACACTCCGCAGATGAAGGGGGAGGTGATGCTGGACGAGGGAGAGGACGAGATGTTCCGGCGGGACGGGCCCCTGCTGTCGCAGTTGAAGCGGAAGGGGTACCTGCACTTCGAACGCAAAATGAATCTGGCCTACCGGGGCGAACTCTGGCTGGAATTCCACGTCCACCTGTTCAACAAGTCCTCCGAGGACCTCATCCTTGCCCTTGTGTCGGACAAAACCTCGGGGAAACGGACCGAGGCCGCCCTGCGTGACAGCGAGCGCCTGTACAAGACCTTGTTCGAGGCAGCCGACGACCGGATTGTTCTGTTCGATGAAACAGGACAAACCTTGTTCTTCAGCCGCTCCTACTACAAAGCCCTGGGCTATACCCGGAGGGAATTCGAAGCCCTGAAAGACACGCAGGTGATCCATCCCGACGACCTGCCCCGCTTGGAGACGGAAGGCCGGACCCTGTTCGAAACCGGCAGTTCGGCCCATGAGTACCGCGTCCGTCACAAGGACGGCACCTACCTGGACATGGCCTCCAAAAACGTTCTCATTCCCACCGATCCCGGCGAGAAGCGTCTCGTGCTGTCGGTAAGCCGGGATGTAAGTCAGCGCAAGCGGGACATGCAGGAATTGATGGAAGCCAAGGAACGGGCCGAGGAAAGCGACCGGTTGAAATCCGCCTTCCTGGCCAACATGTCCCATGAAATCCGGACTCCCATGAATTCCATCATGGGCTTTTCCAGTCTTCTGGAAGAGGAGGACCTGGGGCCCGGCGAGCGGATTATGTACATCCAGCGGATCACCCGAAACACCGAGACCCTGTTGAAGCTTATTTCGGACATCATCGACCTGAGCAAGATCGAGAGCGGGCAGCTTCCCCTGGTGATCGGGAAACTCAAGGTGAGGCGCCTGCTGGAGGAACTTCGGGAATTTGCCCTGGATGAGGTTGCCCGGAGGGCAAGGAGAGGTGGAGGTCCATCTTCATCTGGAGCTGGGGGAGCGTTACCTGGCCGTGGACGTGGTTCGACTGGTGCAGGCCATGAAAAACCTGGTCCACAACGCCATCAAGTTTACAACGTCGGGTCGGGTCGACATCGGTTGCCGTTCCTCGGAGGAGGAGGGGCACCTTCTTCTGGTAATACAGGACACGGGGATCGGGATCGCGCAGGAACATTTTGAGCTGATCTTCGAGCAGTTCCGGCAGGTGGACGATTCACACACCCGCCGTTTCGGCGGTGCCGGACTGGGGCTGTCGATCAGCCGGAACCTGATCCACATGATGGGGGGCCGGATCTGGCTGGAGTCCAGCCTGGGATCCGGTACCAGTTTTCTGGTGGAGCTCCCGGCGGCCGGGACGGAAGATCAGACAGCGCCCGACGCCGGCCATGTCATGCCGACCCGGTACGACAGGAAGGAACCTGTGAAGAACATTCTGTGGTTGTGGACGATGAGATGGATACCTTGGTCTGTTCCAGGCATTGCTCTCCCGGATGGGACACAAGGTGCTGAAAGCCTCCAATGGCTATGAGGCGCTTCGCCTGCTGGAGCTGGGTCGTTGCCCGACGATATTCATGGACATTCAGATGCCGGTTCTCAGCGGAATCGATGTTCTGAGGATCATCCAGGAGCGGTATCCCCGGCTCAAGGTGGTGGCAGTCGGCCCACGCCCTGGAAGGGACAGGGCCGCTTTCTAGCCCAGGGATTCGATGCCTATCTGTCCAAACCCATCGTTCGGCCCGAACTGAACCGCGTCCTGGAAGAGCTGTTGCCGCAGGGCCTGTGATTATTTTGCTACTTTAGGGGTTTCATAGTCGAGCACAAACTCCTGCCGTATGCACAAAGTCAACGATTTCCTTCTGTTTCTCAACGATTACCTGGGTGGTCATCCCTGGTTTGTCTATTTTCTTCTGGGCACGGGGATCTATTTCACCCTGTACCTCGGATTGCCTCAGATCCGGTATTTCGGTCACGCCCTCCGGATCGTCAGGGGCAAGTACGACCGGGCGGAGGATGTGGGAGACACGTCCCATTTTCAGGCAACGACCACGGCCCTGAGCGGGACCGTCGGAACCGGCAACATCGCCGGGGTGGCCCTGGCCATCCATCTGGGCGGCCCGGCCGCGTTGTTCTGGATGCTGATCACCGCGTTGCTCGGCATGTGCACCAAATTTGTGGAGGTCACCATCTCCCATAAGTACCGGGACATTCTGGCGGATGGTTCGGTGTCGGGCGGACCCATGTATTATATGAAAAAGCGTTTGAACATCACCACCCGGGGCGGGAAGGTGATCCGCACCGGGGCGGTGCTGGGTGCATTTTCGCCTTTGCCACCATCTGTCAGCTTCGGGACCGGCAACCTTCCCAGATCAACAGCATCAGCGACGCCATGTTCACATCCTTTGGGATCAAACACGCACTGACCGGCGGGGTGCTCGCCGTGTTGCTGGGCCTGGTCATCATCGGGGGCATCAAGCGCATTGCCAAAGTGACTTCCACCCTGGTTCCCGTGATGGCTTTCATCTACATTATCGGCGCTTTTTCTCGTGATTACCACCAATTTTGAAAACATCGGGCCCTCCTTTGCCTCCATCTTCACGGATGCCTTCACCGGAAGTGCCTTCGTAGGATTCCTGGGCGCGGGGTTTGCTTTCACCTTCAACAAGGGGGTGAACCGGGGGCTGTTTTCCAACGAAGCGGGGCAGGGTTCCGCGCCCATCGCCCACAGTGCCGCCCGGGCCCAGGAGCCTGTCTCGGAGGGCATGATCGCCATTCGCGAACCCTTCATCGACACCATCGTCATTTGCACCATCACCGGGTTGGTCCTGTTGTCGTCCGGCGTCTGGAACGAGAAAGTGGAGAATCGGTTCGAACAGGCCGACCTGATGGTCCTGGACAGGGCCTACGATGGGGAACCCAGGCCGACCGGACCCTGGTCGGGCAGGTTCACCGGCGTGGGACCTCCCGGTGTATTCGGAGCGATTTGCAGGTGACGGACGGCCGGGTGCAAAACGGGGATGTGACCCTGATCCATGCCGAATCCTTGCGGAGGAGGTCACCGTGTTGTTGAACAACGAGCCTTACACCGGCCAGGTGCCGGTTGTGGCAGGGAAGGTGCAGTTTGCCGCCGTGTCGGCCACGGAAGGGACCCTGTATTTTCACGGCCGCTCCCTGATCCACAGCGCCGCCCTCACCACGGAGGCGTTCAAGAGAAGCTGGCTGGGGGACTGGGGCCAGTACATCGTTTCGATCGGACTCCTGCTGTTTGCCTTTTCCACCGCCATCTCCTGGTCGTATTACGGAGGCCGGGCGGTGACCTATTTGTTCGGTTCCCGCTACGAGACCCTTTACCGGATCATTTATGTCGCCGGGTTTTTCGTGGCCTCCTTCACCGACACCACCATCATCTGGAACATTTCCTACATCACCATTGCCCTGATGACCATCCCCAACCTCCTGGGGTTGCTCATCCTCCAGCGGGACATCAAGACCACCATCGGGGACTACTGGCGCGACTTCAAGAGGGACTGGCCGTCGGAGCGGACGCCCCTGGGAAGCTGATGCCAGTGTTCGCTGGCTGATCTTCAGGCGAGTCCGTTGGTTTTCGTTCCAGAAGGGCCGCGTTTTCCACGTGGTGGGTGTGGGGGAGCATGTCCACCGGCCGGATGGACCGGAGGTCGTAGTCGCCACCGAGCAACTCCACGTCCCGGGCCTGGGTGGCCGGATTGCGGAATACGTAAACGATCGGGGGCTCCGATCTTCCGGGCTGTTCCACCACCTGGGCATGCATGCCGGCCCAGGGCGGATCCGGTGATGATGACGTCGGGTTTCCGTTCTCTCCGGACGAAGGAATCAGTGAACAATTCTTTCATGTCCCCGGCAAAACACGGTGTTCCCGCGTGCCCAGTCCGGGAATTCTCGAGCATCCTCGATGGCTTCCGGCACGGATTCGATGCCCACCACCTTTTGCCTTCCGGGCCATGAGTGCGATCGTCCCGGTGCCCGTATGGGGTCGTATACCACCTCATCGCCCATCAGTCAGCAAAATCCCGGGCCAGTTGGTACAGGCGGAGTGCCTGGTGGGAGTTGGTCTGGAAAAAGGATTTGGGGCCGATTTTGAACTGCAGATCCTCCAGCGCCTCCCGGGATGTGGTCCCGGCCGTGCCAGCAACGGATGTCCTGGTCGTACAGGGTTTCGTTCTTCTTGGCATGACCACATACATCAGGCTGGTGATTTCCGGAAGGTGTCCTTCCAAGGAATCCAGCAAGACGGCTGACTCGGGCTGGTCGTATTGCACCGAGAGGATCACCATGAGTTCCCCCAGGGTGCTGTTTCGGATGATCAGGTTCCGGAGAAAGCCCTCGTTGGTCCGGTGATCATAGAAGGTGAGCCCCATCGTCAATCCCAGCTCGCGGAGGTGATTCCGGATGGCGTTGGTGGGCTCCGCCTGCAGGTGGCAGGTCCGGATGTCCACCACCTTGTCGAACCGTCCCGGGACGTGCAAGCCCACGGCATTGGTGTGTTCCGGCTGGTTTTCCGGATCTGCTTCTTCCTCGAAGCCACCGGTGGTTGGAGAAGGTGTATTCCAGTTTGTTCCGGTAGCGCTCGGTGGGGTCCGAGGCCAGGATGTCCTTGAACGGGGAACCTCCATGCCGGCGATGTGGCCGGAAGGCGTCCTGGACCTGTTGCTGCTTGTAAAACAATTGCTTCGGGTAGGGGAGTTGCTGCCATTTGCATCCCCCGCAAATCCCGAAATGCTCACAGAATGGTTCGGTCCGGTCGGGGGAGTAGGCCCTGGTTTTCACCACCCTGGCTTCCATGTACCGGCCCTTTTTCCGGAAAACCTGGAGGTCGACCACGTCGCCCGGCACGGCCCCTTTCACAAACACCACCATGTTGTCGACCCGGGCCAGGGATTTTCCCTCGGCCCCGATGTTCTCGATGCGCACCCCTTCCAGCAGAGGCAAATTCTTTTTTCGTCCCACGTCAGCTGATTCTAGACTGCAAAAATAACAAGTTTAGGGAACTCGCCGATTTGTTCTATTTTTGCAGCCGTATGACCCGAATCGGCAGGCAGATCCCCCATTACGCGGCGGTGGATATTTCATCCATCAAGGCCCTCTTTTCCGATGACCGAAAGTATCGTTACCACTTGAAAATGAAGTATGGGACGTTGTACGACACGGCCCGGAGCAAGCATGCCGCGGTGGTCCTGAAGTCCGAGTGCGGCCGACAGCCATGCGGCCGATTCCACCATCCGGAAAGTGGAAACCTACATCCATCATCACCTGCCGGATGTTTCCGTCCTTTCCATCCTCAATTTGTTTGCATTGCGTGCCACCGACACCGAGGACGTGAATGAGGAATACGAAGCGAATGGACCCGGCGCGGTGATTGGCCCGCAGAACGTGCGGTCATCCGGCGGGTTCTGTCGAGGCCGACTACATCCTCGTGGCCGCAAGGAAACCGGGCCGGATCAACCAGGTGTTGTACGAGGAACGGGTCCTGCAGATGGAGCACCTGATCAAGGACTTCAAACCCGCCTGGTGTATGAAGTCCGGGGGACCAGGAAACGAATTATCCCTTGCACGGGATGATGTGGGGGTACCTGCACGAGCTGGTTCCCGCGCGAATGATGAACGAAAGCGCCTGAAATGATATCCGGTTGACAATGTGAGCATTCGGTTTGGGGTTTTACCCCCTGTTCGACAGGATCCAGTTTCAGGTAGATCCAAGGCGACCACGTCGGTCTGGTGGGCAGGAACGGGGCCGGTAAGACCACCATCCTGAACCTGATCGCCAACCATCAGGAACCCGATGAGGGTTCCGTGGTCATTTCCGCCTCCAGCACCGTCGGGTACCTGCCCCAGCAAATGAAACACAAAGGGGGAAAGACCCTCTACCAGGAGGCCCTGCAGGCATTTTCCAGCGTGCTCGACCTCCGGAAGCGGATCGACGCCATCACCCATGAACTGGGGGAGCGGACCGACTATGAGTCCCCGGCCTACCTGGGCCTCATCCAGGAGCTGAGCAATGCCAACGAACGGTTCGAAATGGAGGGCGGCCACAGCATCCACGCCGATGTGGAGCAGACGTTGCTCGGACTGGGTTTCAGGTCGGGGGACATGAAGCGCCCGGTACAGGAATTCAGCGGCGGATGGCGCATGCGGGTGGAGCTGGCAAAAATTTTGTTGCAGAGACCAGGATACATCCTTCTGGACGAACCCACCAACCATCTGGACATCGAATCCATTCAGTGGCTGGAAAACTTTCTGGGCAGTTACCCGGGGGGCGTGTTGCTCATTTCCCACGACCGGGCCTTCCTGGACACGGTCACCAACCGCACCCTGGAGCTTTCTCTGGGGAAGGTCTACGATTACAAGGTGTCTTATTCCCGGTACATGGTCCTGAAACAGGAGCGGATCACCGTGCAGCATGCGGCTTACGAGAACCAGCAGAAACTGATTCAGGACACGGAGGCCTTCATCAACCGTTTCCGGTACAAGGCGACCAAGGCGGTGCAGGTGCAATCCCGGATCAAGCAGCTGGACAAACTGGACCGGATCGAAGTCGAAAAGGAGGACGATCTGGTGATGAACCTCAAATTTCCCCCGGCCCAACGGTCGGGCACCATCGTGGCCGAAGCTCTCGGACTCTCCAAACACTATGGCCAGCACCGGGTGTTTTCCGGTGTGGACCTGGTGATCGAGAGGGGAGAAAAAGTGGCCTTCGTGGGTCGGAACGGAGAAGGGAAAACCACCCTGGCCCGCATTCTCATCGGCGATTTGGCCTATGAAGGTTCGCTGAAACTTGGACACAACGTGGAGCTGGGCTACTATGCCCAGAACCAGGATGAGATCATGGACGGGAACAAAACCATTTTGGAAACGGCCGACCACGTGGCCGTGGGAGAGATCCGGACCCGGATCCGGGACATCCTGGCCGCCTTTTTGTTCCGGGGCGAGGACATCGACAAAAAAGTGAAGGTGCTTTCCGGGGGAGAGCGGTCGCGGCTTGCCATGGCACTGATGTTGCTGCAGCCTTTCAACTTCCTGGTCCTTGACGAACCCACCAACCACCTCGACATGCGTTCCAAGGACATCCTGAAAAATGCGCTGCTCGCCTTCGATGGTACGCTTCTTGTGGTATCTCACGACCGGGAGTTTCTGGACGGTTTGGTGGACAAGGTGTTTGAATTCAGGAACGGCGGCGTGAAGGAGCATCTCGGGGGAATTTATGATTTCCTGCGCCGCAGGAAGGTGGGATCGCTCCGGGACATTGAACGCAGGGAGGAGAAGCCGGAACAGGGGAAGCCAGCTCAGGGGAAGGCAGTTCCCGGCAAACCGGCACCGGTGAAATCGCCGCCTGCCAAAGGGGGCTGCGATGGTGGCTCCGGATGACCGGGCCAATGGTTCCCGGAAGCGAGTCATCCGGCGAAGGATCGGCTTCGAAATTGAATTACGAAGAGAAAAAAGAGCTGGAAAAAAAGATCCGGAAGGCGACAAACCGGGTCAAAGCCCTGGAACATGAGGTGGAGGGGCTGGAAGCGGAGTTGGCGAAAATGGACGATTTGCTCATGGATCCGGCCAACATCAAGGACATGAGCGTGTACGAGGACTATGAGCAGCTCAAACGCAAACTGGACGAGTCCATGGCCAACTGGGAAAAACAAACCCTTGCCCTGGAGAAGCTCGTGAGTAAGAGAAATTGATTACTTTCGACCTATGGTTGGACGCAAAATCCTGGCATTGGGAAGCGGGTTCCTTCTTCTTTGGCTTTCCGGTTGCGCTTTGACCCGGACTCAGAGTGCATCGGAGGAGACCGATTCTTTCCTCACCAGCCTGTACAATCCCAGCGAACTGTCGTTGCATCCGCACTATTCCGTGTTTCATGAATCGGAGAATGTGTCGGTACTCTACCTGAGGGCCTATCCGGCCGAGCTGCGTTTCAACCAGGCAAATGAAGAAGCGGAGTACAGGGCCGAAATGTCCATCTCCTATCAATTGATCCGACTCAACGAGGAGGGACAAAGCGAAGCCCTGGTGGATTCGGCCACCGTTGTTTACCGGCTGCGGCAGATCGATGAATTGAGGCAGGCTTTTTTTGCATCCATGACCATCCCCGCCGCCACCGGAAACCACTACCTGCTCCGGTTGGAAGCCCGGGACGTGGTCCGGGGCAGCCGAGGCCTTGAATATGTTTATGTTGACAAACGGAGCCTCGACAAGAGCCAGAACTTCAAGGTGGTCTCGCTGTTTTCCGGGTATCCCAAATTCATGAATTTTTTCACCCCGGGCGAACACTTCACCATTCAGTACCGGGACCGGGCATTGGACAGTCTGGTCGTGGAGAGGTTTTCGATGACTGGCGAACTGCCCAGGCCCCCAGTGAATTCACCCTCCGATTTTGTGTTTCCGGACGTACCGGATACCGTCATGATGCTGGCCGTTGGGGATACGGCCGACCGGTGCATGGACCTCCCGGGCATGTACCTGGTCAAGGCCCGGGCCGATGCGGAAGAGGGCCTGGTCGTCTTCAATTTCGGGATGGACTTCCCGGAAATCAAGTCTCCGGCCGCCCTGATGGAACCCTTGTTTTATCTGGCCACGCAGGCCGAGTACCGGGACTTGCGGCAGGAAGCCAACCGGAAACTTGCCGTCGACGACTACTGGCTCGACCTGGGAACAAGTCTGGAAAAATCCAGGGAGTTGATCCGGATCTACTACAACCGGGTTCTGTATTCCAACCTGTATTTCACAACCAACACCGAAGGATGGAAAACGGACCGGGGGATGATTTTTATTCTTTTCGGGCCTCCCAACCGCATCCGGAAAACAGGAACCGAAGAACAGTGGTATTACATGAGCCGGCGGAAAAGCAGTGTGGTGGCTTTTCGATTCGAGCGTCGGTCCGATCCGTTCAGCTCCGAAGCCTACGAATGGATTCGGACCACCGAATCGCAATCGGCACGGACCGAAGCGATCCAATCCTGGCGGAAGGGGCGGGTTTATGCAATGGGGAACTGATGGCACAGGACGAACAACTGGTGTACGGCCTTCACGCAGTACTGGAGGCCCTGGAGGCGGGAAAGGATCTGGAAAAGGTCTTGCTTCGCCGCGGCGGGAATTCGGAATTGCAGCGCAAATTGAAATCTGCCCTGGCCGGACGCAACATCCCCGTCCAACTCGTACCGGTGGAACGACTCAACCGGATCACCCGGAAAAACCACCAGGGGGTGGTGGCCTGGATTTCCGCCATCAGTTATTCGCCCCTGGAATCCATTCTGCCCGCCATCTTTGAACGCGGGGAAGATCCTCTCCTTCTGCTTTTGGACGGCGTATCGGATGTGCGGAATTTCGGAGCCATCGCCCGAAGCGCGGAATGTGCCGGCGTTCATGCCCTGGTGATTCCACAGTCGGGAGCGGCAGCCATCGGAGCCGATGCCATTAAAACTTCCGCAGGGGCACTGCACCGCATCCCGGTGTGCCGGAGCCGGAATCTGGAGGAAGCCGTGAAATTCATGAAGAACAGCGGACTCAAGGCAATCGCCGCCACAGAAAAAGCAAAGGAGAGTCTGTATGATACGGACCTGCGCGGTCCGTCCGTCCTGTTGATGGGGTCCGAGGAACGGGGCATCTCCCCGGTTCTGCTCAAAGAAGCGGACCATTGGGTCTCCATCCCCATGAAAGGCAGCATTTCCTCCCTGAATGTGTCCGTGGCAGCCGGCGTGATGTTGTTTGAAATCAACCGGCAGCGGGGGTGATCCTCGTCTGAAACCGAATCCCTTCCCTATTCCAGCGGCAGTTGCCGGTTGAAGCTCTCTTCCAGGGAGATGAAGGTTTCCGTGCGTGACACACCGTCGATGGCCTGCACCTTGTCCACCAGCACATGCTTCAGGTCTTCGTTGTCACGGGTGAAAATCTTGATGAAGATGGAATAGCCTCCGGTGATGTAATGGCACTGGGTGATTTCGGGGATATCGCGCAGCTTATCGACAACTTTGGGATACAAGGAAGCGGAATCGAGGAAAATCCCCACATAGGCACAGGTGTGGAAGCCGATTTTTTCGGGCTGATCACGAATTCGGATCCCGTGATGACCCCCATCTTCGTCAGACGCTGTATCCGCTGGTGAATCGCAGCCCCGGATACTTTGCATTCCCGGGCCACTTCCAGGTAGGAATTCTTGCGTTTTTCGTGATCAGGGCAAGGATCTTGCGATCCAGCTCGTCGATGTGGTGTGTTTCCTCCATGGGACCTGCTTTCTATGTTATTTCGATTTTGGGAAATGTGCTTACAATATGAAAGAAAAAAACGGAATAGAACATGATTTTATGCGAATCATGTTGTAGAATAGTAAAATATCGTTCCGGGAAAGCCGGGCTCACTCCATCAGCTTGCGAAAATCGCTTCCGCTTGGATTCTGGAAGACCCGGAGCCCGAATTCGGGAAGGATGGCGAGGATGTGATCGAAGATGTCGGCCTGGATGCCCTCGTAGTTTGCCCAGGCCTGGTCGTTGCTGAAAACATAGATCTCCACGGGGATTCCGGTCTCGGTGGGCTGAAGGTGCCGGACCAGAAAGGTCATTTCTTTGTGGATCTTCGGGTGGTTCTTCAGGTAATTCTCCAGGTAAGCGCGGAAGGTCCCCAGGTTGGTCATCCTGCGTCCGTTGGCAACAATGGAATCATCGAGGTTCAGGCTTTTGTTGTACTCCGCGATTTCTTTTTCCTTCTTTTCGATGTAGGACCGGAGAAGGTAGAATTTCCTGAATTTGTCGGTTTGCTCCGGGGTCAGGAAGCCCACGCTGGTCATGTCGATGTTCAACGAGCGCTTGATTCGGCGTCCGCCCGATTCCTCCATGCCCTTCCAGTTGCTGAACGATTCGGAAACCAGGGCATAGGTAGGAATGGTGGCAATGGTTTTGTCCCAGTTCTGCACTTTCACGGTGGTGAGGCTGATGTCGAGGACATCGCCGTCGGCACCATACTTCGGCATGGAGATCCAGTCGCCCACCTGAACCATCTTGTTGGCGGAGAGCTGGATGCTGGCGACAAGCCCCAAAATCGTATCTTTGAAAACCAGAATCAGGACAGCCGCCATGGCGCCGAGTCCGGCCAGCAGGTTGGTCAGGTTTTTCGTGCTGAACAGGGAGATGATCACCAGGCCACCGATGAAAAACAGGATGATTTTGACGACCTGGATGTAGGCTTTGATGTTGCGGCCCCTGGAAATGGGCAGACGCAGATAGACTTCGTGGAAGGAGCTGAGAAGGGCGTCGAGGACCAGAAGAACCACGAGGACCATGTAGGCCTGGGTGACATGTCGCAGAAATGTCACCAGTTTCTCTGCTTCGAAGATGTATTGAAACGATATGAAGACAATGATTGCCGGAGCGAGGTGCGCAAATCGATTGAATACCTTTCTCTCCACAAAGATGTCGTCCCAGTCGTTCTTTGTTTGACGGGCCACCCGGGTGATCGCACTGATCAGGATCCGTTTGACCAGAAAATCGGCCAGCCAGGCCAGGATCACGGTTCCCAGGATGATCGATAGATCAAATAGGATGGGAATCCGTTCGGGGTCAATGTGTTGGGATAGAAAAAATCGTGATAAGTTGCGAGAAGATTGTCAATCATGAAAAACGATCTTGGATTCTCATGTAAAACTAGTGAATGATGGCCAGAATTCTCTTACATTTGCATTTTTTTTGAAACATGTCCGGGAAGTACCGAAAACAGGTGTTGTCGTGGGTGCGCAAGGTCAACCAGCGCAGGTTGATCCTGGGGTTGAGTCTGGTGATCGGGTTGTTGTCTGGAGTGCGGCCATTCTTCTGAAAAGCCTGGCCCATTTCGTGGAGCATCGGGCCAAAAGCATGTTGCTCGGGGAGAATCACTCCGAAATGATCTATCTTCTGCCCCTGCTCGGGATCGGAATCACCTTTGTATTTGTTAATTACGTTTTGAAACAGGACATAGGCCACGGCATCAGCAAAATCCTGTTCAGCATTTCCAAGAGGAAAGGGCACCTGAAGCCGCACAACACCTGGTCCTCGATGATCGCCAGTTCCTTTACGGTTGGTCTGGGGGGCTCGGTGGGTCTGGAGGCCCCCATCGTGCTAACCGGTTCCTCCATCGGCTCCACCATCGGAAACCTTCTCCGGTTGAATTACAAAACCGTGGTTTTGTTGGTGGGTGCGGCGCTGCCGGTGCCATCGCCGGGATTTTTAAAGCACCCATTGCCGCGTTGTTGTTTTCATTTGAAGTCCTGATGCTCGATCTGACCACCTGGTCGATTGTGCCGCTTTTGATTTCCTCGGTGACCGCAGCCACCCTTTCGGCCATTTTCATGGGCAAGGAAGTGGTGTTTTCCTTCACCATCAGCGAACCCTTTCATCTGGAGAACATTCCGTTTTACGTGCTGTTGGGCATCTTCACAGGTTTGGTGTCGCTCTACTTCACCCGAATGAATCTCTGGGTGGAAAAGACCATGGATGGCGTTCGGAACAAGTGGCTCCGGATGGTTGTGGGTGGGCTTGTGTTGTCGGTGCTGATCTTTTTTCTTCCTCATCTGTTCGGGGAAGGCTACACCACCCTGCGGACCTTGCTCACCGGGCACGCATCGGATCTGTTCAACGGGACCCTGTTCGGGGGACTGTTCAATGAAGGGGGCTATCTGATCGTGCTCTTTTTTCTGTTGCTTCTGTTGTTCAAGGTGCTCGCCATGTCGGTTACCACGGGCAGTGGTGGTGTGGGGGGGATTTTTGCCCCGGCGTTGTTCGTCGGAGCCATGAGCGGCGCCACCCTGTCGAAGGCTGTGAACCTGTTGCGGGAATCGCCCATCTCAGAAAACAACTTTGCCCTCGTGGGCATGGCCGGGGTGATGTCGGGCGTCATGCACGCTCCCCTGACGGCCATCTTCCTCATCGCGGAGATCACGGGCGGCTATGACCTGTTCATTCCGCTGATCATTACAGCCACCCTTTCCTATGTGACCATCCGGGGCATCGAACGGCAATCCATCTACACCATGCGGTTGGCCCAGCGCGGCGAATTGATGACCCATCACAAAGACAAAGCCGTTCTGAACCACCTGAATGTTTCGGAAGTGCTGGAGAATGACTTCCAACCCGTCCACCAGGACGGCATGCTGGCGGACCTTGTCAAAGCCGTCTCCAAATCGAAGCGAAACCTCTTTCCGGTCATCAACGACGAACTTCATCTGGTGGGCATCATCAGCCTGGACGACATCCGGGACATCCTGTTCAACACCGAGCTCTACGGCAAGGTCCGCATCCAGGAGCTGATGCAGACCCCTCCGGCCATCATCCGGAAGGAAGACAACATGGAAAAGGTTCTTCAATTGTTTGAGAAAACCGGATCCTGGAACCTTCCCGTGACAGAGAACAAGCAGTACAAGGGCTTCATCTCCCGGTCCAAGATTTTTTCTTCATACAGGCGGATTCTGCAGGAGTTTTCAGACGATTGAGGCCGTTTGGGGGCTTTTTCCACCTCGTGCAAGGCTTGAACAGGCTCTTTTTATATATTTGGGGCAAACTGTTCCTATGAAACCTTCCCCTTTCCCTTTCCTTTTGCTGCTTTTGTTCCTTTTTTCTTCCCCCTCATCGGCCCAACATTTCCAGGACTGGTTTGAGGAGGGGGCCATGCGCGTCGATCTGGTGTTTTCCGGCGATGCGAACGAGTCGACCTACGCCCTGTCCGGATGGAGGAAAGAGCCCTTTTTCAGCGGATCCAGGAAGAGCCTGGTGGATCCGTTCGATTACGGCGACCACATGTTCCAGGTAAAGGATGCGGGCACCGGTGCCTTGTTGTTCCGGCAAACCTATTGCACCCTGTACAGGGAATGGCTCACCACCACCGAATCCACGGAGCGGACCCGGGCCTATCCCCATGTGTTGCGTTTCCCCTGGCCAAAGGAACAGGTCGATATCGAAGTGTATGACCGGGATGCCAAAGGCCATTTTCAGCTGGTCTGGACCGATTCCTTTGATCCGGCAACTATTTTTGCCGATCCGGTCAATCCCCTTCCCTTCGAGGTGAAGGACCTTAAAATCCATGGAGATCCGGAGGAAAAGGTCGATTTGCTGTTTCTGGCAGAAGGCTATACCGAGGCCGAGATGGAAAAGTTTCTGGCCGACGCCGTGCGGTCTGCCGAATACATTTTTTCGGAAGAGCCCTTCACCAGTCGACGTAAGGACTTCAATGTGAGGGCGGTCTTGTCATTCGGGACGGATTCCGGGACGGACATTCCGGGCCAGGGTGTCTGGAAACGGACCGTGATGAACTCCGGATTCTACACCTTTGGCGTGGAGAGGTACATGACCACGCCGGATTTCAGGACGGTGAGCGATGTGGCCTCCAATGCCCACTACGATCAGATCTACATTCTGGTGAACACACCCAAGTACGGGGGCGGAGGCATATACAACCATTACAGCATTTCCGCTGCGGACAACGAGGCCTCCCGGGCGGTTGTGATCCACGAATTCGGCCATGCATTCGGCGGTCTGGCCGATGAATACTACAATTCGGAAGTGGCATACAATGATTATTTTCCTCTGGATGTGGAGCCCTGGAACCCCAACCTGACCACCCTGGTTTCGTTCGGAGAGAAATGGGAGGGCATGTTGGCGGAGGGAACGCCTGTGCCCACACCGGCCGATGAAAACCATGTCAGCGTCCTTGGCGTATACGAAGGAGGCGGGTACGTGGCCAAAGGGGTTTTCCGGCCCATGGTGGATTGCCGGATGCATTCCAACGATGCCACGTTTTGTCCGGTATGCAGCCGGGCCATTGAGAAAATGATTGACCGGTATACGGGAGGAAGCGAGCAGGGAGATTGAACCGGCGTGCAACCGACGGTTGCACAGAATGTGTATATTTGTTAGCCCTCTAACTTTTCTAAACGTGTGAAAAGGCTCTCCGATGAAGAAATACTTGTTGGTCTCCGACGAAGGGACAACCGGGTTCTTCAGTACATATACAAGAATTCGTTCAATGCCATCAAGCAGCTCATACTTGCCAATGCGGGCAGCGAGGACGATGCCGAAGATATTTTCCAGGAAGCCCTGATTATCGTTTTTAAGCAGCTCAGAGACAAGCCCGACTTCCAGTTAGACGCTGCATTTTCCACCTACCTGTATTCCATTGCCCGGCTTTTGTGGCTCAAACATCTGCGAAAAATCAAACGGATGGAAATCGATCCCCTCAACCGGGACATGGAAGAGCGGATCGAGTTTGAGGAGCCATCGCCCGTTGAAGACAAGGATTTAAGGTTGGCCATCTACCAGAAAAATCTTTTAAAGATTCCGGAGGACTGTCAGAAAATCCTGAAGCTCACAGCCAGTGACATTTCCTCCAAAGACATCGCCCAGAAACTGGGATTCCGGTCCGAGGGCTATGTGCGGAAGCGAAGGCATTTCTGCAAGGAATACCTGGTGAACCGGATCAAGGAGGATCCGGAATACCAGGCCATGTTTGAAGACTGAACCAACCAAATACTGACATCATGAAAGAAAACAAGGTGGAACGGCTCCAATCCCTGGACATCCTCCGGGGATTCGACATGCTCTGGATCACGGGAGGACACGCCCTTGTGGCTGCACTTGCCGTGGCAACCGGATGGCCGTTTCTGGAAACCATCGAAGCACAAATGCATCATGTGGAATGGGAAGGCTTCCATTTCTACGATCTGATTTTTCCGCTCTTCATTTTCATCATGGGGGTGGCCATTCCCTATGCCCTGTTGCCGAAGCTGGAAGCCAGCGTTCCCAAACGCAAGCTGTATGCAAAGGTGGTGAAGCGGTTTGTGATTCTTGTTGTTCTGGGGATCATCTACAACCAGGCCTGGCTGCCCGACTGGACCAATCCCCGCATTGCCAGCGTGCTGGGGCAAATCGGGTTCGCTTATCTCTTTGCCTCCATCATCTTCATCAACACACGCAATCTCCGTGGCGTCCTGATCTGGCTTTTCGGGATTTTGCTCGTCTATGGTCTGCTCCAGAATTTTGTACCGGTTCCGGGTCATGGGGCCGGGGTGCTCACCAAAGAGGCATCGCTGAATGCATGGCTCGACCACTACATCACGCCGGGAAGGCTCTACGGCGTCACCTACGAACCGGAAGGGGTCTTCAACAACGTTTCTGCCATCAGCATCGCCCTGATGGGGGTGATGGCCGGCCTCATCCTCCGGCACAAATCGGGTCGCTCTTCCTACCTGAAGGTCCTGATGCTGGCGGCCCTGGGAGCCGGTTTTGTGGCCATAGCCCTGGTTCTGGGCCAATGGTACCCCATCATCAAAAACGCATGGACGAGTACCTTCGACATGCTCACCGGGGGGATCAGCCTGCTGCTGTTGTCCTTCTTCTACCTGGTGGTGGACGTCTGGAAGTACCAGAAATGGGGATTGTATTTCAAGGTCATCGGGATGAACGCCATCACCATCTATCTGGGCGTCCAGTTCATCGATTTCGGCAACATGTCCACCAAGCTCCTGGGCGGCCTCGCCATGCACCTGGGCGCCTGGGGAGATGTCCTGATCGCCACGGGGGGACTGGCCATCATCTGGTATGCCCTCTACCTGATGTACAAAAGCAAGATCTTTTTGCGGATCTGACGTTTCCGTCTTGAAACACCCGGCCCGGTTCTTGAACTGGGCCGCGTGCTTTTATTTCCTGCGGAAGCGAAAGCTTGACTTTTTTCCATACTGGAAATACACCATGATCCCCATGAAGGAAAGGATGATGATCAGCCAGTAGGTGATCCCCGACTTTTTGTAGATGGGAGATTCATCGCCAAAGATCACAAACGCGGACCAGAAGTAGGGGTTGGATGTCAATTCATCGGCCGACTTGAGATAGTCCAGCTTCGCCAGGCGCAGTGCTTCCTGCTTGCTTTTTCCACGCTTCAGATACTGGTAGAAGGAGGTCATGAGCTCGGAACTTGATTTGTCCGACACCTGCCAGAGGGTCATGACAATGGAGGGACAACCCGCATAGATGAACCCACGTGCCAGGCTCATCATTCCTTCACCTTTTTTTAGTTCACCATATCCGCTATTGCATGAGCTAAGGACCGCCATCTGTGCATTAAGCTTCATGCTGTAAATTTCGTAGGCGAACAGTTTGTTGTCTTCCGTGGTGTCCTGGACTTCCATGGTGGTGAAGGCAAGGTGCGAGTTCAAAGGATTGTCGTCCCGCATGATGGTGTGCATGGCCAGGTGCAACACATTGAAATTGCCTGCTTGTCTCTTGAAATTTCCTTCCGTTGCCTCTGAATTCATGTAAACAATTGAAGGAACAGTGGCTTTGATGCTTTGCACTTCCTCGATGATTCCATGCAACGGAACCAGGTAATCCTCATCCAAAAAAGCCTGACGTTTGGCGGCGGAATCCAGACTGTAGTAGGGGCTGTAATACTCGGGAGCAAATGCCAGCACCTTGTGTTCAGGGGACCGGGTCTTGATTCGTTCTTCGAACATCATGGTGGCGGAGTGAGAATATCCAATGGAGTATTCTTCAATCAAATAGGGCAAGGCCATGTAGTTGATGTACTCACTGTCCGAATCCTCAAGCAACAATGCCTCAAACGGAACATAATGAATGGCGCCATCCGGAACGATGATCAGATTGGTCCGGTCCGTGTAGGCAAGGGCCGGCTCCACAAGCACTTTGAAAAGCTTCCTACCCAATTTCACGAAATTCTTGTAGTTGTCGTGGGCATTCACACTGAAATCCTGCCCCTGCATGATTTGGTAGAACTTCAGGCATTCGGATTCAAATTCTTTATCAACGACCTGGGTAAATACATTGATCCCTTTCCGATCCACCACATAGGTAATCAGGGAGGTGTCATTCAACACATATTCTATCAGCGCCCCATGGTAGGGAAGTTTCGCCTGTGTCTCCTTCAAGGAGATGAATGTGGGGTTGTATTTGAGTTTGTAATAATTTGGATTTTCGGTTTCCAGTTTCTCTTTCAGTGTGTTCAGATCATCCTTGAGATGGAACAGCTTTTCTTCGATTCGGTCGATTTTAAGGCTATCGGGGTTTTGGAGTAAGCCCTCCTCAAATAGAATGTTTTCGTAGCCTTGAATTTCACCGGTTAATCTTTTTTCCTGATCTTTAATATGAGTGGGGAGGTCAGCAAATTCCATGATTTCAAGATCCTTAATGCTACTATATAATGCAAAGGACTTACTGCTTTCTGCAAATAGAAAAGAGTTTTCGAGGTAGGATTTATCATGCTTTCTTTTATAAAGTTGGATTCCAGTGTTTGCAGCTTCACTATAAACTTCAAGAATTTTTCCCGCAACAAAAACGCTACTGTTCTCATCTTTCATAGAAAGCCTAAGTGAATTCAGTGAGGCGATAACTTCCTCATAGGTTTTATATGCTTTCTCAAGCATCGAAACATCATTGTTCTTTGCGAAAAGCGCATATTCACTTCGGCCTTTTAATATTTGGAGTTCAGGTAACAAACTGCCTCCACTTGTACTAATAAATGGTATACTTTGATCGGAGGTATTTTTCTCAATTACGCTTGTGATACTTGAAATTGCATTATCAAGGACAATCAATGCATGGTCATATGATCCTTGCATATATAATATGAAGGCTTTTCTATATTGGATACTTGGTGAATATCGCGCAATGCTAATATCAGTATCCGCATGGTTCATTTCAATGGAAATCAAAGCCTGCGAAATACTTGATTGAGCTGCAGCGAAGTCACCCTCTCGTGTCTGATGATCAATGATTCCTTGATAATAAAGCATCAATATCGCCAGTTCTGAATCAAAACGCCCAGTTGAGATCATTGCTCGAGATTTCTCAAAATAGACATCTGCGTCTTCTTTTTTTCCTATGTGCGAAAGTGAAGTGGCATAAAGTATGTAGAATCTAATTTTCACTTTTGGGAATACATCCAATGGAATAGATTCCATTCTTGATAGTTGTTCTTCTGCAAGATCAATCTCATTTATACTAAATAGTAATGTAATGTAGTTAGAGAGAATCTTAACAAAGTTATCTGTGTTTTGAAGATTTGCTCTGGTTAGAAAGGAAAGCGCATATTCATAGTACTCTTTCGTTCTATATACATCATTTGTGGCAGAGATAATATTCCCTTTGTTGTTGTAGACTACTGCTAGTTGAGGACTTGTTGGATCGTACTCCTTTAAGATTGCTTCTGCTCTTTCAAGATGATATAGCGCAAGTTCATATTTGTAGATTAGACGATAAACTGCAGCGAGAGTGATGTGTGTATAGACTACCCGATCATCAAGTATGTCAAATTCAGCGTATTCAAGGTCTAATGCTTTTGTTAAGAAATATTCAGCGGAATCTAGATTCTCATTATTGTAATGCTCAAAACCTTTGCTATTGTATTCATAGATTAAATCTTTGATATCTATCGCGATTAATCCATTCTGATTTTGCCCAAGTAGTATAAGTGTCAATAGTCCGAAAAAATGGCAAAGGATTATTCGTCTTTGTAGGGACTTCATCTCGTTGGAGTATTTCTGATGCAAATAAGCGATTCTTGCTATTCCATCCAAATCAGCAATATTTAGTTTTCATTTCGCATGGGAAAGTCACAATAAATCAATTACATAGAAATTAGTCCAAAAAAAAATTAAAAAAAATATTCAGAATCCGGGTAACGTTTCGGTGAAGGTTGGAATTAACAGTTGAAAACAAAACAAAACAATTACCTGAACCCTAATTATCGAAAACATGAAAGCTTTAAATTTCCAATCATTCGCAAAAGACAAGATCCAGGACAAGAAGATGAATTATCTCAAAGGTGGCATTTGCCCCTTCGATCCCGAGGATATCGTTGATCCTCCCCGTCGTTAATTCATCGGTTGCCTGAATCGAACAGATATTTCGTCTGATGGTTGAATGACCTGAAGGCAGTAAAGACATCAAAGCAGGAAGCCCAGATCGGAATTTGTGAATGGGGCAAACTGTGAGGGGGAATCCGAAAGGATGACTCCGGCTGCATCGGAAGAAGATGCAAACTCTGGAAGCATACCAGCGGGTATGCGAGTTCCAGGGGCCCCAAAGGCGAAGAGATTCCACGTTGGAATTACCTGGCAGTGACGGGAGTCATTGCAGAGGCGCCGGATGGTACCTTGAAACCTACTTAAAATTATTGATATGAAACGCGACAGGCACATTTTACAGAAGTACCTGGACAACGAACTCTCAGGAATGGAGTTGACCAGGTTTGAGCAGGAGCTCAGCGCAAGCCCGGAGCTGTTGGTGGATCTCGACCTCTATCAGGAGGTGGACGAAGCCATCTCTGACACGGAAGTGTTGGATTTCCGGGCCCAGTTGACCGATCTGCGCGAGGAGAGCAGACACACCGAAAGCGGCAAACGGGTTTTTCGGTTTACCAGGCCTTGGCACTATGCGGCCTCAGCGGCTGTTGCCTTGCTGGTGGCAATTGGTCTGGCTACGGTTCTTGGTCGTCCTTTGTCCAATAAGGATTTGTTTGTGAAGTACATGAAGCCCTATGAGCTGGTACTGACCAACCGGTCTGCGGACAATGAAATTACCAAAAAGTTGATGACTTTGGCCAACGAGGCTTTCCTGGCAGGAGATTATGAGCAAGCCATCGGACATTACGATGAAGTGTTGGCGCTCAATGCCGGAAAAGTCGAGGCTGACTTCCACAAGGGGATTTCGAAAATGGAGTTGAACAAATTTGTGGATGCCAGCGAGTCCTTTGAAAGGGTGATCGAACACAACGACAACCTTTACATTTCGAAGGCAGAATGGTACCTCGCAGGTTGTTTGCTGGCCATGGATGAAACCGAACGGGCGAGACGTCAGCTTGCGATGATTGCATCTTCCGCAAATCATTACTACAAGGATGATGCAACAAAGATCCTGAAACGAATGAAGCAGTAATTGCTTCGCTCTTGCCACCCCTTGACGAAGGGATCTGGCCTACATACTTGATGCTTGCTGATGAGATGGGAGAAACGCCTGATTATAATGAGCTATTGGCATACACAAAGCAGCTGGAACACAAGGTTGCCGTTTTGGAACAAGCCTTGCACCAGTTCCAGAGTGACGGAGCGCGCGTAAAGACCAGGTTCCTAGCCAATATTTCTCATGAGATCAGGACCCCAATGAACGCCATCATCGGATTCTCCCACCTGCTAGGTGAAGACGAAGTGGATGGTGATCAGAGAGAGGCCTACATCGGGCACATCACCCGGAACAGCAATTCGCTCTTAAACGTAATGGAAAACCTGATCGATCTGACTCTGATCGAAACCGGGAACCTCAATTTGAAAGAATATGAGGTGGATCTTTTCGGCTTGCTTCGGAAAATCTACGACCGGTACAATCTGGACAGATACAGGATCAATCGGGAACGGGTCGCTCTCCTGTTCAATGTGCGAAACACAGTGAAGGGAGTCAAAGTGATCCTCGATGGGGACCGGTTGTCACGAGCCTTCGGGTGCCTCATCGAGAACTCCATCCGAAACACATCCAAGGGTGTGGTCGAGATCGGAGCCTCGTTCCTCGATAAAAATGTCATGGTCTTCTCTGTGAAAGACAGCAGTGGATTGACCTTGCAAAACAAGGCTCGACAGGTCTTTGAAAAGTCTGACAAGAAGGAGGAAGGATACGACTCCTCCGACACCGTGGTGGTCAATTACATGTTGGCCAAGGGGCTGGTGCAGGCGATGAACGGCGAGTTCATGGTCGACAACAGTCCCTTCAAAGGAACGACCATAGAGTTTGCAATTCCCATCAGGACGATGTCTCCGAAATACTTCAGTATGGAGAAATCGCTTCGAGAGTTGTTGGATGGTCCGAAAGAAGAAAGTGAAAGTTAACCGCCGGTATGATGTTCTGCCCCTGCACAATCAGGGTTTTGTTTTCGTTTTGTTTTTCATGTTTTCAAAAGGGCAGATCATCAACTCCGGATTCTTCATCGGGCGCTTGGGTAGGAAAAGGGGCATCTTGAACCGGGTAATTGTCCTGGCTCGTTCCGGAAGCTTGTGAAGAATCATTTTGCATGCCTTCCACCCGCCACGCTTCCAGGTTGGTAAAGTAAGAAACCTGACCGTCCTTCTCCCATTTTCGACCCCTCAGATTGAAGGAGACTTTCACCATGTCACCGGGTTTGAATTGATCCAGCATGCCACATTTGTCCTGCGTGGATTGGAACTTGATGAAGTCAACGAATTCAAATCCAGTGGCGGAGGATGATTTCATTTCAATCACAAATTCGCGTTTCTGGAACCGGTCGGAAATCTTTTGGGTTTCATAAATCTCGGTGATTTGTCCGTTTGTTTCGAAATTCATGTCAGACGATCTTTAAGTTGAAGGGTTAGTAAGTTTTGGCTAAAGTACGGATTTCCGGAAAAAAGCCACAGCAAATTCTCTATGAATAAAAAGGCTGCACAGACACTGCGCAGCCTTTTTCTATGAAGTAGATTTTTTTATCCTATTCAATACCGAGGAGTTCCACGGTGAAAATCAACACGGAATTTCCGGGGATGGGGCCGGTGGCGCGGGGGCCGTATCCGATGTTGGAGGGGAGGTACAGTTTGAACTTGGATCCCACCGGCATCAACTGGAGTCCTTCGCTCCAACCGGGAATCACAGCGTTCAGAGGGAAGGAAATCGGTTCGCCTCTCTCGTAGCTGCTGTCGAAGACGGAGCCGTCGATGAAGGTACCTTCGTAATGAACATTGACCGTGGATTCAGCGGAAGGGGTTTCTCCTTCGCCCATGGTGATCACTTCGTATTGCAGGCCGGATTCCGTCACCTGAACTCCTTCGCGTTTTCCGTTTTCTTCAAGAAAGGCGATCCCCTTCTCCAGATTGTCCAGGGCTTCCGACTCAGCTACTTTCGACTGTTCTTCGGAAAGAGCCATGTTCAGTTGACGGAATATTTGCTGGGTTGTGGACATATCATAGGTGGAGGAATCCTTCACTACCTGAAGCAGGCCGGATGCAATCATATCGCCGTCGATGTCCCAGGGTGCTTCTTCCAGTCCATAGCCGTAGCTCAGACCGAGGAAGTAGTTCAGGGAATCCGTCTGGTTCTTGAGGGTGATCTGGCCTTCGGATTTGATTCCGTTCATCCCTCCACCAATGAAATAGCCCGCAGCAAGTCCTGCGACAGCCACAACGATCAGCGTAATAATGTGTCTGTTGTTCATCTTTAGGTTTTTTGAAAATTTGCTGCGAAGATAGGGGAAATATCAGAGATGGCACAATTATCTTTTTGTCGCCCGGATCATCTCCCTTTTGCCCGGAGGACCGGGTACCTTGTCGACCCGGAACCCACAGGCTGCCAGTTCCCTGCGAACGCTGCCCTTGGCCGTGTAGCTGACGAGGATGCCATCGGGGCGCATGAGTCCGGCTATGGTCAGGAATAGGTTGCTGCTCCACAACTCCGGTTGTTTGTCCGGGGCGAACGCATCAAAGTAGACCAGGTCGAAATACGGGTCGGGTCGCATTGTCAGAAAGTCGGACTTTTCCTTCCTCAGGGTGAAGCCATTCCTGCAATGTTGATGTTGTCCCAGGGGCCAAATGGATCCTTCGAAACAGCTCCTTCGGCTGTCCGGGAGGATGTCCCCGTAATTCAGGCTTTGCCATTCCGGTTCCGTCAGGATATTTCTCCACCGCATGGTAATCGACCTGCACATCGGATCCGGAGACCTCCAGAGC
The DNA here is from genome assembly GCA_041393235.1 of Bacteroidales bacterium. Taxonomy (GTDB): domain Bacteria; phylum Bacteroidota; class Bacteroidia; order Bacteroidales. Next base: position 24,605 of record JAWKKO010000022.1, read on the forward strand.
GGTCAGAAGCAGATTCAGCCCGGTTCCGAGTCCGATCTCAAGAATGCGAATGTTCGGCCGGACTGTCATTTTCAGTCCCTGTTCGATGAAGACATGCCGACTCCCGGATGGCACCGTGCAGGGAATGAAACGGTTCATTCATGTCCGGCACAAACAGGGTGTGGGAACCGTCGTTGGTGATTTTCAGTTCGCGGTGCATGGGGCAAAGATACGATTTGATTATCTTCCCCTCATGAAGGTTTGGTTCTACCCGGAGAAAAGACGAACTGCAGAGGGACGATTGATCACGGAGCAATGCCCGTTGCTCATGCGGGTTACCGTGGGAGGACAGCGGATCACCCTTGGCACGGGGATGAAAATCGACCTGGGACAATGGGATGAGCAGCTTCATGGATTTGCATCCACACACCGGAATCCGCATCTTTGAACGGATGGCTGGTCTCCATGGAAAAAACGGCGGAGGATGTGTGGCGTTTGATCCGGGCGGAGGATGCGGACCATCCGACGGTTCTCACATCCCGGTTTAAAAAAGTCTTTCAATCGCTTCGGCCCGATCCATCCCCGATCTGAGCAGGGCCTTTTGTTGTTTCTGGAGGAAGGCAGCCAGCAATGGAGCAAAGCCAGTTACATGAAGGCAAGAACCTTCTTTCGCGTTCTCCGGGTTTTGAGAAACATGTGGGCCAAAAGCTGCAGTTCCACGATATGGATGCAGGATTCCTGGATTCGTTTCAGGTCCATCTGAAGCGGGAAGGAAGGCGGATTCCACCATTCGGTCGAGTGTGAATCTGCTGGTTTGGTTTCTCAATTGGGCAGGGAAGAAAGGGTTTCATTCCCAATCGGAGTACAAGGGCTTCTATGCCCGGCTGCCAGTCAGTCCGGAAATTCGAAGAACCCAGGTGTATCTGACGTTTCAGGAATTGCAGGTTCTTCTTTCGTATGCTGCCCACGACAGACAGAGAAGCGGGTCCGGGATATCTTCTGCTTTTTGTGTTATACGGGACTCCGATTCTCTGAACTGCAGCGGTTGAAAAAGCCGGACATCGATCTGGACCGGGCCGAAGTGCATGTGAAGGGCAAGCATACACGCACCTTGCCCCTGAATGGCTATGCCGCAGAGATTGTGCAGCGATACGAAAACAAATACTATGCGAAGGATGCAGCCTTTCCTGTCATGAGCCTGGTTACCTTCAACAAGCACCTGAAAAACCTGGGCAAAGCCCTGGGATTCGACCGGATGGTTGCCGACAGGGAAGGAAGGGAGGCTCCCCTGTTTGCCCAACTTGCCGCAGGGACCGCCATCAACACCTTCATCGCAAATGCCATCCGGCTGGGGGTTTCCGGGGAAGTGATCCGGTACTACACGGGCGTGGCTGAAAAGAAGAGATTGGAAAGCATCCGGGAAAGCCTGATGGAAGAGGCCCGGGACCGGTTCGACCGGCACAAAGCAATCAGTCCCGGTGACCGGGAAGATATTCGGTGAAAATCTTGCCTGCGGATTGGAAGATGTTGTAGGCGGCCCGGCCGTGGAGGCGTTCCATTTCGAGGAGAAGGGACCGGATGTTGTCGCGTTTGCTGCGATCCTCGTGGGGACAGGTTTTTTCGATTTTCCGCAGGTGGGTGAGGTCGGCAAATTCTTCCAGGAGGCCTTCTTCCAGATCCAGAAGGGGGCGGATCAGTTGCACGCGGCCTTCAAACATGGAAAGGGAGTGGGGGAGGGAGCTGATGCTGCCGTGGTAGATCATGTTCATCAACAGGGTTTCCACGGCATCCCGCCGGTGGTGGCCCAGGGCCAGCCGGTTGCAGTCCAGTTCCCGGGTGAGATCGAACAGCGCTTTCCGCCGGTGCCAGGAGCAGACAAAGCAGGCTTTCTTTTTCGGATCCTGCAGCAGGTCCGGCTCGATGGACCGGAACACCAGGGGGATGTTGAGCTCCCTGCAGAACGTTTCCAGTCCTTCTTTGTCGATGTGGTAGCCCACATTCCGGGCTTCGACGTGGGCCGCCGTGATGTGGAAGGAGAAGGGCAGGGCCCGGCGTCTTTCTTCCAGGACTTTCAGAAGGATCAGGGAATCCTTTCCCCCCGACAAGCCCACCAGCACATGATCCCCTTCCTGCACCATCCGGTGATCGCGCATGGTGGTCCCGGCTTTCCGGCAAATCTTTTTGAAGAGTTTGGCCTCGAGGACCTGTTCCGGCGTTTTGCTCATTTCGTGGCCCGTGGCAGCAGATCCCGGATGATCTTTTTGCAATCTTCCAGCCTGGCCTGCCCGTCCTGTGCAAGATGGAACTGGGCACGTGCCCGGATCAGGTTGTGATCGGGGTGTTTGATTTTGTAGTAGACGTCCCCGGCAAGGTAGTCGGTGAGAAACCGGACCGCCATGATGAACGGGAACAGCAATCCGGCATACACCAGGGAATCGGCCTCCGCCGGTTGCAGAATGTCCCGGGTGGCTTCCAGGAAGCCGCGGGCGAATTCCCGGTACATGTCCAGGTTCATGGAAATGTTGCCCAGGTCTTCGTCATCCTCCTCCCCCGTGTTGGTGAAGGTGCGGATCCCGTCCCCGAAATCGTAATGCACATAGCCGGGCATCACCGTGTCGAGGTCGATGACGCACAGACCCTTTCGATCGAGGTCGAAGAGCACGTTGCTGATCTTCGTGTCGTTGTGGGTCACCCGGCGGGGAATGGTCCCCTTGTCGCCCAGGTCCTGGATGGTGCACATCAGGTCCGCCACCTCCCGGACATAGGCCAGCTCGTCGGGCACGAGTCGAACCCGGCCGGCCCGGTCCTCCCGGATTGCGACGGCCAGGTTGTCGAGCCGGTAGCGCATGTTGTGGAAGTTGGGGATCGTATCGCCCAGTCCCTCCGGGGAGAGCCCGTCCAGCATGCGGGTGAACCCTCCGAATTGGAGGGCCCCTTCGTAGGCCAGGGACGGATCGGAAGCGCGTTCGAACACCAGGTGTTCGGGAATGTAGTTGATCACCCGCCAGAAATTCCCGTCGGGATCGTTGAAAAAGGAATCCCCGGAGACCGTGGGTATGATCTCCAGGGATTTTCTTTCGTAATCGGTTGTGTCCTGTTCCATGAGAACCGACCGGATGTGCCGGGTCACGAGTTCCATGTTCCGCATCAGCAGGGGCACGTCTTTGAAGACGTAGTGATTGACCCGCTGCAGCAGGTAATCGGGCTGGCAGACCGATCCGTTGACCAGACGGTAGCTGTCGTTGATGTGCCCGCTCCCGTGTTCGGGGATGCGGACGATGGGCCCGCTGGTCTGGAATTGTCCCGCAATCTCGGCCAGGGTCATGGTCAGTCCATTTGGGAAATCGCCAATGCGGCGGCTCCGTACAACCCGGCGTTGTCGAGCTGGGCGGGCAAGAGTTTCACGTTCTTCCCGATCAGATCCACCGGAAACTTGTCCACCTCTTCCCGCAGGGGGCCTTCCAGGAATTCCCAGGCCTTGGCCACGGAACCTCCGATGACAAACGCCTCCGGCGACAGGATGAACATGACGATGTTCAACAGGTCGCCAATGTAGCGGGCCAGTTCGTCGAAGACCGCAATGGCTTCCTTGTCGCCGGCTTTGGCTTTCTTGTACAGATCGGCTCCGGTGGTTTTGTACTTGTTGGTGAACAGGGCGGCGCTGGCCAGATCCTCCACGATGCCCCCCTTGTAGGGGACGCAGCCCAGCTCTCCGGCTCCGCCGGCCAGACCCGTGTGGATTTTCTTGTTGATGATGATGCCTCCGCCCAGGCCGGTGCCCAGGGTGATGCCCACCAGGTTGTTGTAACCCTTGCCCGCACCAAACCAGGTCTCCCCGAGGGCGAAGCAGTTGGCGTCGTTGCTCTGGAAGGTGGGAAGGTTGAATTTCTTTTCCACCCGGGGCTTGATGGCGAAGCCGTTGAACGAGGGGATGTTGTTGATCAGCAGGATCTCTCCCGTTTCCCCGTTCATGAAGCCCGGCATGCCGATGCCGATGCCCACCACGTCCTTGGTCATCACCTTCCCGATGGCCTCGTACAAGGATTCCATGATTTCTTCGGCGGGACGCTTGGCTCCGGTGGGAACCTCGGTGCGTTCCAGAAGCTTGTTTTCCGAGAACCGGGCGGCAACGATGGAGGTGCCGCCGATGTCGACTCCGATGTAAAGTTTGTCTGCGCTCATGCTTTTTTGGTTCTGATTTTATGTCCGGACAGGGCAAAGTACAGGATGAAGGCGTAGCAGGGGACCATGACCCAGTAGGCGGTCTGGTAGTTGGCAACCACGGCCACTTCGGTGGTTTTCACGGCATCCACGATGACCCCGAAGATCAGGGGGATCACGGCGCCACCCACGATGGCCATGACCAGCAGCGATGCGCCGGCTTTGGTGAACCGACCCAGGTCCTTGATGGCCAGGGGCCAGATGGCGGGCCACATGAGGGAATTGGAGAAGCTGGCCAGCAACAGGGCGAAAAAGGCCAGGTTGGCGGGCAGGTACACCAGCAGGAGGGAGGAGATCACCCCCAGGATGGCAAAGGAGATCAGCGCTTTTTGCTGGGTAATCAGACGTGGAATGGCCAGGACGCCGAAGATGTACCCAATGACGAGGCCCCCCGTGACATACAGGGAATAGCTCTCCAGGTTCGGTTTGTCACCGAAAGTGGCCCGGGCAAAGTCGATGATCGAAGCCATGGGCAGGGTTTCGATCCCTACGTACAGGAACAGAGTGAACACACCCAGCATGAGGTGGGGGAATTGCAGGATGCTTGTCTTTCCGGCGGCATAGGAGGATTCGGTTGCCTCGTCCTCATCCTCGCCAACAGCCTTCACTTCGGGAAGGGGGGCGAAATACACAAAAACTCCGAGGACGGCCAGAATCCCGGTCACGATGTAAAAGGGCAGCACGATGTCCTCCACATTCACATTGGCCAGATCGATGAACAGGCCGAGAAACAAGGATGAAAGCCACCAGGCCGACTTGTTCATGATGCCCATGAGGCTCATGCGGACAGCGGCTGTTTCTTCGGGGCCGATGATGGTGATGTACGGGTTGACCGCCCCTTGCAACAGGGTGTTCCCGATTCCTCCCACAAAGAGGGCCACGAGGAACAGGGGGAAACTCACGGCATTGGCCGAAGGAACAAACAGGAGCATTCCCAGCGCCATCACAAAGAAAGCGGCCACCATGGCCCGGCGGTATCCGATTTTTTTGATCATCCAGCCCGAGGGGCGGCCGAAGATGACAAAGGCGGAAAAGATGGCGGCGGTCACCAGGTAGGACTGGCCGGTGGTCAGGTTGAAGGCGGAACGCAGTGCCGGTGTAAGGAAGCCGCTGATGCCCACGCCAAAGCCGATCATGAAGAAAATGACCCCGACGATGATCAGGGGCATGGCGGGACCCACCTTGTAGTTTTTGGAAGTGCTCATGGTTGTTTTGTTTAGTTGGTTTTATGCGAATAGCAGATGGGCATAAAATTAAACTTTTCTTACGTATCTCAAAGTCTCCCCGGTGGAGAACGGATGTTGGAAAACAGGGGGGGGATGAGTACATTTACATTTTCCTGAGAAGAAACACATTTTTTATGGACACAAGTTTATTGATTTTGGCTGCCGGGATGGGCAGCCGGTATGGAGGGATGAAACAGGTGGATGCCTTCGGGCCGTCCGGAGAAACCATCACCGATTATTCCATTTATGATGCGCACAAAGCCGGGTTCAACCGTTTCGTCTTTGTGATCTCCCCGAAAATGGAGGAAGATTTCAAGGAAAATTACCTGAAGCGGTTCCCGTCCCATTTCGACGTAGATTACGTGATCCAGTCGCTGCAGGATGTCCCGGCCGGATTTAAAGTCCCCGCCGACCGGGTCAAGCCATGGGGAACGGCCCACGCCGTGCTCATGGGCCGGCAGGCCATCGACACGCCCTTTGCGGTGATCAATGCAGATGACTACTACGGGCCGTCGTCCTACAAGATCATGCACGATTACCTGTCCGAGACCCGAGAAGGGGAGACCGGCCGGTTCTGCATGGTGGGGTTTGAATTGCATAAGACCGTCTCCGAGCACGGATCCGTGGCCCGGGGTGTTTGCAAGGTGGACAAGGACGGATTTCTGGAGGGCATGGTGGAACGGACGAAGATTTACAAAAAGGACGGGCTGATCGTCTTTGAGGAGGGCGAGGGGGCCCTGGAAACCCTGGACCCGAAGACCACGGTTTCAATGAACCTGTTTGGGTTCACGCCGGACTTTTTCGCCTCCATCGAAGAATCCTTCAAGGATTTCCTTCCCCGGAACGCCGGGAACCCCAAAGCGGAGCTCTTCATTCCCCTCGTGGTGGATCAGCTGATCCAGGCGGGCAAGGCGAAACTGCGGGTGCTCCGGACCCCGGAATCCTGGTTCGGAGTGACCTACCAGGAAGACAAGCCTTTGGTGCTGAAAGCAATCCAGGACCTGGTGAATGCCGGCGTGTATCCCAACCAACTCTATCATCTCTGACATTATGAAACACTGGAAGTCCGTTCTCCTTGGGTTGGCCCTGGCTCGCATCCCAGCCTTCGTCTGTGGCCAGCAGCTGCCCGAATGGCAAAATCCCGACGTCGTGCAGGTGAACCGGGAGGCTCCCCATGCCACCCGCTTTTCCTATGCGCGCACCGATCTGGCGCTGGCAGGGGACATGCACAAATCCTCAAATTTCTTCACCCTCAACGGAATGTGGAAGTTTCACTGGTCACCCAATCCGGCGTCCCGTCCGGTTTCTTTCTATGAAACGGGTTTCCGGGACGAAGGCTGGGACGAGATTTCCGTTCCCTCCAACTGGGAAATGAAAGGGTACGGCATCCCCATTTACACGAACGTCCCCTACGAATGGACGACCGATCCCCGTCCGCCCGAAGTGCCCGTTGAGCACAACCCGGTGGGCTCCTACAGACGGACCTTCCACCTTCCGGAGAATTGGAGCGGGAAGCAGGTGTTCCTGACGTTCGGCGCGGTCAAATCGGCCTTCTATCTCTGGATCAACGGCGAGAAGGTGGGATACAGCCAGGGCAGCAAAACCCCGGCGGAATTCAACATCACTCCCTATTTGAAAAAAGGGGAGAACCTGGTCGCCGTTGAGGTCTATCGCTGGTCGGACGGTTCGTGGCTGGAATGCCAGGACTTCTGGCGCCTCAGCGGCATCGAGAGGGAAGTGTATCTGGAGGCCCGGCCCGACAGCCACATCCGGGACTACTTCTGCAACGCCGGTCTGACCAACGGGTACCGGGACGGATTGCTTCGGCTCGATGTGGAAGTCCGGCAGGTTGGAAGGAAAGCCTCCCCCGTGGGAGAGGTACGGGCTGCCATGTATCAGGAAGACGGATCCGCCGTGCTCTGGGAGAAGACCCTGGTCCCTGCGAAAGACAAGGAAGGGATCCTGACCGCCCGGTATTCGGATGTCCTTGAGAACATCCGGCCCTGGTCAGCGGAGGACCCCCACCTCTACACCCTGCTGTTGACCCTGACAGATGCCAATGGCCGGGAGCTCGAGGTCCTGAGCTCGCGCATCGGATTCCGGAGTTCGGAAATCAAATACGGAAAACTGCTTGTCAACGGGAAGGCAGTGACCCTGAAGGGCGTCAACCGGCACGAGCACGATGAATTTGAGGGGCATGTGGTCAGCGAGGAGATGATGCTTCGGGACATCGCCCTGATGAAGCAGCACAACATCAATGCGGTTCGCACCTCCCATTATCCCAACGATCCCCGCTGGTATGAGCTGTGCGACCGGTACGGTCTGTATGTCATCGACGAGGCCAACATCGAAAGCCACGGCATGGGGTATGCTCCGGACAAAACCCTGGGCAACAACCCCGTGTTCAAACTCTCCCACCTCGATCGCACCATGCGGATGGTGGAGCGCGACAAGAACCACCCCAGCGTGATCATCTGGTCGCTGGGAAATGAAGCGGGCGACGGGGTTTGCTTCGATGCCACCTACGACTGGATCAAGCAGCGGGATGCCAGCCGGCCGGTTCAGTACGAGCGGGCCGAAAGCGGAAGAAACACAGACATTTACTGCCCCATGTACGCACGCATCCACCAGATGGTCGCCTATGCGGAGAGTCACCCCGACAAACCCCTCATCCAGTGCGAATATGCGCACGCCATGGGGAATTCGGTGGGAAATCTCATCGATTACTGGAACGTGATCAAAGCCTACGACCAGCTGCAGGGCGGGTTTATCTGGGACTGGGTGGACCAGGGCCTGGCCAAATACACCCCGGAGGGGGTGAAATACTGGGGCTACGGAGGTGATTTCGAGCCCGAAGGTCAGCACAACGACGGGAGCTTCTGTCTCAACGGGTTGGTTTTCCCGGACCGCAGCGCTCATCCATCCCTTCTGGAAGTGAAACGGGTGTATCAATATGTGGACTTTGAAGCCGTTCCCTTCAGTCCCCAGGTGACCCTGACCAACCACTACGATTTCCGGAACCTGGCCGGGCTGGAGCTTCGCTGGGCCATTCGGGAAGAAGGCCTTGTGGTGAGCGAGGGTTCCATGGAAGCGCCGTCGCTGGAACCGGGGCAAACGACGGTTGTTCCCATCCGGATGACCCGTGAAGCATTGCATCCGGAACTGGAATACTTTCTGGACGTTTCCCTGGTCGACCCGAACGGATCCGGATTGGTTCCGGCCGGTCAGGTCGTTGCCTTCGATCAGTTTCCCCTGAATCCGTCGGCGCTTGCACTTCGTGACGGGAAACAATTCCGGACCGATCCGGAAGAAGGGGTGGAATTGTTTGAGAACTATGACGATGTGCAGGTGGTCTTTCCTTCCGGGAAGGTGGTGTTTGACAAAGAGACCGGAACCATCTCCGACTACGAATTCAATGATCTTTCCCTGATCGAGGAGGGACCCAGCGCTGATTTCTGGCGCGCTCCCACCGAAAATGACTTCGGCAACCGGATGCCCGTTCGCCTGGCCATGTGGAAAGGCTTCGGCAAGGCCCTGGAGCTCCAGACCCTGGTTCCCGTCGTTTCCGGGAAAACTGCCCTGGTGCACGCCGAATACCTTGTCCCGGACGACGGATCCACCTACAACGTGAATTACCAGATCAATGCCCTGGGGCAGATCCGGGTGGAGGTGCGGTTCTCTCCGGCTACGGACGAGTATCCGGAGATTCCCCGTTTCGGCATGCAGATGGTCCTGCCGGGCAATTTCAACACCGTGCGCTATTTCGGGCGCGGACCCCATGAAAACTACATCGACAGAAAGATGTCCGCCTTGATTGGGGAATACCATTCCTCTGTGGAGGACATGGCCGTGCCCTACATCACCAACGGAGAAAACGGCAACCGGACGGAAACCCGCTGGTTCACCGTGACCAATTCCGACGGACGTGGAATCCGGATCGACGGCTTCCCGACGGTGGATTTTTCCGCTCTGCCTTACGCTCAGGAACAACTCGACCGGGACGTCCGGGACGGTGCCCACACGATCGACCTGGAGAAAACCGGAAACACGTTTCTTCACATCGACTGGAAGCAAATGGGCGTGGGAGGGGATGATTCCTGGGGTGCCCGGACCCATGCAGCCTATGTCATCCCCGCCGAACCTCTGTTTTATCAATTTATGATCCAGCCCTTCTAGCTGGGATCGGGCCGATGACGGACCGGTGCAAATGAATGAATGATGAGTTTCAGGGGCTGATAAAAATTTCTACCTTTGTGGGAAGAAAAAACACATTCACCTAATTACGATACATGGGAAGATCTCAAGAATCATTTCAAAAGAAAGAAGTACGAAAAAAGAAAGAAAAGAAACGTCAGGACAAAGAGAAGCGGAAACTTGCCCGGAAGGAAGAGGGCAAAACTGCCCTTGATGACATGATCGCCTATGTGGATGCCAATGGCATGCTGACTTCCGAACCGCCCGATCCGAAGGAGAAGGAAACCATGGAAGCATCCGAAATCGAAGTGAGTGTTCCCAAGATGGACAATTCGGAAAAGAACGACCCCATCAAAACCGGAAAAATCACGTTTTTCAATCAAAACAAAGGGTATGGGTTCATCAGTGAATCCATGACCGGTATGAGTGTGTTTGTCCACGTCAACGAATTGGAAGAGGACGTCTACGAGGGCGACCGGGTTCAGTTTGAGGTGGAAAAGGGGCCCAAGGGGCTGAACGCCCTGCGCGTGAAGCGTCTCTAGCCGAAAGGCACATGCCACACTCCCGACTGAACACCTCCCTCCTTGCGATTGTTTCCTGCCTGCTCTGGTCCACGGCGTTTGCAGGAGTCAAAATCGGGCTGGCCCACACCAGCCCGTTGCAATTTGCGGGAATCCGGTTTTTTCTTTCGGGGGTTCTGGTTTTTCCTTTGACCTACCGGATCAATCCATCCTATTTCTCGATTGTCCGTCGGAATGCCGGACTGATCCTGGGCATAGCCGCCTTGCAGACCTTTCTGCAAAATCTCCTGTTTTACACCGGGATCGAACGGATCCCCGGAGCCGTGGCCGCCATGGTCATCGGGTCCCAGCCCTTGTTTGTGGCCACCATGGCTCATTTCATGCTCCGGGAGGAACGCTTCACGCCGGTGCGGATCCTTTCCATTGTCCTGGGCATTGCCGGCGTGGTGCTGGTCAGCCTGGGTAGAGATCCCGCTTCGGCGACCGGAAGGATCGCTCTTCTTGGGGTTCTGCTTGTGCTCGGCGTCAACGTGCAATCGGGTTTTTCCAATGTCCTCGTGGCCCGGCGAAGCGAGAACATTCCGCCCCTGGTGCTCAGTTCGGCCTCCATGTTGTCGGGGGGCGCGGCTCTGTTTCTTCTGTCCCTTCCCGTCGAAGGATTCCATCCCCACCCCAAACCCATTGAGTACTATGCGTCGCTGGCCTGGCTGAGCATGTTGTCGGCCGTGGCCATCTCCATTTGGATCACGCTGCTGAAACGTCCGGGGGTCAAAGTGGCGGATCTGAATCTCTGGAAATTCCTGATTCCCGTGGTGGGGGCGCTGCTGAGCTGGATGTTGCTGCCGGATGAAAACCCCGACCCGCTGACCATCACCGGAATGTTCATCATCAGTTCCTCCCTGATCGTACACAATCTCATGCGAAGAAAACAGCCGATCTCTGGATAGAAAATCCTACCTTAGCATTCCGACAAGCCATGAGAAGGTACAATCCCATATGCATTGTGCTGTTTCTTAGCATTTCTTTCCATCCCCTTGCTGCGCAGAAACCCGAAGCGCAGGATGGGATTCTTGATCTTCGGAACCATCCGTTCTCGACCGAAGGTCCGGTGGAATTGCGGGGAGAATTTGAATTCTACTGGAACAAAATGCTCAATCCCTCCGTGGAAAACGACAGCGGGGATATGGACATTCTGGAGGTTCCCGGCACCTGGCTGCAATTGAAACAGGAGAACCCGGAAGTCCGGCGCTACGGATTCGGTACCTACCGGTTGCGCATTCTCCTCCCACCGGAAACCGATCGATTGTCCTTTCTGGTCGACGGCGTGTATTCGGCATCCGGATAGTATCTGAACGGCAAGGCCATAGGTTATGTCGGCTTTCCGGCCGTGACCAAATACCAAACCGTCGCCAGGTACAGGGATCAGCTGATCACCGTGGAGGTGGATGAGCCGGAGGCGGTGTTGTTGATCCGTGTCAGCAATTTCGACCACAGGAAATCCGGGATCACCGGCAGCATCCGGATCGGGTTGCCCGATCAGATGCAGGAAGCCGCCATGAGGCGGTGGATGCGGGCCCACGTCCTTTTGGGCATCCTGTTGATTTCCGGCATCTATTTTCTTTTTCTGCATGCGATCCGGGCCGACAAATTCCGGTTGTCCTTTTCTCTCCTCTGTCTGCTTGTGGCCCTGCGGGTCTTTCTTGTGAATGGCATGCCGCAGCTCGATGCCCTCCATCTTTCGGCGGTCAACGTGGAGCGCATCAAATACATCGACATCAGTCTGATCATTCCCCTGGTGGTCATGCTGGTTTCCATTTTGTTTCCCTTTGAGTTTCCCAGAAGGTTGCTGAATCCCATTCTGGGGCTGTTCGGCTTGCTGGTGCTTGTGATCCTGGTGGCCCCCATCAGCATGTTTTCCTACCTGATTCCGGTGATGTTCGGCTTGTACATCCTGGTCTGCCTGTTGTTCATCCATGTCCTGGCGCTTGCCTGGATCCGGGGGCGGAAAGACGTTCCGCTGTACACCCTGGGTTTCTTGTTCTTGCTAGCCGGTGTCCTGTACGATCTGGCTGTGGAGGTCTCCTTCCTGGAAGCGGATTCCATGGCCCAGTGGGGCATGCTCCTGTTTCTTGCCACCTTTGCCCTGGTCTATTCCGACAACCAGAATCAGGTGTACCGGAAATCCGAAGAATTGTCGGCCGAGCTGGAGATGGTGCGGAACAACCTGGAATCCATGGTGGAGGAACGGACCGAAGCCTTGCAGACCCTGTCCCGGGAACTGGAGCAACAAAAAAAGAAACTGGAGGAAGGGAACAAGGAGCTGAGGGAGTCCATGCTGGCCAGGAACCGCTTGTTCGCCATCATCGGTCACGATGTGAAGGCCCCGATCGGGTATCTGCGGCAGGCCCTCGAGATGTTGATTGACGACGACCTGAAGGGTGAGAGGGAACAAAAGGATGTCCTCCGGATGATGGCCAGTTCCGCCGAAGTGACCTACAACCTCCTGGACAATCTGCTGGTGTGGGGACGGTCTCAGACAGGACGGCTGCGTGCCAATCCCCAGGTTTTTTGTCTCCTCGACCTGGTGGACGAAGGATTGGAGCTGGTGGCGGTGGGGCTGAAGGAAAAGGAACTGAAGGTGGAGGTCTTTGTCAACGAGGAGCATTGCGTGAATGCCGACCGGGATCAGCTGTTTGTCGTGATCCGGAATTTGCTCAGCAATGCCATGAAATTCACCCCTGCACAGGGAAGCATCGTCCTATCGTCCCGAAAGAACAACGGACAGATACTCCTGTCGGTACGGGACACGGGAATCGGCATTCCCGAGCCAATCCTCAGCAAAATCAAAGGGAACAAGGAGCAGATCACCACCCAGGGCACGCAGGGGGAGAAGGGGTCCGGATTGGGGCTGCAAATCTGCAGGGAAATCATGGAGACCAACCACGGGTGGATGGAAATGCAAAGTGAATCCGGGAAGGGAACCACCATCACCCTGGGGATTCCTTCCGTTCTCCGGGTCGATGTGGCGTCTGAAACGTCTACCGAAACCTGACGGCCGTTCCGTACACCAGAATTTCTGCGGCGCCTTGCATGACCGCGCTGGTGGTATATCGCAAACACACGACGGCATCGGCTCCGAGCTTTTCCGCTTCGTCCAACATGCGTTTGGTGGCCATGGCCCTGGCTTCGTTCAGCATTTCGGAATACCCGCGAAGTTCGCCCCCGACAATGGATTTCAGGGAGCTGCCGATGTCTCTTCCAATGTGCTTGGATTGAATCATGGATCCTTTGACAAGACCGATCAGTTCAAGGGACTTGCCGGGAATGTTTTCCGTTGTGTACAGGGGAAGGATCTTTTCCATTTCTGTATGAATTTCCTCGAATTTAGCTAAATTTCGTCACTATGAAGGTTCTGACGGTTAAAACAAGGGAGGTCCTCGATGAGGCCACGCAAACGGAAGTTCATCACGTGCTGGGGATGGAACACTACACGGACTACGTCTTCAAGCCGCGAAAAGCAGGGACCTATTCGGCCACCATTGTGCTGGAACGTAGTGCGGAAGTAATCAGCAAGATTCGGGCCCGCTCCAAGGAATTGCCGGCCTATGAGTTTGTTCTGGACGATCTGGACATGGAGGAAAACACCGTGGCCCGGATCCAACTGAAGGCGGGGGAGGTCCTGTCGACAAAGCAATCCGGCTGGGACTGGGACAAATAGGCCCGGATTTCAGTATTTGTCCAGGTTGTCTTTCTCCTCATCTTCGATTTCGTTCATCCTTTCCAGGTACACGCTCACAAAGGCGATCATCAGGAGGAGGGGGACGAGCATGATCAAGCCCGTCCAGAACCACCCCAATCCTTCCAGGCGGAGCGCAAACAGAATCACTCCGGTCTGAACCGCAAGGAACACGATCCCAAGAATGACGATCAATGTGGGTGCGAATCGTTTGTTCATGGCGTCAATGTCGGTTACTTCGATTTGATTTTTACGGAGGAGGGCTGCAATCCTTCGGCCGACGCATTCAGAATGATGTCGCCCGGTTCCGTGCCGGCCTGAAGGATCAGCAATTGCCTCCCCTGCCGCATTTCTCTTTCCTTGTTCGACGGCAGGCTGTGGTCGGCCAGGTCGCCGTTGTCGATGGCCCGGATCCGGCCGGGACCCTCCACCTGGTAGCTCACCTGTTGTCTTCCGTGGGGATCCCGGTTCCCGAGGCTGTCCACCACGGATGCTTCGATGTGGACCACCCGGTTGCCTGCTCCGGTCACCTCTTTGCGATCCGCTGCCAGGCGAAGGGCATGGGGATTCCCGGCGGTCACCAGGGAGTCGGACACGGTACCCTTCCGACCGCGGGAGGAGGCGCAGAAAGCCCGGACCGACAGGGTCCCGGGTTCATACACGAGACGGGTTTTGATCACCCGGTCCGGGAAGGCGTCCTGTTTCATGATTCCTTCGCTGTGGCCGTTGAGGAACAGTTCCACGCTGTCGCAATTGGTGAAGATGACGATTTCTTTTTCTCCCGACCCGTCCGGAAAGCTCCAATGATCGGCCAGCGGGGCACCCGCCCAGCTGCTTTGCCAGGTCTTCCACCGGTTCAGGGAATCGGCCAGGAGCTCGTCTTTCACGGTCAGTTTCACCATGGGGTCGTCCCGGTACCGCGAACCAATGTACCAGGCATGGGGCTTGATGGCTCCGGTGGTTTCCAGCAAGCCGTGGCGCCACCCCCGGTCGGGCCAACCCACCGATTCTCCGAGATAGTCGATCCCCGCCCACACAAAATGGCCCGCCACGGGCGGTTGCATGTTGTTCCAGGAGTTCTTTGAAAAGTCGATGATCTGGTAATCCGCCACCCGGTCGGTGCGGTACATTTTTGTCTCGCTGGCCAGAAAAACGAGATCGGGATATCGCTCGTGCCACACCCGGAAGGAGTCGCTGCGGTAGTTGTAGGACACGACGGAGGAGAGCTGCATCATCCGGGATGGAATCTCGTTCCCCCGATCGGGATAGCCCGGATGGAGGGCACAGGTTACCTCCCGGTCGGGGTCCTGGGCCCGGACTTCCTCGATCAATCGTTCATACCATTCTACCGCCTTTTCCGGGTCTGCCAGCTGCTCCATGACCTCGTTCCCCACGCTCCACAAGACCACCGATGGATGGTTCCGGTCGCGTTGCACGAAAGCAGCCACGTCGGCTTTCCACCGGTCGGGAAAGTCCCGGATTTCCTTGCTGTCGGGCCAGGGTTCTTCCCATTTGTCGTACAACTCGTCCACCACCAGAAACCCCATCTCGTCGCAGAGGTCGAGCAGCTCGGGCGAATGGGGCCGGTGGGCCAGTCGCAGGGCGTTCACGCCCAGTGATTTCAGATTTTCGAGACGTCGTCGCCAGGTGGATTGGGGAACGGCTGCACCCAGCGGGCCTCCGTCGTGGTGGAGACAGACCCCCTTCATGAACACCGGGTTTCCGTTGAGAACCAGTCCCTGTTGGGGGTCCCACGCAACGGTGCGGATGCCGTGTGTGATTTGCTGGTGGTCGATGCGCCGGTTCCCGTCCATCAGGTAGCAGTTGACGGTGTACAGATCCGGGGTTTCCGGCGACCAGAGGGTTGGTTGTTCGATGCGAAGCTCTTTCCGCAGGGTCGCGCTGTCGCCGCCGGCCAGGAATTCCGAGCTCCTCCCGTCGGCCACGAGCCGACCCTGGCTGTCCACGACGTCCACGAGCAGATCGAAGCGTTCGTCCCGTTTCCCCAGGTTTGCGACCTCCAGGTCCACAGTCAGCAAAGCCTGGCGCGTGCTGTCGATTTCCGAGCGGACGACCGTTCCCCGGAGGGGAAAATGAAGAGGCTCTTTGGCGATGAGCCGGACGTGGCGGTGGATGCCCCCTCCGGTGTACCAACGGTCCACCGGAAGTTGGCTGCAGTCGGTCCGGACGGCGATGACGTTGGCGGTGTCGGTTCGGATCCAGGGGCCAATGTCGTGGGAAAAGCCGAGGTAGGCGTCGGCATGGTGGCCAAGCAAATGCCCGTTGATGAAAACATCGGAATGCATCGATACCCCTTCAAAACAAAGGAAGAGGAGTTGCCGGTCCGCCCGGTCCTCCACGTGAAATGTGTTGCGGTACCAGGCAATCCCGCCGGCATGGAAGCCGCCGGGCCGGCCCGACGGTGAGGCGGAATCGGGTCGATTTTCGATCATCCAGTCGTGGGGCACGGTCACATACCGCCAGTCGGAATCGTCGAAACCGGGTTCGGCGGCACCCGGGATCGTTCTGGACAAACCGCCAGTTCAGGTCCAGTTCGGTCACCTGTTCCGCCACGGTCTCCCGGGTCCGGTAGATGAACCAGGTGGTCAGGGCGATGGTGAACACCAGAATGATCCAATGCAGGGTTTTCATGATCGCAACAGGGGTTTGAGCAGGGTTTCGTAACGTGCAATGAATTTTTGGATCACCTGGGCATTGGCGGCCTTCAGGCGCCGGTTGACCGCCGGCTGGGAGATTCCCAGCATCTGGCTGATCTCCGATTGGTTTTTTCCGCTCAGGGAGAGAAAGAGGGCTTCGGATTGTTCGTCGGAGAGATTTCGGATCAGGATGTCCATGAACCGGCAGGTGAGATTGAATTCTTCCTCCGTCTTTTTTTCGCCCGGATGGATGACCAGGTGCTGGTCCCGTTTCATCTTTTCCAAACCGTGGGAGGCATTCCGGAAGGCGGTGCCGTCGGACTCGCGGATGAGGTCACCGGCAAATTCCACCGGTCCCAGTCCCAGGCTGGCGCGAAGGTGGATTTTGATGCCCAATTCCCGGAACGAGAGGAATCGAAACGCACCGATCAGCATGATCAGGCTCCGCATGGCATACAGGGGATTCTCCGACAGCCCCATGAATTCGTCCATCCGGAGGATTTCATATTTCAGGACGCCGGGTTCCACGGTCATCCGGTTGACGGCCTGAAAGGAGGCCCGGATCAGGTCGGGTACTTTGCTGAATTGTTCCCTGGACACGGTGGTGCCCGGAGCCAGTTCACCTGCGATAACTGCGAAATGCGCTTTTACCGTCATGTTGGGGCAAATGATGTTTTGCCGGCTACACCGGCTGGAATTGGTTGGTTAGGTTATGAGTCAAAGATATAATCGAAATGTATTATAATGCAACTTGAGTACCTTTTGGAGTCATATGCTGTGCCTGATGTGGCAGGAAAAAGAGTTCGTAACATGCAGGAATATAGGCAATAACAAACCAATGCTCCAGTATGATAGAATCAATCTAAATTTTATTTTTTGATGATTAATGGTCGATTTTCGTTGGTAAAAAGATCGTTTTGCGTGACGAATGATTTGGTCGAGAAAGTCGATCCGTTGGTCGAAAAGCTTTTCTTTGGTCGAATTGTGAACGGCCTTTTCGAAGAAATGAACCTATCTTGTGCATTGAAAAACAGTACGAACAATGACCATCACCTCCCGGCGCCAAAACATTGTATTCAACCTGATCTTCTGGCTGGTCTATTTTCTGTATGAGTGGCTGGCCATGGCATCGGCCCACGACCAGTACCAGCGGTATCTGGTCAATGCCTCGGTGATCGTGCCCATCACGGCCCTGGCTTCCATCGTGACGGTCCATTTGCTTTTTGGCCGCCTGTACAAATCGGGAAGACGAACGGAATTTTGGGTGGGCATGGTCCTCACCATGGTGTTTTTCGTGCTGGTACGGCGGGGCTACAATTACTTCTACGTCTATCCAACCTACTACCCGGAGATTCTGGAGACCATGCCGTTTTGGTTCCTTCCCAAAATGATCATCGAGGCGGTCAACATCTACCTTTTCGTCGGCCTGTATTCCATGTTCTATTTTTTCAGGGCGTGGTATGAACAGGAGCGTCTGGCCAGCAGCCTGCTCAAGGAGAAATCGGAAGCCGAGCTCAATCTGCTCCGGTCGCAGATCCAGCCCCATTTCATCTTCAACACCCTGAACAACATCTATTCCTACGCCATTCAAAAGCATGAAAAGACCCCCGAGCTCATCTACCAGCTTTCTTCGTTTCTGAGCTACGGTTTGTATGAAAACAAGGCAGAGCGGGTCTCTCTGGCCAAGGAACTGGAGATCATCCATTGCTACCTCGACCTGGAGCACATCCGCTACGGCGACAGGCTCGACGTGCTGGTCAATGTGTACGACAAGGTGGGGGACTTGCAAATCAGCCCCCTGCTCCTTCTGCCCCTGGTGGAGAATTGCTTCAAACACGGGTTTTCCACCTCCCTGGAACAAAACTGGCTTCGGCTCGATATCTCCATGGAAAAAGGATGGCTGGTATTCAAGCTGGAGAACAGCCTCAGCAGCGAGGCCCCGGCGAATCATACGAACGGGGGGATCGGACTGAGCAATCTCCGCCGCCGGCTCGAAATTGTGTACCCCGACCGGCACGAATTCCGCGTGAAACCAGGGAAAGACTCCTTTCTGGTGGTGTTGAAACTGAAGGAAGTAGAATTGAAACAGGAGATGAAATGATTCGCTGCCTGATCGTCGACGATGAACCCCCTGCCCGGGAATTGCTGTCTTCCTATGTGGCCCGTCTGGAGGATATGAAGGTCATGGCCCAGTGCGGCAATGCGCTGGAGGCCTTCAGTGCATTGCAACGGTATCCGGTCGACCTGATGTTTCTGGACATCCAGATGCCCAAGATGACGGGCCTGGAGCTGGTTCGCTCGTTGAAGGATCCCCCGAAAATCGTTCTCACCACCGCTTACAAGGACTACGCCTGCGAGGGATTCGACCTGGACGTGATGGATTACCTGGTGAAGCCCATCTCCTTTGAACGGTTTCTCCGGACGGTGGACCGGTACCACAAATACAGGCAAAGCCCCCAACCCCGGGAAGCCCAGGAGGAAGAAAACGCAAACCCTTTCGACCATGCCTACCTGTTCATCAAGGTCAACAAGGAACAGGTGAAAGTCTTCCTGAAGGAGATCCTGTATGTGGAGGGATTGAAGGATTACATCCGCGTGGTGACCACAAAGCAGTCCTATGTGACCTACAACCGGCTGACCTACATGGAGGAGGTGTTGCCGGACGGGCATTTCGTGCGGATCCACAAGTCGTACATCGTGGCGCTCCGGCACCTGGATTCCTATGGCACGGATTCGGTCCGCATCGCCGGGCAGAGTCTGCCCGTGGGACGAAGCTTCAAACAGAAGTTCCAGGAGGAGCTGGGAAGGCTCCATGAGTAGAATGATTATGAATAGTTTACAAGTTCGGGACGGAGGGAGAGCGAAGCGGGCAGAAATGCTATTTTTGACCGAAACCCGGATCAACAAACAAACACAGGTACATATGAAAAAAGGTGTCTTTCTTCTTTTGGTGCTGAGTCTGTCCATGCACGTTTTTGCCCAGAACCCCACCCGGTGGCGCGGACCCCAGGGCAACGGTCTTTATCCGGACGGCAACCTGCTCGATTCCTGGCCTGCCAACGGACCGGAGATCCTGTGGACGGTGGACGGCCTTGGACAGGGACATTCCTCCCCGGCGGTTCAGGACGGATTCGTGTATGTGACGGGCATGCTCAACGAAACCGGGCATCTGTTCAAATTCGACCTGCAGGGCAAAAAAGTGTACCAGGCGGCCTACGGGCCCGAATATGCAACAAGCTATCACGGCTCGCGCGGTACGCCGGTGATCGTGGGGGACAAGGTGTACCTGGTCAGCGGTTTGGGCGTGTTGTACTGCATGAAATCGAGCGACGGGTTCGTCCTCTGGAAAAAGGACATGACCCGGGATTTCGACGGAACGGTGATCCATTGGGGGATCAACGAAACCCCGATGGTTCAGGGAGACCGGATCTACATCACCCCGGGCGGCAAAAAGAACAACCTGGTCGCCCTGGACAGGCAAACGGGCGAATTGATCTGGTCCAGTCCCGGCAAGGGTGAGCTGTCCGCCTATTGCACCCCACTGCTCTTTCACCACGGGGGGACGGGACATCCTGGCCACCCACACGGAAAGCTATGTGATCGCCTTCGATGCGGAAACCGGGAAAATGCTGTGGGCCCATCCCCACAAGAACCAATATTTAGTACACCCGAACACGCCGATTTACCACGAGGGCCGACTGTTCTACTTCAGCGGATACGGGTCCGGGGGCGGGATGCTCAAACTGTCGCCCGACGGGCGTTCCGTGAGCCTGGAATGGAGAACCACCGCCCTCGACAGCCGGATCGGCGGGGCGGTCCTGGTGGACGGATACCTCTACGGTTCCGGCGACAAAAACCGGGAATGGCGTTGTTTCGACTGGGTGACGGGCAAGGAAACCTACAGTTCAAAGGAAGTTGGCAAGGGCGTGGTCCTTGCCGCCGACGGCAAGCTCTATTGCTATTCGGAGCGGGGCGAGCTGGCCCTGGTCAAAGCCGATCCGTCCGGGTTCGTGGTATCCGGGCTGACCCGGATCGATTTCGGGTCGGAGCAGCACTGGGCGCATCCGATGATCGAGAACGGGGTGTTGTATGTGCGGCACGGGAATGCGATGGGGGCCTACAAAGTTAGATAGTTTATAAAGTTATAAAGTTATAAAGTTTGTAAAGAAGTTGAGTTAAAGTTTGTAAAGGGGTGATGAAGAGAGGGTTGATATATGGGTTGTTGGTGCTGATGGGGGCGCCGCTGGTTGCGCAGGTGACTGAGTGGCAGGGACCCGACCGGAGCGCGGTGTTTTCGGATACCGGGCTGTTGACGCACTGGCCGGCGGAAGGGCCGGACCTTCTCTTTGTGACGGAGGGTTTGGGAAAGGGATTCTCCTCCGTGGTGTCCCGGGGCGATACCACCTATGCCACCGGTGTCATCGACAGCCTGGAGGTGTTGAGTGCCGTTGACGCCACCGGGCGGATCCTCTGGCAAACGAGCTACGGACCGGCCTGGAAAGGCACCTACCCGGAGGCCCGGTGCACCCCCACCCTGGAGGAAAACCGGCTGTACGTGCTCACCGGGATGGACCGGCTGAGCTGCCGGCGGACCACGGACGGATCGGAAATCTGGTCGGTGGACCTGCATGCCGAATACGGATCGGAATGGGACATGTTCGGTGTGTCCGAGTCGCCTCTCCTGTACAAGGATTGGGTCATCGCCACCCCCGCCGGGAAAGAAACCACGGTGGTGGCACTCGACAAGCGGACGGGAAAAACGGTTTGGAAATCCCCTTCCCTGGATGCGAAACGATCCAACCTTTCGCCCCGGTGGATTCATCATTGCGGCCGGGACTACATCCTCACCGCCGTACAGACCCACATGATCGGTGTGGATGCGGCCACCGGGGACATCCTCTGGACCCACCTGCACAACGTGCTGGATCAGAACAACGACAACAGCACCATCCTGGCCAACACACCGGTGTATCACGACAGCTGCGTGTGGATCAGCAACGGGTGGGAGGTGCCGTCGGTGATGCTGGAAATCTCTCCGGACGGGAAGCACGTGACGGAAAAATTCAGCGACCGCACCTTCGACAACCAGAACCACGGGGTGGTCCTGGTGGACGGCCACCTGTACGGGTCCAATTTCACGGGACGGCAAACCGGCAAATGGGTGTGCATGAACTGGGACACCGGAGAAATCAAATGGATCGGGGACTTCCACACCAAGGGTCCGGTGATCAGCGCCGACGGGATGTTGTATCTCCTGGAGGAAAAACGAGGAAACATGGCGCTGGTGAAAGCCGATCCGGAACACTTTGAGGTGGTCAGCAGCTTCCGCATCGAGGCGGGGGCGGGACCCTTCTGGGCACGGCCGGTGATCTGCGATGGCAAACTGATGGTCCGTCACGGCGACGTGCTTGCTGTGTATGCATTGAAGAAAAGAAATGAAACGACTGGGACAAGCGAATCTGATCACAGCCCTGCTGATCGTGGCAGGGATCGTCTCCATCGGCTGGTGGCTGGTGCACGATCCAGTGCATGAATTTATCACCACGGAGGCCGGACTCGACAACCGGGGCGAAGGAGGCGTGGTGGCCGACATCAACATCGGGGCCTATTCGGAGACCTTTGAGGCGGCTGCGCCGGAGGACTGAACGAAACCTGGCCCCGGTTCCGGGGCGAACGCTTCGACAACATCAGCCGGTCGGACGTCCGCCTGATCGACCGGTTTCCGGAAGGCGGTCCGAAGGTCATGTGGTCGGTGGAGCTGGGCGAGGGTCACGCCGGAGCAGCCATCTACAACGGGGTGGCCTACGTCATGGATTACGACGAGGAAGAACGGGCCGACATCCTCCGGGCCTTTCACCTGGTCACCGGGGAAGAGCTCTGGCAGCGCGGCTACAAGATCAACCTGAAACGGAACCACGGCATGTCCCGCACGGTGCCCGCCGTCACCGAGGATTTCATCGTCACCATCGGACCGCGCAGTCACGTGATGTGCGTCAATCGGGTCGACGGGACCTTCGTGTGGGGATTGAACGTGGAGAAGGAATACGAAACGGAAATTCCGCTCTGGTACACCGGACAATGTCCGCTGGTGGACGACGGCAAGGTGATCCTGGCCACGGGCGGCAAGGCATTGCTGGTGGCCCTGGACCTGGCCACCGGGGAAAAACTCTGGGAAACCCCCAATCCCCATGGCTGGCAGATGTCCCATTCCTCCGTCATGCCCTACACCCTGAATGGTGTGAAGATGTATGTATACAGCGCCTATGGCGGGGTGTTCGGCGTGGCCGCCGACGGACCCGGGGCCGGAACGGTGCTTTGGGAAACTTCGGCCTGGAACCACCAGGTGGTGGCGCCCTCGCCCGTATGCAGGGACGACGGGAAGGTGTTCCTGACCGCCGGGTACGGCGCCGGGGGCATGGTGCTGCAGTTGCGCCCCGGGGGCCCCGGTTTTGAGGTGGAGGTCCTCACCGAGTATTCCCCCAGCGGCGGACTGGCCTGCGAACAGCAGACCCCCGTGGAATTTCAGGGGCATTACCTGGGGATTCTTCCCAAGGATGCGGGTGCCCTGCGCAACCAGCTGATTTGCGTGAATCCGCGCGATTTCACCCAGGTGGTGTGGTCGAGCGGACCCGACAAGAGGTTTGGTCTGGGTCCCTACCTGCTTGCAGACGGGAAGATGTTCATCGTGGACGACGATGCCACCCTGACGATCATTCGTCCCGATCTTACAGGCTATCAAGAGCTTGATTCCTACCATGTGGTGGAGGGGCACGATGCGTGGGGTCCCCTGGCCCTGGCCGACGGCTACCTGGTGATGCGGGATTCCAAGACCCTGGTGTGCCTGGATATGGCGGCTGCGAGAAATTGAGATGCCGGGGAACCTGCATCGGTTCCGACAACTGAATGAAAACGAAATGGAGAACGGACGCTTATGAAACGGAAAAGCCTGACCATCGTCATCCTGGTGATCATCGGGGTCATCTTCGGGGTCATCATCCTGGATTACCTGAACAACCGTCCCGACCGGCGAAGCACCAATCCCTATGCGCTGGAGATCGAATCCTACCAGAAGGTGCCGGATTCGCTGATCACCTACAAGGAAATGCGCAACTACGACCTGGGTCTGCTCGACGGTAGCGGGATCTGTCATTTCGCGGGAACCCTCTACGTGGTGGGGACCACCTCCCTGGTGACCATTCCCCTGGACGGATCGGCCGCGGGCATGAGTGAGATCCCGGCCGGATCTGTCTGCGTTGCGGCGGACGGGGCCGGGGTGTACATCGGGTTCGACCGGCATGTGGAGGTGTATTCCCCGAGAGGAGCGGACGGCCGTCTGGGAGGGACTGGACGAGCGGACCGTGGTCACGTCCATTGCGCTGAAGGACTCGCTGGTGTACGTGGCCGATGCCGGAAACCGGCGGGTGCTGATCTACAACCGGGAGGGGATTCTCCGGTCGCAGTTCGAGGGCAAGGCGGAAAGCGAAGACGCCCATGGCTTTGTGGTTCCCAGTGCGAATTTCGACCTGTTGGTCAACAGCTTCGGGGAATTGTGGGTGGTGAATCCCGGGGCCCATTCCGTTGAAAACTACACGGACGACGGGCAACTGCGGGGCTTCTGGCAGAACCGGTCCCCCGAAATCGACGGCTTCCTCGGGTGCTGCAATCCGGCCGAAATCACCTCCCTTCCCGACGGAGCCTTTGTGACCAGCGAAAAGGGTCTGGTGCGGATCAAGATCCATGAGGCGAGCGGGGCCCTTCGGACGGTGGTGGCAGGACCCGCCTCCTTCCAGGAAGAGGGCCGGGCGCCGGAGGTGTGTGCGGGCGACGACGGGCGCATCTATGCCCTGGATTTCGACAAAAGCGTGGTCCGGGTGTATGCGCCGAAATCATAGGAGACGCACCCGGTCGGACGTGCTGGAATGGAGCGCCGGGTGACGAGTCTGATTGGATAAGGAACGAAAAAACGGATGATGAAACGAAGAGAATACATGCATGCAGTGGCACGGGGCGGATTTCTGGGTGCCCTGTTGGCCCTGGCCGGTGTGTTGATCCACCGGCAGCAGTTGAGCCTGGAAACCGAATGCACGGCGCTTTCCGCCTGTGCCCAATGCAAGAAGCTGGGAACCTGTACCCTGCCGGCAGCCGCCGCAGAGAGGAACCCGGCCTCCTAATACGAAACTCACTATGTCTGATAAAACAACGAACAAACCCGGCGACCGGGGTGCCACCCGGAGGGAATTCATCCAGACCGGGGTTCGGACCGCACTCGGACTGACGGTCGTGGGGACGGGGGCCTTCAGCCTGGTGCGCTCGGCTTCCGGTAAAGAAAGCGTGTGGCAGATCGATCCCTTCAAATGCACCCAGTGCGGGCGCTGTGCCACCGATTGCGTTCTGGCCGAATCGGCTGTCAAATGTGTGCATGCCTACGACCTGTGCGGGTACTGCGATCTGTGCGGGGGATACTTTGTCCCGGGAGCCAAGCTGGAAACCGGTGCCGAGAACCAGTTGTGCCCCACGGCGGCCATTCAGCGGCGGTTCATCGAGGAACCCTATTTCGAGTACATCATCGATGAGGAACTGTGCATCGGATGTGCAAAATGCGTGAAGGGCTGTTCCGCTTTCGGAAACGGATCGCTTCACCTGCAGATCCGGCACGACCGGTGCGTGAACTGCAACGAGTGCGCCATTGCCCGGGTGTGTCCCTCCGATGCCATCGCCCGGGTTCCCGCCGATCAGCCCTACAAGGTCAAGGGGATTTCACCAACGGGGAAGCAAACACAACCCAACCGCCGGCCGGCGGGGATGCCTCCGGGGAGCCATCCTCCGGGCAGGAACCTGCCGCCGGAAACCAAACCGAGGAGGCCGCCGGATGAAAGAATTGAGTCGACGCATCACCCTGTTGTTCGTTTTCCTGGCCGTGCTGGCGGCCGGAAACATCCTTTCCGCCCAGCAACGCTTTCCGAAACCCGAATTTGAGACGGGCTACGTACAGCCCAGCCCTACCACGCCGGAACCCCGGGCCATGGCCATGGAGTACTTCGACGTGTTCGTGCTGCTGGCGGTTCTGAGCCTGGCCTCCTGGTTTGCCGTGAAGAAACGGTCGCGCCGGGGCATTTTGTGGCTGTCCGTCTTTTCCCTGATCTATTTCGGATTTTACCGGGACGGATGCATCTGTTCCATCGGAGCCATCCAGAATGTGGCGCTGTCGATCTTCGATCCGGCCTATGCCATCTCGCTGACGGCGCTGCTGTTTTTTCTGATCCCGCTGATTTTCGCTTTGTTTTTCGGGCGGACCTTCTGCGCTGCGGCGTGTCCCCTCGGGGCCATTCAGGACCTGCTGGTGATCATGCCCGTGTCGGTGCCAAGCTGGATCCGCAAGACATTGGGCTTTGTGCCGGTCATTTACCTGGGGCTGGCGGTGTTGTTTGCCGCCACGGGCAGCGATTTCATCATCTGCCGCTACGATCCCTTCGTGGGCATCTTCCGGATGGACGGACCCTTTCTGATGATTTTCCTGGGACTCACCTTCCTGATCCTGGGCATGTTCTACGCCAGGCCCTACTGCCGGGTGTTCTGTCCCTACGGGGTGTTGCTCGGGTGGATGTCCCGGTTTTCCAAGTGGCACCTGTCCATCACCCCCAGCGAATGCATCCAGTGCAAGCTGTGCAAGGATTCCTGTCCATTCGACGCCATCGAGGTCCCCATCGACCCGGCCTACCGGACGCCGGAGGTGTCGCGGAAGAACCTGAAGCGCTTTGTGTTGTACATCGGACTGATCCCCGTGCTGACGGTGGCGGGCGGCTGGATCGGATTCAAATCGCATACCTACATGAGCCGCATGCACAAGGACGTGTACCTGGCCGAGCAGATGATCGCCCATCCCGAGCTTCGGGCCGACGAGGAGAACCTGGATGTGCAGGCCTTCCTGGAATCGGGGGAAACCTTCGACGAGCTGGTGACCCAGGCCGGGGTAATCCGGGACCGTTTCCGCACGGGCGGCATGTTGCTGGGCGGATTCATCGGGCTGGCCCTGGGGATCACGCTGATGAACCAGGTGGTGTTCCGCCGCCGGGAGGACTATGCGCCGCACAAGGGGGATTGCGTGAGTTGCGGGCGGTGTATGAATTATTGCCCTGTCGGGCAAGTTGGAAAGTAAAAATAGTTTGTAAAGTTTGTAAAGAGGTGATGGACAAAGAGAATCGAATGAAAATGGCCTACCGGGTGGCGGTGGTCTCGGGCGTGTTTTGTGCCATGGTGGCACTCATGCTGATCATGAATTTCTGGAACATGAAGCGTTCCGAGCCCCTGGAAAGCAAGGCCATGGAATTGTTGGTGGAACGCGTGAAGCAGGAACCCAACAACGAAGAACTCAAGCAGGAAATCCGGAGTTTCGACCTGCTGGCCCGAAAGGCCTATTTCACCAGCAAGTGGCAGGTGAAAGCGGGGACCTGGTTGCTGCTTGCGGGCGGCATCCTGCTGGCCGTTTCGCTGAAGGTGTACACCGACCTGCGGGCCAAGATCGAGGAGCCCTCGGAAATCACCGAATCGCTGCTCCAGGCCCGGGCGAATGCCCAGTACTGGCTCTTCCTGGGAGGCGGGCTGGTGCTGGGGCTGGCCCTGGCAGCGTCCATCCTGAACAACGATTACCTGACCGACTACAAGGAGGGACGGATCGTGCTGGAGGATCCGGGTGCCGCCCGTGAATCGGCCAATCCCGACGTGGAAGTGATCGATGTCTTTGCCTCGGCCGGCGGAGAAACCTCCGGAATGGATTCCCTTTCAGGGGGTGGTTCCGGGATGGACGGACAGGAAGGTGCAGCTGGAACCGGTGCGGTCGGGGCCGGCGCGGAAGGGACCGGATCCGGTGCGGGTCAGACCCGCCGGCACCGCTGGGGGCGGAGCAGGCCGGGACAAACTTCGGCAGGCGGCGCACAGACCGCTGCGGTGGCCTTTGTTCGTGACAACATGAAAAAGAACCAGGCCACCTTCCGGGGCTACATGGGTCAAGGCGTGTCGGAGCGCAAAAACATTCCGATGCAATGGGACGGGGCCACCGGCGACCACATCACCTGGAAGAGAATTGCCCGTGTCCATGCGGATACCTTCCCCGTGATCTGGGGCGACAAGATCTTTCTGACGGGTGCCAACGAAGCCAGCCAGATGGTGGCCTGACGACCGAAAGACCGGACGGCTGCTCTGGGAGAAGGCCGTGTCAGGCATCCGGGATCGCCTCCGGGAAAGCCCAGGGTGTCGGACGACACCGGATGGGCAACGCCACATCCGCCGTGGACGGGAGCCGGGTCTACTCCATTTTTCGCCACCGGCGACATCATTGCTTTCGACATGAACGGGAACAAGGTGTGGGGCCGGAACCTGGGGGTCCCCCAGAACCATTATGGACATTCGGCCTCCCTGCAGGTGTGGGGGAACAAGGTCATCGTCCAGTACGACACCAGCGTGGGCGGACGCCTCCTGGCCCTGAACAGCGCATCGGGTCAGACCATCTGGGACGTCAGCGTCCGGTTCACATTTCCTGGTCCTCGCCGGTGCTCGCCGAAGTGGGGGGCAAGATGCGGGTTCTCACCACCTCCGATCCGTACGTGATGGGCAACGACCTGGAGACCGGGGCGGAGGTGTGGAAGGTGGAAGCCATGATGGGTGAAGTGGG
Source organism: Bacteroidales bacterium (assembly GCA_041393235.1). Lineage (GTDB taxonomy): Bacteria > Bacteroidota > Bacteroidia > Bacteroidales. Next base: position 52,807 of record JAWKKO010000022.1, read on the forward strand.
ACCGTCCGTGGCCTTTGCCGACGGGGTGGTGTTTGCCGTCAACGAATACGCCCGGCTGATTGCCGTAGAACCCAAGGCCGGTGCCAGCTTCATCTGGGAAAACGATGAATTTCTGTCCCGGAATGCGCCAGTCCCGTCGCCCACAACGGTCTCCTTTACGTGGCCACCACCTGCAGGTCTTTGTTTGCTACGATGCCAAGACCGGGGCCAAGGTCTGGGAGAAGGGAGTTCAGCCGGGCTTCTATTCCTCGCCCATGATTGCCGACGGGAAGGTCTATGTCATGGACATGGACGGGGGTGATGCACATCATGAAGGCCGACCGGTCCGGGACCCTGGTTTCGGAACCCAAGCTGGGGGAAGACGGGTTTACGGTGCCGTTGTTTGTGGATGGGGGGATCATTATCCGGGCCGGTAAAAATCTGTATTGCATCGAATAGTTAGTAAAGTTTGTAAAGTTTAAAAAGTTTGTAAAGGAGTTGGAAAGGGGGAGAGTTTGTAAAGGAGTTCGATAGTTTGTAAAGAAGTGGAAAGAGTGAAAGAGGAATACGATATAACGGTGATAGAGGGCATTGTGAAGGAGAAGGGGACGTGCGCCGGGGCGGTAATTCCCATCCTTCAGGCCATCCAGGAGACCTACAATTACCTTCCGGAGGAGGCTTTGCGCCATGTGTGCGAGATCTCGGAGATCACGGCGGCCCAGATCATCGGGGTGGCCAGTTTTTACTCCCAGTTCCGGTTTGCATGGCTTCGGCACCCATGATCAAGGTCTGTGTGGGCACGGCCTGCCATGTGAAGGGAGCCAGACAGGTGTATGATTCCATCAAACGGGAACTGAAGCTGGAAAGAACAGGATACCTCCGGCGATGGAATACACGGTGGAAGGATCGCTTCCTCGGTTGCTGCACCCTGGCTCCGGTGGTTCAGATCGACGACGTTACCTACGGTCACGTGACCACCTCCCAGGCGGGGGACATCATCGCCGACTTCGAAGCCCAGCAGGGGAAGAAGGGCGGGAAGAAATTCCGGCTGGCCGACGGCCGGGAAGTGCAGGAGGTGAGATCCGCATCGGGCTGGGTTCCTGTTGCGTGGCCAGCGGCAGCGACAGAGATCCGCAATGCCGTTCAAGATACGATCGACCGGAATTCCCTGAATGTGAAACTGAAGCATGTGGGCTGCGTGGGCATGTGCCGCAGGTTCCGCTGGTAGAGGTGGTGCCCACGGAAGGCGATCCCATCCTCTATTCCAAGGTGAAAGCCGCGGATGTGGATCTGATCGTGGAGAAACATTTCAACCTCCCAGCCCCTGCGCCGACTCACCAACAAGGTGCTGAAGGCGGCGGAGACCATCCGGGACGACGAACGGTGGTCGGGCGTGGAGCGGTATTCCTGAGCGTGCAGGAAAAGCATGTGTCGTCCTTTCTGGGGAAACAAATCCCCATGGCCACCGAATTCCGGGGGATCATCAATCCAACCGACATCGAGGAATACAAATCCCGGGACGGATTCAGGGACTCGCCGCCCGGTGCTGAAGGAAATGACACCGGAGGAAACCATCAAGGAAATCCGGGACAGCGGCATCCCGCGGACGGGGCGGGGGCGGGGTTCCCGACCGGACGAAATGGGAGCTGGTGGCTGCCAGCCAAGGGGAAAAAGAAATGCATCATCTGCAACGGGGACGAAGGGGATCCCGGGGCCTTCATGGACCGGATGCTCCTGGAATCCTATCCCTTCCGGATCATCGAGGGCATGGTGGCGGCTGCCTGTGCGGTGGGGGCCACCGACGGCATCCTGTACATCCGGGCCAGATACTCCCCTAGCGGTGCGCCGGATCAACGAGGCCCTGGAGATCTGCCGGCAACAGGGGTACCTTGGAAAGAACATCCTGGACAGCGGATTCGATCTCGATCTGAGGGTGTACCAGGGAGCGGGGGCCTTTGTGTGCGGCGAGGAGACCGCCCTGATGGAATCCATCGAAGGGGAAGCGGGGTTTTCCGCCGGATGCGTCCGCCCTTCCCCGCCGTCAAAGGATTGTGGGGTCATCCCACCCTGATCAACAACACGGAAACCTTTGCCCAGATCTCCTACATCCTGAAGAACACCGCATCGGCTTTCAACCGGATCGGAACGGACAGTTCCAAGGGGACGAAGGTGTTCGCCCTGGCCGGCAAAGTGGCCCGGGGCGGTCTGATCGAGGTGCCCATGGGGATCACCATCCGGGAGGTTGTCGAGGAGATCGGCGGGGGCGTGGCCGGCGGAAAGAAATTCAAGGCCGTGCAGATCGGCGGTCCCTCCGGGGGCTGCGTGCCCTCGTGGATGGCCGACACCGCCATCGATTTTGAGTCATTGAAGGAGGTGGGAGCGATGATGGGTTCGGGCGGACTCGTTGTTTTGGATGAAAGTGACTGCATGGTGGACATCGCCCGGTACTTTCTCACCTTCACCCAGCAGGAAGCCTGCGGGAAATGCAGCTTCGGGCGCATCGGGACCAAGCGGATGCTGGAAATCCTGGAGAAAATGACCCGGGGCCAGGGCAGCGAGGAGGATTTGAAGAAGCTGGAGGAGCTGGCCGGGTGGACCCAGAAGGGGAGTTTGTGCGGTCTGTGCAAAACGGCCCCCAACCCCATCCTGTCCACCCTGCAGTATTTCCGCGACGAGTACGAAGCCCACCTTCGGGGGGAATGTCCCGCCGGGAAGTGCAAGGACCTGATCCAGTACCAGATCACCGACGATTGCATCGGGTGCACCCTTTGCGCCCAGGATTGTCCGGTCGACGCCATCGCCTTCACCCCCCACCAGGTGCATGTGATCGACCAGGAACTTTGTATCAAATGCGACGGCTGCAAGCAGGTGTGTCCTGAAAACGCCGTCATCACGAAATAGGAGCGGAATTCATGCCAACCTTGAAGATCGACAACAAAGAAGTGAGCGTACCGGCGGGAGCCAACCTGATGCAGGTGATCCGGGAGCAGGGCATCGATGTGCCGTCCATGTGTTACCTGGAGGGGATCCCGCACTTCACCTCGTGCATGGTGTGCGTGGTGAAGGACCGCAAGACGGGCCGGTTGCTGCCTTCCTGTTCCCTGGAGGCGGAAGAGGGCATGGATGTCATTTCCATGGACGACGAAGTGCGGGAGGCACGGAAAACCTCCCTGGAGCTGCTGCTCAGCGAGCACGTGGGCGATTGCGAGGCCCCGTGCCAGGTCAGCTGCCCCGCCCACATGGACATTCCCCGGATGAACCGTCACCTCGCCAAGGGAGAATTCACCGAAGCCTACCAGGTGGTGGTGAACGACATCGCCCTGCCGTCGGTTCTCGGGCGGATCTGCACGGCGCCCTGCGAGGGGGCTTGCCGGCGTCGCAGCATTGACGGGTCGGTCTCCATCTGTCTGCTGAAACGGTATGCCGGCGATCATGTGCTTGGCAAGGCCAAGGGAAGCGGGACCGAAGCGGTGGATCTGAAGCTGAAACCCGCGCCCGCCACCGGAAAGAAAGTGAGCATCCTGGGGGCCGGGATCGCCGGTCTGGCCGCGGCCTACCACCTGGCCCTGCGGGGTCATGCCGTCACCGTGTTCGACCGGAACGCCCGGGCCGGCGGGAGCCTGCGGAAGGAAGTGCCCGCGGGAGAATTGCCCGGGGATGTGGTGGATCAGGAGATTGGGCGGATTTTGGGTCTCGGGGCGACCTTCGTTCTGGGAGAATCGGTGGACGGCCAGAAGTTCCGGGACATCTGCCTTGCTTCCGACGCTGTGGTCGTGGCCACGGGAAAGGGGGAAAGCGGAACGGTCAGCTGGGGGCTGCCCATGCACCCCAAGGGCATCACCGCCGACGACAGCAGCTACCAGATCGATCCGGGTTCGCTGGGTGAGGAGCTCCGGGGCGTCTCCTGCGGCATCTTTGCCGTGGGCAGCGCACTGAAGCCGTCCCGCCTGGCCATCCGGACCCTGGGTCAGGGGAAGGAAGTGGCCTATAGCGTGGACCAGTTTCTGGGCGATCGGCCCGTGACCGGAGAGCCCTTCCTGTTCAACAGCCGGTTTGGAAAACTGCTTCCGGCAGAGGTGGAGGAATACCTCAAGGAAGCCACGGGGGAGGCCCGGTTCGAACCGGAGAAAATCGACCGGGGGTTCACCCGGGAGCAGGTGATGGCCGAAGCGGCCCGGTGCCTGCACTGCGATTGCCGCGACATGGATTCCTGCAGTCTGCGCATGCTGTCGCACGAATACCGGGCGGAACAGAAGCGGTTCGGGTCCGAGGAACGAGCGGCGGTGCGGAAGAACATGCAGCACGACGAGGTGATCTACGAACCGTCGAAATGCATCAAATGCGGGATTTGCGTTCGCCTGACCGAGAAACACCAGGAGAAATTCGGATTCACCTTCATCGGACGGGGATTCGAGGTGGAGGTGGGGGTGCCGCTGCACGGGACGCTGGGAGAGGGGTTGAAGACGGTGGCGCGGGAGGTGGCGGAGGCGTGTCCCACAGGGCAATAAGTTTGTAAAGTTTGTAAGGTTTATAAGGGAGTTATAAAGTTTGTAAAGTTTGTAAGGTTTGTAAAGGAGTTGGAAAGTTTAAAAGTTTGTAAAGGGGGGACGATGAGATACGGGGTTTGGATGGGAATTTTGGTGATGGGGATCGGACTGGAGCCTGCCAGAAGGAGGACGAGCCGGTGCCTGCCAGGGGGAGCTGGTGTTTGCCTACGAGCGCATCGAGGAGGATGTCATTGGCGACGGGACCCGGATGACGGACGAGGACACGGGATTGTCCTCCACGGGATGGGGGTGTACGAGGACATCATCTTTCCCGGAACGACCATCGAATGGACCCTTGCCTATGAGACGGGAATCCGGCTCGACGGGGTGTCGCTGGAATGCGCCATCACCGGGGAGACCGTTACAACAACGTGTTCTTCACCAACACCCGGAGCCCTTCGGTGGGAAGGGGAGGACTGGCCTTACAAGGAGGCAACATGGCTGGTGTATGAAATGGATTTTTATGTGGATGCCACCCTGGATTGCGATCGACCCGACCAGGCCACCGTGGAGGGTCTGGAATTCACCTGGCAGCACATCTGCCTGCCCTGGTCACACGGATTCGGGGTGCAGTTCAGCAAGGGCGGCGAGTGGCGGTACTGGAACGACGAGAAGGACAGCGACGGGAAGGCCCTGGGCTGGGTTTCCTTTTCACCGGCCATTGACCAGTGCATCGGCCCGGGAGAATGGCATCATCTGGTGCTGGAGGGCTATGTGACGGAAAGTCACATCCAATACCACTCCATGGTGCTGGACGACAAGGAATTCGATTTGTCCTCCGCGAAGCTGCCCCTGGTGGCGGCCACCGAGGGGTGGGTGGAGAATTTCATCCAGATCGGGATGCAGATCAACGGGAACCAGGCCGTGGAGGAAGGTCACGGGGAGGGGGTGGATCCGGTGACGGTGTGGGTGGATAATGTTGAGTTTAAAGGTTATAAAAGTTTGTAAAGTTTGTAAGGGAGTTGGAAAGATAGTTAAGTCAGAAAGAAAGGGAGTTGGATAGTTTGTAAAGTTTGTAAAGTTTGGAAAGATGGGAAAACGGATATGGATATGGATGGTATTGGTGGGGATTGCCCGGGTGGGGTGGACCCAGGAAATCAGTGAATGGCGGCCGGGGAACCGGACGGGGATTTCGCCGGAGACCGGGTTGCTGAAACAGTGGCCCGAGGGAGGTCCCGAATTGCTGTGGACCTATGAGGGACTGGCCAAGGGACATTCGTCGGTATCGTTCGGACAGGACAAGATCTTCATCACGGGCACCGAGGGGCACGACGACATTCTCTATGCCCTCGACATGCAGGGAAAGCTTCTGTGGAGCAAGGTCATGGGCCGGGCATGGGACGGGTCCTATCCCAACTCCCGGGCCACGCCGACGGTGCAGGGGAACCGGGTGTACACCTGCAGTGGGCTGGGCGACCTGGCCTGCTTCGATGCCGGCAATGGCGCGGTTCTGTGGTCCTACAAGGGCAGCGAGGAAAACAAGGGAACCTACGGGAATTGGGGGATTGCGGAATCGTTGCTGATCGACGGGGAGAAGATTTTCTTTTCGCCGGGCGGTCCCGAGATCATGACGCTGGCTTTGAACAAGAACACGGGAAAAGTGATTTGGAAGTCTGAATCATTGGACGATAAACCGGCGTATGCCTCGCCAATCCTGCGCACCTATGCTGGCGAAAAGATGTTGATTCATCAGAGCCTGGACCATGTATTCGGGATGGATCCGGAGACGGGGGCCTTTCTGTGGAAGGTGCCGCACATGAACAACCGGGGCGGACGGGACATGATCAAATGCGTCACCCCCCTGTTCAAGGACGGCATGGTGTACACCACGGGGGGGTACGATTCAGAGGGCATGATGGTGAAGATCGGACCGGACGGCAAGAGTGCCGAGGTGGTCTGGCGGGATCAGGTTCTGGACGTGCACCACGGCGGCGTGGTCGAGATCGGCGGATTCATTTATGGGTCCAACTGGCTCAACAACGGCGACGGGAACTGGTGCTGCATCGACTGGAACACAGGGGAGAAGCGCTGGGAGGAGCATTGGAATTGCAAGGGTTCCATCATTGCCGCGGAGGGCATGTTGTACATCTACGACGAAAAGCGCGGCAATGTGGGGCTGGTGCGGCCCACGCCGGAGAAATTCGACCTGGTGAGCAGTTTTCAGATCACCCAGGGCGGCATGGGACCCTTCTGGTCGCATCCCGTGATCCGGGGCGGGGTGTTGTACATCCGGCACATGGATGCCCTCATGGCTTACAACATCCGGAGGTAGCGCCTGGTCGCCGGGCATCCCTGACCTGACACCCGAGCCTGGCATGGAGTCGCATGCATCCCAACCCAACCTGAAAAACCTGTATTGAATGACAGCGAAGAAACATGCATTGTTTTGCCGTTGCGGGGGAGAACGCATCGAACCCGGGCGGATGGACGATCTGGGGGAAACCCTCCGGACGAAAGGGGTGAAGGTGACGGAGATGAGGGATCTCTGCGGGCTGGTGGGCAAACGCGATCCACGGCTTGCGTCCCTCCTTCGGGAACCCGGATCGCTGCTGGTGATCGGATGCTACCGGCGCAGCATGGAATTGCTCCTGGCCCAGGCTCTGGAGCCCGGGGAAGAGCTGCCTTCCTTTGAAC
>JAWKKO010000023.1:0-58753 GCA_041393235.1 Bacteroidales bacterium
CAGTACCCCACCTTCAGCAGCCGGGGCAATTCCTACATCTACTTTGACAAACCCAACATCCAGGACGGGGTGTACGAGCGGGAAGAGTTTTACTTCCAGCTGGATCCGTTCGAGATCGACAGCCTGGACAACTTTCGGCCCGAGGCCATCGCCCCGACGGGCACCTTCCTGTCTGCCGGGATCCTGCCGCCGCTTCAGTTGTCCATGACCCTGCGCGACGACCGCTCCCTGGGTTTCATCATGCAGACCGAGGAGGCGGGACTTCCGGTTTACGGTGGCATGGGGACCTTTTACAATGACATCGAGATGAGCAGTGCCGGGTTGCATGGGTACGGTTCCCTTGATTTCGTGACCTCCACCACCTGGTCCGACGACTTCCTCATGCATCCGGATTCCATGATGGCCCGATCGCGTCGCTTTCTGGTGAGGGAAAAGCTGGACGGGACCGAATTCCCCTATGTGGAGAATACGGTGGCCCAGGTCACCCTGCGTCCAACAGAGGACAAGATGGACATCGGACGCATCGAGGAAACGTTCAAGATCTTCGGCGACAGCGTGTACCATGCTGGCGACCTGACTTTGCGCAGCACGGGGCTCCGGGGCGATGGGGTGACCGTGTTGCCTGAAGGCAGACTGGAATCCAGGGATTTTGCCTACCAGGCACGGGCCGTTCTGGCCGACAGTGCCGGAGTGAAGCTCCGGACCAAATCCTACGAGGACCACAGCTTTCTCACCGACAATGTGCACATCGACGTCAACTTGGACGAGCGAACGGGGGTATTCCGCGCCAACGGGGACCAAACCCTGATCCGGATGCCCTACAATCTGTATGAAACCCGGCTCGATCAAATGACCTGGTTCATGGACAGCAGCAAGGTGGAACTGGCCCAAAACAAAGTTCTGGCATCCAACAATGTGGACATCGGCATCGATTCGGTGAAAACCAATGCTCCCGACTACCTGTCGACCCATCCCAAACAGGGCGGGCTGCATTTCGCTTCGGAGCGGGCTGTCTACGACTACAGGAACCGGAAGCTCCTGGCCCATGCTGTGCCCTTCATCGAAGTGGCCGACGCCTATTTGTTCCCAAGAAACGGGGATGTGAGCGTGGGCTACGAAGCCAGCATGCAACGTCTCGAAAAGGCAAAAGTCCTTGCAAACCAACAAAACAAGCAATACCTGATTTACGATGCGTCCCTTTCGGTGAACAGTGCAAAGGAATATTCCGGTGCAGGGTTCTATGATTATCACGATGCATTCGGCAGCAGCTACCAGACCTATTTCAGCCGGATCTGGGTGGATACGACCCTGGTCACGCACGCTACCGGGGATGTGCCCGAGGAAGATCCCTTCATGTTGAGTCCCTATTTCGATTTCAAAGGGGAGCTGCAGCTCCTGGCTTCCCATCCCTTCCTGACCTTTGACGGAGGAGTTCGGGTGGTGCACGATTGTCCTCCGGGAAAGGCATGGATGAGGTTCACCTCGGAAATTGATCCGGCCGACGTCCGGATTCCCGTGGGAGAGCAGATGCAGAACACCGACCTGAACAAAATTTTTGCAGGGACCATGATCACCCGGGATTCCACCCACATCTATTCCACCTTTGTGTCGGGACGCAAGGACTACTTCGATCAGAATTTCGCTTCGGCCACCGGGGAACTGTTCTATGACCTGGAGAACGCCTCCTTCATCATCGCTCAGCCCGACAAGGTGGCGGATTCGACCCTGCCCGGATCCTACCTTCGGCTCGATACGCGCAGCTGTGAGGTGTATTCGGAAGGACCCATCGACCTCACACTGGATTATGGTTTGGTCAAGCTGACCACCGCAGGGAATTCACTGCACAGGATCGGTGAGGATTTGTTCACGGCCAACCTCATAGCCGGCCTCGATTTTCACTTCTCGCCCGAGGCTTTGGGAATCATGGGCCGGGAGATCGACAGTTTGCCCGATCTTGCCCCTGCCGATCTGAGTACCCATCACTACCAATTGGCCATGCGTGACTTCCTGGGGCCGGTTCTGGCCCGGAAGCTGGAGAGGGAACTGGCTTTGAACGGCACTTACACGGAAATTCCGCCGGAATGGAAACAGTCACTGTTCTTCAATGATTTGCCCCTGACCTGGAACCAGGACAGCCGGAGCTTCCGTTTCAATGGCAAGGTGGGCATCGGAAACATCGGCGACATCCAGGTGAACAAAAAGGTGGATGCCTACATGGAATTTGTGGAGAAGGGTTCCGGAGATGCGTTCGACATCTATCTCCGGGTCGACGGCAACACCTGGTACTATTTTGCCTACACCCCGGGCGGGTTGCAGGTGCTCTCATCCAACAGGCAATTCAATGATTTGATTTACAACATGAAGGCCAAGGACCGGCGGATCAAGCTAAAGGGTGGGAAATCCTATGTGTACAGCCTGGCGGCCCAACGGCGTCTGGATCTCTTCATGACCCGGTTCCTCCAGTTTGAGGATGAGGAAGGTGCAGAAAGCGAAGTGTTCTAAGAGGAGGAGCGGGAACCGAGGTCGATGACATCGGCATGCCGTATCGTTCCGTCCTCCAATTCGGCACGGATCAGGGTCCGGGTTTTGTGCATGCCGATTCGTCCAGCGGCGCCGGGATTCATGTGGAGCAGGCCCAGTCGCTTGTCCGGGATGACCTTGAGGATGTGGGAATGGCCTGAAATGAAAAGATTTGGGGGATTGCTCCGGATTGCCTCCCGGATGCGGGTGTCGTAATTTCCGGGGTACCCACCGATGTGGGTCATCCAGATGTCCACTCCCTCCCGGATCAGTCGCTGGTGGGCCGGATACTGGCCCCGGATGGGGTAGCCGTCGATGTTTCCGTGCACGGCCACCACCGGAGCAATCCGGTGAAGCCGACGAATGACTTCCATGTCCCCGATGTCCCCGGCATGCCAGATCTCATCGCAGTCTTTGAAATGGACCTCGATCCGGGGGTCGAAGTGGCCGTGGGTGTCGGACAGAATGCCGATTTTCATCGTGGATCACAGGTTTGGTTTGCGAAATTACTACTTTCGTTGAAGATCATGCATTTGTTTTACATTTCCCCCGATCCATCAGACCGCATCGTACTGGACGAGAGCGAATCGCGTCACGCTGTGCGTGTTCTTCGTCTTCGTCCCGGGGATGCCGTGGAACTGGTCGACGGGGTGGGGGGGTGGTACCGGGGTGAAGTCTCGGTAGCTCACCCCAAGTCGTGTGTCATTGGCATTCATGAAAGGACTCATAGGCCCGATCCCAGGTCCTATTCCCTGCATCTGGCTGTTTCCCCGACGAAAAACCTGGACCGGCTGGAATGGATGCTTGAAAAGTCAACGGAGCTTGGGCTTTCTGCCTTCACGCCCCTGATTTGCGAACGCACGGAACGCACCCGGATCAATCCCGACCGTCTGGAACGGGTTCTGGTTTCCGCCATGAAGCAATCCCTGCAAGCGCACAAACCCATTCTGCATCCAGCCACGGACATGAATTCCTTTTTAAGTTTGCCTCACCCGGGGGTCGGGGCCATTGCCCATTGCAGCACCGGAGAACGCCGGAGCATACACGAACTTCCCCTGAACCAGCCCGTCACCTTTCTGGTGGGACCCGAAGGGGACTTCACCCCGGAGGAAATCCAGGCTGCCATTCAATCGGGTTTTGCCCCGTATGAATTGGGAGAAACCCGCCTGAGGACGGAAACCGCCGGCATGTTTGTTGCTGCAGCCCTCCGGACCCGCCATGCCTGAACCGAACTCGGGGTCAGATCTGGCTCAGAATCCGGGCCATGCAGGCGTCGCTGGGTTCCAGGTTCAAAGGAAGCAGCAGATTGTCAAGATATTCGTCCCATGCCAACGGGTCAAAAGCCATGAGCGGTTGCCCTTCCTTTCGAAGGTTGCCCGGGTAATCATCGACTTGATAGAAGAGGGTAGAAACGTGTGCCATAGGCAACTCTTGGTTTTGGTTACGAAGGGAAAACGAGGAACTTCCTCCCTTATTGTGCAGGATGTCCGGGAATGTGCGGTCCCTGGACCGGTACTGCATGCTTCCGGGTGGTTCCCTGTCCATTCGCAACCCTTTGGTTGCCGGGCAGTCGTCGGGTCCTAGGTTGAGGTCAGGACAATTTCCTTCTCGTCGATCATCTTCCGGAGATTGATCAGGGCATAGCGCATGCGGCCCAGCGCCGTGTTGATGCTGACACCGGTTTGTTCCGCAATTTCCTTGAAACTGAGTCCCCCGTAGTGACGAAGCAGAACGACTTCTCTCTGGTCGTTGGGCAGTGCATTCACCAGGGCGCGGACCTCGTTCCGGATTTGATTGTGAACGAGAATGTCCTCGATGTTGTCCTCGGCCAGTTTCTTGTTGTTCAGAAGATCCACCTCCGATTCATCGTTGGAGATGGCATTCATCTGCTTTTCTTTCCGGAAATGATCGATGATCAGGTTGTGCGCGATGCGGATCACCCAGGAAAGGAAACGTCCGTTGTCCCGGTACTTTCCGCTGCGCAGGGATTGGATGACCTTGATGAAGGTCTCCTGAAACAGATCTTCCGCAAGCTGGTGGTTGCGGATGGTGAGCATGATGTATGTATAAACTTTGCTGCGGTGCCTCTGGATGAGGATTTCAATGGCAGCCGAATCACCTTTACGATATGCTTGAACCAGTTCTTGGTCGCTTAACGTGCTGTTTTTCAATTTGAACGAAGCTGTTGGTTAAGCGTAGAGGTGTTCCGATAGGCGGTGAATGATTGGTTTGTAATTCAAATTCAGTTGCAAGAAAGGAAAAAGAATTGTTTTTTCAAAATATCTTACTTTTGGCAAAATTTATGCCACATTCATCGCATATGAAGGAAACTGGAGAGGATTCTCTCATTCACATCAAAGGTGCCAGGGTTCACAATTTGAAGAACGTTGAATTGAAAATACCTCGCAACCAGATGGTTGTGGTAACGGGGCTGTCCGGTTCCGGGAAATCATCCCTGGCTTTCGATACCCTGTATGCAGAAGGGCAGCGAAGGTATGTGGAAAGCCTTTCGGCCTATGCCCGGCAATTTCTTGGTCGCATCGACAAGCCGGATGTAGATTTTATCCATGGCATTCCGCCCGCAGTGGCTCTCGAACAACGGGTCAATTCGAGGAATCCGCGTTCGACTGTGGGTACGTCCACCGAAATTTACGACTACCTCAAACTGCTCTTTGCTCGCATCGGACGAACCTACTCTCCGGTGTCCGGGACCGAAGTGGTGCGTCATCAGGTCACCGATGTGGTGGACCGGATTCTTGAAATGGAAGAAGGAAAACGGTTGGTCCTCCTGGCGACAGTCTGTCTGAAGCAGGACAAGGATGCCGCCTATCAATTGGATATTTACATTCAGCAGGGGATGACCCGGGCACTGATCGACGGTGTGATCACCGAACTTTCCGCATTAAAGACGAAGGGGAAAATTCCCCCGGTTCTGGCAATGGTCGTGGACCGGATCGTTGTCCAGAAAGATGCGGATTCCATCAGTCGTTTCGGGGATTCGGTGCAAACAGCCCTGCAAATTGGGCACGGTCATTGCAGTCTCTGGGATCCGGATGCCGGTCGGGGGGAGGACTTCTCGACTCGTTTCGAAGCCGACGGAATGGATTTCGAAGAGCCCAGCGAGCACATGTTCAGTTTCAACAATCCCCTCGGGGCATGTCCTCTCTGCGAAGGCTATGGCAAAGTAATGGGCATCGACGAGGATCTTGTGATCCCCGACAAACAGCTCTCCGTATATGATGATGCCGTGGTTTGTTGGAAGGGGGAAAAAATGTCGAAATGGAAGGAAAAACTGATCCTGAAAGCTTCCCAGTTCGACTTTCCCATTCATACCCCCTATGCGAAGCTGAGTGAGGCGGAACGCACGTTTCTGTGGAACGGCAACCGTCAGGTAAAGGGGATCCATTCCTTCTTTGACCACCTGGAAGAAAAAAAATACAAAATCCAGTACCGGGTCATGTTGGCCCGCTACCGGGGAAAAACTCAATGTCCCGAATGCCGGGGAAGCCGGTTGCGCAAGGAAACATCCTATGTTCGGGTGGCTGGAAAAACCATCGGGGATCTTGTGAACTTGCCGGTGTCCGATCTGGAAGCATTTTTCCGGAACATCCACCTGGAGGAGAAAGACCGGTCTGTCGCAGACAGGCTGCTGAGGGAAATCAACAACCGGCTGGAGTACATGACGGGAGTCGGGCTGGGGTACCTCACCCTCAATCGTCTTTCCGCCACACTCTCGGGGGGGGAAAGCCAACGGATCAATCTGGCCACATCCCTGGGAAGCAGTCTGGTGGGATCGCTTTACATCCTGGACGAACCCAGCATCGGGTTGCACTCCCGCGATACGGACCGGCTCATCGGTGTACTACGGCACCTCCATGAGCTTGGGAACACCGTGGTCATTGTGGAGCATGATGAGGAGATCATTCGTTCGGCCGATACCGTGATCGACATGGGTCCCCTGGCCGGACGACACGGTGGAGAGGTGGTTTTCGCCGGCGATTTTCCAGCCCTTCTGAAGGATGAAAAAAGTCTGACGGCCAGGTATCTGAATGGATTGGATCACATTGCGATTCCTTCCGTTCGCAGGCCCTGGAGCAACGCCCTGGAAGTATCGGGGGCACGGGAAAACAATCTGAAGGATCTGACCGTACGTTTTCCCCTCAATGTGCTCTGTGTGGTCACGGGCGTCAGTGGCTCCGGGAAATCATCCCTGGTGGGCGCCATCTTGCATCCGGCCCTGAACAAAAGGCTGCATGGAGCGGGGGAGAAGCCCGGCCGACACGACAAGCTTGGAGGGGATGTCCACCTGATCCAGCGCGTCGAATTCGTGGACCAGAACCCCATCGGCAAATCGAGTCGCTCCAATCCGGTGACGTACCTGAAGGCTTTCGATGAGATACGAAAGCTTTTTGCCGCACAACAATCGGCCCGGATCCACGGCTTCAAGGCGTCCCATTTTTCCTTCAATATCGACGGGGGACGATGCGATGAATGCCAGGGAGAAGGGGAAATCAAAGTGGAAATGCAATTCATGGCCGATGTGAGGCTTCTTTGCGAAAGCTGCCATGGAAAGAGATTCAAGGAGGAGGTCCTCGAAGTGGAATATCGAGGCAAAAGCATCCACGATGTGTTGGAAATGACCATCAACGACGCATTGGATTTCTTCGGGGAAACAAAAGGAAGCACCGAACAGCGGATCGTTCGGAAATTGCTCCCACTGCAGCAGGTCGGACTTGGCTATGTGAAACTCGGCCAATCGTCCAGCACCCTCAGCGGTGGCGAAAGCCAGCGGGTCAAGCTCGCCTACTTCCTGAGCAAGGAGGGGGACCAGGAAAAGGTCCTGTTCATTTTTGACGAACCCACCACCGGATTGCACATGCACGACATCTCCCTTCTGTTGCAATCCTTTTCCTCGTTGCTGACCCGCGGTCATTCGGTCCTGGTCATCGAACACAATCTGGAGGTGATCAAATCCGCCGACTGGATCATCGACCTGGGCCCGAACGGAGGGGAGGAGACGGTGGCCGACTGGTGTTTCAGGGCCTCCCGGAAGATCTTCCGGAGCAGGGAAACCACACCGGATTTTACCTGCACCAGAAGTTGCGGATGGACCGTAAGCTGCAGGGGTGAGGGTATCCGGCTTTCTCGCGGCGCTCGGCTATTCGGATTTCTGGCTGAATTTCTTCCTTCGCTCGGCTATTCCGCTTTCTCGCGGCGCTCGGCCATTCGGATTTCTGGCTGAATTTCTTCCTTCGGAATAAATGTAGGCTGCGAAATCCGAATGGCCTCGCTTGGGGAGCGGCTGCGAAATCCGAATGGCCTCGCTTGGGGAACGGGTTCGAAAGCCCGAACAATTTGGATGGAGGAAAAGAAAAAGGCTGCCCGGTGCGGACAGCCTTTCCAAAGTTGTCTGTGTGTGTTGGGTTATTCGTCCAAAGAACCGAACATGATGGCCACGCATCCTTCCTCCGGCTCGTCCACATTTCCTTCCGGAACAGGAACCTTGACCACAATTTTCAATTGCTGACTGGATTCCAGGGTGAAATCCCATTTCCAGTCGTAGTCCTTGAGGCTGTTGTCGTACAGAACCTTCCCATCGCGGGTGTCCAGCACTTTGAATTCGACGGCGGCAAGATTGTTGGCCCCACATACACCGATCCGGTAATTCCGGTCGGAATAGAATGTTTTGTACAGTTCTGCTTCTTCTCCTTCGACCAGAAGGGCGGCGTGGTAGTTCCCGTCATGTTGGTAGGGTTCCAAACCGACTTTGCATGTGTTTTTGGCAAATTGTTTGCATTGGGCGTTCACAGCCGAGGGAACGGCCACCAAACCGAGCAAAAAACTTAGCAAGAGAATGCCTTTCTTCATCATGGTATGTGGTATTAGGAAATGTAGCTGTTTCTGATTTCTTCAACTTTCTTCTTCAACGCCCGGAAAACCTGGGGGCTGATTTCCATGCTGGATTCGGACTGGAGGGTGGTGATTTCCGTTTCGGGGTCTTCCACGGCTGTCACTTCCCCTTGTTCGATGGTGATCTGATCGAAAATGGCTTTCAGCTCTTTCACATCTTCCAGGACGGTCATGGCATCCTCATCCTCCGAGGATTGCTCCAGGAGTTTGACCATGATATCAAGTGAAAGCTTCTGGTCCACAATTCGTTCCACCAGTTTGTTGCCTTCCAGTTCCTTTTCGTTGACCAGGTTTGTGGCGATGTAAAGACCCTCGACCCACCCTCCGATCAGGGTGATGGAAGCGGTGGCCTCCAGCCCGTTTTCCTTGAGGTAGGAGCTTGAATTCATCAAGGTTTCGCTGATGATATCGATGATCACTTCCCTGTCGTTGATGTTGGCTTCGAGTTGTTTGATGGTTTCTTCGCTTATGGCATCCAAAATGTTGAGCCCATCGGCCATGAGCTTTGCGGCTTCTATGTAATTCAATGTGGCCTGGGTTTGATCAAACAGGCTGGCATAGCTCAGGTCCGTGGAGTACACACCCAGATTCAGCGCCTTGCTTTTGGAGGTGACGTACAAAGAGGTATTGTCGGTGGGGTTCAGCAGGCTTTCATCGTAGACGGCTCCGGCATTTTTGATCAGCATGGCTGTTTCCAGCGGAGACGGCAGGGAATAGAAAATCCGTTTGGCCGTGTTCAACTGCTCCTGCGTTTCAGGGTCAAGACCGCCGGTGGCTTCGAAATCCCCGGAACCTTCACTTCCTGATCCGCCCCGGTTGCACCCCGACACGAGAAGGCCGAGAATGGTAAGCATAAGGAGCAAGGATCTGCCTGATAAACGTAAAAATCTCTTCATGGGTCATCGATTTTTCTCTGGGTTAAGTAAAAGTAATACTTTTTTTTGAATTACAAAAGCTTGCCTGGCATGCATGGATGTCAATGTTATCAAGGGATTCAGGGCATTTCTCAGATCATTTGAACAGGGTGAAACGTTCGGTGAGCAGGGGTTCGAATTCCGAGTCGAGTTCATCATCCCAGCCGATCATGTATTGCGTGAATTCTCCAATCTCGAGCAACTCCAGGTTTCTTGCATACACTTCACCCATGATGTCATCGGGAAAACTCTGCCGGGCCTGGCTGATTTTCCGATTGTTGCGACGAAACGGGGACTCGTCCAGATCGGCGGCCCCATACAGATGAAGGAAGGTGTGGGCGATCTCCGACGGGTATTTGTAACTGACGATGCCGAATTCCACGTCATCGTTGTTCAGAGTGTTGATTGCCAGGGAAATGTCGTCACGAAAGTAATTGTTGAGAAGCAGGATGAACGCCACGCTTTCCACCTGGTATTCGTCCCGGAGAAAAGCGATGAGCCGTTCTTTGGTTTTGGGAGCTTTCAAGGTGGGGATTCCATCCTTCTCCTTGATGTACAGCGATTCTCCGATCGTCTTGGACACAAAGTCCCCCCACCGGCTGAGGGAAGCCATCCCTTCGTGAAGAGAAGGGGAAAGGGTTTCTTTCACCGTTTTGTTCGGGAGGTTTTTCTCCACCGTGGCATATTCATCTCCAATGTAGTAATCGGTTTTGATGTGCAGGGAGATGTCGTGCTTTTCAGCCTGTGCTTCCATCCAGCGGGCAGCGACCTGAATGGAATCGATGGTGGTCAGGATGTCGAATTCGGTCCAGGGATAGGTCGTCCGCGTATCCACAAAAACAAAGTACAAAAGGACGTCGTTCTCCAGGGATTTGCACACATTGTTGAACCGGCCTTCGCGGAAGTCGAAGGACGGGGCTGTGGCAGACATGGTCGTGATCAACAACAGGAAGAGGGTGAAATGTGTCAGGATACTCCGCATATTTCCAGGCTTTCACATTGGTCAAATGTACGTAAAAACGACAACTAAGTTCCCTTTTTGTTTTCATAATATCGGCAGGCACTCCGAAGGCCGCAATTCCCGCAATCCGGTTTCCGCGCCAGGCAGACATACCTGCCATGAAGGATCAGCCAATGATGGGCCAGGTTGAGTTTGTTTTCGGGAATGTGGGAAAGCAACTGCATTTCACTTTGGTATGGGTTTTTTGCGCCCCGGGTGAGGCCGATCCTGCCGGCCACCCGGAATACATGAGTGTCCACTGCCATGGCGGGGATTTGAAAAGCGACACTGCGGATGACATTGGCTGTTTTCCGTCCCACCCCGGGCAAGGTGAGCAGCTCCTCCAGGCTCCCCGGAATCTCCCCGCCGAACCGTTCGACCACGGTCCGGGCCATGCCCACAAGATGCTTTGCTTTGTTGTTGGGGTAGGAGCAACTTTTTATGTACTCCAGCACCTCGGCGGAATCTGCACCGGCCAGTGAGGATAGGTCGGGAAACCGCTGAAAAAGGGGCGGGGTGATCTGGTTCACGCGTTTGTCCGTGCATTGCGCCGACAGGATCACGGCAACGGCCAGCTGGTAGGGATCCTTGTAGGTGAGTTCGGTTTCCGCCACCGGCATGGCTTTGGAAAAATAATCGATCACCGCTTGGTACCGTTCCTTTTGTTTCATTTGGACAAAAATGCACATTCTTCGGCAACGTGCGATCAGGAAAAGCCAAAGTTTTCTCTCATTATTTCTTTCGATTTGACATTGCACTTGTGAATTTGAGAGGAATGTGTAACTTTGCTCCCAACGAGATGCACACCACCGTGAAGCACACCCGCCATTTTTACTTTTATTATTTTTTTGCCGGCAAATAGCTGGTCGGGCGTAGCATATCGTATGGGTTCCCGGCTTCAGGTCGGGTTTTTTTGTTTATAGACATGTCAAAGACCATTGCCATACAAGGGGGGTACGGCGCATTTCATGAAATCGCCGCCCACCATTTCTTCCGAGGGGAAGACATCCGCATCCTGCCCAGGGATACCTTCCGGGACATGGTTTCCACCTTGAAAAGCCGGGATTGCGACTATGGCATCATGGCCATTGAAAACTCCCTGGCCGGATCCATACTCCCAAACTACAACCTGATCATCCGGTCCTCCATGCACATCACGGGTGAAATCTATCTTCGGATCAAGCAGAACCTGGTATCGCTCCCCGGAACGCGCATCGAGGATCTGAAGGAGGTGTATTCCCATCCCATGGCCATCCTGCAATGCCAGGATTTCTTTGACCAGTACCCGGCCATCAAACTCATCGAGAGCATCGATACGGCTCTCAGCGCTGAGGACATCTCCGTCAAGCGGCCTCCTTTCACAGGGGCCATCGCAAGCGGTCTGGCCGCGGAAAAGTACGGCCTGGAAATTCTTGCGCGGAGCATCGAGACCAACAAGATGAATTACACCCGTTTTCTGATTCTTTCCGAAAACGGAGACCGGGTTCCGGAGATCGAAATCGACAAGGCCAGCATTTACTTTACGGTGGCCCACAAATTCGGCTCCCTGTCGAAAATCCTCAGCATTCTCTCGTACTACGAAATCAACCTTGCAAAGATCCAGTCGATGCCCATCCCGGGCAAGGATTGGGAATACATGTTTTTCGTGGATCTGGAGATTGCCAATTATGAGATGTATAAAAAATCCCTCGAAGCCATCCGGCCGTTCACCCCGGCCCTGGACATCCTGGGGGAATATCGAAAAGGAAAAACCATAATCGAATAACACCATGGTCGTAGATGTTGAATTGGAACCGATGACGTTCGACGGTGAGCTCTTCACCAAGCCCATCATCATGGCGGGCCCCTGCAGTGCGGAAACCGAGGAGCAGGTTTTGAACACCGCCCGTCCGCTTGCCGAAATGGGCATCCGGATCTTCCGTGCGGGAATCTGGAAACCCCGGACCCGCCCCAATGCCTTTGAAGGCGTGGGATCGGAAGGTCTCAAGTGGCTGCAACGGGTCAAGCAGGA
Source organism: Bacteroidales bacterium (assembly GCA_041393235.1). GTDB lineage: Bacteria > Bacteroidota > Bacteroidia > Bacteroidales. The sequence goes on from JAWKKO010000023.1 coordinate 12,356, forward strand.
AACCGGCATGCTTGTGTCCACGGAGGTGGCCAATGTGAAGCATGTGTACGAGGCGTTGAAATTCGGAGTGGACATCCTCTGGATCGGAGCCAGGACTTCAGCCAATCCCTTTGCCGTCCAGGACATTGCAGACAGTCTTCGGGGAGTGAACATCCCGGTGATGGTGAAGAATCCGGTCAACCCGGACGTGGATCTGTGGATCGGAGCCATCGAACGGATCAACCGGGCGGGCATCCGGCAAATGGCGGCCATTCACCGGGGATTTTCCAGTTACGAGCGGACCCTCTACCGGAACCAGCCCCAATGGCAAATTCCCATTGAACTGCGCCGTCGGGTTCCCCACATGCCCATCATCACCGATCCAAGTCACATCTGCGGAACCCGGGAATTCCTGTTCGACATCAGCCAGAAGGCCATGGACCTGAACTTCGACGGACTCATCATCGAGACCCATTGCAATCCGGACAAGGCCCTCAGCGATGCCAAGCAGCAAGTGACCCCGGCCGGACTGGGCGACATCATCAAGCGACTGGTGCTCCGGGAACCGGAGGTGAAGGAGGAATTGATGCTCACCCTGGCGGAATTGCGGGACCACATCGACAAACTGGACGACCGGGTGATCCACATTCTGGAGGAACGGATGCAGATCGCCGAACAGATCGGGGCCTACAAAAAGAAGAACAACATCACCATCCTGCAGACCAAACGGTGGGACGATATGCTGCACAGCCGCCTCCGTTTGGGGTCCAAAAAGGGACTCAGCGAGGAATTTATCACTAAATTGTTCCGTTCCATCCACCAGGAGTCCATCAACCACCAGACCCGGGTCATGAACGAGGAAGACAACGATGCGTGACATTGATCTCCAGGCACCCAGCGGAAACACCCGGATCCGGGTCGGCGGCGGTTTCGCCTCCGATCAGGAAAGGCTGGCCCCGTCGGCCGTGTTGATCGTCGATGAAAATGTGCGGGCCGCCCACCCCGGTCGGTTCCGGTCTCATCCTGCGTTGATCGTTCCCAGCGGGGAGGCGCACAAAACCCCGGCCACGGCGGAACGACTTTGCCGGGCTCTGCTGGACATGGGAGCGGACCGGAGTGCCCTCCTGGTGGGGGTCGGCGGCGGTCTGGCCACGGATGTGGCCGGTTACGTGGCATCCACCTACATGCGTGGTCTGCGTTTCGGTTTCATCAGCACCACCCTGCTTGGCCAGGTGGATGCCAGCATCGGCGGAAAAAACGGGGTCAACCTGGACGGTTACAAGAATGTGATCGGGACCATCCGTCAACCCGAGTTTGTCTTGTGTGACCTGGATTTGCTGGGTAGCCTGCCCCGGAGGGAATTCGTATCGGGGATCGCAGAAGCCGTCAAATACGGTGCCATTGGGAACATCGCTTTTCTTACCTATCTGGAAGAACACATGGACGGCTTGCTGGGCATGGACCGGACCGTCCTGGAACACGTTGTGGCAACGTCGGTTCAGGAAAAAGTGCGGATTGTGGAAGCAGATGAGCAGGAGGGTGGACTGCGCCGTCTCCTGAATTTCGGTCACACCCTGGGACATGCCATTGAGAGAAACGGGTCGAGACTCCACGGCGAGGCGGTGTCGCTGGGGATGGTACTTGCGGCCAGGTTGTCGGTGAATCTGGGATTGCTGACCGGAGGAGAGCTCGACCGGCTGTCTGCGGTTCTGCATTCCGCCGGCCTCCCTGTTTCGGCTGAGCTGGATCCCCGGGCGCTGTTCGACAACCTTCTGAAGGACAAGAAGAAATCCGGAAAAGACATTCATTTTGTTGTGCTGGAAGGTCTCGGACGAGCATCCGTCCGGACGCTTCCTCTGACGGACCTCAAATCCCTGCTTCATGATTTGTGTTAGCATTTCCCAGTCCGGCGACATCGGCAAAGCTCTGGCGCAGGGTGCCCGGTTGCTGGAGTTGCGCCTGGACCTCCTGAAAAGCGATCCCACATCGTTGTATTCCTGGATTCCGAAAGGAATCCGGACCGTTGCCACCTGCCGGCCCGGCCCTTTCGATGAGAAGAAACGCCTGGCGTTGCTGAAGGAAGCCATGGATCTCGGGGCAACCTATGTCGATGTGGAATTGGAAAGTGGGGCCGGGGAGTTGCGGGAATTGATCGGTTATGCCCGGTCCCGCGGAACGGAGGTCATCGTCTCGCACCATGATTTTGACAAGACACCTTCCACGGAGGAGCTGGAAGCCCTGGTTGGTCAATGCTACGACAAAGGAGGAGATGTGGCCAAGGTGGCCACCCGGGTCAACACCCGGGACGATCTCATCCGCCTATTTTCCCTCTACCGGGGACCGGGTCGGAAAGTCATCGTCGGCATGGGTGCATTGGGCCGCATGGTTCGGGTGGCAGCACCCTACCTGGGAGCCGAATTTACCTTTGCCTCTCTGGGTGGTGGAACCCAGACCGCCCCGGGCCAATTGGGAATGGATGAATTGACGAAAATCTACCAGATCATCGACAGCCAATGAACACCTTTGGAAACGCATTCCGAATCAGCATTTTCGGCGAATCCCACGGGGAATCGGTGGGGATCGTACTGGATGGGGTTCCTGCAGGAATTCCATTAAAGCACAGTGATTTCAGTGAAGATCTTGGAAAACGAAAAAGTGGAGCCCGGGGGACGACCCCCCGGAGGGAAGGGGATGTCCCCAAACTCATGAGCGGTGTGTTCCGGGAACACACCACCGGGGCCCCGGTGACCGTTTTGTTCGAAAACACCAACACCCGTTCGAGGGACTACAGCAACCTGGTGCACACCCCGAGGCCGGGTCATGCCGATTTCACCGGTCAGGTCAAGTTCGGCGGATTCCAGGACTACCGCGGCGGAGGCCATTTCTCCGGTCGCCTTACCCTGGGTCTGGTGGCTGCCGGCGTGGTGGCAAAAAAAATGCTTGCCCCGGTTTCCGTGGAGAGCTGGTTGGCGGAGGCGGGCGGACAAAAGGACATTGAGGCCGCTGTGGAGAAAGCCATGTCGGACGGGGATTCCATCGGGGGGATTGTGGAGTGTACCATTCGTGGTCTTCCGGCCGGACTTGGGGAACCGTTCTTTGACAGCATCGAGGCTGCCCTGAGCCACATGATCTTCTCCATTCCTGCCATCAAGGGCATTGAATTCGGAGCTGGTTTCGCAGCGGCCCGGATGCATGGCAGCGAACACAACGACAACTTCGTTTCCACCGGAGGGCAAACCGAAACCAACCACGCGGGAGGCATCAACGGGGGCATCAGCAATGGCAACGACATTTTTTTCCGGGTGGCAGTAAAGCCCACCTCCAGCACCCACCAGGTGCAACGGACCATGAACATGCGCACCGGGCAGATGGAGGATCTGCTCATCGAGGGACGGCACGATACCTGCATTGCCCTGCGGGTTCCAGTGGTGGTGGAAGCGGCAGCCGCGGTGGTCCTGGCCGATTTTATGCTTCGCGCAGGAAGGGCTCCGCGGATTTTTTCAAACAATCAAGAAACGAACTGACATGCGAATAGCGATTATCGGAGCCGGAAACATGGGCTCCTGGATGGTGGAGTCACTCTGCCTGGAGGATGAAGTCGGGGTGTACGATGTGGACCGGACAAAACTGAAGTATTTCTTCAATTCCCGGAAGTTCCTCTACCTGGAGGAGATCACTGATTTTTCTCCGGACCTCCTGATCAATGCCGTCAGTCTCGACCGCACCATCGAGATCTTCGACGAAGTGTTGCCCTACCTCCCGCCGAAATGCATCCTGGCAGACATCACCTCCGTGAAAAGCGGATTGAAGGATTATTACGAGTCGAAGGGCAGACGGTATGTGTCGACCCACCCGATGTTCGGCCCCACGTTCGGGAATGTGAAGGACCTGAGCAATGAGAATGCCATCATCATCTCCGAATCGGATGAGGAGGGCAAGGCATTCTTCCGGGATTTCTACGCACGGCTCAAGATCCGGATCCATGAATACAGCTTTGAACAGCATGATGAAACCATCGCCTATTCCCTGTCCATTCCTTTCTCCTCCACCATGGTGTTCGCGGCTTGCATGAAGGAACAGGAGGCTCCGGGCACCACCTTTAAAAAGCACTACAGCATTGCCCAGGGATTGCTTTCGGAGGACGATTACCTGTTGACGGAGATTCTGCTCAGTCCCCACAGCCTGGGGCAGGTGGAACGGATCAGCGATCAGCTGGCTCTTCTCACCGGCATGATCCGGGCCAAGGACAAGCAAGGCCTGAAATCATTTTTCAAGGGATTGCGAACCAACATCGGGCTGAAAACGAAGTAGGAGAACCCTCGTCGTTTCTTCGGTGACCCGGAACCGGTGGTCGATGCGCAATCCGACCACCCACACGATGTTCCGGCCCATGGTCATGATCCAGGTGTCTTCTTTCCGGGGCACGGGGATTTTCAGGTCGACAAAGAAATCGCTGAGCTTTTTCATCTGGGACATGCCGAGGGGAAAAAAGGAATCGCCGTGTTCCCAGCGTCGGAACATCAGGGGGAAGGCAAGGCGGTCCATGTCCAGGCAGGCCACGTCCCCGTCTTTGGGAATCTCCTTCAGTTCCCGTCGATCCATGACCTCCACATCCATGGAGAAAGGCAGGGCGGATTCCCCGCCCGGTTCGTCCAGGTAATACCGACGGCGAGGTTCCTGCCGGTTCCGGACCAGGAGCAGATCGTCCCTGTCCTTGTACAGCCGGTGGGAGGGTGAGACCAGGTACTTCCCGGGGGAGGCATCCATGATCCGGCCCAGTTGGTTGCACTGGCTGTTGTGAAATCCAAAGGGGGCAAAGAGTTCGAACATCCAGAGATCACCGGGACGGAGTTTCTTCAGTTCTTCGATGGAGATGCGCACATGGTCTTCCTCCGCCCGGAAAAGTTCCTCCGGATTTTTTCCACCCGTTCGTTCAGCACGTGCCCGGTTTCCTCCAGGATCTTCATGTTCTCCCTCATGGTGTCCAGAAAGGAGGGATTGATCTGTTCCAGGATGGGAATCACTTCGTGCCGGATCTTGTTCCGGAGGTATTTGCTCTGGCTGTTGCTTGAATCGGTTCGATGGGAAAGGCCCTTCCCCTCCACGTACGACTGGATCCGGGACCGGGAGGCAAAAAGCAAGGGGCGAACGACGTTTCCGCTCACCACCGGAATCCCCGTCAGACCACGGACTCCGGAACCCCGGCTCAGATTCAGGAGAAAGGTTTCCACCGCATCGTTGTGGTTGTGGGCCGTCGCAATCAGGTCGTATCCGAGACTGTCTTTCAGATCAAGAAACCACTCATAGCGTAATTCCCTGGCTGCCATCTGCAGGGAGATGCCCTTTTCGTTCATCCGTTCCGGCACATCGAATTCTTTGAGGTGAAACGGGCATTCCAGGCTCCCTGCCAGCTCCTCCACGAACCGGGCATCCTCCTCCGATTCCGCTCCCCGAAGCCGGAAGTTGCAGTGGGCGATGCCAAAGTCCATTCCCGCTTCCAGGAACAGTCGGGTCATGGCCACTGAATCCATGCCGCCGCTGACGGCCAGCAGCCAGCGTTGCGCCCGCGATTCCAGGCCGTGGCGCGCGAGGAAGGATGTGAATTCAGTCAGCATGGATGGCAAGGTACAAAAGAAAGCGGGTTTCGTTTCCAGGAATGAAGGAGGTCTTGAACTACTTCAATGAAAAAGAGGGGACTGGTTCCTAATTTTGTGGCATTGAAAAACGACAAAAGCAGGAACAATATGTCGAATAAGAACGTGGAACGAATCCTTGTGCCGGGAACGCCTCACTTTGTGGGGGACGGATTCAGGGTACACAATTACATACCGGGCGAATTGGGGCTGGGAATGGAACGCATGGACCCCTTTCTTTTGCTGGATTACAATCCCGTCTGGGAGGTGACGCCACGCGAGCATCCCCGGGGTGTGGGCGTCCATCCTCACCGGGGATTTGAAACCGTAACGATCGCCTACAAGGGCAGCGTGGCACACCACGACAGCAGCGGAGGCGGCGGGGTGATCCATCCGGGCGATGTGCAGTGGATGACGGCCGGATCCGGCATCCTCCACAAGGAATACCACGAAGAAGGATTCAGCCGGTCAGGGGGAACCTTCCACATGGTCCAGTTGTGGGTCAATCTGCCCGCTCGGGTCAAAAGGACGCCCCCCCGATACCAGGCCCTGAAGAATGCCTCTTTGGGAAACGTCATCCTTCCCGGAGAAGGCGGTCGGGTCGAAATCATCGCCGGCAGCTTCGAAGGAGTGTCGGGTCCGGCCAAGACCTTCAGCCCCGTTCACCTTTCCAACGTCCGGCTGAATGCGGGCGGCAGGGTGCATTTTTCCTTTCCGGAGTCCCATCACACCGCCCTCCTGGTGGTGGAGGGGGAGGCGACGATTCAGGAGGATACCGACGTTCCGGCCGACCGGTTTGTATTGTTCGGGTCGAAGGGGACGGACGTTTCCATCCATACCGTGTCCGGGTGCGTGGTTCTCGTGCTGTCCGGTGAACCCCTTGGGGAGCCAATCGCCGCGCAGGGTCCGTTCGTCATGAATACCCGGGAGGAGTTGAAGGAAGCCTACCACGATTTCCTCACCGGAAAATTCGGAGAACTGGCCGATTAAAACGCAGAAGGCTGCCCCGATTGAGGCAGCCTCCCTTGCGATGCGGGTTCGGCGATCGTTTTCGTCAATTGCGGGCGCTTCCCAGATCGCCCAGGTAGGATGCAATGGAGGAGCTGTCCGCTTTCAGTGCGCGATCCCCTTTGTGCCAGTTGGCAGGGCACACCTCTCCGTTTTCTTCGTTGTACTGGAGGGCATCCACCATGCGAAGCACTTCGTCCACGCTCCGGCCCAGGGGCATGTCATTGACCACCTGGTGCCTCACCACGCCTTCCCTGTCGATGAGAAAGAGTCCCCGGTAGGCCTCGGGACTTCCTTCGAACCCGGCCTCGCCATCGTCGGTGTATTTCCATTCCCCGGCGAGCACATCGTAGTTTTCAGCAATGCACATCGAGTTGTCGGCCACGAGGGGGTAGGTCACGCCTTTGATTCCGCCGTCCTTCAATTCGGTGTTCAGCCATTTCCAATGGGAGAACTTCGAATCCACGGAACAACCGACCACGGCCACATTCCTTTTTTCAAATTCCTCCAGTTTGTCCTGGAACGCCACAATTTCAGTGGGACACACAAAGGTGAAATCGGCCGGATAAAAATAAAAGACCACATATTTCTTTCCAAGGTACTGGTCCAGGGAAAAATTTTCCACAAATTCTCCGCCGTTTACCACGGCCGGGGCACGGAAGTGGGGTGCCTTCTTACCAACTAATACTGACATTTTCGTGATTTTAGGTTTTCAATTCAATGATAAACAACCGGGAGAAGACCTGGTTCGATCCCTTGTGATGATTTTCCAGGGATTTGCTATTTTGCGAAGGAATCAAGGCCCTTGGAAGGCTGGTAAAAAAAGGCAACATGCACGTCAAGGTATTGGGAGTGGGGTGTGCCAGGTGCAAGCGGTTGGCGCGCATGGTGGAAGAAGCCCTTCGGGAGTTGAAGATCGATGCCACACTGTCCAAAGTGGAGGATATCCGGGAGATCATGGCGTACGGCGTGATGCAAACCCCGGCCCTGGTGATCGACGAGAATCTGGTTCTGGTGGGCCGGCTTCCTGGAAAACAGGAGCTGCAAAGGATCCTGTCGCCCATTCGCTGGACATCCCCATACAACCTCCCATGAGAACGACTGGCCTGGTTTTTCTGCTGCTGCTCCTGGCCGCCGGGTGCCGGTCGCCCCGGCCTGAAATCCCCACCATGAACGCAGATTCCCTGCGGGAGTTTCTTCCAACCGATGGGAAACTCATGGTGCATTACTTCCATGCCGGGAGAAGATGTGCGACCTGTGAGCTGGTGGAATCCACCGCAAGACTCATCGCGGATGGACTTCCGGATTCCGGGGTCGGTTTTGCCACCCATGACCTGGACACGGAGGAGTCAAGACAACTGGCAGAAGCCCTGGGGGTGCACGGGCAAACCCTGCTTCTCCTTTCCCGGGACGGTTCGAAGAACATCACGACCGATGCGTTTTTGCTCGCCCAGACGCGGCCCGAAGCCCTGGCTGATTTCCTGGAATATGAAATTCTGCATTTTCGGCCCGCCCCATGATCGACTGGTTGCATTCCATCCTTGCCTCGCAGAGCACGCCCGTACTGACGGCGCTCGCTCTCGGGATCGTTCTGTCCATCAGTCCCTGTCCGCTCACCACCAACGTCCTGGCGATTGCCTACCTCAACCGGTCGACCCGGTCCCGGTCTGCGTCCTTCCTGCAGGGGTTGTACTACACCCTGGGGGTGGCTCTTACCTACACCTCGCTGGCGGCGATCATTGTTTTGGGAGCCAATCAGTTCCAGATGTCAGCCTGGTTCCAGCTACACAGTGAAAAAATCCTGGCGCCTCTCCTGGTTCTCATCGGGCTGATCCTGACCGGCCTGATTCCCTTGCCCGTGTCCGGTTTTTTCCAAACGGGGACGCTGATCAAGAAATGGGAAGGGAAGGGAGGGTTGTCCGCCCTGTTTCTCGGCATGTTGTTCGCCCTTGCCTTCTGCCCCAACAGCGCCGTGCTGTATTTCGGCGTGCTGATGCCTTTGACCCTTGCCCGGGAAACCGGGGGGCTGCTCCTGCCCGTGCTCTTTTCTCTGGCAGCCAGTGTGCCCGTTGTCATCGTGGCCGGGCTGCTGTCCTTCACCCTGTCCGGGATCGATCGTTTTTACCGTGGGGCGAAACGCATGGAGCCTGTGATCCGGAAGGTGGTGGCCTTCCTGTTCATCGGGGTGGGGATCTACGAGATCATCGTCCTGTATTTCTGACGGATCGCTCCCGGGAGGCGGTGGGCAACCGGATCCGGTCAAAGTCCCACGACCCCGGGTCCCTGCCGGAAGGTGATGTCCACGGGAATGCTCAGCTCCTTCAGTCGGTCCAGGTCGGATTGCAGCTCTTCCCGGATGAATCCCTTCTCCTCCACAAGTTGACGGGCAAGCTCGTAATTTCCATCGCCCTGGGTGGTGAGGATCAAGGTCGCCAGCTCATTCATGGCGTGTTGCATGGCCTCAAAGTTGACCCGGTAGGTTCCGGTGGTGATGTCGCGGGTGAAGGCGCCCAGTTCCTGGAAATAGTAAAAGCGGATCATGTTGGCTTTTCCATGGGAGCTGGCCACACCGAACCGGATGCTCCGGAAAATGCTGGCCATGAAGGTGACATAATTGTCCAGCAGCTCCCGTTCTCCAAGCATGCCTTTTTCATACATCTCCGTGATGAGATACAGGCCGAGGATGTCGGCTTTTCCTTCCTCCAGAGCGCTGTATTGCTCCCGAAGCGCCGCCCGGACCGTTCCCGAGCCGTCGACGGTCATGTTGAGGCCGAGACCGTGTGCCACCTCATGGTACATGGTGTTTTCAAAGAAGGCATCGAAGGTGACGTGATCGCGCTGGTCTTCCGCAATGAGCACGTTGCTGATGGGAACGAGAATCTCTTCAAATTTGTACCGGATGGCGTTCTTTAACTGCAGTTTCCGGGAACCTTTGGCTGCCTGAACCCGTTCGTCGTTGGGCAGGTTGATGGCAATGGTCTTGCTTCCGGCGTTGCAATCGCCTGCATAATACAGCACATCGTAGGCTCCCAGATCGGAATCGCTGCCGGGGACTTCCGACTTGTATTCGGCCGGCACCGGCAGGCTTTGTTGCATGGCGGGCAACACCGAGTTGATGTAGGAGAGTTTTTCGCTCCAGCTTTTGTCCTTGAGCAAAACAAAGGCCTCGTGGGCAGCTTTGTAATTGTACAGTCCGTCTTCGTAATTTTCGATGGGACCGGCCACAAAGTCGATGAGGTTGTCCTTCATGTCCATCCAGGCCATGTCGGAGGGGAAATAGTCATCGGTCAGAAATGCCTCGGCACGAAGCTCCAGGTACCGTTTGAAACCGGGGTCATCGGCGAGTTTGGCCGCTTCCTGCAACAGGGCAGCCGCTTTTTCCACCTGGGATGCAAAGGCCAGGTGATAGGGAACCACCTCCAGTTCGCCCTTGTCGTTCCGGACGATCAGGGTGTACAGGCTGGCTTTTTCCGGGTTTGCGAGGGCATCGAATTCCGCGGATGTCATGTCGGCCGGATAGTAGCCCGATCCGGCGGGTTTGGGCCCGAATCCGGGCAGAAAGGGAAGGTTGCCATTGAGCCGTTCCCAGGGCCCGTAGTTGATCAGAAAGAATTTTCTGACATCGGGATTCACCATGGCCCGGTATGCCTCCTCCCAGTCGGGAAACACCTGCATCCAATAAATCTCCTCCATCAGGTCCGCCACCTGGAACAATTTTCCCAGCAAGGCTTTCTGATTTTCGGACAGGACGGAGAGATCCGAATTGAGTTCCACCTCCACAAATTCAGATGCTTTCCGGGCCATCATCCGGTCATAGGATTCAAGAACCACAGACCGGTCCAGACCTGCCAGGGTCAGGGTCAGGGTCTCCTGCACTTTGTCAAAGAGGATGCCGGAGACGATGACTTCGGGGTCCACCGGAAAATCGCACCGGTACTGGATTTGTCCTTCCTCTTCCCGGAGAACCTCCAGATCGTAGGTGCTCCCGTCCACCTCCATGGACCGATCGCGCAAGTACAGGAACAAGGGGCGGGCTTTTGTAAAATGACTGTCGTCGCCGGTATAAATTTCCAATGAGGGGAGGGTCCCGGAAAACGGTTCGTTCATGGTCGTTTTCTCTTCACAGGAGGAAAGCAGGACCGCAAAGAGGAGTCCGGGAAGCAGGAGGCGAAGATGTCTGCGCATGTGCATGGTTTTTTGGGTTGGGTTCGATTATGGTGCATGATCAGTACGCTTTCGCAATGACGACCCTTCGGCGGGAAGGTTTCCCGCTGACGATGCAGGTGCCGTCCTCCTCCTCAGCATCCAGGGGGATGCACCGGATGGTGGCCTTGGTCTCTTTGATCCGGTTCTCCGATTCCTCCGTTCCATCCCAGTGAGCCAACGCAAAACCGCCTTTGTCGAGAACGTCGGTCAACTCGTCCCAGGTGTCCACTCGATGGGTGTTCTCCGTTCTGTATTTCAACGCTTTCTGGTGGATGTTTTCCTGAATCTCATCCAGCAGGCGTCGGATGACTTCCCCGATTCCCGCCTGGGGCAATGTTTGTTTCTCCAGGGTATCGCGGCGGGCAAGTTCCACAGATCCTTTCTCCACATCGCGGGGACCGATCGCCAGGCGGACGGGCACCCCTTTGAGTTCGTATTCGGCGAATTTCCAGCCGGGTTTGTGTGTGTCGCGGTCGTCGAATTTGACACTGATTCCCAGGTCGAGGAGTTCCTTTCGGATCCGGTTCCCGGCTTCTGCGATGGCCGGAAATTCATCCTTTCCCTTGTAGATGGGCACGATGACCACCTGAATGGGCGCCACCCGGGGAGGGAGAACCAATCCGTTGTCGTCCGAATGAACCATGATCAGGGCGCCGATCATCCGTGTGGTCATGCCCCAGGAAGTGGCCCACACGTGGTCCAGTTTTCCCTCGGACGTGGTGAAGGTGACATCAAAAGCCCGGGCAAAGTTCTGGCCAAGGAAATGGGAGGTCCCGGCCTGCAAGGCTTTTCCGTCCTGCATCAGGGCTTCGATGGTGAGGGTGTCCACCGCTCCGGCAAATCGTTCCGAATCGGTTTTGTGTCCCACAAGCACCGGGATACCCAGGAAATTCTCGGAAAACTTCCGATACACCCCGACCATCTGAAGTGCCTCAGCTTCCGCTTCTTCCCTGGTCGCATGGGCCGTGTGGCCTTCCTGCCACAGGAATTCCGCGGTCCGAAGAAACAACCGGGTGCGCATTTCCCACCGGACCACATTGGCCCACTGGTTGATGAGCAGGGGGAGGTCCCGGTACGACTGAATCCAGTTCTTGTAGGTGTTCCAGATGATGGTTTCGGAGGTGGGCCGGACAATGAGTTCTTCTTCCAGTTTGGCATCCGGATCCACGACGATTTCACCCGTGGATTCGTCGTTTTTCAACCGGTAGTGGGTGACCACGGCGCACTCCTTGGCAAAACCCTCCACGTGGGCGGCTTCACGGCTGAAAAAGGATTTGGGGATGAAAAGGGGAAAATAAGCGTTTTCATGGCCCGTTTCCTTGAACATCCGGTCCAGTTCGTCCTTCATTTTCTCCCAGATGGCATAGCCGTAGGGTTTCATCACCATGCAACCCCGCACGGCGGAGTTCTCAGCCAGTCCCGCCTTGAGGACCAGGTCGTTGTACCATTGGGCGTAATTCTCTTCTTTGGATGTAAGTACTTTGGCCATGTTGTGGGTTCGCGTTAGGCCTACAAAGAAAACAAAAAAAGGGCACACTCGGGCCGCTACAAGCGCAATCCGATCACCAGGACGTCATCGATCTGACTCAGGTCGCCTTTCCATTCTTCGAAGATCAGACTCAGGATCCGCTTTTGTTCCTCCATGGGGCGTTCGTGGACTTCCAGCAGCAGGTCTTTGAATGGGCGGTACTTGAATTTCTTGCCCTGGGGACCGCCGAACTGATCGGGAAAACCGTCGGTGAACATGTACACCCGGTCGCCTTTCTGCATCTCAATGGTGTACCGGGTGAAATCCGACATGTTGTCGTAGTAGGCAACCGGCATGTTGTTGCCCTTGTATTCGATCATTTCCCCATCCCGGATGATGTAGACAGGGTTGTTTGCGCCGGAAAATTCCATCTTTCGGGCCGCCATGTCGTAAATGACAAGGGCCATATCGATTCCGTCCTTTTGTTCCCCGATTTTTCCTTCCTGTTTCAGGGTCCGGGCGATGCTCAGCCGCAACTGGTTCAGGATTTCGTCGGAATGGCGCACGTTTTTTTCGTTGACGATTTCATGCAACATGGTGATTCCAAGCATGCTCATCAGCGATCCCGGACGCCGTGGCCGGTGCAATCCGCTGCCGTAAGCACGATCTTCTGACCGCTTTGGGAAATCCAGTAGAAATCCCCGCTCACAATGTCCCTCGGCTTGAAAAAGATGAAATGTTCTCCGAACAGGTTTTCAAATACCTCGTTCCGCGGCAGAACGGTGTTCTGGATTTTTTTGGCGTAGTCGAAACTGTATTTGATTTCCTTGTTCTGTTTCTCGATTTGCTCCTTGGCCGTCCGGATCTCCCGGGTCCGTTCCAGCACCTTGGACTCCAGTTCCCGGTTCACCTTGTCTTTGAGGGCCGCGTTTTCCCGCAACTGGTCGATGATGCGGCGCTGCGCCACCTCCTTGGTTTTCTTCAGAATCTCGATGCGTTCGCTCAACCCGATGCTGAAGGTCATGATTTGCAGTGTGACGCCAAGTTCCAGACTGTGTTTCCCAATGCTGTAATCTTTCAGGGCGTAATTGACCGATACCCCCAGGATCAGAAACAGGTTGGCAAAAAGAAAATAGCGGGCCGGCTGGTAATTTTCCCGGGTCAGGATCATGGCCGGGACGATGGCGAGAAAAAGGGAGCCGATGGCAGAAACGATCTGAATGGCAATGGACCCCAGTTGAATGTAGACAGGGACGTTGATACCCAGACTCTGAATGAAGAGGATGACAAACATCAGAATGAGTCCGCCCACGGTGAACCAGACCGCCATCAGCAAAATGGTATCCCAGGATTGCAGGGTGTTGTGGGTGTTGAGATAGGAGCGGCCGAACAACAGGAAAAACAGAAGGAAAATCTCCAGCAAAAGAATGGTCACGGGAGCCGTCGTCAGCCTCGGCATGATCTCATAGACGTATCCTTCCTTGTTGATGAAAAAGAACAGGAAGGCCAGGATGTAAAGGATGTAGAGCAGATAGCTTTTTTCCCGTCCCTGCACGAAAAGAGGAATGTGGTACAAAATCATGATGAGCATGATTCCGACGAAGATCCCGAAGATGAGACGTTTCGACCTGTCTTTGTCAATCACGTTGTCGTGGGTGGATACGGTGAAGGTCAGTTCGGACAGTTTCTTTTCCCCGTCGATGGCCACCCGCAGATAGAGGGTGTCGCTGTCGCCCGGGGGTAGAAAGAAACGGAGATCGTCCGATCCGCTGATGTTCACATCCTTGTGCCTGGGATTGATGTTGTTGCCGGAACGCCGGACGATGATCATGCCATTGGGAAAGCGTTGGAAAAGCTGGTATTCTCCAAAGGCGGAAAACTGGTTGGGTTGCAAATGAAAGGTAAACAGCTTGGTGGAGCGGTTGATGAAATGGAAGCGGAACCACAGACAGGTCCCTGGTTCCGGGTGGAGAAACACCGGATCCGGGTTGCTGAAATCGACCTCCTTGAATTCTCCGTCCAGGGTCCCCGAAAACAATTCGCCAGGCTGGATGTCGCAGGATGCATCGTACATGTAATACAACATGTGATCGGTGATGGATTCCTGCTGGACAAAGTCAGACAGGACAAAGGCCTGCTGCCCCTGCAATGCAATACCCAGAAATAAAAGCAATGTCGAAGTGAGGATGCGCATTCCGAAATCTTTCGATCGGTGGTAAATATAGCGAAAGAATCTTTTCGAGTGACGAAATTGGCCCTGCCTGTGATTTAAGTGTATATTTACAAAAACTTATCATTTGCAGATGATCCCCGGCGTACATGTGGCTGCAAAATGGACCCTCTTCCTTTCGATCCTGATCACCTCCTGTTCCGGGAACGTGATCCAGAACACGGTGTTTACCGATGGATTCGGGGACATCGAAGCCGGCGGCCCGACCGGGATCGGCGAATTCAATCCGGCCCTTTATTACCGGGAGCAGGGGACGCACCTGGGGCAGTGGACAGTGGCCAGTACCCTCCGGCACGATGATTTTTCCGGTGCCTGGAAGCCAGGTACGGTGAACGGAGAGCCCTTTCTTGCACAAACCTTTTCCAATCTTGACGAAAGGAATTCTCCCTTCGATCTGGTGTATCACCCCCTGGTCGTTGCCGGAGACTCCCTTTGGCGAGATTACACCGTGGAGGCGGAATTCGTTCCCCTGGCAAAATTCGACAAATGCGGCATCGTATTCCGCTACCAGGGTCCGACCGACTTCTATTTTTTTGGGATCGAAGGAAACACGGCGACCCTCAAGCAGGTCAGTCAGCCCGTGACTCCGCGCCGGCCCATTGAAAAAATCCTGGCCTACCAGCCTCTGGTCTGGACCCCGGGAGAGACCTTTCATGCCCTGATCTCGGTGCGGCGCGACAGAATCACGGCCATCCTGAACGATTCCATCCTGATGACGGCTGAAAAGCAGGGTATGGTCCCGGGCCGGATCGGGTTGCTTTCCGACATGCCGGCCCGGTTTGTACAGGTGGAGGTGAAAAGTCTCTCCGGGGAACAAAGGCGGCTTGCGCGCCGGAAAGGCAGATCGAACGAAGGGGAGAAGTCCTTCGCAGGGACCATCCCGACATGGTGCTCTGGCGGACCATCGAAACAGAGGATTTTGGAACCGACCAGAATGTGCGGTTGGGGGACCTGAACGGTGATGGAAACAAGGAATTGCTTTTGGCCCGGCCGGGGCCCACGGGGTACCTTTCCTCCCTCACCGCGGTGAATCTTGACGGTGAGGTCCTTTGGCAGCGGGGAACGGCGGATGTTCCGGAACCGGATCTCGGTCCCGAACTTCCGGTTCAGATCCATGATTTGGACGGGGACGGATCGCGGGAAGTGATCTATTTGCAAGGTAAAACGGTGTTCATTCTGCACGGCCGGAACGGACGGTATGCCGCGGGGTATTCGCCGGAACTGTCTTTTGTGCCCAGCAGCCTGGCCTTTGCCGATGTTCGTAACGTGGGTCGGCGCAATTGTCCGGTCCTGTCGGACGGAACCGGACATGTGGCCGTGTTCGACGAACGGTTCCGTCTGCTCTGGGAACGGAAGGTGGAAAACGGTTGTCTTCCCTTGATCCGGGACCTGAACGGGGACGGCCTGGACGATGTGGTGATGGGCTTCGTCGCCTTTGATCACGAGGGACGCACCATGTTCAACGTGGGTGAATACATCAAAGACAAGTGCGAAGGAGTGGCTGTTTCCACCTTTCGGACGGGGGAAAGGCAGGTGAAATGCCTTGTATTCGCTGCAGGCGATTGGGGACAGTTGTATGTCGATTTCCAGGGTCATGTTCTCAAGCAGAACATCCAGGGCCATGTGGCCTTTCTGAGTGCGGGGGATTTTGATCTCGAACGGCCGGGCCTTGAAATTGTGTCGTCCAACCAATGGGGAAGCGAAGGAGAGGTCCATGTGTGCGATGAGACGGGCAAGGTGTTTTCCCGGTTCGTCGCCCGGTCGGGACCTCACCGTTGCCAGCCGGTGAATTGGAAAGGGGATGGCGAGGAGTTTTTTCTGAGTGCGGCAGACAGTGTGAGCGGGGGACTTCTGGATGTCCTGGGTCAACAGGCGGTGGCGTTTCCGGATGACGGCCACCCGGTACGGTCCTATCAGGTCCTGGACCTCACCGGGGATGCCCGGGATGAGATCCTGGTTTGGGATGCTTCCCAGATCCGGATTTACACACAATCCGACAATCCGAGAATGGGGAAAACCTATGATCCGGAACGACCCGATCTGTTCAATTATTCCACGTCCCGCATGGTTAGTTCCCTGCCGGGATGGTAGAGTGTGGATAGCTTCTCGGTCCGCAACGGAACGGGAAACCGGGATTTTCGTATATTGCACCGGACAGGGTTCTTAGCTGCCGTTTTGGCACGAACTTTGTTTCTACCAGCGTAAACATTCACGATGCAAAACATACCGGGAGGAAAAATCATGAAAACGTTCGCATTCGCACTTACTGGCGTCGCTTTTGTTCTGACATCCTGTGGTTCATCAAGATACGCATCATCTTCGGAGTACGACGATGTCTATTACAGTCCCAACCAGGTGGAAACGCAGGCGACGGCTCCGGCAATGAGTCAACCAGGTGTCACCCCCCAACAGGCCATGGAAGCACAGGCCGTTCCCCAGCCGTCCTACAACGCCGGGCAGGAAATCGCCCTGGAACCGATTGTTGAGGAAAACCTGAGTGACTATGAGAGGTACCGGCTGAAAAAAGAAGCCGAAATGCTTGGCGAAACCTATTCCCCCGAGGAAGTGAAGCCGTCTATGCTGAACAATACCGGCAACTGGATTCCGTACAACAGTACGAGGAAGCCCAGGCGCCTGTGATTGTCAACAACTACAATTACTATTCCGATCCCAACGACTATTATTATTCTTCCAACCTGAGAAGGTTCTCGGATGATTACTACGGTTGGGACTATTACGATCCCTATTACACGAGCATGTACTTTTACACGGGCATGCCCATCCACTGGGGAATGAGCATCGGATACGGGTACCCGGGATGGGGATATGGCTACTACAGCCCCTATTCCTACTACTCCCCGTATTCCTACTACGGTTACTATCCCTCGTACTGGTATTACGATTCATGGTACGGATACGGAGGGTACTACGGCAGCTACTGGGGGTATCCCTACTACCGCGGTTCCTATTGGAACGGATACTATGCCGGATGGTACAACGGATACTATGAATCCCATTACCGGAATACCTATTACGGACACATGGGAAGCCGGCACTACTACGGCTACACCCAGCCCTCCGGACTGTATGCAGGTTCCAAAGGCTCCACCCTGGTCGATCCCAAGTACCGGACCCGGACCAGTGTGCCCGGTACCACAAGCAGCACGCGCACTTCCACCGTGCAGCGGACAGACGGGATCTCCACAGACAGCCGCACCAATGTAAGCCGCACGCCCTCCACGGAAGCCAGCCGCAGCACAACGGGTACCGTCACCCGGTCCGGCAGCAATGTGACCCGTAGTACGGACACCCGATCCAACACCAATGTGCAGCGGTCGACGACCACACGTTCGGTCACCACCACCCGACCCGGTTCGGCGGTGCAACAAAGCACCCAGAGTACCCAGAGCAGGAGCACCTACACACCCAGCTACACCAAGCCCAGGACCAGTTCCAGCTCCACCTACAACCGGTCCACCACGGTACCGAGCCAAAACTACAGCACCCCGAGCCGCAGTGGCAGCACCTACACAGCACCCAGCCGGAGCAGTTCCAGTTATACCCGGCCCAGTTCCAGCTCATCGTCGCCCAGCCGCAGCAGCTCGAGCTACAGCAGTCCCAGCCGGAGCAGTTCCAGCTACAGTGCCCCCAGTCGGAGCAGCAGCAGCGGTTCAAGCTACCGGAGTTCTTCGGGCTCCTCCAGCCGCAGCAGCGGGAGCTACAGCTCCTCCGGAAGCCGGAGTTCCTCTTCCGGTAGCAGCAGCAGCAGCAGCCGGAGCAGCTCCTCGAGCAGCAGTTCCAGGCGCTAACACACATCACGGTCCGGGCCGATGCGCCCGGGCCTTTCTTTCAAATTCGACACATCATGAAACGGAGATTCATCATAGCCGCCTTGTGTGGTCTGTCCACGCTGGCCATGCAGGCTCAAATGAAATCGCAGCTTTGCGTTTTTCCAGGTACACTCCCTTCGGTACCGCACGGTTCGCCGCCCAGGGAGGGGCCACCGGGGCTCTGGGTGGGGACTTTTCCTCGGTTCTTTCCAACCCGGCCGGACTGGCCTTCTTCCGGTCCTCTGAATTCGTTCTGAGTCCCTCCCTGTACGGTATGAACACCGAGAGCGAGTTCATGGGGAACACCACACCGGAATCGCAGATGAAGTTCAACCTGGGCAGTCTGGGAATGGTTCAGGCTTTCAGCTCCAAACGCTCCGAGGGAATCGTCAGCGCTTCCTATGCGTTTGGATACCAGACTCTGGTGAATTTCAACAACCACAGCACCCTCCGCGGAACCAACAACCGGAGTTCCCTGCTGGATGATTTTACCTGGCATGCCAACCTGGACCCGGACAACCTGAGTCCGTTCTATGAGGAACTGGCATTTGATTCCTACCTCATGCCCTACGATGAGGAGAGCGGTCAGTACTGGCACGACATGCAGATCGACGGATACGGACAGGAGGTGAGCCGCACCTCCGATCAGTATGGGTACATCGGTGAATTCTCCCTGTCGGGAGCCTTGAATGTCAGCAATTTTCTGTATGTAGGCGCCAGTGTGGGCATGCATTCCGTCCGCTTCTACGAAGACATCCAGCACCGGGAAACCGACGCCGACAACCACGTGGTGGATCTGGAGAGTTTTTCCTTCACCGAATTCAACCGGACCACCGGTTACGGGCTGGCCTCCCGGCTGGGCCTCATCGTTCGCCCCATGGACATGCTTCGGCTGGGCGCCACGGTACAGTTTCCCACGGTATACCGTCTGACCGACTCCAAATACACCAGCATGAATTCATACTGGGACAACGGGTCCGGAATTGCCGACCGGACCGCCGTATCACCCGACGGGCTGTACGATTACCAGTTGCGGACGCCTTTCCAGGCTTCCGCCCAGGCATCCCTCATCCTGTTCCGGATGGCCACGTTGTCCCTGGCGTACGAATATGTTGATTACACAACTGCCCGGCTCGATGCCTCGGGTTATTCTTTCATGGATGAGAACGATCAGATCCGGAATGCATTTCAAGCCACCCACAACCTCAAGGCGGGAGGCGAAATCCGGTTGAATGCCCTGTACCTGCGGGGGGATGCAGCACCTGATGAGTCCGTTTGCAGATCCGTTGAACAACGAAAGTCAATGGATCCTATCGGGCGGAGTCGGCATCCGGGGAAACACAGCTATCTGGATTTCAGCTACAGCCATGGAAGGAAATATGAGGTGTACGGCCTGTATTCCTACGAACCCGGAATCAATGAAGTTGCCCACAACACCATAACGGCCCACTCCATCCTGTGTACCCTCGGCTTCAGGTTCTGATTTAGGGAATCGGAAGGCTGGATTTCAGCAATGAAAGGGCATGGGGCCCTTCGTTGAACAGGAGATCCAGGATGCTCAGATTGGAGTGAAAACCATGGCGATCGGAAAAGACCTGATGGTATTCGGGCGACCGGAACCCGGGATCTTCGATGGCCATGTTTTTCTTTGGATGAATGAAGTCCCTGGGATCACCGGATTCGTTCATCAGGGTAAATCCGGTGCTCAGAACAAGGGGATCGCACTCACCCCAGATTCATCAGATGCGATTTCCGTGAGTGAGCCGGTTGAACTCCACCAGATAAGTCAATTCCATGGTTTCGTACAGGGGACGCAATTCTTCGGCCAGGAACTGGTAGTACGGGGACGAAGCATAGGCCGCTTCAAGGCTTCGCCAGTGGATTATGCGCCAGGGCTGGCTGTCATCGAGGCGGATGTCCCTCATCCGGGTCTTGGACCTCGCTTGCGCACCACGGGGATGGAAAGTGTCACCGGCACCGTTGGGTCCCAGAATCATGCACCGGTTCCGGTAGCTCTGCTTGTGGTAATGGTCATGCTGCTCCAGGCAGATCTCCGTTTCCCGGATCAGGCGCGCATAATACTGGATTGGGACCGTTGTACAAGCAGGGGAACAGAGCCATGGTCAGCTACCGGTCGGCCCGGACCACCTTGAGAATCCGGTTCCACTGAATCTTCCCGTACTCCTTGTCCACGCTCAACCAGATCACCTTGGGTTTGCCGATGATGTGATCTTCCGGCACAAGCCCCAGAACCGGGAGTCGGCCGAGTTGTGCCGGTTGTCCCCCATCATGAAATAGTAATCCATTTGGAAGGTGTAGGAATCGGCCGGAGTCCCGTTGATGAGAATGGTGTTGTCCTTTGTTTCCAGCTTGTTGCCTTCGTAGGCTTCAATGATCCGTTTGTACAGGGAAGGGTGAGGTCGTTGAGTTCGACGGTCATCCCTTTTGCCGGCACCGTCAGCGGACCGTAAGTATTCCAGGTTCCACGGGTAGCGTTCGTCGTGGGGAAAATGTTCCGGTCGAACTGACCTTCCGGAATACAGGATCACGGGTTCCACACTTTCCACGCCCGGCAACGTCCGGATCGCCTCGGCCCGTTCCTGGGTCAGGGGAAGGGTGTAATTGGGGTTGTTGCGGACATCGATCAGGTTCTTGTCCAGTCCGTAATCTTCCACAGCCCTTGGATTGATGGGGGTGCCGTTGGTGCGGACCCGGTACCATCGCTGGATTCCTTCAAAGGCTTTTTGCGGGGTCCCGTCGACCACCACTTCATTGGCAATGACCTGAAAGGTTTCGCCCGGGATGGCCACACATCGTTTGATGTAGTTGTCGCGGCGATCGACGGGACGGGTTTCCACGTCGAACTGTTCCCGGATCTGCTCGCGGACATAGTTTTCGTACACCGAAAAGGGTCGGGTCCGTCCGTTGCGGCTCTGATCGCGCTGCATCAGCATGTAGGCCTCGTCCCGGATCAGATCGTAGTAATCAAAGTTGTCTTTCGCGTACAATTTGTGATCGGACTTCTCCAGAGCCACCGTGTCGGAGGCGGGGAAATTGAAGACCACGATGTCGTCCCGTTTTACCCTGGAAAAGCCGGCCAGCCGCTTGTACGGCCGCTTGATCCATTCCAGATAGGATTTTTTCCCGAGGACCGTGTTCGGCAGAAAGGGGACGGCCAGCGGGGTGTTGGGGGTCCGGGGGCCATAGGCGGTTTTGCTCACATACAGGTGATCGCCCACCAGGAGGCTCCCCTCCATGGAAGGGGTGGGGATCTTGTAATTCTGGAACAGGAAGATGTTGATCAGCGACACCGCAACCACGGCAAAAATCAGGGCATCGAGCCATTCCACGACCACATGGTTTTTCTTTTTCCGGCTTTTCCAGAAGGACCAGTTCACCTTTTTGCTGATGTAGATATCGTACACCACGGGAATCCCGAGCAGGAACCAGTAGTTGCGAAGCCAGATCACGAACAGGATGTACAGGAGGAGGGCGGTTCCGAATTTGAACCATTTATTTTTCAGGATGTTGCGGATGTTCATCAGGGAATTATTTTACGATTTTAAAGATACGTTCTTTTCTGAAACCTTCAACAAACTTTGCTTCCGGGTCCACCGAGAACCACACCATGACGGCCTTTCCCAGCAAATGGTCCTCGGGGACAAAGCCCCAGTACCGGGAATCGGCGGAGTTGTGCCGGTTGTCGCCCATAACGAAGAAGTAGTCCATGCGGAAAGTATACCGGTCGGACTTCCGTCCGTCGATCCAGATGTCTCCATCCTGCACCGCCAGTGTGTGGTTTTCGTACACTTCGATGATCCGGCGGTAGAGAGGGAGGTTGGCGGGTGTGATTTCCAGGTTCATGCCTTTGGCCGGGACCACCAGGGGACCGAAATGGTCGCCGGTCCACCGAAAACGGGCGTCGTGGGGGAAGATTTCCTGATTCTGAAAGGACAACATGGGTTCCACGTAACGTTTGATGCTCCGTACGGTCGGGTCCTGTTGGAGAAGCTCGGCCTGCCGGGAGGTCAGGTAGAGAACGTGAAGGGAGTTGGCCGGATTGTATGTGATCCCCGTTTTCAGGATGTGCAAGGAATCCAGAAAGGTTTCGGGGAGGGCTTTCCCGAAGGTTGTGACGTAGTGTTTTGCAATTTGTTCCGGCATGTCCTCCCCGGTTGTCCGTTGACAAAAACCCGGCCTTCGGTAATTCGCAGGGTGTCGCCCGGAAGGGCGATGCACCGCTTGACGAAGTTCTCCCGTTTGTCGACCGGGTGGCTTGCAACATCAAACTGGGAATGAATGTATTCATGCCCGTATTGCCGGACCAGGGAATAATAGTTCTGCCCCGGGTATTGCATGACCATGCTGTCTCCTTCGGGAAAATTGAATACGATGATGTCGTTTCTCCGGACCCGGGAGATTCCGTGTAGCCGTTTGTACGGCTTTTCCATGGCCTGGGAGTAGGATTTCTTGCCCGAGGGAAGCTTGTTGTGGTAGAAGGGGATGGCCAGGGGGGTCATGGGGAGCCTGGGCCCGTAGGCAAGTTTGCTGACAAAAATGAAGTCTCCGGTCATCAGGGTCTCCTCCATGGAAGGCGTCGGAATTTTGTAGGCTTCCAGAAACAGCACCTTGAGAGAAACGGACAGCAGGATGGCGAGCACGATGACAACCATCCATTCCACGGCCGACAGCAACCATCGGGGCAGCCGGTACCGCCGGAGGTCCAGTCGATCCGCCGGGTGACGAAGATGTCGAACAGAATCGCGGTGCCGGCGAGCAGGGGATAGAACCCGATCCACAGCACGAACACAGACCAGACCAGGCCTGTGCCAAAGAATGCCAGGTACGCCAAACCTTCCCGCTTCATGGGATCAAAGCGTCAGGAGGTCTTTCATCCCAAACACCCCGTTCTTGCCCGGGAGAAACTCTGCGGCCAGCAAGGCACCTGGGCGAATGCATCCCGGTTTTTGCTTCATGACCCAGGGTCAGGAGATCCATGTCCGATTCGTAATAGACCATATGAACGCCTTTCACCTCTCCTGGCGGTAGGCTTCGATGGGAAGAATTCCTTCATCGGCTTCCTTTCCCAGTTTCCATTTGTTGATGTGCTGGTTTTCAACGATGATCTGCTCGGCCAGGCTGATGGCCGTGCCGCTGGGCGCATCCTTCTTGGCGGTGTGATGGATTTCCCGCATGCTGGCCCTGTACTGGGGAAAGGCATTCATCAGGGCGGCCAGTTTCTGGTTCATGGCAAACAAAATGTTCACCCCGATGCTGTAATTGCTTGCATGGAACATGCTGCCCTTTTTTTCAAGGCAATAGATTTCCACTTCCTCCACCTGATCGTTCCAGCCTGTGGTGCCGCACACAACAGGCACTCCCAGGTCGATGCAGCGCTTAATGTTGGCCGGTGCGGCCTCCGGCTGGGTGAATTCGATGGCCACATCGATGGTTTTAACCTTCCGTTCGTTGAGGTCTGCCGCATTGTCCAGATCGATGATAAGCGGAAATGCGTGTCCTCGTTCCTTGCCCATCCGCTCCAGGGTCTTTCCCATTTTTCCGTACCCAATCAGTGCAATGTTCATGTGTCGTGTCTTTGATGTAGGATTTCAGCCTTTAAAATACGCAAAAATCAGCGGGCGGGAACAAAAAAGGCTGTCCCGGTCGAGACAGCCTTGATGTTCTCCGGGAAAGCCCGGTTATTTCACTTTGTTGACGATGGCTTCAAAAGCCTTGGGATCGTTCATGGCGAGGTCGGCCAACACTTTCCGGTTGATCTCGATGCCTGCTTTCTGCAGTTTGCCCATGAATTCGGAGTAGGACATGCCGTGTTCCCGGACGCCCGCATTGATCCGCTGGATCCAGAGAGCACGGAAGGCGGCTTTCTTTTTCTTTCGATCACGGTAGGCGTAAGTCAGCCCCTTTTCATAGGAGTTTTTGGCGACTGTCCATACATTCTTTCTGCGACCAAAGTACCCTTTGGTCCGTTTCAGTACTTTCTTTTTTTTCTGTCGTGCTGCGACAGAACTGGTTGATCTTGGCATTTTTCTGTTTTTTTTGGTTGAAGGCGGTCAAAAGACGCTTAAGGCACAACAACCTGGTCAATACTTGGTTACCTGATGGGGGCGGAAGGGCCCTACTTCATGCCGAGCAGCCGCTTGATGTTGTTTTCATCGGCGGTGTGCACCTCGCCAAAGTACGTCAGATTCCGCTTGCGCTTCTTTGACTTCTTGGTCAGGATGTGGCTCTTGTAAGCGTGCTTCCTTTTGATTTTCCCCGTTCCGGTGAGAGTGAACCTCTTCTTCGCACCGGGATTCGTCTTCATTTTCGGCATTCTTCCAATTTTTATCGAATGTTCACTGTTACTTTTTCTTCACTTTCGGCGCCACAAACATGGTCATCCGTTTGCCTTCCAATTTGGGCATTTGTTCCACCTTGCCCACTTCTTCAAGATCCTGGGCCAGGCGGAGCAACAGGATTTCTCCTTTTTCCTTGTAGAGGATCGACCGGCCTTTGAAAAACACAAAGGCTTTCAGTTTGGCACCCTCTTCCAAAAACTTGTAGCCATGCTTCAGCTTGAACTCGTAGTCATGTTCGTCCGTGTTGGGTCCGAACCGGATTTCTTTGACCACTATTTTCGTTGCCTTGGCCTTCAGTTCCTTCTGTTTCTTTTTCTGCTGGTAGAGAAATTTCTGGTAGTCGACGGCCCTGCAAACGGGCGGATCGGCTTTCGGGGAAATTTCCACCAGGTCGAGATCGAGAGAATCAGCAATTTTCAAGGCTTCTGACAAGGGAACCACACCGGGGTTTGTGATGTTTTCACCCACAAGCCGGACGGTGGTGGCGCGGATCTGTTGGTTTGTTCGGTAAAAGATCCTGTCTTTGTTGTTTTTATCGTTGTTTCTGCGACGATAATTGCCTGGGCCTGCTATGACTTGTCCTCCTAAACTTTAGTTAAACGTTGGATCAGATTTCTGTGAGCTCTTTCTGGACTTCCTGCGTCAAAAATGCGGCAAAATCCTCCAGTTTCATGCTTCCCCGGTCCCCTTCGCCTTGTTTGCGAACAGAAACGGTTCCACTTTCCTGTTCTTTTTCGCCGATGATAAGAAGGTAGGGGATTCTCTTTAACTCGTTATCCCTGATCTTCTTACCTATCTTTTCATTTCTCTCGTCAATCAGGGTGCGAATATCGTAATTTTTCAGAAAATTTGAAACTTTTTCCGCGTAATCCTGGAATTTTTCGCTAATGGGCAGAATGACAGCCTGATCGGGGCTCAACCAGAGCGGAAATTTGCCGGCTGTGTGTTCGATCAATACCGCCACAAAGCGCTCCATGGAACCAAAGGGCGCACGGTGGATCATGACCGGCCGGTGCTTCTGGTTGTCCGAGCCGATGTACTCCAGATCGAATCGCTCGGGCAGGTTGTAGTCCACCTGGATGGTTCCCAGCTGCCATTTCCTTCCCAGGGCGTCCCGGACCATGAAATCCAGCTTCGGACCGTAAAAAGCGGCTTCCCCCTTTTCGATGGTGTAGTTCATCTGTTTTGCCTGCACGGCTTCCAGAATGGCGCTTTCCGCTTTGTCCCAATTCTCCTGGCTGCCGATGTATTTTTCCGGATTGCCGGGGTCGCGCAGCGAGACCTGGGTATCGAATTCCTTGAAATCGAGGGTCTTGAATATGTAGAGGATGATGTCGATCACCTTCATGAACTCCTCCTTCAGTTGGTCGGGCCGGCAGAAGATGTGGGCATCGTCCTGGGTGAATCCCCGAACCCGGGTGAGACCGTGCAATTCGCCGCTCTGCTCGTACCGGTACACCGTTCCGAACTCCGCCATGCGCACCGGAAGGTCTTTGTACGACCGGGGTTTGAATTTATAGATCTCACAGTGGTGGGGACAGTTCATGGGTTTGAGCAGGAACTCTTCCCCCTCCTGGGGGGTGTGGATGGGTTGAAAGCTGTCCTTTCCGTACTTGGCGTAATGACCGGAGGTCTCCCAGAGCTCCTTCTGGCCGATGTGGGGGGTGATGACCTGCTCATAGCCGTATTGCCGTTGCACTTTCTTGAGGAAGTTCTCGAGCCGCTCCCGCAACTGGGCCCCCTTGGGCAGCCACAGGGGCAGCCCCTGGCCCACCCGCTGGGAAAAGGCAAACAGCTCCAGCTCTTTTCCGAGCCGGCGGTGGTCCCGCAGCTTGGCCTGCTCCAGCATTTCCAGGTGTTCGTCCAGCATCGTCTGCTTGGGGAAGGTGACGCCGTAGATGCGGGTGAGCTGCTTGCGCTTTTCGTCGCCCCGCCAGTACGCCCCGGCCACATTCAGCAGTTTGATGGCCTTGATGGGGGAGGTGTCCCGCAGGTGCGGCCCACGGCACAGATCCACGAAATCACCGGATTCGTAGAAGGTGATGGTGCCGTCTTCGAGCTCCCCGATGAGTTCCGTCTTGTAACCGTCTCCTTTTTTCTCGAAGTATGCCATGGCCTGGGCCTTGCTTACGGAAGATCTCCGGTAGGCCTCTTTCCGGGCGGCCAGCTCCTTCATCTTTTGCTCGATCCGGGGCAGGTCGCCGTCCGTGATGGTGGCCTCCTCGCCCGGATCCACGTCATAGTAGAAACCGTTTTCAATGGCCGGGCCGATCCCGAACTTGGTACCCGGATAGAGGGCTTCCACCGCCTCGGCCATGAGGTGGGCCGAGGAGTGCCAGAAGGCATGCTTTCCTTCGGCGTCGTCCCATTTGTTCAATTTCACGGATGCGTTTGTTTCGATGGGCCGGTCGAGATCCCAGACCTCGTCATTCACCGTCACACTGAGAACATCGCGCGCCAGGCTGTTGCTCAGGCTTTTGGCAATATCAAGTCCCGTGGTTCCTTTGTCGTATTGCCGGACCGATCCGTCCGGGAAGCGTATGTCGATCATTTCTGATTCTCTGTTTCTATGTCTGTAATTTCGAGCGCAAAGATAGAAAAAGTCGCCCGAACCTAGAGGTTCTCCAGGATAAAATCGGTCATCCGGGAATAGAGGTGATAGCTCGTGTTTCCTCCGGAAATCCCGTGGTTTTTGTTGGGGTAGATCATCAACTCGAAGGGCCTGTCGGCCTGGACCAGGGCCTCGATGAAATCCATGCTGTTCTGGACATGCACGTTGTCGTCCCCACTCCCGTGGATCAGTAGAAAGCTGCCCTTCAGACCGTCTGCAAAGTGAATGGGGGAGTTCTGGTCGTATCCCTCCGGGTTTTCCCGCGGGGTCCGGAGAAACCGTTCGGTGTAGATGGTGTCGTAGTAACGCCAGGTGGTGACAGGCGCCACGGCAATGCCCATTTTGTAGGTGCCCTGGCCCTTGGTCATGCACAAACTGGTCATGTATCCCCCGTAGCTCCATCCGAAAATCCCGATCCGGTCCCGGTCGATGTACGGAAGTTCGCCGAACCAGCGGGCCGATTCCACCTGATCGATGGTTTCCAGGTTTCCGAGCCGCAGGTAGGTCGCTTTCCGGAACGCCTCCCCTCGACCGTTGGTTCCCCGGTTGTCGACGCAGGCCACGATGTAGCCCTTCTGCACGAGCATCTGGAACCAGGCGGTCCGGCCTCCCCAGGAATCCAGGACATTCTGGGATTCGGGTCCCCCGTACATAGAAGAACAGGGGGTAGGTTTTGTTCAGGTCGAAATCCAGGGTTTGATCATCCAGGCATTGAGTTCCTGACCGCTCGCCGTGGGCACGGTGAGAAATTCGGTCGGTGCGAAGCCGTATTCCACCATCCGTTTCCGCAGGTCTTCGTTGTCCTCCAGCACCCGGATTTGCCCCCTTCTGATCGTGGAGGGTGACGGTCGCCGGTGCGTTAGCCGAGGAATGGGTCAGAATGTAATACTCGTAGGTGGCGCTGAACCGGGCCTGGTTGGTTCCGGGCCGGGTGCTCAGCTTTTCCTTTTTCGTGCCATCGAGGCGGACCGAATAGACATGCCGTTCCAGACTCGATTCTTCATAGGAAACGTAGTACAGCCGGTCCCTTTTTTCGTCGTATCCCAGGAAGGAAGACACATCGAAATTGCCCCGGGTGATGGGGCGGATCTGGCCTTTCCGGAAGTTGTAATGATAGAGGTGAAAGTAGGCGTCCCGTTCGCTGACCAGGATGAAACTCTCCCCGTCGGGAAGGTAGGTGACCGTGTTGTCCGATGCCTCGGAAATGTATTTCTCGTTGGATTCCTGGTACACCACCAGGGATTCACCGGTGGAGGCATCGGCATGAAGGATGTCGAGCCGGTTCTGCAACCGGTTCAGCCGCAGGATGGAGAGCATGTCCGGGTTGGTAGTCCATTGGATCCGGGGGATGTACTGGTCCGTTTCCGTTCCCACATCCATGGGGAGGGTCCGGCCGGATTCGAGGTCATACACATGGATGCTGACGATGGAGTTTTCTTCCCCCGCTTTGGGGTATTTGAAGGTATGGGCCTCCGGGTACAGGTCCCCGAACAGGGTCATGTGAAACTGGCGGACTCGGGACTCATCGAACCGGTAGAAAGCGATCTTGCGGCCGTCGGGCGACCAGTGAAATCCCCGGGCGAAGCCGAATTCTTCCTCGTACACCCAGTCCGGGGCGCCGTTGATGATCTCATTCTGCTTTCCATCGTCGGTGATCCGGATCTCCGTGCCTTCGGACGGATTCGCCAGAAAGAGGTTGTTGTCCCTCACAAAGGCCACCCGGGTGCCCTTCGGGGAGAACTGCGGCAGCTGTTGCTTGCCATGGGTCGACACGGGCCAGAGCTGACGGCTCGCCCGGTCGTAGACCCAGGCTCCTGTCCTGTAGGAACGGCGGTAGATCCGCTCCACCTCCGTCTCCAGAAGAATCAGGGATTCGTCCTCATTGAACTGGTAGCTGTCGAAGGATTCAATTTCATCGAACAGACCGGCATCGAACAGGGTTTCCACGTATTCTCCTGTCTTGTAGGCATACTTCTCGATTTTCTGGTCCCGCCGGATGGTGTAGTGGATGCCGTCGTTCATGGAGGTGAGACCGCGCAGGCTCCGGGCCTGGAACTCTGAGGAATTGTAAATCGTTTCGAGGGTGATCTCCTTTTGCCCCCGGGCAGGGAGGAAGGAACCGAAAAAAAACAGAGAAAAAAACAGCAAGAGAATGCCTGTCTGTGGCTTCATGGTCAGAGGTTTTGATTATCTTGGCCAAAGGAAGGAAAATCCTTTGGGAAAACCAATGTTTGCTTTTGGCATGTTATTTGGATTTCTTTGCCCAGAAACCTTTTAATCAAAATTGTCATGAAACGTTTGCTAGCCATACTGCCGATCCTTGCACTTCTGGCGACCAGTTGTTACAAGGAGCCCTACGCTGAAGTGGTGGTCACCCCCAACCCCGCCTTCGTGGGCGAAGACATTGAGTTCACCAACCTCTCCCTCAACGGACGGGATTTCGAATGGAACCTGGGTGACGGCACCACCTCCACTTATTTCGATCTGGTTCACTATTACGTGGACCCCGGAAAATACACCGCCTCCCTGTCGGCCTACGGAAAAAAAGGCGACGCCTCCACCGTGTACTTCGATGTGGATGTGACCGGCTCTTCCCTGACCGTGGAAGTGCGGGATTACGAAACCGAGGCTCTGATTCAGGATGCCAGCGTCGTTTTGTTCCATTCCCTGAATGCATGGGATGAAGCCAACTACGACAACATCGTGGCGGAAGCCTTCACCGACGGCTACGGCGAGTGCACGTTCTCCAACCTGAGCTACCAGCGCTACTACGTCGATGTGTACTGGCGAAGCGGCGATGTGGGCTGGGTCAACTGGATTCTGGGCGCAGAGGATGTGGTCTGGATTGAGACCCAGATGCTTCCGGGAGGATACAACCACAAATTCATCGCCTATGTGGACTATGTCACCTTCACCGACAAGAAAAAATCCGCCGGCGAAGACATGGTGCGTCCCGATGTCCGTCCGCCGCTCAAGGACCTGAGCAGCAACCTCAAATCGACCGGCGTCAACCGTCCCCTGAAGGAAAACAAATCGAGCGTGAAAGTGGAACGGAAATAATTTCTTTCAAGTCGAACGAACCATTCAAATAAATGCTATATTTGCACCCCCGCTGATGATCTGCGGGGGTGTTCTTTTGAAAAAATGCCCAGATGGCGGAATTGGTAGACGCGCTAGTTTCAGGGACTAGTGTACGCAAGTACGTGCAGGTTCGAGTCCTGTTCTGGGCACCAACGTTCTGATAAAGGGCTGTCAGTTCCGCCCGCATTCGATGCAGGGAATTGGCAGGAGAGTTCTGATAAAAACTGAAACAAAACGCCCAGGTGGCGGAACTGGTAGACGCGCTAGGTTGAGGGCCTAGTGACCGCTTTAGGTCGTGCAAGTTCGATTCTTGTCCTGGGCACTTTTTCCCTTTCGGATCCGCGCAACGGTTCCTTGCTCCACCATTCTTCTGAATTTCCTTCGATCCCCCATCCTGCACCCAAGGTCAGGACGTTTGCCCCTGTGCCAAACTTGACCCGAGAGCCCGGGCCGCATCCAGCAGATCGATGTTCCGTGCGGCATCTCCGGCCGCCCGGTCGGAGGGGAGGGACAGTTTTTCATAGAGAAGGCGAAGCTCCTCCTGGTCCTTTTCCACCTGGCCGCCCATGGCCAAACCGGTTCCCAGAAGGGTGTGGAGCCGGTTGCCCTTTCCCATGACCTCCGTCATGAACCGGAACAAGTCCACGACCGGACCGGCTTCACCGGGATCGGGCGACCCCATGCTCAGAAGCAGCACCAGGTTCTTGGTCCACGGTTCCCAGGGGGTGTGTACCAGTCCGGTGTCCGTGATCCGGACATGCAGAAAGGAGCGAAACCGGTCCAGGAGGGTCTTGAGTGGACCGGGCACGTGGTGAAAATACACCGGCGCAGCAAAAACCAGCACGTCGGCTTCCCGGATTCCGTCCGCCACACCTTGCCAATCGTCCCCGGACAGAGAGCACCTTTTCAGCACGTTGCAACGAAGGCATCCGGTGCAGGGTTTGATGTTCAGCTCGTGGGGTCGGACCATTCGCCATTTTCCGCCCGCTGCCCGGACGCCTTCCTCGAAGGCAGAGAGCATCCGGACCGAATTTCCATTGGGGCGGGGACTCGCGACGAACGCAAGAATGTTCCGTGGGGGTTGTGTGGGCATGAAACGAAAGTAACCAAAGCTGCCCTCATCTCCAATGCAGGAGCCCGCTAATCCACCCGCAACTCGATTTCCGGGTGGGTATGCGGAGAATCAAAGGCATTGAGAACCCGGAAACGCAAGGTGAAGCTTTCCATTTCCTCCCGGGTTTTCACTTCCACCAACGTGGTCTGATGTGCTTTGAGCACCAGAATCCCGGCATGGTTGTGCAAGCCAAAGTCAGAGGCATTCTCGAGAATGTAATCCGCATCGGAATGGTTGGTGATTTCCAGGGCCGGAACCAGGCCACCCCGGATTTTTTCCACTTTCAAAGAGGCTTCCACAAGCGGCGTAAGAACGGATGCTTTCCCCACCAGGGTGTTGTCGAACCACACGGCGGTTCGCCCGTCGAACAGGGCCTCTTTGAGTGCCTCCGGAGTTTTCTCCGTGGCGAACACCAGGGTCACGGGCCGGTGTCCGCCGTTGGCCACGTCATACATCCAGTCGATGAGTCCGTGCATGTCCGAGTTGCCCATCATGGTCAGGTGGTGTTCCCGGGCCAGTTCCACAGCCTCCTCCGAAAAGGTAAGCTCGTTGTACACTTCAATCCCCTGGAACAGTCCTTCCGCCAGGAGTTGCCGGTGCAGATCCTGGAAGGCGGCCACCCCGTCGGGTTGCTGAGCGGTCCAGTGGGGATGGTTCCAGAATACATAGGCGCCTTGTCGCTTCGCTTCCCGGAAGACCAGCAAGGGATCCCGGTCCATGAGTTGGTTCACATCCTCCACAAACAAGGCATTGAAATGACCCGGGGGCATGGACCGGGTGATTTCGGCACCGGGGATGATGAGCAGATCGCTTTCTCCGGCAGCCTTCCGGGCCAGTTCGTAGGTCCGGTTGCGGTCGGGGTGGGGGATGTCCTCGCGGTGGGGCTGGTATTCGATGTGGTCGGTGATGGAGATGGCGTCCAGTCCGTCCCGCAGGGCTTCCTCGACCCGGATGGAGGGCCACACGTTTCCGTCGGAGAACACCGTGTGCATGTGGAAGTCGCACACCAGGCTCCGGTAGCCGGGTATGTCAGGAAATTCAATGGTTCTGTCGTTGCCGGCGGGTTTGTGTTCCTGTCCGGACAGGGACAGGGTGAACAGGGAAATGCCAATCAGGAGGAAAGATTGTTTCATGGGAAGGATGAGTTGGTGTGGGGTTTCAATTGTTTCAAAACAAGCCCAAGATACATTGGAGATTGAAATATAAGGTTAATTTAGCTTCAAGAAATTCCCACCCTGCAATCCGAATTCATGAACAGAAACGAAGCCCTCCGGAAACTGGACCAGAACAGCAAGGGATTTGACGTCCTGGTGATCGGGGGAGGCGCATCCGGATTGGGCGCTGCCCTGGATGCCGCCAGCCGGGGATACAGCACCCTGTTGCTGGAAAAACACGATTTTGCCAAAGGAACCTCGAGCCGAAGCACCAAGCTGGTTCACGGGGGGGTCCGGTACCTGGCCCAGGGAAACATCTCCCTGGTGCTGGAAGCCCTCCGGGAAAGAGGCCGTCTGAAACGAAACGCGGGTCACCTCGTCCGGGAACAGGAATTCATCATTCCCTGTTACCGCTGGTGGTGCGTGCCTTTCTATACCATCGGTCTGACCCTGTACGACCTGCTGGCCGGCTCCCTGGGCATCGGCCGGTCGGTGCCCCTCTCCCCGAAACGGGTCCGGGCGGCCCTGCCCTGCATCAAGGCAAAGGGATTGAAGGGGGGCGTCCGGTATTTCGACGGGCAGTTCGACGATGCCCGCCTGGCCGTCAACCTGTGTCAGACTTTGTTCGAGCAGGGGGGGCTCGCCATCAATCACATGGAAGTGACCGCCCTGCTGAAGAAAGAAGGGCGAATCACCGGGGTGGAAGCCAGGGACCTCCTGGACGGCCGTCGCATCGACATCAAGGCCCGGGGCGTGATCAACGCCACCGGGGTGTGGGTGGACGACATCCTGAAAATGGACCGCCCGGAGGGCCGGGATGTGGTGAAACCCAGCCAGGGAATCCACCTCGTGGTGGACAAGGCCTTCCTGGGCGGGGAACAGGCCCTGATGATCCCCAAAACCAGCGACGGAAGGGTGCTGTTTGCGGTTCCCTGGCACAACCGGGCCGTTGTGGGGACCACCGATGTGGAAAAGAAAACGGCCGATTTTGAACCGGTTCCCGAGGAGGAGGAAATCTCCTACATCCTGGAAACAGCGGCTTTGTATTTCGATCCCCCCATCCGTCGGGGCGATGTCCGGGCAGTCTTCACCGGGTTGCGCCCACTGGCCGCTCCGTCCTCCGACGGGAAGAAAACAAAGGAAATCTCCCGGGGTCACAAAATCCTGTCCTCGCCTTCGGGTTTGGTGACATTGACCGGAGGAAAATGGACCACCTACCGAAAAATGGGGGAGGATGTGGTCGATGCCATGGAACGGAACCTGGGGCTGGCTCCCAGGGAGTGCCAGACCGTGCATTTGCGGATCCATGGCCACCGGCGGGCAGTCGATGGCAGCGACCCCCGGTCCTGGTATGGCACCGATTGGCAAACCATGACCTGCCTGATGGAGAAGGAGGAAGGGCTGGACGAGGTGATCAGCGAAGATTTGACGATCCAGAAGGTGCAGGTCCTGTGGGCTGTGAAGGAAGAAATGGCCATGACCCTGGAAGATTGCCTGTCGCGGAGGATGCGGGCCCTGCAGCTGGATGCGGCCGAAGCCCTTCGCATCGCGCCCCGGGTGGCAGAAATCATGGCGGGTGAACTTGGAACGGATGAGGAATGGGTGGCCGATCAATTGAAAAAATTCACATCCCTGGTGGTGCTGGCGACGTTGACGCCCGGTCCCGGGGAACAAAAACCAATCGAACACCAGGAAAACGGAGACACGCATGAAGTACATTCTGTCCATTGATCAGGGAACCACAAGTTCCAGAGCCATCTTGTTCGACCATGCCGGCGCCATGCTCGGCGTGGCCCAGCAGGAATTCGAACAGCATTTCCCCAAACCCGGCTGGGTCGAGCACGATCCCGCCGAAATCTGGTCCTCCCAGTTGCGGGTCATCCGGGATGTTCTGAAAAAAACGGGGGCCATGCCGGACCAGCTGGCGGCCATCGGCATCACCAACCAGAGGGAAACCGCCATCGCCTGGGACCGGACCACGGGAGAAGCGCTCTGCCCGGCCATTGTCTGGCAGGACCGCCGTACGGCACCCCGGTGCGATGAATTGAAAGCCGGGGGAAAGGAGGCCCTGATCCGGGAGAAGACCGGTTTGGTCGCGGATGCGTATTTCTCCGCCACAAAATGGGAATGGATGCTCCGCAACGTACAGGGGTTGAAAGAAAAGGCCGGCCGGGGGGAGGTGGCTTTCGGGACGGTGGACTCCTGGCTGATTTTCAAGCTCACGGGCGGGAGGGCCCATGTCACCGATGCCACCAATGCCTCCCGAACCCTTCTGTACAACATCCACACCCTGGCATGGGATGAGGAACTGCTGGAGATCTTCGGCATTCCGGCATCGGCCCTGCCGACGGTGCACTCGTCCTCCGAAATCTACGCAACGACCGACCCGGCCTTGCTGGGCACCGCCGTTCCCATCGCGGGAATCGCCGGTGACCAGCAGGCGGCCACCTTCGGTCAGATGTGTCTGGAGCCGGGGACGGTAAAATGCACCTATGGCACGGGGTGTTTCATCCTGTGCAACACGGGGGAGAAAGCCGTGCATTCCGAAAGCAACCTGTTGACCACCATCGCCTGGCAGATCGGGGACAAAACGGTCTATGCCCTGGAGGGGAGCATTTTCATCGGAGGGGCCGTAGTGCAGTGGCTGCGCGACGGGCTGGGCCTCGTGAAGGAATCTTCGGAAATCGAGGCCCTGGCCGCCTCGGTGGAAGACAACGGCGGGGTGTACTTCGTACCGGCCTTTACCGGGTTGGGAGCCCCGCACTGGGATCCTTACGCCCGGGGCATGATTGCCGGTCTCACCCGGGGGGTGACATCCGGTCACATTGCCCGGGCTGCCCTCGAAAGCATTGCTTTTCAGGTGAATGACGTGGTCGGTGCCATGGAGGACGATGCCAACACGAAAATCCGGGAACTGAAGGTGGACGGAGGTGCGGTGGTGAACAACCTGCTGATGCAGTTCCAGGCCGACCTGCTTGGCCTTCCGGTGATCCGGCCTCGGATCATCGAAACCACCGCCCTGGGGGCCGCCTACCTGGCCGGACTGGCCGTGGGCTTCTGGAAGTCGGTGGAAGAGATTTCGGCTCAGTGGGCGGAGGACCGGACATTTCACCGGACCATCGACCGGCCGAAACAGCAGGAATTGCTCGATGCGTGGCACCGGGCGATTTCGCGGGCGAAGAATTGGGAGCACTGAGATAGTTTCTAAAGTCAATAAAGTTTGTAAAGTTCATAAAGAGAAGAGAAGATGAATGAGATTGTTGCTGAGTTTATAGGGACGTTTCTGCTGATATTGCTGGGGAACGGGGTGGTGGCCAACGTGGTGCTGAAAGACACCAAGGGTCACGACGGCGGCTGGATCGTCATTGCCCTGGGATGGGGTCTGGCAGTGTTTGTTGGCGTGGCCGTGGCCGGCCCGGTTTCGGGAGCCCACATCAATCCGGCCGTGACCCTGGGACTGGCCGTGGCTGGTATGTTCTCCTGGAGTCAGGTGTTGCCCTTCGTGGCCGCACAGATGGCCGGTGCGGCTGCCGGTGCCTTCACGGTCTGGGTGTTCTACCGGGATCATTTCGCTGCCACAAACGATCCGGGGGCCATCCTGGGGTGTTTCTCCACAGGTCCGGCCATCCGCAAACCCGCCTCCAATTTTGCCAGCGAAGGGATCGGGACCTTCGTCCTGATCTTCGTCATTCTGTACATCGCCGAGCCGAGCCTGAGTCTGGGCGGGGAAACCGAGGCGAAACTGGGCCTGGGTACCCTGGGGGCTCTCCCCGTGGCCCTGCTGGTGACCGCCATCGGCCTCTCCCTCGGAGGAACCACCGGCTATGCCATCAATCCGGCCCGGGACCTGGGTCCCCGCATCGTCCATGCCCTGTTGCCGATGAAGCACAAGGGTGAAAACGATTGGAACTATGCCTGGGTGCCGGTTCTGGGGCCCCTGGCCGGGGCTGTTGTTGCCGCGGGATTCTTTCTGATTCACCAGGCCCTCCTCTGAGAGCCGGTCTATTCGTGCCGCAGGGTATCCACCGGGTCGAGCCGGGCCGACCGCAGGGCATGGAACAGGACCGTGAGCACGGACACCAGGGTGGTGGCCAGCACCGCATACAGGAACAGATCGGCCTTCAGGGCGATGCGGTAGGAGAATTCTCCCAGCCAGCGCGTGGCAATGAACCAGACGGCGGGCAGGGCGATGACCAGGGACAGAAGGATGTAGAGGGAGAAATCCCGGACCATCATCCATCCGATCTGCCGCTCTCCGGCACCCAGGGTCTTCCGGATGCCGATTTCCCGCCGTCTCCGCTGGGCCGTGAAGGAAGACAGGGCAAACAATCCCAGGCAGGCAAGGAGGAAGGCCACCCCCGTGAAAATGGACAACAGAGAGGACAGTCGTTCCTCGCCCCGGTACATGTCCCGGATGACCTCATCCACGTAGGTGGATTCGAAGGGGTACTGGGGCAGGATCTCCTCCCATGTCTCTTCCACCTGACGGAGGCCTTCCGCCTCCATCCCGGGCGCAAGCCGGACGATCATGGTGCTCAGGTTGTCGGCGGGCACCGGAGCGATGGCCATGGGTTCGATGTCCACCCCCAGGGTTTGAAAATGATAGTCTTCCATGATCCCCACAATGCGCCCGGATGCACCGATGAACTCCAGGTTGGAACCCAGAACCTCCGATCCTTCGGGCAGGTCTTCCTCCATGATCCGGGCCAGGGTGGCATTGATGATGAAATTCGCCGTGGTGTCCTGGTAGAGATCCCCCGGAAACCTGCTTTCGAAATCCCGGCCGGCTTCCAGGGCAATGCCCATGGTTTTGATGAAGTCGTAATGGACGCCGGTGAAAGAAACCAGGATGTGGTGGTCCGGGTCCTTGCCTTCCCAGCGGATCCCCCCCGAGTTGCTTCCGATCCGGTAGGGGGGCTGCATGGAGGCGCAGGTGCTTTGAACCGCCGACAGGGCCCCGAATTCCTCCTTCAGCAGATCGTACCGACTGTTCAGACCGCCCCGGAGGGGGATGGACAGCAACCCCTGTTTCTCGAACCCCAGATCGGCCCCCTGCATGTATTTCAACTGGCGGGTGACCACCATGGATCCCATGATGAGGAGGACGGCAAGGCTGAATTGAAAGACCACTAGGACCTTTCGTAGCAGACCGCTTTTCCCCTGCCGGTCGGATCGTTCCCGGATGGCCTGCAGGGGATCGAGGGCGGAAAGGTAGAACGCAGGCCAGCTTCCCGCCAGCAATGTGCTCACAACCAGGATGGCCGTGGCTCCCAAAAGGAAGGGCCATTGCAGGAGGTTGCCGGCCGGAATCTCCTTTCCGGTCAGCCGGTTGAAAGGGGCAAGCAATGCAAGCACCAGCAGAACGGCCAGCAGAACGGCAGCCAGGGTCTGAAAAAAGGACTCGGCCAGATGTTGCCGTCGCAGCTGGATCCGGGTGGCTCCGTTCGTTTTTCTCAGACCGATTTCATGGGCCCGGATGGATGCCCGGGCCGTGGACAGGTTCATGAAATTGATGCAGGCGATGAGCAGGACGAAGGATGCGATGGCCACAAAGATGTAAACATAGAGGATGGCGCCGGGGGAGTGTCCGTACCCGAAATAGGCATGGAGGTGGATGCGGGAGAAGGGGGCTACGAGGAAGTCGGTGGTGTTGTTTTCCTTGTACAGGTTGGTTACCTGAGTAAGTTTTCGGTTGAGCACCGTATCCACGGCTCCGGGTTGCAGCTTCACGAAGGTCTGGATGCTGTTGGTTCCCCAATTGTCCTGGTATTGGCCCGAGGACACGACGGCGGACCAGGGAAGAAGGGCGTTGAATTCCAGCACGGTGTTTTCCGGTAGGGTCTCCAGGACCCCGGTGACGGTGTGCATCTGATCTTCGTTCACCCGGATGGCTTTTCCCAGGGGCGGTTCATCCCCGAAGTACTTCTTGGCCAGTTCGCTGGTGAGAACGATGGTGTTCGGTTCCAGGAATTGCCTGTGGGGATCTCCCAGCCGCAGAGGAAGGCTGAAAAGTCGGAAAAAGGTAGAATCCACCGCAAACAACCCTTCCTCGAAAAAGCGCTGTTCGCCATAGGTGAAGAGCTGGCCCGGGGTGTAGGACATGCGGCATTGCTCGGCGATTTCCGGGATTTCGTCCTTCCAGACCGGACCCGACACGTAGGGGGTAACATTCACATGGTAGGGTTCTTCGCCGGAATAAAATTGATTTTCCTCGACCCGGTAAAGCTGGCGGAAGTCGTCGTGGAAGCGGTCGTAGCTGAGTTCGTTTTCCACCCAGAGCCACATGAAAAGGGTGCAGGCCAGGCTGATGGCCAGGCCGCCGATGTTGATCATGGTGATCCGCTTTTCCTTGAAGAGGATGCGGAGGGTTTGGGAGAAGGGAGGGAGGTACATGTTGTTGGGATTGGGGGTGTTCTTATTTTTTTACAAAAGACGCAAAAAGAATCCCGACATTACAGAGGCAAAAGTTTAAATTTGGATTCCGTTTGCCTGCCTTGGCCGGCAAACGTCAGAAACGCCATATGGATTAAAATCGAACAACCATGAAACGGGATCTCGAAATCTTTTCATTTATCGACCACGAGTACAACCGGCAAAAGCGGGGCATCGAGCTCATCGCGTCGGAAAATTTTGTCAGCCCCCAGGTGATGGAAGCCATGGGCTCCTGCCTGACCAACAAATATGCCGAGGGCTATCCCGGGCACCGGTATTACGGCGGATGCGAAGTGGTGGACGAAGTGGAAAAGCTGGCCATCGACCGTCTGTGCGATCTGTTCGATGCCGAATACGCAAACGTGCAGCCCCATTCCGGCGCCCAGGCAAACATGGCGGTGTTTCTCACCGTTTTGGAGCCAGGCGACACGTTCATGGGACTCGACCTGAGCCACGGGGGACACCTGAGCCATGGTTCTCCGGTGAACAGTTCGGGCCTTCTCTACCGGGCCATTTCCTATGGACTGGACCAGGAGACCGGTCGGGTCGACTACGATGCGATGGAGGAAAAGGCATTGAAGGAAAAGCCGAAGCTTTTGGTGGGGGGAGCCAGTGCCTATTCCCGGGAATGGGATTACAAGCGGATGCGTGAAATCGCCGACAAGATCGGGGCGTTGTTCATGGTGGACATGGCCCATCCGGCCGGACTCATCGCGGCCGGTTTGCTCGACAACCCGCTGAAATATGCCCACGTGGTTACCTCCACCACCCACAAGACCCTTCGCGGTCCCCGGGGCGGGATCATCCTCCTGGGCAAGGATTATGACAATCCCTTTGGCCAGAAGACCAAAAAAGGGGTGGTGCGGAAAATGTCCTCCCTGCTGAATTCGGCCGTGTTCCCCGGCATCCAGGGCGGTCCGCTCGAGCATGTGATCGCCGCCAAGGCCGTGTCCTTCGGCGAAGCCCTCAGCGAGGACTTCAAAACCTACCAGCGGCAAGTGCAAACGAATGCCAAAGTCATGGCCGATGCCTTCCTCAAGCTGGGTTACAAGGTGGTTTCCGGCGGTACCGACAACCATTCCATGCTCATTGATCTGCGAGGCAAAGTGGAAGACATCACGGGAAAGCAGGTTGAAAACGCCCTGGGTGAAGCCGACATCACCGTGAACAAGAACATGGTGCCTTTCGACTCCCGTTCGCCCTTCCAGACGAGCGGCATCCGGGTTGGCACGCCGGCCGTCACCACCCGAGGAGTCAAGGAGGCGGAGATTCCCGTCATTGTGGGGCTCATCGATGAGGTCATCATGAACATCGACAACCGGGCGCGGATCGAAGACGTTTGCAAACGGGTGAACGAACTGATGGACGAATACCCCATGTTCAGCTGAACCGGGCCCGATGGAGTGGTATGCCATCCTGGCCATCGTGGGCGTCGGATTTGCTGCGGGCGTCATCAACACCCTGGCAGCGGGGGGCTCCCTGCTGACCCTGCCTGTCCTGATGGCCTTCGGCATGAGCCCGAACCTGGCCAACGGTACCAACCGCATCGCCATTTTTATGCAAAACCTGGTGGGCGTGGGGAGTTTCCACCGGGACAAGGTCATGGACTTTCCTTCCGGGTTTCGGGTGGGCATTCCCGCTGTGGTGGGTTCGTTGGTGGGCGCCTTCATTGCCGTCAATTTGCCCGACCACATCATGAAGCTGGCCATTGCCGGTGTCATGGTGATCGTCCTTCTGCTCATGTTGCTCAAACCAAGCCGTTGGATCCAAGCCGAACAGACCACCACGGGTCTGGCCTATTGGCTCCAGGCCGTGCTGTTCTTCCTGGTGGGCGTCTATGGCGGATTCATCCAGGCGGGTGTGGGTTTCTTTCTGCTCACCGGGCTCGTCCTGGGCAGCGGGTTCGACCTGCTGAAGGCCAATGCCCTAAAGGTCCTCGTTATCCTGCTGTACACACCGGTGGCCCTGGTGATCTTCTTCGTTCACGGGGATGTGGACCTCTGGATGGGGCTCCTGCTGGCGGCCGGAAACATGGTGGGCGCCTGGGTGGGTGCCAGAATGGCGGTGAAAAAGGGAGCCAACTTCATCCGCTGGGTGGTGATGGGCGCCATCCTTGTCTCCGCGGTGAAACTGGTGTGGGATGCCATCAGGGCACTATGATGTAGCGGATCCAGCCCGATTGCCGGTAAGGGGCGTTGCGGTCGACGGTGAAACGGCTTTTCTGGGCCGCCTCCACCACCATGTTCCAGATGCAGTTGTCCTGGTAGGTCGCATTGTCAACGACAGCGCTGATCACCCGTCCATCCTGGTCCACCTGGATTTCCACCTTGACCTCGATCTTTTGGGTCACCGAACAGCCTGAAACGTTCGGTTTGGGGAGGGTGCCGACGGATTTCCGGTTTCCCAGACCATAGGAGCTGCCGTCCCCCAGTCCACCACCGGTGCCGTATTGGTCCGCGTTTGGACTTCCGTTGGGGTCCCCCTGGTTGCCGGTTCCTCCGGCCACGCCCTGGGACCCTTCCGCATCGCCGACACCCTGGCGGCCGAAGGCGTTACGGCCCATGTTGTTGATGCGTTCGGCCTGTTGCTGACGCTCCCGTTCGATGCGTTCCTTCTCCAACCGTTCTTTTTCCAGACGTTCCTTTTCCAGCTGCGCCTGCCGCTCCCGTTCCAGGCGCTCGGCCCGTTCCTTTTGGATGCGTTCCTGCTCGATGCGCTGGCGTTCCAATTCCTCCGGGGTGGGCTTGGTGTCTTCCACCACCCGGGTTTTCTCCACATCCTGGGTGCGGTCGACCGGTGCAGGCTGCGGTTCGGTGTATTGAGGCTCGGGCGGTGTGCTTTCTTCCACGGTTTCCACGGTTTCCCGGGTCACGGGCAGATCCGGATCGCCGGCCGAGGCTTCATCGCCCCGGGGCTCGAACTCTCCGAATCCGGTTTCATCGATGCCGAAGTTCACCAGGATGCCTTCCTCCTCGGGGGGAGGATCGGGGTAGGTGAGTCCGGCAAAGATCAGAAGGGCCAGGAGCAATCCGTGGTAGATGAGGGTGCCGATGAGTCCTTGTCGTTTGATCTTCATGGGACGATGATCCGAAGTTTCGTTTTCCGGCGTCAAATGGGCCGGGTGCCCAGAATGACCTTGTACCGGTTCCGTTTGGCAATGTCAAGGAAGACAAACACTTCCTCCATGTTCAGGTTCCGGTCGGCATTGAGCCGGACCGTGGGGGCTTCTCCGTATTGGGCCAGTTTGTTCTGGAGAACGGGTTCCAGTTCGCCGGGGAGATAGAGCTGGTCGTCGACCCAGAAATTCCTGTCCCGGTCGATGGAGACCACCAGCACCGGATTGGCGCGGGTCTGGTTGTTGCTTTCGGGCAGTTCCACATTCTGTGCGGCCGGTACGATGAGGGTGGAGGTGATCATGAAGAAGATGAGCAACAGAAAGACGATGTCGGTCATTCCCGACATGGAAAAGTTCTTGTTGATCCGGTTTCTCGAACTCAGGGCCATCAGAATTCTTTTAGCACAATGGTGTATTGCCGCTCGGCGGCCACGTTCATGACTTTCACGGCATCACCCACCGACACCGCGGAGGAGGTCTCCAGTTTGATGGTGGGATCCGGGGTGCCCTGCAGGC
Source organism: Bacteroidales bacterium (assembly GCA_041393235.1). GTDB lineage: Bacteria > Bacteroidota > Bacteroidia > Bacteroidales. The sequence goes on from JAWKKO010000023.1 coordinate 55,092, forward strand.
GCTGGTCCAACACCGCCCCCAGCTCCTCCAGGGAAACCGACCGTCCGTCGACGGTGATCTGGCTGCCGCTGCGGATGGTGACCGTGGGGATGGCCGACTCGGAGGGCACCGTGACGGTCTGTCCCCGGGAGGGCAGAAGCATCTTCAGGGCATTGGGGGCAATGAGGGTGGAGGTCAGCATGAAGAAGATGAGCAACAGGAAGACGATGTCGGTCATCCCCGACATGGCGGAAATTGTCAGAACCCGGTTCCTGGGTTTGGTGCCATGGTCTTCTCCTATTTGGCCGGTTCGTTGAGCAGATCGATGAATTCCGAGGCGCCGGCCTCCATGTTGTTGATGACCTTGTCGACCCGGGCCACCAGGAAGTTGTAGGCAAAAAACGCGATGATCCCCACGATGAGGCCGGCCACGGTGGTGATCAGAGCGGTGTAAATCCCACCCGACAATTCACCCACGTTGATGTTGTTTCCGGCGGTGGACATTTGCTGGAGGCCTGGACCATCGATCACCGTCCCCAGGAACCCGATCATGGGTGCGCCGCCCGACACGGTGGCCAGGGTGGGCAGTCCCTTCTCCAGTTTGTAGATTTCGAGCCGACCCACGTTCTCGATGGCGGCGTTCACATCGTTGAGAGGACGGCCGATCCGGCTGATCCCCTTCTCCAGCATGCTGGCAACGGGGTTGTCGGTGGACTGGCACAGGGCGCCCAGCGGGCGAATCCACCTTGCCGCTCATGATGTAATCCTTGATCCGGTTCATGAAGTTCTGATCGACCTTGGGCTTTGCGGATGCATGAACCAGCGTTCAACAAAGATGTACACGGCAGCCAAACTCAGGATGACGATGGGAATCATGACCCACCCGCCCCGGATGGCCAGATCGATGAGGGATTCGGTGGCCGTACCCGCTGCGGCGGTCGTGTCCAGCCCGGACGAAACTTGAAGGAAAACCATGCTGATCATGTGTGCAAATTTTGGCTGGAGATTATAAAAAATAACAGGATATACTCGTTTGTAGTATACCCCGTTATCAGAATTGCAAGCCCTTCAGGCTGCCGTTCCGGTCCGGATCAATGGAGGAACAGCGACTGGAGGTAGTAGGCACCGGCACCGGCCACATGGCCCAGCAGGGCCAGGAGGGAGATGCGTTTCAGGTACCAGATGAAATCGATGCGTTCCATGCCCATGGCGGCCACACCGGCTGCCGATCCGATGATCAGGATGCTTCCGCCATTACCGGCGCAGTAGGCCAGGAATTCCCAGAACAATCCGTCCTGAACGAAATTGTGGGCGTACTCGATGGCTTCAGGTTGTAAGCAAGGCAATGGATTCATGGGTTTCGATGGGATACATCCCATGGCGCCGGCCACGAGGCACACGTTGTCCACCACGGCGGAAAGCACCCCGATGGCCATGTCGATGAGGAAGATGTTCCCCAGGTTTTCGTCAAGCCATCCGGCCAGCACCGCCAGTTATTCCCGCGCTTTGCGAGAGCGGCCACGGCGAACAGAATCCCCAGGAAGAAGAAGATGGTGGGGGTGTCCACGTGTTTCACGATGTGGATCACCTTCAGGTTCTTCTTGATTTCATCGGATTTCTTCGCATGCATCAGTTCGGTCACCAGCCAGATCAACGACGGCGACAACCTTGTTCCCTGGTAGGGAGGCAGGTGGGTGATGGTCTTGAACACCGGCACAAGAGCAGGCCGATCACCCGGGATGAGCATGAAACGCTGCTCGAACGGGGTGGTGAGGACTTTGTCGCTGGGATCGGCATCGGGGCGTTCCACATTGCCCTTCATGGTAAAGCTGAGTACCGCCAGGGGCACGACCATGGTGATCAGGCTCGGCCCGATGACCCGGGTGATGATGGCACCGGTGGTCACCTGACCTCCGATCCAAAGCATGATGGTGGTCACGTCCCCGATGGGCGACCAGGCCCCCCCTGCGTTGGCGGCAAGGACGACCATGGAAGCAAAGAACCATTTGGTTTCCTTGTCTTTCATCAGTTTCCGCAACAGGGCGACCATCACGATGGTGGTGGTGAGGTTGTCCAGGGCTGCGGACATGAAGAAGGTCAGGAAACTCAGGATCCAGAGGAGTTTCACCTTGTTGGTGGTCTCGATTCGGTCAGTAATCACCTTGAAGCCGTTGTGCTTGTCGATGACTTCCACGATGGTCATGGCTCCGAAGAGGAAGAACAGAATCTCGGAAATCTCACCCAGGTGATGGATGATTTCGTTGTCCACGATGAAGTGTCGCATGGCATCGATGCCCATCTCTTCACCTCCGTGTCCGTGTCCGTGTCCCCCGCCTCCGGCAAAACTGTTCCAAGCTTCGCTGAGTCCGGCCGAGAAAATTTCAAATGCGCCAAAAATGTACAAAACCCACAGCAGCGTCCCGATCATGAGGGCCGGGACCGCCTTATCCACATGCAATGGGTGTTCCAGGGCTATGGCCAGATACCCCAGAACAAAAACGACGACCATTACTACAAACATAATTGTGATTTTAGGTTGCTAAAAAAGAAAGCCAAAGATAGAAAAATCTAGGAATCGGGGTCGGATTCCGGCTCTTTTTTCTTCCGCTTCTTCCGGTTGGTGAGCCCTTCTTTGTAGCGATTCAGAAGGGTGTTGACATCGTCGAAATCCTCCCGGAAGGAGATGCCCACTCCCTGTTTGTAATTGGCCGCATCCATCCAGAATTCATCCCTGGCCCGGTTGAAGGCAACCACGCTCACGTTCTCGGTGACCTTGAATTCCACATCGATGTCGCCCACCACGTAGGGGTTGGCCTCGGTTCCCGTGGAGGGATTGGTTTCCTGGCCGCCCACATCCAGGTTCCCGCTGATCAGAATGCGGTCGTTGAGCAATTGGGTCGACAGGGCCAGTTCCACTTCGTCGCTGCTGACCTGATCGCCCGGACGGTAGTTGATCCCGATGTCGAAATCGTCGCTGATCTGGGAGAGCCAGTTGCTGAGCTGGTTCGACAGAAGCTCGCTGGCGGTGACTCCGGCCAGGTTCCCGGAACCGGTCCCCACGGACTGGGTCGCCAGACCGGTGACGCTGTAGAAATTGTTGATGACCAAGACGGAAAGAAACTGTTTCATCCGGTCTTCCTCCGTGCCGGTGCTGTTCTCGAGCAAGGCGCGGATTTCGGGATTGGCCGTGGGCATTTCGATGCCGGGGGCGATGGTCGGACTTTGCAGTTCGCCCTGCAGGTTCAGGTGGCATTCCACGGGGATCCGTTTGTTGAGATCCCGGGCCAGTTCGTCGGAGGGGTCGCCGGGCCAGAGATTGAACGGGGCACAACGTGTGGTGTAGATGGCATTCAGGTCGATGGAGGCATTCACGGGATCGCCGTTGAAGCTGATGCGTCCGCCCGGCTCAATGGCAAAGCGCTTGTTGATTACATTTTGCAGTGTGAACAGGTAATCCCCGGTTTGGAGCTCCACGTCGCCCCACATCCGGAAACCGTTGCTTTTGTCCAATTGCATCAGCAGGTTTCCTTTTCCGCTGGTTTCAATGATGTCTCCCACATTGGGATCAAAAATCAACTGCACGGACGCGTCCGGAGTGACGGCCACGTCCAGGTTCAGGGACAAGCCGCCCAGATTCTCGGTTCGTCCCGGGACCTTTTCATCCATCTCTTCTTCCTGCACAA
>JAWKKO010000024.1:0-56471 GCA_041393235.1 Bacteroidales bacterium
AGGCTGTATGGAATAAACGTACTTTTGCATGCTCACCGAGCGAAAATCACAGAAAATGGACGAAGGCCCGTATCACCAGGAAAACAACGTAATCATCCGCCTGTAGGGACGTCCTGTTTCCTTGCAGGTGCCATATGCAAGGAGACACCATCATGATCAAAATCTTCAAGACATTCGGGGGGTACATCGAAATCGACGCACCCCAAAAGAACTGCTGGATCAACGCCACAAACCCGGGTCCGGACGAGATCCGGAAACTCCAATCCGTCTTCGACCTGCCGCCCGACCTGATCAACGACGTCCTGGACCAGGACGAACGGCCCCGCATCGAGTTCGATGACGAGTGGACCTTCATCATCCTGCGGATCCCGGTGGAGTCCATGAACAACGGGGTTCCGTTTCACACGATCCCGCTGGGGATTTTCATGACCGAGGATTTCACCCTGACGCTCTGCCTGCAGGACAACGAGGTGCTGCCCATCGGTCAGCCCTCGCCCTTCCGGGACCAGTACAAGGAGATCACCGACAGCATCAATTTCATCCTACGGCTCTTCCTGCGCTCGGGAAACCTGTACCTCCGCTTTCTCAAGCGGATCAACCAGATGACCTCGGCCATCGAGCAGGACCTGGAGAAATCCATCAAGAACAAGGAGCTGAACAAGCTGCTCAAAATGGAGAAGTGCCTGGTGTATTTCATCACGTCCATCAAGGCCAACGAGATCGTGCTGGCCAAGCTCCGGAGCTCGAAGAAGATCACCAGCGAGCTGAACGAGGACCTGCTCGAGGACGCGCTGATCGAAAACAAGCAGGCCCTGGAGATGGCCCAGATCTATTCCGACATCCAGAGCGGCATGATGGATGCCTTCGCCTCGGTGATCTCCAACAACCTGAACGTGGTCATGAAGCAGCTGACCCTCATTTCCATCATCCTGATGATCCCGACCCTGATCGCGAGCATCTTCGGCATGAACGTGCCCAATTTCCTGGAGCATTCGGTGTGGGCCCTGCCATCGATCATCCTCGGGTCGCTGCTGTTGTCCGTCTCCGGGGTGTTCGTGTTCCGGAAGCGGCAGTGGTTCTGAATCCCCGGACCGGCCGCGAGCCGAACGCCGAATGTCTCGTTTTTCCAATTTTGGGTGCCGGGTGGAACCTAGTTTTGCAGGAAAATGATCAAAAACCAAAAACAGAAAAACGATGAAGAAACTGATTTCATGGGTGGAGATTCCTGCGAAGGACATTCACCGGGCTGCCGGGTTCTACGGCAGGGTCTTGGACATTGAACTGGAGGTGGAGGACTACGGAACGGAGCAGATGGCCTGCTTTCCCAGCGGCGAAGGGCCATCTCCTGTGCCCCGGATTTTACGCCGGGCGCAGGCGGAGCGCTGGTCAGCTTCGATGTTGGCCGGGATCTGAACGGGGCCATCGACCGGGTTGCGAAGAACAGGGCAAACTCGTGCAGGCTCCCACGAAGATCCAGGCCGAGGGCCGGGGTTCCTTTGCCCTGTGCCTGGATCCGGAGGGAAACAAAATCGGGCTGTACAGCGAGGCCTAGGCGGTGAAAACCTGTACCTTTGTCGCAACCATCGCCTGAGCCCATGGACTACCGCATTGCCCGTCCCTCGCCCCTTCTGTCGGAGTACGTCAAGCAGTACTGGGCCATGGAAAGTTGCCTGCCGGCAAACCGGTCCCACATCCAGCGGATCGTGCCCACCGGGATGAGCGACCTGACCTTCTATCTGGGCGATCGGCCCGTGTCCCTGGATGACAGAAAACCCCTTGCCGGCTCGGCCGTACTGACGGGTCAGCAAGGGGATTTCTTTGACATCCGGGTTTCGGGGTCGATGGACCTGTTTTCCATCCTGTTCCTGCCCCAGGGACTGCCCGTGTTTTTCGATGTGCCGTCCTCGGAATTGTACAACCAAACGGTGACGCTGTCGGATGTCTGCAGGCAGGATGCCGGAGAAATTGAAGCTCTGCTGCGGGAGGCGCGGACGTTTGAGGAGCGGATCCGGCGGGTGGAAGCCTACCTGGTCAAACGTCTTCGGAACAATCGGAGCCGGGACCATTTCGGGCGGATCCGGCACAGCATCGGCCTCATCAACCGGAGCCGGGGCCTGATCGGCATCGACGAGCTGGCCGGGGAAGCCTGTCTGGGGCGGAAGCAATTCGAGCGGATCTTTTCGCGGTATGTGGGGGCATCGCCCCGGCAGTTCCTGAAGACCGTCCGCTTTCAGAGCTCCATCGACCTGAAGGCCAGGGATCCGGGTGCGAATCTGACCGACATCACCTACCGCTGCGGCTACTACGACCAATCGCACATGGTGAATGATTTCCGGAAGCTGGCGGGGATGTCCCCAACGCAGTTTTTTCAGGACTGCGCGCCGTTTTCGGACTACTTCCACTGACGGACCGGGGCGTGCCGGAGTCATTGGATCGATAATTGTGTTACATTGCCCATTCATCGATCCCAACGTGAACGCATGAATGCACAGCAAAAAAATGGTTGCCGGTCCGCTCGACAGAGGGGCGTGAAGGTGTTTAGTTCACTGGCCGTTCTGGTTCTGGTCTCCGCCTGTTCTCCCTTCCAGCGCCTGCTGGTCAACGGCGATACCCGGACGGAGTTTCTGAACGACAGCTGCGACATCACCCTGTTGTCCCACTTGCATGGGGAGCTGGTCAGAGGGGAGTACCTGGAGATGGACGACCCGACCCTGGTGTTCGACGGCATCCCCCTGCCGCTTGCCTGCGACTATTCGCAGAAACGGATGTTTCCCCTCCGGCCCAACGATTCCACGGTCTGGGTGTACACGATCAAGCCCTACCTCGTGGGTGAGGATGAAATCCTGGTCGGGAGCCTCTACACGCTGTACCCGAGCGCCGACCCGGATTCGGAATTCGCACTGGAGCGCCGGGTGAAGGAGTATTCCCAGGGGAAAGACTTCGAGCGGGGGAAGTACCTCCTCCTGTCGTACCGGATCGAGCAGGATTCCATTGCCTCCATCAAGCTGGGGCGGAAGAAATACGTGAAGAAACAGGGGCCCCAGGAGCCGCGGCCCTGACCGGAACCGTCGGCCCTGATTCGAGCCGTCGGCCGAAGGCCTTTCCTGACACCGGTCCTTTCCCCCGGATCGCCTGCCGGGAGATGACCAAAGTGAAAAAACCGGTCTAAGGCTTTGGAACGTTTGCTTCATGAAAAAGAAAATTGTGATCGTCGGCGGCGGATTCGCCGGGATCAATCTGGCCAGACAGCTCGATCCGGACCTGTTCGAGGTCCTGCTGATCGACCGGCTGAACTACCATCAATTCCAACCCCTGCTTTACCAGGTGGCCACGGCGCAGATCGAGCCGTCGAGCATCTCCTTTCCGATCCGCTATGTGTGCCGGAAGGACAAACACATCCGGATCCGGCTGGCAACGGCCCAACGCGTCGATCTGGAGCGCAGGGAGTTGCAGACCGACATCGGGGCCTTTGCCTACGATCTGCTGGTTCTGGCCATGGGCGGCAAGACCAATTTCTTTGGCAACGAATCGATTCGCAAACACGCCATTTCCCTCAAATCGACGGCCGATGCCCTGCGCATCCGGAACCACATTCTGCAGGTCTTCGAAACCATTGTCAATCAGACCGAGGAACAAAACGAGGCGTTTTTCAACGTGGTGATCGTCGGGGGCGGACCCACCGGCGTGGAATTGTCCGGGGCCTTTGCGGAGATCAAGAAATACATCCTTCCCCGGGATTTCCACCGGATCGATTTTTCCAATCTGAAGATTTACCTCATCGAAGGGAGCGCACACACACTGGCGGCCATGAGCGAAAAGAGCCAGCGGGAGTCGGAGGCCTACCTGAGACGCATGGGCGTGGAAATCCTGACCAACACCGTGGTAACCTCCTACGACGGGGAAACGCTGCAGACCAACACGGGAAAGTCCATCCAAACCAAAACCCTGATCTGGTCGGCCGGGATCACGGCAAATGCCATCGACGGATTGCCCGCCGACTCCGCCGGCAGGGGAAACCGGCTCCGGGTGAACCGGATCAACCAGCTGGCCGGCCGCGACGAGGTCTTTGTGATCGGGGACATGGCCCTCATGGAAACCCCCAAATACCCCAACGGCCATCCCCAGCTTGCGAATGTGGCCATCCACCAGGCCAGCAACCTGGCCCGGAACCTGAAACGGCTGTCGGAGGGCAAACCGGTCCGGGAATTTGAGTACATCGACATGGGCACCATGGCCACCATCAGCCGGAACCGTTCGGTGGTGGACCTTCGCTCGGTCCACTTCCGCGGCTTCTTCGCCTGGGTGATCTGGATGTTCCTCCACCTCATGCTCATCCTGAGCGTCCGGAACAAACTGATCATCTTCATCAACTGGGCCTGGGCCTATGCCACAAAAAACACGGCCCTGCGCATTATATTAAAACAGGATTCCTGATCTTGCGAAAGATTCAGGAATTCCCATGAAGCAACACATCGCCCACATCGCCCTGGTGGTGGCCGATTACGACGAGGCCATCCGCTTTTACACCGAAAAGCTGGGCTTCCAGCTGGTGGAAGACACACAGATCGGTTCGTCCAAACGGTGGGTCACGATCCGACCGCCCGGCGGGAAGGGCGTCAGCCTGCTCCTGGCCAGAGCGGCCGACGAAAGCCAGCGGGCCGTTGTGGGGAACCAGACGGGTGGACGGGTGTTCCTGTTTCTGTACACAGATGACTTTGAGCGGGATTTTGCGGAGCTGGTTCGCAAAGGCGTCCGGATCGTCCGGCAACCTTCGCTGGAAGACTACGGGACCGTGGCCGTGTTTGCCGATTTGTACGGGAACCTGTGGGATCTGATCGAACCAAGCACCGCCTGACATGCTGACACACATCCATCCGAAACTGCCCATGCGGGACAAAGACACCACCCGGGCCTACTATGTCGACCAGCTCGGATTCCGGGTCTTCGGCCGCTCCGATTCTGCGGACTACCTCATGGTGGAGAGGGATGGGATCCAGATGCATTTCTTTGCCTTCCCGGGACTCGACCCGGCAACCAACGACGGCCAGGTTTACATCCGCACCGACGACATCGATGGGTTGTACCAGGATCTGCTCGACCGGGGGGTCGCGATCCACCCCAACGGCAAGCTGCAAACCAAACCCTGGGGACAAGGGAGTTTTCCTGCTCGACCCCGACTCCAATCTTCTGACCTTCGGACAATGAAACGAACCCCGCACGTCCTTCCCTACGCCCTGCTGCCAAGCCGGCTCCTGCTGTTTCTGTTGTTTCAAACGGGCCTTGCCCTCCTGTTCCGTTCCTGGGAACGGTCCCAGTGGTATTGGCTGGTGACGGCCACCCTGACCAATGTCGTCAGCATCGCCCTCCTGGTGGTGTTGTTCCGGCGGGAGGGGAGCCGGTTTCTTGACCTCTTCCGGTTCCGGAAAGAAAGCCTGAAGCGCGACCTGCTCCTTTTCTCGGACTCGCCACGGTTTCCGTCCCGGTTGCGATGGCGCCGGGCTATGCCCTGAGTGCCTGGCTCTGGACCGATCCGGACGTGCCCACCGGGTTGATGTTCGGACCCGTGGAATCCTGGGTTGCCTACGGCATGCTGGTGGCCTTCCCGGTCACCATAGCCTTTGCCGAGCTTGCCACCTATTTCGGCACCATCCTGCCGAGACTGAAGGATCAGCTGCGAAGGAAATGGCTGGCCGTTGCCCTTCCGGTCCTGTTCCTATCGCTGCAGCACTGCACCCTTCCCTTCGTCCCGGATCCCGCCTTCGTCCTCTACCGCGCCCTGGCCTTCCTGCCCTTTGCCACCCTCATCGGAATCGCCCTCTGGTACCGGCCGTCCCTGTTTCCCTACTTCGCCATCCTGCACGGTCTGATGGATTTCGGAACCGCCCTGCTTTTTGTGCCGGAGGTCGGTTGAGTCCCGGGCAAAGCCGGACGAAAAAACCTACCTTTGAATGAAGAGCAACGATTTCATGAGATTCAGATTCTTTCCGACGGACTGCTCGACCGGTTCACCGCTGGTGTGACGGGGTCGCCCATGGATGCGTTCGAGAAAATCAGGAGTCGTGAGGCTCCCGGTGGACTTTTTCGAGTATTACAGATCCGTTTCTTCGGTGTATTCTTCAAAGATTGAGGGAGAGGAGATAGACTTTGACAGCTACTACAAGCACCGGTTCCTTCAGGTCAAGTTCAAGGCAGAAACGACACGGAGAGCCGATGATCTGTATGAGGCCTATCGCTTCATCGAGAATGCGCCTCTCACCCTGGAACATGTGAAAAAGGCCCACGCACTTCTGAGCAAACACCTGTTGCCCGAGAGTCACCGGGGAAGAATACGGAGCAATCCCATGTTTGTTCTCAATCGGGACGATCGGATCGAATATGTAGCCGCATCTCCGGAGGAGCTGGATCGGGAGCTGTCCAGATTGTTTCACGACATTTCCCTCCTGCAATCGTCGGAGCTGAATCCCTTCGAGATTTTCTACTATGCCTCCTACCTCCACCTGGTCTTCGTGAAAATTCACCCTTTCCATGATGGCAACGGACGCACGGCCCGGTTGATCGAGAAGTGGTTTCTCCTTGAAAAATTGGGGCAGGAAGCCGCCTCCATTTCCCTGGAGAAGAATTACTTCAATCATCTTCCCGACTATTCTGCCAACCTCCGGAAGCTGGGCGTGGAATATGAGGAGCTGGATTACACAAAGGCCCTGGACTTCCTTCTGATGACCGTCCAGGGCTTGGAGGAGCAAAACACAAACAACGAAATGTAGATTCGAATGAAGTTGTTTCAACCCATGACGGTTTCGAAACGTCCTGCCATCCGGATCGGTCTGGTTGCCATCTGGCTCTTCTTCGTGCTGGAGTGGGTGACGGACATTTGGTTCGGGTCAAGGTTCCCCGGGTACGACTGGCATGCACAATCCATGTCCTACCTCGGGCAGAGCGGGAGCCCGATCGAAACCTGGGTTACCCTGTGGGGCGTGGCATTCACCCTCCTGATTCTATTGTTTGATGTGGCTTTTTATCAGACTTTCCGGGAGAAGACCTGGGGGAAAATTGCTGCATTTGCCTTGCTGATTTACGGCCTGGGCGAGGGGTTGGGTTCGGGATGTTTTCCCATCAATCCGCCCGGAACTCCCCTGACCTTCGATGGAAGGATGCACAACATTTTCAGCGGGATCGGGGACACAGGGATCGTATCCTTCCCCTTCCTGTTGATGTTTGTGTTTCCCCGGGAGTCCTACCGGGGCTTCCGCCGTTATCTGTGGGTCACCGTGGGGATCGGCACCACCATGGCCTGCTTTTTCCTGATCGCTAAATACAACCGTCCCGACAACCTGATCCTCGATTACAAGGGAGTGTGGCAACGCATCTATACCCTGAATTATGATGTGATGCTTTTGGTGGTCGGCGCAAAAATGTATCAAAAAGCAACATAAAGAAATGGACGGATTCCTGAATTTCATCTTTCATTTTGACGACTGGCTTCAGCAGCTCATGCATTTGAATCCAGCCATTGCACTTGTGATCTTGTTCAGCATCGTTTTTACGGAATCTGCTTTTTCCCGGCGGCTCCTTTTCTGCCCGGCGACGGATTGCTCTTCAGTGTGGGGGTGCTGGCGGCAGGGGGCGGACTGAGTCTGTTGTATGCCGTTCCTGCCCTGGTCCTGGGAGGAATCGCAGGAACCCGCGTTGCCTATTTCCTTGGAGTGAAAACCGGGAACCTGCTGTTCATGAAACGACCCGAACGCAGACAGAACCAGCTCCGGCAAGCCCAGGAGTTTTATCGCAAGCACGGAAACAAAACGTTTGTCCTCTCCCGGTTCCTGCCCGTGATCCGGGCCATTGTGCCCCTGGTCGCCGGCATTGCGAAAATGGACAAAGGGCGGTTCTGGAAGTACACCGTTCTTAGTGTCAGTCTCTGGGTGGTCCTGATCACGCTGGTCGGGTTTCAACTGGGCCAATTGCCGGTGGTAAAACGCTATTTTGGTGTGGTGATCCTGCTTGTGTCTGCCTTCAGCCTCACTTCCGTCGGGATTCTTGCCATCCGTCAGAAGATGAGGGCTGGAAATCCATCTGAAAACACATCGAAGTCATGAAAACGATCCGAAAAATCAAAGATTTCGTCCAGGGAAACAAGATCCTTTTCCAGGCGATCCTGGGACTGCTGTTTGTTGGTTTTGGTTTGTTCCTGATCAAAAAGGAGCAGGTGGAAGTCGGGAAAGCCATCGATGCCCTGTTCCTGGCAAAGCCCGTCTGGATTCTTTGGGGATTGGCGCTGCTTGCGTTGTTCATCGTTGTGCAGGGAATGATGTATCAGCAGAGCTTTCGGGCCATCCATGAAAAAATCGGGCTGGGAACGGGCGTGAGCCTGTATTTGAAAAGAAACCTGGTGAGCGTGTTCGTACCGGCGGGGATGCTCACCAACATGCTTTTCTTCAACCGGTCGGTGGAACAAAAGGAAGGGGTGAGCAAGACCCAGATTTACTTTGCTTCCACCATTTTTTCCTTCTGTTCCATCCTGTCGGCCGTCATCATCGGGATCCCCGCCCTCCTCTGGCTTTTCCTGAAAGGGAGCATGTCCAGCGCCATGATCTGGGGCATCGTGGCGACCGCGGCCTTTCTGGGCTTCCTGGTGTACGTGCTGGTGAACATCATCCGGAAGGGAAGCATCTACCGGTTTGTCATGAAACGGATTCCTTCCCTGGCCGGTGCATTCGAAACCTTGCTGGAGCAATCCTTCAGCCGGGGGAGAATGGCGTTCGTACTGGCTCTTTCCGTCGTCATCGAGGTGATCGGGATCACGCATCTGTTTATCTCCGTGGAGGCATTGGGCGGACATGCCAACCTGGAGATGGCCATCGTCGGATACGCCATTGTGTTGTTATTGCTGATGAGCTCCCCCTTCCTGCGGGGGATCGGGGCGGTGGAGGCTGCTTTGACCTATTCTCTGGTTCTGTATGGGCTGCCCCACGTGCTGGCTCTTTCCGTGGCCTTTTTGTTCCGGTTCTTTGAATTCTGGGCCGTTCTTGTGGCGGGCTTGTTCGCCCTGATCAGCAAAAAGAACAACCTCTTCCTTCGGGTGTTCCCGGCCTTTCTGTTGTTCATTCTGGGCATCATCAACATTGTGTCGGGCATCACCCCGGCCCTGCCCAACCGGTTGGCCGCCTTGCAGGAGATCGTCCCCCTGGATGCCATCCATGCGTCGGTCTGGCTCGTCATCCTCGCCGGCATCCTCATGCTGGCTTTGTCCGTGTTCCTGATCCGGGGACTCCGGAACGCCTGGTTTTTTGCCATGATTCTCGTGGGTCTCTCTTTGGTTGCACACGTCCTGAAAGGCATCGACTGGGAAGAGGCCACCTTTGCCTTCGTCACCCTCCTGGGTCTGGTGATCGAACGGAAGCAATATTTCATTCATACGGATTTCCGCCTTGCCAAACGGTCGTTTTTGCCGTTGTTGTTCACGGTTCTTGGCATTCTGGTTTTTGGAACCTTTGGCTTTTATTTGCTGGAGTTCAAACATTTTCAGGCGGACCTGAATGTGTGGGAAAGTTTCAAAACAACGCTTTCCGCCTTTTTCCTTTTTGACGGCGGACACACCCCGGGAACTCCCTTTGCCCGGGATTTGCTGTTCGGGGTGAAATGCCTGGGTGGCGTCTCCATGGCCTATTTTGCCTTCTTGTTGTTGAAACCGTTGATCCAGCGGAATTTTCCCAAGGCCGGGGATGACATCCAGCGAGCCCGGGCTCTGGTCGAAAAGCACGGGCAATCCAGTCTGGATTATTTCAAGACCTACGCCGACAAAACCTTCTGGTTCAGTGAAACCATCGAGGGATTTGTGGCCTTCAAAACGTCCCGGAATTACGCCATCGCCTTGGAAAACCCGGTGTGTCCGGACCTCGAGGCATTGGAAAAAATCGTCCCGGAATTCGATGAATATTGTCGGGAAAACGGGCTGCGGTCCGCCTTTTACCGGGTGCCGGAATCCCACAAATCGGTGTATGAGCAAATGGGCAAATATGTCATCCCCATCGGCGAGGAAGCTGTGGTGCAGCTCGACACCTGGTCGATGGCCGGTGGAGACAAAAGCAACATGCGGAATGCCATCCACAAGCTCACAAAAACCGGGTACACGTTTCAGGTAAACCAGCCGCCCCAGAAGGACTTTTTTCTCCAGCAACTGAAAGCCACCAGCGGGGAATGGCTTCATGAAACCCATCGGTCGGAAATGGTCTTTTCCCAGGGACAATTCAAGGAGAGGGAATTGAAGGACCAGATCATCCTGACCATCCAGAATCCGGAACAGAAGATCGTGGGATTCATCAATCTCATTCCGGACTTCACCAAGGGGGAAGCCAACTTCGACCTGATGAGAAAAACCGAAGACGCCCCCAACGGTACCATGGATTTTCTGTTTTCAAAGATGCTGGAATACCTGAAGGAAGCCGGCTACAAGACCTGCACCCTGGGCATGGTGCCCCTGTCCGGAATCAACGAGCCGGGGAACATGCAGGAACGGGTGATCAAGCTGGCCTATGAGAAAATGAAGCAATTCGGGCACTACAAAAGCCTTCGTGACTACAAGGAGAAATTCGACCCCACATGGCAGATGATGTACCTGGTCTACAATGCGCCCTTCGACCTGATCTACATTCCCGGGGCGCTGGGAAAGGTTTTTGAGCCGTGAAATGATTGTTCTCCAAACAATTGCGTGCTCAATCGTTTCGTTTATTTTGATAATTACGTATATTTCGAATATCTTTGTAGTTGAGTTATTAAGATACTGACCTATGGAATTACTAGATATAAGGAAGCCAACAAAAGATGAGCAACAGGCTGCTTTGGAGTCGTACGGGACGCTTTCAGCTTCTCTTGAATTGCTACGCTCGGAATTCCCGGAAATTGAGATTGAAGATACAGAGGAAAAAATACGTATACCGCTTAGCGTACTCAAGTTGCTTGTCAGGATTTTAAAGGAGATTAGCCAAGGGAATCCAATATCAATTGTCCCAGTAGCAACTGAAATAACCACTCAAGCAGCAGCAGAGCTTCTTGGGTGTTCAAGACCTCATATTGTTAAGCTGCTTGAAAATGGGAAAATACCGTTTAGCATGGTAGGGAAACACCGAAGGATAAAATATGAGGATCTTGTAGCGTATAAAAAGGAAATGAAAGCCCTCCAGAAGCGGAAGATTCAAGAATTGATGGGGTTGGACGAAGAATCAGGTTTGTATGATACATAGTGTTCGTTTTACATGCGTTCTGGACACAAACGTTATCTACCCCCTGTGGATTCGTGATTTACTGTTGTGGTTTGCTCATTATGATCTGTATACACTAAGTGGAGTAAGCACATTTTCGACGAATGGGATGAGGTAATGATTCGCAAAGGAATAAGCTCTGAAGATAGAATCAAGAGAATGTCAATTGTAAATGAAGCCTTTCCTGATGCATTGGTAGAAAACTATGAGTCACTCATCGGAATGCTTGAATTGCCAGATGAGAAAGACAAACACGTATTGGCAGCGGCAATAAAAACAAATGCGAATCTTATCGTTAGCAATAATTTAAAGGACTTTCCGGCAGAGTATTTAGCTGGCTTCAGCATAAGTGCAAAAAATGCAGATGATTTCTTGACGGATATAATAGATCTTAATCACGATACGAGCATACGAGCCTTTAAAGATCTTGTATTAAACAAGAAGAATCCTCCATATGACAAATTTGAAGTACTTGATATCATCAGGAGAAATGGTCTAAAAGATACCGCAGACTATTTGCATGCACTTTTATAATGTATTCCCTGTAAGCTATTTCTTTGCCTTGTATTTAATTGTTGGAGAACAAATCATTAAAGCCGACCGCTCCGCGGCGGCTTAGTTCCCCCGATCCGTTTGCCCTTCTATTTTCGAACCTCTGCCTTCGTGGTTTGTTATTTGGGAAATGCTTGAACCATGAACCAACCTGTCAATTTCACAGAGGTTTCCGAGGCCGGACTCGAATCTTCGCCTCATGCCACGGCCTTGGCCGGCTTGCGGGCCAACGAGGCCCGCTATTTCAAGAACAAATACGACCATGATTTTGTGGCCGTTCCGGCCGGAGAAAGTCCCCAGGAGCTGGCCTATGTGACCACCATCCTGGCAAAGGAACGCGACCTGCACATAGCCTCCAAACCCCTGGAGACCTCCCGCCTCACCGTCGACGGTCTCCAATTCACGTATGTTTTTTACGAAAGCGGACTGTCCATCAATGTGATGTACTCCCTAACCGATCCCAAGAAGAGGGCGGTGGGCTTCAAGCTCTGCGACGGCATGGAGGTGCCGGCGGAGCTGGAGGGCAAATTCAAGTTTGCCCGGCAGAAATCCAAGCTGGCCGGGACCATCCGGGGTTCCTTCTTCGTCATCAAGGGAGAGTATTGATCTCATCGCACCGGATTCATTCCTCGGCCGGCAATTTGCGTTGGTCCGCAATTTGCATTGGCCCGAACCACATGCAATCACAGACACAAGAGAACCGCACACACATGAATCGCATCGTTCCCCTGCTGGTGAGCCTGGCCCTCCTGGCCGGCTGCACCAAAGAAAAAGAAGAGGAGAGACAGTTCGAAAAAGGAGTTGTCGACCTCGGCACCCATTCGCTGCGCACCTATGCCCTGATGAACGACCGACCGAACCTGGTGGTGCTGGAGGCGGGGCTGGGCGACGACCATTCGGTGTGGCTCACCCTGAATCTGGCCGAAGCCCTGGGCGACTCGGCGGACGTGCTGATCTACGACCGGGGAGGCTACGGAGAATCGACCCTGGATGACAACCCGAGGAACATCGAACGGCTTCGTTCCGAGCTGGAGGCGGTGGTGAATCCCTACGCGGAAAGCAAGAACCTCATTCTGGTGGGCCATTCCCTGGGGGGACTGATCATCCGGGACTTTGCCATCAACCATCCGGAATCGACCACGGGGCTGCTCTTTCTGGACCCTTCCCACGAAGCTTACAACCAGCCCACCCAGGACATGGAGGATCTGGTCGTGGATGCGTTTTCCGATGCCTTTGGTCCGGAATCGGGTGGAGCGCGCGAAGCGGAGCAGCTTGTGGAGGATTTCGCCTTTGCTGCCGATCTGCTCCCGCTACCGGATGTTCCGGTGATCGTGCTCACCAGCATGAAGGAGGACCAGGCCAACACCCTGTCCGATCAGACCTACCACAAGACCCGGGACGACTGGTACCAGGCGCATGAGCTGCTCGGGACCGGGGTGACGGATTTCACGCACATCCCGACCACGGAATCGGGTCACTACATCATGAAGGACGAGCCGGACCTGGTGGTGGACCAGATCCAGATTCTCCTCTCCAAATTGCCTTTGAAATAAAAGGGGGCGACATCACTCGTCGTCAAATCGGATCGTTGGTCGAAAAACCCCGGGCGGGGATGGCCGGATGGGGGAGAGGTGTTATCTTGGGGTGATGAAGCGAATTTTACTCCGACCCCGGGGCCCGGAGGGCCTGATCCGACGGGTCGTTTCGTTCGGGCTTGCGGCCCTTCTTGCCGGCGTTCTCCCCCAAACCGTATCGGCCCAGGACAAGACCTGCTGGGGAAATTTCCGGGGCAACGCCCAGCTGCAGGGGGTGAGTCCCGCCGCCCTGCCCCAGAGTCCGAAGCTGCTGTGGAATTTCAACGCGGCCGATGCCATCAAGGCGGCGCCGGTGGCCTGCGGATCCACCATTGTCGTGGGGACCTCCCGGGGCAGCATCGTGGCCATCAACGCCGACGGCACCCTGAAATGGAAGATGGTGACGGAAAACAGCATCGAGGCGCCCGCCCTGATCCGCAACGGGATTGTATACCTGGGGAACCTGGAGGGGGTCCTGTATGCCATCGACCTGGAATCGGGGCAGGTGAAGTGGACCTATGAGACTGAGAACCAGATCATGGGATCGCCCACGTACTATGAAAAGGACGGGAAGGCCGTGCTGCTGGTGGGGAGCTACGATTACTACCTCCACGGGATCGATGCCCGGACCGGCAAGGGGCTGTGGAAATACGAGACCAACAACTTCATCAACGGAGCCTGCGCCCTCTATGCGGGTCACGCCGTGTTCGGCGGCTGCGACGGCTACCTCCACATGGTGGATGCCATCACCGGGAAGGCCCGGAACCCCATGGAGATTTCCACCTACGTGGCTTCCTCGGCGGCCATCGACGGGGATGTGGCCTTCGTGGGGGATTACGACGGGTATTTCTCCGCCGTCCACCTGATGGACCAGAAGGTCGTCTGGAGTTTCAACAATCCAGCCGCCAACCTGCCCTTCATCGGATCGCCCTCGGTGCGGGGGAACCGGGTGTACATCGGGAACCGGGACAAATACATGTATTGTCTGAACAAAGCCACGGGGGAACTGGTTTGGAAGTACAACACGGGCAGCCGGGTCGATGCCTCGCCGGTGCTGGTGGGAAAGCAGGTGCTGGCGGCCAACATGCGGGGCGACCTGCAGCTGCTGAATGCCGTAAG
Source organism: Bacteroidales bacterium (assembly GCA_041393235.1). GTDB lineage: Bacteria > Bacteroidota > Bacteroidia > Bacteroidales. Next base: position 14,501 of record JAWKKO010000024.1, read on the forward strand.
CGGGAAGGTGGAGTGGAGCTATGAGCTGGGGACCCCGGTGAATGCCAATCCGGCCGTGGTGGAAGGACGCATCTATGTGGCCGGCGACGATGGCCGCATCTATTGTTTTGGAAAATAACACGACCATGAACATCATGCACATCATCCCCGGATCGGGGGGAAGTTTTTATTGCGGCAACTGCCTGCGGGATTCCAAGTATGTGGAAGCCCTCCGGGCGCTGGACCACAAGGTGGTGAAGCTGCCCATGTACCTGCCGCTGTTTGCCGACGAGCACGACCTGAGCCGGGAGATCCCGGTGTTTTACGGGGCCATCAGCATCTACCTGAAGCAGTTGTATCCGGTGTTCCGGAAGGCCCCGCCCTGGGTCGACAAGATGTTGAATTCCAAGCCCATGCTCAAACTGGCCTCCCGGTTTGCCGGATCGACCCGTGCCACGGGACTGGAGGAGATGACCGTTTCCATGCTGCTCGGGGAGGAAGGGCAGCAGAAGGACGAGCTGCAGCGGATGATCGACTGGATCGCCGAGAACTGCAAGCCCGACGTGATCCACCTCTCCAACGCCCTGTTGCTGGGTCTGGCCGAACAGCTCCGCGACCGCCTGGGCGTGCCGGTGATCTGCTCCCTGCAGGACGAGGACGTGTGGGTGGACGTGATGAAGCCCTCGGCGGCCGAGCACGTCTGGAAGCTCATGTCGAAAAAGGCGGAGGCCGTGACGCAGTTCATCTCGGTGAGCGAGTTCTATGCCGGGGTGATGAAGGGCAAGATGACCCTGCCCGAAGATCGGGTGAGCAGCGTGCACATCGGGGTGGAGCCCTCCGACTACACCTTCCGGCCCGTGTCGGAGAAAAAGCGGAACATCGGCTATGTATCCCGCATGTGCCACGAGAACGGCATGGACATCCTGGTGGATGCCTACATCCTGCTGAAGAAAAAACCGGGCTTCGAAGACGTGGAGCTGATCCTCACGGGCGGATCCACCGGGGATGACAAGAAATTTCTGGCCGAACAGAACGCCAAACTGAAGGAGGCAGGTCTCTGGAACCAGGTTTCCTACCACGAGGACTTTGAGGAGCAGGGGCTGCGCGACTACCTGGAGAAGGTGGCGCTGGTGTCGGTGCCCGTGCGCAACGGGGAGGCCTTCGGGATCTACCTCCTGGAGTGCATGGTGTCGGGCATTCCCGTCATTCAGCCGGCCCTGGGGGCCTTCCCGGAAATCATCGGGCTGTCCGGCGGCGGGGTCGTTTACGGGGAGAACACGCCGGAAAACCTGGCCGCTGCTCTGGAGAAGCTTTTGAACGATCCGGCCGAAATGGACCGGATCTCCCACGCCGGGGCAGCGGGGGTGAAGGAGCACTTCCACATCGCCACCCAGGCCGAGCGCATGGTGAAGGTGTACCAGTCGGCCGTGGACAGCCTGAAAAAAACGTGAGGATGTTGCTACAAATCGATCAATTGCACAAGGCCTTCGGGAACCGGGCCGACGGCACCCACCGGGCGGTCCTGGATGGACTGAGCCTGGAGCTCGGGGAAGGGGAAAGTCTGGCCGTGGTGGGACCCTCGGGTTCGGGGAAGACCACCCTGCTGAACATGGTGGGGGGACTGGATCATCCCGACGGCGGACGGATTCTTTTCCGGGGCCGGGAGATCAGCGCCTACACGGGACCCCAGCTGGACGCCTACCGGAACCGGGACATCGGATTCGTGTTTCAGTTCCATCATCTTCTGCCCCAGTGCACCCTGCTGGAGAATGTGCTCATTCCCACCCTGGTGATCCGGGACAAGGGGGAGCGCCGGGCACGAACCGACCGGGCCGAGAGCCTGTTGAAGCGGGTGGGGGTGTGGGAACACCGCGACCGGCTGCCCGGAAAGCTGTCCGGGGGCGAGTGCCAGCGGGCCGCCGTGGTGCGGGCCATGATCAACGAACCTTCGCTTCTGCTGGCCGATGAGCCCACGGGAGCGCTGGACCGGGACAACGTGGACCGGCTGGCCGATCTTCTGCTGGAGCTCAACAAGGAGCACGGGCTCAGTCTGCTCGTGGTGACCCACTCCGTAGAGCTGGCCCGGCGCATGGACCGGAGCCTGGAACTGAAAAACGGTAAACTCCAGCCGGTGTGATGAATGCCTGGAAACTCGTCCGGAACAACCTGTTCCATTACGGCAAAAAGAACCTCCTGCTCGCCCTGGGCATGGCCATCAGCGCGGCGGTGCTCACCGGAGCCCTCATCGTGGGCGATTCGGTGGATGCCAGCCTCCACGGCATCGTGGCCCAGCGACTGGGTGGGGTCGGGCATGTGGTGAAGGCCGGGGACCGCTACTTCACCGGGGAGCTCGCCGAAGGCATGGCCCGGGAGCTTGGCCGGCCGGGGGCGGCAGTGCTGCTGCTGGATGGCAGCGCCACAGCGGAGGGCGGCCAGCGCCGGGTGAGCCGGGTGCAGGTGGTGGGTGTGGACGGCGCCTTTGATGCCATGGCGGGCACGGAGGGACTCTACGGCGGGCTGACCGGCGATTCGGTCATTTTGAGCGTCAACCTGGCCAACCGACTGGCCGTTGCGGTGGGCGAGGAGATCCTGCTGCGGGTCGAGAAAGCCAGCCTGATCCCCAAGAACGCGCCCTTTGTGTCGGATGCGGAAAACGTGCTCACCATGCGGGTGGCCGTGGCGGCCATCGCGGGAGAATCCGAGCTGGGCCGCTTCAACCTGAAGGTCTCCCAGACCAGTCCCATGAACGCCTTCGTGTCCCGGGAACGGCTGCAGGAGCTCATGGATTTTACCGGGCGGATCAATGTCTTTCTACTGGGCGGTGAGAGTCCCGCCGGCGACGAAGAAATCCGCCAGGCCCTGAACCACCACTTCCGGCTGGCCGATGCGGGTCTCGCCGTCACCCCGGTGGCGGCCGGTGAAGCCCTTGCCTCCGACGTGCCCGGGTCCCCCGCCTGGCGCGTAAAAAGCGACCGGGTGTTTCTGGACGATGTGCTGGGTGCGGCCCTGGAACGGGTGGCGGCCAGGGAGCAGCCGGCGATCTCTGAGCCACCCTCGCAGCCAGCTTCCGGTGGCGCCATCACCTACTTTGTGAACCGTTTCCGTCTCGGGGAGGGGGTCACCCCGTACTCCTTCGTCTCCACCCTGCCGGCCACGCAGGTGGCCGCCGGGGACATCCTCATCAACCAGTGGCTGGCCGACGACCTGCAGGCCCGGCCGGGGGACAGCCTGCAGCTGGATTACTTTCACGTGGGGCCCCTCCGGGAGCTGGAGGAGCGCAGCATCCGGCTGCGGGTAGCCGCCGTGGTGCCCATGGAGGGCGCCTTCGCCGACCCCGGCCTCATGCCGGACCTTCCCGGTCTGTCCGATGCGGGCAACTGCCGGGACTGGGACACGGGGGTTCCCATCGAGCTGGAGAGCATCCGGGACAAGGACGAAGATTACTGGGATGAATTCGGGGGCACGCCCAAGGCCTTTGTGTCGGTGGAGACCGGTCGCCGGCTCTGGCAGAACCGGTTCGGGACCTACACCTCCTTCGACCTGGTGTCGGAGGGAGCCGACCTTGAACAGCGGATCCGGGCCGAGATCGATCCGGCCGATCTGGGTTTCGTGGTGGAGAACGTGCGGGCGGAAGGGGAGCATGCCGCCGGGAACGGGGTGAGCTTCTCCCAGCTGTTCCTGGGACTCAGCTTCTTCCTCCTGGCCGCCGGCATCCTGCTGGCCTTCCTGTTGTTCATGCTCAACCTGGAAAGCCGCCATACCCAGTTCCGGACCCTCCTTGCCCTGGGTCTGCCCGTGAAACTCATCCGCCGCCTGGTGCTGGCCGAAGGAATGTTGGTGGCCGTGGCCGGATCCACCCTGGGCATCGGGCTGTCGCTGGTCTACAACCAGCTGGTCTTCCGGGCCCTGAACGGGGTGTGGCGCGACATCATCCGGTCCGACATGATGTCGATCCGAATCGAACCGGCCACCCTGGCCCTGGGCTGGGTCCTCTCCCTGGCCATCGCCTTTGCCTCGCTCTGGTTCCCGGTCAACCGGAACCTGAAGCGCTGGTTTGCCGCCAACCGCCCGGCGGATCCGGAGGGGGAGGGGCAGAAAGCCCGCCATCTGCGGCGCCGGCGCCTGTATCTCTGGGCCTTCCTTCTGCCCGCCGCTGGGGCCCTGGGTCTGATCGTCCAGCAGACGATTCGTCAGGAGGGGGTCCGGGCCCCCGTTTTCTTCCTGGCCGGGGGATTGCTCCTGGTGTCTCTGATCTTTTTGTTCCTCTGGTCCCTGAGCCGGGTGCAGGAGGAGGAAGCCGGCGAGTTGAAGCTGGGCCGGCTCAGCTGGAAGAACGCCCTGCGGAATCCCTCCCGGTCCATGGCCATCGTGATTCTCTTTTCCCTGGCCGCCTTCCTGGTCATCACCACGGGCAGCAACCGGGCGGATCTGTTTGAAAATGCGAGCGATCCCCGCAGCGGGACCGGGGGCTTCCTTTACGTGGCCGAATCGACGGTGCCGGTGCTTCAGGGTCTCAACCGGCCCGAGGTGCGCTACGAATACAGCCTGGAGGGCGATTACCGCTTCCTGCAATTCCGGGAGAGCGACGGGGACGACGCCAGCTGCCTGAACCTGAATCTCATCGCCCAGCCCACCGTGCTGGGGGTGGATCCGGCGGACCTGGAGGGACGCTTTTCCTTTGTGACCCGGACCGGTGAGCTGGATCCGGACCAACCCTGGTCCAGTCTGGAGCGGGAGCTGCCGGGTGGACTGATCCCGGCCATTGCCGACGAAACGGTGATCAAATGGGGTCTTGGAATGACCGTGGGCGATACCCTGCATTTCCTCGATGCACGGGGCGAACCCATGGACCTGCTCCTGGTGGGCGGACTGGCCGCATCCATTTTCCAGGGCAAGGTGCTCATTTCCAACGAGGCCTTCCTGACCCATTTCCCGGAGAGCAGCGGCACCAACTTCTTTCTGGTGGACGGTTCCCTGGCCGACACGGCCGCCATCGTCCCGGAGATCGAACGGGGCATGCGCGACCTGGGATGGGACATGCGGCTGGCCGCGGGCCGGCTGGCTGAATTCAAATCGGTCACCAACACCTACCTTTCCATTTTCATGGTCATGGGTGCCCTGGGCCTGCTGGTGGGGGTGTTCGGTCTTGTGGTGGTGCTTTCTCGAAGCATCCTGGAGCGCAGGCGGGAGCTGGCCCTGCTCAAGGCGGTGGGCTACAGCATTCCCGTGTTGCGGAAGTTGGTGGTGCGGGAATACCTGATCCTCCTGCTGGCGGGCATCGGATCGGGCTTTCTCACCGCCGTGGTGGCCACCCTTCCGGCTTTTCTGAGCGCCCACACGGGCAGCACCCTGGTGCCTGTAGGGCTGTGGCTGGCCGTCCTGGTCGTCAATGGCTGGTTCTGGATCTGGCTCACGACCCGCCTGGGTTTGAGGGACCGGGGGATCCACCAGGCCCTGCGGAACGAGTGACCCCGATGGGCCGGTCCAGCCGGCGTTTCCGTTCGAAGCCTGGTTCTGCGCGACTTCCCGCGGAGGAATGTGATTTTTCTCCCCGGCGGTTGAAAGGTTTTGTGTACATTTGGGTTTTTGCCTGGAGATCCAACCCTGTTTCGTGGGAGAAGGACGTTTCGCAGCGTATGGTGTGCAAGATGATGAGAGGGTTATTCTTTGTTTTGGTTGTCGTCGCCTGTTCCGGCCTGGAGGCCCAGACTCCGGGCGAGATCACCCTGGTTGCCGACGAATGGTGCCCCTACAATTGCGCACCGGAAACCACCGATCCGGGGTATCTGATCGAAATCACCCGGGAGGTGTTTGAAGCCCGGGGGATCCGGGTGCGGTATGTCACCACCACCTGGAGCCGGGCCATCTACGGAACCCGGACCGGTGCCTTCGATGGAATCATCGGTACCGGAAGGCTCGAAACCCCGGACTTTGTGTTCCCGGAATCGGAGCAGGGCATTTCCCACCACATGTTCTACACGATGCCCAACCGTACCTGGTCCTACAAGGATTCAACGTCCCTGACGGGGTTGGTGCTCGGTGTCATCGAGAATTATTCCTACGGAAGCTTCTGGAATGCCTATGTGGAAGAAAACCGGCACGACAAGACGAAGGTCCAGATCGTTTCGGGCGACGATCCCCTGGGACGGAATCTGAAAAAACTGGAAGCCGGCCGGATCGACGTCCTGGTGGAAGATGAGAACGTGATGAACTACCACCTCAGCCGGCAGGAAGAATCCCCATCCCTTTTCAGCGCGGGGGAGGCATGCGAGGAAAAAATCTATGTGGCCTTCAGTCCGATGCATCCGGAAGCGATTCTGTATGCCGAGATGCTCGAGGCGGGGGTGAAGGCCCTGAGGGAGAGTGGGCGTTTGGCGCAAATCCTTTCGAAGTACCACGTAACAGACTGGAAGTGAGAGCGGCATCGGGCATCGTATCCAAAAACATCACGGTCAAGCTCATCCTTCTGATCGTTTCAATCACCCTGCTGTTCTCCGTGCTGGCGGTGGTGGTCCAAAGCCGGAGGGGGTACCGGGAATACCTCGACGAAAAGGCGGACTACATCACCTTTCTGCAGGAATCCGATGCGAGCAGCATCCTGCAAAATGCCTACGACATCAACATCGAAAACATCAACCTGATCAGCGATGGGATCATCCGCTCGGGAAAGATCAGCTATGTGAAAATTGTGGAAACCAGGGACGGGGTTCCCGACATTGTCTTTTCGGAAAAGGGGGAGGCAGGCGCCTACGGCGACACCCTGCAGCTGGAGTACCACGAGGTGATTCCCAATGCGGGAAGCAACCAGTCCGTCCAGATGATCCTTCACAGCGATGTGGTGCCCTACCGGGAATACTTCGTCCGGGATGTGGCGGATTTTCTTTTCTCCACGCTGTTGTTTCTGTTGCCCCTGGTGATCGTCATCTATGTTCTGCTTACCGAATCGTCATCCGGCATGTGGTCGCCATTGCGAATTACACCAACCGGGTCGATTTCGATGAACAGAGTCTGGACCGGTTGCAGCTGACACGCGCTTCCTTCATTGCCTCCGGAGAGGACGAGATCGGGATCCTGGAGAAATCCGTCAACAATTTCGTGGCCCGGATCCTGGGGCAAAACATCGAAAAGCTGAAATACACCGAGGAAATCGCCACGGTGAACCGCCTGCTGAATTCGGTTCAGGAGCTGACATCCATGGGCGGGTGGACCTACGACATCCGGAAAAAGGACATGTTCTGGACCGATGAGGTGTTCCGGATCCACGGAATGCTCCCCCTGGGAAAAAGGACGCCGACGAACTCATCGGCCGGAGCCTGGAGTGTTACCTGGAACCGGACCGGGACACCATCCTCCATGCCTTTCAGCAGTGCATCGAAACGGGAGAGGCCTATGACATGGATTTTGAGTTCATCGATTTCAGAAAGAAACGGAAATGGATCCGGACCGGGGCCCAATCCATTCGGGAAGGGGAGGAAGTGGTTGCGGTCCTGGGGTACATCACCGACATCACCCGGGAAAAACAGGAAGAAATCGACCTGAAACGGGCCAAGGAAAAAGCGGAGGAAAACGACAGCCTGAAATCGGCCTTCCTGAACAACATTTCCCGTGAATTGCGCACCCCCATGAATTCCATCCTGGGGTTCTCGGAAATCCTGATCAGGCCGGGACTGGAGGAACAGCAGCGCATTACCTACACCCGGGTGCTTCACAAAAGCATCCGGAAACTGCTGGAAACCGTGGAGAACACCCTGACCATCGCCCACTTGCAAACCCATCAGATTGTGCTGAACCCCATCGAATTTCCGGTGGAAAGATTGCTGACCGATTCCCTGCGCGAGGCCCGGGTGAAGCTGAGCGAGCAGGAAAAAAATCACATCGGGGTTCAGCTGGTCGGTGACTGTGTCGGTGTGTACCTTCGGGCCGATTTCACCAAGCTCCAGACCTGCCTGAACATCCTGATCGATAATGCGATCAAATTCACGGAAAAGGGACGGATCGAAATTGCTTTCGAAGCCGGCGAATCGGATGTGATCTTCCAGATTTCGGACACCGGGTCGGGATTCCCGGAGGACAAAAAGCACATTGCCTTCCAGGCCTTTGCCCAGGGAGACGACCAGGTACGGCTGAACCACGGCGGCCTGGGTCTGGGATTGTCCATCTGTTCGGGACTCATCCACCTGATGCGTGGACGATTGGAATTGGAAACGAAGGGGAAGGAAGGCACCCGGATAAGGATCCTGTTGAACAAATCGATGGCAATCCACCGAAGCGCATGAGACGAATCGTACTTCTGGTAGCGGAAGATGAAGTGTTGAACTTCATGTACATCGAAGCCCTGTTGTCCAAGGCGGAATTTCTCATTCATCATGCAAAAAACGGCAGGGAAGCCGTGGATTTGTTTCTTCGGCACAAGGACATCGACCTGATCCTGATGGATTTGAAAATGCCGGAGATGACCGGGTTCGAGGCTACGGAAGCCATCCGGGCGTTGAACGACCGGATCCCCATCATCGCACAGACCGCCTATTCCTACAGGCGGGAGGAATGCCTGCAATCGGGCTTCACCGATTATTTGTCCAAACCCTTCCGGGGTCAGCAGTTGAAAGACATGATCCACACCTATGTGGGCGGACCCGGTGAACCGGAGCAGGAATTGTTGTAACTTGGGAGAACAAACCACGCCTGCGACCCGGTGGTTGCAGCGAGTCCACCTTCCCCATCCCGATGACATCAAAAGAAAAATACCCCACACTCGACGCCGGCAGCCTGGACGAATGGCGCGACTGGCTGGAAGAGAACCACACAACCGCGCCGGTGATCTGGCTGGTCTTCCGCAAAAAGGGGAGCGGTCCGGTCCCCTTCGACTATGGACAGGCGCTGGACGAAGCCCTTTGTTACGGCTGGATCGACAGCCTGCTCAAGTCCATCGACGAAACGAGCTACATGCGGAAATTCAACCCCCGGCAGGAGAAAAGCACCTGGTCCGAGGTCAACAAGAAAAAAGTGGCCAGGCTCCAGGCCGAAGGCCGCATGAAGGAAGCGGGGCTGGCCGCCGTGGAGGCGGGCAAGCGAACGGGCATGTGGGACAAAGGGGTGCAGCGTCCCGAGCTGGACGACAGCCTGCCGGCCTCCCTGCAAATGGCTTTTCTGAAGCATCCGGATGCCCGGGATGTCTATTTCGCCCTGCCGGCCGGGCATCAAAAGCAATACAACGTGTGGATCAATCATGCCAAGCAGGCGGAAACGGTCCGGAGACGCGTCGACGAAGCCATTGCCCGATTAGAGCAGGGTTTGTCGCTGGGATTGAAATGACGGAGCCTCCCGTCGGATCCGGTTGTCAATCGATGGCCACGGTCACCGGCCAGCCGGGGAACTGGGCCGCTCCCTTTTCCAGCACATACACATCCCGGGGCCAGCATTCGAAGGTCACTTCCCGGGCTGATTTCCGGAAGCGGATGAGTCCGAATCCGCCGCCTTCGAGGATTTTCCGGGTTGGCGTAGGCTTCCATGGTGATTTTGTTCCGAGTCCGTCCGTGTAGTCGCCCGTCCAGGGAAGGGGGTTGGCCGATCGTGGTTTGCCCTGGCTGCTTCGTCGTCGGCCACCACCACCGTTTGTAGGTGTTCACGCTGGCGGGCACGATGGCCCAGGGTCCGTCCCGAATTCATCGATGCCATGCCGGATCACGGTGGCCAGGTGTTGGTCCCCGCCGATGTGAACGGCCCGGCCTGGCGGATGAGCTGCAGGGCCCGTCCCGCTTGGGGCCAACCGTTGCAATCCAGGTCGGCTAGCGGAAATTGTCCCGGCTGCCATGGAGGTGGGCTGCTCCGCAGAATCCGGTTGACAAAACGGCCTTCATGGCCACGCCCTCCTTGGAAGGGCCCAGTCGCCAGAAAAGACCCTGCCGGTCGCCCAGCAATTGGAGCCGGGCAGATCGATGCTGGCCGGATCATAGGAAGGATCGTTGATGTGGTCGGGACGGGGTCCCTGTTGGGGATCTTCCCGGCGGTCGCTCTTGTTTGCGGTCCTCAGGATGGCAAAATCCACCCCCACCAGCAGGCTGGTGAAGACCCAAATGCCCTGGCCACGGGGTGGGTCAGGCACGGGCAGATTGGCGGTCTGGCAGCGCTCCTGCATCTTTACATCTGGGGTGATAGGAATAGCCCTCGTCGGAGGCTCCCGTGAGGGTGGGACCTTCCCGTCTTCGCCCCAGAGTTGGGCTGACCGATGTCGTGGTCGTCGGGGATGAGACACAGGCCGGTTGCGGAAAATTTCCCGACCGGGGATCCGAACAACAGCCAGGCCGCCGTGTGTTCGGTGTGATCGTAGGACTGGTCCCCGCAAAGAACACCAGGTCGGGGTCAGTAGTCGCAATTTCGCACATAGGATTCCCGGTCGCCCCGGTCGGTTCGAGCTGCAGGAAAAAGCCCGTGACCAATTTCTCTTTCTCCGACGGATCGCGCCGGATATCTTCGTACTGCGCCTTCTTCCGTGCCGGATCCGGTAAGGAACATCGCGGCGGTCTCCAGCCTTCGACCCCGGAAAAGGGCCGACCAGCCCAGATCATTTACCTTTTGCGCTGGACCTCCCGCCCCGGTCGTTGTCCCGATCTCGAGCCGCACTCGCGGGTTTCGTCGGGATAGGGGATAGAGCTGGGCGCTCAGTTTCAGGGTGCTGTCGGACACGGTGTAGAGCCCGAAGGCCACCACCCGGTCCTGCTCCACCTTCACGTTGTGGATGGGTTGGGACCGGTTCCACCAGTCGTTGGTGCGGGTGTCAGGCCCTCGAAGGAGCGATCACCGGGGGCGTCATGTTCTGAGGTGCAGGACAGGATCAGGAGGGTGAATCCGATGGTGGGAATCCAACCGGTCGGGCTTGGAAAGGAGGGACGGTTTTTCATGGTTTGGGGCTGGGATCTTCAAAGATAGGACCTTTGGGGGAATGAGGCCAGAACCAAGTGCGGAATCAGGCGGGGATGGATTGCTCAGGCATAGATGTTTTGTAGCGCGTCCGGCAAGGCAGGGTTGAAACCGGAAACCGGCCGATTGCACTTTCCGCACTCACCCGGTTGCCTTCGGTGCATTGCTGCATCTCCCCGCGAACCAGACGCAGGACGACGGCGGGACCGGCGGCAGGAAAAGGGCCGGCGGAGGGACGGGCCAGGGACTTTACAAATCGGTGGGTGATGGGCGGGTGCCACGGCATTGAAGGACGATGGTCGGTTCTTGGAAGGGCAGAACAAGGTCCACAAGGTCGGCGATGTGGATCCAGGGCATGAACTGCTTTCCCGTACCCGGACCGTGCCCAGTCCCAGCCGGGTGGGCGTCTCCAGCTTCCGCAGGATGCCTCCGTCGGGGGAGACCACCACCCCGATGCGAAAGGCGGCGGTCCGCACGCCCCATTCTCCGAATGCCCGGGAGACCTCCTCCCAGCGGCGGCAGGTTTCGCCCAGAAAATCATCCAACGGGGGATCGCTTTCCTCGTGGATGGCACCATCGGTTCGCGCACCGTAGTAGCCCACGGCCGAAGCGGACAGGAAAACCGACGGTTTGTGTCCCAGCTTCTGAAACTCCTGCAAAAGAAGGGTGCCGCTCTTCACCCGGCTGTCGATGATCTCCTGCTTCCGGGCGGGGGTCCACCGCTTGTCGGCGATGCCGGCGCCGGCCAGGTGGATCACCGCATCGATTCCTTCCAGGGCGGATCGGTCGAGTGTTCCCTCCATCGGATCCCAGGAGCAGACACGGGGAGGGTGATGCGTCTGAAACCCGTCACGTGTGTTTTTGTTTTTTAACGGAACGACCGATTCCCGATGTTGCCCCGGGGGCAGGGACATGCTCAGAAGAACCAGGGCGTGGCCGTCCCGCAGGAGACGTTGCACGAGCGCCCGGCCCACCAGGCCGGAAGCCCCGGTGAGAAGGATTCGACTCAAGGGGTGTTGATTTGTTTGGTTCGGGTGAGTTTCTCCACGGGGAATCCAAGAGAGGCAGCTTTTTCCACCAGGTGGTTGAAATCAGCCTCCGGCATGTTCGTCTGCCGGGACAGGATCCATAGATACTTCCGTGAGGGAGAACCCACCAGGGCGTACCGGTAATCCGACAGGATGTCGATGATGCAAATGTGGGAGCGAAAGGGCTTGATAAAGGATGCGGTGATCCTGCCGGGATCGGCGGGATCGGTCATGGTGGCTGTTCCTGTGGCTTTGCGAATGACGTTGGGCCGACGGGCCACCCGTCCCTGGTTCATGATCAGCACTTTCTTTGCATCGAGTCGGGTGTAAATGGCCATGGTGCAGTCCAGGCCGCGTTCGTACCGGTTGGGAAAACGGGCGATTTCATACCATTTTCCCATGTATTTTTCCAGTTGAAATCCGGTGTAGGTAGGTAATTCGGGGTGTTCAGCGGGAAAAAGATGTCGAAAAAAACTAGGCATCCTTGTTTCAAATGGGGTCAATGCTTAAAAAACGGAAAAACTTCCAACTTGTTCTGTGGTAGAGGCAATTTTTTAGATCCTTCTGCATTTGGCCCCTACTGAAGGGCAAAGGTGATGGGGAAGGTGAAGGTGGTGGCGGTGTATTCCCCGTGGAAGGTGGCCGGAGTCCAGGCGTCCGACAATTGGACCACCCGGATGGCTTCCTGGTCCAGCTGGGGATGGGCCGTTTCCTTCACCACAGGGTTCACGACCCGTCCCTGGGAGTTGATCTGGAAGGTCAGGACCACACGTCCCTCGATTCCCAGATCCAAAACCTGTTCCGGATAGGCCACGTTCTCGGCGATCAATTTACGGAATGCCTGCAGACCGCCCGGGTAGGCCGCATCGGTGAGCACCACGGAGATGTCGGAAGGTTGACCGTTCTCGTCCCAGTATTTTCCTTTCTTGTAGCTGCCCTTCTTCCATTTTTCCACCGAGCTCACCTGCCCGTTGGCATGGTACCAGGTCCATGTGCCGTGCTTGATGCCGTTGTCGAATTCGCCTTCGGACCGGATGGATCCGTCGGGATGGTAGGCCGTCCAGAGACCGTCCTTGAAGCCGTCCTCCAGCATGCCAATTTCCAGGACTGCGCCGGTGGATGAGAACAGGGTGTCGCATTGGGCGTTCACACGGGAAAGGAAGCCGCCGAGCAATGCGGCGATCAGCAGGATGGAGAATCGACCCGGGTGTTTCATGACGCCTCCTTTCTTCTGTTCTTTGGTCAAGGCTTTTTCAAAGATACGGAAAAGTTAAGTAAATGTTACCAAAACAACCATGCGTTGGTAACATTAAATTAACATTGGAGGTGAGGCTTCCGGAACCCGTTAGGAATCGACCAGTTCGACCCGAAGACATCGAGCATTCCGCCTGCTTCCGGCCAGGAAAACCGGGCCCCTTTTATGCGGTTCCGGGTGGGATCCAGGGCGTAGCCGGCGGCCCGGGTGAAGTCGGTTTTCTGCAGGTTGCAGTTCTCGAAGCGGGCCAGGTGGAGGTCGCTTTCCCCCAGGTCGAGTCCGTGGAGATCGGCCCCGGTGAATTCCACCTCCCGGAGCGAACAGTCCCGGAGGACACACCGGCTGAGGTCGAGTCCGTAAAAGGAGCCGTGGTCGAGGTGACAGCGATGGAAGCGGATGGACAATCCCAGGGTTTCGGCTTCGTCGAAAAGGATTCCGATCATTTTGCAGCCGGTGAATTCGCAATCCTGGAACAGGGCCCCCTTCACCGCCACATTGCTCAGGTTGCAATTCTCGAACCGGCAGTCCACAAACCGGCAGCCCGAAAGTTCGGCCCGGGCCTCCCCGTCGCCTGTGAAATTGCAATTCCGGAAGGTGCACTCCTCGTAATCGGCCCGGGCGAAGGCATGTCCTCCAAAGTTCTGGTCCAGGAAGGTCTGGTCGGCGATGAATCGTTCGTTCATGGTGGGTGGATGGGGTTACCTCTTTTTTTGTCGGGAAAGCCAGCCGGCGTACCCGGCGATGGCGATGAGAATGACCCCTTCCCCGAGGGCAAAGACCGGCCAGGGGAAACGGCGGGGGACGTAGGCCATGGCATGTTCCATCATGGCCACATCGCCCATCTGAAACATGTGTCCCAGGGTCGTTTCGTCCAGCATGTACTGGCTGTAATCCAGGATCCATCCGAGTATCAGGACCAGGGCCCCGGCGATGAGACCCGCCCACACGCGGCCTGAGATGCGGCTCTCCTCCCCGCGTTCGGCCCGAGTAAGGATCAGAAGCGCGAAACCGATCATGGTGAGGGACACCAGCACGGGGCTCCACACGGGGCCGGTCCAGGTGGTGGGGATGAGGAAGAGGATGTCCCAGGTGCCCAGGGATTCGGGCCAGCCCAGCAGGGCCCACAGGAAGACGTAGTAAAAGATGTCCCAGATGGCGAAGGTGTAGAGAAACCAGGCAAAGCGCGTGGAAAACCGTCGGGCCGACAGCATCCCGATGGTCAGGAGCATGACCAGGGTGGCCGCTTCGCGCAGGATTTCGGTCACGGCCAGATCGCCTGGAATGGGGGCCAGCGGGAAGGTGAATCCCCCGGGGTAGAGCAGGGCGCGGAGGTAGACCACCACGGCGCTCTCCAGGAAGCCCATGGCGATTGCGAAGGCGGTGACGATGAGGAGTTTGGAGGAAAGTTTCATGGGATGTCAGTTGGGATGGGTTGTGGTTTCACCGGGTTCGATTCGAAGGGAGCTTTTCCCGAAAGGGGAGGCTTTCGCCTCGAATCGGGCCGCATTCCGGCGGAGAAAGTCGTCCAGGGTCCCGGGTGCCTGTCCGGTGATCAAGATCCGCTTCATGGGGTAAAAATAGGGATTTCGTTCCGATCCTCACGGGCTTGGGACCGGCGGTTCCGGGTTACGTCCAGGACGGTGCTTCGGAACCCGTCACGGCAGGGCCCAAACGGGCAACGTCCCGGGATCGATGCCCAGGACCTGCCTGCCCCAGAACCAGGTGATCAGGGTGAGGACCCCGATGCCGGCCAGGTTAAGAAGGAAGCCCGTGCGCACCATGGTGGCAATGGTGATGCGGTTGGTGCCGAAGACGATGGCGTTGGGCGGGGTGGCTGTGGGCAGCATGAAGGCGAGGGAGGCGGCCAGGGTGGCCGGCACCATGAGCAGCATGGGGTTGTTGCCGCTGCTCAGGGCCAGGCTGGCGAACACGGGAAGCAGCATCTGGGTGGAGGCCACGTTGGAGGTGAGCTCGGTGAGGAAGGTCATCAGGGTGACCACGGACAGGAGGATGAGGATCGGGTGGACCTGCCCCGCCCAGCGGAGTTGTTCGCCCAGCCACACGGACAGTCCCTAGGACTGGAAGCCCAGGGCCAGGGCGAAGCCGCCTCCGAAGAGCAGGACGATGTTCCAGGGAAGCTTTTGGCCGTCTCCCAGTCCATGATCGATTCCCTGGCCGGCTCCGGGCCGGCAGGATGAACAGGAGGACCGAAACCAGGATGGCCACGGTGCCGTCGTTGATGTAGGCCGGGGTGTTGAAGAGGTCGGCCCATCCGGGGATCCGAAGTTTTCCGAGCTGATTCCCGCCCGGGTGATCCAGAGAAGGGCCAGTGCGACGAAGACCACAAACACAACCCGCTCTTCCCGTGTCCGCTTTTCCCAGTGCGGCGTAGGCCTTGCGGAAGTGGTCTTTGTCCAGGGCCTTCCAGGGTTCCCGGGGCGGAACAGCAGGAGGACGAAAAGGGCCACCACACCCAGCATGACCAGCGACACCGGGAGGGCAAAGGTCATCCACTGGGTGAAGCTGACTTCCGGGGATCCGGGGTAGAGCATGTCGAGCATGCGGGGCAGGACCAGGTTTGTGGGGGAGCCCACCAGGGTGGACATGCCCCTGATGGAGGAGCTGTAGGCGACCGTGAGAAACAGGCCGGTGGCGTAGCGCTCCAGGGACCCTTCCCCAGGCTTTCTTCCAGGCTCACCACGATGGACAGGACGATGGGGATCATCATCATGGTGGTGGCCGTGTTGGAGATCCACATCGACAGGAAGGCCGAAGCCAGCATGAAACCCAGCAGGATGCGGGCCGGACTTACCCCGGTTAACACCAGAAGCCGGAGGGCGATGCGCTTGTGCAGGTTCCATTTTTCCATGGCAAGCGCCATCATGAATCCCCCCAGGTACACGAAGATGATGTGGTTCATGTACTGGGTGGACACCTCCTTGCCGTCGAGCACCCCCAGCATCGGGAAGAGCACCAGGGGCAGGAGGGCGGTGACCGCCAGGGGTATGCATTCGGTTACCCACCAGATGGCCATGATCGCGGCCACGGCCAGGGTGGCGGTGACCTGGGGCTTGCCCGGCTCCAGGTCGGTGAACAGAAGGATGGAGAGGAAGGCCAGGAGGCCGAGGAAGAAACCCACTTGTTTTTTTGGCATCCGGGAAGATAGGAAAGTTTCCGCTTTCTGTGTAACAAGTGGGGAAGGGGATTCGTCTTCTCCCCAAAACTGCTCTATGAACCGATCCCATTTCCTTGTGCTCTTTCTTCTTTTCTCTATCGTGTCCGGAACGACCGCCCAGAACGAAATCACCCCGGATTCAAGGTACTACCCGGCCCGGGGGCAGGCCCGGAATGCCGTCCTCCTTCTTTTGGGCGGGTCGGAAGGAGGTCTTCCCGATTACTACGACATCGAAGAGCTGACCGGATTGGGCTATTCCTGCCTGGTCCTTGGGTATTTCGGGACCGAGAACACCCCCGACCGGCTGGAGCTGATCCCCCTGGAATATTTTGAATTCCACATCGATGCGTTGATGTCCCGCCCCGAAAACAAGGGCAAGAAACTGATTGTCTGGGGCGGATCAAAGGGGGGAGAATTGGTCCTGCTCCTGGGCTCGAAATTCCCGCAGATCCAGGGCGTGATCGCGGTCGTTCCCAGTTCCGTGGTGTTTCAGGGATTGGGCGGTCGGCCCGTTTCGAGCTGGTCTGAAAACGGCCAATCCATCCCCTTTGTTCCCTACGCGCCCTATGACTTCAGCAAAGTGGTGAATTCGGAATACGTGGAAGTCTACCGGCTGTCCCTCGAGCAGACCGATGCGGTTGAGCAGGCAGCCATTGCGGTGGAAAAGATCAACGGACCCATCCTGTTGCTGGCCGGACAGGCCGATACCATGTGGCCCTCGGATCAGATGTGCGGGATGATCGCCAGTCGGTTGAAAGAGCACAATTTTCCCCACGGCTACCAGGTGTGCTCCTATGAAAACGCCGGTCACACCCTCAATGACGGATACCTGATGGGCGGGACGGAAGAAGGGAACCGCCAAGCCAGGATCGATTCGAAGAAGCAGGTGCTCGCGTTTCTGGACAGGGTGGCGGGGATGTAGAAACCGGGATCGATTCCATTGGAGATTTTAGTTGGCTGATCAAGTCTTTGTGTATCCAATAAAAGGTTGGTACAACCTTTGGTATTTGTATTTTTGGATAACACAAAGTGTTAATTAAATTCTACATGTTGGAATGATTATTACCTTTGCAGACAAGAAACTCGAAAAACTGGCAAACAATTTTTCTCAGGCAAAGAAAAAGCTGGGTCATGTTCGAGCAACAAAATTGCATCAAAGACTTGGGGACTTGCGAGATGCTGAAAGTTTTCATGATCTTCAATCTTTGCCCGGTAATTATCACCGCTTGTCAGGGGACAGAAATGGGCAATGGTCCTGTAGTTTGGACCACCCGTATCGGTTGATATTTGAGCCTGGTGTCAATCCTGTTCCCAAGAATGAACATGGCGCACCGATATGGACGGAAATAGCAGTTGTCGATATCATCGAAATTGTGGATTACCACTAAACCATAACCTATGAAACCTGCAAACCAATATTTTCCTGACGTTGTGTTTCATCCTGCTTCCACACTGAACGAGAAGTTGGTGGAGATGGGCATGAGTAGGAAGGAATTCGCTGTCAGGACAGGCAAACCTGAGAAGACGATCATTGCCGTCTTGAAGGAGGAGGATTCCTAACACCTGAAATGGCTGTGCTTTTTGAAAAAGTCACACAGATACCCGCGCAATTCTGGATCAACAAGCAAGCCAGATACAACGAATACGTGGCCGGAAAAAGCACCACGAGGCCATTGTTGCAGCAGCAGATTGGGCCGACAATTTCCATACAATGAAATGGCAAGTTTGCATTAGGTGGCTCAACCAGAGATTCAATGGAGAAGGCCTACAATCTGCTGAATTATTTTGGGTTACTTCGCACACGGCGTGGAGAAGCTGTACGTTAACCGAACTTAAAGTTGCAGCATATATCACTTAAACAGACCCATCAACCGCATGCCATTTCTTCCTGGTTGCGGCAAGAGGAAGTACGAAGGCCAGAAAAATTGAAGCACCAGAATACGATCTCAAACGATTGAAACAAAGCATTCCCGCAATGCGCCAATTGATGGTGGAACAACCCATTGATTTCTTCAAGCAATTGCAGGGGATTTGTTTGAAAGCAGGAGTCGTTGTGTTGTTCACAAGCTCCCTCGAGTGCCACTAAGTGGCTCTACGCGATGGATCAACAATACACCTTTGATTCAACTGACGGCGAGATACAAAAAGAATGATAGTTTCTGGTTCACTTTTTTTCATGAGCTGGGACACATCGTCTTGCATGGGAAAAAGTACATTTCATTGGAGAATGTTGATTTTGGCAGTGCCGATCCAGCGAAGGAAGAAGAGGCGCATCAGTTCGCCATTCGATATACATTCACGAACGAGCAGGAGCAAGAGATTCTTGAAAATGATTCTATAGCAGAGGAGGATGTTGTGCATTACGCACAGAAATTCAACACACATCCTGCAATGATCATTGGTCGATTACAGCACGATGGCTACATCCCTTACAGTGTTGGCAGACAATTCTTTGAGCCAATCGATCTAACACACCTGCACAAATCAAGCATGTCGGACGTTTCAGGGCTGGATTGATTCGACTGACCTGCTGCCGCGCCGAAACGATTCGAAGAAGCAGGTGCTCGCGTTTCTGGACAGGGTGGCCGGGATGGAAGGGCGGTAGAAAACGGATTTGGTGGCTTTGTGGTTGTAGGACTAAATCGCCATGAAAATTCCCTTTGTGATATTACCAATCTTTGGTAACTTTGAAAAAAACAAGTAACATGGGCAAGAACACTTCCATATCATTGGGTGATCATTTTGAGAACTTCATTCAGAATGAGGTGACTTCAGGTAGATATAACTCTGCAAGCGAGGTCGTAAGAACTGCTTTGCGGTTGTTGGAAGTCGAAGAAAACAAATTGAAAATACTTCGATCAGCTTTGGAAGAGGGAGAGAATTCTCAAATTGTCGACGATTTCGATCCAGTGGCACATCTGGAATCTCTGCACAAGAAGCACTTATGAAAAAGTGAATTATCGGATAAGAGCAGCGGCCGTAAAGGATCTGGAGGATATTTGGGAGTATACTTTCAAGTGGTCAAAGAACCAGACAAGACAGATATCATAGTTTGCTAATCAGTGAGATAGAATACATTGCTGAAAATGAATCAACAGGAAAGGACGTGTGGCCATAATAAAGAGGACTATCTTGTAACCTATGCTGAATCTCATGTAGTTTTCTTTCAAAGAGACAGCAAGGCATTGTACAAGTGATTCGGATCCTTCATCAAAGGAAGGATATTGAATCACATCTAACGTAAATTGAGCCGACCCGTGCATGGGCCGCACGTTCCCACAATTGTTCAAGACCCCTGACAAAGAGGTTGTCATGCCCTGCCCTGTTTTCTTTGCTTCACATTCAATTTCTAATGAATCAGAAAAGATGGAAGCAAAGCAAGTGACAATCCAGAACAAAAAGGTCGAAATCAATTATTTCCAACAAAGGGCAGGGCGACACAACCCTTCTTTTGCATGGATGGTGCATTGACGGGTTGTAGTGGAAACACCAGGTGGATCGTTTTTCGAAGGCGTACCGGGCAATTTGCCATGGACCTACCGGGCTTCGGCAAATCCAGTGCCGAACGGACCCTCTGAGGCCGTGGAAGAATGCCCGGGATGTCATTGCCTTCCTGGATGCGATGGACCTTCGGAATGTCGTCCTCATCGGTCATTCCATGGCGTGAGATCATCCTGGAAACCGCACTGACCAACAATCCGCGAATCCTTGGCCTTGTGGGGTGGACAATTTCAAGCTCATCACGACGTTGCCTTTGCCCGGAACAGATCCGGGAAATGGAGGAATTCTTTCCACGGCAGGAAAAGTTAAAAGTAAGCGAAGCCCTGCCACAACCGGATTGGATGCTGTTTCACCCCACCACAGCCCGGGAGGTGAAGGACCGGGTCAAGTCGGATTTTGCATCGAAACGATCCCGTGGTCGGATATGAAACCTGCATGCACCAAATCCACTATTCTTCCGAGGATGCACAGCGGTTGGAGCAGCTTGCTACCGGCTGTTTCTGATCAACAGCGACGCCCCACCAACGAATGAGACCGGACTGAAAGCTCATTGCAAGCAGGGTTTCCAGGTGGAATTCCTCCCTGCAGCAGGGCATTATCCGATGATCGAGAAGCCGGCGGAATTCAACCGGCTCCTGGAAAAGGTGCTGAAGGCGATGAACTGAGTCGCTACTTTTCGCTCAGATCAGCAGCTCGATTTTCAGGCGGTGGGACCGGATTCCGCCTGGATGGAGATATAGCCTTTTGTCAGGGCCATGCCTTCCGGGTAGGGAGCTTCGTCGGGGGTGGCGTAGCCGCCGGTGACCGGATGGGTGTAGGTGAGCACGGTGTCGCCTTCCACGATGTGGTGGATGATGCTGTCGCCCAGGACTACGGCCTCGAAGCGGACCCATTGATCGCCCGGATAGGTGTTGGAGGAGGAGCTGAAGCAATGGTCGGTGTATAGGGTGCCGTCGAGCTCGATGTGGGTCCCCGGGGTGCACACGTTACCGGTGGTCCGCTCGTTGGTCCCGTCCCCACCCAGCAACTGGGCTTCGATGGACACGGGGAAGGTGGCATCCAGGCCCATGCTTTCCGGTGGCTGGCAGTGGAGCATGATCCCGTTGTTGCGGTAGGCCCAGGAGGCGCCGCCCGGCACCTGGTCGCCGAAGAATTTGTACTCGACCCGGATCTTGTACCGGGAGAAGGGCTGCTTGTAGAACAGGTGCCCGAATTCCCCGTCGAAGTTTTCCCAGTTTTCGTAGGAGACCACCAGGAGGGAGTCCTCGACCCGGAAGGTGTTGCGGAAATTCTCTCCCAGCTCGTGGTGGGTGAACTTGGGGGTCCAGTCGTCCAGGTTTTCGCCGTTGAAGAGTTGGATCCAGACCTCGGATCCGGCGGCGGACCCGTCATCCGAAGCGGCCCCGTTCTTCGCGTTCGACCCGACTCCGCCTGGGTTTGTACAGGCCGACGGCACCAGAAGCAGGGCCAGGGCGAGGGTGAGGATGGCGCCTAGCCTCCGGACAAAGAATTTGAAGGCCGTCGCAGCCGCCACCAGAAGGATTCCGGCCACTGCGGCCAGGACGATGCTCCGGTAGTCGTCGTTGCGTTTCAGGATGATGCCCAGGAAAGCCCACATGACGGCGAGACCGATGTAGGGGTTGTCGATGCGAAGGATGGTGGCGGCCACGATGAGGGTACCGGTGGCGATCATCAGGATGGTCCAGCTTTCCTGCGACAGACCGAAGCCGTTCCATCCCGCGTGGACCAGAACGGCGGTGACATTGGCGATGGTGGCGATGCAGATCCACCCGAGATAGACGCCGAAGGTGGCTTTGAGGATGCCGGCGGGCAGTCCCTTCAGCTGCAGGTTGATTGCGATGAGGGTGGCCAGAAGCCCCAGCATCACGAGCAGGGAAATCCCAAGCTTCTGGTAGTGCCAGGCAAAGATCCAGGCCGCGTTGAGGATGCAGGAGGCGATGAACAGCCAACTGATTTGGGTCGCGGTCTCCCGGAACCGGGCCTGGAACTGGACCAGGCAATAAACGGCCACCAGCAGGTAGATGACGCCCCAGATGGAAAAGGTGATGCCGGCGGGGACGAAGAGGTTGGGGTAGGCATCCGAGAGTTCGCCCGTGGTTTTTCCGTTGAGGGGCAGGGCGTTGGCCAGGTAATTCATGAGCACCATGAGGGCGAAGAACAGGACGGAGAAATAACGGATCATCGGGTCGGTTTTGTGGTTGTGATCCCCAATGTACGACATGCGGAAGGGAAAATCAACAGGATTTTTTCCGGCCCGGGTGTAGGGAATCGTTCCGACGGGAGACTTACAGGGAAACTGAACATCAAACACCGGATCCCATGAATGAGCACGGCATTGCCTATCTTGCCTTCCGGAGGGAGGACTCCCCATGAAACGCAACGACCCCAAGGAACAGGAATTCATCGCCCGGGTGGAAGAACACCAGGGGATCCTGCACAAGATCGTTTTTCTCTATGCGGGGAACCGGTCCGATCGCGAGGATCTGATGCAGGAGATCACCCTGCAGCTGTGGAAATCCTACGGCTCTTTCCGGGGCGAGTCCTCCTTTTCGACCTGGATGTACCGGGTGGCGCTGAACACCGCCATCTCCGCCACGAAGAAGGCTCCCTGGACGGGCGATCGGGCCGAACCCCGCATCCCGTCCTTCGACCCGGATGCTTCCATGGATGCCTCCGAGGAGATCCGGATCCTGTATCGGGCCATTGCGCAGCTGAACAAAATCGACCGGGCCGTCATCCTGCTCTGGCTCGACCAGATCCCGTACCGGGAGATCGCCGACACGATGGGACTTAGCGAAAAGAATGTGAGTGTGAAACTGGTGAGGATCAAGGCCCGGCTGGCCACCCTCATCGAAAAACTTCAAGGACATGCACGAAATTGATCTGGAATCGTACAAACGCGCCTGGCAAAGCGAGCCGGGTCTCCGCGACTGCACCCTCGGCGCTGAGGAAATCGGAACATTTCTGAAGGCTTCGTCCCGGAACCTGCGATCGGGCTTCCGGAAGGGATTGCTCTTCGATGTTGGGTTCAAAGGAATCCTCCTTGCGGCGCTGGCCGTCCTGCTGTTCGGCGCTACCGGTGGTACCCGGGGGATGGCAGGCGGGTGGGGGTTGGTTCCGGTGCTCGCGCTGGGGATGGCCTGGCAGCTCCGGGCCCTGTGGAACCTGCCCGGTGCCGGCGACGGAACCCGCAGCGTCCTGGAGGGCCTCCGGACAACCCTGGACTATTCGGGCAGGCACTACCTCCCTTCCCTTTACGTGAGCGCCCTGTCGTCGGCCCTGTTTTTCGTCATCGGTTCCCTCGTGTACCTGGTCCGGAAATACGGGGCGGTGCCGCCCATGCAAACCGATGATGTGCTGGTTCTGGCAGCGGGGATCGTGTTGAGTTTCGTGTTGAGCGCCCGGGTGCAGGTCGGACAGCACAATTTCCGGATCCG
The DNA here is from genome assembly GCA_041393235.1 of Bacteroidales bacterium. GTDB lineage: Bacteria > Bacteroidota > Bacteroidia > Bacteroidales. The sequence continues at coordinate 37,814 of JAWKKO010000024.1, forward strand.
GCAGCTGGAGCAGTGCATGCGGGATGCCGAGGAGGAAACCCTCACCGGTGCCGGTCTGGCCGCCTACCACAGCCGGCGCCGGCGGAACGTGATCCTGCTGACGATTGCGTTTCTGGTGGGGTTGGTGTTGCTGGTGTTCCTTTTGTTCCTCCGGGGCGCCGGGTGATCCGGTCCGGATCCATCCAAACTCGGGCCATGCACAGAACATTTCGGCCCGAGTTTGGTTATTCGCTGAACGAATACCACATCATGGAAGATGAAAAAAAGCATGTTGTTGGCATTGCTGCTGCTGATTGCAGTGGCGGCCGGATCCTTTGTCAGTGCAAACCAGGCAAGTCCACCATTTGAAATGAAAACGCCCATCAACACCAACGCTCCCGTCAAATCGAAGGGGGAAATCACCATCGAAGCCCCCGTGGAGGAGGTGTGGCACATCCTCACCACAATCAACGAATGGCCCTCGTGGCAATCGGAGGTCACCTCGGCAATATTGGAGGGAGAACCTGCAGAAGGCGCCGAATTTCATTGGAAGGCCGGCGGCCTGTCTTTTTCCTCCACCATCCACACGAACCAGCCCATGTCGGAATTCGGGTGGACCGGCAAAACCTTTGGGGCCAATGCCATCCACAATTGGTATTTTGCATCGGAGAACGGCCGCACGGTGATCCGGGTGGAAGAGAGCCTGCAGGGGGTGTTCCCCCGGTTGTTACGGAAATCCTTCCAGAAGAACCTGGACAAGGGGATCGAAACGAATCTGAACGATTTGAAACGGGCGGCAGAATAATCGTCCGCAACCTTTGCCCCGGATTTTGTATCTTTTGGGTATGAGAAATCCGGTCGTCATTGGGTTCGTCCTGCCCTCCTTCTGGCGGGCCTGCTGGGATCGTGCCGGAAAGAACCGGTGCGGATCGAATCGTTTCTGAAAGACTCTGAACCGACCCGCTGCTCCCCGGACGAGCTTATCCCGGAGGACTACCGCTACATCTATGGAATGTGGGAGTTGTTTGATATCTCCGGCGGAATTGGCGGATCGGGCTACGAACATGATTCTGATTACCTGGAGATCAAGAATTTCGGGATCTACGGGGTGATCCGGAACGACACCCTCATCGAGTACGGCTGCTCTGAGATCGTGGAGGAAGCCCACCATCCCTACAAGTTGTTGACCATCCAGTTCCATCCGGAATATCAGGCATTGAACGGCACCCTTTTCCTTTCCCTTTTTGATTGATAGCGATCGGCACGATACCCCGAATTTGAATACATGCAATCCGGATTACTACAACTACCACTTCCGGCGGATGGAGTAGCCCGGTGGGTTTGGTTGCCGGGGTTCCTGTTCGCGCTCCTGCTCCTGGGTTGCAGCTGTGACAAAAAGGAGCCGGAGGGCATTTCCGTGGATTTCCGGATGGTGGATGAGGCGGAAGGCCCCAGCACTTTCAACGACACAGACAGTGTGTTTTTCGAATTCCACCTCTCCAATTTCTCCGGGCAGCCAAGCACCTACCTGCTTCCCGTGGAATTTACCCAATACCTCCGCCTGTATCGGCAGGAGGACGCCGGAACTTACGTGTTCTGCGGAGAACCGGAATATGATTGTGTGACCGTTTCAGACATTCGCCCTCTCGGTATCGGAGCGACCGTGCTGATCGGCCGGATCCCCTGGTCCTGGTTGACGGAGCATGGCTGGCCGGAAATGGAAACAGGGTTCTATTATGTCGGGGATACCCTTCCTCTGATGGTTGGGGATGAATTCCGGTTTTTTGTGGAGCGGCAGTATGTGGAAATTGAATGACCTGCCGGCAAATCCGGGGCCCTTGAATTTTCCTGTCGTTGATTGAACGAATCCCAGTCCGTTGCGCAATTGTGAGAGCGTTTTCCGTTTGAAATCCTGAATTGACGCTCGCCGAATAGCCATGAGACAACGACCGAACGACAAACTGAACCCTGGACAATACCTCCGGTCCGTTGGACAGACTGTGATCATCAGCCTGGCCCTTGTGCTTCCTTTCGGGGTGGTGGTCGATCAGTTTCCCCTGTTTTCTGGGGATCCGGAATTGTGACTGAGTTTGCGTATCTTTCTTCCGAGACTCCTCAAACGAAGTAGAAAGAGGCTGAGTTATCTATTAATCCAATTTTCAACCTTAATCTTCGAGATTCGAGCGAACTCCTTACATTCTCTGTAACCATTATGAGTTCATGTTCAATGGAAGTTGAACCAATCAAAAGGTCAAAATCACTTATTAATTCACCCTTTTTTCTTAATCGGGCTTTTTCCTTTCCGTACCTGTAGATTGATTCAATGATTGGGAGAATGGTAATTTTTTCCGAAAAATCTTCAATGAGTTTGTGATTCTTCGCTGGGTTTGAGCTAATCTCCGCGCCATATACTAACTCGGCGAGGGTAATTTCTGAAATCGCACAGTTTTCAATTCCAACTTCCAGAAATCTCTTATCAAGATCAAATTGCCCTCTAAAGAAATGAATACAGATATTTGTGTCTAACAAATACTTCATGATATTTTCTCAATATCCGTAGAATCGATTCGAGAATTGTAGATATCGCTGATAATGGAATCTGAATCTCTTGAATCTTCCCAAGCTCCGTATAAGTGCTCCAAGTCTTCAACAGAGGAAGACTCAAATTCAAGAGACTCAGTAAGCTTGATTATTAGACCCTTTTTCGAATTGTTGTCCAACCTTGTTAGGTGTCTGAAGTACCTGTCGAGAGTCCGACGATTCAATGCAAGTCCTCCCATCATCTTGATTTTGCATAAAGGTACAAAATTTGAAAATGCTATTCCAAAGTCCGCTCCTGCATGTGCCGGATCAGGATGTGCAGGCTGTCGCGCAGCATCAGGAGCTGATCCAGGTCCATCGGTCCGTTCATGAGGCCCCGGGCCAACTGCTCGGGGATGGAGGCGGCATCGTCCCGGAGCGAGCGGCCCTTTTCGGTGAGACGGATCAGCACCTTGCGTTCGTCCCCGGCGGAGCGGTTCCGGCGGAGGAGTCCCTGGGCCTCCATGCGTTTGAGCAGGGGGGTGACCGTGTTCGTGTTGAGGATGAGGGTGTGGGCGATCTGGTTCACCGTGAGCCCGTCCTTCTCCCAGAGCACCATGAGCACCAGGTACTGGGGGTAGGTGAGGCCCAGGCGGTCGAGCAGGGGCTGGTATTCCCGGGTGATGAGCCTGGATGCGGCGTACACCGGGAAGCAGAGCTGGTTCTCCAGCTTCAGCTGATCGTAGGAAAGGGAGGCGTCGCTCATGTCAGACGGGTGGACAGGTAGGTGTCGATCTTCTCCGGTTTGGTGGTGGGGCGAAGCGCTTCACCGGCTTGCCGTCGGCGTCGATCAGGAACTTGGTGAAATTCCACTTGATCTTGCCGCCCAGCACGCCCCCCAGCTCCTTTTTCAGGTATTTGTAGAGGGGATGGGCGTCGGGTCCGTTCACGTCGATCTTGGCGAACATGGGGAAGGTGACCCCGTAGTTGATCAGGCAGCCCTCGGAAATGGACGTCGCATCGCCCGGTTCCTGGTTGGCAAACTGGTTGCAGGGAAAGCCCAGGATCACCAGGCCCCGGTCCTTGTACTTCTTGTACAGCGCCTCCAGTCCCTCGTACTGAGGCGTGAGGCCGCACTTGCTGGCCGTGTTCACCACCAGCAGGGTCTTGCCCCGGTATTCCTCCAATTTCACTTCCTTGCCCTGCAGGCTCTGGGCCGAAAAATCATAGGTTGATGCGTTCATATATTTTGTGTTTGTGTGTTTTTATATCACGTGCGAAAATATCGCGCACGACACAAAGATAGGAAAGTTTATCGAAACAGATCGCACGCGACATAAAAATTTTCAGAAGCGGATGCGGCGGCTCACGGCCTCCTGCAGGCTTTTGGGCGGTTTCCCGACGGGTCGAACGCGCTTCCCGGATGCCTTTGGGCGGGTTCGCGGCCTTGGGACGACCAATCTCCGGCGCCGCCTTCGTGTACCGGAACCGCTGTTTCTGCACGTAGTGGTTGTAGGAGAGGTAGAAGGACAGCCAGAGGACGAGCAGGATCACGGGTAAAACGCTGTAATTCCAGAGGTAGAAGCCCGAGAAGCAAAGCAGGCAGGCCTCGGACGGATGGTTCGGATCGTAGGCCACCCGGACCTCGGTGAACAGGGGGTACTCGAAATTGGGCGGTCCCACCGTCTGGCACACGCTGTCGGCGTGTTCGAATTCCACGACGCTGCATTTCACGAGGTGATTCTTGCCGTCGGGGTAGGTTTGCACGACCGGACCGTTGTAGGTGACCACCCCGGTGCTGCGCTCGCCCGATACCAGCAGCCGCCAGTGCCGCGATACCGGCAGGGCCAGGATGAGGAGGAAGATGCCCCAGAAGGCCCAGGGCGATATGGAGTAGACTTTCATGTGCCTTCCATCGGATAACGTTGCAACCGGCGATCCCATTGCCTGTCCGGGAGCGTCCGGAGAAAGTCAGGGACCGGAAGCGGCTTTGTCGTGGCTTTTTCCGGGTTCCGTGTTTTGCCGGATTTCCCAAAAAGACCTACCTTTCGGGTAACCACCACAAACCTGCCTCGTTTGCTGCCCCCAGTTTACGAAATTAAAACCTCAAACCGATGAAATTCTTCCGATTTTCAGGGGTCCTGGGCGGCCTCTTCCTGACATGCACCCTGTCCTGGGGCGTCAATCCAGACGACACGCGCATGCTCGCCCAGCCGGCACTGAGTGCCGATCACATTGCCTTTGTGTATGCCAACGACCTCTGGGTGGCCAACCGCGACGGGTCCGATCCCCGCCGCCTCACCGTGGACGAGGGCCGGGAAAGCTGGCCCGTCTTTTCGCCGGACGGACGCACCCTCGCCTTCAGCGCCGAATACGACGGCAACACCGACGTGTTCACCGTGCCCGTGGAGGGCGGCGTGCCCACCCGCCTGACCTGGCATCCCTCGCCCGACAAGGCCCAGGGCTTCACCCCCGACGGCAGCGCGGTGCTCTTTCTCACCCAGCGCACCCTGCACACCAACCGCTATGCCCAGCTCTACACGGTGCCCCTGACGGGCGGATTCCCCGAGGAGCTGGTCATCCCCAACGCGGCCGATGCCTGCTATTCCCCCGACGGCAGCCGCATGGTCTACAACCCGAATCAGCCCGTGTTCCGGCAGTGGAAGAACTACCGGGGCGGCACCCAGTCGGTGCTCTGGATCTTCTCCTTCGCCGACAACGGCACCGTGGAGATCCCCCGACCGGCCGGGGGAGGCAACGACGTGAACCCCATGTGGAGCGGGAACAAGATCTATTTTCTGAGCGACCGGACCGGCGAATTCAATCTCTATGTGTACGATGTGGCCGGCGGCGGGGTGGAGCAGCTCACCCGCCATGCGGATTTTCCCATCCTGAGCGCCTCCCTGCAGGGCAACACCATCCTCTATGAGCAGGCCGGTTACCTGCACACCTACGACATCGCCTCCGGTGCCAGCCGGAAGCTGACCGTGGGCATCGCCGCCGACCTCCTGGAGCTGCGTCCCCGCTACGTCAAAGGACCCCAGTACATCCGCGCGGCGCACATCTCCCCGAGTGGCGTTCGGGCCGTGTTCGATTTCCGGGGCGACATCGTCACCGTGCCCGCCGACAAGGGCGATGCGCGCAACCTGACTCACAGCACCGACGCCCATGAGACCTATCCCGCCTGGTCGCCCGACGGCCAGAGCGTGGCCTATTTCTCGGATGTATCGGGCGAGGTGGAATTGCACATCGGGAGCCAGGACGGGCTTGGACCCGTGAAGACTTACAGTCTGAAGGGGACCGGGTTCTATGCCTTCCCCAGCTGGTCGCCCGACGGCACGAAGATCGCCTTCGTGGACAACGGCCGCAACCTGTACGTGCTGGATGTGGCCTCCGGCGGGGTGACCCGCATCGACCAGGACGAGCACTACGTCCCGGGGCCCTACCGGAACCTGTTCAGCGACTGGTCCTCCGACTCCAAGTGGATCGCCTACACGAAACTGCTCGACTCGCAGTTCCACCAGGTGCGCCTGTATTCGGTGGACGGGCAGACGTCCCATGCGGTGTCGGACGGACTGAGCGATGTGGACGAGCCCTGCTTCGACCGGGGCGGGAAGTACCTGTATTACTTCGCCTCCACCGATGCGGGTCCCGTGCTCAACTGGTTCGACCAGTCCAGCGCCGACATGGAGATGACCCGGAACATCTACCTGGTCACCCTGTCTGCGGAGACCACCTCGCCCTTCCGGCGCGAAAGCGACGAGGAGGAGGTGAAGAAGGAGGAGGCTCCGGAAGCTGCCGTGGAAACCAAGGGCCGGAAGAACAAGAAAGAGGAAGCCACCGGTCCGGCCGAGGACCTGCTCCGGATCGACCTCGAGGGCATCCTGGAGCGGATCGTGCCCCTGCCGGTGAAGGCCGGGGATTATGGCAACCTGGCCTCGGCCGACGACCACACCCTGCTGTTCATCAAGGCGGAGGCCGGCAAACGAATGCTGGTGAAGTACGACCTGAAGGAGCAGAAGGAGGAGGACGTCACCGAAATGGACGGCTTCGTTCTCTCGGCCGACGGCAAGAAGATGCTGTTCCGCAACGGTCCCGCGTGGACCATCGTGGATGCCGGGCAGAAGCCCAACGGCAAGGGGATGCTGAAGATCCAGGACATCCAGGTGAAAATGGATCCGGCCGAGGAATGGCCGCAGATTTTCGACGAGACCTGGCGGGTGAACCGGGACTATTTCTATGACCCGGGCATGCACGGGGCCGACTGGACCGCCATGAAGGAGAAGTACGCGGACTTCCTGCCCGATCTGGCGACACGAGACGACCTGAACCGGGTGATCCAGTGGATGTGTTCCGAGCTTTCGGTGGGACACCACCGGGGCGGCGGAGGCGACCGGCTGGGAGCCAACGGCGAGGTGGGGGTCGGACTCCTGGGGGCGAATTTCGCCGTGGAGAACAACCGCTACCGCATCACCCGGATCTTCCCGGGACTGAACTGGAACCCCGAGCTGCGTTCGCCCCTGACCGAACCCGGTCTGAACGTGAAGGAAGGGGAGTACCTCCTGGCGGTGGACGGGGAGCCCCTGACGGCGGCCACCAACCTGTACGCTCCCTTTGAGAACACGGTCGGGAAGATCGTGGTGCTGACAGTGGGACCCTCGCCCGACGGCAGCGGTTCGCGGGACATCCGGGTGGAGCCGGTGGGCGACGAATCCGCCCTGCGCAACCGGGCCTGGGTGGAAGGCAACCTGCCATGGTCACCGAGGCAACCGACGGAAAGTGGCCTATGTGTACGTGCCCAACACGGCGGGAGCCGGACACGCCACTTCAAGCGCTACTTCTTCCCCCAGGCGAACCGCCAGGCCATCATCGTGGACGAGCGCTACAGCAACGGGGCGGACTCCTGGCCGATTACTACATCGACATCCTGCGCCGGCCCTACCAGGCCCACTGGACCATGCGCTACACGAAGGACGTGAAATCGCCCGCGGCCTCCATCCAGGGACCCAAGGTGATGATCATCGACGAGAACGCCGGATCGGGGGGCGACATGCTGCCCTACATGTTCCGCAAGTTTGAGGTGGGCACCCTGGTGGGCAAGACCACCTGGGGCGGACTCGTGGGGGTGCTTGGCTTCCCGGAGCTGCTGGACGGCGGCTACATTACCGCTCCCAACGTGGCCATCTGGACCACCGACGGCTTCATCGTGGAGAACGTGGGCATCCATCCCGACATCGAGGTGGAGCAAACCCCCGCAGCGGTCATCGCCGGCGGCGACCCCCAGCTGGAAAAAGCCATCGAGGTGGCACTCGGACAGCTCAAATCCGCTCCGCCCGCAGAGCCGGTCCGCCCGCCGTATCCGAAACGGGTGCGGTAGGGGATCCCGGGTCGCCGAGGGTATAAAGAATGCAAAGCGCAGGTTTTCGGACCTGCGTTTTTTTTTGGATGGGGCATGACCCAGGCTGAACTTGCTGAAAAAGTGGGTACCACAAAATCCTATATTTCTAAGATCGAGAACGATGTGAAGGAAGTTCGCCTTTCCACCCTTCACAAGATCGTCCATCTGGGACTGGGCGGAAGTCTGGACCTTTCCATCCGACTGTAACAATTCTCCAAGCGGGCCTTTCGGTGGAATTGTTACAACTCGATTTATTATTTGTTACATAATTCAGGAACGTACAACTTTGTAAAATGCTCAGTAAGAGTAGTATGCGCAAGGTGTTTGTTACATGTACAAATGCAGATTGTTACATCCTGATTCCATTGTGATCTCATCCGGGGGATTTCATTGGATGGGATTCTTTTCCTGTCCGGATGTATTCCATGTGCATCAACCCTCCAGGCAACAAAAGAGGAAATAAAGGAAGCAGTGAAATTCCATCTGGAAGGAATGGAGGAAGAAGGGGAGGAAATTCCCGAGACATTCAGGGGAGATTACGAATTGACCTACAAAGTCGATGTCGTCTCCCTGTTTGAATGGTTTTCCGGAATCCTCACCAAGTCCGGAATTTCCCGGCTGACCGGTATGAACCAAAGCCTGGTCAGCCAGTATGCAACCGGTATCAAAAAACCAAGCGCCAAGCAAAACAAGAAGATTGAACAAGCCTTGCACAATCTTAGGCAAGAACTACTCGAAATTCAACTTTGAAGTATTGCTCTGTAATCCAGAGCGATGAGCCCCCTCCATTTTGCCGGTGAAAGGGCAGGGGGAAGTCAGCGATCATATTCAGATGGATTTGGTTACCGAGGGCACCTATCAGTTCTTACGGGAGGAGGTGAAGGAGAAGATTTGGGCGCTTGTATTTTTTGAGCACGAAATCAGTGTGATGGTGAACAATCCCTATTGGTATTGATTTCAAGCCATTTTGTTACTTGGTCATCGACATAGTTGTTACATAAATCTAATTTTCTTAGCTTTGTAAATAGTTTAATAATAGACATTAAAGGTTTGGACTTGTTACATATCTTTTAACCATTTGTTACATCGTCTGCTAGAGTGAGCCGCATGCCATTTCCTGAATTCACCCACTTTCCCCTCCGGCTGGTAACGCCTGAATTTGCCTCCGGCCTCACTGATCTCATTATTGATTTGGAGAATTTGCGGCAAAAAGAGGTTCACTCAGAAACGAACCCTGTTGTATTCGATCAGATGGTATCACTTTTTCATACCATCGAAAGTGTACATTCGGCTCGGATTGAGGGAAATCATACCACCTTCCTCGAATTGCTTGAAGCTGAGCCTGCCGGATCCATCTCCCCATCGGAAGGGGTGAAAGAAATCAGGAACATGGAGAGGGTTTTGGAAGAAGTGGAAGCGAATCCTTATGATCGACTGGATGATGCCTACGTGAAACGGATTCATTTCCAGGTCATGGAAGGACTCCGGCCACCTCCCCATGGGGATGGAGATCACCGGGCGGGATCTTACAGGGACGAGGAGGTGGGGATCGCACATTCATCGCATTTGCCTCCTCCTCCCTGGGAGATTCCTCGATTGATGCAGGAGCTATTTGACTTCATGAATCGATCCGTATCCCGGAAGTATGATTTGATCCGGATTGCACAGTTTCATCACCGGTTTGTCTGGATTCACCCGTTCTCCAATGGAAATGGCAGGACGGCACGAATTCTGACTTATGCGATCCTGCATCGGTGCGGGTACATCATGAAAGGCCGGCGTATTTTGGACCCGGCGGCTGTGTTCAACCAGGACAGGATGGCCTATTATCGTGCACTTTCTGATGCTGACAAGGGTGAGCCGGATGGGATGGAGAGATGGTGTTCGTATATGCTGCAAGGTTTGAAGACGCAAATGATCCACATGGATCGTCTGTCGGATCATGCCTATCTTGTCGATCGCCTTTTTGGTCCAGCCATTCGAGATTGCCTGGAGCAGCGTCAGGTTTCTTCCCTTCAACGGGACATGTTGGTAATCACGGCCAAGAAATCCCTTGCCACGGCTGAGGATTTTCATTCCCTTTTTCAGGGAAAACACTCCCAGGAAGTTTCCCGGCAAATCCGGCAATTGCGCACGCTTGGGTTCATACGGCCCCTGGTGAAAGGCGGAAGGCAATATGTGTTGGATCTTCAAAACAAACACCTGCGGCAAGCCTTGCTTCGGAGCCTGGATCGGGAGGGGTTCCTGCCGGAGTAGATTGAAAACAAAGATACTCTGATCATTGACTTGGCGAACCTGGATGGGATAGACCCCGTTGATTCAATATCCCTAATTCATCCCAACGACCCCCGTGGCCGTTCCCGGCAGCTCCACCCGGAAATTGCTGCCTTCGCCCACGGCGCTCTGGACGGTGATGCGGCCCTGGTTCTTGATGACGAAGGAGTGGCAGAGCTTGAGGCCCAGGCCGGTGCCGGTCTCCTTGTTGGTGCCCGGACGGGTGTACTTGTTTTCCAGAAGGAAGATGGTTTTCAGTGCCTTCTCCTCGATGCCCGTGCCCTGGTCGATGACCTCCAGGCAGGTGCACTCGCCCCGTTTCCGTCCCCGCACGGTGATCACGCCCCCGTCGGCGGTGAATTTGATGGCGTTGGAGATCAGGTTCCGCAGCACCGTGTTGATCATGTTCACATCGGCATAGGCCGTGAGCCCCTCCTCCAGGTCGCGCACCACGGTCTGGTGCTTCACCTCGAGCTGTTCCCCCAGCAGGCTGATGTTGTTTTCGACCAGACCGTCGACCCGGAAGGGCTGGGGCTGGGGATCGAGCCGACCCGATTCCACGCGGGACCACTGGAGGAGGTTGTCGAGCAGATCGTAGGTTTGCTTGGACGCCTGGTAGATGACGTCGAGGAGCTCGCGCTTGCTGGCCTCGTCCATTTGCTCGTGCCGGCGCCAGATGAGCTCCCCGAGCTGGGAGAGGCCGCCGAGGGGACCCCGCAGGTCGTGGGCGATGATGGAAAAGAACAGGTCCTTGGAGCGGTTCAGCTGCTCCAGTTTCTTTTGCTGCTGCTGGTGGTTGAGGATGAGGAGGCTGACCACCACGGCCAGACCCGTGGAGATGGAGATGAGGACGAACAGGGCGTCGACCAGGATCTCCTCGTGGGTGCCGAACACGTCGGGCACATCGGGGAAGCGCAATTCAAGGAAGAACAGGATCAGGGCCGTGGCCAGGTGGCCGCCCAGGATGAGGTAGCGGAGCCGGCCCTTCGTGATGATGGGTGTGCTGGTGGCGTAGGCCATGAGGAAGAGGATGGCCGGACTGGCAAAGCCGCCGAAGTAGCGCCAGATAAAAAAGATCACCACCATCTCGAAGATGTAGAAGGGGATGATCATGTAGCGGTTGTCCTTCATCCGCCGGGCCAGACCGTAGATGAGGCCCGACACCCCGGCCAGCACCCAGACCCCCACCTTGGCAAACTGATCCACGTCCCGGAACAGGTTGGCCAGCGACAGCATGGTCCCGATGAGGAGGGTGACGAACAGGACCGCGTTGAGGCTGCGCGCCTCGAGCGGGTATTTTTCGGACGGACCGATGATCTTGTCCCCAAACATGTGGCTTTTTTCGTTGTTGGGATTCGTTCAAAGATAGGAAAAAGTCGGAAAAGACAGAGGGGTCCGGACAACAATCCTTGACCCTGATTTTCCAGGGTATGCTCACACGGAACCATCCGTCGGGGCAGGCAGGCGGAGCTCGAAGGTGCTTCCCTGGTCGGGCGTGCTCCGCACCCGGAGCTGCCCCCCGTTGCGGGCAACGAAGGAATGGCTGAGCTTGAGGCCCAGGCCCGTGCCTTTTTCACCCCGGGTGCCATGCCGGATGTGCTTCGATTCGAGCCGAAAGAGTGACTCCAGTGCAGCCGGATCGATGCCGGTTCCCTGGTCGGTGACTTCCAGCAGGACTTCGGAACCGATGCGACGGCTGCGGATGGTGATGGTTTTGCCATCCGGCGTGAACTTGATGGCGTTGGACAAGAGGTTCCTCACCACGGTGTGGATCATGTGCATGTCGGCCCAGGCCCGGAGTCCCTTCTCCAGATCCAGCTCAAGTTGCAGTTCCTTGCCCCGGATCATTTGCCGGAACAGTCCCCGGCAGCTTTCCACCAGATCGGCCACGGGAAAGGAACTGGGCTGGGGCTGGAGGCTGCCCGTCTCCACGCGGGACCATTGAAGGAGGTTGTCGAGCAGATCGTAGGTGTGCTTGGACGCGTGGTAGATCACCTCCTGGATCTCCTCCCGGGTGCGTTCGTCCAGTTGCTTGTTTTGCAGGTGGATGATCTCCCCGAGTTCGGTGAGGCTCCCCAGCGGAGCCTTCAGATCGTGGGCGATGATGGAGAAAAAGAGGTCCTTGGACCGGTTGAGCTCCTCCAGTTTCTGCTGCTGCCGGGTGTGGTTGATCTGGAGCAGGGCGGCGATCAGGACCAGTCCCAGCGACACACCCACATAGATGAAAAACGTGTCGAAGATCTCCTCTTCCCGGCTGACGAAATAGGCCGGAATGCCCGGATAGTGGACTTCGATGAACACCAGGCTCAGCGCCAGGAAGATGTGGCTCCACAAAACGATGTGCCGCACCACGCCCCGGGTGATGATGGGAGCCATGGAGGCGTAGGCGAGGAGAAAGATCACGGTGTGACCGCTGAATCCGCCGAAGAAGCGCCACACGTAGACGATCACCACCATTTCCATGAGGTAGAAAAGCAGGATCACATGACGCTGGTTCGGTTTTCTCCGCGACAACCAGTAGACCAGGGCCGCCAGACCGGTCAGGGCGAGGATCTCGGCTTTGGAATCGGAACCGATGGCGCGGAAAGAATTGACCCCAAAGAGAATCATCCCCGTGAGCAAGGTCACGAAGAGCACGGCGTTGAGGCTTCTGGCTTGCAGGGAGTATGACTCCGGGGGTCCAATGATCTTGTCCAAAAACATGAATGCGGTTTTGTGGACGGGGCTAGGGATGGATACGGAAAGAAATGCAAAAAGTTTCCCCGATGGGTAAAATATTCCCTATACTGGATCGTCTCCAAGAGTGAGTCGCAAACCAACGAAGCATGACCGCCGCCGAACGCACATACCTGGACGGACTGATCCGCGAGGAGCAGGGCAGGCTCCTGGGCTTCATCCGCCAGCGGGTGAAGGACCGGGACGACGCCGAGGACATCCTCCAGGAGGTGCTCTATCAGCTCACGGCCGGATTCGATGACCTGCGGTCGGTGGGGTCGGTGAGCTCCTGGCTCTTCACGGTGGCCCGGAACAAGATCACGGATCATTTCCGGAAGAAACGGCCCGAGCGCTTCTCCGGAAGCCGCCTCTCCGGGGACGGGGAGGAGGGACCCCTGATGCTGGAGGAAATCCTGCCCGCGCTGACCCACAGTCCGGAGGACGAGTACATGCGGGAGGTGATCTGGGAGGCCATCGAGGCCGGACTGGACGATCTGCCCGAGGCCCAGCGGGAGGTTTTCATTCTCCATGAGTTCGAGGATGTGCCCTTCGCCACCATCGCGGAGGTCACGGGCGAGGGGATCAACACCCTGCTGTCGCGGAAGCGGTACGCGGTGCTGGCCCTGAGGGAGCGGCTGCGGGACTTGTACGAACAACTGAAAAACCAATAGATATGGCAACGAATCGAGCAGTGCATTATGGAAAATACGCGGTCTTCGGACTGCTGGGCCTGGTGGCCTTCACCTTCGCGGTGATGTGGCTTTGGAACTGGCTGGTGCCGGACCTCTTCCAGGGCCCTGAAGTGAATTACTGGCAGACCCTGGGGCTGCTGGTGCTGTCCAAGATCCTTTTCTCGGGCATGCACCCGGGGCACGGACACAGCGCCCACGCCCATCCCCACCTGGCAAAGAACCATCCCCACCACGCCGCCCACGAGCGCTGGAAGCGGAAGTTCCAGGAAAAATTCGACGACACGGAAGCGGATTCCGCCGGCACACCCTGAGCATCGAGGCCGGGGACCGCTTCCTCCCAACCGCGGGACGGGCTTGTGCTTTTCGAAGCCTCTTGGCAGCCCGGCATCCCGCGGTTTTTTTCTGCCCCGAAAACTTGTACGTACAAGTTATTTGTGCTAGGTTTGCATCATGAAAGAAGCGCGCTACCGGCTCATCTACCGCCTGCTCAAGGAGCGGATCCAGCAGGGACACTACCGGGTGGGGGACCTGCTCCCCTCGGAAAACGAGCTCTGCCGGGACTTCACCATCACCCGCACCACGGCCCGCCGGGCCCTGGACGAGCTGGTGAAGGAGGGCTTCATCGAGCGCACCCGCGGCCGTCGGAGCGTGGTCACCGAGCGGCGCAAGGCCCTGGGTCTTCTGTCCATCCAGGGCTTCTCCGAGGCCGCTGGGGAAGGGGTGGAGACCGAGATGCTCACCCCGCCGGGTCGGGTCGAATGGCCCCGCGACCTGACCTTCCCCGTGAGCGAGGCCGAGCTGGCCCGCCCCTGCATCCACTTCCGCCGCCTGCGCAAGATCAAGGGTCGGACCGTGATGGTGGCCTCCGAATGGTTCGCCGACGCCGGCCTGGACCGTTTTCTGCAGGAGGACTTTGTGGAGGGCTCCTTCTTCCGGACCCTCAGCCGCCGCCACCTCATCGAGATCACCAGATCGAGCCAGGAGCTCCACGCCATGGCCGCCGACGGCGAAGTGGCCCGCCTGCTGGAGGTGGCCGAAGGCGCCCCCGTCCTGCGCATTTGCATCAAGTTCACCACCAGCCATCCTCTCCTGAACATCTACTCCCGGCTCTACTGCAACACCGAGAGCTATCCCATCGGCAACCAGCATTTCTATTGATCGAACGACCATGACCCAACCCCGATCCCGATCCTTCAACCGGCGGAGCTTCCTTCGTTCCGCCACCCGGGTCTCCGCCGGCGCGGCGGCGGCCTCGCTTCTTCCCGCGTGCGGACCCGCCGACGAGGCTCCGCAGACAGTCGCTCCACGGACGGACGCTCCACAGACGGGCGATCCAAAAAGGGTCACTCCACCGCGGAGGGTCTCCCCCTGGACCGTTTCCTCGGCGAGGGTTACCGCCCAGAGGACGGTCCGGCCGGACTGCTTTACTCCCAGGTGGGCTACGAGCCCTCCCTGCCCGTGCGCGTCGTGGTCCGCCTGCCCAAACGGACCCTGCTCGGCGGGGAGGCGACGATGCGACTCACCCAAGGCGACGGCCGGAAACAAACGACCCCCTGCCCGTACTGGGGCGAACGCTGGGGCAGCCACTGGTGGGTGGCGGAATTCGAGGCGGGCCTGGACGAAGGTTTGTACGAGCTGACCCTCCTGGACGGCCGCCGGCCAGTCTTTGCGAGCCGCGGGCTGGAGGTGAAGCGGAACGTCCTCTGGGACCGGACCGTGGAGCTGGCCACGGTGGACAATCTGGAACGCCGCCGCAAATTCTCCAAGTGTCCCGCCGGATGGCAGGACGCCGGCACCCTCTGGGTGGAAAGCTGCTCCCAGAGCGCCATGGTCATCGCCCTCTGCGAGCTGCTGGAAGAACCCGGCGATCGCCTGTCCCCGGAAATGAAACAGCGGATCCTGGAACAAATCACCGTGGGCAGCGACTACCTGGTGCTCACCCAGGAGAAGGCCCGGAGCTGGGCTACCCGGAGGGGGCCATGAGCCACGACCTCCTGGGACACGAACACGACATCCTTCCCCAGGACGCCATGAAAGCGGTGGTGGCGCTGAGCCGGGCCGGGCGGATCCTGCCCGACACCTACCCCGCCCGGAAGATACGCTACGGGGAGGCGGCCGCCAAAGCCTTTGCCTGGCTGCAAACTACAGCAAAACCCCTGGGAGCCTACGGCTTTCAATTCCTCCAGCGCGGGTTGCCCGGGGACACGCCCATCCCCGCCGATGAATGGCCCACCCGCCAGGTGGTGCAGCTGCTCTGGGCCGGCTTCGAACGCTGGCTCAGCACGGGGGCGGAGGCCGACAAAGACTACTGTGTGGCCCGGGCCCGGGAGCTCCGTTCGCGGCAGATCCCCGCGGACCGGCCCGAGGCCGGATACCATGGACATTTCGTGGAATTCCCCTCCCTGCCCCACAGCGAAAGCGCCTGGCGGCACGGGATCGCCAGGCTTGATTTCGGAACTGACCTGGGGATTTCTTCCCCAACTACCTGATGCCGGTGATGGCCATGCTGGACCGCTGGCCGGAGCACGAAGACGCCCCCGCCTGGCGGCAGATGCTGGCGGATTTCAGCGAGGGCTACCTGAAGCCGGCCTGCGCCGCCAACCCCTTTCACCTGGTGCCACTGGGCATTTTCGGGGAGGAGGGACCCATCTGGTTCTGCGGCACCTTCCACGGCACCAACGCCATCTACGGCTACACCGCCGCCCTGGCCCTGGAGCTGGCCCGGGTGCTGGACGATCCCGCGCTGCTGCCCCTGGCATACGGGAACCTGCAGTGGCTGGCGGGACTCAACGCCGGACTCACCCTGGACAACATGCGCCTGGGCTGCGAGGTCTACAGCCGGGACATGGAGCCCGGGGTGGCCCTGCCCGTGAGCATGATCTGCGGGGTGGGACGCGACTGGGCCGGCACCTGGTTCCAGACCCGGGGCAGCATCTGCAACGGCTTCGGCACCGGGAAGCAGTTCGTCTACGACGTGGCCCCGCTTGCGGCCAACGACGGACCCCATTCCTTCACCGACGAGGACTGGATCCCCCACGACGCCGCCTGGGTGACCGGACTGCTGCGCCTGTACCGGAACCTTTGAGAGAAACATTCGACACGATATCATACACAATCAAACCAACGAACATGAAAGAACCGAGCGTTGCCGAACTGGCAAAAATGATCGACCATTCCCTCCTGCATCCCACCCTCACCGACGCCGACCTGGAAGAGGGCTGCGCCATCGCCCGCACCCACCACGTGGCCTCGGTGTGCGTGAAACCCTACATGGTCCCCCGGGCCGTCGAGCTGCTGCAGGGCAGCGACGTGCTGGTGGGCTGCGTCATCGGCTTTCCCGCCGGCAACTCCTCCCTCAGCGTGAAGGCCTTCGAAACCGAGCGGGCCTGCCTCGACGGGGCCGTGGAGATCGACATGGTCATCAACATCGGCAAGGCCCTGCAGGGCGACTGGGACTACATCCGGAAAGAGATCGAGCTGGTCACCCGCACCTGCCACAGCCACGGGGCCATCGTGAAGGTGATCTTCGAGACCGATTTCGTGACCCGGGAGGCGGACATCGTCCGGCTCTGCGAGATCTGCACCGAGGTGGGGGCCGACTACGTGAAGACCTCGTCCGGATTCGGCTTTGTGAAGCAGCCCGACGGCAACTACAACTACCAGGGGGCCACCATCCCCGTGCTCACCCTCATGAAGGCCAGCATCGGGCCGAAGGTGAAGCTCAAGGCCGCCGGCGGGGTGCGCAGCCTCGACGGGCTCCTGGCCGTGCGGGAAGCGGGCTGCACCCGCTGCGGGGCAACCGCCACGGTGGCCATGCTGGAAGATGCGAAGAAACGCTTTGGGGATTGAAAAGGATTTTCTACCTTTTCGCTCCCGAATTCCACGTCCTGACCTCAAACGATTGCCCATGAAACGCATTTCCGTCCTGCTGTTTGCCGTTCTGTGCAGCGCCGCCCTGCTTGCCCAGACCGCCTCCATCCGCCAGAGTCCGCCCCTTGCCGAGGTGGGACCCGAGGTGGTGGGCCTGTCCCCCGAACGCATCGCAAGAATCGACCGGATGTGCGCTCAGGCCGTGAAAGACGGGCAGGTGCCCGGTGCCGTGGCCCTCATCGCCCGTGACGGGAAGATCGCCCTGTGGAAGGCCTACGGCATGGCCGATACGGAAGCGGCCCGACCCCT
This sequence comes from Bacteroidales bacterium, assembly GCA_041393235.1. Lineage (GTDB taxonomy): Bacteria > Bacteroidota > Bacteroidia > Bacteroidales. The sequence continues at coordinate 55,571 of JAWKKO010000024.1, forward strand.
GCGCCGGGACGATCTGTTCCGCATCGCCTCCCAGACCAAGGCCATCACGGCCACCGCGGTGATGATGCTCTGGGAAGAAGGCAGGTTCCAGCTCGACGATCCCATTTCGAAGTGGATCCCTGCCTTTGCCGAAGCCAAGGTGCTCACGGGCTTCAACTACGCAGACACGAGCTGGACCGGCGAACCCGTGAAGAGCCCGGTCACCATCCGCCAGCTGCTCAGCCACACCTCGGGCATCGGCTACGGGATGATCGATCCGGACGAGCGCTTCCGCCTCATCTACGAGAAAGCCGGCATCGTGGATGCCTTCACCGCCGAGGCCGTCACCCTGGACACGAACATCCCGAAGCTGGCCACCATGCCCCTGCATTTCCACCCGGGCACCCAGTACAACTACAGCGAGGGACTGGACGTGCTGGGCTACTTCATCGAGCTTGTCTCGGGCATGCCCTTCGACCAGTTCCTGAAAACCCGGATCTTTGATCCGCTCGGGATGACCGACACCCGCTTCTACTTCCCGACAAGCGCCGCCTCCCGGCTGGTGAAGGTGCAGTACCCGGTGGACGGACAATGGAAGAATTTCACGACTCCCGGCTTTGAGGTGAACTACCCCGTGACCGGCGCCCGGACCTACTTTGCCGGAGGGGCCGGACTCACCAGCACCATCAAGGACTACGCCGTCTTCCTGCAGATGTACCTGAACGGCGGCGAATACAACGGCATCCGGCTCCTGAGCCGAACCACCGTGGACGTGATCCTGAGCAACCAGATCGGCGACATCTGGGGCGAAGAACCCGACGCCCACTTCAGCCTCGCCTTCCAGGTGATCACCCCGGAAGGGCAGGCCAAGGGCGGACAGGGCTCCGCCGGCACCTTCAGCTGGGGCGGCTACTGGAACACC
>JAWKKO010000025.1:0-55182 GCA_041393235.1 Bacteroidales bacterium
TGCAGGCTTTTCCGGGATCCGGGACAGCGATCTGGCCACGCTCATGGAAACCGGAACATCGACCCATACGGGCTACATCACTCCCGGCCCATACATGAATACCTATGGAGCGGACATTGTGCTCCTTCACATTGGAACCAACGACATTCTGGCCAATGATTACAACTCCGTGGCCGATGTGGCCCGCATTCTGGATGCCATCGATGACTACGAAACGAGCCGGGGAAATCCGGTGGTTGTGTTTGTGGCCCAGATCATCAGCCGCCAAGGCTATGCCTGTGGAGCAGACCCCAGGGTTCCCACTTTCAACATGCATATAAAGAACCTGGTGGATAGCAGAAAAGCAACAGGAGACCATTTGGTAATGGTCGATATGGAGTGTGATGCAGGCATCAATTATTCCACGGAGCTCATGGATCAGGTTCATCCGGGGCAGGTTGCCTATGATAAAATGGCGGACCTGTGGTTCCAGGCCATCAACAATTACAACACGGCGCCGATGGTCACCCAGATCCCGGAACAGAAGGCGGACAGGGGTGAGGCATTCAACACCCTTTCCCTGGACGGGTATGTGTACGATGTGGAGGACCTGGATGCGGACATCACCTGGACGGTGGTTCCCACACCCACCCATTTCACGGTCACCATCAATTCGTCCCGGGTGGCCACCATCACGCCCAAGGATCCCCAGTGGAGCGGTTCGGAGGTCGTTGAATTTGTGGCCACCGACAACGGCAAAGTGGTGGAAGAGCTTGCCAAATCGGGAACCAGCCTGACGACCCTGACCGTGAACTGGATTCCGGAGATCATCGGTCAGGAGGAGGTGACCATCGCCGAAGGACAGTCCCACGAAGTGACCTTGGACGATTTGGTGCTTGTGGAACAGGAAAAAGCTCCGGTCGGGGCCACTGTGACCGTGATCCCCGGGGCCAATTACACCGTGGTGGGTCAGACCATCACCCCCGCAACGAATTTCAACGGCCAGCTCCAGGTGCCTGTGAGGGTCACCGCCAACGGCCACACGACCGATGCCTACACTCTCCTGGTGGAGGTGTCGGGGGTCAACCATGCACCGGAGATTCAGTCCACGCCATCCACCACCATCAAATCGGGCCATTCGTACAGCTATCAAATGGTGGTGTCCGATCTGGATCCGGAGGATGTGCTTGCCTACTCGGCCACCGTCAAACCCTCCTGGATGACCGTGGATGCTTCCACCGGTCTGGTCACCGGGGTTCCCTCCCGGTCGCATGCCGGTCCGAACAACGTCACCCTGCGGGTGTGGGACGGTGCGGCTCAGGACCTCCAATCCTTTGTCATCGAAGTACAGTACTACAACTTTGCCCCGGTGGTGACCAGCGATCCGGCCGACACTGCCTTTGTGGGTCACAACTACATTTACGGGATTTCGGCAACGGACCAGGAAAACGACAACCTCACCTACTATGCCCATTCCAAACCGGATTGGCTCAGTTTCAGCCCGGCTTCCCATGTTCTCATCGGAACGCCCACGGACTACAACCGGGGAACCAATCTGGTCACTCTGGGGGTCACGGATGGTATCGACACCACCTTCCAGACCTTCAATGTGACGGTGGTCCGGGCCACGGCGGTGGAGGATCCTTCCTCTCTGTCCGGCATCCGGGTCTATCCCAACCCGGTCACCGACCAGGTGGCGGTGGATCTGTCCGAATCCTTCGATCCATCCCAGGAGGTGAGGTTCCAGCTGGTCGATCTTACCGGCCGCACCGTGTACGGTGTCCGCCTCGACGATCGCACCACCACCATCGATCTCCGGCACACCGGGCTTTCCGATGGCATGTACCTGTACCGGATCTCGGGTGTCAACGAAACCAGAATGATTCAGACCGGGAGGTTGATGCTCCGGTTGGAGAGATAGTCACATGAAATAATCATTGATTTGTAGGGTATGCTATTCAATTCACTCGAGTTTCTCATTTTCTTTCCTCTTGTCGTAGCGGCGTATTTTGCCATGAATCCCAAGTACCGGTGGATTCTGTTGCTGGTGGCCAGCTATTACTTCTACATGTGCTGGAACTACAAGTACATCGTCCTCATCATGTTTTCCACGGTGGTGGACTATTTTTCCGGGATTCTCATGTACAAACTCCAGAAACAGTCGGTACGGAAACTGCTTCTGATCCTGTCGCTGGGTACCAACCTCGGGTTGCTGTTCTTCTTCAAGTACTTCAATTTCTTCGGAGACACCGTCAATTTCTTCTTCGAGAAATTCAACATTTTCAAGGAGGTTCCCGCCTACAATTTCCTTCTTCCCGTCGGGATTTCTTTCTACACGTTCCAGACGCTGAGCTACACCATCGACATCTACCGGCGCAACCAGGTTCCGGAATATCATTTCGGCCGGTTCGCCCTGTTTGTCTCCTTCTTCCCCCAGCTGGGGGCCGGACCCATCGAACGCTCGGTGAATCTGTTGCCCCAGTTCCGGGAAACCTACAAGTTCGAATACGAGCGCATCAGGGAGTGTTCCTGATGGTGTGGGGGTTCTTCAAGAAGGTGGTCATCGCCGACCGCCTGTCGGAATATGTGAACCTTGTGTACAATCATCCGGGCGATTACGGGGATTTCGAACCTGATCGCCACTTTCTTTTCTCCTTCAGATTTATTGTGACTTTTCCGGGTATTCGGACATTGCCATCGGCGCCGCCCTGATCCTTGGATACCGTCTGATGACCAACTTCCGCCGTCCCTATTTTGCCATGAGCATCAAGGAGTTCTGGAAGAGATGGCACATCTCCCTGTCCACCTGGTTTCAGGATTATGTGTACATTTCCTGGGCGGAAACCGGGTGGTCAAATGGCGCTGGTATTACAGCCTCTTCATCACCTTCCTGGTCAGCGGTCTGGCACAGTGCCGAATGGACCTTCGTAGTCTGGGGTGCCCTGCACGGATTTTACATGGTCTTCTCGATCATCTCGAAAAACTGGCGGGGAGAAAGCCAACCGGATGCTGGGCATCAGCAAGCGGGAAGGATTGTACAAGTTCACCCAGATCCTGGTCACCTTCGTCTGGTGTACTTTGCCTGGATTTTCTTCCGGGCCAACAACACCCGCGATGCTTTTCAAGATCATCCGGGACAGCTTCCATCTGGCCGGCACCACCCAGGTCAACCTCTCCATTTCCCATTGATTTCTTCCTTGCCTTCCTAGGGGATCGCCATCCTGCTGACCATCAGATCCCTGGGAAAGGCACACGGGGCTGTACAGTCGTTTAGAGGTGAGCATGTCCCGTCCCATGAAGTGGGGCGTCCTCACCTGCTGATCCTGTGATCATGATTCTGGGTGTGTGGCAGGGATCTGATTTCTTGTATTTTCAGTTTTAAGAGTTGGAACGATGGCGAACGTTTGTTAAAGATATTGATCTACATTGCCGGGGCGATCGGCTTGTACGCCCTTTGTGGCCGTGCGGGTGCCCGTCCTGTTCAATGCGGTTTTGAAGGAGAAAATCATTCCGGAATATTGGGAAAACACCAAATACGGGGAATTGTATTACTTCAACTACATCAAACACTTCGGGAGTACGATCTTCCCCGTACCGTGTGAAATACCGGTTCCTGGACCGGCATCCCCGAACCAGGCCGATGTTCTGTTGTTCGGCGACAGTTTTTCGATTTCCAGCCGGATGACCACCTTCCCGGAGCGATTGGCCGACACCCTGGGCGAGAAGGTGTTCTATGCCCGGATGGACCGGCCGCTGACCGAACTGGCCCAACAGAATTACGAGAAAGGGGAGGAACGGATCCTGCTGTTTGAATCGGCCGAGCGGTACATACCGACCCGGTTCACCACGCCCCATGTGCCCGGTGCACCGGTCGACGAGCAGGGTGGGGTACGAGTTGCTCTCCGACACCCGAGAGGTGGTGTTTCAGGAAAACGCGGCCGCTTTGTACAGCTCCCTGCTTTCACGTAACTATGTGACCCAGGGTTGTATTCGGACATCGCCACCATGAAATTCGATGCCTTCGGTTACATCAGCTCCACCACACCCGTCTATGCCCTGGATGAAGAGGAACCCTGGATCTTTTATCACGACCAGCTGGGGGAGGAACCCGGCAGCTTTTACTATGCGTTCAGCCAAGGAGGAGATTGACACCTATTGCGACAACATCCGGGATCTGTCCATCCAATTGCACGAGCTGTACAATCTGAAGATGGTGTTCATGGCCGTTTCCCTCCAAATACCTCCTGTACCATACCCTGGTCAACAACGATCCGTACAACGATTTTCTTCCCCGCTTGTATGAGGGGCTGGAAAAACGGGGCGTCCCCCTGATCCGGTTGTACGAGGATTTCATGGCAGCCGCCGACCAGGTGATCTATTACGGCACCGACACCCACTGGAAGGAAAGCGGCCTGAACATCGCCCTGGACAACACCCTGGATGTGTTCGGCAGTCTTCGACAGCACAGTGACAAACAAGTACACCCAAAGCCTCATCCCAGCAAAAACTAGACATATGAAAGTTGTATTACTCGCAGGTGGATTCGGGACCCGCATCAGTGAAGAAAGCGGTGTCCGGCCCAAACCCATGGTGGAAATCGGAGGGCGTCCCATTCTCTGGCACATCATGAAAATCTACTCCCATTACGGGCTCAACGACTTTGTGATCTGCTGCGGATACAAGGGCTACATGATCAAGAATACTTCAGCAACTATTTCCTGCACAATTCCGACATCACCTTCGACGCGAAGAACAACAAAAATGCGGGTGCATTCCATGCATTCCAGGCCCTGGAAGGTGACCCTGGTCGATACGGGTGAGCTCACCCTCACGGGAGGCCGGATCAAGCGGATCAGGGACTATGTGGACAACCAGACATTCTGCCTGACCTACGGGGACGGGGTGAGTGACGTGAACATCAACGAACTCATCATGCACCACCAGAACATGGGTCAGCTCGCCACCCTGACATCGGTCCGGCAGCACGGGCGCTGGGGTCTTCGGCGAGCCGGGCGAATCCAAGATCCGGCTATTTCAAGAAAAGCCCGAGGGACATGGAGACGATTCCGGCCTGGATCAATGGCGGTTTCTTTGTCCTGGAACCCGGGATTTTGACTATATTGAAGGGGACAGCACCGTGTTTGAAGAGCTCCCCTGGAAAACCTCGCCAAAGACGGTCAGCTGAATGCCTTCAAGCATACGTCCTTCTGGCAACCCATGGACACCCTGCGCGACAAGAACCTGCTGGATGATCTGTGGAAGAGCGGACAGGCTCCCTGGAAAGTTTAAGACGATTAACAACTAAAGATAGAACATCATGAAGATCATCATCGCCGGCAACCTGAACACATCGGACCGAGTGTGACCCAACAGCTTCGAAAACATTTCCCGATGGAACAAATGGTTTCGACGTGGTTACTTTGCCCACAGTCTGACCAATCCGTCCTATTTCCCCGAAGTGAAACTGGACTGCCAGGTGTTTGGCGACATCCGGAAATTCCCGGAGCATCTCCTGAAAGACGTGGACGCCGTCCTCGACCTGGCCGCCATTTCCAACGATCCCATGGGGAGCAAATACAGAAGGTGTGACCATGGACGTGAACTACAAGGCGGCCGTGGAACCTGGCAAACTGAGCAAACGGAACGGGGTGAAGCGCTTTGTCTATGCTTCCAGCTGCAGCATGTATGGGGCCTGAAAGCGAATATCCCAGAAGGAAAACGACGAGCTGAACCCCCTGACGGCCTACGCCCGGTCCAAAGTGGCCGCCGAGAAGGAGCTGGAGCGCTTGCCGATGACAAGTTCATGAGCAGCCTGCCTCCGTTTGCCACCGCCTGCGGTTGGTCGAACCGGCTTCGTCTCTGACCTGGTGCTCAATGATTTTGTGGCGGGCGCTCTGGTGAACAAGGAGATTTCCATCCTCAGCGACGGGACCCCACAGCGGCCCATGATCAACACGAAGGACATGGCCCGCGCCTTTGAATGGGGCGTGGTCAGGACCGTGGCCCAGGGAGGGAATTTCGTGGCCGTCAACACCGGTTCCAACGAGTGGAACAACCAGATTGCTCCCTTGGCGGAAGCCGTCGCATTGCAAATCCCCGGCGTGAAAGTGTCGGTGAACCCCGATGCGGCCCCGGACAAGCGGTCGTACCGTGTCAACTTCGACCTCTACAAATCGATTGCACCGGACCACCAGCCAGTGTGGAACCTTCAAGGACACCATCAAGGAGATCAAAGACAACCTGGTGGCCATGGATTTCAACACGATCCCAGGTTCCGGGAATCCCGGCTGATCCGCCTGCGTGTGCTGAATTTCCTGCAGGAGAACAAGCTCATCAACGAGAAACTGGAATGGGTCTGATCCGACCCCATGTTGAACCGTAACGAACAGTCCAATGATATTTCATGAAACCAAGCTGAAGGGAGCGTTTCTGGTGGAGATCAAGAAGCTGGAAGACGACCAGGGCTTCTTCGGACGGGCCTGGTGCCAGAAGGAATTCGAAGAGCACGGGTTGAACAGGAGGAACATCAAGCAGATCAACACCTCCCGGACGCTGAAGAAGGGTACCATCCGCAGGATGCACTACCAGATCGATCCTACCAGGAATCCAAATTTGTCCGGTGTACGAGGGGACGCATCTGGGATGTGATGATCGACCTCCGGCCCGAGTCGCCCACCTTCATGCAGTGGGTGGGTCACGAGCTGAGTGCCGAGAACCACCGGATGGCCTATGTCCCGGGAAATTTCGCCCATGCCATGATTTCCCTGGAGGATGATTGCGAGATCTACTATCCGGTCACCGAGTTTTATACCCCGGGTGCCGAGCGAGGCATCCGCTACAACGATCCGGCTTTCAACATCGAATGGCCCGTCGAGGTGTTGCACGTGTCGGACAAGGACATGGCACACCCCGATTTTGACGTGAACACCTTCAACAAATAGAGCAACCGTAACCGAATTTATTTGACCCATGAAACATACCCATTGTCCCAATTGCAGGCACAGCGATTATGGGGATTTCTTCACCATCCCGGCGGCGCCGGTGCACAGCCTGGTGACCATCAAGGATGAGAAAGAAGCCCGCTCCATCCACACCAAGCCCATCGACCTGGCCTTTTGCAACCATTGCGGTTTCATCTTCAACTCGTCCTTCGACACCTCCCTGGATTACTACACCCAGGGCTATGAGGACCAGCAGGGTTTTTCCCCCACCTTCGTGAAATTCATCACAGGGTCACCCAGCGCTTCATCGACAAATACGACATCAAAGGAAAGGATGTGATCGAAATCGGATGCGGGAAAGGGGATTTCATCTCCCTGATGAGTGAACTGGGCGACAACCAGGGGATCGGCATCGATCCGGCCTGGAGTTCCCGGTCGGACCGGAAAATCCCCCGGGTGCGTTTCATCAAGGAATTCTATTCGGAAAAGCACGGCGACCTGCAGGCCGACTGCATCGCCTGCCGCCACACCCTGGAGCACATTCACGACACCTACGGGTTTCTGGAAACCATCAAAGAAGTCGGTCAAGAACAACGAGAAATTTGATTCTTTTTCTTTGATCCCCAGCATCGTGCGGATTCTCAAGATCAGGCTTTTCTGGGACATCTTTACGAGCATTGCACCTACATGAGCCCGAGGTCCCTGGCGCGTGTGTTCCGCATGAACGGATTTGAAGTCCTGGACATGTACCTGGAATACGACGAGCAGTACCACCATCGAAGCCAAACCCGTGGATGGCATCTCCACGAAGATCCATCCCCTGGAAGAATCAGTGGAAGAGCTCAAGGCCCTCACCAAGGTGTTTGTGGAAAATCAATGTGCAGCTGGGGGAATGGCGCCGGAAGCTGGAGGATTCAAGAAAGAGGAAAAAGGTGGTTGTCTGGGGAGGCGGATCCAAATCGGTGGGCTTCCTGACCCAATTCAACGACATCGGGGTCATCGAGCACGTGGTCGACATCAACCCCCACATGCACGGCAACTACATCCCGGGCATCGGCCTGCAGTACGTCGGTCCCGATTTCATGTCGGAATACCAGCCCGATGTGGTGATCGTTATGAATTCGGTGTATCTGGAAGAGATCCGGAAAATGCTGAATGAGAGGGGGGCGGATCCCCTCATGCTGGGGCTGTAGTCTGACCCGGTGCGGTGGTACACAAAGGGTACCCGGATCGTTGCTGAAATTCTCCTTCGGACAATTGTAGGCTTCCTCCCGGGTACCCTTTGTTGCGTCTGCACGGCGGAATCAGACGTTGCGGGTTCATTCGTCCGGCACGAACTCCAGGAGGTCGGCGGGTTGGCACTCCAGGACCCTGCAAATGGCTTCCAGGGTAGAGAAGCGAATGGCTTTTGCTTTTCCGGTTTTCAGAATGGAAAGGTTCGACAGGGTCAGTCCGACTTTCTCCGAGAGCTCGTTCAGCGAGATCTTCCGCTTCGCCATGACGACATCCAGGTTCACGACAATGGCCATGGCTTATACCGTCAGTTCGTTTTCGTGTTGCAGGGCCACGCCTTTCTTGAAGATCGCCCCGATGATGTAAATCACGGCCCCCGTCAGGACGAACGCCTGGCTGTCCTCCCAGAACCGGCTGACATCGTTCGTATCATATCCGTGATGGATCAGTCCGTTGGCTGTCTGTCTTGCGATGTAGCTGATCAGGCCGATGGACAGGGTGTAATGGCTCATCAGAACAATCTGCCGGGCAACGTACTCACTGAATGGTTTGGCCAGCTCCATCCGGAGCATGAGCCGGATCACAATATAAAACAGGAAGGCTTTCAGCACGGCGATGGTCAGGATGAAACTGTAGATTCCGAAAAAGGCCCTTTTGTTTTGGGCATACATCCCGCTCAGGTCCAGTTTCTGGTAAAGGACCCCGACCGATTCGGGCTTCCAGATGTTGAAAAGAAAATTCACCAGCAGGGCGCCTGCCTCAATGCACAAGCCGACGAAGATGATCCAGGCCACCACGTGCAGGGCCCAGAATACGAAGTTGTTTGTTTTTGTCTCCATGGGGGATGATTATTTTGCGGCCAAAGTACAATATATTATCGAAAAACAATAAAAAATACTTGAAATTCAAAAAATACTTATTGCTAAACGATTTCACGTCCCAAAAAAAAGACCGCCCTTTCGGAGCGGTCTTGTAAAGAAATCGGTGAATGCCTTATTTCTGCAGCATGATCCGGCTGACCTTCTGGAAGCCCTCGCCCGAGACCTTCACGATGTACAGACCGTCCTCCAGGTGCTGAACGTCAAGCACGGCTTTGTTGCTTCCTTCCATTTCTTCGGTCAGGAGCAGGGCACCGGCCGGAGAATAGAGGCGGATCAACACCGGAGAGGTTCCCATGCGTGAGCCTTCGATGTGGACCTGGCCGCTGCTTGGGTTGGGATAGACAGAAATTTTCACCGCATCCGGGTCCGTGCCGATGCCCGTGTGATCGGCTTCGAACAGGATGGTGAAGGCATCGGACCGGAAGTTTCCTTCGTTGATGGAACCGGCGGGCAGGGAAATGGAAACCTCCCCGTCATCCGTACCGTAGACCAGGGTTTCGTAGCTGGTGCTGGTTCCGGAGGAGGTCACCAGACTGACGGCTCCCAGGGTGGCATTGACCACGGTGAAATCCGTCGCCTGGATGCCGGTGGCGGTCTGTGCAAAATCAATTTTCAGAACGAAGGGGGTCAGGTCGGTGGTGCCGCTCTCGGTGGACGAGAGGACGGGCCGTGCCGGCCCGTCCTGGGCCATGGCCTGGGAGGCAAGGGACGCTGCAGAGGCCCCGAAACGGAAGTACAAATCACTTCCCGGCGTCAGGGCAACCGGTGCACCGGTCCCGGCCGTTGCGGGCACCAGGGACGCATTCTCGGAGTACTGTATGTTGGCACCCACCGCCGCGGAGGTGGTTTCATTGGCATAGTCGATTCCCATGGCAGGGGCTGCGGGCCGGTTCGGAACCGTCAACGCCTGAACCAGGAAGCATACGCCGACGCAGTGGCTTTCTTGCGGAAATACACATTGGTGCCCGGGGTCAATGCCAGGGGCTGACCCGTTCCGTCAGAGCGCCGCTCATGTCGGCGATGGTGGCGTATTCCCCCGTGGTTACCGCCGTTGAGGTCGTTTCGGACGCGTAGTCGATGACAAAGGCCGGGGCCGCGGGCCGGGCCGGCGCATCCAGGTGAAGAATGGAGGAAGCAAAAGCCGATGCTGTGGACTTGGACCGGAGGTAGAGATCCGATTCCGGCAGAACCGAAACATACCCGCCTGTGCCGGTCACCGCTCCGCTCATGGTGCTGACTGTGGCATACTCCATGGTGCTTCCGATGGTCGTGCTCGTGCGCTGGTTGGCAAAGTCGATGGTCACGGTCGGAGCGGCCGGTCGCGCGGGAACCGACAGGGTTTGAATGGCAGAGGCAAAGGCGGAAGCCGTCGCATTCAGACGGAAGTACATTGCCTGTCCCGGTGTCAGCGTCACCGGACTTCCCGTCCCGCTGACGGCGCCGCTCATGCTGCTGCTGGTGGAATAGGAGTAGCTGCTGCTTACGGAGGTGCTTGTCCGTTCGTTGGTGTAATCGATGCCGAAGGCAGGAGCTGAAGGACGGGAGGGCACGGTGAGGGTCTGGATGCCCGACCGGAAACTGCTGGAGGTGGCTCTGGCACGGAAGTACTTGTTGCTTCCGGGGGTCAGGGTCACCGCGGCACCCGTTCCGGTGACGGCTCCGCTCATGTCGCTGCTGTTGGCATGTTCGTAGGTGCTGCTCACCGTGGTGCTGGTTTGCTCGCTACCGTAATTGATGCCGAAGGACGGGGTGGCCGGCCGCGAAGGCACATCGAGGTGCTGGGTTTTGGAATAGTCCGCTTTCTTCCGGAAATACACATCGGTTCCCGGTGTGAGCGTCAGGTACTGGCCGTTTCCGTCATACACGGGGGAGAAGCTGCTGCTGTAGCTGTACTGGTCGTCGGTGGACACCACCTTGTTGGTTCGTTCGTTGGTGTAATCCACCGAATAGCTGGGCGGGTAGATCACCGGACCGCTTCCGCCGGAGGTGGCGGTGACGGTCACCCGGGCGCGCATGGGGAAATATTTGTAGGCATATTCCGGGCAGCCATCCGCATTCCACTCCGTTCCCATGGGGATGCAGGTGGGGGAGTTGTTCCAGAGGACAATCCCGATGCGGTAGAAATCTTCGGGCCGGGAAAAGTCCACGGGATCCGCCGGTTGTTTCTGCCACCAGGTGTTGGGACTGCCCAGGCTGCCGGAGTACACCGAACCGGGGGTCACCAGCTTTCGTCCGCTGACCGTCTCCGGGTGGGAAGTTCCTTTGCTGTAATCGGACCAGATTCCGAACTGGATGTAGAAGGTCTCGTTGCTGGGCATTTCCAGCACCTCGAAGCGCAGTTGGAATTCACCGTTGTAGTAATTCAGGGGGGTGGTCCAGTCGGTGGGGGACATGTCCCCGTAGTTCTCGATGCCGGGACCTCCGTCCGTCCAATGCCACCAGTAAAAACCATAACCGCCGTAGGTGGAATTGGGCGGATGTTGCCAGTAGATTTCCTGGTCGAATACGACAGTCTGGGCGAAACTGTCCAGGGAGAACCCCAGGCCGAGAAGCAATCCGGAGATTGCAGCAAAGGAATCGTTTTCTCATCGGTTGAATGAATTATTTGCGTCGTTTTAAAGGTAGGTATTAAAGGATTTTCCGCCGAAATTGTTCATCAGGGTTTGGCGGGGTTCAATCAAAAGAATGGCTGGGGAGAAACCCGGGGATCCGGCCCGGATGAATGGGGCGAAAGGTTGCTTTTTCCGGATGAGTGGAGCCGGGGATTTGATAAAAATGACATTCTGAAAAAAAGGCATGGGAAAGAGCGGTCCCTTTCCCATGCCCCCGGGGCGGCGGAACGGATCATTCCTCCACCATCAGTTTTCGGGTCACGGACCATCCGTCACCCTCGAGATGTACAGCGTAGGTGCCACCTTTCAGGTGCCCAAGTTCCAGCTGCGTCGTCTCCTTTCCTTCCAGGGCCCGGTCCATAACCACGGCACCGGCAACCGAAACGACCCGCAGGTGACGTACCGGTGGCAGGGAGGAAGGAATCTCCAGATACACGTTCCCCGCGGTGGGGTTCGGGTAGATCCGGATGTTGTCCGTTTCGGCTTCCGTCCCGAGGTCTGTTGTTCCATAGTAAAATACAGAGAAAGTTTCGGAACGGAAACTGCCCGGAGCCCCTGCATTGGGTTTCAGATGAAGGGACACGGGACCGGCCACCGTGGCGTACACCTCCACGTCGTACACGATTTCCTGGGCGGTGGCGGTCAGCAAGGTGACCACACCGATCATGACCCCGTCCGTTGCCACGCTGTCGGTCTGAAACGATTCCACTTCCGGTGAGAAATGGCATTGGATGTGGAAGGGCCGCAGGTTCGTATTCTCCGGTACATTGGACGAGATGGTGGGCCGTGCCGGGGCATGGAGATAGGAGATGCCCGAGCGGAAACTGCTTGTGGTTGCCAGGTAACGGAAATACCTCCCGGTTTCGGGGATCAGCGGAAGCTTTTCGCCGGCGCCGGTCTGGGCCGCTGTCAGATCGGCATACACCGAATGCTCCATGTCGTTTCCGATAATCACATCGGTTTGTTCGGTGGCGAAATCGATTCCAATCTCCGGCGGAGCGGGCCGGGCCGGCACGGCCAGGGTCTGAATCTGGGAGGCAAATTCGGTGGATGTGGCTTTTTTGCGAAGGTAGAGATTTTGACCCGGGGTGACCGGAACCGTGGCTCCCGTGCCGGTGGCAGCCCCGCTGAGATCACTGTTGGTTCCGTAGAGATAATCCGAGGAGGGAGCCGGATCGACCGCTTCGTTTGCATACTGGATTCCGAAGGCCGGTGCCGCAGGGCGGGCCGGAACCGGCAGGGTTTGCACGAGGGACCGGAAGGCTCCCGAAGTGGCTTTCTTTCGGAAATACACCGTGCTCCCCGGGGCGAGGGTCAGGTATTGTCCGGTTCCAGCCGTGGCTCCGGCAAAACTGCTCTGGCTGGCGTACTCGTAGTCCGAGGTCACGGTGACCGACGTTCTCTCTCCGGCGAAGTTGATGCCAAAGGCAGGGGCAGCCGGCCGGTCGGGCACCACCAGGGTCTGGATGTTGGTGCGGTAGGCAGAGGAGGTGGCCTCGGTCCGGAAGTAGAGGGTGGTTCCGGGCGCAAGGGACAGAACCGCACCGGTACCCGCCAGAGCACCCGTCATGTCAGAATTCGATGCATAGCGGTCGTTGCTTGTGAGGACCTGGGCCGTGGTTTCATTTTCAAATTGAATGCTGAAAGCAGGGGTCCCGCGCAGCGGGGCATCGAGGTGACGGATCTCGGAGCGGAAGCTGGAGGCAGTGGCAAGCCGACGGATGAACAGGTCGCTCCCCGGGGGAACGTCGATGTATGCGCCGGACCCTGGCTGGGCACCGCTCATGTTGATGGAGGCGGCAAACTCCATGGTGGCGGGAATGACCACGGATGTCCGTTCGTTCACAAAATCAATGGACACGGTCGGCGCGGCGGGACGCGCAGGGATGGCCAATGCCTGAGACGCAGAGGCAAAAGCCGAGGATGTGGCTTTCACGCGAATGTAAAAGGTTTCTCCGGGGACCACCGATACCGGTACGCCTGTGCCGGAAACCGGGTTGTCCATGGCCGCGTTGTCTGCATATTCGTGGGTGGTGGGGACGATTTCGGTGGTTGTCTCCGTGCTGAATTCGAACGCATACACAGGCGCCGCTGCCCGTTCGGGAGGAGAAAGACTCTGTACCTCCGACCGGAAAGAGCTTGTCGTGAACCGACGCCGGAAATGGATGTCGCTGCCCGGAGTGATGTCGACGTAGCTGCCGTTTCCGGCCACCGCTCCGGTCATGTTCGCCGAAGACGCATATTCGAAGGCATCGCTGACGGTTGCGGTGGTCCGCTCGTTGGCAAAATCGATGGCAAAAGCCGGGGTGGCGGGCCGTGCGGGAACCACGAGGGTCTGGATGAGCGACTCATAGGCGGAGGCGGTGGCTCCCGATTGGAAGTACAGGGTGGTCCCCGGGGTGAGGGCCAGGGCGGTTCCGGTTCCGGTTTGGGCATCGCTCATATTGATCTGGGTCGCATACCGGTCGTTTGCCGTGAGCACCTGCTGGGTGGTTTCGTCGTCAAAATCGATGGCGAAGGCCGGCATGGGCCTGGCCGGGGATTGCAGGTGAAAGATCTCGGATCGGAAGGCGGAGGCGGTGGCCAGGTACCGGATGTATTTGTCGCTGCTTGGGAGCACCTCCAGGTAGGTTCCATTTCCGATCGCCGCATCGGCCATGTTGGCCGAATCGGAAGACTCCATGGTGGAGGGAACCACCGTGGTGGTCCGTTCGTTGATGAAATCAATGGCAAAGGACGGTGCAGCAGGCCGGGCCGGGATCGCCAGGGCCTGTGCGGCGGATGCAAATTCTGTGGAGGTGGCTTTCACCCGGATGTAAAAGGTCTGACCGGGCACCACGGGAGCGGGGGCTCCAACGCCGGAGATTGTATTGTCCATGGCGGCATTGTCTGCGTATTCGTGGTCGGCGGGGACATCCTCCAGGGTCGTTTCGGTGGCGTACACGAACCCGAAGGAGGGGGCGGCCGCCCGAACGGGGACCGACAGGCTCTGGACAGCGGAGCGGAAGGAACTTGCCGTTGCCATCCGCCGGAAGTGGATGGCGGTTCCCGGCACGATGTCCACATAGGCGCCGGTTCCGGCAACTGCCCCGGTCATGGCGGACGTCGCGGCATATTCAAAGGCGGAGCTGACCACCGCGGAGGTGCGCTCGTTGGGAAAATCGATGGCAAAGGCAGGGGTGGCCGGACGGTCCGGTACCACCAGGGTCTGCACGTTGGTTGCATAGGCAGAGGCCGTTGCACCGGAACGGAAATACAAGGTGGTACCCGGCGTAAGATCCAGGACGGAACCGGTTCCGGGTTGCGCGTCACTCATGTCGGCCAGGGTCGCCACCTCATCGTTGGCGGTGAGGGACTGCTGGGTGGTCTCTGCGTCGAAATCGATGGCAAAGCTCGCGGCGGTCCGTTCGGGCGCATCCAGATGATACACGCTGGAACGGAAACTGGAGGAGGTGGCCAGAAGACGGAAATACAGATCGCTTCCGGGAGGGACATCCAGTGCGATGCCGGTTCCAGCCACGGCACCGCTCATGTCCGAAGCAGTTGCATATTCCACGGTGGCGGGGACGGCGGAGGCGGTCTGCTCATTGGCGAAATCAATGGCAAAGACCGGCGCATCGGGCCGGGCCGGGATCGTCAGCGACTGGACCTCCGAGGCGAAGGCCGATGCGGTGGCTTTTACCCGGATGTGGAAGGTTTGGCCGGGGACCACCGACGCCGGAACCCCGGTGCCGGAGATCGCATCATTCATGGCCGCATTGTCGGCATATTCGTGGTCGGTTGGCACACTTTCCGTCGTGGCCTCCGTGCCGTAGTCGAAATCAAAGGCTGGCGTGGCGGGCCGATCGGGAACGGAAAGGCTCTGCACCTCCGACCGGAAGGAGCTTGCGGTTGCCTTCTGCCGGAAATGAATGTCGCTTCCCGGGGTCAGGGTCACGTAGTCGCCGGTGCCCGAAACCGCTCCGGTCATATCGGAGTTTGCCGAATATTCAAAGCCGGTGCCGACAGTCGCGGTGGTTCGCACATTTGCATAGTCGATGGCGAAGGTGGGGGTGGAGGGACGGTCCGGCACCGCCAATGTCTGGGTCAGGGTAATGTCCGCTTTTTTGCGGAAATAGACATCCTGTCCGGGAACCAGGGTGGTGAAAGCGCTGGTCTCCGTCGGTGGACGGATGCAAAGTCGGAGGTGTAGCTGTATTCGTCTTCCGACGACACCACCGCGGGTCCGTTCGTTGGCGTAATCGATTCGGTACGAGGTGCCACCAGGATGGACCCCGGCGTGGCGGTCACGGTGACCCGGGCCCGTGCATGGGGAAAACCTGTCGGCATATTCCGGCAGCCAGTCTGACTCCAGGGAAGTCCGCGGAATGCACTGGAGGATCTACATTCCAGAGGACGATAATGCGGTAAAAGTCCTCGGGCCGTGGGAGAAACCACCGGCCCGGCATCCGTTGCCACCAGGTCGGCCGCCCAGACTCCCGAATAGACGGAACCCGGGGATACCTGTTTGTGTCCTGTCACAGTTTCCGGGTGGTCATCTCCTTTGTCGTAATCCTGCCAGATCCCGAACTGACGGGGAAATCTTCGTTGGTTGGTATATCCAAAACCTCAAACCGCAGTTGAAATTCACCGGTCAGGTAATTGCCCGGGAGGTCCAATCGGTGGGGGACATGTCGCCGAAATCGATAAGCTGTTGGCCGATCCATCGGTACGGTGCCACCAGTAAAACCCATAGCCACCATAGTCTACACATTGGGCGGATAATTCCCCAGTAGATCTCCCAGGCCGAAGACCACGGCTCCGGGCGGTCAGGCTCCGCCGGGAGAAGAAGGAGGAACAGAAAACAGGATGCCAGGAAGGAAAGCCTTCATGGAGGAGATGTTTGGTCTGGCAGGTTTAGGTCAGGGCTGAATGAGAGTTTTTGATTTCTTCTTTCCACAAGGCGCTGGATGATGCCGAACGCAATTTTTTCCCGCCTCACCTGGGGATCTTCACTTCTTGGGATGATGAGGTTGGGATAGGTTTCCGGAAAACAATCGATGTTCCGGACTTGGATTTCTCCAATTTCAAGACGGTGGAGTTTGCCGGCATGACCGCTGCGCTGCTGGCCAGCTCCCGCATCCGGTAGCTGTAATGTTGATCATGGCTTCGATCAGGTGGCTGGTGGATTGCATGGTGAGACCCGGAACAGGCCATTTCCTGGTTGATATAGATGAAATTCTCGGACCGGGAATACCGGTACCAGAAATCGAAGTCGGCGATGGGGTGGTGGAGGTCGTTGGTGAATCCGCCGAGCTCCAGGCTTTCTCCCGGCTTCACCAGAACGGCAGGGAAGGGATGCTGTGGAAATGGAAGTGGCCGGATTCATTTTCCGGATGTCCGGCGTCAGGGCTTTGTGGTTCCGACCTCCGCCCATTCCTGCGGGCTCATATGGCATTTAAGATGATGCCCCCGGCCTGTTCGCCATGGGTAGCAAAGATTTTCTGGCAGAACTCCACATACTGCGGTGCAGCATGTCGTCGTCGTGCAGGACGGTCACCCATTTGGTGTCGGCATACCGGAAACAATTGTTGAAAGGCATCCTGGGGAACGGTCTCCCTTGGTTTTGACGTAGGAGAGGTTCGGGTTGTTGTAACTCCACGATGGTCCGAAATCGTCGTGGGGGAGTTGTCGATCAGCAGGATCTTGCATGCGACGGTTATCTGATTCACAGCGCTGTCGAGCGCTTGTCTGATGAAATCGGTTCGTTTGTATACCGGAAGGGCGATGGTCAGTTGGTCGAACATAGGTTTTTGATTGGTTCCGAAGGTGCAGCAATATTGCCCTGCGATTCGATCCTCACTGTGCCCCCATTGGCCACCAGGTTTACCTCATTTGTAAAAAAAGAAGGAGCATGCCGCCAATTCGTATTACTTTTGTGCTTTTGTTACCGTAGACCCGTCCGTCAAAGGAAATGCAGATCCTGAACAGTGCCACGCTGATGTCGTGGGCCTCCTATTTCGTCCGCTTCGGGAGTGCCCTCTTGGTCTCGCCTTGTCCTCCTGAAATTCTTCACCCCCATCGAACAGTCCTTCTGGTTCTTCGTGAACACCATCATCGGGTTCGCCATGCTGGCGGATTCCGGGTTCGGCAACACCCTGGTTCGGGCGGTCTCCCTATTTCAAGCGTCGGGCAACCTACCTGCCCCGGAACAAAAAGGAATACGACGAAGCGGACCAGATCACCGAAGGGACGCCCCATTTTGAAAATCTGAAGAATTTGCTGACCACTGCCAATCCGCATTTACATGATTCTGGGGTGGTCACCGTGATCATGGTTTCCAGGCGGACTCAGCTTATCCTGGAACATCCTGGGAGTTGTCGGGTCACCAACGACATCTGCGGGCGTTTCTCATCGTGATCCCTACACCCTCACGGATGATCCCGTCGGTGAAATGGAGCCTTCATGGGGCTTGGGTCATAGGCTGCCGAAGCCTGATCGGGCTTTCTCAGAACTATCCGTCCTTTCTCTTGTCATCCTGTTGCTCAAACAGGGTCCGCCTTCCTGGAGGGCTTCATGTTCCTGGAATCGGTGGTGAAGCTTATGTATCTCCGGTATTCGTCCACCGCTGGTTCCGCAGAACGACGTGGTGATCGAGAACCGAAGTATTTGACAAGGTGATATTCCGTTCCGGAGCGCCACCTGGCGAACCGGACTCATTGTTCTGGGGAGCCACAAGATTCAGTCCAGTAATTCATCCTGGCCTCCCCAGATCAGCGACGTGGTGGTGATGGCCAACTTCCTGATGACCTCATGCGCATCTACAGCTATCTTCCTAACATCGCCAGGGCACCCTTCTGACACCACGTGTCAACTCATACGCTGGCTGCGGAAAAGAACTTCCCGAAGGTGCAGAAAATCCTCCATGTTTTTGATTTTTATACGATTTGCCGCCACCGTGGCTGTGCGATCTTCTTGGACCGGCCCCAGCTCCTGGGCAGCGAGAGCCGCTTCTGTTCCCTTTCCTGTGCCTGATCATCGCGGTGACGGAATCTTGATTGCATGCGTCCTACGCCACCATCTACACGTCGACCAACCAGGTGCCGTTTATTGTCCTGGCTACGGTGTCGGGCGGACTTATCCTTCTGGTTGGTTTCTGGGTCATCCCCACGTACGGACTGATGGGGCATCGTGCTCACCAAATTCATCATCCGGGTTCCTGTTCAACACCTTGTATGCGCCCATCCTGTCCTCACCTCTGGAATATTGGTCATGAACACTTGCACCAGGTTTCCCAGTACGGGTTCCACTTTCTGTCCTGCGTGAAGACCAATGTTCTGCGCCGCAAATAGGTTCCCCGTGGTTTGTGATGTGAACGCGAGAAATTTTTATACTTTCATGCATCCATAAGCAACGCCATGTTTCAAAAGGTCATTCATATCATTCTTTGTCTTCCTCTGTTCTTTCAGTTGGTTTTCCTTCCTGATCCGGCGCTGAAGTTGATCGAATGGGCCGGACTCGGATTGGTCCTGTTGCTCAATGTGGTCTATGTGTTTTATGGAAGGGGCGCACGAAAGCACCGGTTTGTTGGCTCCATCCTGATCATCTACCTGTCGGTGCTGATCAGCATGTTCGCCTCCCTGGCCTACCACAACCAGTCCCTCCCTGGCTTCGGGATACGGTCAGCGGGCCGTCTATTTCTCTATCTCTTCGATTTCCTGCTTCATTTCCATGAAGGTGAAGGAGACATCATCCGCCTGATCTTGTTCCTGGCCTGTTCTATGCGCTGTTTTACGTGGCACAGTATGCGGTGTTCCCTGCTCGTCTGACCTCCACCAAGGTCATCAGAACCGGGCATTGATCTGGACTGGCAGGAAGGCACAGCTATCTGGTCATCGCCTACCTGATCTGGCTAAGGCAAGGCTGTGGCCACCCCCGGTTCCGGTATTATCTCTATCTGGCCCTGGTCGGCTGTTTGTGCTGATGGGGACCCGGCAGATCATTGCCTCCATGGTCCTGCTCACCTTGCTGTTTCTTGTTGCAAGTACATCGTCAAATCCAAATTCCTGATCATTCTGGTTGTCCTGGCAAGCATTCCGGTGTATTTCCTCTTCCAGAACATCATCGATTCCATGTTTGAAGTCACACGTACAGCAGGGCAGACGCACCGTCCGCGAGCGCTGCTGCCAAATATTTCCTCGGAGATTTCATCAAGGATCCGGCCATCTATTTCACCGGCAACGGCGGAAACGGAAAAGGTCCGTACGGAATGCACATCCTGAAAATCATGAGCAATATGGATTTTATCAGGCCGACATCGGCCTCATCGGCGATCATCGCTCGGTGCCTCTTTGTCGGGGGTGGCAATGCTTCTGACCGGTATCTGCCCGGTTGCCGGAGGACCTGATGTTCGTCAAGCAACTATCTGGGAATCCCGGAGCACCACTGCTCAGGAGGAGGAGCTTCGGCGGACATAACAACATCGTGATCCACAGCCTCCTGTTCTTCCTCATCGACGACCACCTCAACCGGCAGGCTTTGGCGGCGGGGAACTGGCGAAGGGCTCTTAGCCAAACGGGCGATCCGCTGTTTAATGGGGAACCGGAACACAGAAACAACCGTTGCCGGAACGCTCCCAGGAAATACCGGTACTGAATCATCGTAGGAATGGCGGGTCAGTCGACGCAACCGGACATATGGGTAATGGAACAGCAGAACTTGAGAAACAAACCAGAGCAGGGCCGATGAGCCAGTTTCTGTTTTCAGCCTTTTCCAACCCCTGTAGGTCAGAAGCTCGGACCGGTACAGATCCAGAACCGCCATGGTCTGGCCGAAGGAACGACCCAGTTTGCGAACGTAGTCCCAATTCAGGCGCCGGGCTGCAATCAGATGGACAAAAGTGAGCTTCGGATCATACCACAGACGGTATCCCGCCATCCGGAAGGCCGAGGGATCTTGAATCCCTCCCCGAACTCAGGGACTTGCCGGTCCGGCCGGAAAGCAAAAAAGGTAAATCCGCTCGCCATCAGCCGGTCCCACACCGATTTACGGTGACACCCGCGCGCCGCAGGTAGGTCCGCGATTTGGGCAACACCCTTCCTCTCGGCCTGCGGACCCACGGCACAGGCAATGCATCTCTTCGAACCAGTCCAAAGTCGCCGTCGGTTTGTGGGATGCCCAGACCGCCGGCAAGACCCACATCCGGGATTATCAGGATGGCATGGCCTCGCGATAACAGGTGGCATCCATCAGATTGCTGTCATCAACGAATACAATAACCCGAACTCGTCTCCAGTCCTTTCGCCGGGCGTGGGACAGGCCGTCACGTTCCGTGACGACTGAAAAATCCACTTCGTTGCGGGTCCAGTTTTCCCGCGCCACACTCGGCCGTCCGGTTTGAAGGAGGCGTTGTCGACGACGATGACCTCCCAGGCGCGCGATCTACAATCCACCTGTATCTGGGTGTTTCAACACCAGGGGAATGGTTTTCTCGCTGTAGCAGCAGACATCACGCCGTCTCTTCCATGTCTACCATTTACACATTTTCGAACATTTTCCGGGCCTTTTTCCCGAAGGAAGCCCAGGTGTTGTTCCGGATGAATTTTTTCTTGTTTCCGGATCGGTGGCTCGTTCTCCGGAGAGAACTTCAGATGATCCGGATCAATCGTCGTGAAATTGGAGCAGCAGCGGATGATCCTTCTTCTTCCCCATGTCGGCAAAAGCCCCGGCATCCGGTCCGCCGATGGATCTCCGCCGGAAAATGCAACGAGTCCATCAGTGCACCTGAACTGAGCACTGATGCCGGAATGTAGGGGAAGACAACGATGCGCGACTGGCAATCAGTCCGTCCAGAACGTCCTTGTCATGAAACGCATCCATCAGGGTCAGGTTGTCGTACTGGGCGTCCAGGTCTTCGAAATACTAGATCCGCTTCCACG
The DNA here is from genome assembly GCA_041393235.1 of Bacteroidales bacterium. Classification (GTDB taxonomy): domain Bacteria; phylum Bacteroidota; class Bacteroidia; order Bacteroidales. Next base: position 21,564 of record JAWKKO010000025.1, read on the forward strand.
ATTTTCCCGCCAAAAGAATGGGTAGCTTTCCATCTTTTCGCTCCTCACCAGGTGGTCCAGGAAGGAGTGATGCCTTTAATGGGCAATGGAGCCCCCAGATGACCAGATCGAATCCGGGCCGCCGGTTCCGGGGATCGACGGGGAGGGGCCACCGGATGGGGGATGTACAAAGCTTTCCGGCGCGGTGAACGATGGCAAGGCCTTCCCGGGCATGGGTGATGATGAGGTCGTTGTAGCTGGAGCATGTAACGGAACATCCGTTTTTTGAGGAACGCCCGTTGTCGGAATGGGATTTCTTGTTGTGGAGGGTCCATACACGATCTTCATCCCGCGAACTCTGGCCACCATGCGGAACAGGAGGAAGAAGGCGCTCTGGATGCCTCCTCAAGGTGCCTTCCGCAGTGGTTCTCGGATCCAATTGAGGTAAAGGATATCCAGCTCCGGCCGTAGCGAAGGATGTCCAGAAACCCTTTCCGAGGGAGCCTGGGCATTCACCACAGGGGTCCCCAGGGTTTCCGCAAAGGTGCCAAGCTAATGCAGGGATTGGTGTGACTCCCTGACCGGTTGCGCCCCGAAAGAGGGTAGAGATAGATGCGTTTCCATGGATCAGGTTGTGGCTTTCCGGACTTCGAAACTGATTTTGTTTTTGATCACGGCTCTGCGCAGAAGCAAAAGCTTCATAGGCTAGGGCTGCTTTCGGATTTCCCGGTACATTTCTTCCAGGCTGGTAAACTCGGCCGATTGTGTTTCCGGTTCGATTGGTTCAATCTGACCATCATGTTCCGGTGGATCCAATCCCCTGAAACTTGGTCCCGGAGGGGCAATCAGGTACCGGTAGAGGTATTCGGGCACGTTGTGGAACTGGTATTTTCCCGATTCGAACAATCGGAGCAGGAAGTCCCAGTCCTGCTGGTATTTCTGGTTCTCATTGTAGCGGTTTTCGAGGAATACCTCCCGGCGTGCGCAAATGATCCCGGCCACAATGGTGGCGCGGTTGAATTTCCGCTGAAAGCCTTTGACGATTTCCTCATTCGTCACCGGCAGGGTCATGGGGTGGGCTTCCCCGTCGATGATTTTATGAATCCAGGTGCCGGCGATGGTGTTGGTTCCGTATTTCCGGATCAGGGCCACCTGCTTTTCGATTTTTGTCGGCAGGGCCTCATCGTCTCCGTCGTGAAAAACAACATAGGTTCCGCGGGCCATGTCCACCCCGAGGTTTCTGGAAACGGAAATGCCGGGAGCTTCCTGCTTTTTGCTGTACACCCGGATGCGTTCATCGTTGTACGATTGAATGACTTCCACGGATTTATCGTCCGAATAATCGTCAATGCAGAGAATGTCCAGATCGGTGTATGTCTGGGCGAGAAGGCTTTCAATGGATTTTCCGATGAGTTTTTCCTCGTTTTTGAAGGGGAGGATCACGGTGACAGTTTCTTTCACGATTCCAGCTTTAGGGCCTTCACAATCCCCTCATAGAAATTGTCGGCCATGTTCTCAATGGTATAGATTTCCCGGGCATCCCGGCATCCCTGATTCAGCCTTTCCCTGAATTCCCGGTCCCGGCTCACTTCGGCGATTGCCTCCACATAGGCATCCAGGTCATTGGGGGTGATGATCCCGTTTTCCCGGTTGACGATGTAGCTGACCTCGGGTCCGTGCAGCTTGTCGTCGGTGGTGATCAGCGGGGTCAGGGTGAGAAAGGAGTCGATCACGTTGAGTCCGACCAATCCAGGGATCAGCTGGAAATGGGCCAGTTTGAAATATTCCAATTTTTCGCGCCCGAACCGGGGGCCCACAAAGTGGATCCAGGAAGCATGGGGGCGGATCATGTCCCTCAGGGTGTCTTTGAAGCTTCCGTCCCCCACAAAAATGAAATGAAGACCGGGCACCTGGTCGCGGACCTTCACCAATGCTTCCAGCAGAAACGCGATCCGTTTGTTGGCCAGAAGACTTCCGCAATAGATTCCAACGGCGTCGTGCTCTCCGATTCCGAGGTCCCCCCGAAGGCGGGAGAGTGTCTCTTCCGGAATGTGGTCATAGATTTCCCGTTCGGCCCGGGTGTCAATGGAGTTTTGCAAGGCTACGATCCGGGACTCCGGAAATCCCCGCTTCACCAACACCGATTTGGAGACTTCGTTGTAAGCAAACCAGTAATCCACATAGTTTGAATAGAACGCCTTGATCCGTTCGGGAAGCGACCGGGCACTTTTTGCCTGGAAATTCATTCCGTGACCCCAGTAGGCAATGACCGGTTTCTTCCTGAAAATACGTCGGAACTGGATCAGGTAATTGATGAGCGCCCGGTTGCTTTGCTGAACGATCACCAGATCGGCCCGTCGAAAGTGCTTCCACACCGGTTGCCAGCAAACAAAGGTGTTCCGGATATAGACATACCGGTTCTTCACAAAAGTTCCCCAGGGATTGGTGTGGATGACGTCCGGTGGTCTCACGTTCCACACGGTCGGGTTGTCCGAAGGTCAGCTCGAGTTCCACCATTCCTTCAGCTTTTCCCCGAGCAAATCATACAAGGGAGCCGGAATTGTCGGTCCGTATCGTTTGAGGATTGCAACTTTTTCATCAAAACTCAGTTATGTATCCGAAACCCTGTCTCCGGAACGGCAAAATCACGGACGAGGATCAAAATTAGCATTATTATCCGGACCCCATGATGCGTGTCGATGAAATTGATTGACATCAAATTGAAGTGTTCGATGAAGGTTGAAACGCAAAATCGACTATTTTGTTTCACATGGGAGCAAACCCGGAGCGCAGGATTGCGTATAAAGGAACTGAAACAGGATGAGGAGTCAGGAATGAGAAAGCTCGGACTTTTGGGAATCATAGCGATCCATGTCGTGGCCAGCGGTCAGGTTGTGGACCGGTCGGCCGGATCGGGTCGCGGACAGAGGCTGAGCAAAAGTGAGCAGGCCACCTTTAACATCGTTTTCCAGCACGACTGGGAAGACAACAACCTGGGTGTATACGGCAGGACAAGCTGGATCGAAGACTGGAATCCCTATCCCGTGTGGCGGGACAGCGAGAACGCACGAAAGGAGGCTGTGTACATCAAAGAGGACGGCCAAACCGGCTCCCGGGTGTTCGAGATGTTCTTTCCCGAGGGATCGGTGGGGACCTACACCGACTGGACCTGCGATGAGCCTTCGGAGCTCCGGAGGGGGGGAGGGGACTACTGGACCTCCTATTTCGATGATGCGGATGGTGGCGTCGATGAATTGTACATGAGCTACAACGTGATGTTCCGCCCGGGTTTCAATTTTGTCCAGGGAGGAAAGTTGCCCTTCATGGCAGGCGGTCCCACCGACGACCAGGGAGCGACCAAACCGGGGTTTGAAGACGGGTTCGACTGCATCCTCATGTTCGCCACCAGCCTCGACGACAACCGCGCCACGGGGCGGCTTCAGTATTACATTTACCACCAGAATGTGGCCAACGAGCGCTATGCCGAATCGCGCATCTGGGAAAAGAACGGTGTTCCCTTCGTGTTCGACGTTTCAGACAGCACCTGGTACAACATCACCATGCGGATCAAGGTGAATTCCTGGACCAACGGCGTGGCCGACCGCAACGGATTCATCGAAGGGTTCATCAACGGCGAGTTCGTCATGGGGATGTACGACCTGGAGTTTTTGTCGGAATTCAACCAGGGCAAGGGGATCAACCGAATGGGAATCGCTTCCTTTTTCGGCGGCTGTGCCAAGAAACACGCAGCTGCCCGGGACGAGTGGCTGTACCTCGACGATTTCTACCTCTTTACCTACGATCCAAGCGTGAATGTTCCCAGGGGATTCACGCGCAGTGCCTCCAACCGGGTGCTTCAATTGCCCAACCTGGGAAAGAACCCGATCGACGAACCGGTGGTCATCGATCCACCCACGGGTTTGCGGACGACCCTGCAGGCCGGTACCTTTGTCCGGGTGGCCTGGAATGACCATCCCGACTCCCGGGTGACCGGCTACCGGGTGTGGAGGAACGGACAGGAGATCGGAACCACCTATGGGGAATCCTTTACAGTGGACGGACTGACTCCCAATTCCACCTACGTCATCGAGGTGGCGGCCTTCGATTCCAAAGGAAACCAGAGTGCCCGGTCCGCTCCCCTGAACATCGCCACCATTGATCCGGACACGGAGGCCCCGACCCGTCCAACCGCCCTTCGCGCCACCGATTCCACCTCCACGTCCGTGACCCTGACCTGGACACCCGCCACGGACAACATCGAAGTCAAAGGGTATTGGATTTTCAAGGACAACCTTCGTCACACCAGCACAACGACGGTTCCCTATGTGTTGTCGGGTCTTCAGGAATCGACCCAATACGCCCTCTCCATCTCTGCTTACGACGACGCCCTCAATGAGAGTCCGAGAACGGACAACATCACGGTTCGTACCCGGGAACTGGACCGCCAGGCGCCCACCACCCCTACGGGTCTGAGCGCCACCCTCACCACCCAGAATTCCATCGCCATCACCTGGAATGCGTCTTCGGACAACGTGGGCGTGACCGGCTATTCGGTCTATGTGAACAACGCCAAGCAAGGAACCAGCCCGTCCAATGCCTACATCATCTACGGATTGAGTCCCGGCATCAGCTACAACATCGCCGTGAGCGCCTTCGATGCCCTGAGCAATGAAAGCGCCCGATCGGCCTCCATCACCGCATCCACCAAGAACCTGGATGCCAGCTCGACACTCCAATCTACCGGATGTGGAGATCGTGGACATCCGAAACCGTCAATCCGGCACAAACCACCTCGGTAATCAACTCGTTCGGGCACACCGAGTTGCTTGAATTCGGGCTGACGGTGAAGCAGGACAGCGGAAGCACCTACCAGAACTCCAGCTATGATTCGGATCTGGAATACAACCGGGACATCATTTACCTGTTGAACAAGGAAACGGAAGCCTACCAGTACAACCGAACCGAATACGGGGTTCAGATGGTCTACCGTTTTGATGAGGGAGGGGGAGGGACGGTCCACGACAAATCCGCCTCGGGCGATCCTGTGGATTTGCACATCGACCGCCCGGAGGATGTGGAATGGGTCCCGGGAAAAGGATTGAAAATGACGGGAAATGCCACCCTTTCCTCCTCTGTCGTTCCCCGCGATTTCCTTGCAGCCATTCAGGCCACGGATGAAATTTCCATCGAAACCTGGATTCGCACCGACGACATCACACAGACGGGTCCCGCCCGCATTGTGAGTCTTTCCACCGACAGCGACAACCGGGTGGTGATGCTGGGCCAGGAGGGAACGGCCGCTTTCTATGACTACGTGGCCCGCCTGAATACCGGAAACGATGCAAACGGTCTTCCCCAGGTGACGACCCCCACCCATTACCAGAGCAAAAACCTGCATCACGTCGTCTATTCCCGGACCTACCTGGGGGTGGAAAAGATCCATGTGAACGGTGTGGCTGTCTACACCGGGACCCGTGCCGGGGATTTTTCCGATCTGTCCGGCGATTTTTACCTGGCCCTTGGCAACGAGGTGGGCGGGGGAAGCCCCTGGACGGGAACCTATTACCTTGTGGCCTTGTACAACAGGGCGCTGTTTGATGAGGAAATCGCCCAGAATTATGCGGCGGGACTGGGCACCATCCGGTACACCACCAGCCTGGACATCGATCCCAATGAATCCTACACACTCACTCCCTTTGTTCTGACCGACCAGGGAATCATTTACGGGGAGCCCAGCAGCCTGTTCCTGGAAAACGTTTTGTTCAATACCGAGGAAGACAGCATTTACATGGCAATCTACCCCAATCCGTCGCAAGGTGAATTTGAATTGTATGTGGAATGTGCCGCCACCAAAACCTCGCCGGCGTATTTGCAGGTGTCGGATCTGATGGGACACGTTCTGTTTTATGAAGAGGTCAACATGGAGGGAAAATGCATGAATCCGGCCGACCTGGAGGAGGTAGCCGGTCTGGAGACCTTTGTGGGCGAGGAAGGGATCAGCCGCCATCAGGTGAACCTTTCGGCGCTGTTGCACGAAGGGATCTATTCGCTCATTCTGGTGGTGGGTGACAAAGCCGTGGCCCGAAAACTGATCATTTACTGACCTAATCCCTTCCATTTTCCATAGGTGTGCTTCTGATCCCAATGCCGACGACCTTGGATTGGATCCGGAGGTGAACCGGTCCATCCTGGCCTGCCTGGACGCAAACCTTGTCTCCGATACCACCTTGATGATGAACATGGGAGCCGTGGATATGCGGTGCACCTGATTCAAACCGGCGGTTACAGCAACAGAATTGGGAGTGCATCTGAACCTCACCTATGGCCCGCCTCTCACCGAACGCATCCGCAGGGCTCCGCGGTTTTGCGACGGGGAAGGAGGTTTTGCCTGAAGCGGGAAAAACCGCGGATTTGGTCTCCCTGACCCGTGACGAGAAACGGGCTGTCTACGAGCCTGACAGCCCAGGTGTCCGGTGCAGGGAGCTGGGTCTGCCGGTGTCCCATGTGGATGCCCACAACCACATCCACGAAGAACCGGCGATCTTTCCCATCGTGGTGGAACTTGCCAGGACAGAAGGCGTGCCTTTTGTCCGGTTGCTGAAGAACACGGGACAGGCGACTGCCGTGAACCTTTTGTACCGGAGGGTTTGCAATGCCTGGTTGAAGAGAAAGGGTCTGGCTGCATCGGACCATTTTGGTGCCACGGATGATTTTCGCCTGTCGGCGCACGCCATCGGGCCAGGTGCCGTGGTCGAACTCATGGTTCACCCGGGCAAAAATGGAGCAGGGGCAAATTCTGGATGTGTACAGTGGGGAAAACCTTTCTCAGGCCCTGGCGGAACTTCTCAGCCCATGAACGGACCTCCTATGCCACCGTGGGGCAAAAGAAAGCAATCCGGGGGTCAATGTCCTGATTTCTGTGACGAAAGCGTGTTCCCCCGGAAAGGGTGTTTCGTACCCATTTGGTGCCGGTGGTCGATTCGTGAGCATAAAGATCACAAAATGAGGACGATAAGTAGGTTCAATTGCCTGTCTCCCACTTTTGTTCGAGATTCATGCACAAAACCTCCGGGTTGATCAAATTTGAATCCCGATCCACAAAAAAGCTCGTAGTTTTGTATAGATGGGGCGCAACCAAGGGGTTGTGCCAAGTGTTCTTCTTAGCAAACAAACCCAATGAGAAAATCCTGGACCAACCTTTGTGCGATTTTGGTGTCGTTTTTCCTCTGTCGGCCGTCCGGCCGGTGGGCGCAAACCTACCGCATCCTTCCCCCTGGGCAATTCCCTGACCCAGGGGCTGGGGATCTTCCCGTGACGGAGCGTGTCTCGTACCGGTTGGTTCTCAAGGATGATCTGTTTGCCGGCGGATTCAACACCGACCTGGTGGGGCATCGCACCTCGGGAACGTCTCTCATGTCCGACGCGGAGCATTGTGGGATTCCGGAACCTTTGATGGCCGGTACCGTGCTGGTGCTTCAGACGGGCGTGGACCTGAAGGACGGATATGTGACCCCGGGTTCTGTGCCTTACCTGGACGCCTTTCCCAGCGACATCATCCTCCTTCACATCGGGACCAATGACATTCTCAACGGACAAACGTCCTCGGTGGATACCGTGACCCAGATCCTGGACGAAATCGATGCCTGGAAAGCTGCCAGCTTGGTCGGCACGTTCAAGTGTTTGTGGCCCGGATCATCAACACCGTCCCCGCATCCCACCGTATCTCCGACTTCAACAACAACCTGGATGTCATGATCGCCGGTCGGGCCGATCCCGGCGTGCTTCTGGTGGACATGGAAAACGGTGCTGGAATTGATTATGGAACCGATTTTGAGGCCGATGGCATCCACTTGCTGCAGAGTGGTTACGACAAGATGGGTCATGCGTGGTCTGCCGCCGTGGTACCTACCTTGCCGCTCTTCCGGATGCGGACAACCTGGCGCTGGATGCCATGACATCCTCCTCGGTGACCATGACCTGGAACGACAATTCAGGCAACGAGACCGGTTTCGAGGTGGAGATTTCCGCCACTGGAAATGCCAGTGATTTCAGCCTGTCCGCCACAACCGCGGCCGACGCCACCTCTCACACCGTCTCCGGTCTCACCAGCAACACCACCTACCATTTCCGGATTCGGGCAGTCAACGCGACCGGACCGTCATCCTATACCTCCACCCTGGTGGTGACCACCGATTTCTCCCCCGGCCGCACCGCAATCTGGTGATCGGAACTGTGACGACTCTTCCGTCGCGATGACCTGGACCGACAACGCCACCAACGAAAGCGGGTTCATTGTCGGACGCTCCACCACTTCGGGCGGTCCCTACACCACCGTGGGGACCACGGGGGCCAATGTGGCATCCTACACCGACATGGGGCTGAATCCGTTGACCACATATTACTACCAGATCACCGCCCAGAACGCCGGAGGCGAGTCGGCCGGTCTGACCGGCAATGCCACCACGCTGCCCAACGCGCCGGCGGCCCGACGAACCTGGTGTTCGGCGGGGTGACCTCAATGCGATCCTCGAGGTGGACCGACAATGCAGGCAACGAGGACGGGCTTCCCGGTCCACGGCGGCGACCCCTGGCGGGTCCCTGCTCGCAGGTGGGCAGTGTGGCGGCCAATGTGACGAGCTGGACCCACCTCAGCCTGACGCCCAACACAGAGTATTTCTACCGGGTGTATGCGGTCAATGCCGGGGGACAGTCCACGGCCCTTTCGGGGAGCCAGCGGACGAACCCGCTTCCGCCGGCGGCACCCACCGCTCTGGGCACTGGAACCATCTCGTCGACCTCGGTGCAGCTGACCTGGACCGACAACGCGAGCAACGAACAGGGGTTTGTGATCGGACGTTCTTCGGTGTCGGGCGGACCCTACACGCAGGTGGGGACGGCCGCAGCCGATGCGGTGACCTACACCGATGCGGCGGGACTGAGCCCCAACACGACCTACTATTATCAGGTCTATGCCTACAATGCGGGCGGCAACTCTTCGGCCGTAACGGTGCAGGCCACGACCTTGCCCAACGCGCCAGCGGCCCCGACGAACCTGGTGTTCAGCGGGGTGACCTCCAGCGCGATCACGCTCGGGTGGACCGACAATGCGGGCAACGAGACGGGCTTCCAGATCCACCGGGCGGCCGCTTTGGCCGGGTCCTACTCGCAGGTCGATCTCGTGCCAGCCAATGTGACGACATGGACCAGCAGCGGTCTGACGCCCAGCACGGAGTATTTCTACCGGGTGTATGCGGTCAATGCCGGGGGACAGTCCACGGCCCTTTCGGGAGCCCTGGCGGACGAACCCGCTTCACCGGCGGCACCACCAGCTCTGGAACACGGGAACCATCTCGTCGACCTCCGGTGCGGCCTGACCTGGACCGACAACGCGAGCAACGAGCAGGGGTTTGTGATCGGACGTTCGACGGTGTCGGGCGGACCCTACGCAGGTAGGGACGGCCGCAGTAGATGCAGTGACCTACACCGATGCGGCGGGACTGAGCCCCAACACGACCTAATAGCCACCAGGTCTGCTGCCTACAACACGGGCGGCAACTCTTCGGCCGTAACGGTGCAGGCCACGACCTTGCCCAACACCGGCGGCTGGTGAACCCTGGTGTTCAGCAGGGTGACCTCCAATACGCGATCACGCTCGGGTGGACCGACAATGCGGGCAACAGAGACGGGCTTCCTGATCCACCGGGCGGCGACCCTGGCAGGTCCCTACACGCAGGTTGGAAGTATGGCGGCCAACGTGACAGCTGGACCAACCTCGTGACGCCCAACTTACAGAGTATTTCTACCGGTGTATGCGGTCAATGCCGGGGGGACAGTCCACGGCCCTTTCGGGAGCCAGCGGACGAACCCGCTTCCGCCAGCGGCGCACCGCTCTGGGCACAGGAACCATCACCGCAGGCTCGGTGCAGCTGACCTGGACCGACAACGCCAGCAACCGAACAGGGGTTTGTGATCGGACGTTCGACGAGGTGTCGGCGGACCCACCGCTGAGTGAGGACAGCCGCAGTAGATGCGTGACCACCGATGCGGCGGGACTGAGCCCCAGCACGACCTATTATTATCAGATCTACGCCTACAATGCGGGCGGCACATCTTCGACGCGTTGACCGGTGACAGTGCAAAGGCTGTTGCCTCAGCGGAAGATGCCCTGGCGCTCCCAGTGATCTGAGTTTTAGTGCCGTGGAGAGCAGCTTCTTTGACTCTCGACTGGGTGGACAATGCCACCGGCGAGGTATTCCGCATCCCAGCCGCTCCATCACCGCCCTGGGCACCTTCGATTCCGTGGGCTGGTCGCCGGTCAATGTGGGCAGTTTCACGGATGCATCCCTCGTGCCTGACCAGGAGTATTTTTACCGAGTCTTTGCCGTCAACCGCGGTGGGGCTTCCTTGCCCCTGGAAGGCAGCCAGACCACCCTGGCTGAGATCCCAAATCCGCCCAGCGGGGTGTACTTTACCAGCGTGGGAACCAATTCCATGCGGGTCAACTGGGCCGACAATTCCAACGATGAGGAGAACTTTCTCGTGTATGTGTCCACCACCTACGGAGCGGGGTACACCCTCGTTGCAACGACTGCGGCCGATGCGACCCAGCAGTTGGTGAACTCTTTGACCGTAGATACGGAATATTTCTTCCGGGTTTCTGCGGTGAATTCGGGGAGAATCGGCCCGGCGGAGGACCATGGATGCCCTGCCGGCCGACCCGACGGAATTGGTGCTGCAGCAGGATCGGTCCCAGTAGCGGATCTCGACTGGACCGACAATTCGGATACGGAGACAGGCTATGTGGTTGATTCAGCGGGCGGCGGTCATTGCCGCTGGCTACACGACCATATTTGCAACGGGTCCCAACGTCACGACCTATGCGGATGGGGGCCTGACACCCAACGTCCGGTATTACTACCGCGTCTATGCCGTCAATGCCGGCGGTCTACTTCATTTGCAAGCGCCAACGCCCTCACCTTCCATCCCCTGCCGGTTGGTCCCTCCGCTCTGACGGTCAGTTCCGCAACGTGACAGCCTGACGCTTGCCTGGACCGACAATGCTAGCAACGGATGGTTTCCGCGTCTACCGGTCCGGTGCCCTGAGCGGACTTTACCTTGAGTGGGGACTACCGGAAACAAGCATGCTCACCTACACCGACATCGGTCTGGCCGAGGAAACCGCTACTGGGGTTTTTGCCTTCAATGTGACCGGCGAATCAGCAGTCTATGCCTCCGGCAACCAGATCACCCTACCAACGTTGCCACTGGCACTGCCCACCAACGTGGTGTTCAGCAACGTAACCGACCAGTCCTGACGGTCGGGTGGACCGACAATGCATTCAATGAGGACCAGTACCTGGTGCAACGTTCACGAACAGTACCTTCGGGTATGCCCCTGGTGGCCACCCTGGGTCAAGGAGCACAAGTTTCAATGATGCGGAGTCTGAACGATGCCACCACCTATTTCTACCGTGTGTCTGCAACCAACGAAGCAGGCTCTTCCGTAGCGAGCGGCAGCGCACCACCTTGCTGGCCATTCCGAACCCTCCGACAGGTGTAGGCGCCACGGCCACGAATCTGTGTTCGGTCAATCTGGTGTACCGAACGGACGGAAACGACAACGAGGAAAGCTTTGAAATCCAGCGCTCGGTCAATTCCACGACCAACTATTCGGCCGTGGCGACCCTGGCCGCCGGAACGACTTCCTGGTCCGACACCGACACGGACAATGGAAATACCTATTACTACAGGATCCGCTCCTACAACATCTCCGGATTCTCGACCTACAGCAACGTGACCAGCGTCACGGTGAACTATCATGTTAGATCCGGGACCATCGGTGCAGATCAAACCCTCTGTCCCGAAGGGGATCCGGCCCTCCTGACATCGGTTTCCCCGAGCAACCGGCGGTTCGGCAACTGGACCTACCAATGGCAATCCAGCACGGGCGGAGCCGCCTTTGTCAACATTGCGGGCGCCACGGGACTGAATTACAATCCACCGGCAAGTTTGCTGCCACGACTCAGTATCGGCGACAGGCTACGGTGGAATGCGGTACGGTGGAATCCAATGTGGTCACGGTGACCGTGGAGGATTTGCAGCCCCCCGTGTTCACTTCCTGTCCCGCCGATGTGAGCGGCACCATCCAACGGAATGAAACGCAGATCGACCTGATTCTGGGGCTTCCTCAGTTTGTGGACAGTACGGCCTGGAAACCCTGACATGGACCCTGACAGGGGCCACCACAGACAGTCTCCGTACAGGTCTGAACACCCTTCCCAATCACCTCACACCACCAGGGAACCATGACGGTCACCTACCTGGCCACGGACGGAACCGGAAACACGGAGACCTGCAGCTTTGACGTGGTGGTGGAATATGCCCTGCCGCAAACGGCCGCTGTCAGCATTCCCAACGACACCATGCAGATCCGGAGCGGTGGTTCCGGTCACCCTGACCGTTTCCCCATGACGGCAGTTGGTCTACCAATATGTCACCGGAACCGTGGAGGGTTATCCCTGTATAATTTCCAGCGTGTGAATGCCCAGACCTACCTGGCCAATTTCCAGGTCGTGGAAGGCGGAAACAGCTACCTGGGCACCAGAACATTCCGGTGACCGGACTGATCATTTCCGGACGGTTCGGTGCAAAGCCTGCCCTACGGCCCCCATCATTCAGAACACCGACCCCATCGATGCAGCCTATCCCGTGATTGCATCCATGACCGCCACTGGGCATCGGCATCTACAAGATTGCCGATGTGTTGCAACTGGTCATCCGGGCCGACGGAGAGGATTACATCTTAAATGAAACCGCCAGCAGCATCAGCAGCGTGCCGGCCACAGAAGACGGGATCGTATTCACCCGGAATTGGGCGGAGGAATTACCTGCTCAGTTACAAGGTGGAGGAAGGGGCGACGATGTGCTTCCCGGCGACCTGGTGGCAACTGGCTCCTGATCAAACCCTCGGGTAACACCGGGGCCCCTTATGGAACCATCATCAATGGCGGTGCGGTTTACATCGATGCCCATGCGCCCGTGGTCGACCTGGTGGAGGTCCTGGACGGTGAAGTGGGTGTGGGCCAGATCGTTCAAATCACCGTCCTTGCAGACGAAGAAGGGTACGTGGGAGCTCCGGGAACCCTGGTCAACGGCGTTCCGCTGAGTTCGGACCGGGTCGACCTGTTGGAACGGGGCGGCGGACTGTACGAGCTGAGTTACCTTGTGGACGCCGGAGATTCGGATGTGCCTGTGGGAACCCTGGAAGTCGGTGTTCTTGCTGATGCGGCCGGAAACCTGAATGCGGTGTACCAGACCGTGGAAACCAACGCTCTGGAAGTGTACACCGATCCCCGATTGCACTTCTCGCCGGAACACCTCAGATTTGCGAGGAACAAACCGCCCAGCTGACCGTGTGCCGCCTGGATGGCCGGGAACCTGGTCCATTGATGTGAGCGATGGAACGGATACGATCACATGCGATGACATTGCCGTTAACAATTACCTCATACCTGTGACACCGGAAAGTACCACGAGTTACCGGATCACGGAGGTGAGGGATGTGAACGGCGTCCTGAATGTGGGGGGTGGAAGTGCAACGGTGCAGGTGTATCCCAAGACCAAGGTGGAAATCCGTCCAACCTGCCGTCAGGATTTGGCTACAACGACGATCCTGTAATTCTTGAAGCCAACGTTCCGGGCGGTGTCTTTTCCGGACCGGGCGTGTTCAGCGGTTCCGGCATTTTCGATCCCGGCATCGCGGACACCCTCAATTCGCCCCACAACCTGATTTACACCTACACCAATGCAAACGGCTGCGTGAGCAGGACACGGCCCTTGTGTTCGTCCTCGGCGAAACCGGCCTGTACATCCCCTCGGGGCGGGTTTGTACCAGCAGTCGGCGTTTCTTGTCGGCGCCTCCAACATTTCCGGCGTGGCGGGTACGCTCGCACTCCTGAATGACGCCGGGGATGAAATGCCGGGGCTGACCGACAACGGCGACAACACGGCCTGGGTGAACCCGGAGCGAGTTGACGGAAGGAAGTACACGGTCCGGTACGAATACGTGGATGAAATCTCTCTGGAGCTTACCCGGACCTTTGTGGTGGAAACCATCCGTGCGCCAGCCATTCTTGGCGTATCCGCTTCCTACTGTCAGAACGAAGAACCGGTTCACCTGCTGTCAGGTGTGGAAGGAGCCATTTTGATGGACCCGGTGTTCTGGCCACCGATTCCGGGTATTACTTCTTCCCGACCATGGTGTCCCGGGTTTGATCACCCTGCGGTGCACCTACTCCACCGGTTCGGGGTGCAGTGCATTTTCGACAAAAAGCGTGCAGGTTCTGTTCGCTCCCGTGGTTGATTTCCGACCCAGCACCACCTGCATACCGGATACGGGCACCACCGTGACTTTCAGCAACCTCACATCCGGCAAGCTGGATGTGGAAACCTGGGCATGGAGCTTCGGTGATCCGGAAAGCGGGGATGCCAACCAGAGCAGCGCGGTGACCCCAAAGCATCGCTACGGGCAATCCGGAACGTACGAAGTGACTTTGACCGCCACAGCCTTCAACGGGTGTGTGTCGGAAAGGTCGAAAGAACTGGTGTTCGGTGATTTGGTGAAAGCCGATTTTACCTGGAAGACCGATTGTTACCTGACCGGACAGGGGATCACCCTGTATGATCGGAGTGTGAGCGGCGATGTGGCCTTGGATACCTTGATCTGGACCTTCCGGAACCAGGGCGGCGTCTTGCTTTCCCAGGTGGGACGCAGCGGCGATGTGGACAGCATCCGCTATGATTTCGGAAATGCGGGCATCTACCAGGTGTCCCTGGTCGCCGGTGCGGTGGAAGGTTGCCGCGACACCGTGGATCAGGTGCTGAATCTCCAGCCCACCATTCCGGTTCCTGCCAACGGATTCACCGAGGAGTTCAATTCCAGTCCCGGCGGATGGGTCGTGGGTTCGGCCGACGAAAATGCCAGCTGGGTCTGGGGAACCCCCGTCTTTGATGGGTTCGAAGCGGGTTCGGGCGGATTTGCCTTCTACACGGATCTTCCCGCGGCGGCCATCGGATACGAAGAGCAATCCTGGGTGCAAAGCCCCTGCTACGATTTTTCCGACATGAGCAAACCCATGATTTCCCTGGACATCCTCCGGAGCTTTGTTCCCGAGCGGGATGGTGCCGTACTTCAGTACCAGGATGACCGTGCCGAGGGTTGGAAAACCGTGGGCAGCCTGGAATCCGGGATCGAATGGTACAATGTTCCGGACATCGTCAACGAGCCGGGCGGCAGCGAAACAGGCTGGGGACTGGAGGTTTTCAATCCAGACACCGACTGGAGGTATGCGGCCCATCACCTGAAGGACATCGGAGGAAATCCGGGGGTCAGGTTCCGGATCGCCCTGGGGACCCAGGGTTCGGAAAGTATGGGCAATCAGGGATTTGCCTTCGATAACATTACCTTCAAGCAACGTTCAAGAGTGGCCCTTCTGGAGCATTTCACCAATTCATCCGACGCATCGTCCCGAAGTGCGGACGACCTGGTGGATGCCTTCAGCATCGACAATTCGGAGAATGTGATCGATCTGCAATACCACATGGCCTATCCGGGAAGCGATCCCATGAACCAGAACAACCCCCTTCCGGCAGAAACCAGGGCCTTCAACTACGGAATTCCCAACGTTCCTTATGCGATCATGGACGGAGGATTTGATTCGGATTACCGTTTCGACTTTTCCGGGCTGAAATCCACACACGGTCTGGAGCAAGCCCTGCGACTCACCCTGTATCCGCCCGAATTTGAAGTGACCCTGGATGTGAACTGGGAAGCCACCGGAATGCAGGTCGATGCCGGCATCCGGTGCAACGTAAGCAGCTATGCGGAAAATCTCCAGCTCTATGTGGTTGTCTTTGAGAAGGACGTGACCGCATACACGGGAGGCAACGGGGATACGCAGTTCCGGAATGTGGTGGTGGACATGCTGCCCACTCCGGCCGGATCGCTCATCGGAAACAACTGGACCTACGGCCAGCAGGCCAGCCAGTCATTCTCCTGGAGCTATGCATCCTTTGTGGAGGACATCGATGATTTGGGCGTGGTGGCTTTTGTTCAGGACAGGGCCACCAAGAAAATCCTGCAGGCGGAAGTGGTGTACAAGACCCCGGGCGTTTCCGTGGGCCGAATCCACGATCGCACCGCGGAATTGCTTGTGTATCCCAATCCGGCATCCGATCATGTGTTTGTGAATCTGGGCGAACCCAGCGAAGCCAAAGGCCGCTTCCAAATCGTGGATGTGAACGGCCGGCTGGTCCTGGAGGAAGAGGTTCCGGCGGGGTACCAACTGATTCGCCTCGATGTGCAGAACCTCAGCAGGGGATTCTATTTCATCCACTGGTTTGAGAACGGCGAACTCAAGGGTCGACAGAAACTGGTGACCGTGGACTAGGGTCGCTTGCCTGAAGAAGCTGAATGGACACCTCCGTATTTCTGATCTGAAGGAAACGGGGGTGTTTTTTCAAAAGCATGTTGGGCGGAATGCTCCAAAATGAAGTGTCCCCGGGCAACAGGAGAGGGCCGTCCAGGACCAAACCGGGCAAATCGGCAAGCCGGGGATGGCTGTACGGTGGGTCGGCAAAAATCAGATCGAACCCCTGGACGGGTTTGAGAAGGTATCGAAACACGTCGGCACGCAGCACCTCCACGTTGGTCAAGTCCAACTCGCGGACGGTTTGGGAAATGAAGCGATGGTGCCTGGGATTGTTTTCCACGGCCACCACGGAACGCGCACCCCGGGAAGCGAATTCATAGGCAATGCTCCCCGTACCCGAAAACAAATCCAACACATCCAGGGTTCCGATGTCCATTTGGTGAATCAGGATGTTGAAAAGACTCTCTTTGGCGAAGTCGGTGGTGGGGCGGGCATTGAAGCCGGAAGGAGGGTGGATGTGTCTTCCCCGGTATGAGCCGCTGATTATGCGCTCTTGCTTCCCTCGGATAGGATCATGTGTTGCATGAGCTGGGTTTTGCTCAGGCCTTCCAGGTAATACGGCGTCATGCGGACGTGTCGGATGTATTTCTTCATCAGTCCGAAATACTCATGATCGGGATGCAGGATGCCGGAGAGATAGAGCGGAATCGACTCCCGGTCGAACCCCAGCTGTTTCATGGTATTCAGAATGTGATAAATGCATTCGGACGCCTCCTGAAGGGGGTAGCGGTTGAGGAGGAGAACCTTGTCCTCACGGATCACCAGGATGTCCAGGGAATTTCGCTGGACTTCCGCAAGCACCATCCCTCGCTGGTGATCGCTGGCCTGCACTTGATCGGCCAGTGAAACAAGGCAGGCGGAGGCATGGATGAGGCGGGGTTCTTTCCCGATTTGTTCCTCCAAATCCAAAATGCCCTGGCTGACCCCATGGACAAGGACCAGGTCCCGGTCCTTCAGCGGATGGGATTGAACCGCATCCCCCGGGGGCAGGGGCGCTGCCTTTCGAAGGAAGGCGGCCGCCCGGACTTCCTCGAAAAAGGGGTGGGGGACCAGGGTGATGGCCGGATGATTCAGAACGATGACGGTTTCCCCTTCAAACCCCAGGAGTTCCTTTTCTTTCAGAACGCGGATGCACTCCAGGGCCAGGTCCCCGGGAGTGGTGTCGGGTCCGGCGATGAATTCTTCCAGATGCACGGGTTTGTAACTTGCATCGGCCACCAGCAAAGAAAATCCATCCGGCAGGAACCGGATGGATTGATGCCCTTTCGAGCGGATGTCTTCCGTGATGGGATTCGATATTATGGAAACCGATTGCATTCGGTTCATGGGACTTTTATTCCCAGTTGCCCGTCAGGGTGCCTTCTTCCATGGAACCCAGTTTCAGGCCTTCGAATCCAACGATTTTGAAGCGTTCGTCCTTGTAGTTGATCACGAGCTGCGGATCCATGTCCGAAAGCAGGTCGTCATAGAGGACGGAGATTTCCATCACCTGAATGTTCAGGTTGGAGGATGTGACCATTTCACCGGCCTTCAAGGTAAATTCCACACCCTCGGTGAATGGTACATACCGAAGGGAGTCGTAGGCAAATCCAGCCCGGAACAAAGAATCTTTCACCGGCACCATGGTGATCTCCCGGCTGATGACGCCTTCCTTCAGGGCACGTTCCCTTGCTTTTTCGTAATCGCCGAGTTCGTCAATCCAGTCCTCGGGGATCTCACCGATGGCTTTCACCACGGCAAAATTGCCCGTGTCCACGAAGGCAATCAAGGTATCGAAACTGCCCGTGTATTTTTTGTAAATATCTTTGTAGGCCACCTCGGCGGATTTGATGTCGGTGAGCCTGGCAATCGTTGCCTCTTCCCGGATATCGCGTTCGTTGTTGAAACGGATGGGTTCCATGATGCTTTCCACAATCAAATATGCCAAAGCAATGATTATCACAACAAAAAGGACCTGGATTACTTTTCTCATGGGGTATTGATTATTCGTTTGCGCACAAATTTAGCAAAAAAAATAAATTAAGTATTTTTAATCAAAATGAATTGTGTGTCGTCCTCGCCCGGTCCGACCGGAGGAAAGAGACGGCTCCGTTGAGGAAGGAGGGAAATGGAAAATCTGGGGGCCTATGCGGCCCAACGGTTGCTTGCGAATCTGGCCTTTGAACCCACCCCGGGTCAAAGCCGGATGATCGGGGAACTCGGGGCCTTCCTGGCAGCTGACGCAGACCGGGAAATCATGCTCATCAAAGGCTATGCGGGAACCGGCAAAACCAGCCTGCTGCGCAGTCTTGTTCTCACCCTGGAGGAGATGAAACTGCGGAGCGTGTTGCTGGCACCCACGGGAAGAGCCGCCAAGGTGCTTGCGTCGTACACGGGCCGGCCCGCGTTCACCATCCACAAGAAAATCTACCGCCAGAAGGTGGGCAGGGACGGCATGGGGGAGTTCGTCCTCGACCGGAACCTGCACAAGAGGGCGGTTTTTGTCGTGGATGAGGCCTCCATGATCGGCGACCGGATGGCCGACGGACGTTTTGGCTCGGGAGACCTTCTGGGCGATTTGTTGCAGTATGTGGATGGAGGGGAGGGATGCCGGCTCGTCCTCGTGGGGGACACGGCGCAGCTCCCTCCGGTGGGCCTGGACCTGAGTCCGGCCCTGGACCCGGAAAGATTGCAGAGCTATGGCTACGGGGTCCGGGACATGGAAATGACGGATGTGGTCCGCCAGTCGTTGGATTCGGGAATCCTTCAAAATGCAACCGCCATCCGTGCGCTCATCCAGAACGGGGAAAGCCGGATTCCGGATTTGCATGTCGGTGGACATCCGGACGTGGAGCTGGTTTCGGGGGAGGACCTGGTAGAGGTGCTGGGTTCGGCCTACGACCGGTACGGAAGCGGCGACACCATGGTGGTGACCCGGTCCAACAAGCGGGCCAATCGCTTCAATGCGGGAATCCGTTCCCAGATCCTCTGGCGGGAGGCGGAGCTTTCGGCAGGGGACCTTCTCATGGTGGTAAAAAACAATTACTACTGGAAGGACGAGGAGAAACGTCTCGATTTCATTGCCAACGGGGACATCGTGAAAGTGGAGAGGCTGGTGCGTACCGAGAGCCTTCACGGGTTCACCTTTGCCACGGCACGGGTCAGTTTCCCCGATTACGACGGCATGGAGCTGGAAGTGAAACTGCTTCTGGACGTGATCGAACTGGAAAGCCCTTCCCTGAGCCGGGAACAACACATGCAATTGTATGCGTCCGTGGCAGAGGATTATCCGGATGCCGGAAACAAAAGCCAGTTGTCGCTGAAATTGGCAGCAGATCCCTATTTCAATGCCCTCCAGGTGAAATACGCCTATGCGGTGACCTGCCACAAGGCCCAGGGGGGGCAATGGAAGGCCGTGTTTTTCGACCAGGGGTATTACACCAAGGACATGATGGGCCTGGATTACCTGCGCTGGCTGTACACCGCTTTCACCCGGGCCAGCGAAAAACTGTACCTGGTGAACCTGTCGCCGGAATTTCTCCGGACATCCGACGGGTCGGGATGAGGGGCTACTCGCCGATGATCTTCACCAGGACCCGTTTGCGGCGCTTGCCGTCAAACTCCCCGTAAAAAATCTGCTCCCAGGGACCGAAATCCAGTTTGCCCGCAGTCACCGCCACCACCACCTCCCGTCCCATGATGGTCCGTTTCAGGTGGGCATCGGCGTTGTCCTCGTATCCATTGTGCCTGTATTGGTCGTAGGGCTTTTCCGGGGCCAGTTTTTCCAACCAGACCTCGAAATCGTGGTGCAGGCCCGATTCGTCGTCGTTGATGAAGACGGAAGCCGAGATGTGCATGGCGTTCACCAGGATCATTCCTTCCCGGATGCCGCTTTCCTGAAGACATTGGGCCACATCCGGGGTGATGTTGATCAGTTGCCTGCGCTGGGTGGTGTTGAACCACAGTTCTTTGCGAAATGATTTCATGGGTATCGGTTTACAGGACCAGGGCGCCGCGTACGCCCTTGATCTGATCGTGTTCCAAGGTTTTTACCAGGCGGTGGTCGGTGCGGCGGATGATGTAGACGATGCCGGCGACCTCCTTGCGCTTGTTTCGTTCCGCCTTCCTGCCACCTCCCATGTAATAGTGTTCCTGGTCATGGCAGAGCGCTTTGCAGAAGGATTCGTCCGGATTGTGTTCCCAGAGGAGCTCCCCCTCCACCATGAGTCCGGACCGAAGGGGATGCCGGATGTCCTTGTCCGAACCCGAGGTGGAACAGATGGCCGTTTTTTGCCGTCGATGAACTGAAAATCGTGGGACTCCCAGGCATAGGGGAATACCTCCCGTTTCCGGAAGTCGGCGGATGCCACAAGCACCCCGCTTTCCCCGTATTGCACGTGGTTGATCCAGTTGAGGTTGACATAGAAGGAATCCCCTTCCCGGACGACGGCGTTGATGTGGTTGTAATTCTTCTTGTATTTCACGGGTTTCCCGGGAATGGGAGGGGGAATCCTGAATTTCTTCCTGTCCCGGAGACGGGTGTCAAAGGTCCAGATCTCGTTTCGTTTGGTGGCGGTGGCATACAGTCGGCCGTCGTACAGGTTCATCTGGTGGAAATCGGGCGAGGGCCAAAACCTTCGGCTTCTTCCCACCACTTCATAATCCCCGGTCCGGAGTTTGAACAACCGGTCCAGGCTGGCCACGTACACATGGTCCCCGTCGGTGCACAGCCCCATCAGGGCTTCTTCTTCTCTGCAACGGAACACCACCTTGGGCCGGACCTCCTCCGTGTCGCACAGGATCAGCTGCCCGTTGGCCGTTGCCAACAACAATTCTGCCATGGTTTCTTTTTCTCCCGGTACGGTCAGTCCAGGTTCAATTCCTTTTTCAAACAGTCGATCCGCTTCATCAGGCTTTGTTTCACCTCCGGATAGGATCCCCGGTCCTTCAACGGTCCGTACACACTGAAATAAAACTTGATCTTGGGTTCCGTTCCGGAGGGACGCACCGAAATCTTGCTTCCGTCGGCCAGCAGGAATTGAAGAACATTGGATTTCGGCAGGTCGATGGGGGTTTTCTTTCCGGATTCCAGGTCGGTCGTCTCCTGGGTCAGGTAGTCGTGGATCGTCCGAACCGCCGAACCACAGAATGCGCGGGGTGGTTGGGCACGGAACCCGTCCATCATCTGCTGGATTTCCTCCGCCCCGGATTTGCCCTTGCGGACCATGTTCACCAGGCCTTCCTGGTAGCAGGAAAACTCCCGGTACATGTCCAGCAAGACATCGTAGATGCTTTTTCCCTGGTCCTTTGCCCAGGCGGCCAGCTCCGCGATCATGGCGCAGGAAGCGACGGCATCTTTGTCCCGGACGAAATCGCCGATCATGAAGCCGTAGCTTTCCTCACCGCCACCGATGAAGTGCATGGTGTCTTCGTTCTTCTTGATGACATCGGCAATGAATTTGAAACCGGTGAGCACGTCGTGGTAGGGAACCTTGAAATGCCGGGCCATGTCTGCGATCAATTCCGTCGTCACAATGGTTTTGACGATGTACTCCTTGCCGGTCAGCTTTTTGCTCGCCGACCACTGAGAAAGGAGGTAGTAGGTGAGAAGGGCGGCCGTCTGGTTGCCGTTCATCAGCACCAGCTTACCCTTGTCGTCCCGAACCGCGATGCCCACCCGGTCTGCATCCGGGTCCGTTGCCATGACCAGGTCCGCACCCACCAGGTCCGCCTTTTTCAGCGCCATGTCCAGGGCTGCGGTTTCTTCGGGATTGGGGGAATGGACCGTTGGAAAATTCCCGTCCACCACATCCTGTTCGGGAACATTGTAGATTTCATTGAAACCAAGCCGTTTCAAGGCCCGGGGGACCATCCGGACACCCGTTCCATGGATGGGGGTGTACACGATTTTGACATCCGAGTTGCGGGCGATGACCTGGGGGTGAATGCTCTGACGGGCGACTTCCTCGATGTAGGCGGCGTCCATTTCTTCCCCCAGCGGGACCACACGTGAGGGATCCCCGTCGAATTTGACTTCTGCCACCGATTTGATTTTCTGCACCTCGGCAATGATGTTGGCGTCGTGGGGGTGGATGATCTGTCCCCCGTCGTCCCAGTACACCTTGTACCCGTTGTACTCCTTGGGATTGTGGGAGGCCGTGACAACCACGCCGCTCTGGCAACCCAGTTTCCGGATGGCGAAGCTCAGCTCGGGCGTGGGCCGCAGGCTTTCGAACAGGTAGGCCTTGATTCCGTTGGCCACGCAGATCTGGGCGGTGATTTCCGCAAACAACCGGCTGTTGTTCCGGCAATCGTGGGCGATGGCCATGCGGATCTCGTCCCTGTCAGAAAACTGACGGAGCAGGTAATTGCACAGGCCCTGGGTGGCCATGCCGACGGTGTAAATGTTCATGCGGTTGCTTCCCGTGCCCATGATGCCCCTGAGGCCCCCGGTTCCAAATTCAAGATCCTTGTAAAAGCTTTCGATCAATTCGTGCTCGTCCTGTTCCAGCATCCGCCGGATCTCGTTTTTCGTCGCTTCGTTTACCGGACTGTCGAGCCATGCCTGAGCCTTGGCTTTGACTTGTTGCAACATCTCCTTGTTCTCCATGGTTGTCTTGGTTACAGTAAATTTTTGATGCATTTTTCGAGGCTTTCCCTCCAGTGGGGGACCTCCACGCCGTAAACCTCCTTGATCCGGGTCTTGTCGAGCACGGAGTATGCCGGCCGCGGTGCCGGGAGGGAAAACTCCCGCGTGAGCACCGGAACAATCTGGCTTTTCCGCTTGCACCCGCTGTGCCGGCAAATTTCCACCGCCAGGTCGTACCACGAGCACACGCCCTCGTTGGAATAGTGAAAGATACCGGGGACAAACACCGCCACATTCCGGTCCACGTCCCGGAGGATGGTCATGATGGCGCGGGCCAGATCTTCCGCATAGGTGGGGGTGCCAACCTGATCGTAGACCACCCGGAGTTCGTCGTGCTGGTCCATCTTGTTGATCATGGTTTTGACAAAGTTCCGGCCGAACATGCTGTACAGCCAGGAGGTGCGGATCAACAGGACCCGCGAATGATCCCGGAGAATCTTTTCCCCTTCCCATTTGCTTTTCCCATACACACTCTGGGGGTTGGGCGTGTCTTCCTCATTCAGGGGACGGGCCAGATCGCCCTTGAAAACATAATCGGTGGAAATGTGCACCACACGGAGTCCTGGAAATTCATCCAGACAGGCGCGCAGATTGGCGGGGATGTCCCGGTTCAAAAGCATGGCCCGATCGGGTTCATCTTCCGCTTTGTCCACCAGGGTGTAGGCGGCGCAATTCACGATGAAATCGACGGGATTTCTTCGCAGATGGGTAAGAAGGCCTTCCCGGTCGGTCAGGTCCAGTTGGTCGATGTCGGTGAATTCATAGATGTCCTCCACCGTGTTCCTGAGTTTTTTTATTTCCCGGCCCAGTTGTCCGTCTGCTCCGGTGACGAGGATTTTGCTCATGGGTGCTTTGTTTTCAAGTCCTTCAAATAGGGCAGTTTCAGGTCTTTTTCAGATACCAGAATGTCCGATGCCTCGATTTGCCAATCGATGTCCAGATCCGGATCGTCGAACCGGAGGCCCGATTCCGCAGCGGGTGCGTAGTAGGCATCGCACTTGTAAAGGATGGTGGCCCGGGAGGAAAGAACGGAAAAGCCGTGGGCAAGGCCCCGGGGGATGTACAGCTGGTCGCCGGTTTCCGCATCGAGTTCCATCCCGATCCATTGCCCGAAGGTGGAGGAACCGGGCCGGATGTCGACCGCCACATCGAAAATCCGGCCTTCGAGGACGCGAACCAGTTTGGCCTGCTGATGGGGTCCGTTCTGGTAATGCAATCCGCGGATGACCCCGTGGGCCGATTGGGATTGGTTGTCCTGAATGAAGCCGGCGGGGATGCCTGCTTCCTCCAGGGCGGAGGCCCGGAAGCTTTCAAAGAAATAGCCCCGGTGGTCGCGATGTATGCGTGGCCGGATGAGCTTGACGCCGGGGATGTGGGTTTCCTGAACAGTCATGGATCACAGGTCTGAACTGAGGATGTGTCCCTCCACCACATTCAGCAGGTACTGTCCGTAGGAACTGTTCCGAAGTTCCTCGGCGAGGGCCAGCACCCGGGATTTGTCAATGAAGCCCATTTTGTAAGCGATTTCTTCGATGCAGGAAATTTTCAAACCCTGCCGCTCCTCAATGGTGTGCATGTAATTGGATGCCTGAAGCAGGCTTTCGTGGGTGCCCGTATCGAGCCAGGCCATGCCGCGGCCCATGATTCCGACCCGGAGCCTTCCTTCGTCCAGATACAGCTTGTTCAGGTCGGTGATTTCCAGTTCGCCCCGGGCCGAGGGTTTCAATGCTTCCGCTTTGCCCACCACGTCATTGCCATAGAAATAGAGCCCCGTTACCGCATAGTTGGAGCGGGGCCGGGCAGGCTTTTCCTCGAGACTCAGGACATTGCGGTTTTCGTCGAATTCCACCACCCCGTACCGCTTTGGGTCGTTCACATAGTAACCGAACACCTGGGCTCCGTCGGACAGGGCGGCTGCCTTTTGCAGCATCTGGGACAGGCCATGCCCGTAGAAGATGTTGTCACCGAGAATGAGGCACACCGGATCGCTGCCGATGAATTCCCGGCCAATGAGAAAGGCCTGGGCCAGCCCGTCGGGGGAGGGTTGTTCTTCGTAGGTGAGCCGGATGCCCAACTGGGTCCCGTCCCCGAGTAGGTCCTGGTACAGCGGCAGGTCCTTGGGGGTGGAAATGATCAGGATGTCCCGGATCCCGGCCAGCATCAGCACCGACAGGGGATAATAGATCATGGGCTTGTCGTACACCGGCAGAATCTGCTTGGAAATGGACCGCGTGATGGGGTGGAGCCGGGTGCCGGAGCCCCCTGCGAGAATGATGCCTTTCATGTCAACGCTGGAGTAAGTTTCGGAAATAATCGATGGTCAGGGCCAGGCCCTCTTCCAGTTGCACACGGGGTTCCCAGTCGCCCAGCTTTTCCCTGGCCAGCCGAATGTCGGGTTTCCGTTGCACCGGGTCATCCTGGGGCAAAGGGAGGGATACGAGGCGGGACCGGGAACCCGTCATCTGGATGATTTTCTCAGCCAGTTCCAGGATCGTGAACTCGTGGGGGTTGCCCAGGTTCACCGGACCGGTAAAACCATCCTCGGATTCCATCATCCGCATCATGCCCTCCACCAGATCGCTGACATACTGAAAGCTGCGGGTCTGGCTTCCGTCTCCGTACAGGGTGATGTCCTTGTTTTGCAAGGCCTGCACCACAAAATTGGACACCACGCGGCCGTCGTTGGGGTGCATGCGGGGACCATAGGTGTTGAAAATCCGGATGATCTTGATGTTCACCCGATTCTGCTGATGGTAATCCATGAACAGGGTTTCCGCACATCGTTTCCCTTCGTCGTAGCAGGACCGGGCTCCGATGGGATTCACGTGGCCCCAGTAGCTTTCCGTTTGGGGGTGGACCTTGGGGTCGCCGTACACTTCGCTGGTGGAGGCCTGCAGGATTTTTGCCCGGATCCGTTTGGCGAGTCCCAGCATGTGGATGGCTCCCATGACCGAGGTTTTCACCGTTTTGATGGGATTGATCTGGTAGTGGATGGGACTGGCCGGGCAGGCCAGGTTGTAAATCTGGTCCACTTCGGCGTAAAAGGGGGAGGTGACATCGTGCCGGATCACTTCAAAATAAGGATGCTGCAAGAGGGGAAGGATGTTGCTCTTCGATCCGGTGAAGTAATTGTCCAGACAGAGCACTTCATTGCCTTCGTCCAGAAGGCGCTCGCAGAGGTGGGATCCGATGAATCCCGCTCCTCCGGTGACCAGAATGCGTTTCATGACCGGATGGGTTTGGCAGGGGTTTTTCCAATGCTGTAGTAGGTGAAGCCGTTTTCCAGCAATTCCTCGGCTTCATAGATGTTCCGGCCGTCGAAGATGACCTTTTGGCTCATGAGCTTTTCCAGCATGCGGAAGTTCAGTACCCTGAATTCCGGCCACTCCGTCACCACGATGAGACCGTCCGAATCCACCAGGGTTTCGTATTTGTCCGCACAGAGCTCGATCCGGTCGCCCAGAATCCGCCGCGCTTCTTCCGTTGCCACGGGGTCATAAGCCTTGATGCTGGCCCCCTCCCGCAGCAATTCCTCGATGATGGTCAGGGAAGGCGCTTCCCGCATGTCGTCGGTCTGGGGCTTGAAGGACAATCCCCACAGGGTCATTTTCCGACCCCGGAGGCCGCCCCCGAAATGTTCCCGGATTTTTCTCGGGATCACGGACTTTTGCCTTTCGTTGACGGCTTCCACCGCCTTGAGGATGTCCAGAGACTGACCGTATTCGTCCCCGGTGCGGATCAGGGCTTTCACATCTTTCGGGAAGCAACTCCCCCCGTACCCGGCTCCCGGATAGATGAATTTCGGTCCGATCCTCGTGTCGCTTCCGATGCCTTTCCGCACCATGTCCACGTCGGCTCCCACCCGTTCGCACAGGTTGGCGATGTCGTTCATGAAGCTGATCTTTGTGGCCAGCATGGAATTGGCGGCGTATTTGGTCATTTCCGCCGAGGTAATGTCCATGAATATGATGGGATGGCCGTTGAGGAGAAAGGGCTTGTACAATCGTTGCATTATTTTCTCGGCCCGTTCCGAATCGGTTCCGATGACGATGCGGTCGGGTTTGAGGAAATCGTTGATGGCGGCGCCCTCCTTCAGGAATTCGGGGTTGGAGGCCACATCGAACTGCAAATCGGATCCCCGGGCCTTCAGCGCAGAGGCCACCCGTTCCCGGACTTTTTCTGCAGTCTTGATGGGCACCGTGCTTTTGGTGGCAACCACCAGGTAGTTCTGCATGGACCGTCCCACCTCTTCGGCCACGGCCAGGACATACTGCAGATCGGCACTTCCGTCCTCATCCGGGGGGGTACCCACGGCGATGAAGACCGCCTCGCAATCCACGATGCTTTCCTCCAGGCTGGTACTGAACTGGAGCAACCCCTTCTCCACGTTGCGCTTCACCATGTTCTCCAGGCCCGGTTCGTAGATGGGGATGATCCCGTTCTGGAGTTTTTTGATCTTGTTTTTGTCGATGTCCACACAGGTGACTGTGATCCCAGTCTCTGCGAAACAGGTTCCGGATACCAGACCGACATATCCGGTTCCAACCACGGCAATTTTCATAGAGAATCGATGTTATGTATAACCTTCGGTAAAGGTAACTTTTTCGACAGAAATCAAAACCATGTTTTGCAGAAGGGAGCAACGGGAGGGAGGGGGCGTTTGTCCGGGCGAACGGTGATTTTGTGCTTCCCTTCAGCGAATTGCAGGGTGCGCGCTTTGGCAATTGCGGGAATTTATTAAATTTGCGCCTGTTTTGATAGGATAGGTTCAACTTATTAATTTTAAAGAATTTACCCAATGTCTGAAAAGGAAAAAGATGCCGCGAACGAAGCGGCCGAAACGCAAGCACAAAATGAACAGGTTTCTCAGCCCGAGGAAATGAAAGCCGAAGAGGCCCCGGTTGAGGAGACCGCAGAAGCTGTGGAGGAAGCGGAAGCTCCCGCAGCCGAAAGCACCGAAGAAACACAGGTTGCCGAAGAAACACAGGTTGCCGAAGAGGCTCCGGTTGCCGAAAGCACCGAAGAAACGGCCCCCGCAGCCGCCCCCGTTGCCGCACCGGTGGAAGCCACCGACGGCAGCACGGGAATCCCCGGTTTTGACTGGGACGATTTTGCCGCCGATGAGCTGGAGAACAAGGTAGATGTTGCCAAGTTCGAGCGCATGTACTCCGACACCCTGTCGACCATCGCCGAGAACGAGGTCATCGACGGAACGGTCATTTCCATGAACAAACGGGAAGTGGTCATCAACATCGGGTACAAGTCGGAAGGCGTGATTTCCCTGAGCGAGTTCCGGTACAACCCCGACCTGAAGCCGGGCGATCCGGTGGAAGTTTACGTGGAAAGCCAGGAAGACAAGAAAGGTCAGCTGGTCCTCTCCCACAAAAAAGCACGGGCCATGCGCTCCTGGGACCGGGTCAATCAGGCCCTGGATCAGGACGAGGTCATCAAAGGTTACATCAAGTGCCGGACCAAAGGCGGTATGATCGTGGATGTCTTCGGCATCGAAGCCTTCCTGCCCGGTTCCCAGATCGATGTGAAACCCATCCGTGACTACGACGCTTACGTCGGCAAGAACATGGAGTTCAAGGTGGTAAAGATCAACCACGAATTCAAGAACGTGGTGGTTTCCCACAAAGCCCTCATCGAGGAAGAGCTGGAGCAACAAAAGAAGGAAATCATTGCCAAGCTGGAGAAAGGCCAGGTTCTGGAAGGAACCGTCAAGAACATCACCTCCTACGGGGTCTTCATCGACCTGGGCGGCGTGGATGGTCTGATCCACATCACCGACCTGAGCTGGGGACGCGTGAATCATCCCGAGGAAATCGTGGAACTGGATCAGAAACTGAATGTTGTGATCCTGGACTTCGACGACGACAAGAAGCGCATTGCCCTGGGTCTGAAGCAGCTGACGCCCCATCCGTGGGATTCTCTGGACGAGAAACTCAGCGTGGGAGACCAGGTGAAAGGACGCGTGGTGGTCATGGCCGATTACGGTGCGTTTGTGGAAATCGCCGCCGGTGTGGAAGGTCTCATCCACGTTTCCGAAATGTCCTGGTCGCAGCACCTGCGGAGCGCCCAGGAATTCATGAAAGTCGGCGACGAAGTGGATGCAGTCATCCTGACACTGGACCGGGAAGAGCGCAAAATGTCCCTTGGCATCAAGCAACTCAAGGTGGATCCCTGGGAGAAAATCGAGGAAAAATACAGCCTGGGCAGCAAGCACAACGCCAAGGTGAGGAACTTCACCAACTTCGGTGTTTTCGTGGAGATCGAAGAAGGGGTGGACGGCCTGATCCACATTTCCGACCTGTCGTGGACCAAGAAAATCAAACATCCGGCCGAGTTTACGTCCATCGGCGCGGACATTGAAGTGGTCGTCCTGGAAATCGACAAGGACAACCGCCGTCTGAGCCTGGGTCACAAACAGCTGGAAGAGAATCCCTGGGATGTGTTTGAAGATGTCTTTGGCGTGGATTCCATTCACGAAGGAACCATCATCGAACTCATGGACAAGGGAGCCGTCGTGGCCCTTCCCTATGGCGTGGAAGGCTTTGTCACTCCCAAACATCTGGTGAAAGAAGATGGCAGCCCGGTGAAAGTGGACGAAAAACTCGATTTTAAGGTCATTGAGTTCAATAAATCCGCAAAAAAGATTATCTTGTCTCATAGTCGGATCCACGAAGATGAGAAGAAATCTTCTTCGAAATCTGCCAAGCAGAGTGAAGGTGCGGACATCCGGAAGGCCACGCGGAAATTGAAAACCAATCTGGAAAAGACCACCTTGGGAGACATTTCCGAACTGGCCGCACTGAAATCTGAAATGGAAGAAAACCAGAAGAGGGACAACAAAGAGGGTGGAGACGATACGGAAGAATAGTAACAACCCTTTAAACATTTCATTCAGCTATGGAATTCAAGATTGACAAGTTTGAAAACCATACTTTGATCAAAGTATTGGAAGAAAAACTGGACACGCACATTGCCCCCACACTGAAATCGGAATTGGTGTTGGTTTCCGGCAACGGTGAAAAGAACATCGTTCTGGACCTGGGCAATTGCCGGTATTGCGATTCGTCCGGTCTGAGTGCGATCCTCGTGGCAAACCGCCTTTGCAAGAATGCCGGAGGAACCTTTGTGCTCACGGGGTTGAACGACGCTGTCGAACGGCTGATCACCATTTCCCAGCTGGACACGGTGTTGAACATCTCCGGTTCTGTGGATGACGCAGTTTCCCTGATCAAGGAAGCCGGTTGAGTCCGAACTTGGTGACTTTTGAATTGACCATACTGGGAAGCAGTTCCGCACTGCCGACCGCTTCACGATTTCCCACCGCTCATTTGCTTCAGGCAAATGAGCGGTTTTTTTTGATCGACTGCGGGGAAGGAACCCAGATGCAGCTGAGACGATATGGCAAGAATCCCGCGCGCATACACCATATATTTATTTCCCACCTGCACGGGGACCATGTTTTCGGATTGTTCGGCCTGCTGTCCACCATGGGCCTGATGGGGCGGACCCAGCCCCTTCACCTGTACGGTCCGGAGGCCCTGCGAGATCTTCTCCAGGACCACCTTCGGATGTTCGGGCCCCTCCCGTTCCCCTATGTGGTTCATGGTCCGGGCAACACGGCCGGACCCGTCGTTTATGAGGACAAGAATCTGGAGGTCCGCCGGCTTCCCCTCCGGCACCGGACGATCACCTTCGGGTACCTGTTCCGGGAAAAGCATCCCCTGCTCAACATCCGGACGGACAAGATCCAGGAACACGGCCTGAGCCGGGCGGAGATCTGGCAGGCAAAACAGGGACACGACATCGGGCGGTCCGGCGGAGCCGTTCTTTCCAACGGAGAGCTCACCCTGCCCCCCTACCATGCCCGAAGCTACGCCTACATCTCCGACACAGCCCACATGCCCGGATTGGCCGAAGAGCTGAAGGGTGTGGACCTTTTGTATCACGAAGCCACCTTCATGGACAAAGACAGCCGACTCGCAGCCGAAACAGGACATTCCACGGCAAGTCAGGCCGCCAGCCTGGCCCGGGATGCCGGCGCCGGACGGTTGTTGCTGGGGCACTTCTCGAGCCGGTACAGGGACCTGTCCGGAATGGCGGAAGAAGCCCGTTCGGTGTTCCCGGCCACCGACCTGGTAACAGACGGAGAGGTGGATTCCCTGCCCAGGCGGCGCACATCCCCCGAATAAATCGTACATTTGCATCTTGTCCAGTAAAACTCTTCGACCACGCATGGAAAGAATCCTCATTCTCGATTTCGGATCCCAGTATACCCAGTTCTGATCGGCCTGCAAAGTCAGAGAACACAATGTGCAGTGGCGAAATCCATCCCACAACAAATTTCCCCGACCCGACGATCAGGTGAAGGGTGGGATCCTTTCGGGGAGTCCGTTTTCCGTCCGGATGCCCATGCGCCCGTGCCGGATCTCGGGGCGATCAAAGGGAAGTTCCCTTTGCTGGGAATCTGCTACGGGGCCCAGTTTTTGTCGCACGGCTACGGCGGGGAAGTCAACCGGTCCGATGCGAGGGAATACGGAAGGGCCCGCCTGAATTTTGTCGACAACGCCCACCCCCTCTTGAAATCGGTGAGCCGGAACACCCAGGTTTGGATGTCGCACGGTGACACCATCCAGTCAGCAGATTCGTGCAGGGTGATCGCCAGCACGGAGGATGTGAAGGTGGGAGCCTATGCCTCACCGGGAGGAGACCTACGGATTGCAGTTCCATCCCGAGGTGTATCACACCACCGAGGGAAAAACCATCCTGTTCAATTTTCTCAGCGACATCTGCGGCTGCCGGATGGACTGGACCCCCGAGGCTTTCGTGGAGAGCACGGTGGCCTCCCTGAAGGCGACCCTGGGTTCCGACCAGGTGGTGATGGGGCTGTCCGGGGGCGTGGACTCCACCGTGGCCGCCATCCTGCTGCACCGTGCGGTGGGGGAGGCTCTGACGTGCATTCGTGGACAACGGCCTGTTGCGCAAAAATGAATTCTCTTCGGTCCTGATTCCTACAAAGATTTGGGATTGAATGTGATCGGCGTGGATGCCGCCGGGAAGTTCCTTGCCGACCTGGATGGCGTTACCGATCCGGAAGCCAAACGGAAAAGCATCGGGAAGAATTTCATCGAGGTCTTCGAACAGGAGGCGAAAAAGTTGAACGATGTGCGCTGGCTGGGCCAGGGAACCATCTATCCCGATGTCATCGAATCCGTTTCCGTGAACGGTCCGTCCGTGACCATCAAATCCCACCACAACGTGGGCGGCCTGCCGGAGAAGATGCAACTGAAGGTCGTGGAACCCTTGCGGCTTCTGTTCAAGGATGAGGTCCGCCGGGTCGGTACGGCCCTGGGCATTCCCGCCAACTTTCTCAAACGGCACCCGTTTCCGGGTCCCGGATTGGGCATCCGCATCCTGGGAGCCGTCACACCGGACAAGGTCCGGTTGCTTCAGGAAGCCGACGACATTTACATCAAAGCCCTCCACCGGTACGGCCTTTATGACCGGGTGTGGCAGGCCGGTGCCATCTTGTTGCCGGTGCAGTCGGTCGGGGTCATGGGTGACGAGCGGACCTACGAATATGTGGTGGCCCTCCGGGCCGTAACCTCCACCGATGGCATGACGGCCGATTGGGGGCATCTCCCCTATGAAATGCTGAGCCGGGTGTCCAACGACATCATCAACAAGGTCCGGGGCATCAACCGGGTGGTCTACGACATCAGTTCCAAACCCCCGGCCACCATCGAGTGGGAATAAGGGGACGGCCCGAATTGCCCCTCCCATGCAACAAACCCTGTGACAGATTGGTTATATAGGGACTAGAGCAGCAAAGAGATGAGAAAACTGAGGAGCATGTTTGCGGTGGCAACCCTTGTGTTGCTGAGCCAGTCCGGTTTTGCCCAGCTGGGCAACCCGGAAGCTTTGAAACTTGCGGAGGTCATGGACCGGGTGAGCCGGTATTATGTGGATTCCGTCAATGACGTGGCGGTGGTGGAAGAAACCATCGAACACATGTTGCATGAACTCGATCCCCATTCATCCTATCTGAGCAAGGAGGAAGTGGAACGGCTGAGCGAGGATCTGGAAGGGGAATTTGAAGGCATCGGGGTGAGTTTCAACATCATGGAAGATACGATTTACATCATCCGTGCCATTTCCGGGGGTCCATCCGAGCGGGTGGGAATCCAGGCCGGGGACCGGATCATCCGCGTCGACGGGGAACTGGTGGCCGGGACCGGCATCACCAACCGGGATGTTCAGCGCCTGCTGAAAGGGCCCAAGGGAAGCCTGGTGGACGTTGCGGTCCAGCGCCGGCGCGAACATGAATTGCTGGAATTCACCATCACACGGGACAAGATTCCTGTGTACAGTGTGGATGCCGCCTACATGGTGGACGATCGGATCGGGTATGTGAAGCTCGCCCGTTTCTCCCACACCAGTTTGGAGGAAGTGGAATCGGCCCTGAAGGATTTGAAATCCGAGGGTATGGAGGACCTGATCCTGGATCTTTCGG
>JAWKKO010000026.1:0-54354 GCA_041393235.1 Bacteroidales bacterium
CATCCAGAACGACGACCAATTCATCAAGGGAGTGGAAGGGCTCATCCGGCCCATGGAGGTGAGCGACCTGCTCTTCTTCCAGAAGCTCAAGGTGCTGATGCCTCCCTTTCTGCTCCGGAAGATGCTGTACCGGGCCTCCCGCAACACCCCCCACATCGGTTTTGTCATTGAGCCATACAGTCTCTTTCTTTTCTTCAAACTCAAAGATCTGGACCGGGCCCGGGCGATGCTCCCGGATCGTTACGAACTGACCAAAACCAGCTTGTTTGCCGGGGAGGAACCGGAACACTACATGGGCCTGGGCAACCTGCAAACCCGGGCAAGCAGCTTCTGGGGCACCCGGCAGGAGGCCTACCTCATTGCCAGGGACAAGGAAAGTGGCTTGTTGTCCTTCATCTTCATCGACATTCTGAGCAACACCCTCATCGCCTTGCCTTCCAAGGGGATCGCAGATCCCAACTGCAACCGGGCCCTGTTCACCACCAGTGCCCGGGGCGAAATTTTCCTGGAAATCGAGGAGAAAGGGACAGGGCGTGCTTTCGCCTGCTCGGGCAGCATCAAAGGAGGCGTCCTGCGGGAGCTGGACCAGGAATTGTGGCTCATGGGAAACACATCCATTGGCTACAGCAAGCGTCTGTCCCCCACCGACGACCACCCCTTTGCGGTGATCTTCGATCCGGCCGAGGTCAAGGAGGCCCTGGACCTCCCCCCGGAGAACATCCGCATCACCAAAAACAACCTGTTCCCGGGTCTGGCCGAAGAAACCATCCGCCGGGTGGTCTGCTTTCCCTACGCCCAGCACTACATTGCCGACAGCCCGGGCTGCACAACCACCGTGACGAATCGGGACGATCTCATTGCCCAGTACAACGAACTGGCGAAAGCCCCGCCCCAGCGCACCTTTTCAGCCAGGACCATTGTCCGGCAGATCGCCCTGGGTCTCGCGCTCACCGCCCTTCTGGTCTTGCTCCTTTCCTGGCTGTTCTAGGATCCAGCATTTTTTTGGCCGCCAGCTTCCCGGTGAGGATGGACATGGGAACCCCGGCCGGACTGTAGGTCCATTGGCCCGCCTGGTAGACCGAGGGAAGGGGGGTGCGAACCGACCGGCCGGCGGCCTGGATCTCATGGATGACAGGCACGGGCTCCTGAAAGGACCAGCCGGTGATGGCCCCTTCGGAGCTACCCACCCGCTTCTGGTAGCTCAGGGGACTGAAAGAAAAACGGTTCACCACCTTGTTTTCAAGCATGGGGAACACCGTGGCTGTCAGCAATTCCAAGATGCGGTCTTCCATGCGGGTGAGAAACTCCCCGTACCAGTCCGTTTTGGACAGCCGGTGGAAAAGATCGTACTCAGCCAGGACGGAAACGATCAGACCCGTTTTCCCCGGGGGAGCCATGGCCGGGTCTTTGAGAACGGGGATGGAGATTTCGTAGCTGTTCCGGGTCAGGAAGTCCTCCAGCCAGGCCATGACCCGGGCTTTGTCCGGCTCGCCGGGATCCTGCAGCAGGCTGTCGAGCCGCCCCCACCGGATGTCGCCCAGTCCCTGCCGGGAGGGGGTGTAGAAAAAGTGGCCCCGGGCGATGGCTCCGAACTGTTCCGGAGGCACATCCGCCTGCACGTACAGGGTAAAGACTGAATCCCCGCCCCGCCGTTCCAGAAAACGGCTCCGGGTGGCCTCCAGGTCGCTTCGTACCTTCCCGGGCAGACCGCCCGGATCGGTGATCCGGTACAGGGTTTTCAGGTCCGCTGCCCAGAGCAGGTTCCCATAACCACAGGACCATCCGTTTGCATCCACGACCCGCTTCCGGCCTGGCTCCACCCGGGTGATGGTGGTCTCCCGGCGGATGTGGCCTCCAAGTTCCAGGAATTTCTGTTCCACCGCTTCGGCCAGTTTGCCGACTCCTCCCTTGGGATAGAAGTAGTCCAGGTAAAGCGAGAAATAGCTCAGGGCGAAGAAGGCAGGGGTGTTCTTGAAGAAATGCTGGGCGATGATGTCGCGGAGGGAGGGATCCGGGACGATCGCTTCCAGGTAGGACTCCACGGGTCCGCTCATCCGGCGAATTTGACCCAGGGTGCGCAGGAAGCGGGGCAGCCAGGGAAGCAGCTCCCGGAAGAGGAAAGCACGGTCGGAGCGCAAGTCCTTGAAATTGGGGTTCTCCACACCGTACAGCACATCCATGTGGCCCATGATTTTCCGGATGACGACCATGAGGCGATCGATCGCCCCGCTGCTCTCCGGGTAAAAACGAACCAGCAGGTCCCGGTACTCGTCCAGACTTTCCAGATCCCGGATGTGGATGATCCGGTCTTCCAGCCCCACCGACACTGGACTTGGGACCATCTCCAGATCGATGCCCAGTTCCTTCAGCATCGGCCGGATGATGCCGGCGTTCTCCAGGGCCCGGAGTCCTGCCTCGAAACGAAATCCCTCCCTTTCGAAGGTGCTCACAAGACCGCCGCATTCCCGGTTCTTCTCAAGGAGCAACACGCTCTTGCCGGCCTTCGCCAGGTATGCGGCACAGGTCAGTCCCGCCATGCCCCCGCCCACCACCACGCTGTGGTAGTCCATATGGTTCCGGGGCCGTGTGTCGTCGTTCATGGCGTCTCCATAATGTCTTCCTCCCCTGTCATTTCCAGGCTTTTGGCCCAGAGTGCCCGGGCCGCTTCCCGGTCCCAGGCCGGAGGCGCGGGTTCCTCCAGGGTGGTGAGGTTGAAAAACTTGCCGCTCACGTCCTTTGGTTCCGGGGACACAGCCAGGTAGTAGAGAGATTCCGCGGCAATGTCCGTGGGCCGGAGCATCCGGTCGAAGAGATTCCGTTTGAACCAGCGGTACACCACCCCGTTCTCTTTCCCGGTCTCCGAGCGCACCGCCCCCGGGTGCATGGCATTGATGCGCACCCCGCTGCCCCGGAAGTATTCTTCGAAAACCAACATGGCCAGCAATTGGGCCAGCTTGGCCGATCCGTAGCTTTTGAGTCCCGAATAACGGCGGCGGTCCCAGTTCAGATCCTCCAGATACAAACCCCAGGCGGCAAAGCGATGCCCCTCGGAACTTACCAGAAGGATGCGGGCCTGTTCCTGGGCTTTCAGTTTGGAAGCCAGCCGCGCGTTGATCACGAAGGGGGACAGGTGGTGGACGACAAATACCTTGTCGTAGCCCTCGGCGCTGCGTTCCTGCCGGGTGAGATGCACACCGGCATTGTGAATCAGCACATCGATGGGCCGCTCGATGCGGGTCAGCTCCTCCGCCACCCGGCGCGCATCCTCCAGGCAACTGAGGTCGGCTCGAAAACTGTCGCAACGCACCCCGAATTCCCCTTCAATCTCCTCTTTCAGCGCAGCGCTTTTCTCCTCGCTTCGGTTGATGCAAAGCAGATCAGCCCCCCGGGAGGCAAATTTCCTGGCGGTGAGCCGTCCGATCCCGGAGGTGGCCCCGGTGATGACCACGAGCCGGTTCACGAAATCGTCCGGACAGATCGCCGGATCGCGCCGGTTGTTTCGGATCATGGCCGCGATGTTGGACCACTGGTAGTCGTGGAAGTATTTGGGCGCCATGGGGTCCTCCTTTCAGCCGAATTTCCGTTTCATGAAGCGACGGTAGGCTTTCCCGAAGCGGGGGATGTTATCGAAGATGTCGCCCCAGAGATCGTAGTAATCTCGCTGCTCGATGATCATTCCCTCCTCGTCGAGGGTCACCCGGCTGCAACCGTACATCTCGGAATTGGGATTCTTCTTGAAGGTGATGGTCATCACCCACTCGATGAAAATGTCCCGGCCGTTCTGGGATGTTCGCAGGATGTCCATGCGCAGGTCTTTGGAACGGTCGGTGAGCCTCTTGGTCATGGCCTGAAATTCCTCCAGGCCGTGCAATTCCTGGATGGAGTCCCGGAAATGGATGTCCCGGTGATAATAGGGCAGGATGTGGGACCAGTCCGGCTTTCCTTCGGTGTTGTAGGTTTTGGACCACAATCCCTTGATGCTTTCCGCGTCCAGGTTTACACGGCCGGATTCCTGGTCCTTGCGGCCGGAATCCTCTTTCATATGGCTGCTTTGTTCGGTCATTTTCCGTTGCTTTCTCCAGGGTGGGTATCAAATTCCGGTTCGGCCGGGAAGAGATCGTCCCGGATTTTCAGAAGCTCTTCGTAGGTGTCCACCTCCGGGTCCACCGGGACCAGGAGAATGGGGCTGAGTCCCCGATCGGGGTGCTGCAGCGAATTGGATTCCTGGGCCAGGATTTTCTTGGATGCCCCCAGCACAAACTGTTCCGAACGGTCGGTCACATAGCCGCTCAGAGTCCCATCCGAGTTCAGCGTCATGTCGTTGCTGAAAATCTCCCGACGGGTGATGTAGATCTCCCCATGAAAGTACTTCCCCACCCGGATGCGCACGGTGACCCCTGGCTGTCCGTCCTCGTCCGGATCGTTGAGAAGGGGATCGTGGGGATCCCTGGAGAGGGGACGGGAAGGATCTCCTTCGATGCCCAGGAGGGTGGGGGTCGGCGGCCGGTGGATGTGCCAGCTTCCGTCGTCATTCTTTTGAAGCTCCACTTCCTGGATCCTTGGTTTGATGGCCTGGGCCGACTTGGCACTGAATTCGGATTCCGCATTTTTGCGGCTCAGCTTTTGCTCCGCATGAACGAAGCGATCGGCCTGCATCAGCCGGTCTCCATCCAGAAGAATTCGGTGAATCCGTACGAAACGATGAAACTGCGCATGGTGGTCCGTGTGGTGGTGTCCTCGTAGGCCACCACATCGAAATGGGCGTAGTGACCCACCATGGCTTTCCGAACCTCCGAAAGCTCTAAGTCCCGTTGGGGACGATGACCCAGTGCATCAAAATCATAGAGGGGCGACCGGGGCCAGTCCAGGGGCTTTGCACAGGCAACCATCAGGAGAAGGAGGAAATACAAGCTTCTCGCAGAAATCACATTTCCTTTCGGCACCATAGGCGATTCGGGTCAGTTCTCCCATAAATCTAATCAAAAGATTTCACAGGTACACATGCCGAAAAGCAATCTGCAGAAATCGCGGAATGAATCAGGATTTTGTGGACAGGGATTCCGTGTATTTTCGGAAGTTGTCCAGAATAGCCTGCCAACCCTGGCGCTGCAGGGACAGTTCGTTGACCGATTCGGGTTCGAAGATTTCGATGATCTCGACGATGCCGCCCCGGTCGCGGAACTGGAGGTGGACCTTCCGGTCGTCGTCCAGGGTGAGGCGGATCGATTCCCGGTCGTGAATCAGGATGTACGTGCCGCTGAAGTCAAAGCCCATGCTGCCGTCCTTGGCTTCCATCCGCCAGGAGAATTTTCCCCCGGGCTGGAGGTCGTTTTCGGCGGTCGGGCAATGCCAGTCTTCGCCGGCGAAATTCCAGTGCACGATGTGTTCCGGCTCAGTCCAGCACTCCCAGACTTTCTGAAGGGTGGCATGAACGCGGGTTTCGACGGTGATGGTGTTGGAGGAGGTGCTGGTTTCCATGGCAATGTGTATGTGTGGAAGAGAACAGGCCTACCCGATTCTGGTTCAGTTCTTAACAAGAAATTGTGATGCGGCTCGAAACAATTGGTACGAAATCGATCCCAAACGCATTTCCCAAATTTTTCACTCTTCTACTTGACACATATATCGCTTTGCTATATATTTGCATCGTATATATTGCTTATCTGTATAAATCTCAACCATGGTATCCAAAGATTTGCTCAAAGGCACCCTGAAGACCATCGTCCTGAAACTGCTGGCAGAGAACGAACGGATGTACGGCTACGAGATCACCAAGGAGGTGGAACGGCTCACCGAGGGGAAGATCCAGCTGTCCTGGGGCGGACTCTATCCGGTGCTGCACAAGCTGGAGTCGGACGGACTCATCACCTCCGAGGAGGAAAGCATCGGGAAACGGGTCCGGAAGTACTACACCCTCACCGAGGCAGGCACGAACACCGCCCGGGAAAAGGTCCAGGAGTTCCTGGACTTCGTGGCCATCGTGGGGAGCATCATCAACCCCAAACCCAGCCTCAACCTCGCCTGAACCGCGCTCGACCCGACACCGGTTCCCTGAAACCGATCCTGCCATGCCCTCACTCAGCGACCAGGAAATCCGGCAGCTCAGCCGGGAGATCGAAGAAAGCGGTCTCACTTACACGGCCCTGCAAAAGGAGCTGCTGGACCACCTGTGCTGCGACGTGGAGGCCCGGATGGAGACGGGATTCGATTTCCGGCGGGCGGTGGAGGCAGTGAAAAAGGACATGGGAGCCGACTGCATCCGCCAAATCCAGGACGATACGCTGCATCTCATCAACCAAAAATACAGAATCATGAAAAAGTCCATGTACATCATCGGGACCATCGCCCCGGCGCTGGTGATCCTCGGTTCCATCTTCAAGGTGTTGCACTGGCCCGGAGCAGGTATCGCCCTCACCATCGGCCTGGTCCTCCTGGCCCTGGTCTACATTCCGGTCTTTGTGACCCTGCGCATCCGGGACACGCGGAAGCAGGGAAAACCCGTCAACCTGGCCATGCATTATGTGGGCATGGCCTCCGGCATGGTCTTCATTCTCGGGGCCCTGTTCAAGATCATGCATTGGCCCGGCGCCTCGGTCATGGTGGTTCTTTCGGGCTTCGTGGCCGTGGGGGTGTTCATCCCCCTGCTCGTGATCCAGGCCATGCGCGACAAAGAAAACCAGGTGCAGAGTTTCACGGTGCTGGTGTTCGTGATGTCTCTGATCGCCATCAGTTTCATGCAAATCTCCCTGACCATCAGTCGGTCCGTGGTGCGGGCCTTCCTCATCGGGGTGGAGGAAAACGTGTCGACCGAACAGGTGATGGCCGCACGGAACGCGCAGGTAGCGGCGCTCCTGGAAGGGCCGCAGGCGGATCTCCTGACCGAAAGCAGCGATGCCATCTGCGCCACCCTGGACGGCATGATCCGGAAGATCCTCCTGGCGGCGGATTCCGACAACGCCGCGGCCATGGCCCCGGATGGGTCACTGGATGCCTGGTCGCTGTCCGGCCTGGACGACATAAGGGCTCCGTCCCGGATCATGCTGGACGGAAAGACGGTGAAAACCAGGGGGCCGTTCTGGTCCGGGATCTGGCCGCCTACAAAGACTACCTGCTGTCGCTGGACGGAAGCGGTTCACTTGCTGCCTCCATTCATGCTTTGCTGGATACGGAGGATCGGGTCATGGACGAGCAAACGCTTCCCTGGGTGAAGGCCCACTTCGAGCATGTGCCCATGATCAAAAGCGTGGAAAGCCTCCTGCACCTGAAGTCCGACATCCGCTTCCTGGAGGGGGAAATGATGTGGCTTCTGGCAGCTTCTTCTTGACATTTTCCTGCATTGTTTGTAATTTTACACGCATCTTGTTGTAATTTTACAATCGTGGAAAAAACCTCAAAAGACAAAAAGACGCCGGAAGTTCCCGTCCGGTGAAATACTCTCCCGCCTGGGTGGTCCATCATGTGAACGATGCCCCGGATTTCAAGTTGCAAATCATCGATCGTATCCGGAGCGGCGTGAAGAAGGAAGAGTGGAAACAATTCATTCAGAACATTGGATCCACGGAAAAGGAGTTTGAGTTTATCCTGCCCTCCTCCATCAGCAGCATGCAGAAGAAGTCGGTGTATGGACAGGAAACTTCGGAGCGTATATACAAACTCGCCAAGCTTTTTGGCCTTGGTTATGAAGTGTTTGATACGAAGGAGGATTTCAAAGAATGGTTTGCTCACACCCTCCCTGTCTCTTGGGCAAAGGAAACCATTTGACCTCCTCGACAGCAGCCTTGGTTTCGATCTGGTCGAAAATGAAATCCTTCGAATCCAATACAATGTGTACAGCTGATGATTGTGTACCGTGTGGCACATTCGAAGTTCAGGGAATGGACCCTTTCGGGGATGGGGGCAGAAAAGGCCGGCGGCCGCTGGAACAACGTGGGAACCCGAGCAGTGTATTGTTCAGAAAACGCCTCCCTGGCTTTGCTGGAATATTATGTGCATGCAGGAAGGATTTCCAACTTGCCGAGAGAAATCCTGATAGCAAAGGTTCACTTCCCGGATGAGTTTCCCCTGGAAGAAGTGAGAAAACTGCCTGCGCAATGGAACCAATACCCCTATTCCACAGAGACGACCTCCCTTTTTGA
The DNA here is from genome assembly GCA_041393235.1 of Bacteroidales bacterium. Taxonomy (GTDB): domain Bacteria; phylum Bacteroidota; class Bacteroidia; order Bacteroidales. The sequence continues at coordinate 8,136 of JAWKKO010000026.1, forward strand.
TACCCGGGTCAAACATCCTGATTTCTTTGCCCTGAAAGTACCCTCCACCATCGTGGCCATCGAACACAATTTGGTCCTGAATCCTTTGTACCGGGAGTTCTGGAAAGTGGAGATTCTGGAATTCATCCCTTTGGCCATCGATGTGCGGCTCAAAAAGAGGGAATAATCCCGTCCGGGAGCCACTCAGGTTTTTTTAATTTGTCAAAAATTTGCAGAACTTACCGTCCCTATACCCAACCAACCTGCCAACGCTCATGAAAGCAAAAACTGTCAAACGAAGGGATTTCCTGAAATCATCGGCCGCCCTGGCCGTGGTGGCCGGTGTGGACGCATCGGCCCGTGTCAACCTGAACCCGGACCAGGTTCAGGAATTCTACGAACTGCGCATCTACGAAGCCGCCAGTGCAGAGAAGAAGGCCGTCCTCGATACCTATCTGCAGAACGCGCTGATTCCGGCGTTCGGACGCATGGGCATCGACCGCATCGGGGCCTTCACAAATCTCGACGAGCCGGAGGATCTTTCGGTCTTCCTTCTGATCCCCTATCCGACCCTGGCTCACTTTGCCGATGTCAATCCGAAGCTCTTGGCCGACAAAGCCTATCAGGAGGCCGCCCGGGACTATTTCAGCGCACCCAAGGAGGAGCCCGTCTTTGTCCGCATCCACAGCCGCTTCTACAAGGCCTTCGCCGGCATGCCCGTGATTGAGCTGCCCGCCCAGACCGCCGGCCGCGAGGCACGCATGTTCGAACTGCGGATTTATGAGAGTCACACCGAAGAAAAAGCCGCCCGGAAGGTGGACATGTTCAACAGCGGGGAGATCGATGTCATGCGGGAAACCGAGCTGGCGCCGGTCTTCTTCGGGGAAGGCCTCATCGGGAACGACGTGCCCCACCTGGCCTACATGCTATCGGCTCCGAACCGGGAGGCGCACGAAAGCCACTGGGGATTCTTCGGCGCCCATCCCGAATGGAAGCGGATGAGCTCCATGGAGAAATACAAGGACACGGTGTCGAAGATCACGAATTACTTCCTGGTCCCGACGGCCTATTCCCAGATATAGAGGATCAGGGAGTTCCCTACTCCGCCACGAAGTACCAGGTGCCCTCAATGGGACCGGTAGGATCGCCTGGTTCGGTTCGATCGCCAGGACCTTTTCGATCGTCCTGCGATGCAACTTCTTTCCGATCAAATCGGGTTCCCTCGGCTGGAATTAGGTCGAGGTCCCACCCGGATTCCCGGGAGGAAACGGTGAGGGCGTAGCCGGTGCCGGTGCGCCGGTACCGGAGGCTGATCCGGTTGGACCCGACCCGCACGTTTTCCAGACCGGCTTCGCCCCAATCCGAGGGCATCCGGGGCCGGATCGTGACTTTCCGGCGGGCGGCTTCGGGGCGGATCCCGAAGAACTGCTGCACCACGGGCACGGCGTAGCCATAGATGTTCCAGGCCTGGGCAAACATTCCGTAATCGGGCGACACTTCGTAGATGCTGCCGGGCAGGGCAAAGCTGAAGCTCCGGCCCATGCGCCGCATCATGTCCAGGGCCCCGTCCGGATTCCCGTAGTTGTTTTCGGCCACGGCCAGAACCCCGGTGGGCAGGGTCATCACGGCTCCCGTGTAGGAAAACTGCCGGCTGCCCCGGAACGATCCTTCGTCCTGTCCGGCCGTTTCGTCCCGGTCGATCCCGGTCACAAACACCCCGAAGGGATTCGTAAACTTCCGGGCGCTTTCCAGGGCGCGGTTGGCTTTGTCCGGATCCGCGATGCCGGTTTCCATGGGGGTGTTCACCACCCAGTTGTGGTGCAGGACGAAGGGACGGGGACGGGACGAGGGATGGTTCGCCAAAAACCGCCGGGTCTGTTTCAGCTCCTCCACCGCCCAGGGTTTTTTCAGGGTATCGGCCCGAACGATGGCATCGTCCAGGAGCCTGAGAGCCTGGGCGTCGGTGCCGATGAAGTCGGCGTAGGCATGGAAATCCTCCGACCAAAAGTCCGCATTGATCCGTTCCTTCAGCTGCCGGGCCTTCTCCCGGTAGGCTTCGGCCCGTTCCGGGTCGTCCAGTTCATCGGCGATCCGGGCCGCATCCGCATAGGCCCGTTGGGAGTAGGAGGCCACATCGATCATCTCGCTTTCCAGGCCGTGGATCTCCATCATGCCGCTTCCCTCGGGAAAACCGTTCCCGTCGCGGTCCTGTTCCTCCAGCCAGGCCAGGCCTCTCGTGACCAGGTCGAAGTGGTCGCTCAGAAGTTGCCGGTTGCCGGTCCACTCGTAGGCCGTCCAAAGCAGGGAGATGAACTGGGGGGTCTCGTTCACGTTGCCGGGGTTGTAGACCTCCCCGTTGGTGGATACCTCATGGACGATGCGTCCGTTGCCGTTGGTTTTTTCGGACAGTCCTGCCAGCAGCCGGATGGTGGCCTCTGTGAGCTCGAACCGACCCGTGGCCAGATAGCCCTGGAGGGCATATTCGCTGTCGCATCCGAACCACCAGGGGTAGTCGGGGTACCCGGCGGCGATCCCGGTGCCGAAGGCCGGCACCGTCCGCACAAACCAATCCGCGTTGTATTTGATCCACCGGTACACCTGGTTGAAGTGCGCATCCGGGGTGGTGAGCCGGCCGCTTTCTTCCAGTCCGGCGTAGCGTTCCTTCTTCTCCTGATACAGGCGGATGGCATTCGCTTTCAGCTCGTCCAGGGTCCGGACGGCCTCTTCCTGCGACACGGCGGAGCCCGCCAAACAGACCCGGAGGATCCGGGTTTTCCCGGCCGGAATCCGCAGGGGGAAGGTCATCTCCCCGCCCCGTCCCATGCCCTGGTAAGGGGTGGGAAGGAGCTGGGCTCCGTTGGGCATTGCGGAGCACCCGACCGCCGCATGCCATTCGTTGTTCCCGTCCCGGGCCAGCAGCAGGCCCCGGCCCTTGTCGAACCACAGCGAATCTTCGCCGTCCACGGTGCCGGTCCGCTCGCTCAGCCAGGTGGGCCGCAAATCCACGAAGGCCGAAAACACAAACCCGCCCTCGAAGGGACGACCCGACCGGTTCTCGATTTCGTATTCGATGACCAGGCCCTCCTTTCCGTCCGGTACGAACTGGGCTTGCCGGACGGTGAGTTCCGGATCGGCCAGGGTGTAGACCAGACGGTTACCGAAAGGGGCGTTGAGGAAGCTGTCGGCCGCGGCCAGGGGGACCTGCGATCGGCCCGAAACGATCCCGGCTGCAAATCCGTCCAGCAACTTGATGGGGTGGTCCCACACCCCTCCCATCTCCCCGGCGATGTGCCAGCCGGTTTCAGGAAAGCCGCCGTCCTGGGCACCCACCGAATAGACCCGGTCCCCGGCGGTGATGTAGGAGGAGTGCCGGTAGGCCGGCGTTCCGGCGATCTCCTCCTGCGCGGAAAGGAGTTTGTTCAGGGAAGTTGTGTGCCCGGAGCATCCTGCCAGCAGGGCAAGGGAAGCGGACACCAAAAGGAGGTATGCCAGAGCGACGCGGGGCCTGGTCCCGGGATAGGTACTCATTGGGTAAAGATATGGAACTTGTGCGAGCCGCTGGATCAGTCCGCCATTTCAATGGCGACTTTCAAATCGCCCGACCCCAGGGCCTATTCCAGTCCAGCGGTTTTGGGGATCATTCCAAGGGGTGGGTAGCTGACCATTGGGGACACCTTGAATGCGATGCCGATCACAAACAAGATGAAGCCAATTGCCTTCCAATCTATTTGATGAGATAGGCATACACCTTGTCAGCATGTCTTACATACAAGCGGTCTCCGCACACCACGGGATGTGCCCAGAATGGCCCGGCACCTCCCCGGGGAACCCGGAACTCGCCACTGATCTCAAAGCCTTTCGGGCTAGCCTTCACAAGTCTCATCCTTCCGTTTTCCTCATACAAATAGAGCATTCCATCGGCGAAGGTTAGGGAACCCATGCTTCCTGAAATCTTCCACATTTCTTGCCCGGTTTTCGAATCCAGGCAAAACCACCCCCGGCTTCTGTCTCCGGACCCATACAAATAGCCCTCGTGGTAAATGACCCCCCCGTGATAATTGTCCATCCGTTCGGTCTTCCATACCTTTTCCACCCGAAGGGGAGAACCATCCGGGTGAATCCGGATCAACTCACTTCCTCCCCCCAATCCGTTCGACATGAAAACCTGATCCCTGAACACGACGGGATCTGTGGCATTCACCTCGTATACATTTGCGAACTCGGTTTTCCACAGAAGGATGCCAGTTTCCGGGTCAAGTCCGTAATAACAATTCGAACTGTTGGAAACCAATTGCCGGATTCCTGCCAGTTCTGTCAGAATGGCGGAACTGTAGGAATTTGTACCGGGTATGTCTCCATTGACCCAAAGTGTTTCCCCTGTCTTTTTGTGCAGGCAAAGCTGGAATCCTTTCCTACCAGCCGGACGCACGTAAAGTTTGTCTCCATCAACCAAGACTGATTCTGTGAAGCCATAATCAGGCATCGGAGCATCGAACTCCTGCATGAGATTCCTGGACCAGATTTCACGCCCGGTTTGTGAATCCAATGCAATCAACCGGCAGCCTTCACTCAGGTGAAAGACCATCCCATCGTCATAGGTGGGAGTACTTCTTGAACCATCATACCCCCGTGCCCAGGACACTTCCACCTTCCAGGCCGGACCGTTGGGGGTTCTCCATCGAAGTTTCCCGTTTAGGTCGAAGGCGAACACATTGGTTTGACCTTCCAAGGTTCCCGATGTGAACAACAGGCCTTCGGCAAGACTCACGGAAGCATAGCCTTCTCCCAGGCCGGAAATCGTCCACAACAACTCAGGTCCTTTTTCGGGCCATTGTTTGAGGTATCCGATTCCCTTCGATTTGTTCATTCGGTCTTTGCCATGAAATTCGGGCCAACCATCCGGATCATCCCTGCTTGTCTGAGACGAAGCGGGAACCATTCCCAACCACAGCAGGAAAAGCAAGGGCAGAATTCCAATCATTTTTTTCATTTCCGAAGCATGGTAAAGTGTTCTTCCAAAAACTCAAGTTGGGGACGATTCGGCACGGGACCGACTTCAGGTTCCGGACTTCTGAAATACATCACCGCCCGATCACCTTTGTCTGCAAACCGGGGCCAGGCAGGCAGGTTTGCTCCATTGGGATCTCCGGTGGAAGCAAAATTCACCCAATAGTCCATCAGGAGTGACGACAATTCCCTGTCTGATTCGGTGTATTGATAATTGAAGTTCTGATCGACATGACCGAATACATAATTGATCTCATCGGAGTGGCTGGCTCCTATCGTGGGAATTCCCTGATTCATAGCGGGTTCCCGCTGATCGAAATAATAAACAAAGACATTCGATTTCCCGGTCCGACTTTGAAGCCTGGCCCATGTCCAGGTGGGCCAGGCAAACATCTGGTCCCGAAAGATATTTCGGGCCGATTGTAGCGCAATCGAATCGTTGGTTGCAGGAAACACCTCCTCAGCCCTGGAGGCCAGTGGCCCAAAACTCTGCTGGAGCATCTCCTGAAGAATTGATTGATTCACACCAAATACAAACATGGCTCCTTCATTTGAATTGGTACCGATGAGGACATCCACATCATTGTAACGGCCTTCGCTGTATAGCTTGTATTGATCGTCGGTGATCACATATCGATCACAAATGGGCCAGAATCCCCCCATGTTTGAAGAGGGGTCATTTACGATGGTCCCAATCGGCAAGGCCCTCAAATCCGCCAGAGTATGCGCCCCCATTCGGGTGGCAAAGTCCAACCCCTGTTTTTCTGCCCGTGCCAGGGTAGCCATCCCTTGGTCCCCCTGATCAAGCACCGGTTCAAACGAACCTCCGCTTTGACTGATTGCCCGGTGAAACAAGCCCTTTGCAAGTGGAGAACCACAGAGCATACTCACAGAAATGCCCCCGGCAGACTCCCCAAAAATGGTGACATTCTCCGGGTCTCCACCAAAGGCGGCAATGTTGTTTTGAACCCACTTCAAGCCGGCCAATTGATCCAACAATCCATAGTTTCCGGAAGCGCCGGCATCACTTTCTCTTGTCAATTCGGGATGGGCCAGAAATCCAAAAGCTCCAAGACGATAGGACAGACTCACTACCACAACACCTTTCCGGGCAAGCTTTTCCCCGGAATAGTTGGAGATCCGGGTCCCACCAATGGCGAATCCTCCCCCGTGAATCCAAACCATCACCGGCAGTTTCTCTGTTGATCCTTTTGCCGGTGTCCAGATGTTCAGGTACAGGCAATCCTCGGATTGGGGCCCCACCGAATTGTCCATACTGGCTGCATCTGGGAAAACAACCTGGGGACATGCCGGGGCAAATTCGTTCGCCAGCAGGAGGGTGTCCCAGGGAGTGACAGGTTGAGGAGGTGCCCATCGTAAAAATCCGACGGGCGGAGCCGCATATGGAATCCCTTTGTAGACAGTCAGGCCTTCCTCCTCTACACCCTTCACAAGCCCACCCTCTACCCGGATTCCTTCCTGCCTGGTGCAGGAAATTCCTAGGAGCAAAGCAAGTGCAAGCAAGGGATACTGTGACCGAATTTTATCAGATGTCCGTTTCATGATGCAGTAAAATTTATTGGGTTCTCATGTTTCTTCGCAAAAACGCCTCCACCCGGGCGAACATCGGGTCGCTCCAAAATTCAGCCGTTCCGTGATCCGCCCCTTTCAACAGGTAAAATTCGAAGTCCTTCCCTTCCTTTTCCAGCTTCAGTGCCAAAAGATCACTCTGGTTGAAAGGGACCAGGGCGTCCACGTCGCCGTGGGCGATGAACAGAGGCGGGATGGCCCGGTCGGCCCGAATGTAGGTCATGGGACTGGCCCGCCTGGCCATCTCCAGGTTTTCGAGCACGTTCACGCCCCCCAACAGCTTTCCTTCGGGACTGTCCGGTTGCACATGGTCCATGCTGGAGGGAAAGTCGTTCATTTTGGAGACATCGGTGGGACCGTAGTAGTCCACGATGGCGTTCACCTCATCCGAAAACTCCGGGTAATCGCCGGCATCGAACACGGGCATCCCCGAGGTGATCCCGGCAAACACGGCGGTGTGTCCGCCCGAGGAATCTCCCCACAAAAAAATGTTGTCCGGGTCCAGGTTGTAGCGCTCCGCATTCTTCCGCAAAAAGCGGACGGCGCTGCGGGCATCCTGAACCTGGGCAGGGAAGGGAGCCACATCGGAGGGTCGGTACTCCACCACGGCCACGGCAAAACCCCGTTGGGCAAAAAGAATCAGCTGGGGCAGGTTTCCGTACACATTTTGCTTCATCCAGGCCGATCCCTGGATGTAGACCAGGCAGGGCATCGGGGTTTCGGCCCTACCCGACACAATCTGCAAATGGAGATTCAGATCGCCTCGTGTCGCGTACACCACGTCCGGTGCATAGCGCAGGGTGGACTGCCGGGATTCGAAAGTCAGTTCAACTGCCTTTCGGCTGATGGCTTCGGATGGCGGGATGGCAAGGGATGCTCTTCCTGCCTGTTGGCCCTTCAGGGAAATGGAGATTCCGATGAGGGCGGTGATGAACCATGTTTTCATAAGCTGTAGGTATAAAGGAGGCTAAGGTTCCAGACGAATTCATTGCCTGCGACAATCTCTGTACGCAGCGGCTGATTTATCAGGGCGACCAGGGTGAGAGGAAAATCCTGCTTCGACAGGCTCAGGGTGGAGGTTGCATAAAACCCATGGGGATCGTCTTGCTTCAAGAAGTAGATTTGTGGGTTGAATCCTAGATGAAAGTCCTTCACGATCTGAATGTTGGTGACATTCACCTGGAGGGTCAGAAAATGAGAAGCTCCCACGGTTCCGGGATCCAAACCCCTGGAATGCAAATAATACGCCCCCAGGCTAACTTTCCTGGAAAGGATATAGGTAGGGGTCAGATCGATGACCCAATACCGCTCATACTGCATGGTCGAAGACAAGAAATTCAATCCAAGATGAGTGCCAGTGCCCAATTTGAACTTTTCCGCATCCACCAGCTGGTAGCGCGCCCAGTACAGGATGTACCAGGGCTTGGCCTCCAGGGAGAAATTGAAATCCGAGGCGAAGCTGAGCCTGCCTTTGGAAACCGACACGTTGAAAAGTGTCGCCGGATCGCCCAGAGAGAAATTTGGGATCAAAGAAATCCCATTGTTGGTGATTCCGGCCGATCCGGAGAGGGAAACTGGCTTTCCTTTCCCTCCATCTTCCTGTCCGATCGACACAACGGTCATGCCCAGGAAAAAAAGCAACATCACAAGGTTCCTTGTTTTCATGCTGAAAAGTAGGTATCCTTTGCATGAAAATCCAACGAAAATCAAATCAAAACCTAAGAAATTCAATCGTCAATGATTCCCGCCCCGCCCCGGTCCATTGTCTGTTGTCTCCCAACCGGTGGGCTCTGAGTCGTCCAGGTTGAAGAGGACGGCGTGGATCTCCTGGATCATCCCGTTTTTGACGGTGAAGAATTCCCCCACGAGCCGGTCGCTGGAGGTCGCCGCCTTCCCGGGCATGAACCGGATCGGGAAAGATCAGGAGCAGGGAAAGAAGGAGTAGAAAAGTCTTCATGGCGGGTGTTTTTATAAAAGTACAGAATTCCTATTTTTAACTCAGATCCCCAACCAACGAATGGACAATTTCACAAAGTACACCCTTGAGAACGGACTCTCCCGCCGCAGGTTCCTGTCGAATTCCCTCCTGGCATCCTGCGCAGCGGGCCTGGCCGGTTTGAGCGGGTGCAGCCCCAACCCTCCTTCCCGGGAAGCGTTCACGGACGGCACGACGTACGGACACAGCAGCGACGAGGGCGCTCTTCTGTCTTTCCTGCCCCGGCCCGAGCCCATCCCCGAGGCGGAGATCGGAGACACCCTGCGTTTTGATGTGGTGGTGGTGGGCGCCGGTGCATCCGGGGTCCCTGCGGCACTGTCGGCCCTGGAGAGCGGGGCCTCGGTGGCCGTTCTCCAGAAAGAAAACATCGCGGTTTCCCAGGGTAATTCGGGCGCAGGCATTGATCTGTCCCGCAGCGACGCAGCCGGGGTGGAAGCGCTGGTGGCCCGGCTCATGAAAGACAATGCCCATCGCTGCAGCCCCGCTCTTCTGAGAAAGTGGGCCCGCCACTCGGGGGAAGCGGTTCGCTGGGTCATCGAGCGCTCGGCCCGGGCCGGAGCCCGGGTCATCGACCAGGGGAATCTCCAGCAGGCCCACCTGCTCTCCCTGAACGGCTACAAGTTGAGCTTCCACACCGCCTTCTTCGGACCCAAACCTTACACAAACGGAGACGGGATGAGGGCCCTGGCCGAGGAAACCGAAAAAGCCGGGGTCCGGTTCTTCTACAGCACCCCGGCCGTGCAGCTGGTGCAAAGCCCGGAGGGCGAGGTAACCGGGGTCATCGGGAAGAACGCCGATGGAGGCTACACGAGGTTCCTGGCCGACAAAGGGGTCATTCTGGCCACCGGGGACTACCAGAACAACCAGGCGATGTGCGACTATTTCATTCCCGACACCACCCATTTCGGACGGAAGCAGGTCAACAAAACCGGCGACGGATTCGCCCTCGGCTACTGGGCCGGCGGGGTCATCGAACCCATCGGTCACACCAAGATGCTGCACGACTTCGATGCCGGGCCGGCCACCATGTGCGACATGCCCTTCCTGGCGGTGGACCCGGAGGGCCGGCGTTTTGTGAACGAGAACGTGGAGATGTCCCTGTTGAACAACTACCTGCGTCGTCCCGACAAGGCTGGACAATACGCCCAGATCTTCGACGCCAATTACATGCGCCAGGCGGCCGGCTGGCCGGGGGTGCCGATCCCCCCGGAGGGACTGCGGAAGTACATGCCGGAGGAGGAAGTCTCCCGGGAAGGGGTGTACGAGGCCTTCATCAACACCTACAAAGCGGACAGCATCGAAGAACTTGCCGGAAAGCTGGACATGGATCCGGCCATTCTGTCCGGCACCGTGAAAAGGTACAACGAGCTGGCAGCGAGCGGACAGGATACGGATTTCGGCAAACCGGCCCATCAGCTTCACCCCATCGACAGCCCGCCTTTTTACGGAATCCGCCGGACCCTGCGCATCTCCGCCATTTGTTCGGGTCTCCTCGTGGACGAGAACCAACAGTGCCTCGATGCGGAAGGGGCACCCATCCCGGGACTGTTCGCCACCGGAAACCTGGGGGGCGGATTCTACGGAGGGGTGGACTATCCCCTCACCGTGTACGGCCTGTCGCTGGGTCGCTGCTACACCTTCGGGTATCTGGCCGGCAAGCATGTGGCAAGCCTGTAACCCGATGAAAACGTAATGGATATGAAAGAGAAAAACCAAAAACCCGGCCGCAGGATGTGGATGACCCTGGGTCTGAGCGCCGGGATCCTGATTGCCGTGTCCGCCCTGGTGACCGGCGGGGTCATCTGGCATCAGAAACCCGGTTTCTGCGGATCATGTCACACACCCATGGAAGCCTATGTGGCGGATTATTTTGCCGGGGACAGTACCCGGATGATCACGCAGCACGCCACCGGGGACACCGTGTTCCGCTGTGTGGATTGCCACGATCAACGGCTCCGGCAGCAGCTCTCGGAGGGCGTCCACTGGATTTCCGGCAACTACACCTTCCCCCTGGAGGACCGGAACCTCGGAACCCGAAGCTTTTGCCTGTCCTCGGGCTGCCACGACGAAGCTGAAATCATTGCAGCCACCTCCAAACACAACACCTCCTTTGCCTTCAGTCAGCACGACCCGCGCCACGGGAAACAGGAATGCAGCAGTTGCCACTCCATGCACGGGGAATCCGTCTACAGTTGCAACCAGTGCCATCGCTTCGATTTGCCGGAGGGCTGGATCGCGCCGCAACCCAACGGGACAATCGCGGGTTTGGGAGGACAAACTGAACCATCATGAAACACAAAACCACGGTCCGATTTGCCCTGCCCGTTTTGATATCCGGGCTTTTCCTCATCCTGCTCTGTCCCTCCTGCCTGGTCAAAAAGGCCGCGCCTGCCCTGGACAACATCGTGAGCCTTCAGGCGTATACCGACCTGTGCTTTTATGGCCAGAAGCTCACCCGGGTCGACATCACCTACCGGGACCGGGTCGACCTGAGCCAGGTGGGACCGGACAGCTATGTGCTGATGGACCGGGGCTACACGACCCCGGATTTCGCCGGGTTGAGGATCGAATCGGTGGAGGTGAACGAACCCGTGGTGACCCTCCACATCACCGAGGATACGGAAGCCCTGGAGGACAATGCCCTGATCTATGCGGGCGACGATGCCACCGGAACACGAAACAAGAACCCCCTGGGACTGATGATCACCGGGCTCTGGTACCGGGGTGCCGACGGGGCCATCTATTTCGGGGAAGAAGACTCGGGGGAATACAAGGCCAAACCGAACGGGGAAGGCTACCAGACCCGGGAAAGCCTGGAGCTGAAGCTCTGGCACCGGGGGGAAACCGAGGCGGAGGCTGCCTGCCTGGCGAAAGCCGACGGGAGCTATCAGGCCGGGGGGCTGTGGCTGCCCACCCGGCATGCCAAATTTGGCCCGGGTGGATTTCAGACCTTTGAGGAACTGGGCATCCAGATCCCCACCACCGCCACCGACGGGGAGAAATTTGTGCGGGGCTGGGCCTTCCTCCCGGAGGGACTCGATCCGAACGACCGCGAAACCCTCTACCCCCTTGTGGTTTCGCTTCCCGGCTACGGCACGTCTTTCTGGCGGCTGCCCGACGGAACGAACAATTTCGGAACGGGACCCAACTTCGACGGATCGGCCGTCCGTTGGATGGACAGCCAGGCCATCGTGCTCTACATCCAGGACCGCAGCCACGGGGGAGGCGACGACTACAAGTTCTGGATCGATGACTACCACACCCTGGAGTATTTCATCGGGAACTACAACGCGGATCCCGAAGCCATCACCCTGACGGGGAACTCCCGGGGAACGATGGCCATCAGCCGCATCGCCCAGGTCTATCCCGACATGATCCGCTCCCTGCTCTTCATCAACGGATCCATGGGGCATGGGTGGACTCGGGTGGATTGGGAGAATGCCGCCCTGGCGGGCACGCGTCTCTGGGCCATCGACGGGGAACAGGACAGCAACAACATCGATTCCTACCGCACCGCCGTCCAGGCCTACCGGGCCGCCGGCTGGTCCGACGAATGGATCGCCGACAACATCCGGATCACGGGCTACCCATCCCAATGGTTCCACTACTGGGGAGAAACCGACCACCTGGCCACAAAGCTGACCTACTGGTACTTCTACGACAAACCCTGCCAGGGTCCCGGAGCCCGGGTGGTCGAGGGAGGGGAACTGGTGTATGAAAATCCCCTGAATCCGGGCGACACCTACCGGCTGAAGGGCCGACTGACCGAAGGAGCCTACAACAAGGAAGGCTTTGACTACCTGGTCTACCCCGACGCCGTGCGCGACTGGGTGCTGCGCCCGGTAAAGTCTGAAACAAACCACCCCTAGCATCTCTGCATCATGAACGCTCCCTCGCTTCGCCGTTTCCTTGTCCTCCTGCTCCTCGCCCTGCTCGCCCTTCCGTCGTCCGGAACGGGTCGGTTCGAATCCCCCGACCCCGATCCCGGGATGACCAAAGCCGAATTCGCGGCCCTGGTGGCCGATTTCTTTGCCTGGCCCCACCCCGACCAGTACAACGACATCTGGAAGAAGCCCATCGATGGCTTCGCCGATGTCGGTCCGGACGTACCCTTCCGGCGGCAGATCGAGGTGTGCCTGGAGCGGGGGGTGATCCAGAAGGACGAAACGGGTTTGTTTCGTCCCCATGCCATCCTCACCCGAGGCGAGGCCGCTGACATCCTGGAAGCTGCCTTTATGCTGGAGGATCTTGTGGAAGAGGGCTACATGGAAGGGGGACGGGAGGACGACCGCATGTCACGCCCCGAAGCCGGCGACCTGTTTGCCGCCATCACCTCCTCTGTGGTGGCCCCGGTGCAGGCAGTTCCGGTGACCACGGCCGTTTCCCCCCGTCGCTACATCAAATTGTGGTGCCCCACCGAGGGGGCGGACATCCATTTCACCCGCGACGGATCGGAACCCACCCTGGAAAGCGAGGTGTACGACCTGGCAACAATGGGACACATTGCGGAGATGGTGGGCAGCCGGGACGGCTCCGGAGCGACCGCCGACACCCGGGAGGTCTGTTATAAAGCCTTTGCAGTGGTGGAAGGCCGCAAGTCCAGCCCCGTGAACACCATGGTCTGGACCCTCCACCGTCCCCTCGACGATGTGTTTCGGAGCGATCGGATCGTGGAAGGGGACGAACAGACCCCCACCGTGTACCGGGTCTACAACAATTCCGAATCGGTCCGGGCCATGTGCTGGTTCATCGAGGGCCCCGAACGGGGCATTGTGTTCGACGCCCTTCAGACCCCGGTGGACAAGCACAATCTGAAAGAATTCATCGACGGACTCACCGACAAGCCCTACATCCTGGTGGTGGGACACGAGCACGGGGACCACGATGCACAGATGCCGGCCTTCCTGGATGCGGGCATCGAAACCTACCTGTGCCGGCGGGGCTGGGCCTCCGTGGGCCGGCCGGGCGGATTCGGCGCTTTTGTCACCGATCCGGCGATGCAGAAGAAGGTGAAAAACGTGGATGAGGGCGATTCCTTCGACCTGGGCGGGGGCTGTGTCTTTGAGGTGTATGCCATGCCGGGTCACGCCAACGGGAACATCGTCCTCAACGACAAGCAAAGCGGAATGGTCTTCGGGTCGGACATCTACGCCTGCACCCGGGCCGGATCGGCCGACAACGTGGGCGTATCGGGACTCAAGGCCGATCGCCTGCTTTCCTTTGCCCAGCAGGCCTACAGCAACTACACCCGGGGAGACGCCCGGGTGCGGATGCTCTTCACCGGTCACGACGAGCAAATGCTCCGCAACACCAACCTCCTGCTGTTTGAGCAGGCCCTGCAACAGGTCGTCGACGGGGGCGAGGAAGGGTGCAGCCCCTCCCTCCGGGGCGGAGGCCGGCGGGTGACCACCGTGGGGGACATGTGGACCGACGGAACCGACTGGATTTCCCTGGCCATCGGGGGCGATCTGGGAGATGACTATGAATACCTGACCCACAACGAAACCGACAACTACAACGCCGGGGGGCATCTCCGTTACGCCGTGCTCTCCAACCTGGAAGTGGAGGGGGGCGACTTGCTGGGGACCACCGTCGCCTGGACCGGCCCAACGACGTTCTCCTGGGCCGGAGAGGAAATCACGGTGCCCAACGCCCTGCCCGATAAATTCGATCCCTGGACCTTTGCCTACACCATCGAGGTGCCGGCGGCCACCGACGCCATCACCCTGGTTCCCACAAGCATGTCGACCCGGGTGAAGGGGATCCGGATCGATGGCAAGGCCGTGGGGTACCGCTCACGCACTGAGGTAAAGGTGACGAACGGACAGGTGATCGAGATTTCCGTCACCGCCCCCGACGGCATCCGGGAGAACACCTACGCGTTCACCATCCGGAAGAACTAGGACCTTTCGTTCACGGTATTTCCCTGTGCCGGAATTTGCTGGCTCAGGCAATGGAGGGTGCCGAATCCCCAGATGAGGTCGATGGCGCCGATGCCGATGACCTCCCGGTCGGGGAAGCAGGCGCTCAGGGTGTTCAGGGCCAGGCGGTCGTTGGGATCGTTGAAGGTGGGCACCAGAACGGTTCGATTCAGGATCAGGAAATTGGCATAGCTGGCCGGGATCCGCAGCCCGTCAAAATACAGGGGACGGGGCATGGGCAGCGTCACCAGGTCCGGTCGGCGGCCGTCTTCCAGAACCGCTTGCTCCAGACGCTTCCGGTTCTCCTGCAGGGCTTCGTAATTGGCATCCTCCGGATCTTCCTCCACCACGGTGACGATGGTGGTGGGATTCACAAAGCGGGCGAGGTCGTCGATGTGACCGTGGGTGTCGTCGCCGGTGATGCCCTTGCCAAGCCAGATCACGTTGCGGACACCGAGCCACTCCCGGAAGATTTCTTCGTAGTCGGCCTTGCCCAGGCCCGGGTTGCGCACCTGCACCTCAGGATCCAGCAAACACTCCTCGGAGGTCAGCAAGCTGCCACGGCCATTCACATCCAGGGCCCCGCCTTCCAGGGTAACGGGCCAGCCGCGGAACAACACCGGCTCCAGTTCCATGCCAAAGTGTTCGGCCACCGCCCCGGGAACCTGCCGGTCCAGAAAATAGTTCCGGTATTTAGCCCAGCCGTTGAAATGAAAATCGAGGGCCTTTCGCTGTCCGCCCCGTTTCACCACCAGGGGACCGGAATCCCGCATCCAGCTGCGGTTGGTCCGCTGGTGCAGGAAAAACACCCGCTCCAGGTTCACATGGGCCTGCCTCAGCAGGACGCGGAGCCGGGTCTCCACTTCCTCCCCCGCCACCAGCACATGCACTTCCTCTACCCGGGCGATTTTCTTGATGATTTCGACAAAGGCCCACTGAATGGCCTGGTATTTCCCGGGCCAGTCTTTCCCGTTGTGGGGAAAGCAAAGCAAAATCCCCTGCTGTTTTTCCCACTCGGCGGGGAAACGCCAGTTGCCGGCTTCCATGTCAGTCCCGGACCCGTTTGGTGATGTCGCCGTAGGCATCGATGCGACGGTCCCGAAAGAACGGCCAGTTGCGCCGAACGTCCTCTTCCAGGTCCAGATCGACCCGTGCCGTGATGATCTCTTCCCTGTCGTGGGAAGCCTGTGCCAGGACTTCCCCCTGGGGACCGCAAATGAAGGAGGAGCCCCAGAACTCGATGCCCGCCGTGCCGGGCACGTACTGCTCCAGGCCGATGCGGTTGGCGGCGGCCACGAAGATCCCGTTGGCCACGGCGTGACCCTTCATCACGTTCATCCAGGCGCCGTGCTGTTTCTCCCCGTACTCGGCTTTTTCCGCGGGATGCCACCCGATGGCCGTGGGATAGAACAGGACCTCCGCACCCTGGAGGGCGGTCAGGCGCGCGGCCTCCGGATACCACTGGTCCCAGCAAATAAGGGTCCCGATTTTCCCCTTTTGGGTGTCGATGGCCTGAAAGCCACGGTCGCCGGGGGTAAAATAGAATTTCTCATAGAAAGCCGGGTCGTCGGGGATGTGCATCTTCCGGTAGAGGCCGGCTTCCTCCCCGGTGCTGTCGATGATGTAGGCCGAGTTGTGGTAGACCCCGGGCATGCGCTTCTCGAAGAAGGGGACGATGATCACCACCCCCAGCTCCCGGGCCAGGGCGCTGAAAGCTTGGAAGGACTTTCCATGGAGGGGCTCGGCCAGTTCAAAATTGGCCACATTCTCGCTCTGACAAAAGTAGTGGGACCCGTAGAGCTCGGGAAGGCAGATGACCTCGGCCCCTTGCCCGGCGGACCGGCGGACCCAGTCCGTGCATTTCTCCAGGTTGTGGTCGGGGGTGTTGTTCAGATTCAGCTGAATCACCCCGATGGTGTAGTGTTTCTTTTTCATGGGCAGCCCTCCGACAGAAATCGGTTACGTACCAGCAAAAATAAAAGATATCTGCTTTGAACGACAGGAACCAGTCCCCGGTCCTCCAAACTTTCCAAAAAAGGAGCGTCCCATTCAATAGCTGATTCCCCCACCAAAGTCAAAGACCGCATAGCCTTCTTCCTCCATGGCCCCGGGCAGATCAGCACGGTTGCTTTGTACAGCTTCTGCCGAGGCGGGAATGGAAAAGGGCAATCGGCCCGTCGGGGCAAAGCGGCCCGAAAGCACGTCGAGCAAAGCGTCTGTGGTCGTTCCGAAGGTCGCCAGGACCGAATGCAGGTCTTCATTGTCAATCTCGCCGATAACCCAGGGGTTGCTGAAATTGATGGCCACAACCGTAGGTTTCATAGCTTTGATCCAGTTGACGTAGGCAACCTCAATGTTGTTCCTGGACAGTTCGTTTCGTATTTCCTCGCCCGCAGAACCAAAGAGTCCGCCCGTGTTGGGAATCAACCAGAGAACCACACAATCTGCCTCTTCTGGACGTTCCACAAATTCCACCCCCCAGGAATGCGTTTCCGGCCGGATGATCACATGGGGATCCTCCACACCTGGTGAACCCATGTACTTTTCCATGTACACCTTGGTTCCAGCTTCAAAGGAAGCAAGGATTGATCATTCCGCAGCAATACGATGGATTTGCGGAAAGCCAGGTCGGCGCGTTCCTGAAATTGGGGTTCCCGACCAGCAGGTCGGCTGCAGCGGCATCCACATAGGATCTTCAAAAGACCCAGATCGAATTTCTCCCGGAGCAAACGGCCACGGATTCGTCAATCCGAGCTTCCGTGACCAACCCTTCCCTGACGGTGTTCAGCAAGAAATCCGGATCGGCCACACCGGAAAACAGATCAACACCAGCCTCCAATGCCTTCTGATACCGCTCTGAAACCGAAAGCTCCTCCACGCCCCATGGCATCATGAAAATGGGACCGGTATCCGAGTTGATGATCCCCGGAATCCCATCTTTTCCCGGAGCAATTGGGTCAGAATTCCCCGGTTGAATGCAAAACCCACTTCTTCATATTCCGTGCCCATGGGTATGGCGTAATAGGGCATGATGGCCGAAGTTCCCGCATCGATGGCCGCCTGAAAGGGCTTCAGGTGGTCTTCCAATCTTCCTCCCGGATATTCCTGGCCTTTTCCCCAGTCAAAATGTGCATCTTTCCTTCCGTCTGAGGCCCTCCCCGGGAAATGCTTCGTGTTCAGCAACAGAAGCGGGCCTAAGCCAGTCCCCTTGAAATCCGAGGACCACTTCCCGGATCATCCGGGCTGCCAGATTCGCATCCTCTCCAAAGGTTCCTTCGGTGCGTCCCCACCGGGGTTCGGATTGCCAAATCGGCCATGTACATGTATCCCTTGATCCCGGTCGCCACCCATTCACGTGCGGCCGTTTCCGCAAATTCCCGGGTGAGTTCGAAATCTCGCATAGCAGCCAGACCCAGTTCGCGGAGGCCATTTGAAAAACTGGTCTCACCCAGTCCGATACCGGCAGAACGGTCAATGGTCAGATGGTTCCTGGGATTGAAGCAATCAGAACGGGTATGCCCAAACGGGACGATTCCGCCACTTCCTGAACTTTGTTTGCCCATTCGGCCATGGTGGATGCCCGTGTGTTGGCCCTCAGAATGAAATGCCGGAGATTGCGCTCAAGGATGCCTTTGGTGGTGCCGAAACACTGAGGGTGGGTACCGGAAGGGGTTGCCGGGTGAAAAATTCATGGAGTTTACCGATCTTCTTCCGACAGATCACTGGTGACCTCCCGGTTTTGTCCAAAGCCTCCTGCCCCGGCTTCATCGGATGCGGATGCCATGTTGATTGTGCTGATCAGCATGAAACCAACCTTTTCCTCCAGTGTCATCTGTGCCAAAAGATCCGCTGCGCGTGCATCGCTGTCCAATCGCCAATCCTCGTAGGAATCCAGCCGTCCGTTCTTATTCAAATCCTTAGAATTTCAATCCATCTGCCATCAGGTACTTCACGACTCTGGATTCCAGCTCAGCCTGGGCAACGGCCGAGCCTTGCCTGCAGGAGGGAAGGAGAAGGAGGAAGCCTGTCAGGATGAACAGGGAAAGATAGGGTCGGATGGGAAGACGCTGCGGGGGGCACATGGAAGGATGCATGAGAGGGATGGATTGAAAATTTCGTTTGATCGCAGACTCTTTGGATAAAGGTAACAATAACAAACTGAAGATCCAGCATTTTATCCCATCCTTCCACCCTGACCCTATGGACAGGCCATGGTACGAACAGTCCCGGTTCAGAATCTCACGAACCGGCTATTCCAAACCGAACACCGGAAACATGCTGGCCTGTCCATAATCTCTTGATCCGATCCAAGTTTTTCAGGACTTCCATGTCTCCCAGATATCTCGAAGTCCACATCCGCATTGTTCTCCATGTGTGCCGGATTCGCCGTTTTGGGCAAAGGAAGAAGATCCAGCTGCAAGGTGTAGCGAATGGCAAGCTGGGGCACCGTCACACCATACTTCCTGCCATCTCTCCAACCCTCTCGTTTTTAAACAGCTCTCCATGTGCCACGGGGGAATAGGCTTCCACCAAAATATTCCTCTCCTTGCAATAGTCGATCAGCTCGAAGGGAGTGTTGCTGATGTGCGCAAGAATCTGATTCACCATGGGGCTGACCGTGCAGTCCTCCAGAATGTTCTCAATATCCTCTTCTCAAAGTTGGATACACCGATGGCTCGCAATTTGCCGTCCATGTAGGCGCCTTCCAGCGCCTTCCAGGCTTCCAGTTGCCCTCGAGGTAGCGGTTCTCTTTTGTGTATTCGGCCCAGGGCTTCGGACTGTGGATGATCATCAGGTCGATGTATTCGAGACCCAGGGTTTGCAGGGACTGCTCAATGAGGCCCGGGCCGCTGAAAAGACTTCACTTCTGCTGCCAGTTTGGTGGTCACAAACAAGTCGTCTCGTTTCAGGCTGCAGGTTCGGATACCTTCGCCAACACCGCGTTCATTCTGATAGGCCTGGGCGGTATCGAGGTGACGGTATCCCAGTTTCACAGCTTCAATGACGGCCTGTGCAGCTTTGTAGTCCGGAATGAACCAGGTTCCAAGTCCCAGTTTTGGAATGTCTACTCCATTGGATAACGTGAAATTCTCGTTCCGTATCATCGTATTTTTTTATGCAATTGGTTTACAAATCCTTTTGATTTCCATGACTGTTTTGGAGGAAATTCCAGAATCCCGCAAATACGGATTGCGGATGTTGTTCTCAGAATTCCATCACCTCGTCATTATAACAATCCAAATATCAATTTGTTAATATTTGACTCCGCCTTGTAGCAATGGTAGAACCGCTTTTTGCCAATGGATATGCTGCTCATCCGAAACCGGTTCGCTCCATTCCTCCTTTCCAATCAACAGGATGATTTCTTCTGGCAAGGATCACGGATTACCGAAGGACGAACTGATCCAACATGATGGTCGAACCCTAATTCAGGCCTGCCTGTCTCCACAACATGTCATGGAACAATTCAACCATGACCGGATCCATATAGGGCCGCACCTGACTCAGGGTGTCAATGTGCATGCTCGCGACCTTCCTCCGTATAGACAGGCCATTCCAGGAGTCCCGCCGCCGCAGGCTTCCCGGTGCGAGCAAATTCCACCCAGGCACTGGAGACTGTTTTTGCCAGCTCCGAAACTCCGGCCCCTCCTCCGGTCATGTGAATCCCTGCTTCTGTTGTGGCATTGTCAAATACGAAAGGTATCTCTATGGTATGCGGTGAATAGAGTTTGCCCTCGAACACCGGCGTTTGCCAATTGAAGCGATACGCGTACACCGGAGCGGCACCGGGAATCGATCGAACATCCAAAATTTCCGAATTCAGCGCTCCCATGGCATAGTCGGAGAACACCCGGAACCAAAGACCCGAAGGATCATAGCCCGGAAAATCTCTTCGGTAGCTTTCCAGGATCTCTCCGGCGGACTCCTTGCCGAATACCTGCGATACTCGCATCTCCAATCCAGCATCATCCAGGGCATACGCAGATTGATCGCCCAGCATAAACAGAGTAAATTCGGTCCCGGTTTGCCCAAGGAGCAAGGGAACCTCAAGACCGCATGGAGCTGGCTTGGGATCGTATGCATGTCCGGGGAGAATGTCCCCGTCAATCACGGGCCAGAATCCGGTAGGAAAACCGGGAGAAGAGAAGGACATCGGGGTACGGGACGTCACAGCTGCCTCTGCTTTCAGGAGATCCTGAAAGGAAATATCATACAGGGCTTCCGGATGTTCCTTGCTGACGCCAAGTTCTTCCAGTACCGCAATCGCGATCAGATCCGCTTCTTCGGGCGTATAAAACCGAGTCAACGGTCCACTTTCAACGATCGCCCTATGGAACAACCCTTTTGCCGAAGGAACACCCAGCAAGGTGTTCACTTTCCAGCCGCCTCCGGATTCGCCAAAAATGGTCACAAGTTTCGGATCCCCGCCAAATGAAGCAATGTTATCCCGGACCCATTCCAGGGCCGCAATGATATCGCGGATGCCCAGATTGGATGAGTTCGAAAACTCGCCGCCAAGGACCCTGGAAAAATCAGTCAAACCGGATGCCCCAAGCCGATGATTGATGGTCACAACCACCACATCGCCTCGACGGGCAAGATTCTCTCCATCGTAAATGAAGCAGGAGCCGCTGCCACTGGTCCAACCCCCTCCGTGAAGCCAAACCATGACCGGCAAATGACCATTCGCTCCTTCCGGGGTCCAGACATTGAGTGCCAGACAATCATCCCCGGATTCTACATAGTCCGGTGGTGAAAAAGCCGGCGTGACCGGAGAGGCACTGGTGGGATCAGAGACTTGTTGGGGAGAAGAGTTGGCATAACGATCGGCTTTGAAAACCTCGGACCAGGGTTCCGTTTTATTTGGTGGAGCAAAGCGGTTCCGGCCTGCGATGCTCTGGGCATAGGGGATTCCAAGGAATCGAAAGACTCCGTTGAGGTTTTCTCCCTGAACCGGTCCCGACACTGTTTGAATGATCTCTCCAGAGAGGCCCTGCCCCTTTCCGTCAGCTACCTTTCTCCCTCTTTTAAGGTTGGAGTTGATGCATCCTGAAGTGCCGATCACAAGCACAAAGAATAGAACGACAGGCAGGAAATTTCTTTGGTGGCAGTTCATTTGAATAAGTTTATTTGAATGAAAATGATAGCTTTGCGTCCAATCAAACACTCTCCTTTCTACCCAGCAAGCCAGATTCCCGGCTGTTCGCCATCTGCATTGGAATGGGCGGAGGAGAAAGATTTCTACAAAGTTCTGCCAAAGAATACAAAGAAAATTACCTGAATTCCTGAACTTTATACCCAAATTACGGAAGCCATTCAAACACAGACATCCAGGTTGAACACCGATCCTTGGTGATTGTACTCTCCAGGTTCCCATTCCTGGAGAAAGGGATGAATCAGAACATTGTTTGCTTCAGGTTGACAAAGCGCAGCATGTCTTCCACCTCCAGGCTCACCTCTTCGATGATCGTCTCGATCTCCCCGCCGAAGATCTTGCCCATGACCGCCCCGTTCATGGTGGAAATAAAGACCTGACCGTCCGATTTCTGGTACACGGCAAAGGTTTTGGGCATCATGTTCCCCATCATCTTCTGATCGTCCCGGCGCAGCATCCGGCTGGAATACGTACCGCTGCAATACTTGACAATCTTGAAATTGCCGATGGCTTCGCCCCCGCCGGCCTGCACCTCCCGGTTCTGGTCGATGACTTCGGTGACCCGCCAGCCTTCCTTTGCGTTGATGCGCTCGGTGAGAACTTCCACGGTTTTGTCGAAATCGTAGGGACTCCGGAGCTCCTTCACCAGCATGTGGCCGGAGGAGACGGAAACAGCCACCCCGGCAAAGAGAATGCCCAGGATGAATCCGAAAATCAGGGTGACGGTGGGCAGGACTTTATTCTTCATGTTGTTTTGCAATTTCAATGGTTTCAATGGTTCAATGGTTACAAAAGGCTCGGGGAGCTCGATGGTTTCACGGGATTATTCCTCGTTGACACAGATCTCTCCCCGCCGGATGCGGCCAACGGTTTTCGCGGCCACGAACAGGATGGTGCTGGTGGCAATTCCCAGGAGGACAAAAGCCAGGATCTTGTAAATTCCTTGCTGGGTGAGCTGAAAGGCCACCACCGAGGCAACCGTGATGGCGGTCAGGGGGAAGGTAAAGGCCCACCAGGAAAGGAAGAATTTCAGATTGACAAAGCTCTTGTACAGAAAGAAGAGCAGGCCCAGGAAAAAGTAGGCCAGAAACAGGAGGAAATATGCAAAGCTGTCGAGGCTCTGGGTGATCCGCAGATAGGCGAGGAATCCCACCGCAGGAGGAGCGATGAGAATGAACAGGGTTGGGATGAACTTCTGGGCCAGCTGGTCGTGGAAGATGGCCCGGTTCAGGAAGATGGCGAAGAGGATGAGCCAGAAGAAGAAACCAATGGCAAAGTAGAAAAAGGAAACGGCTGCGGGAAGGAAATCCACCCCGGCCACGGGGATCAGGATGTTGCCCACCACCGGGATGAACCAGGCCGGATTCATGAACTTGATCTCGAAATTGTGCTGGATCCAGAACTGGATGGTATGATACATGAGCAGGGTATGGGCAATCAGGCCCACCCACCAGAGAACCATGGACAAAAAGGGCCAGTAGGACAAAAAGGCGATGGCCAGCAGCAAAAAGGAAATGGAGATGGCCGAAAAGAAATTGACCCGGATCCGGTGCCTGAAATCGGCTTTCACTTCCTCAAAATGCCGGATGGCCTTCATTCCGTAGAGAAATGAAATGAGCAGGAAGAGACCGAAGGTGAAGAACAACAGTCCGTCGTACAGGAATTTGGGCAACCACTGCATGTGGTAGAACTTGCCAAAGACAATGGTCAGTCCGCTGAGTCCCATGACAATGGCATAGGCGGTGATGGGAAAATACTGCAGGCGCTCTTTCATCGGAATCCTTGAAATTTGGGCAAAAGTAGAGTCTTGTGCCCCAGCCCTCAGTGACAAACGTCACACAGCACGGGGGAGCTTTTTGCCTTTGTTTGCTTCGTCGTCCCGTTCCCTTTTTTCTGCCTATCTTTATCTGGTAAGCCCCGGGTCATGAAGATTTCCTTTTGGAATCGACGGTACGTTTTGCATGGACTCCTCGGTCTGTGTCTTTCCTTCGGCCTTTTTGGTCAGGAAACGCCCCCCATTGTCAAATTTTCTCCCAGCGACTACAAGGCGGAAAATCAAAACTGGGCCATCGCCCAGGACAGCAAAGGCTTCATTTATGCGGCCAACAACGAAGGTTTGCTGGAATACAACGGGGCCGAATGGACCCTCTACCCTTCTCCGAACAACACCATCACCCGTTCGCTGCTGGCCGACGGGGAGCGGATTTACAGTGGTGCGTACATGGAATTCGGTTGCTGGGAACGAGACCGGTTCGGCAAGCTCCGGTACACCTCCCTGGCCTCAGGCGTCCGGAACCAGCTGGTGGAAGATGAAAACATCTGGAGCATCAAGTCGGTCAGCCAATGGATTGTGTTCCAATCCACCCACCGCCTGTATTTTTACAACACAACCAACGGGGAAATCCATTTCACCGACGACCCCAACAACTACCGCCGCATTTTCGATCTCAACGGCCAGATCTACATCCACAAAAGCGACGGTCGCTTTTCCTCCATCGACGGGGGAGATGAAAAGGTGCTGGTCCGGTTGCCACAGGAACACCGAATTGCCCTGGTGCTTAACATTTTTGAACAGGACGGCGGCATTTTGCTCCTGACGCGTGCCCGGGGCTTTTTCCTGGTCAACGAGGGCCGGGTCACAAAATGGGACACCGACATCGACGGCATGCTCGGGGATCTCCAGGTTTTCAGCGGCATCCGGTTGAAGGACAAGAGCTTCATCCTGGGAACCATCTCCCATGGCATTTTGCACTTGTCGCCGGAGGGCAAGCTCATCAACACCGTCAACCAATCCAACGGACTGAGTAACAACACGATTCTCAACCTCTTCGAGGATCGTTCCGGGAATGTATGGGCTGCATTGGACAACGGAATCGACTGCATCGACATGCAATCCTTCATCAAGGAATACAACGACAACCGGGGATCCTTCGGAACCACGTATTGCTCCATCGTTTTCAACAACACCCTGTATGTGGGGACCAACCAGGGTTTGTTTCACAAACCGGCCTTTTCCAATGTCTCCCTGGAGCCGGTGGAAGGGTCGGGCGGACAGGTTTGGTCTCTTTTTCCGTACGGGGAGGACTTGCTGTGCGGCCACACCCTCGGGGTCTACCTGGTCCGGGGCAATCAATCGATCCGGGTTTCCGACAATCCGGGGGTGTGGAATTTCAAGCCGGTGCCGGGACACCCCGAATGGCTGCTGATCGGCCATTACTCCGGGATGGGCATTCTCCAAAAGAAGGACGGCCGCTGGACCCTCCGAAACACCATCGGGGGATTTGAAACATCCACCCGCTTTTTCGAGTTTTCGTCGGATCGGGAGGTCTGGATCAATCATGAATACAAGGGTGTGTACCGGGTCCGGCTCGATCCGTCCTACACGGCGGTGGAGGAGGCGGCTCTTCTGGACTACATCCCTCTGGGAAAGGGATCCGCCCTGACCAAGGTCGACGGCGACCTGATCTATTGCTACGAGAAGGGCATCTTTCACATCCAGCCGGACGAAGGCCGGATCCGAAAAGACACGGCATTGAGCCGGTTGATTGACGGAAACGAATATGTCTCCGGAAAATTGGTGTTCGATGATGAAGGGCGGCTCTGGGCTTTCAACGAAAACAGCATGCGCTATGCCGAAAAGGCGCCGGTTCCCGGAGAAATCTCCATCAAAACGATCCCCATTCCCAACAACTGGCGAAAAACCACCGTCAGCTTTGAAAACATCACCCACCTGGACGGAAACCGCTACATCATCGGAAAAACCAATGGGTACATCCTGGTCGATCTCAATCTCTTTCAATCCGAAACCCATCGGGTCCACCTGAACGGGGTGACCCTGCGAAAGGCCGACACCACGCTGGTATTCGGTTTGGAGGAGGAAGGCCGGTTCAAATTCAAAGATGGAACGTTGCGATTCCACTACAGCGTTCCTTGTTTCCCCAAGTACAAAATGATCCAGTTCCAGTACCGGATCGAAGGACTCCAGGACGGGTGGAGCCCCTGGACCACCTCCACACGGGCCTCCTTTGAAAAACTCCCCGTCGGCACTCATGAATTTCAGCTGCGATCGAAAATCGGGACCCAGCTTTCGGACAACGTGGCAACCTACCGGATCCGCGTCAGCCGGCCGACCTATTTGTCAAATCTGGCCATCGCCGGGTATCTTGTGCTTTTGTTTCTGCTTTCCCTCCTGGTCCACGCGTTGTACAAAAACCACTACATCAAGTTGCAGGAGGAAATGATGCGGGAAAACCAACGGAAGTACGAGCTTGCGAAAATCCAATCGGAACAGGAAGTGGTGAAGCTCCGGAACGAACGGCTCAAGGATGAAATCGAGGCCAAAAACCGGGAACTGGCCATCTCCACCATGAGCATCATCAAGCGGAACGAATTTCTCCGGAGCATTCGAAAGGACCTGAAAAGGAACACCTCCCTGGCCGAGGATCATTCGGTGTACCAGCTCATCGAACAAAATCTGAACAGCTCCAGGGACTGGGACTTTTTCCACGAGGCCTTCAACAACGCTGACAAAGACTTTCTGAAAAAAGCCAAAGAACTCCATCCCCACCTGACCCATCACGATCTCAAGTTCTGTGCCTATCTGCGACTCAATTTGTCCTCGAAGGAAATCGCGCCCCTGCTCAACATATCCACCAAAAGCGTGGAGGTTCGCAGGTACCGGCTTCGCAAGAAACTGAACCTTCCCCATGGGGTCAACCTGACCGACTACATCCTCAACCTGTAGGGTCCGGAACGATCCAAATGCATTTCTGGACCGTTTTCCCACCGGGCGGGCCATGGCTCCTCGTCACGTTCGAAGTCCTGCAATCCACTACATTGCCTCTACATCCAGAGGAATATCACAGTGAATAATCAGGGCTATTGTCCTAATATACTGCATGTAACTCATATTTTCCCCACCTACTACAAAACCCTCCCGACTGTATGCTTTTTATATAGGTCGATTCGAAACCGGTTCAGAGGGGTTTGTGTAATTTGATTTTCATCACAGACAGTCATACTCTAACTAAATCCGAATTCATCATGATGTCGAAAATGGTAAGAAGATGGGCACATCGATGCGTGCTCATTCTGGCATTTCCAATGCTTAGCTTTACGGCCCTGCAGGCGCAAAAACAAGTGAGCGGCAGGGTGCTGGACGAAACAGGCGCACCCCTTCCCGGCGCCTACGTGGTTGAAACAGGAACGGCCAATGGGACCTCCACGGGACCGGACGGTGAATTTGCCTTGTCGGTGGCCGGTGATGCCGCCACGTTGACGGTTTCCTTCGTCGGGTATCAATCCGCCGTCGTGGCAGCCGCTGACGGACCCCTGACCATCCAAATGCAGGTTGGCCTGGCCGTCCTGGATGAGGTGGTGGTCACGGCTCTGGGGATCAAACGGGAAGAAAAGGCCCTGGGATATTCCGTACAAAAAGTGACCGGTGAGGACCTCCAACGCGTTTCCGGCGTGGATGTGGGAACCTCCCTGACAGGGAAGGTTGCCGGTCTGCTCGTGACAAACTCCACCGACTTCAACGTGGAGCCCGTGATCAGCATCCGGGGCGAGGAACCCTTGCTGGTCATTGACGGCGTGGCCTATGCAAACAAGAAACTGAACGACATCTCCTCGGAAGACATCGAATCGATGAGTGTCCTGAAAGGAGCCACCGCCTCGGCGCTTTACGGTTTCCGCGGATCGAGCGGTGCCATCCTCATCACCACGAAAAACGGCCGTTCGGGAGCGGAAGGTCTCACCGTGGATGTCAGCACCAACACCATGTTTGCATCCGGCTTTCTGGCCATCCCGGAAAAACAAAGCATGTACGGCCGGGGGACCAACAACGTGTACGACCGGAACTCGACCCAATCCTGGGGAACGGTGATGGACGGCTCCATGCAGGAGCAGTGGGACCCCTATCTGAAGGAATACCGGGAATATGAATATCTGCCCGTGGGCAAGGACAATTTCCAGAACTTCCTGGAGCAGGGCTACATCACAAACAACAACATCAATGTGGCCTACCGGGAAAACAATGTGGCGTTGAGGAGTTCTTTCAACTGGACCCAGAACAAGGGGCAGTATCCGAACTCCATGCTCAACAAGTACACCTATTCCATCGGGGGGGACGTGACTCTGGACAAATTCCAGTTCTCCTCCAACATGTCCTATGCCAAACGGCAATCGCCCAACATGGGCTCCAACGGGTACACCTCCTACGACCCCATGTATTCCCTCCTGATCTGGTCGCCGGCGGATTACGACATTCTGGATTACAAGGACAATTATTGGATTGTCCCGGACGAGAAGCAAAACTTCACCTACCAGAGCGGGATCAACAATCCCTACTTCGACCGGTATGAAAAAACCAACGAAGTGTCCCGGGACATTTTCAACGCCGATCTCTCGATGAGCTATGCCATCACCGATTGGTTGAAGGCCACGGCCCGGTCGGGGGTGGACTTCTACATGGACCGGGGGCAGATCCGCATCTCGAAGGGATCCTATGTCTCCTCCGGGAACACCAGCATCCCAGGCAATCCCTACACCTGGAACGGGACCCTCACCGGAGCCTACCTGACCGGCAAGACCCAGGGATTCAGCATCAACAACGATTTCCTGCTCACCGGGAACAAGGGGTTCGGGAAATTCAAGGCCGACTACCTGGCCGGTACCACCCTGTTCTTCAAACGGGACGACAACCTGAACGCGGAGACGGTGGGGGGCATCTCGGTCCCCGGTTTCTTCTCCCTGAACGCCTCGGTGAACCCTGCAACCGTTGGGGAAAGCACCACGGCGCAGCAGGTCAATTCGCTGTACGGACGTTTGGCCCTATCGTGGGATGATCTGCTCTTTGTGGAAGCCACGGGCCGGAAGGACTGGAGCTCCACCCTGGCGGGCCCCGGCGTACCGGCTGCCAACCGGTCCTATTTCTACCCCTCCATTTCGGGAAGCATCCTGTTGTCCGAGCTCATGCCGGAATCCACGAAATCCTGGCTCGACATCCTGAAGCTCCGGAACTCCTGGACCCAGTCCAAAACCCCGGCCTCGGTCTATGCCATCAACAGTGTGTTCACCATCAACCCGGGCACCTGGAACGACCTCAACGGAGCCGCAGCGCCCAACAGCCTGTATGACCTGCAGAGCATCGTTCCCGAAAGCGCCAACACCTACGAGGTCGGGATGCAGGGGATCATGTTCAAACGGGGACTCAGTGCCGATGTGTCCTACTACACCAAGCGCATGTACGACTACCTGAAGTATGCCCCGATTTCCCCGGCCTCCGGATACTCCAGCACCTACATCAACACGGAGGAGGAGATCACCAGGAAGGGATGGGAAGTCGCCCTCACCGCCACGCCGGTACGCACCGGGGATGTGCAGGTGGATGTGGGGTTGAACTGGTCCACCTACAAACGGGTGTATTCCAAACTCGACTCGGTGTATTCCACCAAGAAACCCTGGATTGAAGAAGGTGCCCGGGTCGATGCCTACGTGGGCAGAGACTTCCTGAAGGTGCCGGAAACCGGCGAGTACATCTACAACAACGGAAGAATCCAGCGAAGCGGATACGATGCCGTCTTTGGTTATTCCGACCCGGATTGGCTGTGGGGTGCCAACACCACCATCCGGTACAAAAACCTGAGTCTGTTCGTCTCCCTCGACGGGGTGGTGGGTGGCTTGATGAACACCCGCACCGAAAGCTACATGTGGCAAACCGGCGGTCATCCCAACTCATTGACCTCGGAACGGGCCGCCGACGTGGCCACGCCGGGCTCGACGAACTACATCGGGGACGGCGTCATGGTGGTGGGCGGAGCGGTCACCTACGACACCGACGGGAACATCACCTCCGATACCCGGGAGTATGAGACCAACAACGTGGCAACCACGTACAAGCAGGCCATGATCGATTTGCACAACAGCAGCGCCTGGGGCGGAACGGGAACACCCACGGATGCCTACGAACGGACCTTCCTGAAACTCCGGGAAATCTCCCTGACCTATCAAATCCCCTCCCGGTTCCTGACCAGCTGGGGAGCAAAAGGCGCTTCGGTCAGCCTGATCGGGCAGAACGTCCTGCTCTGGGCCAAGGACTTCACCTATTCGGACCCGGACGGGGGACGGGAGGACTTTGCCGATCCGTCGGTCCGATACATGGGAGCCAACATCAGACTTACTTTTTAATCACGGAAAAAGATGAAAAACACAAGAACGATATTTCTGGGAATTGTCGCTTTCTTTTTTCTCCATGGATGCGAGAAATTTGAAGACATCAATACGAATCCGGACAGCCCGACCACCGTATCCTCGGACATGCTGGCCACGCAGGTGCTCAAAAGCGCCTTCCGGTTCTGGAATCCGAATCCCAACGATTTCACCTCCGGCAACCTCTTCAACAAGCACATCGCCATGCTTGAAACCAACCCCAATCCTTACCAGTACTACTACTCTTACTATCCCTACGGTGGATTTGGGGCCTATTCCGATCTGACCGACCTGAAATTCATGGTGCAATTCGCCGAAGGGAGTCCGGCCGAACCCTCCTACCGGGGACTGGAGCTGTTCATGAAGGCCTGGTACGGGTTCCATGCCACCCTGGACATGGGCGATGTGCCCTATTCGGAGGCCGGCATGGCGGAAGAAGGCATCACTCAGCCCGCCTACGACAAACAGGCGGATGTCTTTGCATCGATCCTGACCGATCTGCAGCAGGCGGAGTCCTATTTTTCGGAAGGACAGAATTTCGGCGGTGACTTCCTGCTGGGCGGGGATGCCTCCAAATGGCAAAGGCTGTGCAACGCCATGCAGCTGAAGGTCATCCAGACCATGAGCAAGAAAGCCACCTCGGCCCAGATCGACCGCTTTGCCGCCATCGTAAGCGCGGGCAACCTGATGGAATCCAACGAGGACGATCTGAAGCTGGTTTTCTCTGAGAATCCCAATGCCTCCTATCCTTTCTGGAACGGGGAAGACCGCAGGAAATACACCGCCGTATCCAAACTGGCGGTGGATGCGCTCAAAAACTGGAGCGACCGGCGGCTGTTTTATTTCGCGGAACCTGCCCAGGCCCTGATCGACGGGGGAGGCCTGGAATCGGAATTCGATTCCTACGCCGGAGCGCCCACGGAACTGGCTTCCGAACAGTTGTCCCTGAACAACGACAACGGGGATTATTCCCTGCTGAACATGCGCTATGCCATCTACCTGGACGGCGATCCCATGCTCTACTTCACCTATTCCGAACAGTGTTTCATCATCGCGGAAGCCATCGAGGAAGGATGGGTCAGCGGGGATGCGCAAAGTTACTATGAGAACGGGGTGCGCGCCATTCTGGACCATTACATGGGGATGCCGCATACGGCCGATCATGTCCATGGCATGGCCATCGACCAGGGGTACATCGACTCCTATTTTTCCGGTGCGGCCGCCTATGCCACCGGCGGAACGAAAGAGGACCGGCTGGAACAAATCTGGACCCAGCGGTGGTTGTTGGACTTCTTCCAGGGAAATGGGGGCAACTATCCCCAGTTCCTGCGGACCGGCTATCCGGTGTATCCGCTCGACCCGGGTACCAGTCTGAATCCCGACGACCAGACGGTCTATCCCAAACGGTGGATGTATCCGACCAGCGAACAGACGGCAAACCCCGAAAACTACCAGAAAGCGATTGACGACCAGTACGGCGGGTACGACGGCATCAATCAAACCCCCTGGTATCTCCTGGATTGAGAGCTTGTCACGTTGTTCCGGACGAACAATGGCGCAAGCAGGTTAGTAGTGTGATCGCAGGGCATCCGGAATGCCCTGCGATTTCTTTCCCTTTCCGGTCTCTGTGCTCCGTAAATTGAAACCTTATCTTTGTTCCCATGATGACATTTGCCAGCTTCCTCGTTGTAATGGCTCTGACCCTGCCCGGAAAAGCTCCCGACCGGCTTGTGTGGAGCGATGAATTTGAATACACGGGCAAACCCGATCCGGCGAAATGGACCTACGATCTTGGGTTCATCGCCAACCAGGAAAAACAGTACTACACCGACCACCTGGAAAATGCCCGGGTCGAAAACGGCTGCCTGGTTCTGGAAGCCCGGCGGGAAAACATCGCCAACAAGGATCATGGGAATCCCGACCTGATGAACACCTGGGCGGAGTACAAAGCGACCATCGACACGGCCCGCTACACCTCGGCCCGGATCAAAACCGAAGACCTGGCCGAATGGCAGTACGGACGGATCGAGGTCCGGGCGAAACTCCCGGCCGGACGGGGAATGTGGCCGGCGATCTGGATGCTCAGCGAGAGCCGGGAAACGGTGGGATGGCCCGAATGCGGCGAGATCGACATCATGGAACACGTGGGCTACGATCCGGACACCATTCACGGAACCATTCACACCAAGGCCTACAACCACATGATTGGTACCCAGAAGGGCAAAACCATTTTCATTGAGGAGCCCTACGATCAATTCCATGTCTATTCCATCGAATGGACCCCCGAAAAAATCGATTTCCTCCTGGATGGGATCGTGTACAACCACATCCAAAACGAACACCTGACCACGGCCGAATGGCCCTTCGACCAGAAGTTCTACCTCATCCTGAACCTGGCGGTGGGTGGATCCTGGGGCGGGGCCAAAGGCGTGGACGATTCGGTGTTTCCCGCCCGGATGCTGGTGGATTACGTGCGGGTGTATCAACCCTGATCCGGACGATTGGATTCGGGCGGACCGGTCAGTCGCATTTCCCGCAATCGCTGCAGCCGTTGCAAATCAAGCGGCCCCCGCAGGCGTCGCAGGATGGCCGGTAGCGGGGACGGTGCAGTTTCTCCGGATCGATGGGATGTCCCAGGGCATCGGTGAGCTTGAAGTCGATGGCCTTCCCACGGTAGTTCATGCCCGACTTGTGGGCCATCTGGCTTTGCACGGATTTCTTTGGGATGTGGTAGCGCCGGCCGTCCTTGACGAAGCGGGAGCCGGTTTCGATGAAGCAGAAGGTGACGTCGAAGGCCTCGCACTGCTGCCGCAAAGACCGGATCCAGTCAAAGTCGCAGGGTCGGGCTCCGTCGTAGTTCTCCCCGCCGGCAATGACCTGCTCGATCTGACCCGTAGCCAGGTGATGCTCCATCCGGATGGCCGACAGCAGGGGCGCCGTCATGACCCCCTTGTGCCGGAAGGGAAGATCCAGCAGAATGGGGATGCGCTCATCGGCCCGCCGCTGGTTCTCGCAGGTCACATGAAAGAAGATGTTCTCCCAACCTTCCCCCCAATCCTCCGGTAAACAATCGGCCACCCGTTCGGGTCGCTTGGTGAGCAGGAAGAACTTCACGTCGCTGCGGGTTCTCATGATCTCCCAGGCCTCCGCTCGCCACGGATCCGCTTCTTCGAGAAAGAAGTCGGAGGTCATGCACACCCGGATCAGCTCCCCGCTCCGGACCTTGTACTTTCCGGCCCTGTCTTTTTTTAACGGATAATCAAACCCCGCCTTGGTCCGGTAGATCTCCGCTCCGTCCTTGTCCCGCACCCGGTCCAGAAAGTACATGTAGCAATACGCGCATCCCTCACTGATCTTTGTGCAACCGTGCCATGGATTCCAGATGTCGTGCATGTTTCGTGGTTTTAAGGTCCCGGACCACCGACCCCATCTCCTCCGGAAAGGAGAGGGTGTTGTGCCGGTTTTCGGGGGGACCCTCCGGGTGGTCACGGTTCATCCGGATCAGGGCGGACGCCTGTTTCCCGTGGAGCATCCGCTCAAAGGGGTAGCGGATGATGCCGGGGGTGTTGAACCCCACGCCCAGTTCCATCAACACAAGCCGCCTGCCGTTTGCTTCCTTCAGAAACGCTTCGTACCGGTCCCGGGCAAGATACCAATTCTTGTCCTCAACAAAAAAACCATCCTTCCGGAGGTTGACGTCCATCCTCCCGCCGCAGACCGGACACACCGGCACCAGGTCGGAGGGGATGCGGCAATCCCGGGTCGCTGCAACCAACTGCTCCACCTGCACCCGGTTGTCATACAGGGTGTTGTGGCATGCCCTCGCGCATTGAAACAGGCCATAATCCCCCTGGGTGGCGAAGACCTGTCCGGGCTCGAATCCTGCCTTCTGGAACTGGCTTTCCACGTTGGTGGTGAGGACGAAATGCTCCTTCTCCCGGAGCAGGTCGCGCAAGTCGCGGTACAGTTCTTTGGCCGGCATGGCATAGCGGGCAAATTGGATGTGAGCCGCCCAGTAGGCCCAGCGTTCTTCCTCCGTCTCGAAGGGATAAAAGCTGGAGGTGTACAAATCCCGGAACCCGTACCTTCGGATGAAGTCCTGGAAGTGGGTCCGGAAGGCTTCCCCGTGATAGAGGATCCCCGCCGCATCGGACAGGCCCGCACCTGCGCCCACCAGAACACATTCCGCCTTCTCCAGGTGCTTTCGGGCCCCTTCGATTCTCTCTGTATACGCTTTCATTCCAACAACCCTTTGTAAAGATCTTCATCCAGTTCCTTGTACACCACGAACACCACGGTCTCCAGGCTCGTTTGGCCATGCTGTACAAAATGAGTGTCAACCGCATCGACCGCAATCTTGGCCGCAAGGGCATTGGGGAAGCGGAATTCTCCCGTGGAAATGCAGCAAAAGGCCAGGCTCCGGAGCCGGTGCTCTTCGGCGAGCTGCAGGCAGGACCGGTAACAGGAGGCAAGCACCTGCTCTTCTTCCGGGGTGACCCGCGCACCCGTGATTCTGGGTCCAACCGTGTGCAGGACATGGGCCGCCGGCAGGTTGTAGCCCGGGGTGATTTTCGCCCGGCCCACGGCCTCCTCCTCCCCTTGCTCCCGCATGATCCTGTCGCATTCGGCCCGTAATTGTACTCCTGCGGCAGAATGAATGACATTGTCGATGCATCCGTGCATCGGGACAAAGCAGCCCAGAAGCTGGCTGTTGGCCGCATTGACGATGGCATCGGCACGCAGCCGGGTGATGTCCCCCTTCCACAGCCGAAGTCGGGGATCCCGCAACGACGGCTGCAGGGATTCGAGATCAATGATCCCTTTCTCCTCCCGCTGACGGGCCAGTTCCTCGTTCTGCCGTTCCAGAAACTCCGCCCCAAACGGATACGGGGGAAGCACGTTCATGAGCGAGCGCATCAGGGTCCGCTTCCCGGCCGGGTCTTCCGGAATCCGGAGGTGCCGGTGTTCCGGTCGCACTGCCAGCAAGGTGTTCAAAATGGCATCCAGGTTTTCCATGGTTACTACTTTTGCGATGGATTCGATGATCACTCTCTTTTTGTTTGTTTGTATATTTGAGAAACCATTATCTGAAACATGCGGAACTCCATCTCCAATACCCCAATTGTCCCATCCGGAACATCCTCAGCCGGATGAGTGACAAATGGTCGCTCCTGATCCTCACCACCCTGGAAAAAAACGAGGTCATGCGCTACAAGGACCTGAAAAACGCCATCCCGGACATTTCCCAGAAAATGCTGTCCAGTACCCTAAAACGGCTCGAAGAGGACAAACTGATTCACCGGGAAATGTACAAAGAAATCCCTCCCCGGGTGGAGTACTCCCTGGCCAGAACCGGCAAGGAACTGATGCCCGCCATGGGCATGGTCATTGACTGGGCCCTGAAGAATTTCTCAGAGATTGTGAGCTGACCCGCCCACGCCGGGCACCTTGGCCGCTTAGAATGTCAGCACGGCGGTGTCCGCTGCCTTCAGGGCATTGGTCAGGGAGCCCCATGATGTCCACATTGATGCCCAGGGCCTTCAGCTGGTCGGATACGCCGTACATGTTGGCGCAGGTGATGCAGGCATTCAACTCCACCCCCTTGTCCATCATGTCCTTCAACTTGGCCTGAACCTCTTTGTTCTCGGCCACCAGTTTGGCAGAGGGTCCCCAGATGATGACCGACACCTCTTCAAAGAGTCCGAACTGTTTGGCCACGCCGGTGTACATCAGGGCCACCCGCTCGGCCACCATGGGATCGTCACTGGTCCAAAGGACCGTGAGTTTGTTGACATCGGAAGCGGGCGCTTTGTCCTGGGCCATGAGGGTGTTGGAGGCAAGCATCAGGGCCAGTCCGAAAAATACTGCGTTGATTGTTTTCATCGATTTTGTTTTTGAAAGGTTGATGCACCAAAGGTCCCTCTTCCGACCGGTTCGTGCAAGCAGGTGACTCACACACCAAACGGGTTAGAAATATTGATTTTCTGAATGTTACGAGAGTAAAAATTTCGGTTTTTCTTGGGCTGGGAACGTCCCTCCCTTGCCCGCGTCAGAACCGGTACTTCATCCCCAGCCGGAACACCTGGGTTTCGTAGTAGTTTTCGTAGGTGGCTGTGAAGCCCTCGCCCCGGATCTCCTGCCGGATCCCATAGGTGTTCAGCACATCGCTGGCCGAGAGGGTGACCGTCCCCTTCCCGTCGAACACCTTCAGGGCCAGGCCCAGGTCGATCGTTGAACGGGCGTATTGCCGTCCCTGGGGGATGTTTTTGGGTGCCAGGTAGACGGCTGTGAGCTGGAATTCCAGGTTGCTGTGGATGGCAAACTGGTTGTTCAGCTTGGCGTCCCAGGTGGTTTCGGTGGACGGGTCGACCGCAAAGGTGTGGCGGTAGGGGAAAAGAAGCTCGCCCTCGTACGCTGCAATGGCGTTGCGGTAGATGTTGGTGTTGGCGCTGAGTTTCCAGAAATCAAGGACCTGCTGGCTGAAAACCAGCTCCACCCCTGTGTTGGTGGCCGAACCGGTGTTGGCATAGATCTTCACGATGACATCGTAGGTCGTATGGGTGGTGTCGGCCGTGTAGACCCGCATGTAGGGATCCGTGATCATGCGGTGGTAAGCCGCCAGATAAAACGAGCCGCTGTTCCATTTCAGGCGGTACGCCAATTCGAAGGATTGGGTGAACTGGGGCCGCAGGTAGGGGTTACCCACCTTGAGCAGCTCGTGATCGTCGGACTTGGCGAACATCCGGAGCTCCGGCTCCCCGGGCCGGTCGATCCGGCGGTTGTAGAACGCCGAGAAGCGGTGCTTCTGACCGGGTTTGAAACTCAGGCGCACACTGGGAAAGAGGCCAAAGTAATCGTAGGCGTCGTTCTCTTCGTAATAGATGTTGGCCGGATCCATGTCGTAGAAGACCCCGGTGTACTCGGTTCGCAGACCGGCTTCCACATCATAGACCGGTTTCTCCAGAACATAATTCCCATACAGCGCATAGAAGTTCTCGCCCCAGTCCGACCAGCTCCCCATGCCCGGGTAGATGATGGTGTTCTCCCCGGGGATCACGGTGTAATCCACCGGCAGACGACGGACCTGCACCTTGGCTCCGGCTTCGAATCGACCCGCTTTCAGAGGTTTGGTGTAATCCACTGTCAGTCCAGTGGTGTGCTCCACGGCCAGGATGTTGGTCACATCCCTTCCCGTCCGCGTGGCCGAACTGTCGTTGATGTAGTAGGTCTCGTCCTCCCAGCCCCGGGTGTACTGAAACCGGGCCTGGAACTCGTGGCCCGGTTGCACGAATTTGTGATTGAAATCCGCGGCCACGTTCATGTAGCCCGTGATCTCCTCCTCCCGCCAGGTGATGTACCGGTAACGCCGGTTGGTGGCCAGATCGATGTAAGGCACCTGGGCCGTGTCGACGTGCCGTTCCCAGTCGTAGATCCCGGAGAACACCAGGGTGTTCCGGTTCGGCAGGTTGAATTCCAGTCCCCCGTTCACAATGTGGTGCTGCTGGGTCCGGTTCTCCGGCACCTGGGAGGCGGTGGACCGGCCGTCGTCGTAGTGCCGGGTGGTGAACTCGTTGTTGGGCAGATGGTGAAGCAGCATGGTCTCGGCCAGAAGAAAGGCATTTGTCTTTCCTTTCCGGTAGTTCATATTCACACTGGGGATGTACTTGGAATTGGGTCCGAAACTTCCCAGGTCGGTGGGGAGATCGGCCCGGGGTTTGGTCAACGCGCCGATCCCGTAGGCAAAACCCAGGTCGCCGTTGAAGCCTTCCTGGTTCTCCTTTTTGTACACGATGTTGATGATCCCTGCCATGCCCCGGGCGTCGTAGCGGGCCGAGGGGTTGTTGATGACTTCGATGCGTTCGATGTTCGTGGCCGGGATGTTGTCCAGACCCTTCTGGTTCCCAAAGCCGGTAAGGCTCGATTGCTTGCCGTCAATGAGCACCACCACCTTGTCGCTGCCCCGCAGGATGACCTTCCCGTCCTGGTCCACCGTCACCCCGGGCAGGGTCTTCATGGCTTCCAGCACCGAACCGCCCGACTGGGCCACCATGTCCTCCATCTGGAAACTCTTTCTCTCCATCTGCGCACTCACCTCGCTGCGCTGGGCCGACACCGATACCTCCTCCAGGTCTTCGGCCAGGGGCGACAGGACGATCCGGCCCAGGTCGAAATTCCGGTTCAGTTCCCCGATGAGCAGGTCCACTGCTTCCTCGCTGAATCCCATGTAGGATACCCGGATGGTGTAGCCTCCCTTCAGGTTGCCCACCATGGAAAAATACCCCGTGGCATCGGTGACCGTTCCGGTGATCAGGTCCCCTGCCTCTCCTCGGGTCAGGGCCACGGTGGCGAATTCCAGGGGCTCCCCGCCTTGTCCGTCCACGACCTGACCCGAAATGGTGATGTCCTGGGCTTGCAGGGCGATCGCCCCGGCCAGGAAAAAAAGTGCTGCGATGGTATGTTTCATGCCGATTCGATGATTCCCTGCCAGCAAGGCAACGATGTATTCATTGCTTAGACAAGATTCTGGGGAAACAGTTTACCGGAGATTTGGAATATGGGTGGATGCCGGAAGTCTATCTACAAGGAAAGCAAAAGCGATGCACCCATCCCCAGGGAATGAAAGCGCATCCTCCACGAAGATTCGCTCCTGTACACGCCGGTCAGGCCGAGGTGGTCCTGGATGCTCAGATCCAGTGCAAGCCCGTCCCCCAACGGAAGGCTCACGCCCCCTGAAAAGGTCAGGCCGAAGCTAAACGGGGCACTGGCCTCCCGGGTGTCCACGCTCTCCACACGGAGGTCGGTCGTGGGAATTTCATTGGTCGCCCTCACCAGGATTCCCGGAAGAACGCCCAAATCCGCATGCACCCGTACAGGACCCGAAGAAGAGGCGGAAATGGACAGGGGAAGCACAAGGCAATCCCAACGTGTCCGTAGTTCCACGGAATCCACTGGAACACCGTAGATGTCGGTATAGACCAGATTCCCGGAAAAACCTTTTCGTTCATATGCCAAACCACCCTTCAGAGAAAGGATCGGGGTAAGGGCGTACTCCACCCGGTAGCCTGGGGCGACAACCAACAAGGGGCTGATCCCTTCGGGAAGATCCTTTGCAAAGGGCATGGTGCGTAGGGCGACAGCCTCCAGTCCGATCCTCACCCGGGACTCCTGGGCGGGAAGGATCGCAACCTGGGCAAGGAGGACTCCAAACAGCAGGAATGATTTCATGGTCGGGGTTGGACGAAATCGTTCAAATTCTTAGGAAAAACGAAGGGTGCTCGGATTTCGTATGACTAAAGCGGCTTTTCGTTAAAGAACTTCCAACAAACTTCCGATAAACTTCCGATAAATTCCTCAGACATCAGAACGGATCCGGAAGCACAAACTCCGACGCGGCATCCACGATCACCAGCACGAAATCGCTGCCCCGTCCGGCCGACCAGGGGGTGAGGATGGGCCGGTCCGCGCTGTCAAACTCACCGATCGGCAGGGAATGGCCGTCCCGGGGATTGAACCAGTGGGCTTTGACCCTCGATGCCTGCATCCGGGAGAGATCCGGGACGACGGATTTCCCCATGGGGGTGTAGAACAGCATGAAATCCCGGTCCGCTCCGATGGTGGCCAGGATGAAGGTGGTGTCGTCGGCATTCTCGTTGAGCAGGAGGGCCTGGTCGTTGCGCATGTCCTGCCAGGGAAAGGCTTCCAGAAGGGCTTTCAGGTGCTTCAACTGACCGGAACCCGGCAGTTGCAGGGCCGCCTCCCACACGTTCCTGGCCCCGTTGACGGGTTCCCGGCTCATATCGAACATCTGCCAGATGTCGTGGCATCCGTAGGTGTAACCGGCCGCTCCGGCCAGCATGGACCAGTAGGCCGAACTCCGCACGTCCGAATCGTCCATCCAGCCGTAGGCCAGCGCGTTGAACCGGTCGGGATGGTCCTCGTAGCGGGGCTCGCCGTTCACGACGGGACGCAGGGGGGTCACCTCCCGGGCCTTCCACACATACTCGAAATCCCGGATGGTGCGGTCGTGTCCCGCCTGGAACATGTCGAAATCAAGCCAGGGGTCGTTGAAGAAATTGCTGGCCAGCTGGGCCCCGCTTGGATGCATGGTGAGCAGGTGCCGGCTGTCGAAGGCGCGGATCCCTTCGGCCATGGCAGAGACAATGGCGCTGTCCTGCCCGTCCTTGGGCCAGCGGTCGCCCCCGAGGATCCAGACGATGTTGTTGTGCCCGGCATAGCGCTTCCCCAGGATCTCCCCGTAAACCCTTGCATTTTCCGGAGTGAAGATCTCCGGTCCCACGCCCCAGGCCATGTGGTACTTGTCCCCCCAGGTGGGCAGCAGTCCCAGGTAGATCCCCCGCCGGGCCGCCTGCTCCACCACGTAATCCACATGTTCGAAGTAGGCTTCGTTGATCCGGGTTGGATCGTTCCCGATCAGGGGCTTTTCCCCATAGGCGTTGGGGGTGTTCAGTCCGTCCAGTTCCGCCAGGATCACCGTTTGCACCACCGTGAATCCCTTGGATTGCCGGTCGGCCAGATACCGGTCCACCTCGTCCCGGTTCAAACGGTGGATCAGTTCCCAGGCGGTGCCGCCGAGCCAGAAAAAGGGCCGGTCGTCCTCCGTGACCAGGTATTTGTGGTTGTCGCTGATTTTCAGAAGGGGCGGCTCCTGGGCCGTCAGACGGGCGCACCCGAGGACCAGGAGAAGCAGGGACAGGGTTTGTTTCATGTGGGGTCTGTTTTCCGGTGGAACAACAACCCCCAAATTAGCAAACTTTTATCGAATTGTCTTCTTCCGCCAAAATGGGAAGGATTCCCGGCTTATTTGTCATAGATTCCGTTCACTTCCCGGCCGATCACCATCACCTTTTGGATGTCGGGCAGATGGACGATCTCGGGTCGAACGGTGGTACCGAAGTCGATGTACACCAGTCGTTCCGTCTCCGAGGCGTTGCGGATCACATGGGCGCCGTTCTCCCCGGTTGGGAACCCGATGGCATCGCCGGTTTTCACCGGCACGTCGCCGTCCTTCGTGCGCACCACGCCCTCGCCGCTGATGATGTAGAACACTTCTTCGTTTGCCTCGTGGTAGTGGTAGCCGTAGGCATGGTTTCCCGGCTCCAGCTCCACAAAATTCGCCCGGCAGCGATTGGTTTCCCCCTCGGGAATGATGGGTTTTACCGTGAAGACATTTCCGTCCCGGTCAATCCGGTCCCCCTTCAGGGTCTGTACGTTTTTTAAAATAAGCTCTTTCATGATCCTTGGTTTTGTGCATTCGTGTGACACAAAGATCCGGGATCTCCCGCTTTGGTGCAACTGGGTGAGCAAGGCACCAATTTGGTTAGAATCATTGTTTGTCAGTCAATTGAACTGTGCCATTTTTTGAAATTTTCCGTCTTTCCTTTCCATGGGACGATTTCCGTCCGAAGACCGGACCCCAGATCAGCGAGGCATCAAAGTTGTCGCCGAATGGATTTGCCGCATCCAGGATCGGGCTGTCCTGCCGGAAGTCCAGGAGGTTCTCCGCGCCTGCATACACATCGAATTTCCCGCCAAAGGATTTGGAAATCTGCGAATTCACCAGGAAATAATCCGGGGAGAAGGCGTCGAGCTGGAACTCTTCCGGATTCATGCGGGTGTCCGGAATCCGTTTTGCGCCCTGCCAGGTCAGCGTGGCATCGAACATCCACCGGCCGGCGGTTTCGTAGGACACATTCAGGAAGGCCCGGTTGCGGGGCGTCATGGCCTGACTCAGCATTGTCCCGTCGATGGATTGCGTCACTTCATTGAAGCGGTAGGCCAGCCGGGTGTTGAAATTCCGGAACCATTCGTAGTTGACCTGGGCCTGCAGGCTGTGGGAGTGGGACGGACCGTCGAGGGATTGGAAAATCACCGCGTCGGTCCGGCGGTCCAGATTGACGATCACCTGATTGGTGAACCAGGTATAATAGTAATCCAATTTGACCAGCGCTGTTTTGCCCGAAACATTGAACTCCCGCGCCACGCTGGCGCCCGTGTTCCAGGCCACCTCCGGATTCATCCGGATGCCCTGGTCCCCGCTTCCGGCATCTTCGAAGATGAATTCCCGGGACGAGGCCAGGAATCCCAGGTTTTCCAGCAGCACATTGGGCGTCCGTTGCCCGCGGCCAATCATGGCACGAAAGACGGTTCCGTCCAGGGTCGCATAGCGCAGGTGAAGCCGGGGGGTGACAAACAGGCCGTACAGGTTGTGACGGTCGGCCCGGATCCCGGACACCACCGTGAAGCGGTCGAGCCGGTTGTAGGTGTACTCCAGGAACACGCCCGGAATGGCTTCCCTCATCCGATAATCCTCCGCTAAAAACGTCTCGGCGTAGTCATCGAACTGAAAGCTGGCCCCCGTGCGGTACTGGTGGTTCGTGTTCCCGAGGATGCCCTGGTAAATCAGATTGGCATAGAGCGAGCCCTGCCTTCCGGTGTAGGTGCGGCGACCGAAGAAGGCATCCATGTCGTGGACCATGCCGCTGACCTGAAAGCCCACACTGGAAAAGGGTTTGTCGGGAAAGACCTTCCCCATTTTCAAAAAGGCTTCGAGCCGATCGGTGTTCAGGGCGGCGCCCCAGGCCGATTGGTCTTCGGGATTCTGCTCCGGATCGTAGGCCACCTGGCCGCTGTTGGTCCGGGAAGTCACGGCTTTGATGCCGAATCGGGTCTCCAGGCCTTTGTCATTGAACCAGGACCAGCGGTTCATAAACACGCCGGATTTCTCGGCCGGATGGTCCATGAAACCATCCATGTTGTGATCCAGGGAAAAGGGCTGGAACTTCCCATGCACGAGCAGGCCGGTGGACAGGTGCTCGTTGAGGTCCACCGCCGTGTTGACATTGGCTTCGCTCATTCCGGCCGAATTGCCGTAGAGATTCACATACAGGGCCTCCCCGTTCTTCGGTTTCTTTAATTCCACGTTGATCTGGCCGGTGATGCTCTCAAAACCGTTCACCACGGAGCCCGTGCCCGTGTTCAACTGGATCCCGTCGATCCACGACCCCGGCACAAACCCGAGTCCGTTCAGGGAGGACAGGCCCCGGATGAGGGGCATGTTCTCCTGGGTGATCTGAACGTATTTGCCGGCCAGACCCAGCATTTCGATTTGGCGGGTGCCGGTGACGGCATCGGTCACCGACGCATCCACGGAGGGATTGGTTTCAAAGCTTTCGGACAGGTTGCAGCAGGCCGCTTTCAGCAGCTCCTTGTTGTCGATGCGCTGCAAATCAAACGCTCCGTCCAGTTCGATGCGGGTGCCGGGACGGCGGTACACGATCTCCACCTCCTCCAGGGTGGTGGCGTTGGAAAGCTCCACCTCCAGCATGCCGGGCTCCTCGACCAGGACCGAATCCGTTCCCAACCCGACAAAGGAAAACACGAGGGTCCGGACCCCGGGTTGAAGGGCGATTTCGAATCGCCCCTCCGCATCCGTGGTGACCCCGGTCAGTGT
This sequence comes from Bacteroidales bacterium, assembly GCA_041393235.1. GTDB lineage: Bacteria > Bacteroidota > Bacteroidia > Bacteroidales. The sequence continues at coordinate 51,464 of JAWKKO010000026.1, forward strand.
GCCGGACCAGTAAACGTTGGTCCCGGGAAGCGGCTGGACATCCTCGTCCAGCCGTTCAAACACGGTTCCCGCAACCGTTCCCGGCTTGAGACCGGGCCCGGAACCGGGCCGGTCTCCCGGCCCATGTTCCAGTTCTGCCCCGTGGCTTTCCACGGTCCGATAATGACAGCAGGCCGGAAGGGCATTGTACACGGCATCCGGAGCGGTGTATTTCCGGGTGTCATGGCCCACACTGGCCAGTGCATAAAGCAGGTTGTCTTCCTTGAACTTGTCGTTGTGACGGATGGTGAGGGTTTTGGTGGACAGGTCCCAGACTGCAGACTGAACGCCTCTGATTTTTAATGCGTTCGACTCAATCCGGTCTTTGCACATCCCACAGGCACCGTTCACCCAGACGGACAGGGTGTCCATGGAGTCACTTTTCTGCGCATGCAGCGCAGGGCTGATCATGATCAATACCATGACCATCAACTTGATTGTTTTCATGATTTTGCATTTGATGATTCAACAAGGAATGGTACCGGAATCACCCACGGGGCGACCGGCAACTTCGCATGGAGGAATCATCAAACTCTGGGGGGATGCCAGATCTTGTCAGGAAAAGAAACGTGAATGTGGCTCTGATAATCCACCTTTTGCTGGAGGACCGTGCCGAACACAGCAATCCGGGGAGCCATCACCGGTGCGAAGGCCGGTGTGTGCTGAACCGTGCAGGTACAATGGGTGGAGCAGCTTGCGTCCGTTGCACAGGAATCATCCGCGGCCTGATCCTTTTCCGCACCCGTGTCGCAACACGAGCAGCCATCGGAACAGTCTCCGCAGCAGGAATGTGCGGCCGTTTCCATACGGGCCATCCGTTCCTGAAGAATCTCCTCCAGGGCGGGTTTCCCGAGAAAGGCCAGAAAGGCCAGGGACAGGATGACGGCAACGGTCTTCATCACATACAGAACAACCGCAAAGGTAGGAAGGTTCGCGGAGACTTCCGGCCCTTGCGGTTGGTTTTCTGCGGTTGGTTTCACGAAACCGCTCACAGGCTGAGAGTTCAGGCCCCCTGTTCCAGGCCAATCAATTCAATGTTGCTCATGCCGGCCTTTCCGTTTTTCAGGAATTCATAGGTCATGCGGTCGGCGCGGCAATTCTCGAAGCGGATCCGCTTCAGGCTCCGGTTCTTAAAAAAGGTGTTCAGGAGGGTGGCGTTGCGGAAACTGACCTTGCTGAAGGCGCAGTTTTCAAAGGAACAATCCTCCAGGATCCCGTCGAAGGTAACATCCATCACGTTGACCCCCTCAAAGGAGGTACGGTGCCACCGTGCACCTGCGATGTTGTTCTTCGAAAAATCACACCTTGAAAAGGCGACGCCCGTCAGGTCGGAACCGGAAAAGTCACATCCCCGGATGTGGCAGCCTGAGAACCGGGCTTCGACCAGGGCACAGTTGGCCAGGTTGTTGCGTACCATGTGGGAGGCTTCGAAGTGACTCCCTCCAAGCCGAGAGTTGGAAAAATCGCAGTCTTCCACCTCGTTGGCCTTCAGAAGCAGACCCGACAGATCGGATCCGACGAAACGGCATCGCTGCATGTTGGAGGCACCGAATTTTTCATGAAGATTCTTCAATCCGGAGAAATCCGCATCCACCCAGTTTCCCCGGGACATGTCCCATTCGGGTGTGCTTTTTTCTTTTTCATTGGATTCCGGGGGCAGGCCCTCCCGGGTCACGGAAGGAAACTTCTCTGAAAAATAATTCAGATCCACCCCGAGGAGTTCCGCCAGACGGTTGAACATCAGGATGTCGGGCATGGATTCGCCCCGCTCCCATTTTCCGACGGCCTGTGCGCTGATGAACAAGGCGTCGGCAAGCTGGGCCTGGGACAGGTTCTTTATTTTTCGTGCATCGGCAATTCGTTTGCCAAGGATCATTGCTGTCATCATGGTTTTATTTTTTTGCTTGTGGATGACACAAAGATAGGGGGGCAACGTTGCCCAATTCAAGAAATATTCACCACTTTTGGTTGTTTTAACGCTACTTTTGGTTGTTTTTTCTTTTCATTTGGTTGTTTTCTCCCCTATCTGAGGTCGAACCTCCCGGTTCCTTCCATTTCCCTCCGGAATTTCCTACCTTGTCCTTTGCATGGAATGCACAGGTTTGAGCCGGGAATACCTTGAAGATCGTCTCGAACAGCTGGGATACGCCGTTGAATTGTTTCCTTTTCCATGCCCCTAAACGACACGAATGATGAAAAAAAGCGTCCTGTCTCTTGCCCTGACCCTGCTCCTGTTTTCCTGTGATCCGGTGAAATACGACACCGGAGAATTTCCCGAGGTTCCCGTGAATTTTGAAGAAATCAACACCGAATTCGACGACTACAATTCCACAATGACTTTTCTCGGGGAGATTTTCCCCCTGTGTTTCTCCTCGAACCGAAGAACGCTGGGTGGCAATTTCGACATCATATACAAGCAGATTCTGATCCGGTTCATGGAAACCACCGGAGAACTCCGGGTGGAAGAGTACGTTTCTTCCGGCATCTCCATCACGCCCACCGAGGCCACGCTGGCCGGGGCCGTTCGCCAGACTGTGACCACGGGCGATGAACTGGGTCCCTGCCTCCTTCCCATGTGGGAACACTACCTGGTAGGGTATGATTCCTATGTGCTGGTGTATTCCAGCGATGTGGGGGGAAACCAGGACATGTACTTCACGGAAAACATCACCACGGGAAGCTATGAAGAACCCAGGGCGATCACGTTTCTGAATTCCGATTCCACGGATGCCTATTTTACCGTGAACCGGGATTTCACCCGGGCGTATTTCTGCTCGGACCGGGAGGGCGGCTTCGATATTTATTCGGCTCCCCTCGACAACTCCCAAAAGCCGGTGGAAGCCCTGTCGGAT
>JAWKKO010000027.1:0-48268 GCA_041393235.1 Bacteroidales bacterium
CCACCTGGTCCCGTTCGCTGTACTCGAAGCTCAGGCCGGTTTTTCCGGTCAGGCCCGGGAGGAGCCGGAGCTCATCAAAACCCATGAAGAACGGTCCCCGGCCCGCGATGTAGTCCTGGTGGACGGTGAGGTCGAATTTGCTGTAATCGGTTGTGTATGTTTGGTCGCTGGTATTCAATTCATACACCTCGTAGTAGATCGGTTTGATGAATCCGAGCGACAATCCCCCGGAAGAATACCACCGTACAGAGATTCCCGTGCGGTCAATTTTCCTGTACAATTCTTTTTGCCAGCCGGCCATGGCTTTCAGGTCCCAGAACAAATTCTCCTTGCCAAACACGTACCGGCGGGTGCTGTATGCATAATTGCCAAGGACCTTTGTCTCTTTGGGGTGCTTCGCATAGCCGAATTCCCCTTCCAGCAAAAACTGGTTCCGGGCATCCCGCCAGAAACCGTAGCGGTAATTCAATCCGAATCCATTGGAATTCAGAGAAATTGCGTAGGTGCTTTCGTCCCGGAACATGAGCCGGATGTCCTCGTCAATTTCACCCTGGGCCAGGACGGAGGGGGCGAGCAGCAACAGAAATGCCATATGGGGGAAAACTCGCTTCATTTGACGCAACGGCAGTGCTTTCAAAAGTAACGATTATATCCCTGCAATTGTTGGGAGGGTAAAAAAAAAGATCTGCAGTGCTGCAAATCTTGTGTGGGATAAAAAGAGCGTAGCAGTTGCTCTAGCCCACGTGTTCGGTGGGTTCCGTATCCTGGTGACTGTAAGCCGGACAGGCCTGCTTGCTGCAGGAACTCATCAGGATCGCCGTGGCAAACACAAGTGTCAGTATGATCGCTGCTTTTTTCATGACTGTATTTTTACCGGTAAGATGTGCTACAAATATAGAATATATATCACAAGAAAAAAATCTCTCTTTCAACAGCCAGAATCTCTTTGTCCCCGACATTTTTACCAACAGATCGAAATCAGGGATGATTCATGAAGCCCTGGCGCGCCAGAACATCCAGTAAAGACTTTGAAAACAATACATTATCAGCTTTTTTGTAGCGAATGTCCGTGAAAACCTGCGCCAGGGTCTCCTTGTTGTTTTCTTTGACGAAGGCCTGGTTTTCGGCGATGGTTTCCTTCGTGTGATACAGGGCATCGATCCGTTCGGCCGGGTAATCCTGGTAAACTTCCGGATGCACCACCGCTTCCAGGGGAAGCCGGTCGGTTCGTTCGGGCACCCCGTCCGGGTAGCCCAGGGTCACGGCCGTTACCGGCACCACGCCCTCCGGAAGACGAAGGATGTCGATGATGTTCCCTGCCATGTAGGTGGTCGTTCCCAGATAGCAAATCCCCAGCCCCTTGGATTCGGCGGCAATGCATACGTTTTGGGCTACCAGCAAGGCATCGATGGCCGCGGTGAAAAAGGACAGGAAATTGTCATAACCTGGTTCTGCCTTCCTTTGTCCGCACCACCGGTTGAACCGGTTGAAATCGGCGCAGAAAGTCAGGAGAACGGGCGCCTGCCGAACCATCGGCTGGTTGAAATGACAGGGTGCCAATTCCTCCTTCCTGGCTGGGTCCTGCGTCACCACGATGGAGTAAACCTGCATGTTTCCGGTGGTGGAGGCACGGATGCCGGCTTCGAGGATTTCTTTCAGCAAGGATTCCGGTATGGGTTCGTTCCGGTATTTCCGGATGCTGACGTGGTTCAGAAGGGTTTCGATCATGATTCGATTTTGGGACAAAGGTAGGGATTCTGATTTCATCCCCTCCACCCGCCTCTACGCGCCCGACCGAAAAGAAGGGAGGCCGCCTGTGCGTGAAGCGGCCTCCCCGGGAGAGAATGGCACATAGTTCGCCCTAATTCTCACCAACCACATACATTCCGCATGCATCCGCCGTTCCCTGAATCGTCTGGCAATCGCAATTGACCCGGCAATCGCACAGGGGAGTGATTCTTTGGTAGGCATACACATTGGGTGTTACATGAAAAATGTGAAAACCTTCTTCGGAGCCCGGTTCAGGCGCAGATTTTTTCCAAAGCTCCGGGTTTTGATCGTAATGGATCCGGACAATGACATTGGGCAGAACCCGGATCGCTTCGTCCGATTCCAGGGAGAAACCGTGGCCATACGTGTTCATCCCGTTCAGATCGAGGTGATGGATCGGAAACACGGCTGCCGTGAATGTGGTGGGTTGGGTCACGGTTCCTGCATGGAACCTCAGGTACAGCCGGTCTCCAAAAAGAAAGAGTTCCCCGCCTTCCGGTCCGATCGTGAATCGTTGGGTTACGACCTGGCTTTGCATTTCGGGGAGTTCCGGATCGTCGGATTCGGAAGCGAGAGGAAGGATTTCGTTGCATGCCACGCATCCGCTGGTCAGCACGAAGAAAGGGATCAGAGTGCGCAGGATGCGCCGGAGGGAGGTTCGGGAATGGTTTTTCATGGCTTGTCGTTTTTGGTGAAACATGACCGTGGTTGGCGGATCAGTGCAAGCGATGAGCCCCTCAGAAACTTGGCAACCAGTACCTGGCAGCCTGATACAAAGATCGGCCATTGACAGGACTCCGGCTACCAATTATGGTACCATTGCTCGCACATTTGTTACCCCGGACCGAAAAACAGCGAACCCGGCCAGCCTGCCATCCGGAGAAAGCAGGGGCCGGGTCGGACCGATTGGAAGGAAGGTGTCTTTCTTGAGCAAGGTACGGTTGCCCGGAGGAAGAGCTTCTGTTGCTGTTCCTACAGGGCTTTTACCGGGACACAGATGTCCACCGTGAAGGTGGGGGGAATGTCCTGGGTATGTTCCTCCGGATAGAATTCGTAGGGATAGCCGTCGGCCGGCTGGTATCCGCTGTCGGCCAGCCAGAGGCACACCGCGTCCCAGGCATCGGTGAACTGATGGGGCTTGATGGAAAAGTGGCCCACCACGTAGGTTCCCCCGGGCACATGCATGTTCCCGAATTCCCCCTCGGTCCGGACCCCGGGTTCCACCGTGATGCAGGCGCTCTGCCGAACTTTTTCCGGGTCGGTGACCTTTGGATCGTCATGGTAGACGGTGACGGTTTTTGTCTCGGGAAATCGAAGGAGTCCCCGGGGTCCCGCCCACTTCATCAGTTTCTCAAAGGCGCCGCCGATTTGGTCGAAGGCACCGGTGTGCCGGCAATAGACCAGGTCCATGGCGGGCATCGTTTTCACTTCAATGTGTTTTTCCATGTGTACATTTCGCATTTGGTTCAACAATTCATCGCTAATGTACAGGGGCGGGGGGAGCCAGGATTGACTTTCCTTGCCGGTCGATTGATCCATCTTGCGATCCCACACCCCATGGTGTTGCCGGAACTCGCCGGTGCTCATGCCGTAGTGTGTTTTGAAAGACCGGCAGAACACCGCACTGCTGTTGAAACCGCAGAGGGTGGCTATTTCGGCCACAGGTCGGGCCGGATCGGAAAGCAACATGCGGCCGGCGTTCTGCAGGCGGATGCGTTTTACAAAATTGTGCAGGGTTTCCCCTGTCATGGCCCGCCAGATCCGGTGAAAATGAAAGGGGGAGAAGCAGGCGACTTCCGCCAGTTTTTCCAGGGGGATGTTTTCGTCGAGCCTTTCGTCGATGTAGTCGATGACGCGGTTGATGCGGCGTAGGTATTCGGTTCGGGACTGGCTTTGCATGGTCATGGTTGCACAATGTATGAATTCATCCAGGGAGTTCCAGCGGGTGGGAGAGCGAGATAATGCATCGGAGCCGGAAACCATTGATCCTTCTTGCGGAAATGCGTGTTTCACCTGCCCGATTGCGTAAGGGCACTCTTTTCTTTCTTGGCCGGAGGCCGTACTTTTGTACGTCAACGATATTGAAGATGTCCGGAACAACCAAGCCACTCTATGGAATGAAAAAAGAAGCTGTCTCGAAGGAGGCAGCTTTTTTTTCGGTTCCAGGTGAAAATACGCAGATGAAGCAAGGGAATAACCTGGAAATGCAGGTGAATCAACGCAGGGGCAAGAAATTCATTTTCAGGGGATACCCCTCTATGTTCGGGATGGATCCTGCCCTATCTTTGTATTGTAAGTAATTACACAGCGTTCTTCGATAATAGGTTTAGTTAGGTTTTAGGGTTAGTTTTAGGTTTAGGTTTAGTTAGGTTAGGGAAGCAAAGTGCAGCTTTGCACTGCGTTTCAAAGGGAAGGGGCTGTCCTGCCAGGGACAGCCTTTTTTCTTTTCCATTTTTTTGGATCAGGCATCCAGCTCAAACGGGATGCCCAACGCATCTGCGATCTCCTTCATTTCCTTCTGGACGGGCACCAGCACATCGATTCCGGTTCGGCTGATCCGTTCCTCGTTCTCCCGCTCCGGATCCCCGGGAATCAGAACCCGGTCCTGTCCCTGGGCCGGCTTGGCGGCACGGAAGGTGTCGATCCAGGCATCCATTTGCTTTTTGAACTGATCCGGGGTCTGAAAGGCATCAATACGCATGGCGCCGAAAAAATGCCCGGTTCCCTCGCCGACTTTCTCTTCCTTTACCGGAAGGTAGGCCACGGATGGGGGGCAGAAGGGGCCGAAATTGGCTCCGGAAAGAACGGCAGAAAAGATGTCCACGATGGCACTCAGGCAATACCCTTTGTGTCCTCCCATCTCCCGGCTTCCTCCCAGGGTGAGCATGGATCCTCCCTCTTTGATGATGTCCGGGTCGTCGGAGGGCCGACCGTTCGCATCCTGCACATATCCGAAGGGGACTTTTTCCCCTTTCTTGCTGGCGACCGCCAGTTTTCCCCTGGCAATGGGGGTGGTGGAAAAGTCCGCCACGAACGGAGGGTGGATGCCCGCGGGTACGGCGACGGCGATGGGGTTGGTCCCCAGCATCCGGCTGACCGAAAAGGTGGGAGCCACCAGGGGGTTGGCGATGGTCATGCAGATGCCGATCATGTCGTGCTCAAGGGCCATCATGGCATAGTATCCGGCGATCCCGTAGTGGTTGGAGCCGCGGGTCGAAACCCAACCCGTGCCCGCGGATTTCGCTTTTTGAATGGCGATTTCCATGGACTTGGTGGCGGCGATCATGCCGATGGCTCCGTCCCCGTCCACCACGGCGGTGCTGGGGGATTCGTGAACGATTCTTACGTCGGGCCGGACGTTGATCCGTCCGGCTTCCCACAGCTGGTAGTAGTCCTTGATCCGGATCATCCCGTGGCTGGAATATCCGCGCAATTCGGCAGCGATGAACACATCGGCGGCTGCCCGGGCATCATCGGGGGAGCACCCCATTTTCTCAAATACTTCGCGGGTGAAGTTTTCCAAATAATCAACTCTGTACATAATTCTTCTTTTTAGTCATTCAATTGGGTCGGCAATCTGACAAGTTTGGAGGCTGAAGCCTGGGCAACCGGCATGAGCAGCATGTCGTTCACATTGACATGGGGCGGACGGCTGACGGCATACCAGATGGCATCGGCCACATCATCCGCAGACAGGGGGGTAAACCCCTGGTACACACCCGCCGCGCGCTGTGCGTCTCCTTTGAAACGCACCAAGGAGAATTCCGTTTCCACCGCACCCGGATGGATGGCGGTGACTTTGATTCCATGTTCCACGAGGTCGATTCGCATGGCCCTTGTGAGTCCGTCCACGGCAAACTTTGTGGCATTGTACACATTGCCGTTCTCATAGGCTTCCTTTCCGGCGATGGATCCGAGGTTCACGATGTGTCCCCGTTTCCGTTCCACCATGCCGGGGGTGATGAGCCGGGTGATGAAAAGCAAGCCCTTGAGGTTGGTGTCGATCATCTGCTCCCAATCCTCCAGACTTCCTTCCTGGATGGGGGCCAGTCCGGCCGCCAGCCCGGCGTTGTTCACGAGGACGTCCACCGGTTGCCAGGCCTCGGGAAGTCCTTTCAGTGCGGCTTCCACCTCCCGCTTTTCCCGGACATCGAACACCAGGGGAAGGGCCGGTTTGCCGGTTTCATTTTCAATCTGAAGGGTCAGTTCCCGGAGTTCCGTTTCTCTTCGGGCCGTTGCGATCACCCGGTATCCGTTTCTGGCCAGCTTCAGCGCGGTGGCCCTGCCGATGCCGGCACTCGCTCCGGTGATCAGGGCAATGGGATTCATGGTACAAAGGGTTTCGGGCAAATGTAAGGATTATCTGGAAACGAGCGAATCCTTATATTTGTGGAAACCTGAGCCGACATGGACCCAAACGTTTCCCGCCTGAAGGAGCGGGCTCTTTCCTATCTGACCCCCGACGAAGCCCATTCCATAGAGACCATGCTGGGCCGCGATCCCAATGATTTTGAGATGAATATGTTTGCTGCCATGTGGTCGGAACACATCTCTTACAAAAGCTCCCTGAAATGGCTGGAAGAAATGCCGCGGCAGGGGGACCGGGTGGTGGTCCGGGCGGGGGAGGAGAATGCCGGGGTCGTCCGCATCAATGAATCCCTCTCCTGTGTTTTGAAGATGGAATCCCACAACCACCCCATTGCCGTGGATCCGCGTCAGGGTGCCGTCGGAGTCGGGAATGTGTACCGCGACCTGATCACCATGGGGGCCGAGCCCGTGGGACTTTTGAACATCCTCCGGTTCGGCGATCCCATGGAGAAGAGCGTGCGGGACATGGTGCAGGCCGTGGTGGGAGCGCTGGGTTCCTATTCGAACAATTTCGGCGTACCCGTTGTGGGCGGTGAGGTGCTGTTCGACGAAAGCTACAACTTCAATCCCCTCGTCAATCTGATGGGCGTGGGAATCGTGGAAAACAAGCACCTGATCCGGGCCGCCTTTGTACGGCCGGGGCAGGCCGTGGTCCTCCTGGGCCGGGAGACGACCGGGAAAGGGGTCCATGGAGCGGGATTTGCTTCCAAGGCCTTGATCCGCAAAGGGCAAATGGTCCCGGAATCCCAGGTGGCAGATCCGACCACGGGGAAGATTCTGATGGATTGCCTGGCCGAAATGAACCGGGAGGGTTGGATCGCGGGCATGCAGGACATCGGTGCCGGCGGGGTGTTGTGTGCCGCCGCAGAGATGGCCGACCGGGGAAACATGGGGGTGGAGATCCACCTGGACCGGATGCCGCTGCATCGAACCGACCTGGAACCGCTGGACATCCTGCTTTCTCAAACCCAGGAGCAGATGATGCTGGCGGTGGACGAAGCTCATCTGAAAAGCCTCACTGCCATTGCAGAGAAATGGGATCTGGTGTGCAAAAAAATCGGGCAGTCACGGGACGACGGCCGCATCCGGGTCCTGCACGAAGGCGATGCGCTGGGCGATCTTCCCGTGCAGATCCTGGTGCGGGGCGGCGGGGCTCCGGTGTACATCCGCAACATGAAATCGCGGGGGAAAACACCCCGGTCCGTTTCCGCGGAGGAGGTTCCCATGCCCGGAAACCTGAAGGACATCGCCCGGCGGATGATCTCCCTGCCGAACATTGCCTCCAGGAGATGGATTTATGAGCAGTTCGACACCATGGCCGGACTTGCGAACCTGAGTCATGAACATGCCTCGGATGCCGGAATTGTCCGTGTCAACGACCAGGATTTTGCCCTGGCCATGAGTGTGGACGGAAATTCCAGGTACGGTCGGCTCGAATCCAGAAAGGGAGCGATGATCGCGGTTGCCGAAGCTGCACGAAACATCATCTGTTCAGGTGGCAGGCCCCTGGCGCTCGCCGATTGCCTGAACTACGGGGATCCGTCCGATCCTTACGTGTACCACGATTTCGCTGAAAGCGTCAAGGGCATCAGCGAAGCATGCAGAAAAATGGAAATTCCGGTTCTTGCCGGCAATGTAAGTTTCCACAACCTGACCCACAACGGGGAGGACATCCGTTCGGTCATTCCCACGCCGGTGGTTGGCATGGTGGGACTGGTGGAGGATCCGGACAAGGTCATGACGGTGAATTTCAAGAAAAAGGGGGATATGATCTACCTGCTCGGCCGGTCCGAAAATGACATCTCCTCATCGGAGTATCTGTCCATGGTTCACATGGTCCGGGAATCGGCGGCGCCCAGTTTCGATCTGACCTACGAGATCGGGATGCACAACGTCCTGATGCGGTTGATCGGGGAAGGATTGATCGATTCGGCCCATGACGTTTCCCTGGGCGGGTTGTTTGTCACCCTGGTGGAATGCGCCCTTTCGGGCGGATTGGGGTTCGATGTGACCTCCCCGGCCGAAATCCGGGGCGACGCCTTCTTGTTCGGTGAATCCCAAAGCCGCGTGGTGGTGAGTGTCCGGCCGGAAAAAGAAGCCGATTTTCTGGACCTGATGATGGAGTCCACCCTGCATTTCAGTGCCCTGGGCCATGTGACGAAGCAGGAATTGCGGATCGATGACGTTTCTTTTGGATTCATATCCGATTATGCCCGGGATTTTGAGCATGCCCTTGAAAAACTATTGGGAGAGTGAGTTTTCTTCCCATCCATACTTTTCCCGAAAACTGACCGTTACTTCTGTGATGAGAAAATTCCTTGTTTCAATGCTGCTGTGTTGCTTGCCGGCTCTGGCTTTTGCCCAGACGGAAAAGCCCCGCAACCTGACGGCGTTTGATTTGAAAACCCTGCATTTTGGATTCACGGTCGGACTCAACGCCATGGATCTTGGTTTTCAACGAAATTACCAGGCAGAGGATTTCATCTATGCCGACCTGGACCACCTCCTGCCCGGGTTCCAGGTGAGCATCGTGAGCGATCTCCGTCTGAACAAGAACTGGAATCTCCGGTTCTTGCCCGGCATCAGTTTCGGATCGCGGGAGGTGACCTATTACTCCTTCACCCAGGGCGCCCTGACCGGCGATCCGGTGGACCTGCCGGATGCCGACAATCCGGTAGCGCTGGGGCCCAGCAACCTGGATTTTCCCCTCCATCTGAAGTACCGGTCCGATCGACTGAACAACGGCCGGCCCTACCTGGTCGGGGGACTGAATTTCCGCTACGACATGTCGGCCCGGAAGGCCGCCAAGGGAGGAGACGAGGAAAATGAATACCTGATGTTCAAGCCGGGGGATCTGTACCTGGAATTCGGTTTCGGGGTGGATACCTACCTGCGGTACTTCAAATTTGCACCGGAGCTGAAACTCGGCGTGGGACTCCGGAACATCCTGGTGGAGGAGGGAATCGGCCGCTACCCGCAGTTTGTGGAATCGCTCGACCGGGTGAATTCCTTCATCATCATGCTCAATTTCCACTTTGAATAGGCCCGGCGCGCCGGGCCATCTCGGCGCAGACCACGGCGACGGAGGCTGCCAGGTTCAGGGACTCGGATCCCGGACCCGGAGCGCCAAAGCGGGGGATGGTGATGCGTTCCCGGATTCGGGAGGCCAGAACGTCCGACAAACCCCGGGATTCGTTTCCGAACAGGATCAGGGGATTCGTGCCCAGTGGGGTTTCATACAGATTTTTGCCCTCCAGGAAGGTGCCGAAGACCGGTTTCCCGGCAAATCCGGCGGAATCCAGAAGCGCACTCAGTTCCAGCTCGTGAACCTGCATCCGGAACACGGCACCCATGCTTGCCTGGATCACCTTCGGGCTGAACGCATCCACACTGTCGGGGGAACAAAGGATGTGGCGGATTCCGAACCATTCGGCCGTCCGGACGACGGTTCCCAGATTTCCGGGATCGCGGATGGCCTCAAAGCCCAGCAAGGGTTTCTCCGCCAGGACAGAAACATCCACACCGCTCCGGGGAATCCGGACCAGGGCCAGGACGCCGGGCGGGGTGGTGAGCTGACTTACCTTCTTCAATTCGTCCTCCCCGGCGGGCACGGTTTCCACACCCAGTGTGTTCCACTTTTCTCCATGGATTCCCAGCCACGGTTCGGTGGCAAATATCTTTTCCGTGCGGGTGATGCCAAGCCGATGAAGATCAAAGAGCTCTTCAGCAAGCTTGTGTCCCTCCGCCATGCAAAGCCCCTGGGCGTCCCTGTGCTTTTTCATGGCGAGCGATCGAATGAGTTTGGATGCATTTCGGGAAATCATGGCAGGGATTTTGGATGATGCAAAGATGAGAAAAGAATCGACTGAAGTAAAATTTGTATTTTTGCCTTTCAATTTCACCACATTGTCTCGCAGGGGTTTCTACATATGGGTTCCGATCGTCGCCTTGTTTGTTCTGTCCTCCTGCAGTGCCACGAAATTTGTGCCGGACGAAAAGTATTTGCTTCATTCCTACGAGATTGAAACGGACGAGGGGGAGTTCGACCAGAAAGAGCTGAACAACTACATCAAACAAAAACCCAACCAGCGCATTTTCTTCTGGCGATTCTACCTGTCACTCTACAACCTGTCCTCCTCAAAAAAGGACAACGGCATCAACAACTGGCTGAAGGAGATCGGCGAGCCGCCGGTGGTGTACGATCCGGACATGACGGAGAAGTCGTCGGAGCAGCTTCGGTTGTACATGCGAAACAAGGGCTATTATCACGCCGGGGTGTCAGACTCCACGCTGTACCGGCGAAAACGTGCCCGCGTCCTTTATAAGGTCCAGCCCGGGGATCCATACCGGATCCGGGACATCACCTATTTTTTCCAGGACGGGGCTTTGTCCGACCTGGTCATGGCGGATACGGGGAGCAACCGGTTTCGGAGGGGTGAGTTGTTCGACGTGGATGCGTTGCAGGACGAGAGGCTCCGGATCGAGGAGTTGCTCCGAAACAAAGGATACTACAAGTTCACCCGGGACTTTGTCTATTTTGAAGTAGACAGCGCCTTGCGTTCCAACCAGGTGGATGTCACCCTGGGCATCCGGAATTTCCCCCGGCAGGACAGCACCGGGCGGATCCGGCACGGCAAACACCCGGTTTACAACCTGCGCAATGTGTATCTGGAGACCGTGGACAACCGGGCGATTCTGACTTCTTCGGATGTGGACCTTTCGGCCAAGGACACCCTGGTGTATGACGGAGTTCTATTGATTTTCAGGGAGAAACCGACCATCCGTCCCGCTGTGGTCACCCAGAAGAATTACATTCTCCCCGGCGGGGGATACCAGATCCGGGATGTGCAGCGCACCTACCGGAATTTGTCTTCCCTCAGCGCATTCAGCGGCGTGGACATCCGGTTCAGCGAAGTGGGCGGACCGGACAATCTTCTCGATTGCAATGTGCAAATTGCTCCGGCGGTGCGGCAATCCTACACGGTGAAACTGGAGGGTACCAACAGCGGAGGCAACATGGGTGCGGCCGGCAATTTCAATTACCAGCACCGGAATCTGTTCGGGGGTTCGGAGCAATTCGACCTGACATTTCTGGGAGCCATTGAATCGCAGCAAAAAACCAATTTTGATTCTTTGCAGGGGAGCGGGCTCAACTTCATGCAGGAGTTCGGGGTCGAGGCAAGGCTGCGGATTCCGAAGTTTCTCCTTCCTTTCAAAACCGATCAGTTCATTCGCCAGTTCAACCCCCAGACAAACATCCGCCTTTCCTACAACTACCAGAACCGGCCCATGTACATCCGCACTCTGGCCAATGCCTCCTTCGGGTACGAATGGAAGGGGAACGAGAACCTCATCCACCGGGTGTGGCCCATCGAAGCCAGTTTGATCCTGACACCCTACCAGCGGATCGATTTTGCCAATTGGCTGCAGGGAAAGTATCTGTATTACAGCTATTTGCCTCATGTAATTCTGGACTCCCGCTATTCGGTGTTGTTCAGCAACCAAAAACTCCTGAAGAACCAGAATTTCCAGGACATCCGCTTCAATGTGGAAACGGCGGGAAACCTGCTCTATGCCGGATACCGACTTCGCGCTCCCGAAGCGGCGGAGGACCCGTATCAATTGCTGGGGGTCGATTTCGCCCAATATATCAAAGCAGACATAGACCTGCGGACTTATTATTTCCTGTATGAGGATATCAGTTTGGTGATGAGAGGTTTTGCAGGAGTTGGTTTTGCCTACGGCAATTCCAATGCCATGCCCTTTGAGCGACAGTATTTTTCCGGGGGGGCCAACAGCATCCGGGCCTGGCGGGTCAAGAACCTGGGACCCGGATCCTATGAGGACACGGAGGAAACCACCTACCCGAACCAGACCGGGGATGTGAAACTGGAGGCCAACATGGAGTACCGCTTCAAGCTCATCTGGAAATTGGAAGCGGCGCTTTTCGTGGACGTGGGAAACATCTGGTCCCTTTCCACCGTGGATGACCGGCCGGGTGCGGGATTTGAATTCGACCGGTTTTACAAGGAGCTGGCCGTTGGGACGGGCTTCGGCACCCGGTTTGTCTTCAACTTCCTGATTCTGCGGCTCGATCTCGGAATTCCCTCCGCAATCCCTATCCCCTGGAAGGATCCAACTGGATGCCGGGCAACGCGGGGTGCGTGGCGAGGATCTCACCTTCAACATTGCCATCGGTTATCCCTTCTGATTCCGTTGAGATTCTGAATTATTCTATTAAATTTGTGGGCTTATTTCAAACCCAATTCTAATACAAGTTCAATCATGTCCAATAAGATTTTTGATGTCGTGAAACCCGGAGTCGTCACGGGAGATGATGTGCAGAAAATTTTTGCCATTGCCAAGCAGAATCAATACGCTCTTCCCGCTGTCAACGTGGTGGGTACAAACTCGGTAAACGCTGTGATCGAAGCCGCCCGGGAAGTGAAGTCCCCGGTGATCATCCAGTTCTCCAATGGAGGTGCCGTGTTCTTTGCCGGAAAAGGTTTGTCCAACGACGGACAGAAAGCCGCCATCGCCGGTGCGGTCAGCGGGGCCAAGCACGTTCATGCCATGGCCGAAGCCTATGGCGTCCCCGTGATCCTGCACACCGACCACGCCGCAAAAAAACTCCTTCCCTGGATCGACGGTTTGCTCGAGGCCGGTGAAAAGCACTTCAAGGAAACCGGCAAGCCCCTGTTCAGTTCCCACATGCTGGACCTGTCGGAAGAGCCGCTGGAAGAAAACATCGCCACCTGCAAGGAATACCTGGCCCGCATGAGCAAAATGGGGATGACCCTGGAAATCGAACTGGGTTGCACCGGTGGGGAAGAGGACGGCGTGGACAACACCGGGATGGACAACTCCCTGCTTTACACCCAGCCGGCTGACGTGGCTTATGCCTACGAGGAGCTGTCCAAAGTAAGCCCCCGCTTCACCATCGCTGCTTCCTTCGGAAACGTGCACGGCGTATACAAACCGGGGAATGTGAAACTGACGCCGAAGATTCTGGACAACTCCCAGAAATTTGTGGTGGAGAAGTACGGTCTGAAAGGGAAACCCCTGGATTTCGTTTTCCATGGTGGTTCCGGTTCTTCTCAGGCCGAGATCCGCGAAGCCATCGGCTACGGGGTGATCAAGATGAACATCGACACCGACACCCAATGGGCTGCATGGGACGGCATCCGCAAATTCGAAGCCAAGAACCACGACTACCTCCAGGGACAGATCGGGAACCCCGAAGGAGAGGACAAACCCAACAAGAAGTACTACGATCCGCGTGTGTGGCTTCGGGAAGGGGAAAAGGGCATGATCGAGCGCCTGAAGGTGGCCTTTGCCGACCTGAATTGCATCGACCGACTCTGATTCAACGGATAGATCCCACAGCATGATTCCCGGCGGAAACGAGAGAGACAGCTTCAGCAGCAAATTCGGTGTCATCGCCGCAGCGGCGGGTTCGGCCATCGGGCTGGGCAACATCTGGCGCTTTCCCTATGTGGCCGGACAGAACGGCGGGGGAGCGTTTCTGCTGATTTACCTCCTGTTCATTGCGGCCATCGGCATTCCGGTGATGATGTCGGAATTCGTGATCGGCCGCAAAGCCCAGCTGAATCCTGTGGGAGCCTTTCGAAAAATAGCTCCCGGCAAGCCATGGCATTTCATCGGCTTGCTGGGAGTCGTTTCAGCCTTCATCATCCTGGCCTTCTACACGGTCGTAGCCGGATGGACCCTGGAGTACCTGGTCCAGTCGGTGAAATGGATGATATCCGCAGACAAGATCGGATTTGCTTCCATGGACAACGAGTCCATGCGGGCCTTCTTCAGCAACCACTATGAGACCTTCGTGGGCGGCAAGTGGCGGCCCCTGGTCTGGTTTGCCGTCATGATGTTTTTTACCGGTTACATTGTGATCTCCGGCGTGAAGAACGGCATTGAAAAGTATGCGAAGATTCTCATGCCCGTGCTGTTGATTCTTCTTCTCGTGTTGGTGGTACGGTCCCTCAGCCTGGAGGGTTCCAAACCGGGTCTCGTGTTTCTGTTCAAACCCGATTTCAACACCATCAAGGCCGCACCCATGAAGGTCATCGTGGAAGCCCTCGGTCAGGCCTTCTTTTCCCTTTCCATCGGGATGGGGACCCTGATCACCTATGGGTCCTACATCCAGAAAAAGGAGAACCTGGCCAACACGGCCGTCAGCGTCGCTTTTGCCGACACCTTCATTGCCGTGGTGGCCGGCCTGGCCATTTTCCCGGCCGTGTTTGCCTTCGGTATCGACCCGGGTCAGGGACCCGAACTGGTTTACATCACCCTGCCCGTGATTTTTCAGAACATGTCGGGCGGACTTCTCTGGGCTTTCCTGTTTTTTCTGCTGCTTTGTTTTGCCGCCATCACCTCCACCATTTCCGTTCTGGAAGTCATCGTGGCCTATTTCTCTGAACAATTGAACATGACCCGGAAACGGGCCGCCATCCTGGCCATGCTGTCGGTGGGCCTGCTGGGAATCCTGTGCACGGTATCCACCGAAGTCTTTTCTGTTTTCAATGCCTCCCCCGATCTGATGCTCCCCCTGGGCGGATTCTTCATCGTGGTTTTTGTGGGGTGGTTTCTTTCCGGTGATTTAACCCGGGACGAGCTCTCGAGCGGGGGTGCCTACAAGATCCGGTATTACGCCCTGTTTCAATTCCTGGTGAAATTCGTGGCGCCGCTGGCCATCGCGTTTTTGTTTGGGCTCGGAGTCTATGCAAGAGTCATAAAGTTATAGAGTTTATAAAGTTTATAAGGTGTAAAAAGTTTATAAAGACTTTACAAACTTACTGCCTTTACAAACTTTACAAACTTTAGTGACTTTAGCGACTTTTGTTGGCTGATGGGAAGGCGTTTGACCGCATAAAGCGGTGAATGTTCAGGAAAGCCAAACGAGAATTTTCACTTCTGGCCCGGGGTGAGCAGGGAGCCATCCTTCTGCTTGCTGTCCTGGTGCTGATGTTTTTGGGGGGGAGGTCTCACCTTCGAAGCCTGCCTCCGCCGGTTCCCCCAGGAACGGATGAATTTTTGCAGGAACTGAGTCTCTATCAGGAGTTCCTCCATGTTGCTTCTGAACCGGAGCGGCTACTTCCTCCCCAGCAGGTCAGGCGTTCGCCCCGAATCCCCGACACGGTGTACATCAACCGGACCGATTCTGCGGGTCTTTTGCCTCTTCCTGGCATCGGTCCGGTCCTGGCGGGACGGATCATCCGTTACCGGGATTTGCTGGGGGGCTATGTGCGGATTGAACAGTTGGGCGAGGTGTACGGGCTGCCGCAGGAAACCCTCGAACGCATTCGTTCCGTCGTATGTGTTGAACCGGGACTGGCCGGCCGCCTGGATCCGGACAGCATGACCTTTCGGGAGCTGTTGCGACATCCCTACCTGTCCTACGAGGATGTATCGTCGCTTTTTCGATTCCGGGATGTGAAAGGCCGCTTTCCCACGCTCGCCGAAATCCGGGAAAACAACCTGTGGTCTGACTCCATAATCGACAGGGCGGGGCTCTATTTCAAAGGGGGCGAAGAAAGGTTGGTTGAAAGGTGACACAAAGGTTGGTCCGGGCCTTGCCCTGCGTTGTTTTTTTTTCTAATTTTAGACAATGGAGAGGTGCCAAAATTTCGGATCGACCATATCGCTTACGCTGCCTAAATCGACAATCATTTTAAAAAAGTACCTGTTTCCTTGAATTATTTGAATCGAATCTCTACATTTGCGGCTCGAATTTAAAACCGATTGAAATGATTGTAATTCCCATCAAAGAGGGTGAGAATATTGAAAGGGCCTTGAAGAAGTTCAAACGGAAGTTTGAAAAGACGGGTGTTGTGAAGGAACTGCGTAACCGTCAGGCCTTTGAGAAGCCTTCTGTGACAAAGCGTCAGCAGAAACTGAAGGCTGTCTACATTCAGAAATTGCAGCAGCAGGAAGACTAGTCGATATCCGGGGTTTTGGCAGTCGTAGATCACTGCCCATGGCCAGGATAGAAGAGTATCTGACATATCTGGAGTCCGAAAAGCGGTATGCAATCCATACCCTGAAGGCCTACAGAAACGACGTATCGCAATTCCATGCCTTTTGCCGGGATACCGGGCAGGAGGGCATGGAATTTCATTTTCGGACCATCCGTTCCTGGGTGGTTCACCTCATGGATGAAACATACGCTTCCCGGTCGGTGCATCGCAAACTGACCTCGTTGCGGAGCTATTGCCAGTTCCTGATCCGCGAAGGAGATCTGGAAAGCAATCCGGTCGACAAGGTCCTGAAACCCCGGCAAAGCAAGCGGGTTCCAGAATTTGTGGAAGAAAAGCGGATGGAGGATCTTCTGAGCCGGTACGAATTCGGGGATGATTTCGCTGGCGTGAGGAACCGGCTGATTCTCGACCTGCTCTATCAGACGGGCATGCGTCGCAGTGAATTGATCGGCCTGTCCCTGGGCGATCTGGATCTTCCCGGTGCGACGGTCCGGGTGCGGGGAAAACGGAACAAGGAGCGGCTCATTCCCATTCACACCTCGCTGATTCGGGCTGTGGAGTCCTACCTGGCACTTCGGACAGGGGTGGACGGTGCCGCTGAGGAGATGGTGCTCCTCCTCACCTCAAAGGGGCGGCCGGTGTATGACAAGCTGGTGTATCGCGTTGTGACGTCCTACCTGGGACTGGTCACCACCCTGGACAAGAAAAGTCCTCACGTTCTTCGTCATACGTTTGCCACCCACATGCTGAACAACGGAGCCGATCTGAATGCCATCAAAGAATTGCTGGGTCATGCGAACCTTTCGGCGACCCAGGTGTATACACATACGACGTTCAAGAAACTAAAGTCTATTTATAACCAGGCCCATCCCAGGGCCTAAAAGGCAGGAGGTAATTATGTATATCAAAATGCATTCCATTCGCTTCGACGCTGATCAAAAGCTGAAAAGTTTCATTGACACGAAAGTCAAGAAATTGCCCACCGTGTATGACGACATTCTGGGCGCAGAAGTGTACCTCAGACTCGACAAGGATTCGGAGCAGCGAGAGAACAAGCTTGTGGAGATCAAACTGGATGTGAAAGGCCAGGCGGTCTTTGCCAGGAAGCAATGCAAAACCTTTGAAGAGGCGACGGACCAGTCCATCGAAGCCTTGAAAAAGCAATTGGTCAAAAAGAAACAGAAAGTCCGGCAGAAATAGGAGCCAAATCCATTGAGAAAAAGCTGCTTCGGCAGCTTTTTTTTTCCTCTTCAAAAATTAGACATATTTTTTTGTGAACTCTACAAAATAGTCATATATTTGCGAACCGATTTTGGAGGGTATGCGCGTGGAGGTTTCTCAAGGCACGCCGAGCAGAATACCAGCGCATGAAAATGACCCGGATTTTCCACCTCGAACGAATGAAAGAGAGAGGGAATGAGGGAACCCGGAACGTTCTTTGTATGCCGATGTAGCTCAGTTGGTCAGAGCAGCTGATTTGTAATCAGCAGGTCGTGGGTTCGAATCCCTCCATCGGCTCTGACTTTTTCACGCCGGCAAACGAGACATATTGAAAATTGCATTGGGGAGATACCAAAGTGGCCAACTGGGGCAGACTGTAAATCTGCTGTCGCACGACTTCGGAGGTTCGAATCCTCCTCTCCCCACCACACTCTCAAAAGGATGCAAGCGGGAATAGCTCAGTTGGTAGAGCACAACCCTTCCAAGGTTGGGGTCGCGAGTTCGAGCCTCGTTTCCCGCTCAAACCATGAGGTTGCCGATGTAGCTCAGGGGTAGAGCGCTTCCTTGGTAAGGAAGAGGTCACGGGTTCAATTCCCGTCATTGGCTCAGAAAGTAGAACTGAAAAACAAACAAGTACCAAATTAATTTTTATTAAACGTTATGGCTAAGGAAAAATTTGATAGGTCCAAACCGCACGTCAACATTGGTACCATTGGTCATGTCGACCACGGAAAAACCACGTTGACCGCTGCAATTACGATGGTTCTTGCCAAAAAAGGGTATTGCGAGGTGAAATCTTTTGATTCCATCGACAATGCACCTGAGGAAAAAGAACGCGGCATCACCATTAACACAGCTCACGTGGAATACCAGACAGAGACACGTCACTATGCACACGTGGACTGCCCTGGTCACGCTGACTATGTGAAGAACATGGTTACGGGTGCTGCCCAGATGGACGGTGCCATCATCGTGGTTGCCGGAACCGATGGTCCTATGCCCCAGACCCGGGAGCACATCCTCCTTGCCCGTCAGGTGAACGTTCCCCGGATCGTTGTTTTCCTGAACAAAGTGGATATGGTTGACGATCCCGAACTCCTCGAGCTTGTGGAGATGGAAGTTCGTGAACTCCTCGATTTCTATGAATTCGACGGTGACAACGTTCCCGTGATCCACGGTTCCGCCCTGGGTGCGCTGAACGGCGAACCCAAGTGGGAAGAGAAAGTCCTGGAACTGATGGACGCTGTGGACAGCTACATCCCCATTCCTCCCCGCGACAAAGAAAAGCCCTTCCTGCTTCCCGTGGAAGACGTGTTCTCGATCACCGGCCGTGGTACGGTTGCCACCGGACGGATCGAAACCGGCGTTGTTCACACCGGCGACGAAGTGAACCTCATCGGATTGGGTGCCGAAGGTCGCAAGACCGTTGTGACCGGTGTGGAAATGTTCCGCAAGATCCTGGATACCGGAGAAGCCGGTGACAACGTGGGTCTGCTGCTTCGCGGGATCGACAAGAAAGAGATCAAGCGCGGTATGGTTCTGGCCAAACCCGGTTCCATCACTCCCCACACCGAGTTCAAAGCTCAGGTGTATGTGCTGAAGAAAGAGGAAGGTGGCCGTCACACGCCGTTCCACAACAACTACCGTCCCCAGTTCTACCTGCGGACCCTCGACGTCACCGGAGAAATCCAGTTGCCCGAAGGAACCGAAATGGTGATGCCCGGAGACGATGTGGAAATCACTGTGAAACTCATCTATCCCGTTGCCATCAACGTGGGTCTTCGTTTCGCCATCCGTGAAGGTGGACGGACCGTGGGTGCAGGTCAGGTGATCAGCATTGCAGAATAAGTTGCAAGACCTTGAGAAATAGAGGAGCTCGGGTTGGGGTTTGTCCTGCCCGGCTTCGCTATTTTCAAGATACACGCACACGGGTGTAGCTCAGTTGGTAGAGCACTGGTCTCCAAAACCAGGTGTCGGGCGTTCGAGTCGCTCCTCCCGTGCAAATCATATCCTATAAGATGAAGAGGATTGTAAACTATCTCAAAGAATCGTACAACGAGCTGGTTCATAAGGTGACCTGGCCCACGCTGAAAGAGTTGCAAAACAGTGCACTCGTTGTCATGATTGCTTCACTGATTTTTGCACTGATTGTCTTCGGCATGGACTTCAGTTTTCAGAAGATTCTGGAAGGCATTTATAAACTCGTGTAATCCATGAGCGATCTGGAAAAGAAATGGTACGTTCTCAGAGCTATCGGTGGTAAAGAGAAGAAGGCCAAAGAGTACATTGAAAGCGAGATTAGCAGGTTGAACCTGCAGGACTATGTGGCCCAGGTGCTGATTCCTACGGAGAAGGTTTACCAGATTCGCAACGGGAAGAAGATCAGCAAGGAACGAAATTATTTCCCCGGCTATGTGCTTGTGGAAGCTGCATTGACGGGCGAAATCCCTCACATTTTACGAAACATCCCAAACATCATCGGATTCCTCGGATCGGAAGCCGATCAGATGCCCACGCCCCTTCGGCCCTCCGAAGTGAACCGGATTCTCGGGAAGGTGGATGAGCTGACAGCCAGCGATGAAGAAATCACGGTCCCCTTCTATGTGGGCGAATCGGTGAAGGTCATCGACGGCCCGTTCAACTCCTTTACCGGAATCATCGAAGAGGTCAACGACGAGAAGAAGAAACTCAAGGTGATGGTGAAGATCTTCGGACGGAAGACGCCGTTGGAGTTGAGTTTTATGCAAGTCGAGAAGGAAGGCTAAAAAAGTTATAAAGTTATAAAGTTATAAAGTTATAAAGAGATTGCAATTTCCGGACAAGTGTATATCCCATGAATGCTTCCTGTATGGTTGTCCACGGATGTTGTAAGCGGTAAGTATATAAACAATGTAAACATGGCAAAAGAAGTAGAAGGCTTAATCAAGTTGCAAATCAGGGGTGGTGCCGCAAATCCCTCCCCTCCCGTGGGTCCCGCACTGGGTTCCAAGGGTGTCAACATCATGGAGTTCTGCAAGCAATTCAACGGCAGGACCCAGGAGCAGGCCGGGAAACTCTTGCCCGTGATCATTACGGTGTATTCCGACAAGTCGTTTGACTTCATCGTGAAAACGCCGCCGGTTGCCGTTCAGCTGATGGAAACTGCCAAGATCAAAAAAGGATCGGCAGAATCGAACCGGGTGAAGGTGGCCAGCGTGACCTGGGATCAGGTCCGTGCGATCGCGGTAGCAAAAATGCCCGACCTGAACGCGTTTACCGTCGAGTCTGCTATGAGAATGGTTGCCGGTACCGCAAGGAGTATGGGAATTACCGTGAAAGGTGAGTTTCCGTCTAACAATTAATTCGTGAGAAAGATGAGTAAACTGACTAAAAACAGGAAGTTAGCTTTAGAGAAGTTAGACAAAGACAAGCTATATACCTTGAACGAAGCAGCGGATCTCGTGAAGGAAATGACCACCACCAAATTCGACGCATCGGTGGACATCGATGTACGGTTGGGTGTGGACCCCCGGAAAGCCAATCAAATGGTGCGCGGGGTGGTCACGCTTCCCCACGGGACAGGCAAGCAGGTCAGGGTTCTGGTGCTCTGTACTCCGGACAAAGAGGAGGAAGCCAAGGAAGCTGGAGCCGATTTCGTCGGCCTGGATGACTACATCGAGAAAATCGAAAAAGGTTGGACCGATGTGGACGTCATCATCACCATGCCTCCTGTCATGGCCAAAGTCGGGAAACTCGGCCGCGTGCTGGGTCCCCGTGGTCTGATGCCGAATCCCAAGAGCGGTACGGTGACCATGGAAATCGGAAAAGCCGTCCAGGAAGTGAAGATGGGGAAAATCGATTTCAAGGTGGACAAATACGGTATCGTGCATACCTCTATTGGTAAAGTATCCTTTGCATCCGACAAGGTGACAGACAAAGCCCGTGAATTCATCAACAAGATCATCAAGCTGAAGCCCACGGCCGCAAAAGGTACCTACATCAAGAGCATCTATCTGTCCAGTACGATGAGTCCGGGCGTGAAGGTAGATCCCAAAGCTGTCGAAGTATAACAATCGCTAAAGTGTCTCGAACCAATGAGAAGAGAAGAAAAGAATGTAATCATTGATGACCTGACGCAAAGGCTCAACGAGACGAAGCATTTTTATCTGACCGATATTTCCGCGCTGAATGCCGAACAGACATCCAGGCTGCGGAGGAAATGTTTCGAATCTGAGATCAATTTGCTGGTTGTCAAGAATACATTGCTCCGCAAAGCACTGGAGAAATCCGAAGGCGATTTTGATGATCTCTACGATGCATTGAAGGAATCCACTTCCATCATGTTCTGCGAAACGGGCAATGTGCCTGCCAAGCTGATCAAGGAATTCAGGAAGACCATGGAAAAGCCCCTGTTGAAGGCGGCCTACGTGGAGGAATCCATCTATGTGGGAGACGAACAACTGGAGGCTCTGGCCAGTCTCAAGTCCAAGGACGAACTGCTGGCCGACCTCGCCATGCTGCTGCAATCGCCAGCACGCAACCTCGCCTCCGCTCTGGCATCCAGCGGATCCAAACTCGCCGGTGCATTGAAAACAATTGCAGAAAAAGAAAATTAAAACACGTTAAAATCAATAAAAATGGCTGACGTTAAAAAAATTGCTGATCAGTTGGTCGAACTGACCGTCAAAGAAGTAAATGAATTGCTTGCTGTCCTGAAAGAGGAGCATGGCATTGAGCCCGCTGCTGCTGCAGTGGCCGTTGCCGGTCCCGCTGCCGGTGGTGCCGACGGTGCTGCCGCTGAGGAAAAAACCGAGTTCGACGTTATCCTGAAAGCTCCGGGTGGAGCCAAGCTCCAGATTGTGAAGCTCGTGAAGGAACTGACCGGTCTTGGTCTGAAAGAGGCCAAAGCCGTGGTCGATTCCGCACCCGCTCCCGTGAAAGAAGGAGTGAGCAAGGACGAAGCTGAATCTCTCAAAGCACAACTGGAAGAAGCAGGAGCCGAAGTTGAGCTTAAATAACAGGGCAATCGCATTATCCACTTACAGGTTTAGATCCCCGGACATGGGGGTCTAAGCCTTTTTGCAATTTTATATTTACACCTTCATCCACGGATTTAAAAGCGATGTCAATGCCAAATAGAGCCACCGAAAGACAAAGTTTTGCTTCCATCAAAAATCAGCTCGAATATCCTGATTTTCTGGAAGTTCAATTGAAATCATTCCGTGATTTCTTTCAATTGGAAACCACACCTGAGAATCGCAACAAGGAAGGATTGTACCAGGTGTTCCAGGAAAACTTTCCCATCACCGACACCCGGAACAATTTTGTGCTGGAGTTCCTCGATTACACCGTCGACCCCCCCCGGTATTCCATCGACGAGTGCATCGAGCGCGGATTGACCTTCAGCGTTCCCCTCAAGGCCAAATTGAAACTGTACTGTACCGATCCCGAGCACGAAGATTTTGATACGGTGATCCAGGACGTGTACCTGGGAACCGTTCCCTACATGACCGACCGTGGCGTTTTCATCGTCAACGGGGCCGAGCGGGTCGTGGTCAGTCAGTTGCACCGTTCGCCCGGTGTGTTCTTCGGGCAAAGCGTCCATGCCAACGGCACGAAGCTGTATTCGGCACGGATCATTCCCTTCAAGGGATCCTGGATCGAATTCGCGACCGACATCAACAACGTGATGTATGCGTACATCGACCGGAAGAAAAAACTCCCCGTCACCACCCTGCTGCGTGCCATCGGTTACGAAAGCGACAAGGACGTGCTGGAAATCTTCGGTCTGGCCGACGAGATCAAGGTGAGCAAAACCGCATTGAAAAAACTGGTGGGCCGGAAACTGGCTGCCCGGGTGTTGAAAAGCTGGATCGAGGACTTCGTGGATGAGGACACCGGCGAGGTGGTCTCCATCGAGCGGAACGAGGTGATCATCGACCGGGAAACGGTGCTGGAAAATGAGCACGTGGACGAAATCATTGATTCGGGAGCAAAAACCATCCTGCTTCACAAGGATGTGCCCAACATCAATGACTTTGCCATCATTTACAACACCCTCCAGAAGGATCCCTGCAACTCGGAGAAAGAAGCCGTGATGCACATTTACCGGCAGTTGCGGAATGCCGAGCCGCCGGATGAGCCCACCGCGCGCGACGTCATCGACAAGCTCTTCTTTTCCGACAAGCGGTACGACCTCGGTGAGGTTGGACGCTACCGGCTGAACAAGAAACTGAACCTGGAGACCGACATGGAAAACCGTGTCCTGACCCGGGAAGACATCATTCAGATCATCAAGTACCTCATCGAGCTGATCAACTCCAAGACGGACGTGGACGACATCGACCACCTGAGCAACCGTCGCGTTCGCACCGTGGGAGAGCAGCTGATGAACCAGTTTTCCGTGGGTCTGGCCCGGATGGCCCGGACGATCCGTGAGCGCATGAACGTGCGCGACAACGAGGTCTTCACGCCCACCGACCTGATCAACTCCAAGACCCTGTCTTCGGTGATCAATTCTTTCTTCGGGACCAACCAGCTGAGCCAGTTCATGGACCAGACCAACCCGCTGTCCGAAATGACCCACAAGCGCCGGATGTCGGCCCTGGGGCCAGGCGGTCTGAGCCGGGAACGGGCCGGGTTCGAGGTGCGCGACGTGCACTACACCCACTACGGCCGGCTGTGTCCGATCGAGACCCCGGAGGGACCCAACATCGGTCTGATTTCCTCGCTTTGCGTGTTTGCGAGGATCAGCGACCTGGGTTTCATCGAGACGCCCTACCGGAAAACAGAAGCCGGGAAAGTGGACCTGAGCCTCGAGGGAATCGTGTACCTGAGCGCGGAAGAAGAGGAGGACCGGCTGATTGCCCAGGCAAACGCCCCCCTCAATCCCGACGGCACCTTCGTGAATCCCAAGGTCAAAGCAAGATACGAAGCGGACTATCCGCTGGCCGAGAAAACGGATGTGGTGCTGATGGACGTGGCGCCCAACCAGATCGCCTCCATTGCGGCTTCGCTCATTCCCTTCCTGGAGCATGACGATGCCAACCGGGCGCTGATGGGCTCCAACATGATGCGCCAGGCCGTGCCGCTGGTCCATCCCGAATCTCCTGTTGTGGGAACCGGGATCGAAGGCAACGTGGTGCGGGATTCCCGCCTGCAGGTCCGTGCCGAGGAAGACGGGGTGGTGGAGTTCGTGGATGCCAACGAAATCGTGGTCCGCTACGACCGGTCGGAGGAAGAACGGTTCGTTCGGTTCGACGACGATGTGAAACGTTACAAGCTTCCCAAGTTCCGGAAGACCAACCAGAATACCTGTGTCAACCTGACCCCCATGGTCCGGAAGGGACAGAAACTTAAGAAAGGCGACATCCTCACCCAGGGCTATGCCACCCAGCTGGGCGAACTGGCCCTCGGGCGGAACCTGATGGTGGCCTTCATGCCCTGGAAAGGGTACAACTTCGAGGATGCCATCGTGGTATCGGAGCGGTTGGTCCGGGAAGATGTGTTTACCTCCATTCACGTGGACGAGTATCTTCTGGAAGTCCGCGACACCAAGCGGGGCCTGGAAGAACTCACCTCCGACATTCCCAACGTGAGCGAGGAAGCCACCAAGAACCTGGACGAGAACGGACTCATCCGGATCGGCGCCGAGGTGAATCCCGGCGACATCCTGATCGGGAAGATCACTCCGAAAGGAGAAGTCGGACCCCTCTCCGGAAGAAAAACTTCTCGGAGCCATCTTCGGCGACAAAGCCGGGGATGAAGGATGCATCGCTGAAAGCAGGACCGTCGCTCTACGGTGTGGTGATCGACAGAAATTGTTCTCCCGCACCATGAAGGAGCGGAAATCGCGGCCTGCCACCAAACAGATCCTGGAAAAGATCGACGATACCTACAACCGGGACATTACCGAATTGAAGGGACAGCTGATCGACAAGCTGTTTGAACTGGTCAACGGAAAGACGTCCCAGGGCGTCAAGGATTTCCTCAACGCCGATGTGATTCCCAAAGGAACCAAGTTCACCCTGAAGCAATTGCAGGACCTGGACTTCCTG
This sequence comes from Bacteroidales bacterium, assembly GCA_041393235.1. Classification (GTDB taxonomy): domain Bacteria; phylum Bacteroidota; class Bacteroidia; order Bacteroidales. The sequence goes on from JAWKKO010000027.1 coordinate 25,391, forward strand.
ACGGTGAATCCCTTGAAATGGACCACGGACAAGCACAAAAACGACCTGATCCGCGATCTGCTGCACAACTACATCATCAAATTCAAGGAGATCGACGGCCTGTACAAGCGGAAAAAGCACAGCATCACCAGCGGGGATGAGCTCCCCACGGGCATCATTCAGATGGCCAAGGTGTACGTGGCCAAGAAGCGGAAAATCACCGTCGGCGACAAGATGGCCGGACGGCATGGAAACAAAGGGATCGTGGCAAAGATTGTCCGGTCCGAGGACATGCCCTTCCTGCCGGACGGAACCCCGGTGGACATCGTGCTGAACCCGCTGGGCGTGCCTTCCCGGATGAACCTGGGACAGATTTACGAAACGGTTCTCGGTTGGGCCGGATTGAAGCTTGGCAAGAAGTTCGCCACCCCCATTTTCGACGGAGCGAAGATCGATCAGATCAACGCGCTGACCGACGAGGCCGGGGTTCCCCGCTTTGGGAAAACCTACCTCTACGACGGCGGAACCGGCGAGCGCTTCGACCAGCCTGCCACGGTGGGTGTGATCTACATGCTCAAACTGGGGCACATGGTGGAAGACAAAATGCACGCCAGGAGCATCGGACCCTACTCCCTCATCACGCAGCAACCCCTGGGCGGGAAAGCCCAGTTCGGGGGACAGCGTTTCGGGGAGATGGAAGTCTGGGCGCTGGAAGCATTCGGAGCGGCCAACATCCTCCAGGAAATCCTGACCGTGAAATCGGACGACGTCATCGGACGGGCCAAAGCCTACGAAGCCATCGTCAAGGGAGAACCCATGCCGACCCCGGGTATTCCGGAATCCCTGAACGTGTTGCTCCACGAGCTGCGCGGACTTGGATTGAGCATGAACCTGGTGTAAGCTCTGACCGGGCCTTCGGGCTCTTTGATAAACGAATAGAAACAAATTAATTCCTTGATATATGTCATTCAGGAAAGACACGAAAGTACGAAGCACCTTTACCAAGATTTCCATTGGTCTGGCATCCCCGGAAGAGATTCTGGAGCGTTCCAGCGGTGAAGTCCTGAAGCCTGAAACCATCAACTACCGGACCTACAAGCCGGAGAGGGACGGTCTGTTTTGCGAGCGCATCTTCGGGCCGGTGAAGGACTACGAGTGTCATTGCGGGAAATACAAGAGGATCCGCTACAAAGGGATCGTCTGCGACCGCTGCGGTGTGGAAGTCACCGAAAAGAAAGTGCGAAGGGAACGGATGGGACACATTTCCCTGGTGGTTCCCGTGGCACACATCTGGTATTTCAGGTCGCTGCCCAACAAGATCGGCTATTTGCTGGGTCTGCCCACCAAAAAGCTGGATTCCATCATCTATTACGAGCGTTATGTGGTGATCAATCCCGGGATCAAGCAGGCCGATGGCGTCAACTACCTGGATTTCCTCACCGAGGACGAATACCTGGACATTCTGGCCAGCCTGCCCAAGGAGAACCAGCTTCTGGAAGACGACCATCCCGACAAGTTCATCGCCGGCATGGGGGCGGAAGCCCTCCATTCCCTGCTGGGCCGTCTGAACCTGGATGAATTGTCCTACTCCCTGCGTCACAAAGCGAGCACCGAGACGTCCCAGCAGCGGAAGAACGAGGCCCTGAAACGCCTGCAGGTGGTGGAAGCCTTCCGTGCCTCCAAGAACGTGAACAAGCCGGAATGGATGATCGTGAAGGTGGTTCCCGTCATTCCGCCCGAGCTGCGCCCGCTGGTGCCGCTGGACGGAGGCCGGTTTGCCACCTCCGACCTGAACGACCTCTATCGCCGGGTCATCATCCGGAACAACCGCCTCAAGCGTCTCATCGAAATCAAGGCCCCCGAGGTCATTCTCCGGAACGAAAAGCGGATGCTGCAGGAAGCGGTGGATTCCCTCTTCGACAACTCCCGGAAGGCCAATGCAGTGAAAACGGACGCAAACCGCCCGCTGAAGTCCCTTTCCGACAGCCTGAAAGGAAAGCAGGGTCGTTTCCGGCAGAACCTGCTGGGGAAACGGGTCGACTATTCGGCGCGTTCCGTCATCGTGGTGGGTCCCGAATTGCAACTGCACGAATGCGGTCTGCCCAAGGACATGGCTGCCGAATTGTACAAACCCTTCATCATCCGGAAGCTCATTGAGCGCGGGATCGTGAAGACCGTGAAATCGGCGAAGAAAATCGTCGACCGCAAAGATCCCGTGGTCTGGGACATCCTGGAAAACGTGCTGAAGGGTCACCCCGTTCTGCTGAACCGGGCACCGACCCTGCACCGGCTCGGGATCCAGGCCTTCCAGCCCAAGCTGATCGAAGGAAAGCCATCCAGCTGCACCCCTCGTCTGTACCGCATTCAACGCCGACTTCGATGGCGACCAGATGGCCGTTCACCTGCCGCTGGGCAACGCCGCCGTGCTGGAAGCCCAGATCCTGATGCTGGCCTCCCACAACATCCTGAACCCGGCCAACGGAGCGCCCATCGCGGTGCCCCTCCCAGGACATGGTGCTCGGGCTGTATTACATCACCAAGGCCCGCCGCGGAGAAGAAGGACACCTGGTGCGCGGGGAAGGCATGACCTTCTACTCGGCAGAAGAAGTCATCATTGCCTTCAATGAGAAGCGAGCCGACCTGCACGTCATCAAGGTCCGGATTCCCAAACTTATGCGGGAAAAGGGTGAAACCGAAATCATTGAAACCACCGTCGGACGCGTGCTTTTCAATGAATTTGTTCCCAAGGAGATCGGGTACATCAACGAGATCTTGACCAAGAAATCGCTCCGGGACATCATCGGACGCGTGTTGAAAGTGGCCGGAACCGCCAAGACCGCCCAGTTCCTGGACGACATCAAGAACCTGGGGTACGGCATGGCCTTCAAGGGAGGCCTGTCCTTCAACCTGGACGACGTGATCATCCCGGACGAGAAGGAAATCTTCGTGACCGACGGGTACGCCCAGGTCGACGAGGTGATGGACAGCTACAACATGGGTGTGATCACCAACAACGAACGGTACAACCAGATCATTGACGTGTGGACCCACACCAACGCCCGTCTGACCCAGACCCTCATGAAGCAGTTGAGTTCCGACAACCAGGGATTCAACCCCGTTTACATGATGCTGGATTCGGGTGCCCGGGGTTCCAAGGAACAGATCCGGCAGTTGTCCGGCATGCGGGGCCTGATGGCCAAGCCGCAGAAATCGGGGTCCACCGGATCGGAGATCATCGAGAACCCGATCCTTTCCAACTTCAAGGAAGGTCTTTCGGTGTTGGAGTACTTCATCTCCACCCACGGTGCCCGGAAGGGTTTGGCCGATACCGCCCTGAAGACCGCCGATGCCGGGTACCTGACCCGCCGTCTCGTGGACGTGTCCCAGGATGTCATCATCCAGGAGCCCGACTGCGGAACCCTTCGCGGACTGGTGGCCTCGGCCATCAAGAAGAACGAGGAAGTTGTGGAAACGCTCTATGAGCGGATTCTCGGCCGGACCACCGTACACGATGTGTACCATCCGCTGACCGGGGATCTGATCGTTTCTTCCGGCGACGAAATCACCGAGGAAATTGCTGCCGTCATCGAGGAGTCGCCCATCGAGCAGGTGGAAATCCGCTCGGTACTGACCTGCGAATCCAAGAAAGGGGTGTGCGCCAAATGCTACGGCCGGAACCTGGCCACCGGGCGCATGGTCCAGATGGGAGAAGCCACCGGCGTCATTGCCGCCCAGTCCATCGGGGAACCGGGAACGCAGCTGACGCTTCGGACCTTCCACGTGGGGGGTACGGCTTCCAACATCACCTCCGAATCGAACGTCACCTCCAAATACGACGGGGTGGCTGAGATCGAGGAACTGCGGACCGTTCCGTCCTCGATTCAGAAAGTGGGAAGAACATCGACGTGGTGATCGGCCGGTTGGCGGAACTGCATTCTGGACAAGAACACCGGAATCGCCCTGACCACCCACACCATTCCCTTACGGTTCCAAATTGTACATCAAGGACGGGGCCGATGTGAAGAAGGGCGACCTGATTTGCGAATGGGATCCATACAACGCCCTGATCATCAGTGAGGTTGTTGGTAAGGTATCCTTTGACAACGTCATCGAAGGCATCACCTTCCGGGGAGGAATCGGACGAACAAACCGGTTTCAAGGAAAAGGTGATCGTGGAAAGCCGCGACCGGACCAAGAACCCCATGGTTAAAATTCTGGACGAGAAAGGGGAGCTGGTCAAGAGCTACAACCTTCCCGTTGGGGCCCACATTGCCGTCAATGACGGCGACAAAGCCGTTGCCGGGGAGATCCTTGTGAAGATCCCGCGTGCCGTTGGAAAATCCGGTGACATCACGGGGGGTCTGCCGCGTGTGACCGAACTGTTCGAAGCCCGAACCCGTCCAACCCGGCAGTGGTTTCTGAAATCGACGGCGAAGTGGAATTCGGCAAGATCAAGCGGGGGAACCGCGAGATCATCATCACCTCCAAAGCAGGAGAAGTGAAGAAGTACCTCGTTCCCCTCTCCAAGCAAATCCTGGTCCAGGAGAACGACTATGTGCGGGCGGGAACGCCCCTGTCCGACGGAGCCATCACCCCGGCCGACATCCTCGCCATCAAAGGACCCACGAAAGTGCAGGAGTACATCGTCAACGAAGTACAGGAAGTGTACCGGATGCAGGGTGTGAAGATCAACGACAAGCACTTCGAGATCATCGTTCGTCAGATGATGCGCAAGGTCGAGATCGTGGATCCGGGCGACACCAAATTCCTTGAAAAACAGGTGGTGGACAAGTGGGAATTCATGGACGAGAACGACTGGATCTACGGCAAGAAAGTGATCGTGGATCCGGGCGAAGGCCAGGATTATAAGCCGGGACAGATCATCACCGCACGAAAATTGAGGGATGAGAACTCCATCCTGAAACGCAAGGACATGAAGCTGATGGAAGCGCGGGATGCCGTGCCTGCCACCTCCTCCCAGGTGCTGCAGGGGATCACGAAAGCCGCTCTTCAAACCAACAGTTTCATCTCAGCCGCCTCCTTCCAGGAAACCACCAAGGTGCTCAACGAAGCCGCCATTTTCGAAAAGTGGATCTGCTCGACGGATTGAAGGGAATGTGATCGTCGGACATCAGATTCCTGCCGGAACGGGAAGCCGGATCTACAACAATCTGGTGGTCGGTTCGCGGGAGGAGTATGAGAGACTGACGACGGGCCATTCGATGAGCGTGAGCCGAAGAGAAGTGGAACAATCGATGAAAGACTAATTCCAAGCCTCATGGACGAAAAAGAAGCCTGCAAAGAATCAGATTCACATCGAACTGAAAGAGGATGTGGCCCAGGGCATCTATTCCAACCTGGCCGTCATCACACACTCCTCCTCCGAGTTTGTGCTCGATTTTGTCCGGGTGATGCCCGGTCTGCCCAAAGCCGAGGTCAAATCGAGGGTCATTTTGACCCCCGAACACGCCAAGCGGCTCCTGATGGCCCTGACGGACAACATCAAGAAGTTCGAGCAGGTCCACGGCAAGATCAAGGACATCGAAAACTCCGGGCCGCCCGTGCTGCCCATGAACTTCGGAGGACCGGCCGGCCAGGCCTGATCTCCGGACCAAAAATGACAAGAGGCTGCCTCCGACGGGGCAGCCTCTTGTCATTTCGCCAAGGTTCCAGTTTGTATCGAAGACATCCCCCGGGGCCCGGAGGGGCCACTGCCTGTTTTATGCCCCGGGGGATGGTCTTGAGGAAATCTGGCCGGAGTGGCGGAAAGGGGGCTGCCAGGTTCTCGACGTGCCTGTCCCGCACTGAGGGCATTCGGCTTTCGTCGCCGTTCCCGTAGCGAGGGTATTCAGTTTTCGAAGCCATTCAGGCGAGGGTATTCGGCTTTCGACGCCTATTTTTTCGAAGGAAAAATCAGCGAGAAAGACGAATACCCGAGCGGTGCGAGAAACACGAGTACCCTTGCGGTGCGAGAAAGACGAATACCCGAGCGGTGCGAGAAAGACAAAAAAGTCCCCCGCATGGCTTTGTCAGCGGGGACCGGTGTGCCCTTTTCTTCTATGGAATAAGAATCATTTGATTTCCAGGCATTGCGACACCTCGAACAAAAGGGCTCGCTGAAATTCCACCCATCCAATCTTCCAGAGGTACGGATGGGACAATTCTTCAATCTCTTTCATTCTCCTTAATCAGGATTGACCCCAAAAATGTTACCGGAAAATGAGGGTTTTTTTTTCATGGAAGAACCCTTTTCGCCAGATCCCGGGCCGTGGACATTTCATTATCATTTTGTAAATGATGCAGATAGGATCTGTTTTTTACGTAGCCAAGAGCATGAAAAAAAATCAGGAATTCCTCCTTCGCTTCCTGATCTTTCCGAAGAATGCTTTCCAGAGCCAAACGATCCTCCTCCCGGGTTTTTCCCAGAATGTATTCGTTGATTTGTCGGATGTGTGTGGACATGCGTCGTGGGTTAGGCGGGTTGGAGAATGCATTTCAGGAGGGTATACCCCTCCGATGCCTTGATGTTTTCGAGGAAGGCCGCCAGGCAATATTCGATGGTGTTCTGACGGGACGTGTTTTTCCGGGTGGATAAGTTCGGGCGGTTTGCTCCCGATTCCCAGTAATCGAGCAGGAGAGACTGGCAGGGTGCCGGCAATTTTTGAAAGGCGGACCAAATCACTTCTTCGAAGACCTGTGCCTGGGCAGAGCCGGGGAAAGGCAGCTGTTGATCCCTTGTTTTTCGGCGGGTGGTTTGCAACATCATTGTGGCATTGTTTGTTCCTTAATCAGGATAAGGGCCAAAATGTTACTCAATTTGGAGGAAAAAGTTTTTTTTCTGTTCTTGCAAAAAGGCATTAACTTGCAGTCGCCAAGGAAGAAACCCCCTCATTCCGTCAGAATGAGATGAACCTGGAACGAATGGTTGATTTCACAGAAGAACAATTGATTGCGGGTGTCCGGGAACGGAACGGAGAGGTGTTTCGCTATTTGGAACAGCGGATCAAGGGTCCCATGTTGCTGTACGTTTTCAACAACCGGGGAAGCGATCAGGATGGCCAGGACACCTGGCAGGACAGCCTCGTCGTGTTGATCAACCTTTTGGACGACCCGGGATTCAAGCTGAATTGCCGGATGACCACCTTTCTGTATGCCATCGGGGAACGACAGTGGAAACGGGTGTTGGAGAGAAAAGGTCCGGCCGAAAATTACATCTCCCGCCACAACGAGGATACCTTTGTCGAAGGCGTCGGAGACGGACTGGACGAGGAATTGAAGCGAGCCATCTTCGAGGACAGCTGGAAGAAACTTGGGGAGCGGTGCAAGCATCTCCTGAAGGCTTTCATGATGGACATGAAAACCCATCAGGTGGGAGAACTTCTCGGACTGACCCCCGGGACGGTCCGCAAGCAGAAAAGCATTTGTCATGCAGAACTGATGAAACTGGCCCACGAGCACCCGGATTACAAGGCCATGGAAAAGGAGGGTGCCCTCATTGGAAAATAAACGGAATGCCATGAACCAACTGGAGGAAGTTTCGAAGCGAATTGCCGATTACCTGTACGATGACATGGATGCATCGGAACGGCTGGCTTTCGAGAAAGACATGGACCGGGATGAGAGCCTGGCCCAGGAGTTCAGGTTTCAGCGGAAAATGGTCCGGTACCTCCGTTCGAATGCCCGGGAGGAGGCTCTTTCAGGGCTGGGGGAAATGGGGTTGGCCGAACGCATCCTGGAGGAACGCCTGGCCACCCATCCAACCGATTTCCATGTGACACAGGCAGACCGCGACAGATTGACGGCGGAGTTGGCATCGGGAACAGCATTGCCAAAAGCCCGAACCGGGAGAAACCGTGTTCTTTTGTCCGCTTTGGCCGTCGCAGCCGGTCTCAGTCTCTTTCTGCTTCTCCGGAACGTTTGGACCGATCCGACCGATCGGTTGTACAATCAGTTTTATGAACCCCTCCATGAAGCTTCGTTTGTGAGCCGGGGCGAAGGCTTTGCCGGCGAAGCCACTTTTGCCAACGGCGTTGAATTGTATGCCGCAGGGAGCTATGAGGTGGCGGGCATGCTGTTTGAGAAGTTGCTGGCGCAGCATCCGGAGCATGAGGCGAGCGAATTGTTTCTTGCCTTGTCCCTGATGGGCGACCGGGAATATGCGGCTGCCGCTTCCCACCTGGAGCACAGTCTGACCCACTTTCAGGGGTTCGATGCGGAAGCCGGCTGGTACCTGGCCCTCTGCTACGTGAAACTTGGGGAGACGGGCAAAAGCAGGGAACTCCTGCAGGCCCTGTCATCCGAGGAGGGAATTCTTGGAGACAAGGCAAGGAAGCTAGCCCGCCGTCTTCCGGCGTCGTAGCACCATCCACAGACCCACCATTGCCAGGAGCCCCCCTCCGACGCTCCCGTACACAGGCCAGGGAACAAACAGGGGAGAATCGTCCCCCAGCACCTGATAGGCAGCCCAGTAGTAGGGGTGTCGGAAATGGGGATAGGCGGACTCCAGGTAGGCCCTTTGAGCTTTCCGAAGAGCCTTCGATTTGCTCTCGCCCCGTTCCAATGCCTTGTAAAACGATAGGATCATGTTTTTTCCGATCCGGTCATCGATGGGCCACTGGGTGTGAAGAACCGCATCGGCACCGCCAAGAACAAACCCCCGGGAAATGCTGAACAGACCTTCGCCGTCGTACAACCGGCCCTCCCCCGATTCACAGGTGTTCAGGACCACCAATTTGCTGTTCAGGTCCAGCGATTCGATTTCATAGTCAAAGAGATACCGGTCCGGAAGGGAATCTTCGTCCGGAAACAGGACGAGGTGGGGTGCATCCAGGGACTCGGTAGATGCGTTGGCATGGAGGGCAAAATGGATCACATCCGCTGCCTGCAATTCGGTCCGACACCGGTTTTGTCCGTCGCATGCATGCTCCGGGCGCGCGGCAGTTTTTTCAACAGGGCCTCCGATTCCGGAGCCGTCTGCTGCAGGGCCTGGAATCCGGCCGGTCCGGAACCCTGGTACCCGTTGGATACGATCAGGGAGCGGAGGCCACGGAAGAAGGAAGGATGGCGTTTTTCTGAAATCAGGTCAGCGCTGAGTGCAAACCCCAGATCATGTTCCTCGACGAGGTACCGGCCGTTTGCCAGTTCCCCGTTCTCACCCGGGAGCTTCAGTGCGGCAAACGGAACATGGAAGAGGTCCCCGTTGGGAACAAAGATCAATTCCTTGCCCGTCAAAACGGAATCGACCGGAGCGATCAACAAGTTGTAGAGACGGCCAAGTGCCATCTCCAGCTCTCCGACGTGTGGGTCGAGGCTGTCCCGGGAGGTTTGTCGGTAGAGCTCCTTCCGGAGAATGTCCAGGTCCTGTGCAAACCCGGGACCGAGCCGCTGGCTGTGACAGGAAAGGGTCGACCGGGTAATGAGAAAGGCATGGAGCATGGGGGGATCGCTTTCTTCCTCATTGTCCAGCACATACTCCAGAACGGCGGTTCTTCTTCCCAAAGCGGATTGGAGCCTGTGCAGCCTCCGGGAGCTTGAGAAATCCTCTCCACGGTCCAGTTCCAGAGGCATGCCATTCTGAAAAATGGAATCGTGCTGACGAACCAATTCAAATCGACGGGTTTCCCAGGCAGCAAGTCTCAGACTGTCCGGGTGGGGGTGAGTCCGTTCCAGCTGCAGGCGGACATCGTAGCTCTCGATGCTGTCCCGGACCGAGAACAAGTTATCGGAAAGCCACGGATCGGTGGCATTCACATACCATTTTCGTTTTTGCTCCTGCTGGAGCCGCAGCTCCTGGGCTTTTGCTGCTGAGGCCAACTCATAGGCCAGGTTCAGGTATTCCACGTCGCCGGTTGCATCCCGGAGCTCCAGGGCATGCTTGACCCCCAATGCAAAGATGCTTCGCAGGTTCTGGGCAATGAAAAGCCGGCTTTCCTCCGATGGGAAGTCTGACAGGATCCGGGACATCAGCCGGACGGCTTCCTGGTCCGTTTCAAGAGCGACACCAAGGAGCTCTTCGCGGGTGAAACCGAGGGAATTTTTCGCATCAGGGGCTTCCAAGGATCGACTGGTTGTTCCCAGAATCCGGCTTTTGTCTTTGTAGCATCGCAACAGGTAGGTGTCGTTCAGAGAAGAGGTGGTCGCCGGGTTATCCAGAAGGCCCAGGGTATCTCGTTCGGGTAGGAGTGCAAGGATTGCATCCTGGATGCAGTCCAACGCCTGGTCCACGTTCCCGTTTCCGAAATGAAGAAGAGCCAGGGTCCGGTGAACCCCGGCCAGCATGACAGTCTTCGACCCGTAGATTTGTTCATAGCCCGTCCGTCCCAAATGGAGGTAGTGAAAACCCAGGGAGTCCTGTCCCTGCCGAACCAGGAACTGGCCATAGGAGATGTATACCTCGGAAACATACAGGCTGGTTTCACCGTATTGCTCCCTTCTCAGACGGATGGCTTCCAGGTAATGCTCTTCGGCTTCCCCGGGTCGTTGAAGGTATTCTTCGCAGCGACCCAAATAAAACAAGATGGTTCCCAGGTCATTATAATATCCTGACTTTTTGCATCCTGCAGAGCCTCGTGAAACAATGCCAGGCCTGGTCATAAAGTTCCATCCAAAAATGGCTGAACCGCGGTACACCAGAAACTCAATCCTGGCATTTTTTCCGATGACCGGGTCGGAGGAATCGAGCCGGCTCAGGATCCGTTCTCCTCCCGGATTTGCTCAAGTGCCGTTGCATAGCCTGGCGGTGCAGGTTCAGGTGTGCCAGAAAACCTGTATACATTCACTCCTTTGTCGCAATGTTTTTGGATCGGAGCCACTGTTGTGATTCAAAGCCTGGGAAAAGTTCTCTCACTTTCTGTATTCGCCAATATCGTGTAATTGGATTCCCAGTCCATTGTGAATGGCCGCCAAAAGGTAGTCATTGAGATCATAATCACTGGATTGAAGCAGCTCGTCTGGCAGGGCAATGTCTTCTGATACTCCGGTCCCTCCGGAGCGCCATCTGCTGCTCATACACTTCGTCCACCGTGGGTCGCTCCTGGGCCTGCAAAAGAAAAACAAACCACGATCAGAAAAGACATGAATGTGTACTTCCGCATGCCTGCGAAAGTACACATTCCCTGGAAGAGTTTGGCCCATGAATGCAGGTGGACCAACGGAATGCCTGAAATCCTGGCCGAATTTCAACCTCCGGTGTTGTGATCATCGGGTGGGATCCGGCGGAGGGGGAGGAGGATCGTCGCCTGGCGGGAGGTAGTTCATTTCGGCCGGTTTGATTTCGTCCCTTGCGGAACCTGGCTTGCAGGTCCTCGCGAAAAATGGGCAATTGTTTCATAGCACATGGTTTTGGTGACAACTTGCCCTTGATCCGGTTGGGTGGGGCAAATGCGTTCAAAACCAGGTGAGATTTTCAGGAGAAAATCATTCAAATGCCAGAAAAAGAGGGAGATATGTTGGATAAAAAAAAGCAAAAAAAAAGGGGAACGGTAACATTCCCCTTCGCAACCGGATTAATAAAAAATCTGTGTTTCAGATCCGGGTATTGTGTTGCATTTCACAGCATTGCTACTCCGTCCGGACCTGTTTGTCCTTGGGGTAACGGACGCTGTATTTCAGCACCAGTTCCCGGGTTTCCCCGGGGTCCAGGGGCAGGTCCCACGTCACCTTGCCGGTCTCCCCGTTGAACTGGCCGCCCGACAGCTCCAGAACCTCCACCTGGATCTCCTTGTTGGTGGTGACGGGAACCTGGTCCAGCAGGTTGCATCGGACCCGGTACGCTTTGTTGTTCCGCAGGGTGATCCGGTACCCCAGGGTTTCGGTGCGGTTGGGGCCCAGGAACCGGGTGGAGGCGAAGTCCCGGATCTTCTCCCGTTTCACCGACAGGTTGTTGTCGATCCCGAAGGAAAGCTCCAGGGTGTCGGAGAATTGTTCGGTGCTGAGGTAGGAGGTGCCCACAAAGGAATTCTCCATGTACAGATTGACTTCCCCGTCCATCAAATCGGCTTTGTACCAGTCCGGAATCCGGCCCTGGAGATAGACATGTTCCGACAATTTGGGCACGCTCTGGTACCGGAATTCCGCCGTCAGGTCCTCTTCCCGGAAGGTGACCGTGGCCAACTGGTTGTCGGAGGCAATGGTCTGGGCCGCTTCCACCGTGTATTCCACGGAGGTTTCCCGTTGGGTGGTGACGGTCAGGGGAACCGGGGAGGCTCCTTTGGATTTTTTCGTGGCAATCTGGACCACCCCGTTGCTTGCCCTGGATCCGTAGATGGCCGTTGCGGAGGCATCCTTCAGCACGTTCATGGTGGCGATGTCGTCCGGAGAAAGGTAGGAAATGTCGTCCACCGGGACGCCGTCCACCACATAGAGGGGGGCTCCCTGGTCGGAAACGGACGCCAGGCCCCGGATCCGGACGGAGGAAGGCGCCTGGGCAACTTCCATGTCGTAGACGTAGGCTTCCGGTGCAGGTTGGGCCTTCAGACGGCTGGACATCCAGGGATCGATGAATTCCAGATAAAACGGCTGGCGACAGTTCCGGATGGTGGCGGATTGGCTGCGTTGGCCGTGGAGAGGACCAGGTCCACTTCGGTCCAGTCCTCCCCGGTGCTCTGCCGGATGTGGGCCTTGTGGGTGATCTTCAGGGGCTGGTCCACCGCCACGAACCGGGCGTTGTAACTGGGATACCAGGCTGCATTTTCAGCGAGGTAATTGAACCGGAGGGAGGCGTTGCCCGCCCGGGGGGCATCCACGGTGACTCGGATGGTCCCGGACGGCAGACCGGTGCGGGCATGGACGTCGCTGAGCTGGTTCTGCAGCCGGGCGATCTCCTCGTTGTGTTCTGCGATGCGCCGCCTCCGGGCGAGTATGTCGAGGTGGATCTGTTCCACATTTTCCCCGTAGGCCCGGGTCAGCGCGGCATAGGTCTGGGGATCGGGGGTGCTTTCCTTTCCGGCAATGTCCGTGTTCGCATCCAGAAAGGCCAGCTTCTTTCCGTTGACGGTTTGCCAGGTTTCCTCCTCTTCCACCTTCTTTTTGCAGGACCTTGATCCGTTCCTGCACTCTTCGGATCTCGGGCCGAGCCTCCAGTTCGCGGAGGCAGTCGTTCTGATGCTGCACCCCGAGGATGGTGAAGGATCCATCGCCGTCGACCCGGACGCTTTGCGGGAGGATGTAGGGGACAGGCCGGGAAGAAGGACCATCGACTGTCCTGCCGGCAAATTCAGGGCGGCACGCCGTTCGATTTGACCTGGTTGCTGAACACCGTCACTTTTTCGATGCGGGAGTCGGTTCCTTTTCCTGTCCGGTGGCGCAGGGCCAGGGCCAGCAGCAACACCGGTGCAAACATTCTTCGTTTCATGTCGGATCGATTTGAATTCGGAAGGTAGCAATATTTCGAACGGGAAGAAAGGGCCGGTCTAGCCGGTGACAAATCGCCCGTCGTCCGTGGTGTCCCCGGCTCGTTGTGCCGCGTCCGCCAGCCAGCCGGTCCGGCAGCCGGTCCGGTGATCGAATTCCGGCACAAAGGGTTTGATGTCGAGCAAGGGGTCCCGTCCAGAATATCGAGACCGGATGGACAGCCGGCATCCGTCGATGTTGTGGGTGACCACGGAAATCCCGAGGGGATTGGGACGTTGGGGCGCCCGGGTGGCAAAGACTCCGGGTGGCCAGGGAGTCCAGGAACGGCCGGACTGTCAGGCGCTTTCCCGGATTTGGTGAAAGGCATACAGCAGGATCAGGTGGAAAAGCCATCCAGATCCCTCAGCCCGGGTTCAATTCCGGATGCAGGTCGATGCGCCCCCGGGCATTTTGGTGAAGCGGATGCCTGGATGGGGCGCCTTCGCCCGGGTGAAGGGACTGTGGATGATGCCGATGGGGGAATAGGAGAATGCGGGGTCCATGGGTCCTTTTTTGCATTGATTTTAGATAAGCGTGGGGTGTCGGGAGGGTTTTTAGAATTCCTTTTATATTTGTTGCGTCTAAAAAACTACCTGATATGCGTATTCTCGTATGTATTAGCAATGTTCCGGACACCACCACAAAGGTAAAGTTTTCGAATGAAGGAACTTCGCTGGATGAAAATGGTGTGCAATGGATCATCAATCCCTGGGACGAACTGCCCTGACCTGGGCCATGGAATTGAAGGAAGATGCAGCCAATGAGGTCTCTTCGGTCACCGTGGTCACCGTGGAGATGCCGGGAAGGTGGAGCCCCCCACGCTTCTGCAAAGCCATGGCCATTGGTGCCGATGATGCCATCCGGGTCGATTCCAATGCCGGCGATTCTTTTGCCGTGGCGGCCTAACTGACATCGGCTGTCAAGGCCGGGGAATATGACATCATCCTGTGCGGGATCGAATCCAGTGATTACAACAACGCAGCCGGGGCGGAATGCTGGCCGAAAAGCGTGCTGACCTTCCGGGCCGGTTTCGGTGGTTTCTCCCTCCAGATCCAGGGTACGTGGCCGTGCTGACCCGCGACATCGACGGGGGCAAGGAACAGGTGAGTGCCCACCCGTTTGTGGCCGTGGTTCAGAAGGGGACTGCCAAAGAGCCCCGGATCGCCGCCATGCGGGGGGAATCATGATGGCCCGGAAAAAGCCTCTCCAGGTGGCTGGCCCGCAGCTGCTGCCGAGGCGTTGACCCGAAACAGCGGATTTTCCCTGCCCCAACCCAAGGCACCCTGCAAAATGGTGGATGCAGACCAGGTGAAAGAACTGCATCTGCTGCAGAATGAAGCCAAAGTTCTCTGAATCGTCACGAACCAAACAAGAAAAGCATGTCAGGTACTGTATATATCGAGAATTGGGACGGAAAGTTCAAGAAACTTTCCTACGAACTCTGTTTCCCATGCAAAAGCCCTGGCCGGAATGTCCGGAGGGGACGTCATCGCCCTCTCCATCGGGCAGGTCGCCGCGGAAGAGCTGGCGTCGCTGGGCGCCTACGGAGCGGACAAAGTCTGGGATGCAGGCGAAGCCTCCCAAGGACTCGACAACCAGGTGTACACGGCGGTGATCGCCTCGGCCATGGAAAAGAGCGGCGCTTCGGTGCTGGTGATGGCCCACAACAACGTGGGCAAGGCCCTGGCTCCCCGCGTTTCGGTCCGGCTGAAGGCCGGTCTGGTCAGCGGGGTGGTTTCCCTGCCCGACTCGGTCGGTCCCGTCACGGTGTCCAAGAAGGTGTTCAGCGGAAAGGCGGTCGGAAGCCTGAAGGTGACCACGGAAAAGGCCATTCTGACCGTGGCCCAGAATTCATTTGAGATCGCCGAAACCGGAGGAAGCGCTGCGGTGGAGGCCTTCGATGCCGGGGTGGCCGCCGGTTCGGCCAAAACCCAGGTGAAGGATGTGCAGAAACAGGAAGGCAAGCTTCTGCTCACCGATGCCGAAGTGGTCATCTCCGGAGGCCGTGGGTTGAAAGCGGCAGAGAACTGGGGACCCATCGAAGAGCTGGCCAGTCTGCTGGGCGGTGCCACCGCCTGTTCCCGGCCGGTTTCGGATGAAGGGTGGCGGCCCCACGAAGAACACACCGGTCAGACCGGCAAGATCATTGCACCCAACCTCTACATGGCTTTCGGGATCTCCGGTGCCATCCAGCACCTGGCCGGGGTCAGCTCGTCGAAGTGCATCGTGGCGGTCAACACCGACAAGGATGCGCCCATCTTCGAGGCCGCCGATTACGGAATCGTGGGGGATGCCCTGAAGGTTCTGCCGAAATTGATTGAGGAAATCAAAGCCGCAAAGGCCCAATAGGTACCAAACATTTCATTCATGTTGCACCAACTTCTGTTTCTGGCCGCACTGCTGGCAACCCTGGGCGTGTTTGCCTTCACAGCCCGCAAATACATCGCCTATTTCAGGATCACCCGGAAGGATTTTCCGGTCCGGGAGATCGGTCGCCGGGTGGGGGTCATGCTGGAGGTGGCCATCGGGCAGACCAAGATTTTCCGGAGGCCCGTGCTGGGTCTGCTGCATGCCCTGGTGTTCTGGGGATTCTGCGTGATCCTCATCGGAAGCATCGAGATGGTCATCGACGGACTGACCGGTACGGAGCGGGTTCTCGGGGGACTCGGAATCGTCTATGATGTGATCATGGCATCGGCGATGTGTTGCCCTGCTCATCGCAGCGGCCATCCTGGTCTTTCTGTTTCGGCGGTCTCTTCCTTCATGTCCGGCGGTTTTCCGGGCGTGGAGATGAAACACATTTCCCATGTGGACGCCAACATTGCCCTCACGGTCATCTTTCTCCTGATGGTGTCGTTGCTGGGCATGAACACCTTCTACCTGCTCGAGATGCAGGCGGAAGGGCACGCCGTGGAGGGTGTCTATCCGGTAAGCCGGATCCTGGCGTCCCTGTTTCCCACCGGACCGGAGGGCAGTGCCCTGTGGCACGATGTCAACTGGTGGACCCACATCCTGCTGATCTTTGCCTTTGCCAATTACCTGCCCTACTCCAAGCACTTTCACGTGTTCATGTCGGTTCCCAACGTGTTCCTGAGTCGGCTCGAGCCCCTGGGCAAGCTGAGCACCATGGAAAGCATCACGAAGGAAGTGAAGATCATGATGGATCCCAACCAGGCCTTTGCGCCTGCGCCGGAGGGGGAGGAGGAAGCCGTGGAACGCTTCGGCATCCTGGATGTGGAGGACGTGAGTTGGAAAAGCTACCTGGATTCCCTGGCCTGCACGGAGTGCGGACGGTGCACGTCCGTCTGTCCGGCCAATCTGACCGGCAAGCTGTTGTCGCCCCGGAAGGTGGTCATGGACGTGCGGGCCCGGATGAAAGAGAAAGGACCGGGCGTACGCAAAAACGGAAGCGAATACAACGATGGGAAGGCGCTGTTGCGGGATTACATTTCCGAGGAGGAACTCTGGGCCTGCACCCTGTGCAACGCCTGCGCCCAGGAATGTCCCATCAACATCAACCATCCGGCCCTGATCGTGGGCATGCGGCGCTACCTGGTGATGGAAGAATCGGCGGCTCCCGGCGAGCTGAATGCGATTTTCTCCAACATCGAGAACAACGGCGCACCCTGGCAGTTCAGTCAGGACGACCGCATGTTGTGGGCTGAGGATTTGATGATCAATGAAACCAACTGAACCCATGGAAACGAAGCAGCGAAAAGTGGAAGTTCCCGTGATGGCCGATCTGGCCGCCCGGGGGGAAAGCCCGGAATACCTTCTGTGGGTGGGCAGCGCCGGGGCCTTCGATGACCGGTACAAGCACGTGACCCGGGCCTTCGTGAAGATCCTGGAGCACCTGGGCACCTCCTATGCCGTCCTGGGAACGGAAGAATCCTCCAGCGGCGATGTGGCCCGGCGGGCGGGGAACGAAATGTTGTTCCAGATGCAGGCCTTCATGAACATCGAGATCTTGAACGGATACGAGGTACAGAAGATCCTCACCTGCGACCCCCACGCCTTCAACACCTTCAAAAATGAATACCCCGACCTGGGGGGTAGCTACGAAGTGATCCACCACACCCAGTTTCTGCGGGACCGGATCGCCGACGGCGGCCTTGCGATTCCTGCCGGCGCATTGTCCGGGCTCGTTCTCACCTACCACGATCCCTGTTACCTGGGTCGGGCCAACAAAGAATACCAGGCCCCCCGGGCGGTTCTGGACGCCCTGTCGTCCCGGACCCGGGAAATGAAACGAAACCGGAGTTTTGCCCTTTGTTGCGGAGCCGGCGGGGGACAGATGTTCAAGGAGGCGGAAAAAGGAAAGAAGGAAGTCTTTCTGGAGCGGGCCGAAGAGGCCCTGGCCACCGGAGCCAATGCGATCGTGACCGCCTGTCCCTATTGCATGGTGATGATGACCGACGGAATCAAGTACACCAACAACGAGGAAAAGGTGAAAGCCTACGATGTGGCCGAATTGGTTTGCAAAGCCCTGGGCCTGTAGCTCTGAAACGGTTGATTATTGAAACTCAAAACTGAAAACTACGATACGATGGAGGAAAAAAAACTGATCACCGGGGGCGAATTTCTGGTGAAAGCCGGAAACATTGCCGATGTGTTTATCCCGGAAGAATTTGACGAGGAACAACGCATGGTGGGAGAAACCTGCCGCGACTTTCTGGAAACGGAGGTCCTCCCGGTGGCCGACCGCGTCGATGCCCAGGAGGAAGGCCTGATGCGCAGCCTGCTGGAAAAAACCGGCGAGCTGGGCCTTCTGGGGATCACCATCCCCGAAGAATACGAGGGCTTCGGTCAGAATTTCATGACCACCATGTATGCAAGTGAAGTCCTGGGTGCCGGGTATTCCTATGCCGTCGCCTACTCCTGCCATACGGGGATCGGAACCCTGCCGATCCTGTATTACGGCAACGAGGAACAACGGGCCAAATACGTCCCCAAACTGGCCACCGGGGAACTCATCGGGGCCTACTGCCTCACCGAGCCGGGCGCCGGATCCGATGCCAATTCCGGCACCACCCGCGCCGAACTGAGTCCCGACGGAACCCACTACATCCTCAACGGAGCCAAAATGTGGATTACCAACGGGGGCTTTGCCGATGTGATGACGGTTTTTGCCAAGATCGACAGCGACCGGGTGCTGAGTGCCTTCATCGTGGAGCGGAGCTTCGGGGGGATCACCTTCAACCCGGAGGAAAAGAAGATGGGGATCAAGGGATCCTCGACCCGCCAGATTTTCTTCAACGACGTGAAGGTGCCCGTGGAGAACATGCTGGGCAAGCGCGGGGAAGGGTTCCGCATTGCCCTGAACATCCTGCACATGGGGCGGATCAAGCTGGGTGCCAATGTGATCGGGTCGGCCAAGAAAGCCATCGACCAGTCGGTTCAGTACGCCAATGAGCGCAAGCAGTTCAACACCCACATTTCCAGCTTCGGCGCCATCAAGTACAAGCTGGCCGAACAGGTGATCCGCACCTTTGCCACGGAGAGCGCCGTGTACCGGGCCAGCAAGTCCATCGACGACGCCATCAACCACTATGTGTCCCAGGGCGACGACAAAGGGCGCAACACCATGGAAGCCTTCAATCACTTTGCCGTGGAGGCAGCCGCCATGAAGGTGTTTGGCTCGGAGTCCCTGGACTACGTGGTGGACGAGGGTGTCCAGATCCACGGGGGGATGGGCTTCTCGGCTGAAATGATGATCGACAAGGGCTACCGGGACTCCCGGATCAACCGGATCTTCGAGGGGACCAACGAAATCAACCGCCTCCTGCTGGTCGACAACGTGATCAAAAAGGGAGCGAAAGGGGTTCTGCCCATCGAGGAGAAGGCCCAGGCAGCCTTTGAAGAGGTGAAAAAACTCAACGGCAGCGGAGCACCCGCAGGCGATTACTTCCAGCAGAAGGAGGCCGAGGTGGCCAATTTCAAAAAGGTGGTGCTCATGCTCTGCAAATCCGCTTCCGACACCTTCGACCGCAAGCTGGTTCAGGAGCAGGAAATCCTGAGCAACATTTCCGACTGCATCATCCAGACCTACGCCGCCGAATCGGTGGTCCTCCGGCTGAAGAAGATGGAAAGCCTGAAAGGCGCCGAGGGTTCTGCCCTGTACCGCGACATGGTGGATGTGTTTGTCTACGATGCCGCTTCCCGGATCGCCAAGTTTGCCAAAGACTCGGCCAATTCCTATGCCGAGGGCGAAACGGCCGCGCTCCTGCAGAAAGGGATCACCCACTTCACCGCCGTGGCTCCTGTGAATGTGAAGGAAGCCAGGCGCCGGATCGCCGACCGCCTGATCGAAGAGAACAGGTATTGCTATTAGAATCGACGAAAAAGCGGAATCGATGGATTCCTACGACATCGTCCTCTTTGGTGCCGGGAATGTGGCCACACACCTTTCCCGGCACCTGCGTTTCCGGGGTCACCGGATCCGTTGCATCTGTTCCCGGGCGGGCCTGCGCCTCGATGCCCTGGCCGGGGAGTTGGGGGTTCCTGCGGTGACCCGGGCCGACCGCGTGCCCCGGGGCGCCGATTTCTACATCCTGGCCGTCCCGGATGGTGTGGTGGGGGAGGTGCTGGATGCGGCGGCGGATCCCGGCGGGATCTGGCTGCACACGGCCGGGGCGGTGGACGCATCGGTATTTCATGGGAAACGGCAGCACTTCGGGGTTCTCTATCCCCTGCAGAGCATCCGGTCGGAGCATCCGGTCGATTGGGACAACCTCCCCCTGCTTGCTGAGGGATCGGACGAGGCGGTCGAACAAAAAATCCTGAAGCTGGCAGGCAGCCTGTCGTCCGTGGTGCTTCGAACCGATTCCGACCAGCGCCTGAAGATCCACCTGGCGGCTGTCTTTGCCAACAATTTCGGCAACCATCTCGTGCGCATCGCGCTGGAACTGATGAAGAAAGAGAACCTGGATCCCGGTTTGCTCGAACCCCTGATCCGGGAAACCTGCCGGAGGGCCGTGGAGGCCGGACCCGAAAAATCCCAGACGGGACCGGCGGTTCGGGGCGACCTTGAAACCCAGGTGCGGCATCTGGAGTTGCTGAAGAACCTTCCGGAGTGGCAGAAAATATATACTTTTATGAGCCGGGACATCCAACGGCTGGCCGGTGATGCGGGCAGGAAGGATTCAGAGAACGAACAGGCATGACGAATTTCAAGGAAGGATTAAAATCGGTCAAGGCATTCGCCTTCGATGTGGACGGGGTGCTGAGCCGGCCCGAGGTGTACCTTCATCCCGGCGGAGAATTGATGCGGTCCATGAACACCAAGGACGGCTATGCGCTGCAATATGCCGTGAAACGCGGGTATCCCGTCGCCATCATCACAGGCGGAAAGACCGAATCCGTGGGCGTGCGGTTCCGGGGTCTGGGCATCACGGACATCTACCTCGGATCGACCTACAAACCGGATCATTTCACCGATTTTCTGTACAAATACGGGTTGGAAGCAGCGGATGTGTTGTACATGGGGGACGACCTGCCCGATTACGAGGTGATGAAAATGTGCGGGGTGGCTTGCTGTCCCGCCGATGCCGTGGAAGAAATCAAGGCCCTGGCGCACTACATTTCTCCCTTTCCCGGGGGAACCGGTTGTGCCCGGGATGTGATCGAACAGGTGTTGCGTCTGCACGGCCGGTGGATGGATGCCGATTCCTTCACCTGGTAACCTGCTACAACATTCCGCCATGAGCACAAAACTGAGATCCATCGCACGTCTGGTCCGCCTCCCGAACCTGCTCATCATCGCGGCCACCCAGTATGCCATGCGGTACCTGGTGATGGAACCCTTGTTGCCCTCCCGGAATTTTGAGCTCCAGTTTGAACGGGTGCCCTTCGCCCTGCTGGTCCTTGCCACCCTCTTCATTGCGGCGGCGGGCTACATCATCAATGACTATTTCGATACCCGGACCGACCTGATCAACAAGCCGGGCAAGGTGGTGGTGGGCCTCCGCATCCGGCGCAGGGTGGCCATGCTCCTTCATGCGGCCCTGAACATCATCGGCGTGGGGATCGGCGTCTACCTGTCCTTTTATGTGAAGCTGCCCTCCCTGTCCTTTGTCTTCGTCATAGCCACCGGCTTGCTTTGGTTTTACTCGACCCATTACAAACGCCAATTCCTGGTGGGAAACCTCTCGGTGGCCTTTCTCACCGGGTTGGTTCCCCTCATGGTGGTTCTGTTCGAAATCCCCCTGCTCAATGCGGCCTACGGGGACGTGATGCTTCGGTACAATGCAAATTTCAACTACATGGCGGCCTGGGTGGGCGGGTTCAGTTTCTTTGCCTTTCTCACCACCCTGATCCGGGAGGTGGTCAAGGACGCCGAGGATTTTGAAGGCGACAATGCCTACGGGATGAAAACCCTGCCCATCGTGTTGGGATCCGGCTGGACCAAGGCCATTGTGCTCTTTCTGGTGTCGGTCACCCTGGGCATGCTGGTGTACCTGCTGTTCCGCCACATCGTTTTTTCGGTGGATCCTCCCGATTTCCTTTCCCTGGCCTACTTTGTGGTGTTTTTGATCCTCCCCCTGCTCCTCCTTTCCATCCAGATCATTTCCGCCAAAGACAAAAAGCAGTACCGCCGGGCCAGCCTCCTGATCAAGTTCATCATGCTGTTCGGGATTCTGTATGCGGGTCTGGTCTTTGTGTTGGTGAATTACAGGTATTGATGTTGGACGGACGACTGAAAACATACGAAATCCTCCTCGCGTCCGGGTCGCCCCGGCGAAAGGAGCTGATGGAACAACTGGGCCTGCCCTTCCGGGTGGTCCGGACCCGCCATGGGGAGGAGACCTACCCGTCCGGCCTTTCGGGGGATGAAATCGCCTTCCATCTGGCCCGTCACAAGTCGGAATCCTTCCGGGAGACACTGGGTCCCCGACAGATTCTGCTGACCGCCGACACGGTGGTCTGGCACCGGGGAAGGGAACTGGGAAAACCCGGAAGTGCAGAAGAGGCCCTGGCCATGCTGCGAACCCTGTCCGGCGACACCCACCAGGTCTACACCGGCGTGTTTCTCCGGTGGGCGGACGGAGAGAAGGGGTTCGTTTCCCGGACCGATGTCCGGTTTTCCCGGCTCAGTGAGGACGAAATCAGGCACTATGTATCGACGTGCCATCCCATGGACAAGGCGGGTGCCTACGGCATCCAGGAATGGATCGGCCATGTCGCCGTGGAAGACATCCGGGGATCCTACTTCAATGTCATGGGTCTGCCCGTCCAACGCGTGTATCACGAATTAAAACAAATCCTATGTCAGCCAAACTGCGAATGAAATGCCGGTCCGTCGGGACCCGGCTGTTGATCCTTGTGCTTTTTATGCCGTCCCTGTTGTCGGCCAAGGAAGGGATGTGGATCCCCCTTCTCATCGAAAAATACAACCTGCAGGACATGCAGGACAACGGCCTGCGGCTGAGTGCCGAGGACATCTACAGCATCAACCAGGATTGTCTCAAGGACGCCGTGGTGATCTTCGGGCGAGGATGCACGGGTGAGATG
>JAWKKO010000028.1:0-45962 GCA_041393235.1 Bacteroidales bacterium
TGACCAGGGTGTTTTCGGTGTCCCGGCTTTGGTCCTCGATGGCGGCATAGGTGTGAAGGGCTCCGGAAAGATCCTCCCCGTCGAACCATCCGCCCACCGTCAGCACGGCCGGAGTCACGTCCCGGAAGTGGGAAAGCGTGCTTCTCGATTGCCAGAATTTATCGTAGTCGGGGTGTTCGGTAACCTGGTTCCAGAAGTCAATTTCCCCGTGGAGCAATTGTTCATTGACGTTTCGGAGGGGACCCAGTTCCAGAAAAAAATGATACGCATCGCCCTCGGGCCGTCCCAGGCCCGGCTGCCGGTCGGGGGAGGGAACGGGTCTGTCCACCCCGAAGGACCGGAAGAAGTTGTAGACCAGGGGGAGGGTCAGGGCGCCGTTGTGGTGCATGTCGTCCCAGAGAAACCAATCTGAGATGGGGGCCTGGGGACTGATGCAGACCACGGAGGGATGTGCGTTGATCCCGGCCAGGGCCGCATAGAAACCGGGGTAGGAGATGCCATAGAGGCCGATCTTCCCGTTGTTGTTTTCCAGATTCCGGATCAGCCATTCGGCCGTGTCCCATGTGTCGGTGGTTTCGTCTGTGTCCGTCTCCTCGTTGTGGGCGTCCAGCACAGGCCGCATGTCCACAAAATTCCCCTCCGACATGTATTTGCCCCGCACATCCTGAAACACGAAAATGTACTTCTCCTCCAGCAGCCAGGGATTGGTGGTCAGCGGAGAGCGCATGCCCGGACCGTAGGGACCGATGGAATAGGGGGTCCGCCAGAGAAGAATGGGGTAGGACCGGCTTGTATCCCGGGGTGTATAAACGATGGTGTGGAGTTTGACTCCGTCCCGCATGGCAACCTGGTGCTCGGATTTTCGGTATTCCGTTTCCACTCCCGGTGGCTGGGTCGGATTGGCCCGGGTGCAAGCAAGGAGCGACAGAAACAGGGCGGCGCACAAGCGGAGTGAGCTTTGATGGATGGCACGTCGGGTCATGGGAGCGTGTGTGGATTCCTTCAAAGGTAAAAAAAACAAACGCCCCCGAATCCGGGAGGCGTTTCAATAATAAATGCGGCACGCATCACCCAGCCAGCCTGTGTCAGAACGTTCAAACTTTCCGGGTGGGGCCCGACTTTCAGGCTCCGGCTTTCACCACATCGTTCAGTTCGCTTTCGAGAATGAGGGGCATCTTCACTTTCCTCTCTTCCCGTTTCTTCTCCTTGGGCGGTTCCGGGCTGGCACACAGGGCAAGCAGGACAACGCTGAAAAGCAGGATTCCGTGTTTCATAGACCTTTGATTCGGATTACATGACAAATGTCAGGAATCTCTCCATGCCGCGCATCCGGGCAGGTACCTGTCTCGAGGTGGAACAACTACGTACAACAGCTGCGTAAAAACCGCAATTTCCATGGGCAAAGCTTTCTTGACCGGGAAGGGCGGGGCTGACGCAGTTTTTTTATATTTACACAAAATCGAACCCTATGATCGAACCCTTTCATTTCTCTTCCCTGCCACAAATACGTTATGGCAGGGGAAAGCGAAGCGATCTTCCCGGTCTTGTGGCCGGGTATGGAAGGAAAGCCCTGCTGCTCACTGGATCCAGTGCCCTGCAGGATTCGTCCCAGGGACGGGACATCCTGGATCTGTTGAAAACCTCCGGACTGGACATCTCCCAGGAGGTGGTTCCCCACGAACCTTCTCCCCGGCTGGTGGACGGGATCGCGGAGAAGTACCGGTCGAAGGGCGTGGAAGTGGTGGTGGCCGTGGGGGGAGGCAGTGTCATGGATGGCGGGAAAGCCGTTTCCGCCATGCTTCCGGTGGAAGGGAGCGTGAAGGAATACCTGGAAGGGGTGGGAACGAAAACCCACCCCGGTCTGAAGATTCCCTTCATTGCGGTTCCCACCACCTCGGGCACGGGAAGTGAAATGACCAAGAATGCGGTGATTTCAGAAATCGGAGAACACGGATTCAAGAAATCCCTGCGTCACGATCGGTTCATTCCGGAAGTTGCCCTCATCGATCCGGAATTGATGCTCTCCTGTTCACCAACACTGACGGCATCCTCCGGGATGGATGCATTCAGCCAGTTGCTGGAATCCTATGTGTCAACCGCATCCAATCCCATGACGGATGCCCTGGCACTGCAAGGGTTGAAGCAGGTAAAACGTTATTTGCTCCGGGCCTTTCTCGAGGGAAGCGAAAATCTGGAGGCGCGTGGTGGAATGGCGCTGGCAGCCATGTTCTCCGGCATCACCCTGGCGCATGCCGGCCTGGGTCTTGTTCATGGTTTCGCGACACCCCTGGGTGGGTTCTTTGACATCCCCCACGGGGTGGTCTGCGGAACACTCATGGCCCCGGTGTTTGCATCCACCATCGACAACCTTCTTGCGCAACCGGATCATCCGGCATTGCAGAAAATGCTGATTGCCAGCAAGGTGTTTGCCGACTTCAAATACAAGACCGACGAAGAGTACCTGCAGGCATTCAAGGAAAAGCTCATTCATTTTGCAAGTATCCTGGAAATGCCGGGCCTGTCAAGCTTCGGAGGACGGTTGGGGATGTGCCCTGCATCCTGAGTTTACCTCCCACAAGAACCATCCCGTGGAACTGAGCCGGGATCAAATGGCGGAAGCTTTGTTGTCTAGGTTGTGATCCGTCCCTGATTCCGGGGATGTCAGATCGGACCTGCTGTGCGCATCAGGGTGTCGGACAGGATTTGATCTTCTCGGTCTCGATGCCGAAATAGTGCTCCCAAATTTGTTTCTCCACGAGGGCTCTCCCTGGCCGTTGCCCTCCATGTGCCGATGGAAGCTGCGTGTCTTCCATACCTCCGGATTGGTGAAGGGATTGAGCGTTGCATCGTAATTTACGGCACTTCCGTCCTTGAAAATTTCACAGGCGCGTCGTCGTGGTCCTTGATGAAGATGATCAGGCTGTCGTAGTAAAAGGAGAAATAGGCGAACTTTTCGTCCAGACAATCGCAGGCAATGCTGTAGAATTCATCCGTTAGTCCGTCCACTGTCCGTCGGGTGAATTCGGAAGAATAGGGCAAGGCATAGATCGGAACCTGCGTCTCGTTTTCGATGGCGATCCACGACAGGTCGCTGTCTGCACAGGATGACAGGGATACAAGAATCAGGAAGATGAACAATCCTCTCATTTACATTCCTTTCGTCAGCTCGATCCCTGTATTGGAAAGGAACAGCCTGATGGCAATGGCCAGCAGGATGATGCCAAAAAATCTCCGCAGAATGTGCAGTCCGGCTAGGTCCGAGCAAGTGCTCAAATCGGCTAAGTCAGTCGGAGGACAAGATACAATTATCATATTCAGGAAAGGGCAAGGAAGATATTGACCGAATGGTATTCGGCACGCAGCGACAACAGGGTGGTGATGGACCCGGCCCCGGCAATGAGTGGGAAAGGCAATGGGGACGATGGCACCGCCTCCTCCGCCTTCATGTCGAAAGATCTCCACGCCCAGGACCATCTCCAGCCCCATGAGGAAGAGGATGACCGAACCGGCGATGGCGAAGGGAGGAGATGTCCACGCCAAACAGACCCAGCAACGGCTCGCCGATGAACAGAAAAAGCAACATGATGGCGTAGGCGTGACCAGGGTGGTCCGCAGCGGGAAGATGGTTCCGTTTTTCCCCTTGATGTCCAGAATGCGATGGGTATGGACCCCAGGATGTCGATGATGGCGAACAACACCATGAAGGTCGCCAGCATTTCTTTGAGATCGAAGCTCATGGAGATGGTTTTGAAAATGTGGCGCAAAAGTACAAAAAAAAGCCGGGTAGCCCCGGCTTGCATGATGTACGACATCGGTTTCCGTGTCAGGTTTGGCTTTGATGGTGCAGCCGATGGCTTTGGTGCTTGTGGTTTTCGGTGTTTCTCCCTTCATCAGGGCAGCGATGGCATCCTCCAGGTAGCGGCTTCCCACCGAGGCGGCATCCATGGCATTGTCATCGATTGCGCCGATGTAGGCCACTTTGAAATCCTTGCCCTCTTTCACCAGCAGGAAGATGTGCGGGGTCTTGGTTGCACCATAGGCCTTGTACACCTCCTGGCTTTCGTCCTTGAGGTAGGGGAAGGGGTATTTCCGCTCGTTGGCCCTTGTCACCATGTGATCGAAGCTGTCCTCGGGGAGAGGGCCTCGTCGTTGGGATTGATGGCCACTCACGGGATAGCCCTGGGCGGCATATTTCTGATGTAGCGGCAATGATGCGTTGCTCATAGGCATTGGCAAAGGGACAAGGGTTGCAGGTGAACACAAGGATCACCCCTTTCTGGCCCTGGTAATCGGCGAGGGAAACTTGCTTGCCATCCACGTTTTTCAGGCTGAATGCAACGGCTTTGTCTCCGGGCTTCACCTCGGCATGGATCTGGATCAGACCAACCAGAGAAGGGTCAATAGCAGAGAAACTTTTTCATCTCAATTGCGGATTTGTTGTACATGTGAAAATAGCTCATTCCTGGATAACTCCTGTTCGAAAAACAGCCTTTTTCCCCCATTCAGAATGAGGGTGGCGGGGATGGCGCCCGACCAGGATGGGTCGACGCGGTCGATCCATTCGTTGTAGTTCAGGTCGGTCATCTGCAGGACATCGGCTGTGATTTCCTTTTCCTGAAGAAAGGGCACCACCCGCCGATCGTACTGGCCGGGAAAATCCAGGTTCACAAGAATCACCCGCACATTCTGACCTTCCAGGCTTCGGTGAAGGTCTTCAAAATGAGGCAATTCCTTGACGCAGGGGGAGCACCAGGTGGCCCAGAAATTGACCACATAGGTGGTGTCGGAACGAGGCGTCAACAACGCCTCCAGCTGTTCCCGGTTCACCGTGACCGGTCCCTCCGACCGGGCTCCGGGAATCAGGGCAAACAGCATCCATGCGATGACAATCCATTGTTTCATTGCAAATTCAACATCCCATGACCTTCTTTTGTTGCCAACTGCCACAGAAATAAACATTTTTAACAATTGTTTGTATAGTACTCAGGTTCCGGCCGGATTGCACCCCTCCTCCGGAGGATCATTCAAAAATTTGAAACATGGGATTTACTTTGCAAACCGGTGCATCCGCACCATCGTTTTCTTTGCCGGCCACAGACGGCCGGATGGTTTCCTTGAAGGATTTTACAAACAGGTTCCTGGTTGTGTTTTTTACATGCAACCATTGCCCCTACGTCATCGGTTCCGATGAAGAAACCAGGAAAACCGCGCTGACCTTTGCTCCGATGGGCGTGGACTTTGTCGCCATCAATTCCAACAGCCCCAACACCTACCGGGAAGATGATTTCCCCCACATGGTGGAACGGATGAAGCGGCACGATTTCCCCTGGGTGTACCTCCGGGACGAAAGCCAGGAGGTGGCCCTGGCCTACGGGGCCCTGCGCACGCCGCATTTCTATGTTTTCGATGAGGAACGCAAGCTCGTGTATACGGGTCGGGCCGTCGACCAGCCCCGGGATGCGAAACTCATCCGGGAACGGGATCTGGACCGGGTTCTGGATGAATTGACCTCGGGTCGGAAGGTTTCGGTTCCGGTAACCAATCCCATCGGCTGCAATGTGAAGTGGGAGGGAAAGGACAAGCATTGGATGCCTGCCGATGCCTGCGATCTGGTTTAGACCTCAGGCCAGGTACACTTTCTTCAATTCCTTTTTTCCCAGATGGATCCGGCTCTTGACGGTTCCGATGGGAATGTGCATTTTGTCCGAAATCTCCTTGTAGGAAAAGCCGGCCAGGTGCATGTGGATCGGTTTGCCGAAATTTTCCGGAAGTTGGTTCAGAAGGTGATGCAATTCCTTGAGCATATACAAATCTTCCGGATTTTTTTGATCGGAACCATTTTGGTTCTGTGTGTTTTCCACCTCCTCGGTATTGAACACCATCTGTTTGTTCTGGCTGCTGCGCAGGTAGTTGATGTGGGTGTTCTTGAGTATGGTGTACAACCAGGCCCTCAGATGGTCGTGGTGGTGGAGCTTGCTGCGGTTGTTCAGGGCTTTGAAATTGGTCTCCTGTACCAGGTCGCGGGCTTCTTCCCGGTTCTCGGTAAGCTGCAGGGCGAAGTAATAGAGCTGATCCTGCAGAACGATCAATTCACGCAGAAAGGAATCTTTTTGCCGGCTGTGCACACGTTGTGCCATGACGGTTTCACCTTTGTGACATCCAAATTACTGAATTCTTGAACGGAAGTCAAGTTTGTTTTTTGATAAACTTTTCTCAATTTTAATCCCTCTTAAATTTTCACTAAACCTTCAAACTATGCGAAAAACCATGTTTCTGGCCGTGCTCGCCGCATGTGCCACCGTTTTGACTGCCTGCTCCACCGATGAGGAACCCAACACACTTTCCCGGAAAGAGAAAGCGGAAGGCTTCGTCCTTCTGTTCGACGGGGAGAGCACCGATTCATGGAAGGGCTTCAAAAAAGATTACTTTCCCGACAAATGGGTGGTGGAAGACGGATGCATCATGTTCAATCCGGATGTGGACGGCACCGGTGGCGACATCGTGACCAAGGAGTCCTACGCGAATTTTCATCTCAAGATTGACTGGAAAATCGAAGAAGCCGGAAATTCCGGAATCTTTTACCTGGGGAACGAGGATGCGGATTTCGGTGCCATCTTTTTTACCGCTCCCGAGATGCAGGTGCTGGACAATGAAAAGCATCCCGATGCCCAACTCGGGACGAACGGAAACCGCAAATCCGGGTCGCTGTATGACCTGATTCCCGCCGATCCCCAAAACTCCCTCGGTGCCGAGGTGTGGAACACCGCCGAGGTCATCCATGAGAACGGCCATGTGAAGCACATCCAGAACGGTGTGGTTGTGGTGGAATACCAGATGGGGACTCCCGAATGGAACGAACTGGTTGCAGGTTCCAAATTCCCCGGCCTGAACCCGGATTGGGCCAACGTGCCCTCCGAAGGGAAAATCGCCCTGCAGGACCACGGCAACAAGGTCTGGTTCCGGAACATCAAGATCAAGACGCTGTAGGGGTATCCTCCCTCAATGGAAACTGAAAGGGGGTTGCCTGCCAATGGCGCCCCTTTTTTTTTACTCAATGTTCCCGTTCCTGAAGGAAGACTTCGATGTTCTTGGCAATCTTCTCCACCAGCAGCTCCCGGGCTTCCCTGGAGGCCCATGCCATGTGAGGGGTGATGATGATCTTGTCCCGGTCGTACAGTCGGAGAAGGGGGCTGTTCTTGGCGATGGGTTCTTCCTCCAGCACGTCCACTCCCGCTGCTCCGATCAGGTTTTCATTGAGAGCGCGGGCCAGGTCCCGTTCGTTGACAATGCCTCCCCGGCCCAGATTCAGGAGGATGGCGCAGGGCCGCATGAGTTTGATCCGGTCGTAGGTGATCAGGTTGTGGGTGCGTTCGTTGAGCGGAGCGTGAATGGATACAACGTCGGAACTTTTCAGCAGGTCCTCCAGCTCGAACCGTTTGTAGGACACATGGTTGTTCCGGCCGGTGGTGGAGTAGAACACCACTTCCATTCCGAAGGATTCTGCGATTCGTGCCACCTGGCGGCCGATGGCCCCCAATCCGATGATGCCCAGTCGCTTGCCTTTGAGCTCCCAAAACATTTCCTGGTGGTGGGTGAAGCTGCTGGATTTGGCGTAGGCGCCGCTTTTGACATACTGGTCATAGTAAAAGGGCTTGTTGATCAGGTACAGCAACATGGAAAAGGTGGACTGGGCCACGGAATCGGTGGAGTAGCCGGCCACGTTTTTCACGGAGATTCCCCGCTTCCCCGCTTCCTCCAGGTCCACGTTGTTCACACCGGTTGCTGCAACATATCAACTTCAGATCGGGAAGCTGGCGCAGGATGTCTGCTCCCAGATTCACCTTGTTCACGATGACCACTTCCTTGCCCAGGCATCGTTCCACAACCTGATCCTTGTCGGTGGACCCGTGCACCTCGAGTTTGCCCAATTTGGAAAGGAGCTTCATGTTGTCCACATGGCCCAGGGTGTTGGTGTCGAGAAAGGTGATGGCGGTCATGGAAGTGTTCTCTGGTTGTCTTCCCATACAACAGATTTTGTCCCCGATGGTTCATGGATTCCTGAAAGACTTTAAAGTTGGTTAAGGGATGTTAAGGAAAGAACAATCTCGTCCCGAATTTGATATTTTTGATGCATGAACCGCCTGCCCTGGTTGGGTCTGCTCGCGCTGACCTGCATATCTTCGACTCTCTTTGCATCTCCGGCCCGACGTGCCATGGAATTCGAACCGGCCGATACCACCTATTTGTTGCGGGGGGTGGTGTATGATTCTGAGTACAGGGCCCTGGTCGCCACCCACGTGATCAACCTTCGAACGGGTGCCGGTGCCATCAGTACGAACCTCGGTGTGTTCGAAATCCGGGTGAGCACCAGGGACACGCTTCTGTTCCGGAACATCAGCTGCCACGATACCCTGATTGCAGCCGGTTCTTTGGGACAGGGCCAAAGTGTCCGGATGCGAAACCGGGTTATGAACTGCCGGAAGCCAAAGTGTTTACCTGGGGCTCCAGTTATCAGGACTTCAAATCGGCCATCACCACCATGGAACCAACAGAGACGATGGGGAAAGCCTTGGTTTTCAACGCCAGGATCCGGATTATGTACCCGTGGGAATGGATGCGGCTGCCCTGAAGGGCTTGGGAATGCTGGTGACATCGCCGGCATCCTATTTCTACTACAAATACAACAAAAAAGCCCAAAATGCCAGGGAATTGTTCTGGGAAGAGCGGAACCGGGAAAAGATCGATCGATTTGAAGAAATCACGGGGGCCCGTGAAGTCGGGGAAATCACCCAACTGAAAGAGGAAGCCCTGTTGGACTTCCTCTCCTATCTTCAGGTGCACATGAAGTGCAGCTACAACTGTTCCGAAATTCAGATCTACACCGAGATCTATGCGTTGTGGGAGGACTATCAAAAATCCAACCCACCAAGCCAGGAACCCTAACCCCGGACCACCTGCTCGTTTTCCGCATCCCAGAAAATGGTGCGGTTTTCCATGTGAGCCATTGTGGCCATGGCGGCTGCCACGCCTTCTTCGAAGGCCTGGTCGATGTTGCAGCTGGGCTGTTTTCCTTCCCGGATGCATTCGATCCATTCCGCGATGTGGAGGTGGGTGGTGTTCACCCGCCGGCCGTTCCGGTAGGTGTAAAGCAGGCCCCGGGCTGCAAAATACTGTTCGGTGGCCGTGGCGATGCCATCCACGTTGTCCCGTCCAGGGATGTAGCTGTAGATGGGCACTTCGGGATCGATGAGGCCGTTGGCGATCTGGTCTTTGTACCGTGTGCTGTCGCGGCAGGCATAGAGACTCAGGGTGTTCCCGAGTTCCATGGAACCGTCGTGGCCCATGATGACCTTGCCCCGGTCCCGGTTGTTGGCCAGCGTGGCGCTGTACAGGAGACTGAAATTGCGATCGGGGTATTCCATGATCACGTTCCACACATCGGGTACGTCCCGGACCTCATTGACGAAATGTTCGGGTTTTTCAAAGTAATACACCCCGCCGGAAGCTGCCACGGATTTGGGAATGCCCATTCCAAGAATCTGGTTGATGGCATCGAATTCGTGGGTCAGCAAGTCGCAGGACAGTCCCGTTCCGTAATCCCACCAGCACCTCCAACGGAAGAACCGCTCCGGGCTCCAGGGATGCTTGACTTCGCAGGGCTCCTCGAACTGGGCCCAGTCGACCGTTTGGGGGTTTGCATCGGGGTGGATGTCGTACACCCAGGCTCCGTTGGGGGAATTCCGGTTGGTGCAGACCTCGATGAGGTTGATGTCTCCCAGCAATTTCTTGTCGATGGCTTCCTTGGCTTTGATGTAGCTTTCGGTCTGACGGCCCTGGTGACCCAACTGGTACACCACCCCGCTTTGTTTTACAGCGTCCCGAACCAGATAGGTTTCTTCCAGGGTGCGGGTGAAGCCTTTCTCGGAGTACACATGTTTGCCTGCATTGGCCGCATCGATGACCATTTGGGCATGCCAATGGTCCGGGGCGGCGATGATCACGGCATCCACGTCCGGGGCGGCGATCAGGTCCTGGTAGCGGGCGTAGCGTTTGGGTTTGTCGCCCATGGTTCCGCCGGTTCCTTCGGTTGATGTTGGCTCCTGCGGTTGAGCGCGTTCGGCGCGAACGTCGAACAAATCGCACGGCGGTGATCTTGATGTTCAGATCGTCCTGCTCCAGGAAGGTCTCGTACCGACCCGTTCCGGCTTCTTTCCAGCCATCAACGGTGGAGGGCTGGACAAATCCGGCACCTTCCGAGCAGTTGGGGTCCCCGGATGCCGAAACCGATGATTCCAACGCGGATGGTTTCGCCGTCATGTTTGTAGAAGTGTGACGCTCTCCAGGCTCATGTTGAGCTCGCTGGCCAGCTTGTGATTGCACGGATGTAATCCTGCCTTTCTTCGGAAAGTGCCATAGGCCAGTGCGCCCACGACGAGACCGTGGCCAGTCCTTTCAGGACGTCCCTTCTGTTATTTGGGATCCTTTGGGGGTGTTGTCTTTCTGACATGAGGTTCTACTGTTTTTGTGAAACAAAAGCGATCCAATCAATTTCCTGCCACTGGGGAAGAGCGTGATCACCAGAGCGTGATCAGCTCGATCAGGTTCTTGTTGACCAGATGTAGTGCCTTCCGACGGCATGGCATACTCACGCCGATGATGGCGGGATGGGAAAGGTATTGAGCATAGCAACAACATGCCGGCGTAAGCGGCAAAACGGGTGAACAATCCGAGGATCAATCCCGCCCCGATGAAGATGAGTCCCCAGACATTGAGGAAATCCATCACATTGAGCATACCAGAGTTCCGCAGTAGGAGTGGAACATGCCTTCGAACAGGCCTTTGGAATCCATCAGATATCCAAGGGATGACCAATTGGGATTCAATAGCCTGGATAGCCCTTCGTGAAGAAAGTGCCATCCAATGGCAACGCGCAGAATGACCAGCGACCATTGTTGCCAGGTTGAATAGCTTTTATGATTCGTCATGTGGAGTTTGAATTGTGTTAAGTAATTGAAAGTTGAGGAAAGCAAATCTAATAAAAGTGTTTGTAAATAAGGCCGGCAGAGGGCTGCAGCCCTCTCAATCTATGCCCATTCTTTACTGATCCCGGAGAAATTTCACGGGATTCAACCGGGCTTAAGGCTGATGCTGTGGTAGCCGATGGCGAGCCAGCTGAACAGGACAAGCACGAGGATGCAGGCGAAACAGCCAGAATGGGATGTCGGCGCAGTAGGAGAAATTTCGCATCCACCGCTCCATCGGGAAGAGAAACGGGAATGGCAGGGCGGATGAAATCAGCGAAAGCCAAAGATAGTAAGCCAGCTGGGGGCACCATGATGTGCACATTCCGGCACCGTGGACCTTCGGATGGCGGAGGGTTTCACCCGCCGTTGCATGAAATACCCGCTGAGGGCAAACAGTCCGAGACCGGCGATCACCAGGGGAAATGAAGCTGAAACCGGAAAGGATCCGCATCTGTTTGATTTCCGGTCCGTACAATTGCTCATTGGAAGCTCTTTCATGGTCTGGTATTCCAGCGGGTAATCCGGGAACAGTTCCTGCCAGACCATCTTCAGGTGGTTCACCGCGTTTTCCGGATTTCCTTCCGGCAAAATGGAAAAGCAATACATCCAGGTGTACTTCGGGAAAATCACCATGGGGGTGATTTCGAATTCCAGACCCGAAAAATGAAAGTCTTCCACGATGCCGATGACCGGGCCGGGCCAGATGAAGCCCGGATGAGAATAGTGAAGGGACAATTGGCTGCCCAGGAGGTCTTCCGGGTTGTCGGACAGCATG
This sequence comes from Bacteroidales bacterium, assembly GCA_041393235.1. Classification (GTDB taxonomy): domain Bacteria; phylum Bacteroidota; class Bacteroidia; order Bacteroidales. Next base: position 11,800 of record JAWKKO010000028.1, read on the forward strand.
TTGGCTGCCGTTTCGTTGAGGATGTAATAATCCGCCGAGTCCAGGTAATTGTAATCCTCGGGCATGTCCTTGCCGAGGATCTTCTGATCATAGAACCTCAGAAAATCCTCGTCCACAGGAAAAATGTAAGATCGCTTCTCTCCTTCGTCCACGCCGTTGAGATCGAAAGTCATGGCATCCATGTTCTCGCCGGTGGGCTCCTCCAGGGATCCGGAGACCTCGCTGACGTAGGGACTTTCCAGCATCTTTTCCTTGAAGAGAGGGAAGGCGTCCACCACCGGCCGGTGAAGGTGGTGAAGGTGGATGGCATCCGGACGGCCCGATCCCATTTGCCTGTCCATGGCATACCGGGTTTGTTTTTCACCATGATCAGATTCTGGACAGAAGGAGGAAGGTGATGATGAATTCCAGCACGATCATGGCCCGCACAAACGGGTGCTTGCGTGCACGTTGGGTCCGGACTGGTGACCCGACAGGAATTTCTTTTGCAGGTGCCCGTACAGCCGGTTAGTGGAGATCGCCGTGGTGGCAAATGCACTCACCACAAAGAGGATGGCCACAGCCACTGTGCCTCCGATCAGGATCCGCCCTTCTCAAAAATGGGTTCCCCGACAACAGCTGGATCTGCGAACGGGAGAAGGGGTTAGAAGAATTCCCGTACCCAGGCCCAGGGCTCAGGGAGGATGCTGTCGGAAAAAAACTAGTTGCGGAATTCCTTTCTCCCGGCTCCATTTGCTGGATCCTGGGCGCTGCATGTTCATCTGGTTGCATGAAGGAAAGAAGAATTGAAATTGAACCAGGCCAGGAGGAAGACCAAAAAACCGGCCACAGAGAATCACCACGCTCCCGGAACTGCATGTTGGGCAGTATTTCCCTGGGTTTGTCGACTTCAGATGGATGTGCCGGACCAGTTGAAGATGGGGGAAGATGAGATCTCCGAGTTCCGCTTCCACATGATCGCCGATGAAGTCTTTGATTTTGGCTTCCACATCCAGTGGGTCCGTGTTTTCGGCAATTTTCATGTAGGCCCAGGCCGATCCTTCAAACTCCTCCGGTTGAGAGAGGCCCGGTCAGCCATAAATCGGAAATGGGACCGGACCGGCAGATCCTCCATGACGGCCACCACCGTAATGGAGGCGGTGGGCGAGACATCAGACTGATGCATCAGCTGGAAGCTTTTTCCGATGGGATCCTCCTCTCCGTAAAGTTTCCGGGCGTGGAGGCGGATAAGACGGCTGTTTTGGGGTTGGTGAGAAGATTTGTTTTGCTGCCCGGCCACAATCCTGGGCTGGAAGATTTCAAGAAAGCGGGATCGGACTCGAGCAAATTCATCGTAATGGGACCAGTCCTCGACAAGAATGGCTGCCTTGCGGAAGGGGGCAGGCGACGGTTCCGGAAATGCCAGAATCTGGTCGGTGAAAGCGATCTTCAGGAGAGCTTCGCCGTACAGGATGCGCTGCTCTGCTGGCGCTGAAGTTGTCGGTCCGTTCCTCGAAGGTCAATCGGTAAATCCGTTCGTGATCGGGAAACTGCGGTCGTAGCGCTGTGCCAGACCGACCACTGCATGGTGATCAGCAACGTCGCCATTCCCACACCAAGACCGAGGGTGATCAGGGTGGTGTAGGGCAGGTTCTTGCGGGCTTCTGTAGGTTGGTTTGAGATGCTTGACGGCCATTCGTAGACTCCTGGCGAGCATAAATATAGCATTTCAAACTGCCAATATTCCTGTTCACGAAATTTTTGACCCGTCCGGATGTAGTCCAGATCTGTTTCATGGCATGCACGGCGTCAGGAAGGATCGTAGCGAAAACTCAAACGCGGATCAATTTCCGCTGTATTCCATGTGAGTTACCTCCACACCGGCCTCGCTCAGTTTTCTGGCATAGGCCCGGCCGTCGTCCCCGCAGGGGATCGCATTCGGCTGTGATGATCAGAGCCGGGGCCAGATCGGAAGTGAGGAGGCTTCCAAAGGCGACGAATGGAGCAGGTTGGCCCAGTGTTTCGTCCCACCATGTAGGCCTTGCGCACCGCATCCGGAGAATTCCTTAGCTCGAATGTAGGTGCTGTCCTTGTTCTGGCGAAATACTGCCTGGATCGACGAGGTGTCTCGGCGAAGGTCACACGGATACAGGATCTGGCCCTGAGGCTGGGGCAGGCCTTCGTCCCTGCATTTGAGGCTGAGAACCGTGGCCAGGTTCGCAGCACTGTCGCCCTTGACATAGACCGAGGAGGGGTCGGCATAATTCGACCGCATGCTCCATCACCAAGAGCCAGGCATGGCTTCATCGTCCACCGCCATTGGGAAGGGATGTTCCGGAGCCAGCCTGTACTCCACCGATACGAACGATGCAATCAGTGACCTTCGCCAGTTGCTGACGCTGGGATGATACTCCTCCACACTTCAGACACGAACCCGCCGCCATGCAGAAACAGGATCAAGGATGCGGTTCTTCCAGGCTGCTGCGCGAAGGGTAATAAATCCGAAGGAGCATCCGGTGCTCCTCGGGCCGATAAGTGTCGAGTGTCAGCTTTTGACTTGCCGTGACCAGATTCATCATCCATTCGGGCGGCTGTTTGAAGCTTTCCGGTTCCTCCATGACCTGGTTTACTTCCTGCATAACTTTGTAAGCCAGAGGTTTGATGTATGTCCCGGCTCCGGGGTGCTGAACTTTTCCCGCCGGCTTTCCGTGGCCGGTATGTATTTTTCCGGCTGGTCGGCCCGACAGGAACTGAGCAGGGACAGGCTGATTGCAGAGAAGCAAACAGGATTTTTGAGCTTCGGCGTTGCAATGGTTTCATGGCGGTTCAACGTTTGTGTTCTTTCCCGACGGCAACGAGTCCCTTCACGGTTCGAAACAGGATCAGGCCGTCGCTCAACGCCGGGGTGGACGGGGTGGTCTCCCCAAGATCGGATTCTGAAAGAATGGCGAAGTCGATCCCGCTTCCATCCACAAAAACCTTGCCTTCTTCGCTGATGGCATGGGTTTTCCGTCCGAAGCCACGGGCGAGGCAATGAAACTGCCGTATCCACAGATACCCTGTACAGGAGTTCTCCGGTTTGCGTTGAAGCAGCTCAGATTTCCGTTCCACCGGAGGTTGTAGGAACCCCGGTACACCAGCATGGTTGCATGTAGGAACCGCCCCGGTCCTGAAACCAGACCACAGGTTCCGCAACGGGGTTCGCCGGTCGGATAGGGGACAGTCCCGGTGGCATTTGCCCGGATGGCAAGGATGGGGCTGTTTCGTCCGTGGGCGCTGTTGAAAAAGACCAGGTCTCCATCCAGCACGGGCGTGGGCACCGACACGTCGCCGCCCCCAGACATGCGCCAGATTTCCTCTCCGCGTCGGCCAGGGCATAGCCTCCCCGGTGTTCGATACCGTTCACAGCCACGAGCCCTCCTTCCCGGTAATAGATGGCCGGGGTGGCCCAGCCGGGCCAATCGTCCCAGTCCTTTTCCAGAGCCATTCTCCCGTGCCGGCATCCAGGGCTCCCCTGTTCGGGCCGTCTTTCACGTCGGCCTGGATGACGATCCGTCCCAATTGAAGCAGGGGGGAGCAATTCCCATTGGGCTGATCGGCTCCCCGGGCAGAGCTCATGAGGACCGAGAATCCTTCTCCCAAACGGGTTCCATTCATCGTAGCAATACAAACCTTCCGATCCGAAGAGCAGCGACGTGGGTGCCGTCGGTGGCCATGGTGGGAGTTTGCATGGGAGGTTGGGATGCCGCCGGACCTCGGGATTCGAGCTGCAAGCGGTTCGTTGCCAGCGGATTTGTCCGGTGGTCTTGTCCACCACTTAGACCGGCATCCACCAGTGGACGAGCTGTCCTGCGGGTTCGCCTTCCCCGTAGATGCCGGTCCTTGATGCCTGGTCCGCCTCACTGACGGCGCTGGTAAGGTACACGGTCCTCCCAGATCACGGGCGAGGAGAGCCCCAGTCTGGCAATGCACATTCCCACAAAATGTTCTTGCCGGTGGCCCGGTTCCAGTCCGGGGGCAGATCGAGCCCATCGAGCCAGCCACGGCCATAGACGCCGCGAAAGGATGGCCATTGGCGATTTTCGGCAAATTCCTGGCGAAATCCGGCTTCCTCAAGGACAGGCAAGCCCGCAGTCGGATCCGGTTCCCGGAGACCGGCCTGATTCTGTCCGCATGCCGGTAAAAATGCTGACAAAACGATTGAAAGGGGGAGGAACAGGATTCTCATGGGCGAAGGTCGGTGGAGGTTTCACCGGACACGGCGATCAGTTTGCCGGCCGTCCGGAGGATCAGGACCCCGTCGCTCAGGGCCGGGGTGACCAGGGAGGGTTCGCCCAGAGGGATTTTCTCCAGAAGCTCATATTCCGTCCCTGCGCGCACGACAAACAGGTCCCCTGTCTCCGACACCAGATAGATCCTGTCGTCCGAAGCCACGGGCGAAGCAATGAAACTTCCAACCTCCACGGTTTGTTTGTACACTTCCTCCCCGGTTGCCGCCCGGTAGACCTGCAGGCTTCCGTTCCAGCGGATCTGGTACAGCAGGTCCTTGTAAACCAGCACAGAGGACATGTAGGCACCGTTCCGGGGATGAAACCAGGCCAGGGGGGCTTTTGCATCTTCGGATTTTTCCGGAAAGGGAATCACGCCGGTGGCATTCGTGTGAACTGCCATCAGCGGGGCGAATTTGCCATGGGCGCTGTTGAAGAACACCAGGTCGTTCCAGACAATGGGCGCCGGAACGGGGATGTCGCCTCCGCCATCCATGGACCAGACTTCCTCCCCGGTTTCCAGATCGTAGGCGCCCCGGTGTTTGTATCCGTTGACCACCACCCGGGCCCGGGGACCGTCGTAATACAGGTTCGGAGTGCACCAGGTGGCGATCTCCTTTCTCTCTTTCCGCCAAAGGGTTTCTCCCGTGCGAATGTTAAGCGCGGCCACAAAGGCCTGGTTCAGTCCGTCGGCCTGCAGAATCAGCTTTTCTCCGGAGATCAGCGGCGAGCTGCAAAACTCCCACTCGGCTCCCGGGACCACGTCCCATGCCGACTGGATGAGGCCGAAGTCCCGCTTCCAGAGCAGGGTGCCTTCCATGTCGTAGCAGTAAAGCCCTTCGCTTCCGAAAAAGGCGACCACATGCCGCCCGTCGGTGGCCACGGAGGTGTTGGCATGGGAGGATTTGGGATGCCGTTTCACCAGGGGCACCCCCCGGTGGGCTTCCCTTTCCCAGAGGACGGTCCCGGTGCTTTTGTCGATGCAGTAGACGATCCACCGGTGTTCGGAACTGTCTGCGACGGGCGCAATGTCGCCGTACATGCCTGTTTTATAACCTTCCGTATCCCGGTCGCTGATCGCCGTTGTAACAAACACCCGGTTGTCCCAGATCACCGGGCAGGAAAGACCCAGGCCGGGGATGGGGAGGGTCCACCGGACATTGGACCCGGTGGCCAGGTCGAACCGTTCGGGCAAACCGGTGCCATCGAGCCAGCCGCTGGCGTAGTAGCCGCGATAGGAAGGCCATTGTCGGTTTTCCACAAAGCTCCTGGCAAAATCTTCCTGGGAAGAAAAAGCCTGAGTCGGTTGCTGACTCCACAATGTGGTCCCTGCCAGGAGGGCGCCCAGCAGATAGGTCAGGCGGCGGTTGTTTGCGTGGAAAGGTTTCATATAGAGGGAGAATTTCCTTCGAAAGTAAGAAATTTCAGAAAGATTTCTATTTTTACAGGGAACGGAAACGTCATGCCAACCTCCATCGAGATATGGAACCTGCGGATTGATGAGCCGATGACGGTGCTCACCGATCTGTTGCTTGCGGCGATTTGCTTCTACGCCTACCTGAACATCCGGCATGTGGAAAGCCCCGGCCGGATCAAACGCTATTTCAAGTATTATTTCCTGACCCTGGGTTTCGGTTCCCTGTTCGGAGGCGTACTGGGCCATGCCTTCCTTTACCAGCTTCCCGATCACTGGAAGTTGTTGTCCTGGATGCTGGTTCTCCTGTCGGTGGTTCTGATCAGCCTGGCCATGCTGGAAATGGCCCGGCCTCTGATCAACCCTTCCTTTACCCGGATCATCCAGCGCCTGAACATGTGTCTGTTCATACTGGCGGCATTTTTCACCGTGTGGAATGTGGCGTTTTCTCCGGTCAAATACTACACCATCTTCGGCATGGTGCTCATCGTGGGCATGCTGAGCGTGCATTTGTACCGGAAAACCGGCAACCGGGCCCTTCTCCGGCTCACCATGGCCGTGGGTGTGGGGTTGGTATCGGCGGTGATTTTCAGCTACCAGTGGGGCTTGGGTCCCTGGTTCAATCACAACGACATCAGCCATGTGATCCTGAGTTTCTCCACGGTAATGATTTACAAGGGCGCCAGCCTTCTCCTCAATTCGTCCCCCCTGATTTAGTATCCGGCGGGTGCATCCTTCGCGCACCGGAAACCCCCGGCGATGTCGCCCCTTCCATGCCAGAACAGCGAGGCAGGAGAGAATTGTTTTCCTGGGTGGGGTTTGTTCAAAGGTAGTCAATTTGATCGGCCCATCCTGTCACTTTCTTTCCTACCTTGTCTGAAATTTCCTCAACATGAAACGGACCGAACAAGCCAGGGAGTACTTCCTCTCCGGCTACAATTGCGCACAGTCGGTGATCCTTTCCTTCGCCGACGACATGAAATTCAGCAAGGAACTGACCCAGAAGATCTCCGCAGGTTTCGGAGGCGGCATGGGCAAAACGCAGGAAACCTGCGGGGCGGTCACGGGTGCCATCATGGTCCTCGGACTCCGCATGGGCGAGAAAGTCAACAACAACGACGAATTGAAGAACAAGACCTATGCAAAGGTCCAGGATCTGACCCGGACCTTCACCCGGGAATTCAAGAGCACCCGGTGCCGGGACATCGTCGGGGTGGACCTGAATTCCAAGGAGGGCGAACGCAAATTCAAGGAAGAGCACATGATGGAAAACCTCTGCGCGCGTTGCGTCGAACGCGCGGTGGCCATCGTGGAAGGCCTGTAGGGTTCCTCTGTATTCCTATTGTCCGGTTTTCAGCGGGTCTTTCGCTTCCCGGTGAAACTGTTCCTGCAGGGTTCCCACGGGATCATTGGCCTTCAAATAGCGGATCAATTCAGCCAGCTGGTCGCTGTCGCTTTCCAGGCTGAGCTCCCCGATCTCCTTGTTGGGCGTTGAACCGTCCCCTGCGTAGTGGTTGGGGTAGCTGGCATACCACCAGATCCCGGTGTAGGCAAAGGGAAGGTCCTGGAGTCGTTGCCGGTCCCGCCCCGATTGCGTGCCTCCGCGTTCCGCCTTCACCAGGTCGGGTCGTGTGGCCACCATCATGGAAGTCTCCACCTCGTCGGCGTGTCCGCCGTAGTCCGTGGTCCTTAACGCGGCAATTTCATCTCCCACCTCCCCGTCGTCCGGGGTGAACAAATACACCTGGTAGTCCGTTTCCCTGGCCAGCTGCGACTGGCAGAAATAGGAAAAGAAATGGGTGTTTCCACCGTGTCCGTTGACGATGATGATTTTCTTGACCCCGTTCCGGGACAATTCCTCGCAGGTCTCTTCCAGGATGTTCCATACCAGCTCCGGGCTGTAGGCCACGGTGCCCGGCTGGTGACGGGCTTCGAAAATCTGCCCGAAATAGTAAGGAGGGAACACCAGGGAGTATTCCTTGTGTGCCCCACGAAGGGCGATCTCCCGGGACAGGAACAGATCGGTTCCCAGGGGCAGATGGGGTCCGTGTTTCTCCATGATGCCCGCCGGAAGCAGGCAAATGCCACCGGATTGCTGTATGGCCTGGATGAACTCGGGGGCGGTGAGTTCCTCGTACTGGACCGACAGGGGGTTGGGCCCTGCCTGGCCGGAAAGCGCGGTCAGCAGGAAGGAAAACAGGAGGAGGGACAGGAGAAGGCGTGCTGGTTGTGTTTTCATGGTGCGTGGTTTGTTTGGCAGTGGTTGGTTGTTTTGCAGATGTTGGTTGTTTTGCAGGTGTTGATGGTTTCGTGGTGGGTGGTTTTTCGAACGGGTTTCAGTTCGGTTTTTGTTTTTTGCCGGGCTTCCGGTTCCATTCCAGAACCACCCGGGCGATGTTGGTGGCCCGGCTGTCGATGTTGCTGAACAGGGTGAGGATTTCCAGGTGGGTTTTGCTGCTTTGCACCGACTCGGCGATCCCTTCCATGATGCGGGCGTAGTGCTGCTTTTCCAGATCGTGGGACAGGCTCCGGTAGCTCTTGTGCTTGCTTTTCATCAGGGCCGCTTTCTGCAGGTTGGCTTCCCCGAACACCTCCAGGGCCCGTTCCAGTTGCTTGGCCACTTTCTCGTGGTAGGTCTCGAGATCGCGCCGGCCCTCCTCGGAAAACCGGTAGTCCTTCAGCAGCCATTTTTCCGCCCGGCTGGCCAGGTTCCCGGAAATCAGATCGGCGATTTTTTCAAATTCTTCCGTGGCATACAACATCTGGAAGGATGCTTCCAGTTCCTTGGCCCCTTTGGCGCCCTGGTTCAGCTCGAGGAGGTAGGATTTGATGGCATCGCGCAGATAGTTCACCTCCTGTTCCTTCCGGTAGATTTCGCTCAGGGGCGCCGGATCCTTTTTCAAAAACACATCCAGGATTTTCCGGAACATGGCCAGGACTTCATGCCCCATGCCCAGGATTTCCTGTTTCACCAGGGCCAGAGCCAGGGATGGGGCGGACAGGGTGGACCGGTCGAGGTAGCGGACCTGGAGGACGGGCCGGGTTTCGGGCCCGGCCACACCCACGATCCGGTCGACCAGGGCGGCCACCTGGGGCGTCAGGGGAAGCATGACGGCCATGAGAACGATGTTGACCACCGTGTGCGCGTTGGCAATGGTGCGGGTCAGTGCGGCTTCCGGCGCGAAATCCCGGAGAAGAAGGGCCATGCGGTCGGTCCAGAAGGCAAAGATCAGAACGGAAAAAAACTTCAGCAGGAAGAAGGCCAGGGCCACTTTCTTGGCCTCTTTTCCCGATTTCAGGCTCGACAGCAGGGCCGTGACCGGGGTCCCCAGGTTGGACCCCAGCACCAGGGGGATGGCCGCATCCAGGGTGATCAGTCCCTGAGAAGCCATCACGATGAGGATTCCGATGAAGGCGCTGCTCGACTGGATCAGGGCGGTGAAGAGGAAGCCGGCGGCAATGCCGAGAGCCGGGGTTTCGAGGCGCAGCAACAGGGCCAGGAAGGGCTCCCAGCTGCGCAGGGGGGCCATGGCGTCCGACATGATCTCCATGCCGAAGAACAACACTCCGAACCCAAAAAGGGCCGAACCCACGGCCTTTCCTTGTTGCTTGCGGGAAAAGGCATTCACGAAGAATCCGGCGGCCACCAGCAGCAGGCTGTATTCGGTGATTTTGAAGGCGATGATCTGGGCGGTGATGGTCGTGCCCAGGGCGGCACCCAGGAGAACGGGCAGGGTTTGCCGGAACTGAAGCAGGCCGGCGTTCACGAAGCTGACCAGCATGACCGAAGTGGCGCTGCTGCTCTGGATCACCGTGGTTACCACCGTTCCAACGGCCGCACCACTCAAGCGGTTCCGGGTCACCATGTCGAGGATGCCCCGGAGCTTTTCGCCGGCCGATTTTTGTAGGCCTTCGCTCATGGTGTTCATCCCGAAGAGGAAGAGACCCAGTCCGCCCAGCAGACCCATGACCAGGAAGTAGGCCCAGTGCTTCGACCGCACCTTCACGGGCAGGAGGACTTCGTTGTCGGGAAAGCCGCGGGCCATCCGGCAGGAGACGGTGTAGGTGCCGGGCTCCGATCCGGCGGTGAAGGTCACCCCGGCCCAACCCAGGCTGTCGGTGTAGGCCGAGGCGGGAGAGAGGGAGGCGCCTTTGGCTCCGTCGGGCTGACCCGCCAGCTGGAAGAGAACGAGCTCGGAAGGCTGTCCGGCACCCTGTGCATCCACCACCCGCACCCGGAGCGGTTCCTCCGCCGCCTGGCTGCAAAAGGCCCAAGGGGCGTTCTCCCCGTTTTCCGCTTCCAGACGGATCGTCTGACCGGATGCCTGGAAGGCCGGAAGGCACAACAAACACAGGAGAATGACACCGGGCGTGCGCATGGGAATGACCAGGATGAACCACCCCATCCAGGATGGATGCTATCAAAGATACACGCTTTTCCCGGACACAAAACAGAAAAAAGAAGGCCGCTCCCCGGGAAGCGGCCCTCCGGCTAACCTGAAGAATTACCCATTCTGGCCATTTCCCAGGCTTTTCTGGAACCACAGGTCCAGTACAAACCAGAAAAGGACGGAAAGCAGGTAGAAGAAAACCCCCGTCAGGGGACAGATCATGGAGACTTTCAAACCGCCTGCCAGAAGAGCAGGAGAAATGTCCTGAACCTGCTGGATGGCGTCGAATGCCGCCGTCAAGCCAACCATTTGTCCCAGGAATCCCACCACGAGGGTAAAGATCCCGATGGATTTGATGTAGGTGAGCTGATGGGTGAATCGGGAATTTTTACCGGCTCTTCCCTGAGCGATCTGAATGGCAAAAAAGAGCACAACCGCCACAATGATGATGAAAAGAATGGAAAGGATGCTCATGAAGAGCGGACCTCCCTCGATGAACCAGGATTTCATAGCATGTCAATTTTAGTGAAACAAAGAACATGGGACAAATCTAGGGGAAGACGACCCATCGGCGCAAGGTCGAATCCGGCCGCAAAGCGGTTGTTTGTCGATAATGGCCAAATCGTGTCTTGTTTTTTCCGAAATTTCAGACACATTTGGACATGAAAGTTTACCAACACATCCTCTTCTGGGTCCTGGTGTACACCTCCCTCACCCTGATTTTCGGAGACTGGTTCCAGGGCTATTCCGACGCCTTCTACTATGTGTCCCTGCTCATGCCGGTGGTGATGGGCACTTCCTATTTCTTCAACTACTTCCTCGTTCCGCGCTACCTCTTCCCCCGGAAATTCTTTTCCTTCGTTCTCTATTCACTGTACATGCTCATCATTTCCGTCTGCCTGGAAATGGTGGCCTGTGTCCTGGCCATGATCATCATGCTGAACTACGGCATCAACGAGCACCCGCCCCTGTTCACCGATGTGTTCACCCTGGCGATCATCCTGTATTTCATTGTGCTGGCCAAATCCTTCCTCCTGCTTATCAAGCACTATTTTGTGGATCAATCGGCCATTGCCCGGCTGGAAACGGAGAAAACCCGGATGGAGGCAGGTCATTTCACGATTCGGGCCGACCGCAAAACCCACCGGATCGACTACGACAGGGTGCGGTACGTGGAAAGCCTGGCCGATTACGTGAAGATCCACCTGGAGGACGGCGCTTCCCTGGTGTCCAAGGAAAAAATCTCCCACCTGGAAGAGCAATTGCCCGAAATGTTCCTGCGCATCCATCGTTCCTTCCTCGTCCACTCGGGAAAGATCACGCATTTCACACGGGAGGAAGTGCAGGTGGGGGAGGAGGTTCTGCCCGTGAGCCGCAGCTACCGTCCCCGGGTCATGTCGGTCCTGCAAAAGGAATCCGCTTCCTGACGGAGGACTGTCAGAGGTCCAGGGCCCGGGCTTCGTCCCGGTTCAGCTTGGCACCTGCGATCACCCGGTCCTTGGTCACCGAATTCAGTGAAAAGACCAGGATGCACAGGATGAAGAGCACCAGGTGCTTGGCATCGTCCAGAAGCATGAGGCCCACCAGGGAAAACAGGGACACGGCCTCGATCATCGCCCAGCGGATGATCATGGCGGTCTGGTACACCTCCCATTTCCGGGCAAAGGGACTGCCCGCCTCGATGGTGGCCATCCGCCGGTTCGACAGATAGTACCCCAGGGGAATGCAAACCAGCAGCAACACATTCACGAAGGTAAGCATGTCCACCTCGTCCCGGAACCCGGGAATGCTCCACCCGTTCAGGTTCACCACCACAAAGAAGAACAGGATCAGTCCCGTGTTCATGGAAAGGTAGATCAGGCGCAGTACCCGAAAGGCTTGCCGCGGCGAAAATGCTGGTCCCATCATGTCAGTCTCCGTTTGGGTTTCCATCCCACGTCGGGATTTCCACACCCAAATGTACCAAATCCCGCGATTTCAAAAAAGACCCTCGGGTTTCGATCCCGGTTTTCCCGACAGACCCGCCCGATCGCATACGATGCCGATTCGAAATGCGTTATCCTACCAAGGGAAGGCGATTGCATTCGCCCTTCCATGCCATGGAATTCGAAGTATATCAGTTGTACCCTAAACAAACCGTCCCATGAAACACGTTTTTTTGCTCAACCTCCTTTTGGTTTCCTTGTCTGGCTTTTCCCAGAACAGTCTTCATCTCGCCTACCACGACACCCACACCGGAAAGAGCGGCGTGCTGGTTTTCCAAAAGGCGATGGGGAACTTCGGTCTGGAGATGGGTTTAAAATACCACCATTTCAGCACCACCTATGACAACCAGAACAATTTGTTCAAGGACAGGGTGCAGCCGACAACCTTCCTGAGGCATTTTGGACCGGTGCTCGGAGTGAACCGGAAATTCAACCTGTCCAACTCTTCCATCCGCCCCGAAATCTTTTTCCAGACCCAGTATCTCTACGCCGGACTTCACAATGACATGTATGCCTATTGGGGAGATGCACCTCCGCCGGATTCCAGGGAGCTGTACATTCACGCGGTGGAGGTCTTTCGGGAACAACACAACATCGAGAACATCCTCGGGGTGGGTTTTGACGTGAAATTGAGTCCCCGGATCCGGTACTCGACCCGGGCAGGGATCATTGAATGCATGTTCATCGGCCTGGACGACCGGGTGTTGCTGTCCATGGCCCATGACGTGATCTGGGAGCTCGGCCTCTTCTATTCGGTGGGCGTGAGCTATGACTTTGGGAGCAAGGATTGAAGGGCAATTCGGAGAGAAAAAAAAAACAGCCAGGGAGTTGTCCGTGGCTGTTTTGGTGAACTAGGGAGGATTCGAACCCCCAACCTCCTGATCCGTAGTCAGGTGCTCTATCCAGTTGAGCTACTAGTCCGGATCGCTTTTGGTTCCTTGAGGAAAAGCGAGTGCAAATCTACACATTTTGGATGAATTACAAAACAGTTCACATGGCAATCCAAGCGGTTTTGTACATTTGGGAAAAGCCGTGTCATGAAAAAGATTCTTCGCATCGTTCTGATCTTCATCGGATCCCTGTTCCTGCTGTTGCTTGTTTTGCCCTTTCTGTTCCGGGGCAAGATTGAAGAAAAAGTCAAGGTCGAGATCAACCGTCAGGTGGAAGCCCGGGTCGACTGGGACCGTTTCGGCATGAATTTCTTCCGGGGCTTCCCCGACCTGAGCGTGAACCTGCACGGCTTGTCCGTGGTGGGGGTGGATCCTTTTGACGGGGACACCCTGCTGGGGCTGGAGCGTTTTGAGTTCCGGGTCAATCCCCTGGGCGTGTTCGGGAAGAATGTGGAAGTGAAGCACATCATCCTACACCGTCCCCTGATCCGGGCCCTGGTGCTGGAAGACGGCCGGGCCAACTGGGACATTGTGCCGGAATCCGGGGAGGAAGAGCCGGAGGTGGAGGAGGAAAGCAGTGGATCCGGAACGGATTTCGGGGTTCGCCTGAAGAAGTTCCTGATCGAGGGAGGCCGGGTGCAGTATGCGGACCGGGCCGGGGACGTGGAAGCCTCCTTGGACGGGGTGGATTTCCGTCTGTCCGGCGATCTGTCCCTGGAGGAAACCCGGCTCGACCTGGGATTGTCCGTGGGAGCCATCCAGGCGAGCCTGGGCGGAATTTCCTACATGAAGGACGGGGAGCTGGCCGTGGATGTTCTTCTGGATGCTTTTCTAAACGAGGGGCGCTATGTGCTGGCGAAGAACGAAATGCGGCTGAACGACCTGCGGCTTGGGCTCACCGGGGAGGTGATCCTGGCCGAGGATGGGGCCATGGACATGGACTTGGCCTTTGCCTCGGTCGACAACCGCTTTTCCTCCCTTCTGTCCCTGGTGCCGGCCCTTTACCTTCAGGATTTTCAGGGACTGGAGACCCGGGGGACCCTCAGCCTGGAGGGGGCGGTCAAGGGACGGATGCAGGATTCCCTCCTGCCGGATGCCCGCATTTCCCTCACGGTGGCCGACGGCTTCTTTTCCTATCCCGATCTTCCCAAGGATGTTTCTGACGTGCAGATCGCCCTGGTGGCGGATTACAAGGGGAGCGACATGGACCAGAGCCGGGTCGATCTTCAGACCTTCCACCTGCTTCTGGGAGGAAATCCCTTCGATCTCGGTCTGACCGTCACCCATCCGGTTTCCGACATGGAGGTCCGGGGCAAGGCCGTGGGTCGCATCGATTTTTCCACCCTTCGGGATGTGGTTCCCATGGAAGGGCTGGAACTGCAGGGAGTGCTTTCCACCGACCTTCGGTGGGACACCCGCATGTCGGTGATCGAGGCCGAACGCTACGAGGAGGTGGACCTGGACGGCTCCCTGGCCATCGAAGGGCTTGAGGTAAACGGGGCGGACCTGCCCGTTCCCGTGAACATGGAACGGATGGCGCTTGTGTTCACGCCCCGGCACGTCTCCCTGGACCAACTGGATCTGTCGCTGGGGAAAAGCGATGTCCACTTCACCGGGAAGCTGTACAACTTCATTCCCTATGTCTTTGCCGGGGACACCCTGGGAGGGGAGGTGACGGTGTGGTCGACCTTGCTCGACGCCAATGAACTGATGCCGGAATCCCCGGCCGATACCCTGGCCGAACCGGATGCCGGAGGGGAGGAGGAGATGGCGGCGGCGCCCCCCGATTCGTCGGCCGTGGCCGGTGGGATGAAGATCCCGGAGAACATCGATTTCCGGATGCAACTGGATGTGAAGGATGTTCGCTATGATCCCATCCTGGTGAAAAACATCCGGGGATCCATGGGCGTGAGCCGGGGCGTCGCACACCTCGACGAACTGACCCTGGAGGTGATCGAGGGCACGGTGATTTATTTCCGGCACTGTGGACACACGGCCTGAGCTGCCGATGTGAACCTGGCGCTGGACATGAAAGTTGGGCGTGGACATCCCTTCGGCCTATGCCGGGTTTGTGACTGTGAAATACCTGGCCCCCATGGCGAAGTACTGCCAGGGAAGCGCCAACGTGGACTTGCAGCTCCACACCCTGCTGGATGCCTCCTTTCAGCCTCTGTACGGATCCCTGACGCCGTGGGGCACCTGTTCACCCGGGATCTGCGGTTGTACAACACCAAATCCTTCGTGCGCATCAGCGACCTTCTGAAGAACGACCGTTTCCGGGAGATGGCCCCGGACGAGGTGAACATGAATTTCACGGTGACGGCGGGCCGGGTCATGGTGGATCCCTTCCCCGTGAAGGTGCATGATTCCCGGATCACGGTGTCCGGGTCGCACGGCATCGACCTCACCATGGATTATCTGCTCGACATGCAGGTGGCCAAATCCGACCTTGGCAGCAGCGCCCAGGGCCTGGATGAACAGCATCGGCTTGTCATGCCGCCGGGGCGGGGTGGACTCGCCGGCCTCGGACCACATCAAGGTGAAGGCCCGATCACGGGAACTTTCCGCATCCGCAGGTGCAGACCGATCTGAGCGGCAACCTGGACGTTATGTAGGGGCAAGACCGTGAAGGAAGCGTGAAAGCCCAGGTGCAGGAAGCGGTGAAGCAGGAAGTGGAAAAGGTGGGAGCAGGAGGTCAGGGATGTGCTTCCGAGGAGGCCGACGCCCTCATCAAGGAAGCTGAAGCCGAAGTGGCCCGTGCTGGCCGAAGCCAAAAAGCCGGAGACGCGCTGGTGGCGGAAGCCGATGCCCAGGGCAAGAAGCTTGTGGCAGATGCCGGCGGCAATCCCGTGAAGCAGGCGGCTGCCAACCGCATGGCCCGGGAACTGAATTCCCAGGCCCAGAAAAAATCGGAGGCCCTGCAGGCAGAGGCTGCGGTTCAGGCCGCCACTCTCCTGGAAAATGCCCGGAAGAAGGCGGATGCCCTGGTTCCGTGAGCCGCCCAAGACTGCGGAACACTCCCATAAAAAAGAGGCTGCCCCATTCGAGACAGCCTCTTTTTTATGCGTTGACCGGAAACTAGAATTTCTTCTCTTTGATCCGGGCTTTTTTCCCGGTCAGTTCGCGGAAGTAGTAGATCCGTGCACGTCTGACGCGACCGTGCTTGTTGATGTCGATTTTCTCAATGAACGGGGAGGAGGTGGGGAAAATCCGTTCCACACCCACGTTGCCCGACATTTTGCGAACGGTAAAGGTTTCGGTGTTGCCTGTGCCACGGCGCTGGATGACCACGCCACGGAACTGCTGGACGCGTTCCTTGTTCCCTTCTTTGATTTTGTAGTGAACGGTAATGGTGTCCCCCGTGCTGAATTTGGGAAATTCATTCTGCGGGGCATATTGCTGCTCAACAACCTTCATTAAGTCCATGATGCTCTGCGTTTGTATTGGTGCCTCGATTAAACAGGTCGCAAAAGTACAAATATTTTTTTACTTGTAACAGAGTTTATCCTGATTTATTAACAATCCCGCCGGAATTCCGGGGGAGCCGGATCAATGGCCCCCCGCTTCGCCGGGCATCAGCAATTTCTTCTTGGTGTTCTTGACCACTTCTTCCTTCCACAGCTCGGAATAGCCGGGCTGATCCGGGCTCAGCGGGTACCCGTCTTCGGAACGGAGGAAAACGCCGTTTTCTTCCTTTTTGATGTTTCCGTCGATGTATTTCACCAGCAGGAACTGACCCAGCTCCTTGTAGCGCTTCACCGTGTTGTCGGCGGTCTCCACCGAGTAATCGGTGATGAATTTGCGGGCCATATCCGGGTTGACTTTGACCAGGGCGGCCGCTGCGGCATCCACGGCCTCAATTTCGGCCACGTAGGTGGTTTCCAGTTCGGTCTGCACCTTGCGAACGTCCTCCATCATCACGTTGTACCGGAGGTAGGCGAAGTTGGAAACAAAACTGAAGGCCCAGAAGGCGGAGGTTTCAGAATAGGTGAGCAGGTCGCCGTTGCCCACCGCATAGCTTTCCGGTACCCGGGTCATGCCGCAGTACATGGGAACATAGGTGGTGGCGGAAGCATCGTCGATGCCGAACCAGAGGATCCCGCCCAGCCAGTCGGGCTGCATGGGGCGACACTCGGCCACGAATGAGAATCCCGTCTGCTGGGTGGCCGTGGCCCGTTCGTTCACGTAGGTCTTCCCGTCGTATTCCCAGGTCAGGGGGCGCCAGCGGTAGGGGAGGCCGAAAGGACCGGCACCGGCATCCTGGGTCATGTCGAGTTCGGTGCCTTCCAGGTGGTCGCGCATGAAGTTCATCAAATCGCGGTTGCTCAGCTTCCGGTTTGGTTTGATGAACAACGGCATCCGGTTGTCAAGGTCTTTCCCCTTGACATACTCAAAATACTGGTCCATGTCGTCGTTGATGTCCTTGAAGAACGACCACACCCGGATGTCACAAAAGCGGGCACCGCTGAAATCGACCGGGGCATAGGTGTCGGAGAAGCTGAAGTCACTGTCCGAGCCCTGATAGTATCCCATCTCCCGTGCAAAGTCGATTACATCGGGGGCGAACATGCAATTCTCGGGATCGTTCTGGGGAAATTGCCGGATCCGGGCCTGGTTGGCATGGCCCGAAACATAGCCGTCGGGAATCCGGACGGCCACCCACACAGCGCCTTTGTTCGCATTGACGGTGCGGCCGTTTTCAGCGACGAGCCGGGTGCCTTTCCCGATCAGTTCCATGATCCAGACTTCGTTGGGATCGGCAATGGAGAAGGATTCCCCCGTGCTTGCATAGCCGTGCTCGGCCACCAGGTCGCCCATGACCTGGATGGCTTCCCGGGCCGTCCGGGCCCGTTGCAGGGCCAGGTAAATCAGGCTGCCATAATCAATGATGCCGGTGGAGTCCCGAAGTTCGGGCCGTCCACCGTAGGTGGTTTCGCCGATGGCCACCTGGTGTTCGTTCATGTTTCCCACCACGGAATAGGTGTGGCTCACCTGGGGGATTTCCCCGAGGAACTTGTTGGTGTCCCATTCGTACACCCGGAACATGGACCCGGGGGCGTAATCGGCCGAGGGCCGGAAATACAGCTCTCCGTACAGCACATGGGCGTCGGCGGCATAAGTGATCATGGAATGGCCCAGGACCGAAGCGCCGGGGGTGACGAGAAAATTCGTGCAGCCCAACACCCGGAGGGTTCCAAGGATAAAAAGAAAGGACAGAACAATCGCTGTTTTTTTCATGGGATCGATTTGTGGTTTTTCAGGACAAACGGTCATCATGCTCCCACCCGGAGCAATTTCAGACCGCAATTATTCATTTTTTCTGCCAATCTCGCAACTTTTCTACAGCATATCCCCCCGATTGAAGGGGGTATCTTCAGAAAAGATAGCATTTCTCAACACAATTGATTTTTTTATACCCCCAAAAATATGACATATGTCACAAAAAAAGTGCAGGATTGGGCAAGCGACCCCCTCCGATGCCGGGAGTCAATTTTAAAATAAAGTTAATTCTTGCAGTGACCCTAAAAATATACCTCGAAATGCTTGCAGGGGATCGGGAATGTGTCTATCTTTGT
The DNA here is from genome assembly GCA_041393235.1 of Bacteroidales bacterium. GTDB lineage: Bacteria > Bacteroidota > Bacteroidia > Bacteroidales. Next base: position 30,303 of record JAWKKO010000028.1, read on the forward strand.
GGCATACAATTTGAGGTTAGCGAAATACTTCATAAGTAGTTTAGTTAGTAGTTTAGTTAGTAGTTTAGTTGGTAGTTTTAGTTAGTGTTGTGGAAAAGGGTGCGCTGCCAGGCGGCCCTTTTCTTTTTTATCCCCCCCTGAGCATCCCCACGTTTTCTCAAACCCGGATGAACGCTGCCAGCGGGCCAACCCAGCCGTCGGACGGACTTTGATGATCGATTTTTGCTATCGGGCCAGAGGGGCCGGATAACACAGAACACCGGCGGAGAGGTCGGTTCGTCCCCCGGTGACGCTTTTCAGGCAATTGATTTCGCCCCGGATGCGCAACACCCCGAGAAAAGCAAAGACCAGCGCCTCCTTGAACCGGATCAGGAGGGGGTCGGGAAGATCGATCCGAAGCCCGGTCTCTTCCCGGATCCGGTCCATCAGATACGTATTGAACGCACCGCCGCCGGTGGCAAGCACGGAGGATGCGCCGGCGGTTCTGATTCCCCGGGCCACATGACCTGCCACGTGTTCCGTGAGGGTGGCCAGGAGGTCTTCCCGGGTTCCGGTCCAGGACTCAATCAGGGGCAGCATCTGATCCAGGAACCATTCCCTCCCCAGGGATTTGGGCGGCGGGAGGTGGTAATAGGCCAGGTCGTTCAGCCGGTTCAGAAGTTCCGGGTCAGGCTTGCCCTGCCGGGCCAACCTGCCACCCTCGTCATATTCCATCCCTGCCTGCTGTGCCACCCAGTTCAGGGGCATGTTGGCCGGCCCGGTGTCATAGGCAAGCCGGTCACCGGCCGGACCATCGTAGGAGATGTTGGCAAATCCGCCCAGGTTCAGGCAGACATAGTACCCGGCGAACAAGAGTTTGTCCCCGATGGGCACCAGGGGCGCACCCTGGCCTCCCTGGGCAACATCCGCCGAGCGGAAGTCATGGACCACGGGGCATCCCGTCGCATCGGCCATGATTTGTCCGTTTCCGGCCTGGAAGGTGATGCCTCGGGCCGGCTCGTGGAGGATGGTGTGTCCGTGGGAGGAAATCCAGTCGGTCTGGAGATGGTTTTCCCTGTGAAAATCACGGAGCACCTGACCGTAGTGGAGACCCAGGTCGTTGTCGAGCTCCCGGCGTCCGGGTTCGGAAAGGGAGGCGGCGGACAGGAGGCGTTCCGTCCATTGGGCCGGATAAGCCCGCGTCTCGGCGGCCAGAATCCGGTACGACCAACCCGTCGGGCCGAGCCGGAACCGGACACAACACAGGTCGATGCCATCCAGGGAGGACCCCGACATAAGTCCGGTGACGGTGTAAACGGCGGTCATGGGTTACCAGAAAAACGTTTGGTGGTACAGGCTCACATTTCCCCGGTCGTCGGTCACATAAAGTTCCAGTTCGTGCCTCGTTCCCTGTACGATCCGGTCCTTGTCGAAGAAATAATCGAGCCGGGCGTTCTTGGGGTCGTATTCAAAGAGGGCCCACTGGTTGTCGATGAAGCCCCGAAAGGAACCGATCCCGGAAAGCGCATCCCTGGATGTGGAAACTCAGCCGGTCCCGGTCCTTCTGGTTGGTCCGTCCGATCCGTTGATGGCCCGGATCCGGGGGAGGGTATCCAGGGCGATGGCGAAGGTCCCGAACCCCCGGGGAGGCGCGAGGACTCCTGGGAGCAGGTCCCGCCCACGGCATGAAGCGAGCCGTCCTTGCCCACTTCCACCAAGAGATACTTTGCCGCGAGGGAGGGATCCAGCTCCGGGGCTTCGATGGAAGGGAATAGGCTTTGTGAACCGGGGTTCCGGATAATGTACCCGGTATGCCGTCCCGACACATCCCGGCGGCGTGGCTTGTTTTTCCGCTTCAAAACGGATGTTTTCATACAAGGTCAGGGGGTCCATACGGATTCCCAGACCTCCCTGTCGTATGCGAAGGATTTGCGGTATTCGACGAAAATGGGGCCTTCGCCGGTTGTGGGTCGGGTCGTGACATCGGATGCCTGGGCAGGGTCGTTCCATACAATTCGAAATTCACCCGGCTCTGGTTTCCGGCCACGTCCCGGGCCACCACCCGATGCGACGGGTTTCTCCCACCGGGACACGAATTTTTCCCTGGTCGATCATCTTTCCATACAACCAGACGGTCGCCGGGCAACCTGTGAAGTCGGTGCACCAGTTTGCCGGATTGGATTTTTCCGGGTACAGCAGATGAGCATTGATGTACCGGGTTTCGGCAAAGGAAAATTCATCCATGGCATAGTGGAAGGACAATTCGTCGTCCACATACAGGTCCAGGGTGTGGATGCCGCACCGGTTGGAGGAACCGTCCAGGTAATCGAACACCTCCACCCCCAGGGTCACACAACCGGACGCGGGGATCTGCCTTCCCTGGCCGGGAGAGAAATTGTTGCCTTCAGATACGAGGGAAAAGGAACGCATGCCCGTTTCAACCTCTGTGTCGCCGTCTCCGGAACAGGGAATCACATGTAGGCTCCGGAAACGGGGCGCCAGGTGATCGGCGATGGGAAATCCGTAGGAGAGGACATTGGTGGGATTCTGGTTGGCTGTTTGCCGGATCTCAAAATGGAGGTGGGGACCGCCGGAGCTTCCGCTGTTTCCGGAAAGAGCGATCTGTTCTCCCTGCATGATGGGAAACCTGCCGGCCTCGGGGTACAAATCCACTTCCTGGGACTGTTGTTTGTATTGCATGTCGCGCACATAGGCGGCGATGTCGTCCCGGTAGCTGTCCAGGTGGCCGTACACGGAGGTTTTCCCGTCGGGATGGGCGATGTAGATGGATTTTCCATAACCGGAGGCCTGGACCTTGATCCGGGATACCTGTCCGTCCGAAATGGCCCGGACGGGATGACCCGTCCGCCCCTGGGTCTTGATGTCGATCCCCGAATGGAAGTGATCGGATCGAAGCTCTCCGAAGTTTCCGGAGAGGTAGAGAGGAAGGTCAAGGGGTGCCTGGTAGGCGGTCTGGGACTGGGCTTGCAGAAGGGGTGAAATGTACAGAAATACAAACAGATACGTCAGTTTCGGCATATTCTTATGGAGCTTTTCACTTCTCAAAACTAAAATATTATATTTGTATTTCATATATCTCTGTTTAATGAGTGGAGAGCAAGCCGATATCGTCGCCGGGATCCGAAACAAGATCCAGATGGCCCGTGAGAAGATCCTGAAACAGGAGGAGGAGAATCGGCGTTTGGAGAAGGACAATGCGGATCTGAAGCGTTTGCTCGACCAAAAACAATCCATGATTGAGGAACTGGAGCAGAAGAACCGGCAAATGTTGTTGGTGAAAGGGGTGCTGGCCGAAGGCCAGGATGCCCAGGATGCCCGGTTGCACATAAACAGAATTGTGCGGGAAATTGACAAATGTATTGCTCTTTTAAACAGATAATGGGGGGATGGACAGTTTGCTTTCCATAAAAGTCCAGATCGCGGAACGGTTTTATCCCCTGAAAGTCAAGCGCAGTGATGAGGAAAAGATTCGGAAGGCGGCACGCTTGATCAATGAGAAGGTCCTGCAGTACAAACAGAGATATACGGACAAGGATCCGCAGGATTTTCTCGCCATGGCCGCCCTTCAGTTCGTGATTCTTATGTTGGATTGCGAACAACAACAAAATGTTGTATCTTTGAAGGAGGAAATGGAGCTTCTCGGGAAGGAGCTTGATGAATTGCTGAAGTAAGAGTAATCGCGTTCTTTACATACAAAGAGTTTGCCCGCATTGTTTCTTCAAATATTTTTGGAACTCAACAGTTATCAGATTGGAACAAAGCTCGGGACGTAAAGAGCAGGCCTAGATTCCGGTTCGCCGGAAACTGATACGTCGGTCATAGGAAGTTCGATACGGCTTGGCGGTTCCACCCATGCTTTCTTGGGGTTTTTAAAAGTTTGGAGGAATATGCGGGTTTTTTATGTTCCAAACGATCGAAAACCAAACGAACCCATGAATATGAAACTGTGTATGCTCGTAACCATGCTGCAGGCGCCCATGCTTCTGTATCTGGTGGTTGGGGGTGCTTCCCTGCTGGCGGGAGGCGGACTTGGATTTCTGCTGGTGAATGCACTGGCACGGAAGAAAAGCAACAACCTGATCAAGGAGGCAGAAGGAGAAGCGGAGATGATCAAGCAACAAAAGATCCTCCAGGCCAAAGAGAAATTCCTTCAACTGAAGGAAGAGCATGAAAAGATCATCAACGAGAAAAACAACAAACTGAATCACCGGGAAGGCGAAGTAAAACAGAAAGAATACGCGCTGTCGCAGCGCCAGGACGACCTGCAGCGGAAGCGCAGCGAAATCGAGGCGGTCCGGGGAAACCTGGACAACCAGCTTTCCATCATCGAGAAGCGGAAGGAAGAGCTGGAACGGTCGCACCGCCAGCAGGTGGAGCAACTGGAAGCCATTTCGGGGTTGTCGGCCGAAGAGGCAAAGGCCCAACTGGTGGAATCCCTGAAGGAGGAGGCCAAGACAGAGGCCATGTCCCTGATCAATGAAATCGTGGACGAGGCCAAGATGACGGCCAACAAAGAGGCGAAGAACATCGTCATCAAGAGCATCCAGCGGGTGGCCAGCGAAACGGCCATCGAAAATGCGGTGACCGTCTTCCACATCGAATCCGATGAGCTCAAGGGCCGCATCATCGGCCGGGAAGGCCGGAACATCCGTGCCCTGGAAGCCGCCACCGGTGTGGAAGTCATCGTGGACGACACCCCGGAGGCCATCATCCTGTCGGCCTTCGACCCGGTCCGCCGGGAGGTGGCTCCGGCTCGCCCTCCACCAGCTGGTGACCGACGGACGGATCCACCCGGCCCGGATCGAGGAGGTGGTGGCGAAACCAAGAAACAACCGAGGAAGAGATCGCCGAAGTCGGGAAGCGGACGGCCATCGACCTGGGCATCCACGGCTTGCATCCCGAGCTGCTTCGGATGATCGGTAAAATGAAGTATCGTTCGTCCTACGGGCAGAATCTGTTGCAACACTCCCGGGAGGTGGCGAACCTGTCTGCCATCATGGCCACGGAATTGGGCCTCAATGCGAAACTGGCCCGCCGGGCCGGTCTGTTGCACGACATTGGAAAGGTGCCGGACGAAGAGCCCGAATTGCCCCATGCCATTTACGGCATGAAGCTGGCAGAAAAGTTCAAAGAGAAGCCCGAAATATCCAATGCCATCGGTTCGCATCACGACGAAACGGAAATGAACACCCTGCTGGCCCCCATCATCCAGGTGTGCGATGCCATTTCAGGCGCTCGCCCCGGAGCTCGCAGGGAGGTGGTGGAATCCTACATCAAGCGACTGAAAGAATTGGAGGCACTTGCCCTTTCCTACCCGGGGGTTCTGAAAACTTATGCCATCCAGGCCGGGAGGGAACTCCGGGTCATCGTGGGAAGTGAGAAAGTCTCGGACAAGGAGGCGGAAAGCCTGTCCTACGACATCGCCCGGAAAATCCAGGACGAAATGACCTATCCGGGGCAGGTAAAGATCACGGTCATTCGGGAAACCCGCGCCATCAGCTACGCAAAATAGAATGAAAAAAGTTCTTGTCACCGGGACTGCCGGTTTCATCGGTTTTCATCTGGCCCGCAAGCTGGTTGCCCAGGGTCACGACGTCACGGGGTTGGATTGCATCAACGACTATTACGATGTCAACCTCAAATACGACAGGCTGGCTGTCTCCGGGATTTCCCGGTCCGACCTGGCGTACAACCGCATGGTCCCCTCCCGGGGCGAGGGGACCTATCGCTTCATTCAGATGAAGCTTGAAGACAGAGAACCTCTTCACGACCTGTTTCAACGGGAGAAATTCGACGTGGTGGTGAACCTGGCCGCCCAGGCCGGTGTCCGCTACAGTCTGACCCATCCCCAGGTGTACCTTGACAGCAACATCACCTGGTTTTTGAATGTGTTGGAGGCATGTCGGCACAACGGGGTGGAGAACATGATTTAAGCCAGCAGTTCGAGCGTGTACGGGCTCAACAAGAAAATGCCCTTCTCGGTACGGAACAACGTGGACCATCCGGTGAGCCTGTATGCGGCAAGCAAGAAGAGCAACGAGCTGATGGCCCACACCTACAGCCATTTGTTCGGGATCCCCACCATCGGGCTCCGTTTCTTCACCGTATATGGTCCCTGGGGACGGCCCGACATGGCCCTGTTCCTCTTCACCAAGGCCATCCTGGAGGGGCGTCCCATCGACGTCTTCAACCGGGGGACCATGGAGCGGGATTTCACCTACGTGGACGACATCGTGGGCGGGATCGAGAAGATGGTGGTGAAAGCCCCGGTACCCGATGGCGCGTGGAACGGCCTGACGCCGGATCCCTCTTCCTCCAGTGCCCCGTACCGGATTTACAACATCGGCAACAGCCGGCCGGTCCGTTTGATGGATTTCATCGGGGCCATCGAGAAGAACCTGGGGCGGGTGGCGGAAAAGAACCTTCTTCCCCTGCAACCCGGGGATGTGGAGAAGACCTGGGCCGATGTGGCCGCCCTTCAGTCGGATTACGGCTACGCCCCCAACACGCCGGTGGAGGAGGGCATCGCCCGGTTCATTTCCTGGTACCGGGAATACTACAAGGTCTAGCGCTCAGGGATTCCCCAGCATCCGTTTGAGCAATCCGGCCTTGTCGGTCAATCCGTTCCGGGAATAGGCGAATTGGAGGTTCAGGATCAATCGCTCGATGATGTCCACGTGGGAACACGGGGAAAAGAATGCTTCCCGTTCCTCCACTTTGATTTGCTTGAGAAAGCCGGAAAGCTCCTTCCGGCCCAGGACGTTCCCCTTGTCGGACGGATTGATGTAAAACAGGATCCCGTTGGGGTCGTCGTGGTATTCCGGATCGTAGTAGCACAGAATGAAATTCCGGGGAAGGTTCACCCCGTAAATGGGCATTTCCAGGCGACGGGCCAATTCTGCATACAGGAGTCCCAGCACGACGGGACTTCCTTTCAGGGTGTCGAGGACATGGTTCACCAGATACAGCTGGGGGTGTCGGCCTTTTTCTGGCTGCGGTCGAACTTGTAGATGTTGAAGAGAAAGTAATTGATGATGCGGACCTTTTCAAGGGCGGTCAGATGGCCGTTGAGCTCCAGCCAGATGTCCCGCCTGATTTTCTCATCTGGTCTTCCATTTCCTGGTAGGCCAACTCGGGGTAATGGGTCCGGGCCACGAGCCAGGCGCCCTGGAGGAGGTTCTTTCCGCCCCCGGCTTTCCACCGGTCCATGTCCGCATACAGGCTGTTGAGCTGGATGGTGCGGATCAGGTTTTCGATCCGGGTCTGTTGTTCCTCCTTCAGGCTGTATTCCCAGTGTTTCTCCAGGAGGAAGCACGTCATTGCCCAATCTCCACCAACCGGCCCGACACGGCTCCAAAAACCTCCGATCGGGGTCTTCCAGCAATTTCAAAAGGGCCTGAATCTCTTCCATTCTGTTTCTAACCATTCCCTGCAAGTTTGTGCAATGCCGTGTCGATCAGTTCGTCCACCGCCACTTTGTAGTCTTTCATGAACCGCGTGCTCAGTCGGTTTCCGATGGCCACGCACAGGGTGACGGCCTCGTGACCCAGCAGGGCGGACAAAGCGTACAGGGCCGAACTTTCCATTTCAAAGTTCATGATTTTCATGCCCTGATATCGGAAGGCGGCCAGTTTTTCGAGGAGTACCGCATCCCGGGAGGGCAATCGGATGCTTCGTACCTGGGGGGCATAAAACCCCGGGGTGGACAGGGTGATTCCGGACCGAACGCCCGGGTCGTCAAAGAGCCTGGACAGGGTGGGGGATGCGGGGACGAAATAGGGTTCCGCCAGACGTCCGTCCCACCCCATATCGTGAACGAAGTCCCGTGTGAGATCCGGGATCCCGATGCCGCCGGACCGGTAGAAATGAAGCAAACCGTCCAGACCGCCCGCCACCTTCGTCAGCACCGGTGTGCCGGTCTCCAGATCCTCCTGGAGGGCCCCGCTGGTTCCCAAACGCAGGAAACGCAGGCTCCGGTGCGTTTCCAGCGGCCGTCTCTTTGTCAGGTCCACATTCACCAGGGCATCCAGTTCATTGAGGACAATGTCGATGTTGTCCGTTCCGATCCCCGTGGAGATCACACTGATGCGCCGGCCGCGGAAAGAGCCCGTGTGGGTGTGGAATTCCGTTTTTCCTTCCTCATTTCGATGCGCTCGAAACGGGATGAAACCTGCCCCACCCGTCCCGGATCGCCCACCAGGATCACCGTGTCGGCCAGGTCTTCCGGAAGCAGGTGAAGGTGGTAGATGCTGCCATCCGGATTCAGGATGAGATCGGTGGCCGGAATGATGTCCATGGGCGTTCTTTTTCCTGGTTTTCCGTAAAAATAGTGTATTTTTAGGGCGATTTTGAAACAACTTACTGACAACCTAAAAACCCTGTCGTCATGAAGAAAATGCAAGCTGTGATCATAAGTGTGGTGGCCATCGTGGTGCTGCTGCTCGTTTTTGGAAGCCAGATGTTCTATGTGCTCAAGCCGGGAGAGCGGGCTGTGGTTTTCAAGAAATTCGGCATGGGGCTCGACAAGGATGACATCCTTGCGCCCGGTTTCCATGTGATTGCGCCCTGGAACGACATGATCCGTTACGATGTGAAGGAGCAGAAAAGCGAAGAGACCATGGATGTGCTCGACAAGGAAGGGTTGTCCATCAATGTGGATGTCACCATCATTTTCAATCCGTTCTACGACAAGATCGGTTTTCTGCACGAAAGCATCGGGGCCAGCTATGTGTCCGTGATGGTGATTCCCAATGTCCGTTCGTCGGTCCGGGCCGTCACCGGCCGGTACACGGCCGAGGAAATCTATTCCACGAAGCGGGCCGAGGTGGAAACTGAAATCATCGAAGCCACCCGGAAGGCCCTGGCGTTGAAAAACATTGAGATGAAGGACCTCCTGATCCGCTCCATCACCCTTCCGGAAAAGATCAAACAGGCCATTGAAAGCAAATTGCAGCAGCAACAGGAAGCCCTGGCCTATCAGTTCCGGCTCGACCGGGAAAAGAGCGAGGCGGAACGGAAACGGATCGAGGCCCAGGGGATTGCCGATCTACAACCGGATCATCAGTGCGTCACTGACCAGCAACATCTTGAAGCAGAAAGGAATTGATGCCACTCTGGAGCTGGCCAATTCGGCCAACAGCAAGGTGGTTGTGGTCGGCGGAGGCGATGAGGGGCTGCCCCTGATCCTTGGAGGAAACTAGGACATCATGCTGCAACGATCCCAAACCCTGTATTTGCTGGCCGCATTTGTGCTGATGCTCTTTTGATGACCGGCACCCTGTCGGTGGTGCCGGTGGACGGCGGGGAACTGTTTCTGAAACACTCCGGGCTGGTCGATGCGGAAGGAGCGAAAATGGACATGTCCACCTGGCCCCTGACCGTGTTCTTTCTGGCCCTGGCCGGGTGTGTCCTTTCTCAACATCTTCTTCTATCGCAACCGGGTCCGGCAGATGCGGGTCTGCATCTTCCCTCATCTTCGTGAGCCTGGGTGCCGTGGGGATGATTTTGTACTATGGCTGGTTTGCACGGGAAGCCTTTGGGGGCCAGGGGGTCCTGTACCAATGGCGGATCGTGATCCCCCCATCGTGGCCATCCTCCTGTATCTGGCCCACCGGCGCATCCGCCGCGACGAATTGCTGGTGAAGGCCTACGACCGGATCCGGTAGGGATCCTTCGGCCCGAAGGAGAATCCGGTCGCCCTATTGGATAACGATGTCGCCCTATTGGATAACGATGTTGTCCTTGTCGGTGATTTTCTCGCAGTAGTGGCACCGCAGTTTTCACATCGGCGGTTGAAATCACCGTGAACCGGGTCACCACCTTCTCGTTGTTGGTGATGCATTTTGATTCACGCACTTGACGATCTCCACCACTTCCTCCGGAATGGCGACCACGCGTTTTTCGACCACTTCGTATTCTTTGATGATGTTCAGCTTTGCGCAGGGGGCCACCAGGGCGATCTTGTTGATCTGATGGTCTTCGAAGAACACGTCGGAAAGCTTGATGATGCCCTTTTACCCAGTTTCTTGCTGCTGAGGTTGTTTCCGATGGTGATCATGTTCTCCAGTTTGTCGAGGCCCAGGAGGGAGACCACCTTGAACAGGGCTTCGGCGGGAATGTGGTCGATGACCGTGCCGTCTTTGATGGCGCGAACCGAGAAGTTGTTTGTCTTTCATGGCTGTTGCGGATTCAGTTTCGTATTTATTTGACGCCAAGGATGGCACTCAGGATGGCCATGCGCACATACACGCCGTTTCTCGCCTGATCGAAATAGTAAGCATGGGGGCTGCTGTCCACGTCGGTGTGGATTTCGTTGACCCGGGAGCGGGGTGGAGGACTTTCATGCTTGGTTTGCAGCCCTCCAGGAGACTTCTCCGGAGGATGTAAGCATTTTTCACCCGTTCGTATTCGATGGGGTCGGTGAAACGTTCCTGCTGAACGCGGGTCATGTAGACGATGTCGGCATCGGGCAGGTGCTCCGTGAGATCCCGGCCCTCGTGGTACTTCAGACCCATGTTGTCGAGGTGCATTTTGTAGGCGGAGGGCATTTTCAGTTCCTCCGGCGAAATGAAGTAGAAGGTGGTGTTGAACTGCGACATGGCCTGGAGCAGCGAATGGACGGTCCGCCCGTATTTCAGGTCACCCACCATAAAGATCTTCAGATTCTCCAGCGTTCCCTGTGTCTTTTGAATGGAATCACATGTCGAGCAGGGTCTGGGTGGGATGCTGGTTGGCGCCGTCCCCCGCGTTGACAATGGGTACCGAAGACACTTCACTGGCCAGCCGGGCACTCCCTTCCAGCGGGTGCCGCATGACGATCAGATCGGCATAGTTGCTGACCATCTTGATGGTGTCGTGGAGGGTTTCTCCCTTGGCGGCGCTGGTGGCTCCTGAATCACTGAATCCCACCACGCGTCCGCTGAGCCCGTTGATGGCAGTTTCAAAACTCAATCGGGTCCGGGTCGAGGGTTCGAAGAACAGGGTCGAGATGATTTTTCCCTTCAGGATTTCCTGCCGGGGTTTTGCTTCAAACTCGGCCGCAAGTTCCAGGATCCTCAGGTATTCCTCCTTGGAGAAATCCGTGATGGAGACGAGGCTTTTGTTTTTCATAGACCTTGGTGTTTTTCCGGTTGCGTTACAAATATACGGTGGCCTCAGGACATAATCCGGGCCTGGCAGTCTTCAATTTTTGACAGTTTGTCCACAAGCGCCTCCCTGTGGCGGACCCAGGAATTCAGGACCAGGCGGCAATCCATGTCAAATTCCTGGCTCACGATTTCCAGCTCGTGTTCCTGAACCAGTCGCATGACGGCATTTGTATGGACATAGGGGTAGCGTACATGGAGTTGAAACATGACCTTCCGTTCCACGATGGCAGCCCTTCTCAGGGCATCGGCAGTGGCTTCCTTTGTACGCCTGGATCAATCCGCCCACTCCCAGAAGGGTGCCGCCAAAATAACGGATGACGACCACCAGGGCTTGGGTGACGTCGAAGGAACGCAACTGCCCGAGTATGGGTTTGCCTGCGCTTCCCGACGGTTCCCCGTCGTCATTGCTCCGGTGAAGGCTGCCTTCGGGGTCGAGTCGCCAGGCATAGCAATGATGCCGGGCATCATGGTACTCCTTCCGCAGGTCGTCCAGGTAGGTTTTGATTTCCTCCTCGTCTGCCACGGGAAACGCCCGGGCGATGAATTTGCTGCCCTTGGCCCGGTACAGGCCTTCCGACGGAAGCTCCAGGGTCTTGTACCGGTCTTTCACAGGCGGAGGGAAAAAAGGAGGAGGGCCAGGAGGGACAGGGCAATGCCCGTCCAGTTGCCGGCGTGGAGTTTTTCGCGGAACGCCACCAGCCCGATGAGCACGCTTCCGGCTACGATGGCGGTGTTGTTGATGCCGAACACCAGGGAGCTGTCCATGGTTCGACCCGAAGGAAGGGTGTGGTTCAGGCTCCGCACCAGAAAGTAAATGGACCCGAAGTTGACCACGCCGAGACCCATTCCGGCCAGCCAGGTGGATCCCCGCCCAAAGGCCGGCAAGGATTTCCCGGAGAAGGGCAGGAAGAGCAGCCCGCTGAACAGGGCGCAGGCAAAAAGCACGGCGCTGAACAGGGCCGTATCGTCCGGATCCACATACCGGTGTTGGGCAAATTTGACCAGGGAATCGACCAATCCCATGCCCACGAAAAGGATCAGGGGAAGAAGCAGAGACGGATGCCGACCGCGCGCCGCCGATTCTTCCCGTTCCGGATCGGGTTTGTACACGGTCAGCGCCACCCCGGCCAGAGCCAGCACAATGGCCGCGGCCTTGATGCCCGTGATCCGGTCCGCCGGATCGATGAGGAGGGAAAAGGCGATGGGAAACACCACCGACATCTTGCTGGCCACAGTGGACACGGACATTCCCGCCTGGCGCGAGGAGCGGCCCAGGACGAAGAACAGCAGAATGAAGAGAATCCCGATGCCGGTGCCGATGGGGAGCCACCCTTTCTCCATCAGGTCGGACAAGCGGATGGGGCCGTCGTAAAGCAGGAATCCGAGGAGGGAGGCAACCAGGTAGTTGAGCAATATGACGGGAAAGGAGGGAATCTGCCTGGCGGAGATAAGTTTGAAGATGACAAAGATGCCCGTGGAGGAGAGGATGCACAAAAGCAGCAGATGCATTCGCAACGTATTAAAAAAAAACAGGCCCGGGGACCTGTTCTCTGTTTTACATTTTCAGTTTCTTTTCGATCTCATCGATCTGGATTCGGAATCGTTTGTCGGTTTCCAGCAAATTGTTTACGGTTTTGCACGCATGCAACACAGTGGCGTGGTCCTTCCCTCCGATCTGGGTCCCGATGGTGGCCAGGGAGGATTTTGTGAGGGTTTTGGAAAAGAACATGGCCACCTGCCGGGCCTGAACGATTTCCCTTTTTCTGGTTTTGGACTGAAGCTGTTCCAGACCGATGTTGTAGTAGCTGCACACCACCTTCTGGATGTAATCGATGGAAATTTCCCGCTTCGTGCTTTTGATCAGCTTGTCGATCATTTCCTTGGCCAGATCGAGGGTGATTTCCTTCTTGTTCAGGGTGGATTGGGCCAGGAGGGAGATCAAAGCACCTTCCAGCTCCCGGATGTTGTCGGTGATGTGGGTGGCGATGTATTCCAGGACATCCTCGGGCAGATCGATGCCGTCGTTGTAAGTTTTTTTCTTCAGAATGGCCATCCGGGTTTCAAAATCCGGAATCTGCAGGTCGGCTGACAGGCCCCATTTGAAACGGCTCAACAGCCTGGATTCCATGCCCTGCAATTCCACCGGTGCCTTGTCGGAAGTCAGGATCAGCTGTTTTCCGCTCTGGTGGAGGTGGTTGAAGATGTGGAAGAAGGTATCCTGGGTCTTCTCTTTCCCGGCAAACTCATGTACGTCGTCGATGATCAGCACGTCGATCATCTGGTAAAAGTGCAGGAAGTCGTTCTTGTTGTTGTTCCGGATGGCGTCCACAAACTGCGTCTGGAACTTGTTGGCGTTCACGCAGCACGGTTTTCTCCGGGAACAACTCTTTGACTTCGATGCCGATGGCCTGGGCCGGGTGAGTTTTCCCAACCCGCTGTCTCCGTATGCCGAGCGGGGATTGAAGGCGGTTCCTCCGGATTTTTGGCCACAGCGCAGCCCGGCCGAACGGGCCAGCCGGTTGCATTCCCCTTCCACGAAGTTGTCGAAGGAATTCTCCGGATTGAGGCGGGGATCGATGTCCAGCTTTTTCAGCCCGGGAATCACAAAGGGATTCTTGATGGTGTTGTCGGTGGCGTCCAGGGAGGGCCACCGGGATGTTCTTGATTTCCTTGTTGTTCTTGGCAGGAAACTTAACGGTGTAGGGTTTGTTGTTGCTGGCTGTTGTTCTGCATCACCACATTGTACTCTGGCAGCTATGGCCCCAGTTCTTTGCAGTGACTTTCCGGAGGATGTCGATGTACTGTTCCCTCCAGGTATTCGTAGAAAAAGGGACTTGGTACTTGAATGGTGAGAACTTCGTTTTCCAGCTTCAACGGAACAATGGGCTCAAACCAAGTGCGAAAACTTATTGAGGGGACGTTGTCTTTGATCACGGTAAAGACAATTGTTCCATACACGCTCGCCATCGAATCCGGTGGTTATAAGGTTAGGAATTTCAGTTCAGGACCTGCCGTCAATCGCAAAACAAAGATTGTGAAAAAAAAATAAAAAGAAAAATGGAATCAGGCTTGCAGAAATGGAGAAAAGCATATCGGTTTTAGCCTCAACCGATTAAAATTGAAAAAAAATAAGAAAAATTATAAAGTGTTGTATATCAATCTAATACAGCGGACTAAATGTTAAAAAAAGCTTAAGAAATTGTTTTCTAATCCCTTAGACACCTCTCTTGAATCAACCCTTTAAATCGTCCTTTTCAGGGTCCAATTTGTTGGTCAACGAAATGGTTCCTTTGATCAAAAACTACGCAAAAACCCTGGTTTCAAGCACGTAGAAACCCGCAGGTTTCTCAGCCGGTTCGCGACCCGGTTTTCATTTCCCGAAGACGGAAAAGCGGACGTACCGACCCGGATTTTCCCGGAGGTCGGTTACGAGCAAATCCAGATCGGTGACCAGGAGGCTCAACTGCCAATACAGGCTGTCGTTTTTCAACAGAAGACCGGCGCTTCCCGTTCCCTGGTTCAAATCGGCCAGCAACTTCTCCAATTGTTCCCCGGCCTTGTTCAAATGAACCGGCAATTCACCGAGGCCCGAGCTGTCGAGTTCCGCTGAAAGGGAATGCAGATTCCCGATCAGGCCGGTCAGATCGTCTTTCTTTGCTGCCAGCGCAATGCTGAAAGACTCCAGGTTTTCCAGGCTGCCGGCCAGACTGCCCTGGTCGGACAGCGTATGTTGAAGGGCTGAGGCCGAGGCATCCAGCTTTGCAAGGGCCGAGGTCAGGTGGCCGGACCGGGTAAGGTCCAGAAGGCTTCCCGCAAGCGAATCCAGGGTCAGGCCGAGCCGGTTCACCTGGCCAAGCAAGGGGTCCAGATCGGAGGCCAGTCCCGAGAGCAGGTCGGGAATCACCCGGGAGGCGATGCTGTCGCCGTCGGCAAGAAGGGGGCCGTCCCCGGTCGCGTCGATGCGAATGGCCTTGGATCCAAGCAGATCCGTGCTCACCAGGCTGGCCACATCGGTCGTTCGCAGGGGGTATTCCTTTTCAATGGCCAGCCGGACGCGCACCGGAAGGTTTGCCTGCGGTTCCAGGTCGATGCGGTCCACGTAACCGATTTTCAATCCCTTCCACAGGACGGGGGCGGAACCTTCCAGGCCGTGGCTTTCGTCGAAACGAGCTTCCAGTGCGTAGGTGCTGCGGAGAATGTTCCTTCCCTTGAGGTAGTTGATCCCCCAGATGAGCACCAGGAGGGTGGCGATGCCGATGAATCCGATTTTTGCTTCGCTGCTGTATTTCATGTCACTGCGTCATGCTTTCGAGGGCCTCTGTGATGGGGATGAACCTGCCGTCTCGCAGGGCCACCACGAAGGCGTCCGGGAAGTCGGTCTTGATGGAGGCGCACCGTTCCAGGGCCTTTTGATAGGAGTCCTCCCGTCCCTCCAGGTACTTGAACCACCGGCCGTCTTCCTTCATCCAGATTTCCCTGTGCCCTTTGAAATTGGACGGATCCGTCTCGATTT
>JAWKKO010000029.1:0-45145 GCA_041393235.1 Bacteroidales bacterium
CGGCGGAATTTGCTATTTTTGATTCAAAACCACCAAGCCATGAGAGCCATGAAACTCACCGGCATCGGCCGGATGGAGATGCAGGAAGTCCCGGCCCCCCGAATCCGGGACGACGAGGATGTGTTGATCCGCATGAAAACCATGGGGGTCTGCGGATCGGACATCCACTATTACCGCCATGGCCGCATCGGCAGCCAGGTGGTGGAATACCCCTTCGCGGTGGGACACGAGGGAGCCGGCGTGGTGGAAGCCGTGGGACCGGCCGTCACCCGCGTAAAGCCCGGCGACCGGGTGGCCATCGAACCGGCCATGCCCTGCTGGGAATGCGATCAATGCAAGGCCGGACGCCCCCACACCTGCCGCAACCTCCGTTTCCTCGGCTGCCCGGGTCAGGCCGAGGGCCTGCACTGCGAAACCATCGTCATGCCCCAACAAAGTTGTTTTCCCCTGCCCGACAACCTGGGGTTCGACGAAGGGGTGATTTCCGAACCCCTGGCCATCGGACTCTATGCCGTGCGCCAGTCCATTCCCATGGAAGGGGCCCGGGTGGGCATCCTGGGGTTCGGGCCCATCGGGATGAGCGTGTTGCTTCCCGCACTGGCCCTGGGGGCCCGCCACGTGGTGGTGACGGACAAAATCGACGCCCGCCTGGAGATTGCGCGACAAAATGGAGCCGGCCAGATCCTGCATGCCGACCGGGACGATGTGCCGGAGCGGGTGCGGGAAGCCGAACCCGGACTGCTGGATGTGGTGTTCGAGTGTTGCGGTCAGCAGGAAGCGATGGATGAAGCCGTGCGGATTCTCAAACCGGGAGGGAAACTCATGGTCATCGGCATCCCGGCCTTCGACCGGTGGAGCTTTTCCGTGGACGATCTGAGGCGCAAGGAAATCTGTGTCCAGAACGTTCGCCGCCAGAACCATGCCGTGGAAGGGGCCCTGGACCTGATGGCCCGGGGCCTGGTGGATGTGCGCGGCATGGTGACCCACCGTTTCCCCTTCGGGGAATCGGACCGGGCCTTTGATCTGGTGGCCGGTTACCGGGACGGGGTCATGAAGGCCATGATCGATTTCGACTGATTCTTCCCCCCGTACCGGATGAATCCGGTGTTTCTACAACGACTTGACTTTGATGTTCCGGAACCAGACCTTGCTTCCGTGGTCCTGCAGGCAGATTTTTCCGCTGCGTGCCAGGCCATAGTCGGGATAGGCATCCCATTTGCCGCTGTTCCTCCGCTCGTTCCAGTCGTCGCTCCAGGGGACGAATTCCAGGACTTTCTTGCCATTGATCCAGTATTCCGCCAATTCCGGGGTGAAGACGATCTTCGAGGTGTTCCATTCGCGGACGTTCACCTGTTTCTGGTCATTGGGCAGGTACATGGCATAATCGGCCGCCGTCTTCTGCCATTCTTCCAGGGCATAGGGTTCGCCGTTCTCGTCCCGGAAGTCCCCATCTTCGATGAGCTGGTACTCGGGTCCGGTCTCATAGGGTGCATGGTATTCGGGGGTTTCCACCACGTGGTACATGACCCCGCTGTTTCCATGGGCGCCCAGTTTCCAATCCCATTCCAGAATGAAATTCTCATAGGATTTCATGGTAACGATGTCTCCGCCGATGTCACCGCCCAGGCCCAGGCCCACCAGGCATCCGTCTTCCACCAGCCATCCGGTGAGGGTGTCCTGGTTGAAGTTCTTCCAGCCGGCGGTGGTGCGACCGTCAAAAAGCAGGGTCCATCCGTCGGCGATTTCTTCCGGTGTGAGCGTGTTCATGGCCGCCGATTCTTCGGTGGCGGTGCCTTCCTCTGCGGATTCGGAATCTCCGGTTTTCGGGTTGCTGGTGCAGGATGTGCCCAGAATCAGGAGGGCAGCCACAGCCGCGGTGGCAAGGTGGGCGATGTTTTGTTTCTTCATGGTGCAGTGTAGGTTGGTTGAGTGAATGCGTTCAAAAGTAACAATTATTCCCGGCTCCGGGCGGCAGAATTGTCCTATATTTATGGAAAAACCCCATGAAACGCAGAACCTTCCTTCATCAGTCGATGGCTGCCACCGCCGCCTTGAGTTGCCTTCCTTCCCGATTGCTCTCTGCTCCCGCAGGAAGCGACCCCCTTCATGAGATCGGTCTCATTACAAACGTGGTACAGAAGATGATCGCGGAAAATCCGGAGGCCACCCTGAGCATGATCGCCGACCTGGGTTACCGGAAACTGGAATTCGGAGGTGATTTCGGACTGGGAAAAGAGAAACTCAAGTCCTTGCTCGGGGAGCTGGGGATCCGGCCCGTGGCCGGGGGGACCAACCTGGCCGGAATGCAGGGCGACGGGTTGAAGCAGCTGATGGACGATTGCCTGTACATGGGCAAGGAATACGTGGTCTGCTACTGGCCCTGGATGGACGGGGGCGAGAATCCCACCCTGGAAAAGGTCCGCTATGCCGTGGACCAGTTGCAGGACATGGGGGAACAATGCCGGAAAGCCGGTCTCCGGCTGGCCTTCCACAACCACTGGCACGAGTTTGTGGTGGACGAGGGACAGGTGTTGTACGACTACATCCTGGAGCAGACCGATCCGGACACGGTGTGCATGGAGGTGGACCTGTACTGGGCTTACAAGGGAAAGGCCGACATCCGGGACTATTTCAAGAAACATCCCGGCCGGTTCGAACTGGTCCACCTGAAAGATTCCTACGACAAGGAAGGGATGGAAACCTTCGCTCCCGTGGGGGACGGCGTCATTGATTTCCCGGATTTGCTCTCCTACCGGGAGGTGGCCGGCTTCAGGCACCCCATCGTGGAGCATGACCGGCCCGAAGACGAGGCCTACTGTGCCTGCCGCAGCATGGAATACCTGAAATCCATCGACTATTGAGCCCGGGCGGGCAGATGCGCAGGAAGATCCGTTTCCGGTACAGCCAGTAACAGAGGCCCCAGGCCAGCCCAAGCACCGCCAGGCGTTCCAGAACATGGCCCAGGGTTCCGGCAATCCCAGCCGTACCAGGCCGTCGGCCACAAAGGATGCTGTGAATCCCTTGAGCCACCGGGTCCCCGCGGTTTGCATGAAGAGATAGATGAAGATGGGATTCATGCCCACCACCCGGAAAACCAGGTCCAGGACCGGTGCCCTCGTCAGATCAGCCAGTGGAAGACGGCCAGGTGATCAGGGTCCAGCCGCCGGACACCAGCACAAAGGATGCCGTGCAGATCCGCTTGATGATGGGATCGGCGCCGGTCCAGTGCAACAGGTACCCCACCCACAGGGCTGCCGCTCCATAGAGAAGCAGGGTCCGGGTCGCCCGGATTCCCGGGTTCTGTTTTCCGCTTTCCCTGGTTTGGGACAAAAGCTTTCCGGACAGAACGCCCCAGATGGTATGTGCCGCGGTGGGGAGGCAGTTGATGGCCACCCAGCCGCCGCCGGGATTCAGCTTCCCCATGAGCATCATGTCCATGAAGGAACCGAAGTTGTGGTCTTTGACAAAGGGCTGGTCGTAGCCCGGGATCCCCGTGAACCGGTAGAGCGATTCGCTGAGGACGAGCAAACCCAGGGAAATCAGCAGTTGGGTTCGTCCGGGCAGATGGAGGATGGCATAGGCGATCAGGATGGTGACCGACAGCTGGGTGAGAACGTTCCAAAGCTCCCACACCAGCCGGCCTGCATAACCGATGTGGAGTCCCACCCCGAAGGCGAGCAGGAGGGCGGCCCGCCGGACCATGTGCCCGGTGATGGTCCGGCCGGACTCGCCCCGGGTTTTTCGTTTTTCCACGGAGAACCACATGGCCACCCCCACAATGAACATGAAAAAGGGTTGGACCAGATCCCAGAAACGGAGTCCGGCCCAGGGGTGGTGGTGGAACTGAAGGGCGGCCCGGTGGAGCAGGCCGCCGGGGGTTGCAGCCTCCAGCCAGACATCATACAGACCGGCTCCTTCGGCCACCAGCAGAAACATGACCAGCCCCCGGAACAAATCGAGGGACACCAATCGTTCCGGCTCGTGGCCTTTTGTATGCATGGGGTTGGTTTTCGGGTTCATGGAGGGAACGTTTGGGTGAACGGAACAGATTGTGCAAATGCAAACCCACTTTGTCCATTGCACATCCGCCCCGATGTTTCTAATTTAGTGTTTTTTATTCATCAACCCACAGGGAGGAAGCCAATGTCTGTTTTGCAGGAATTGATAAGGATCAGCCGGGAATACGGCGGAAATCCGGACTATGTCATCGCCGGAGGAGGAAATACATCCGTCAAGGACGGGGAGGTCTTGCATGTGAAAGCCAGCGGCGTGGCCCTGGCGACCATTGACGCGAAGGGGTTTGTGACCCTGTCCCGTTCGCTTCTGACCGGCATGGAGACCCGGACCTACCCGGAGGATCCCGCCGAACGGGAAGCCGCGGTGAAAGCCGACCTTCATGCCGCCATCCGGGGAGAGACGGGACTCCGCCCTTCGGTGGAAACCTCCCTGCACAACCTGATTCCCTATGCCTTCGTGGTGCACACCCATCCCACCCGGGTCAATGGGCTGATGTGCGGCCGGGATGTGGCCCGGGAGGTGGAAAAACGTTTCGGGTCCGCCGCCCTCTACGTGCCCTACACCGATCCGGGCTTCACCCTGTTCCAGCGCATGCAAACGCTCATCCGCCAGTGGAAGGAGGATCGGGGCGACGCACCCCGGATCATTTTCCTCCAGAACCACGGAGTCTTCGTTGGAGCGGACTCGGCGGCGGAAATCGAGGACCTCTATGCCGGAATCTTCCGGGCCCTGGAAGAGGGCACAGACCTGAACCTGCCGGAGACCGGGACCCGCAGCTTTGATTCCAACGCCGTCCGGGTTCTCACCCGGGCAATGGAAGCCCGGGGCCGGGTCGTGCGGACCCTCCGGAGTCCTCTGATTGATGCCCTGGTGCGGAATCCGGAACGGCTGCCGGACATCCGCCGTCCCTTCACCCCGGACATCATCGTGTACTGCAAATCCAATTACCTGTTCCTGCAGAAAGGCATGGAGGAAGCGGGAATCCGGGTTGCTTTGCAAGGCTTCGAATCGGAGCACGGCTACCTGCCCCGGGTTGTGGTGGAAGAAGGGCAGGGCCTGCTTCTCTCGGAGGAAAACCCGGGCGCTCTTCAAACCGTCGAAGAGGTGTTCACGGACATGATGAAAATTGCCTACCTGACACGCCAGTTCGGCGGTCCCCATCCCATGGAAGAGGGACAGATCGACTTCATCGACAACTGGGAGGCCGAGCACTACCGGCGCAAGATGGCCCGGTAGCTACCAATCCAGAACCTCACGGGGCGCGGCGGAGAGATCGGCCGCGATCCAGTGCGCCCCGGCCAGCTCGGGGGCGGAAAAGCTGGTGGTCAGTCCCAGGACACGGCAGCCCGCCTCCCGGGCAGCCCGGATCCCGCTGGGGGC
Source organism: Bacteroidales bacterium (assembly GCA_041393235.1). Lineage (GTDB taxonomy): Bacteria > Bacteroidota > Bacteroidia > Bacteroidales. The sequence continues at coordinate 5,398 of JAWKKO010000029.1, forward strand.
GTCCTCCACCACCAGGCACCGGGCCGGATCGGCGCCGCAGCGCCGGGCGGCTTCCAGAAACACATCCGGTGCCGGCTTCCGGTTTGCCACGTCCAGTCCCGTAACCACGGCATCGAACAGAGACGGGTCCAGTCCGATTTCCCTCAGGTTGATGTTCACTTTCACCGGATCCGCACTGGAGGCAACGGCCACGCGCAATCCCCTGGCCCTGCAGCTGTCCACGAAAGCAAGAGCGCCGGCCAGGGGGCGGAGGCGTCCGGCCGCCAACCCGGCGTAGATCTCGTAGGTCCGGGCCTTGTCCGCTTCCACCTGAAAGGGGATGCCATGGGCTTCGGCCACCCCGCCCAGAAAACGGTTTTCTCCCATGCCCGTGAAGGGAAGGAAATCCTCGGGTGCCACCCGGAACCCCTTTTCCAGGAACATGTCGATGGCTGCCTGCCGGATGAAGTGCTCCGAGTCCAGAAGCACACCGTCCATGTCGAGCAGGACGGCTTGCAGTCCGGGCAGGGAACCCAGATCCAGCTCCCGGTGGGGCAGGAGAAGCCGTTTCACTTCCCGGGCGAGCCGGTCCACACCGCCGTCGGTTTCCGATTCCACGTTCAGGGGCAACACCGGATCGTGCAGGGAGAGGCGGAGAAGGAACCACCCCATCTCCCGGGGATGATCGCTTCGCACCCGGATGCCTTCGTAATTGGGCTCTTCCAGGGTCCATTCGGGACGACCCCCGGCCCGGACTTTCAGGTCCTCCAGCACCCGTTCGCCACAGGCACGGAAGTCCCCGGCGAGGATTCCGATGCGGAATTCGGCGGCCTCCTCGGGTTCCCGAAGATCGCGGATCAACGTCTCCAGGGTGCGGCCGTTCATCCGCATGCGGGCTGCCTGGATGAGCAGCTTGGCAATCAGGTAGGCACCGTCGTCGAGGAAATGGTTTTCCCGCAGGGCGGCGTGACCCGAGGTTTCGATGGCCAGCCAGGACTCCCGGCCTTCCGCGTTGAGCCGGATGGCTTCGTTGATCACGTTCTTGTAGCCCCTCCGGAAGCGGTGGTGGACCCCGCCCAGGGAATTCTCCAGAAAGGGGGTGAGTCCGGACGAGGTGATGGAATCGGTCACCACCACCGAACCCGGATGTTCCTCCAGGACCACGGAGGCAATCAGGGCGATGAGTTTGTTCCGGTTCACAGCCTGGCCTTCCGAATCCACCAGGGCCGCCCGATCCACATCCGTGTCAAAAATAATCCCGAGTTCGGCTCTTTCCCGCAGCACGGCTTCGGAAATGGCCCTCATGGCGTCTTCGTTTTCGGGGTTGGGTACGTGGTTGGGAAAGCGCCCGTCCGGTTCCAGGAACTGGCTCCCGCGGATGTCTGCTCCCAGGGGCACCAGCACCCGGTCGGCAAAAAAGCCCCCGGCGCCGTTCCCGGCATCGACAAGGATGTGCATGCCTGCAAGGGGGCGCTCGGGATGCACCGGGTGGGCGGCGCCTCGCCGGACGACCTCCACCAGATGGGCGGCATACCGGTCCATGTAGGGAACATCCGAAACGGATGTCATGAAATCAGCTCCCCCGGTTTCTTCCCTGGCCAGGTCCAGCAATGCCCGGATGTCGCCTTTGTCAAGGCCACCGTTCCGGGTAAAGAATTTCATGCCGTTCCGGTTGAATGGCAGGTGGCTGGCCGTCAGCATGACGGCGCCCCGGATGTCCAGATCCGGTTCCAGGGTGGACATGAACATGGCCGGCGTGGAAGCCAGTCCGAAGTCGAGAATCTCCGCTCCAAGGCTCCCGCAGCCGTTTGCAAAGGCGGCTTTCAGCGACGGCCCGGACAAACGGGAGTCGGTGCCGATGGCGATTTTCCGGCCCGGAAGGTCGGTCCGTTCCAGCCACCGGGCAAACGCCTTCCCAAGGAGAAACGCCCGTTCGGGAGTCAGATTGACTTCCTCTCCGGGAATGCCCTCCAGGGCCACCCCGCGGATGTCCGATCCGTTTTGCAGGTCGTACCAGTCAAATGCTTTCATGATGGATGTTTTTGAATGATCACCGGTTCAGGAATTTCTCCCGGAGGGCTTCGATCTGGGCATCGCCGATGGGGACCAGGTTCCCCAGAGGCGCGCTCAGGATGAGGGAACGTGCACTGAATTCGGCCACTTCGAGCCGGTCGAAGGTTTGCAGCAGTTTGTCGCCCGTGACGATGATGGAGTCGTTCCGGATGATGACGGCCGGTGTGTCGGGACCGAAGCGTCGGGCCAGCTCTTCCGCATCGCCGAACTGGGTTCCGAAGGGGAGGATGGGGATGTCCTGCAGAAAGATCCAGCTTTCGGGGATGGTCCGCACATCCAGCTTGCGGCCGCTGACCCCGTAGGCCATGATGTGCTGGGGCTGGGTGAGGAGGATGCTGTTGACGTGGGGATTCTTCCGGTATATTTGCTCGTGGACACGGACCGCCCGGCTTGGAAGCTTGCCCGGTTCACGCCGTCCGCCGGCGATCTGGACCACGTCCTCCAGGTCCATTTCCCACCGGGAAACATTCCGGGGCGTGATCAGAAAGTCGTTGCCTTTCCAACGGGCCGAGACGGTGCCGTAGGAGGAAATCATCAGTCCTGGGCACAGGAGCGACGGACCAACGTGGCGATTTGCCGTCGGATCGAAAGCTCCTTCTCGGGGTGATCCACGGATTCAAGCTCGGGAAGCTCGCCCGGGATTTGGGATTCGAAGGCTTCGATTTCTTCTTCGCTCAGGTAAGCCGGAGTACCCACGGTGCTGGCATGGATGATGGTTCTTGCCGAAAACTCCAGGGTTTCGAAACGCACGAACGCATCCTTCAAATCGGTTCCGCCCACCACGGTGCCATGGTTTTCCATGATCACTGCCCGGTGGCCCCTGGAAAACTGATCCGCAATGTTCCGCCCCAGTTCCTCTCCGCCGGGAATGGCATAGGGAGCATACCCGATGGGACCGCAGATGTGCCTGGCCTGGGGGATGATGTTCATGTCGGGGAGCTTCCGGACGATGCTGAAGGATACCAGGGCCGGCGGATGGGCATGGATGATGGCCCGGAGATCGGGCCGGGCTTCGTAGATCGCCCTGTGAAAGGGAAATTCGGACGACGGTTTGTAGTGCCCCTGCACGGTTCCGTCGGGTTTCACGCACACGATGTCTTTCCGCTGCAGGTTTCCCTTGTCCACCGCGGTCAGGGTGACCAGATGTTGCCTTCGGCGTCCCGCACGGAGATGTTGCCTCCGGAGGTGGTGGTGAGCCCGGCGTTGTAAATCCGCCCGATGACCGTGACAATCTGGTCCCGGGGATGCTGGTATTCGGTGTTCACTTTTTCCATGAGGTCAGGGGCAAGGGCTTCATCCGACCGGGGCCTGGAATCCGGGATCCACGCCTTTCCAAAGGACCATCGCCGCTCCCAGGGAGGTGGCGTTGGCGATGTCCGGGGCCAGCACCTCCTTGTCCGGAAACTGATCCCGGAGCAGGGCCAGGAACAGGGGATTCTTGCCGAACCCCCCGCTGACGAAGATTTGGGTGGATGCATCGGAAGCCGGGATCACCAGGCGGAGGGATTCCACACACAGGTCGGTGAGGTCGATCATGAGACGGTGGTAGCCTTCCGCGAAGGATTCGAAAATTCCCGGATCGACCCGGTGGTCCACATACCCCTCGGGAACCCCTCCGGAGAAAAACACCCGTCCCGGCGTTTTGTGTCGAAGCGACCTCAGCAGATCCGGATCGGCCGGGATCCGTTTGTACGCTTCCCGCTCTTGTCCGAAATGCAGGGAGAGTCGTTCCAGGTTCACATCGTGGATGTGTCCCATGAACAACCGGGACGATTTCACCGGTTTTCGCCGGATGCTGAGGTAGGACAGACAATCGCGTTCCAGTTGAGCGGCGGTCAGCGGTTCCGGGTTGAAGGGGTTCATGGCGATGCACCAGGTTCCGGTGGACAACAAAAGGAAGGCCTCGGTGCTTTGCATGAAGTATGGAACCAGCGAAGCGGAACTGTCATGGATGCCGATGCCCGTGGGGACCGGGGTCGAAAGGACCCGGGACGGAAACACGGTTTCCACCGGCAGGGGGTCGGGCAACTCCAGACCTTCCCGGGTCACCCAGGGGTGGTAGGCCATCCGGTCGAAATCCCACAGGGCCGTGTGGCAACCGATGGAGGTGTGTTCACTGCAGATCCGCCCCGTGAACCGATGGGAGAGGTACTGGGGGAAGTGGAGGATGTGCCGGACGTCCCGGAAGACCCCGGGCCGGGTGTTACGCAGCCAGAGGGCCTGAAAGCCCGAATTGAGCATGCCCAGGGCGGGGGAGGCGGTTCTTCTGCAGAATTCCTCCTTTCCCCCGTGGGCCTCGTACAGCGATTCGGTGATGCCCTCCGGCATGGGCTTCAGGTAATTGTACACGGGAGTCAGCCGGTTGCCCACGCCATCCAGGTAGGCCAGGCTGGCCCCGTAGGTGGCGAAATTGATTCCCTTCAGCTCCAGATCGGCCCGCCGGAGAAAGGACTCGCTCCGCTCCAGCATCCAGGTTTCCATGGCACCGATGTCGTCGGCGGGAAATCCGTCTTCGTCCGGAATCTCGTCAAAACCTCGCTCCTCCTCGTGCAGGATGCGAAGGTTCCGGTCGAACAGGAGGGCCTTCTTGTTGGTTTTTCCGATGTCAAATACGAGAACGACTTCCCTGGGCATGATCATCCGCGGCGTTTGCTGAGCACTGCTTTTTCATAGGTCTGCACGTCCGAGATGAAATCCTGGGACACGGGCACGTCGTGCTTCATGCAATAATAATCCCAGACGGCCCCGAAGGGTTTGGTTTTCATGAGCTCGAGAAGGGCCAGCCGTTCGAAGAATTGTTTGTTTTCCTCGTACTCCAGCAATTGCTTCCTCGGTTCCAGCAAGGCGAAGAGCATGGCCTGCTGGGCTGCCCGGGTGCCCACCACATAGGCGCCGATCCGGTTGATGGAAGCATCAAAAAAGTCCAGTCCCATGTGCACCCGGTCCAGGGCGCCGCAGCGAACGATTTCCTGGCCGATGAACATGGTGTCGTCGTTGAGGGTTACCACGTGGTCGCTGTCCCAGCGGATGGGCCGGGTGACGTGAAGCAAAATCTCGGGCACGAACAGCAGGGCGGAGGAGATCTTGTCGGCCACCTGCTCGGTGGGATGAAAGTGACCGCTGTCCAGGCAGATCAGGGTCTGGTTGGCCACGGCATAGCCCAGGTAGAATTCGGAATTGCCCACCGTCATGGCCTCCAGGCCGATTCCGAAGAGTTTGCTTTCCAGGGCATCTTTCAAATGATCCGGCGAATGCTTTTCCGAATATACCTCGTCCAGGGAATCCTTCAGAATGGCCCGGTGGGTGTAGCGGTCCACCGGAAGGTCTTTGGACCCGTCCTGGATCCAGGTGTTGTGGATGCAGGGGGTACCCAATTGCCTGCCCATTTCGGCGCCGATGCGCCGGCAGCGTTTGGTGTGTTCGATCCAGAAATCCCGGATGCCCTTGTCTTTGTGGGACAGGGTCAGATCGTCGGCTGCCTTGGGATGGGAGAAACTGGTGCAGTTGAAGTCCATGCCGATGCCCTGCTCTTTGGCCCAGTCGATCCAACTCTGAAAATGGCTCACCTCGATTTCGTCCCGGTCCACCTTCTTCCCTTGAAAATCCCCATAGATGGCATGGAGGTTGAGACGCTGCTTTCCGGGGATCAGGCTCATGGCCTTTTCCAGGTCCATCCGGTGCTCGGTCAGGTTGCGCGCCTTTCCGGGGTAATTCCCCGTGGCCTGGATCCCTCCTCCGCTGAGGGAGGAATCCGGGGTTTCGAATCCGCCCACGTCATCGGCCTGCCAGCAATGCAGGGAGATGGGGAAGCGATCGAGTGCTTCCATGGCAGTTTCCACGTTCACGCCCAGATCGGCGTATTCGGTTCGGGCGGCTTCAAAGGCTGCGTTGATTCGTTGTGTTTTACCCATGATATGCGGTTGTGATGGTTTGCTACGTAAGTTTGATGACGAAGGTGGACAGGATCAGGACCACGAGGCCAAGGACCAGGACCCAGAGGGTTTTGCGGCTCACCCCCTTCCATTCCTTCAGGACGATGCCCCAGAGGTTGGCCATGACGATGTTCAGGGCCATGAGGATGCTCCAGGCAAAGGGAGCCATGGATTCCGGGATCAGGCTTTTGCCCATTCCGAAGAAATGGAACTGGATGAACCAGAGGACCCCGGCCAGAAATGTGAAGGCCAGGTTGTTGAGGAAGAGGGCGGGGGACACGGACACATAGTCTTTGTAGGTCTTGTTTTTGATGTTCAAAAAGACACAGTAGACCAGGTTGGTGGCAAATCCGCCCAACAAAACGAAGATCAGGGATGGATTGCTCACATACAGGGCGTTGGTTCCTTTTTCCGCTGCCAGGACTTCCATGGGTTTTCCGGCTTCGAGACCGAAGGCGAAACAGGCACTCATGACCCCCGACAGAACCGCGATCAACACCCCCTTTTTCAAGGCAAATTCTTTGACCGCGGCCTTTCTGTCCTCCTCACTGAGGCCTTTGTTTTTCAGGGCGGCCGCATAACCGATGATGACGATCCCGGCCAGCGAAACCGCCACGCCGACGAGCATGAGGACCCCGGCCCGGGTGCCAAACAGGTCCCCGCCGCTGGCGATGGCAGGAATCAACGTGCCCAGGGCGGCACAGAGCCCCAGGGCGATGCTCTGGCCCAGGGCCACCCCCATGTACCGTTGGCTGAGCCCGAAGGTGAGTCCGCCCACCCCCCACAGGGCCCCGAACAGCATGACGAGTCCTTTCGTGCGGACCGGCGTTTCGCCGATCACGGCCATGAGGGTGTCGGGATGCACAGCCACCAGGGCGAAAATCCACGGCGCAAGGAGCCAGGCAGCCACCCCTTGCATGATCCAATAGGATTCCCACGACCATTGTTTTACTTTGCTAAAGGGAACATAGAAGCTGGCTGCGCCGAGGCTTCCGATGGCAATCAGGAGGATTCCGAACATAGGGTTTGGTTTTGTCAACCGGTTCTTTCGAGCATACCGGCCGGTGTTGATGAGTTAAATGTACGGCTTCGCCCGGGAACTCACAATATCGGAATTGTTCCATTCTTTGCACAAAATGAGCCTTTCCGGACTTCCGGTTTGCCAGCGACGAAGAATTCCCTATCTTGGCAGGGAACAATCCCCGAAAACCTCCCCGCATGGACGAGTTCTTCAAATACGTGAGTCCCTCCCAGGACGACCGGGACTGGGGCTGTACCTGAATTGTGCCGGCATGGCACAAATTGCGCCGGGGACGAACTACCCCCCTCAGGACCATCCCTCAGGCTATTATTTCAGTTATGAAAACGGCAGGTATCTATCGGAATACCAGGTTAATTACGATCACAGAAGGAGAGGGCATTACGAAAACAGCCTGGGTCAGATGAAAATTGCCCCCGGTTCGCTCGTGATCACCTGTCCCGGCGAGTGGCACCGGTACCGGCCCCTGAAGAGCAGTGGTTGGAAGGAGCATTACGTGGGGTTTGCCGGCGTGTTTGCCGAACAGATTTTTGCCGGGCCGTGGTTTGCACAAAAAGACCGGTGGCTGAATCTGGGTCACCGGGAGGATGTCCTGGACAGCTACTGCAAAATCTTTCAGTGCATCCAGCAGGAAAAGCCCGGCTACCAGCAAGTGGCGGCCGGCATCGTCATGCGCTTGCTCGGTCACATCGTTTCCATCGACAAGCAAAAGGGCTACAAGGGAAAGCGGATCGAGAAGGTCATTCAGAATGCGTGCTTTGCCATCCGGGAGAACCTGCAGGAGTCCATCGATTTTGAGGAATTTGCGAGGGAAAACGGCATGGGATATTCCTATTTCCGCAAAATGTTCAAGAAGTACATGGGCATGCCCCCGGTGCAGTACCACCTCGATCTGAAGGTGCACCGGGCCAAGGAGATGCTGATGAACACCGACAAGAGCATCAAGGAAATAAGCTATGAGCTTGGGTTCAAGTCCATTTATTATTTCAGCCGGATTTTCAAAAGCAAACAGGGGGTGAGTCCCTCCGAGATCCGCAAGATGCTTGGCGGGAACCCGTTCTAGTCCGGCCCGGGATGCGGAATGTCGGTCCGGAATTGTATCTTTGATCTGCCAAAAAAAATACACGAAAGGAATGAAAGTAGCTGTGGGCAACGACCACGCGGGGTACAGGATCAGACAGGTGGTCCTGGAGTGGCTGATGGAGCGGGGCCATGAGGTTCTGGATTTCGGCAGTGCTTCACCCGAATCGGTGGATTATCCGGATCATGTGCACCCGGTGGCGGAAGCCGTGAAAAGGGGGGATGCCGAAGTGGGAATCCTGGTTTGCGGTACCGGGCAGGGCGTGTCCATGACGGCAAACAAGCACCAGGAAATCCGGGCTGCGTTGTGCTGGATTCCCGAGATCGCGTCTCTCTCCCGGTCCCACAACGATGCCAACATTTTGTGCTTGCCTGGACGGTATGTGGAGGAGAACGTGGCAAAAGACATCCTGGATGCGTTCTTTTCCACGGAGTTTGAAGGCGGCCGGCACGAAAGGCGCATCCGGAAGTTGCCCGTGCCTTCCCGGCCCTGACCCGGTGGTCCCGGATCCTTGAAAAACCGGAAGCCTCCGGGCTTCACTTCATACATGATCCATGAAAAACCAATTCTTTTCCCTGCTTCTCCTGCCGGGATTCGCCTTGATGTGTGCCTGCGGTACGCCCGCCCCACCGGTCTCTGAGAAACCGGACACGCCCGAGCTGGAAGATTATCCCCATGTGTACCTGGAAAATGACCGGGTTCGGATGCAGGTCTTCCTGCCCGACCGGGACAGCGGCCTGTACCGGGCCACCCGCTTCGATTGGGCGGGGGTCATCGGCAGCGTCCGGTATGGGGGACATGAGTATTTCGGGTATTGGAAAGACACCCAGGATCCCACCTTCCATGAAGATCTGGCCGGTCCGGTCGAGGGGTACATCCAGCCGGGGATCGGGTACGACGAAGCCGCACCCGGGGAGGGATTCATCCGCATCGGAATCGGCGTTTTGGAAAAGCCCGACGAAGAATCCTATGACTGGCGGGCCACCTATCCCATCATGAACTTTGGAGAGAGGGAGACGGAATCGGGACCCGATTGGATCCGCTTTACCCACCGGCTCGACGGGCCCAGGGGCTATGCCTATGAATATGTGAAGGAAATCCGCCTGACAGAGGACGGATTTCAGTTGCATCACCGCCTTCGGAACACCGGGGACCGCCCCCTGGAAACAGATCAGTTCAATCACAATTTTTTTATGATCGACGGGAAACCTTCCGGCCGGGGTTTCCGCCTTTCCTTTCCGTTTCCCATCGAGAGTCCGGATGATTTGCGGGACGTGCTGGAAATCCGCGACTCGGTGCTGCGTTTCAAAGGCGATCTGGCGGAGGACGAAAACATCTTCATCAACCTTTCCGGTTATGGAGAAGAAACCGAGAGCCATGCCGTAACCGTGGTCAACGAAGAAAGCGGCGCCGGGGTCCGGTTTCATGTGGACCGGCCCGTCCACCGCCTTGTCTTCTGGGCCTGTCACACCACCCCGAGTCCGGAAAATTCGGTCTGGATCTCCGTTGCCCCGGGTCAGGAAGAGGCATGGACCTCCACCTACCAATTGTTTTCAACACACTGAGTTTTACCCCACCTATGAGAAAAGGACATGCATTTCTGATCGTGTGGAGCCTGCTTGGCCTTGTCCTGGCAGCCTGCACTACGGAAAACGAGCCGGTTCCCGACTGGACCTGGCAACAGGACATCAATTTCGACTGGCGCTTTTCCCCCGGGGATCCGGCCGGAGCGCTGGCCATGGATTTCGATGACCGGGACTGGGAACGGGTCGATCTGCCCCACGACTGGGCCATCCGCGGTCCCTTCGGTCCGCCCGAATCCGACGGAAACACAGGCAAACTGCCCTGGAAGGGAGAAGGAACCTACCGCAAGGTCTTTTCCCTGCCGGCCCGGGCCGACGGAAAGCGTCTTCAATTTCTGTTCGACGGGGTGATGGCCAATCCGACCGTCTATCTCAACGGCACGGAGGTGGGATCGTGGCGCTACGGATACAACTCCTTCTGGATCGATGCCACCGATGCCGCCCGTTTCGGCTCGGAAAATGTGCTCGTGGTTCATGCGGATACCAGGGACCATCAGTCCCGCTGGTACCCGGGTGCAGGCATCTACCGCAAGGTGGGCTTCCGGCTGGTGGATCCACTTCACATCCCGGTGTGGGGTCTGACCGCCACCACCCCCGAGGTGGGAGAGGAGGAGGCTCTGGTGCACGCCCGCGTCGAGCTGGCCCATGGGGGCGACCGTCCCAAAAGCGCTCATCTGACCCTTCGGGTGATGGATCCCGAAGGCAGGGAGGTGGCCCGGGACGAACAGGATGTGACACTGAAACCGGGCGAAAGCCAGATCCGGGACCTCGATTTCCGGATCGCCGGACCCCAGCGGTGGGACGTGGACCATCCTCACTTGTATGCCCTGGAAGCCACCCTTTCCTCCGAAAACATCCCCCTGCAAGTGGAATCGGTGCCATTTGGCATCCGGACTTTTTCCTGGACTGCAAACGACGGGTTTCATCTCAACGGCCGGAGGGTGCAGTTGCAGGGAGTGAACCTGCACCACGACCAGGGCCCCCTGGGGGCGGCATTTTATCCCAGGGCCATGGAGCGGCAGCTTGAAATCATGAAGGAAATGGGAGTCAATGCCTTGCGGACAAGCCACAATGCCTGCGCGCCCGAGGTCCTGGACCTCTGCGACCGCATGGGGATCCTGGTGTTCAACGAGCTCTTCGACAAATACGGACCCACGGCCAGCGTGGATTGCAGCATGGGCGAATTCGTGGATACCTATGCCGAAGCGGAAGTCCGCAATTTCGTTCGCCGCGACCGGAACCACCCCAGCGTGGTGATCTGGTCCATCGGAAATGAAATCGCCGAACTCCTCACCGACAGCGACGGCAGGGCCGCGGAACACGTGGCACACATGGTGTCCTATTTCAAAACCTACGATCCCACCCGGCCCACCACCATGGGCTGTCACATCCCGTCGGTTTCCGAAGGGGGAAAACACATCCTGGATGCCCTGGAAACCACGGGATGGAACTATGCCCGGCGGTACGTATCGACCCGGAAAGCTTACCCGGACATGCCCCTGATCTACAGTGAATCGGCCTCCGCCTTCGGGACCCGGGGCGCCTACAAGCTTCCGCTTGCCAGCGACAAGGAAGATTTCGGAACCGACGGGGAACTGACCGCCTACATGCTCACGGCAGCCACCTGGTCCGACATTCCGGAAATCGAGTTCGAATACATGCGCATCGACACCTTTCTGGCCGGGGAGTTCGTGTGGACCGGCTTCGATTACCTGGGCGAGCCCACCCCGGTGATTCCCATGGAGGAGGTTCCCTGGGGCAAGTTTGTCACCACGCCCGAGGGGTACGGGGCCCGCAGCTCCTATTTTGGCATCGTGGATCTGGCCGGTCTGCCCAAGGATTCCTATTACAATTACCGCAGCCTCTGGAAAAAGGACGAGCACACCCTGCATCTGACCCCCCATTGGAACTGGGCGGGTCACGAGGGCCAGCCGGTCCCTGTGTGCCTGTATACCGACGGGGACGAGGCCGAGCTCTTTCTCAATGGCCGCAGCCTGGGTCGGAAAAGGAAATCCGATCCCGACCGGGCGGCCACCTCCCGCGCCATGCGCTCATCCTTCGATTACGTGGTGGGAGCGGGGACGGATCCGAATCCCTATTACGAAGCGGTGGATGCCTACCGCCTTCGCTGGATGGATGTACCCTATGAAGCCGGGGAACTGAAGGCTGTGGTGTACAAGGACGGTCAATCCATCGGGTCGACCGCCGTGCGGACGGCCGGAGACCCGGCCCGGCTGGCCCTGACACCCGACCGGTCCCGGTTGCGGGCCGACGGGTTCGACCTCTGTTATGTGACCGTCGACATGGTGGATGGGGAAGGTGTCCTTTGTCCCCTGGCCATGGACACCCTTCGGTTTGAGGTGGAGGGGCCGGTGGTTTTTCTGGGCGTTGCCAACGGGGACCAGATGGGACACGACATTTTCACCGATGCCACCCATCCCCTGTTTTATGGCAAGGCGGTTGTGGTGCTCCGCAGCAAACCGGGTTCCCGGGGAAGCGCCACCCTGCACGTCCGGTCCGTATCGGGCATGGAAGCGACGGCGGAATTACAGGTTGGCGACGGAGGGTAGGCCCGGACGTTCCTGCAGCAGGTCGGTCTGGATCCGTGCATTCAGATCGGTCAGGGCTTTCTTCAACGCATTCAGGTGGCACTGCCGGTGCTCGTTGGAGCTGTAGAATCCTTCCGGTCTTGATGCATGGCCCACGCCCCGGTAGGTGGACAGGTGGTCTCCGTTCTCATCGAAAAAATCGGCCTGGATTTCCACATCGGTGACCACGGCCGCAAAGGGCACACCCAGGATGGGGCCGATGCCGAAGGTGACCACGGCAAGGATGGATCCCGGGCTGATCCTCCCTTTTTGCTGGAGGTAGGTGATTTTCATTTCCACGCTTCCCCGGGAATCCGGACCGGATTCCATCAGTTGATCCTGCATGTACCGGTCCAGGAGTCGGTAGGCATCCAGAGCCTGGGGATCGTTCAGGTGGGCCCGGGATGTCTGGAGGGTACCTTCCTGGTCGGGGCCGGAAAATTCGGTGGTGAATACCTCGGTGGTGGTCTGGTAGGTGAGCCCCATTTCCTCGGTGTTGATGAAGGCGTCGAGGGGCGGAAGCTTGCGGGTGTTTTCAAAGGGGAGGTCGTAGGCGGATTTCTGGGCAGGGAGAGAAACAAAGGAAGCGGCTCCCAGAACCAGGACCAGGATATGTGGACGTGCTTTCATGATGTGTGGTTTTCGTGGAGGGAATTCCCCACAGGAAAATCGCAAAATCCGTACCGTTTTTTTTACCTTTCGAAACCACGGGTGCAATCGTGTCGAAACCCAGTTGAATCCAAAACCAACCCAAAACCTACGGAAACATGACCATCAAACGCAGGCAATTTCTTCAGACAGGCACCGCCATGGCCGCCGGTACGGCCATCCTGGGCGGATTTCCAACCACAGCCCGGGCGCTCTCCCGGATCCGGGGGGCCAACGACCGAATCCGGATCGGAGCCATCGGCATCAACGGAATGGGCATGAGCGACCTGCTTTCCTTTCTGAAAAACGACGAAGTGGATTGCATCGCTCTTTGCGACGTGGACCGGAACGTACTCGAAACCCGGGCCGGCGAGGTGGAAAAACTTCGGGGAAGCAAGCCCGCCCTGTACGGGGACTACCGGAGATTGCTGGAACTTCCCGGCCTGGATGCCGTCATCATCGGCACCCCGGACCACTGGCACTGCCTTCCTATGGTGGAGGCATGTTCGGCGGGACTCGATGTGTATGTGGAGAAACCCATTGCCAATTCCATCGAGGAAATCGACCGGATGATCGCTGTCCAGAAGAAAACCGGTGCCGTGGTGCAGGTGGGCCAGTGGCAACGCTCGGATCCCCATTGGAAAAATGCGGTGGATTTTGTGCACAGCGGCCGGCTGGGTCACATCCGGACGGTCAAGGCCTGGGTGTACCTCGATTGGAAGCACCGGCTTCCCGTGGAACCGGACGGACCGGTCCCGGAGGGCGTGGACTACGACTTCTGGCTGGGCCCGGCTCCCGCATCCCCCTTCAATCTCAATCGCTTCCATTTCAATTTCCGCTGGTACTGGGATTATGCGGGAGGACTCATGACCGACTGGGGGGTGCACCTGCTGGATTACGCCCTCTTCGGCATGAATCAGTACGTACCCCGGTCGGTGATGTCGTCGGGCGGAAAATTTGCCTTCCCCGACGATGCCCGGCAAACCCCGGACACCCAATTCGCCATGTATGAGTTCGACGACTTTGCGTTGTTGTGGGAAAGCACGCTGGGCATCGGGTTGGGAAATTATGGCCGGGCGCACGGAGTGGCCTTCGTGGGAGAAAACGGCACCCTGGTGGTGGACCGGGAAGGATGGGAGGTCTTGGCGGAATCCCCCGGCGGAAAACCGCGCATGGAAGCCGTACCCCTGATCACCCGGTCGGGCGAAAGCGGTCTCGATTTGCACGTGAAAGACTTCCTGCGCTGCATGAAAACACGGGAAACCCCCGCGGCAAGCATCGAGATCGGGGGCCACATCGCCCGCATCGCCCAGCTCGGCAACATTGCCCTGCGCACCGGGCACAAGGTGTTCTGGGACGGGGAGAAAGGGGAAGTCGTGGGGGATGAGGCCGCGGCAGAGCTTACCCGGGCCCGGTACCGGGCGCCCTGGACATTGCCCGGGGTGTAGCCCGGGTTCAGAACCGGCCGCTCAGGCTGTAATCGCTCGTGTTGCAGTAAATCTGGCTGTAGAAGGTGAATCCGACCCGGTTGGTTTCCATTTTCCGGTCGAGCCGGAGGATGGGATGGTTCACATCCACCCGCAGGTGTTTCTGAATGTGCGCATCGGGGGTCGTGGCCAGAATCTTTTGCTCCCCACCCGTGACCCGGATCTGGTAATTCTTTCGAAGGATGTCGAACAGACTGCGGTTCTCGAAGCTGCGGGAGGTGAACCGGGGCAGGTTCAGGTTGGGCATCCGGGTGATGTCGTAAAACACCGGCAGATTGTTGATCAGGCGGAGCCGTTCCATGGTGATGCAGCCCAGGCTTTTGTCCGCCTCGCTGATTTCATAGCCGAAGGCATTGTCCCAGGCGATGATGGTGGGTTTGACGATGATGCGGGTGATCAGCTTTTCTTTCCCGATGGCCGATGTGGTGCCGGAGATGGACAGGATGCCGATTTCCCGGGGACGGCCCTGCACGATGCTCCCCTTGCCCTGCTGACGGATGATGAAGCCGTCGTGAACCAGCAAATCCAGCCCTTTTCGTACCGTGGGCCGGGTCAGGGAGTGGGCTTTGCACAGTTCGTTTTCCGATGGAAGGAGATCGCCCCGCTTGTAATATCCGTCCTCGATCAGCTTGCGCAGCTTTTCGTAAAGCTTCTGGTATTGAGGGCTTCTTTCAGGCTCATCCGTGCAACTGAATTTGTCTATCCGGAAAATTATCATAAAGATATATATATTATTTGAATACAGGATATTTCGGTCAGTTTGATGGTAATTCACTGATAATTATTGAAGAGTAGCAATAAGTCCCCGAGAATTTGGATTTCCTGAAAAAGCCATTATCTTTGCACTTGTATACACAAGTAAAGAATACTAACACAATACAGACATGGCCAATCCGGTAATCATGCCCAAGCAGGGACAGTCGGTGGAAAGTTGCATCCTCACCCAGTGGTTCAAGGATGTGGGAGACCGGGTGGAGCCGGGGGATGTGCTGTTTTCCTACGAAACCGACAAGGCCGCCTTTGAGGAAGAGGCCCGGGACGGCGGGGTGTTGCTGGCCCGGTTCGTGGAAGAAGGGGAGGAGGTGGAAGTCTTGAAGACGGTGGCGGTTGTCGGCCAAAAAGGAGAATCGGTGGCCGGGTTCGGCACGGAGCGCGAGGCCTCCCGGTCCGGGAACGAGCCTTCCGGTCCGACACCAGCAACAGCCCCCTTGCCGGTCCCGGCACCCGCGATCTCCCCGGAGACAGAGGACCGGGTGTCGGACCGTCCAATCCCGGACAGTGAAAACCGCGGGGCCATCTCGCCCCGGGCACGGAAGCTGGCCCGCGAAAAGCGGATCCACACCCTCGGGATGACGGGAAGCGGTCCGGGCGGACGAATCATCGAACGCGACATCCTCGCTGCCATCCGGGAAGGAAAACGGATGACCCCCCTGGCCCAGAAGAAAATGGCCGATGGAGAACTGGCCCTTCCACCGGAGGGAAGGAGTCCGTTCGGGAAAATCGCGACCACCGATCTTGTGGGAAAGCAGGGTCCGGCATCCGGAGAATCGGCCGGAACCCGGGTGACTGCGGGCGGATTCCGGGATGTTCCCCTGTCTCCGGTTCGCAAAATCATCGCCGCTGCC
The DNA here is from genome assembly GCA_041393235.1 of Bacteroidales bacterium. Lineage (GTDB taxonomy): Bacteria > Bacteroidota > Bacteroidia > Bacteroidales. The sequence goes on from JAWKKO010000029.1 coordinate 21,433, forward strand.
ATGCATGCTTCGCTGCAGAATTCCGCCCAGCTCACCCATCACATGAGCGCGCGGGCCACGGCTCTGTTGGCTCTGCGAAAGGAAGCCAAGGAAAGAAACCTGGCCGGCTATCCCCACCGCATCACCTTGAACGACATGCTCTGCTATGCGGTGATCCGGGCCCTGAAATTGCACCCGGGGGCCAACGCTCAGTTCATCGACGGACGCATCCGGCTGTTTGACCAGGTAAACCTGGGACTGGCGGTGGACACGGACCGGGGATTGCTGGTTCCCGCTCTTCCCGATGCGGGCTCCCTGACCCTGCCCGGTTTGTCCGACAAACTGGCCGCTCTGGTGTCCCAGGCCCGGAAAGGAGGGGTGTCTCCCGATCTTCTGGTTCCGGACGCGGCGACCTTCACCGTGTCCAACCTGGGCAACTACGGAGTGGAATTGTTCACGCCGGTGATCAACCTGCCCCAGGTGGCCATCCTGGGCATCAATGCCATCGTGCAGCGGCCGGTGGTTCTGGAGGACGGAAGCCTGGCCATTCAGCCCCACATCGGACTCAGCCTGACCTATGACCACCGTGCCCTGGACGGCGGTCCGGCCACCCTCTTCCTGGCCGAGATCAAGCACCAGATCGAAGCCCTCAACCCCCACCTCCTCACCCCCTGATCCACTTTACGAACTTTTTACACTTTACAAACTTTTTACACTTTACGAACTTTATCAACTTTTCCATGCCCAAGACCCAATTCATCGACCCCGTCAGCCAGCGGAAAGCCCAGATGCTCGATCTGGGGTCCATCCCCATGAACGTTTACTCCCGGACCATGGCGGAGGAGAAAAAGCGTTTTTCCCGGGCCGACCTGCTCCGGATGTACCGCGACATGCAGATCATCCGGGAATTCGAAACCATGCTGAACCTCATCAAAACCACCGGGGAATACAGGGGACAAAAGTACGAGCATCCCGGTCCGGCCCACCTGTCCATCGGCCAGGAAGCTGCGGCCGTGGGCATGGCCTACCGGCTCGGCATCGACGATTTCATCTTCGGGTCGCACCGGTCGCACGGAGAAATCCTCGCCAAGGGTCTCTCTGCCATCCAGGCCCTGGAGGAGTCTGAGCTTCACCGGATCATGAAGGAGTTTTTCGACGGACGGATCCTCTCCATCGTGGAAAAGGACCACCGGGGCGACATCCGCTCCCTGGCCCTGCGCTTCCTGACCTATGGAACCCTGGCGGAAATCTTTGCCCGGGAAACCGGATTCAACAAGGGATTGGGCGGATCCATGCATGCCTTTTTCACTCCCTTCGGGATCTATCCCAACAACGCCATCGTGGGCGGTTCGGGCGACATTGCCGTGGGGGCGGCCCTGTACAAAAAGGTGAACCGGAAACCGGGCATTGTGGTGGCCAACATCGGAGACGCATCCCTGGGTTGCGGTCCCGTCTGGGAAGGGCTCACTTTCGCCACTATGGACCAGTACCGGGAACTCTGGGAAGGGGACATGAAGGGAGGGCTTCCGCTCGTCTTCAACATCATGAACAACCAGTACGGCATGGGGGGACAAACCTGCGGGGAGACCATGGGGTACAGCCATGCGGCACGGGTCGGGGCCGCCCTGAATCCGCAAAACATGCATGCGGAACGGGTCGACGGATACAATCCCCTGGCCGTCATCGACGCCTACGACCGGAAAATGAAGCTGCTGGCCGGGGGCGAGGGTCCTGTGTTTCTGGACGTGCTGACCTACCGCTACAGTGGGCATTCCCCTTCGGATTCGTCTTCCTACCGGACCCGGGAGGAAGTGGAGGCCTGGGAAAAGGCCGATTCCATCCTGAGTTTCGGAGCCGACCTGGTGGCGGAAGGGCTGGCAACCCGGGCCGATCTGGAGGCCGTCAAGGCGGAGGTGGATGCCCTGATCCTGGCTGCCTTCGAGCTGGCCACCTCCGATCCGGTGAGTCCGCGCATGGACCTGGTGTCCCATCCCGAGCTCATCGGGGAGATGATGTTCTCCAACGGTTCGGTGGATGCCATGGGCACGGCTGAACCCGATGTCCTTCTTCCCCTGGGGGAAAATCCCCGGGTCAGGCAGATTGAACGGAAAGAGCGGTATGCCTTCGACGGAGAAGGAAAGCCCCACTCGGCCATGAAACAATACCAGTTCCGGGATGCCATTTTCGAAGCGGTGGCAGACCGCTTCTACCGGGATTCCAGCCTCATTGCCTACGGCGAAGAGAACCGGGACTGGGGAGGCGCCTTTGCGGTGTACCGGGGGCTGACCGAAGCCTTGCCCTACCACCGCCTGTTCAACTCCCCCATTTCCGAAGGAGCCATCGTGGGAACCGCCATCGGCTACGGCATGTGCGGCGGCCGGGTGATCCCGGAGATCATGTACTGCGACTTTCTGGGTCGGGCCGGTGACGAAGTGTTCAACCAGCTCCCCAAATGGCAGGCCATGAGCGGCAACCTCATCAAAATGCCCGTGGTGCTCCGGGTGTCGGTCGGATCCAAATACGGGGCCCAGCATTCCCAGGACTGGTCCTCCCTGGTGGCCCACATCCCGGGGATCAAGGTGGTGTTCCCGGCCACGCCCTACGATGCCAAGGGGCTGATGAACGCCGCCCTCCAGGGGACCGATCCCGTCGTTTATTTTGAAAGCCAGCGGCTGTACGGCATCGGCGAAGAATTCCACGAAGGAGGCGTGCCGGAAGGGTACTATGAAATCCCCCTGGGCGAACCGGATGTGAAGAAGGAGGGGAGCGACATCACCCTGCTGACCATCGGCGCCACCCTGTACCGGGTCCGCGATGCGGCCCGGATCCTGGAGTCGGAATACGGCGTCTCGGCCGAGATCATCGATGCCCGGTCCCTGGTGCCCTTCGATTACGAGCCGGTGTTGACGTCCCTGAAAAAGACCGGCCGGATCGTCCTGGTCAGCGATGCCAGCGAACGGGGATCCTACCTGAAGGACATGGCCCTGAACATCACCGAACTGGGATTCGACGATCTGGACGCGCCGCCGGTGGTGGTGGGATCGCGCAACTGGATCACCCCGGCCTATGAGCTGGAGGATTATTTCTTCCCTCAGGTGTCCTGGATCCTGGATGCCATCCATGAGAAGATTCTCCCCCTGCAGGGGCACCGCGTTACCAACAATTTCACGTCCGGAGAAAAGCTGCGTCGCAGCCGCCTCGGCATCTAAACCTGACCGACATGTCCATCTGGAACCTGCTCCCGGAAAAAGAAGCGTTGATGGAAACGGCGGAAACCTGGACCGGAATCCCGGTTCTGCCGGTGAACAACCACATCCACACCCCCCATTCGTTCAGTGCCTTCTCCAGCGTGGAGGAAGCTGTCCGGCTTGCCCGGGCCGAGGGAGTGCGCATCCTGGGCGTGAACGATTTCAATGGAGTCGATGCCTACGGGGATTTCGAAAGGGCCTGCCTCCGGGAGGGGCTGTTTCCCCTGTTCAACATCGAGTTGATCGGCATCCATTCCGCGGATCAGAAAGCGGGAGTCCGGGTGAATGATCCGGGCAATCCGGGTCGCATTTACATCAGCGGCAAGGGGTTGGCCCATCCTTCCCGGCTGTCCGGCGAAAGCCGGGCGGTCCTCGACGCCATTGTGGCGGAGAGCAACCGGCAGGTGGAGGAAATGACCGGGAAACTCAACCGGTGGCTTCGGGACAAGGGATTGTCCATCGAGCTTGTCCGGGAGGACCTGCTCCGGTCGGGTGCCGGGAAATTGCTCCGGGAACGTCATGTGGCCCGGGCCCTTCGCGTGCGGATGGAAGAGGTCTTTGAAACGGATGCCCAATGGAGGACCGGAATGAAGACGGTGTTCGGAGGTGTGGAGCCCGGCAGCGACCGGGACCGGGCAGCCGAAGTGGAAAACGAACTCCGTTCCCGCCTTCTGAAGGCCGGCGCTCCGGCCTTTGTCCCGGAGGACGAACGGGCGTTTCTGCCCCTGGACCGGATCCTTTCGCTGATCCGGGAAGCGGGGGGCATTCCCACCTACCCCCTGTTGCTGGACGGAACGGGGGGCGAACCCACGGAGTTTGAATCCGATCCGGACTCTCTGTTTCATGCCTTGCAGGACCGGGGATTCCGGTCGGTGGAATTCATTCCCCACCGGAATCGACCCGAAATGTTGCGAAAATACGCCGGGATGTTCTATGAGCGGGGTTTTGTGGTGACCTTCGGAACCGAGCACAACACCTCCGCACCCGGTCCCATGACGGTGGAATGCAAAGGGGGCATCCCCCTGGAGCCGGACATGGCCCGGATCGGGTTTCTGGGAGCGGCTGCCCTGGCTGGACACCAGTACCTGATCGCCCGGGGGGCGTCCTCCACCGATTCGGTTTCCAGGAACGAGCTTGAGGACGTGGGCCGGGCCGTTCTCGGAACTTTTTTTCAAACGTTGACACGCCTCAAGACACAACCATGACACCCATTGAAACCCGCCACCGGATCCGGGACCTCGTACCGGCCCTGCGAATGATGCTCTCCCCGTCGGAACTGACCAGCTGCGGCTTTGTCCCTCTGGAGGAGCTGGCAGCGGACCGGCCCGATGCGCTGTCCGGCCTGCTGGGCGGTCCGGTTCTGTCCGTGAAGGGGGAAGGAGAATTTTTGTTTTCCGAGGTCGGCCGGATGGCCGGGGAGGGACGGGCGTTTCTTTTGCTCGACGGGTTGGGACTGCTGGGATGGTCCCGGAACGGCCGGACCCTGGAAAACCAACTGAACCGGGTCCGCTCGAAACCCCACCCCATGCCCGATACCGATCCCGGGACCGGCAGGGAGCCTGCCGCCGAAATCAGGAGCCACCTGGTCAACCGGGTGATCGCCGTCACGGGCGGATCCATGGGATTCGGGGAGGGGATCGCCCGGGCGTTGTATCACCGGGGCGCCCACGTTGTGTTGATGGACATCAACCGGGACGCCGGGGAAAAGGTGGCGGACGAGCTCAACCGGGAGAACCGTCCCAACCGTGCACTCTTTCTGCCCTGCGACGTGAGCCGGTTCGAATCGGTGGAGGAAGCGGTGTACAAGTCGGTTCTGGCTTTCGGGGGAATCGACGCCATGATCAGCAACGCCGGCGTGCTCCGGGCGGGGGGGATCCATGAACTGGATCCGGCGGATTTCGATTTCCTCACCCGGGTGAACTACACGGGCTATTACCATGTGGTCCGGGCTGTGGTGCCCGTGATGGAGGCCAGGAATGCCCGGTCGGAACATGCGTTTTCCGACATCATCCAGATCAATTCCAAGTCCGGGCTGGCGGGAAGCAAAAAGAACTTTGCCTATGCAGGCGGAAAATTCGGGGGATTGGGACTCACCCAGTCCTTTGCCCTGGAGCTGATGCCGTCCCGGATCAAGGTCAACGCCATCTGCCCGGGAAATTTCTTTGAGGGACCTCTCTGGTCGGATCCGGAGACCGGCCTGTTCCGGCAATACCTGGAGGCCGGCAAAGTCCCGGGAGCCAAAACCATTGCCGATGTGAAACGTTATTATGAATCCCTGGTCCCCGCGGGCCGAGGCTGCCGTGTCGAGGATGTGGTCCGTGCCATCTCCTATGTGATCGAGCAGGAATACGAAACGGGGCAGGCCGTGCCCGTGACGGGGGGACAGGTGATGTTGCGATGAACCTATGAAAGCAGAAGGAATCATATTCGACCTGGACGGTACCCTGGTGCACACCATCGAGGACCTGGCGGCGGCGGCCAACGCCATGCTGGCTACCAACGGCTATGCCACCCACGGGATCCCGGACTACCTTGCCTGGATCGGAAACGGAGCCACCCGCTTCATTGAGCGGGCTTTGGGGGAGGAGCTGCCCGGCGACAGGGTGCAGGAGCTGGTTAGGGAATTCAAGGAGGAATACGGACGAAACCTCCACACCCTGAGCCGAATGTACGATGGCATCCCCGGGGTGCTGGACGAGCTGCAGCGGCGGGGACGGAAGATGGCGGTCCTGTCCAACAAACCCCACGAACTCACCCTGGGCGTGTGTGCCCATTTTTTGCATGCCTGGTCCTTTGTGTCCATTCTCGGTCAGAGGGATGCCGTTCCCAGGAAGCCTCATCCGGAAGCCGCCCTGGAGATTGCCGGCATCATGGGACTTCCGCCGGGAAAGATCCTTTTTGTGGGCGATTCCAACACCGACATCCTGACGGCCCGTGCGGCCGGAATGCCGGTGGCGGCCGTAACCTGGGGGTACGGACGGCTCGATGAGGAGTCCCTGCCCCCCGAGGTGATCCGGGTGAGGACGCCGGGAGAGCTACTGAAATCCATTTCATAGAAAGCAAGCATCCATGAAGACGAAAGCGGTCCGACTGTATGGAAAGAATGACCTCCGTGTGGAGGAATTCGAACTACCCGAACCGGGAAGGGACGAGATCCTGGCCCGGGTGATCTGCGACAGCCTGTGCATGTCCTCCTACAAGGCTGCCACCCAGGGGAGCGATCACAAGCGAATACCTGACAACGTGAGCGAGCATCCGGTGATCATCGGCCATGAATTCGCCGGAGAAATCCTCCGGGTGGGAGAGCAGTGGCAGGAGCAGTTTTCCCCCGGTGACAAATTCGCCATCCAGCCGGCCCTGAATTACGAGAACGGCCCGGTGGGTGTGTTGTCCGCACCGGGGTATTCCTACGAGACCCTGGGAGGGGATGCCACCCTGGTGATCATTCCCAGGGAAGTGATGGAGCAGGGCTGTTTGCTTGTTTACCAGGGCGAAGGATACTATCCGGCGGCCATGGCGGAACCCTTTTCCTGCGTGGCGGGGGCCATGCATGCCAACTACCACACCACGCCGGGGAGCTATGTGCACAGCATGGAGATCCGGCAGGGCGGGCAGATGGCCCTCCTGGCCGGAGCCGGCCCCATGGGCCTGGCCGCCATCAACTATGTGCTCCACCGCTCCGACCGGCGTCCCTCCCTTCTCGTGGTCACGGACATCGACGCGGACCGTCTGAAACGGGCCGAAGGCTTGTACACGCCGGAATTTGCATCGTCCCGGGGAATCGACCTCCGGTATGTGAATGCGGCGGGACTGGCCGATCCGGTGGCCCAACTGCGCGCCCTGGGGACCGGCGACGGGTTCGATGATGTGTTTGTGTTCGCGCCCGTGGCTCCGGTGATCGAACAGGCCGACCGGCTTCTTGCATTCGACGGGTGCATGAATTTCTTTGCGGGACCGTCCGATCCCGGTTTCTCGGCCCCGCTCAATTTCTACAACGTGCATTATGCCTCCACCCACATCGTCGGTACCAGCGGAGGGAACACCGACGACATCCGGGAGTCCCTGGCCCTGATGGAAGGCGGCATGGATCCCTCGGGTTTGATCACCCACATCGGCGGCTTGCAGGCCGTTCCCGAAGCCACCCTGCACCTGCCCACGTTGCCCGGAGGCAAGAAGTTGATATACACGCACATCGACCTGCCTCTTGTGGCCATTTCGGATTTTCCCGTCCTGGCCCGTACCCATCCGCTGTTCGCTGACCTGCACGCCATTTGCGCGCGGCACAGCGGATTGTGGTCGGTGGAGGCGGAGGAACTTCTGTTGCGGTACTGCATGCCCTCCGGGGACTGATTCTTGTCAGCTGCCCGGGATGTGATGTTTGCGGAAGGCCGCCGGGGAGATCCGAATCAGGCGGGAAAAGGTCCGGGTGAAATGGTACCGGTCCGAAAAACCGCAGGCCGCAGCGATTTCCTCCAGGGTCAGGGTGCTGTGATGCAGTAGGTTGCATGCCTGCTCCACCCGCATTTTCAACAGGTATTGGCGGGGGCTGGTTCCGGTCTGGTCCCGGAAGAGCCGGGCATAGGCCGGGACGGACATGCCGTTGTCTGCGGCAAGCACCCCGTTGCGCAGTTCCCGGTCCGACAGGTGCCGGTTCATGAACCGGATCCCCCGGAGAATCCGTTCGTCCAGCTTGCTGCTGTTCCAGACGGTGTCGGGGAGAAGACTCAGGGCGGAGAACAGGAGGGCATGAACCTCCAGGCTGCCTTTTTCCCGAAACTGCATCTGACCCTGCATCAGCAGGCCCGTGATCCGTTTCAGGTGAGCCCGGTGCAGGTCCTCTACCGGAAGGACAAACACACCGGGGGCGACGGCATCGAAGGGAAAGCCCAGGGTGAAGTGAATGAAAAGATGCAATACCTCATCCGCCTCCCGGCAGGTTTCCTCCATTTCTTCGTCCCGTACCCGACCCCCGCGAAGGGCATATTGGTCCGGGCCCGGCAGGGGAGTTGGTTCGATGTGGGTGGAGAACGGGGTGTGGGGAGGGATCAGGATCAGGCGGTCGCGGTCCAGGGCAATCGTCTTTTTATACACAACCCGTGCACGGCCCGATGGATTCCAGTACAGGCGCCAATAGGGGAAGGACATTTTTCGACTCGACCATTCGGACATCCACCAGTACCTGCAACATAGAACTTTCGGGAGGACCTGCCGGAAGGATTGGCTCAGGGGGGAAGGATCGCCTTCCGGGGGGATGCGGTGCAGCCGGGCGGTGGACATGGTTTGTTTTGTACACAAATCTATGCATTTTCACCATTTCTTTCCCCTGTTCCTTCCCCTACCTTTCGGTTTCAGACCGGTCGTACATGCGCACGCCAAAACCTGCTTTTTCCTGCCTGACCCTGGACATGGGAGCCGACAGCATCCGGCTCATGGAGGTCTCCCTGACCGGGAACGGACCCCGAATGAGGGAAATCCACCGGTTCTCCAACCTTCATGTGATTCGGAACGGATTCGACTGCTGGGATCTGGACCACATCCGGTCGGGCATCGGCAAGGGTTTGCATCTGGCCCGGGAGGCGGGGGGAATCCATCCGCTCAGCATCGGCGTGGATTCCTGGGGGGTGGACACGATCTGGATGGAGGAGTCCGGTCGGGTTTCCGCACCCCCCGTGAGCTACCGGGACCAACGCACCCGGGACATGCCCCGTCTTTGGGCGGAACGGATGTCCGAAGTGGAAACCTTTCGTCGCACCGGCATTCAAAGCACGGCATTCAACACCCTGTACCAGTTGCTTGCCCAGAAATTGAACGGCGGCTGGCCCGATGCCTGCCGGTTGCTTTTCATACCATCCTACATCAATTACCTTCTCAGCGGGCACATTCACAACGAACTGACCATTGCGTCCACCTCCCAATTGTTGCAGGCCCGGGGACGGCAATGGGACGAGGAAATCCTGCGTCTTCTGGATCTGGAGCCGGGACGGCTGGGGGAGGTCATCCCTCCCGGAACCCATCTGGGTCCGGTCCGGTGGCCAGGCGCACCCCACATGGAAACCGTGGCTGTCTGCGGCCACGACACTGCCTGCGTTGTGGCTGCCCTGCCGCCGGAAGAGGAAGGCAGGGCCTTTCTTGTGGCCGGCACCTGGTGCATCCTGGGTGTGAACGCGGCGGCCCGATCCCATCTGACGGATGCCGCCCGGAACCTGGGATTCACCAACGAACGGGCCTATCCGGATCGTTGCCGGGTGTTGAAAAACCTGGTGGGCCTTTGGTTGGTCCAGGGATTGAGACGGTCCTGGATGGACGAGCCAACCTGAGGGACTGGACCGGGAGGCGGCGGAGGCAGGGCAGGTCCGTGCCGTGGTGGATCGGAACACCCGCTCTTTTCCAATCCACCGGACATGAAGGATGCTTTCGGCCGGTTTCAGGGCACCGACCCAGCCCATCCCCGGTCGCGGGCGTATGTTCAGTGTGCCTACAACAGCCTGGCCTGTGCCCTCCGGTATCACGTGGAGGCCCTGGAGGTTTGTTCGGGAAAAAGGATCGGAGTCTGCATGTGGTGGGAGGCGGCAGCCCGGACTACCTTCGGTCGAAGGCCTCGCTTCCGTCTGCCGGAGGGACGTGGTCCGGGGACCGGCGGAAGCCGCCGTCCTGGGCAACTCTGGTGCAGGCACTGGCCCAGGGAGTGCTGGACAATCTCCGTGCGCGGGAATGCATATCCGGGCCTGGACAGACCGTCCAGGGCCCGTCTCAGGATTCGGATGGGGAGGTACTGTATGCCCGTTATCTCGATGTGAAAAATCGGAAACACCAAAACACACACAATGAACCATACTGAGAAACGCCTGGCGGGAACGCTCCCCCGGGTGGGAATCCGGCCCTGCATCGACGGACGCCGGCAAGGCGTCCGGGAAGCCCTGGAAACCCAGACCATGGACATGGCAAACCGGGCCGCAGCCCTCCTCTTCTGAATTGGGGGGCATGCCGACGGTTCAGCCGTGGAATGCGTCGTGGCGGAAACCTGCATCGGCGGGGTGGCTGAAGCGGCCCGGTGCGAGGACCTGTTTCAGCGAACGGGAGTGGGCGTGAGCCTGAGCGTGACCCCCTGCTGGTGCTACGGCAGCGAAACCATGGACATGGATCGGTGCGGCCGAAAGCCATCTGTTCAACGGCGCAGGCGGCCAGCGCCGTGTGCCTGGCCGCTGATTCTGGCGGCACTCGCACAGCCAGAAAGGGGATCCTGCCTTCGGCATCTATGGAAAGGATGTGCAGGATGCAGGACGACCATTCCCGGACGATGTCCGCCACAAGATGTCCTTTGCCCGTGCGGGTCTGGCCGTCGCCACCACCGAAGGGGACGTCCTACCTGTCCATGGGGGGCGCGTCCATGGGCATCACGGGGTCCATGGTCGATCCGGCTTTCTTTGAAGACTACCTGGGCATGCGCTGTGAGTCCGTGGACATGTCGGAATTCGTCCGACGCATCGACCTGGGGATTTTCGATCCCGAGGAATTCCGGCGGGCCCGGACCTGGGTGGGCATTCATTGCCGGGAAGGGGAGGATTGCAATCCCCCCGGCATCCGACGCACCCCGGAAGAAAAGGAAAAAGAATGGGACACCGTGGTGAAGATGGCCCTCATTGCCCGGGACCTCATGGTGGGGAATCGCCGCCTCGAAGCGCTGGGGTACATGGGGAGGAAGCCCTCGGTCATCATGCCCTGGTGGCCGGATTTCAGGGTCAGCGGCAGTGGACCGATCATTTCCCCAACGGCGATTTCATGGAGGCCATGCTTTGCTCCTCCTTCGATTGGAACGGCATCCGGCAACCTTACATGCTGGCTACGGAGAACGATGCCCTCAACGGGGTCTCCATGTTGTTCGGACACCTGCTCACCGGGCCGCACAGGTGTTCAGCGATGTACGCACTTACTGGAGCCCCGGGGCCGTGAAACGGGTAACGGGACGCTGACGAGGGCGGGCGGCCACGGCTTCATCCACCTGATCAACTCGGGCGCATCGGCTCTTGACGGCACCGGCCGGCAGCGGTCAGGGAAAGCCGGCGATGAAGCCCCTGGTATGAAGATCGAGGAGAGTCCGCGACTGCCTCGAACACACCACGTGGGGACCGGCCGCCCTGGAATATTTCGAGGCAGTTTTCCTCCACCTTCGACACGGAGGGCGGAATGCCGGTGACCCTGAGCCGCATCAACCTGGTGAAGGCCTGGGTCCCGTGCTCCAGATTGCGGAGGGACAAACCTTTCCCTTCCTCGGAGGTACACCGCACCCTGTGCGACCGGACCAATCCGACCTGGCCCACCACCTGGTTTGTGCCCCGGCTTACCGACAACGCCTCTTCCGGACCGTGTATAGGCGTGATGGCCCGGTGGGGGGCCAACCATGGGGCCTTTGCATCGGACACATTGGCGCCGACCTGATCACTCTGGCATCCATGTTGCGCATTCCTGTACATGCACAACGTGGAGGAGGAGGAGTCTCTTCGGCACTCCGCCTGGGGTGCATTTGGCTCGGATCCCGAAGGAAGCGACTACCGGGCCTGCAACGCCTACGGCCCCCCTGTACAGTTAATCAGGGAAATGATTATTTTCATGCAAGCGGACGAAGGTCCCCCAAACGAATCCTGGACAAGAAACACCAACAAACCATACACCTACATCGATGAAAAACATCATTTTATTTCTTGCCTGCATCCTCCTGCTCGGCCTGTCCGGCGCTGCCGGTGCCCAGGAAGGGTACGTTCCCACCGAGGAAAACCTGGAAAACCGGGAGTGGTTCGGGATGCAAAATTCAGTTGTTCGTCCACTGGGGCGTCTATTCCATCATGGGGGGCGGCGGCGACGAGGGAATTGCCGAATGGATCATGAACATGAAGAACATCCCCGTCGGTCAGTACGAAAAGCTTCCCACCTTTTTCAATCCCACCCAGTTCGACCCGGCCGAATGGGTGTCCATGGTGAAGAAGGCCGGCATGAAGTACATCACCATCACCAGCAAACACCACGACGGGTTTGCCATGTACGATTCCCGGGTCAGCGATTACAACATCGTGGATGCCACACCCTACGGAAAGGACGTGATCGGCATGCTGAAGGAGGAATGCGACCGGCAGGGGATCAAATTGTTTTTTTACCATTCCCAACTGGACTGGCACCATCCCGATTATTTTCCGCACGGGCGAACCGGCACGGAAATTCCCGGACGATCCCAAAGCGGGGACATGAATGCCTACATCGATTACATGAACACCCAGCTCACCGAGCTGCTGACCCAGTACGGGCCGATCGGAGGGATCTGGTTCGACGGCATGTGGGACAAGCCCGATGCCGACTGGCGACTCGGGGAAACCTACGCCCTGATTCATGAGCTTCAGCCCGGTGCCCTCATTGGCAGCAACCACCACAAAATGCCCTATCCGGGGGAAGATTTCATGATGTTTGAACGGGACCTGCCGGGCGAAAACACCATGGGTTTCAACAACACGGGAATTTCCACCGAAGTTCCTCTGGAAATGTGCGAGACCATGAACGGTTCCTGGGGATTCAACATCATCGATCAAAATTACAAATCGGTGAAGACGCTGATCCATACGATGGTACGTGCCGCCGGCTATGGATCCAATTTTCTGTTGAACACCGGTCCCATGCCCAACGGCAAAATCCAGCCCGAAAACGTGGACACCCTTCTGTCCGTCGGAAAATGGCTGGAAACCTACGGGGAAAGCATCTACGGGACCCGGAAAGGACCCGTGAAACCCCAGGAATGGGGCGCGGTGACCGCCAAGCAAAACAAGCTCTATGTTCATGTTCTTGATTTTGCCGGAGGGGAACTTGGCATCCGGGGAATCACCGGAAAGGTTCTTTCGGCGGTCTATCTTGACAACGGCGGGGATGTCGGGATGAAACAGAAAAAGGAGGAGGTGGTGTTGATGTTGCCCCCCACCGAACTTCGGCCCGTGGACACGGTGGTGGTCCTGACTCTGAAAGAGTGAGTGGGTTTTGCATGGAACCCGCTGGAGGCGAGTGCCGGAGGCCGCTTTGGCCCATGCTTCCGGAAGTCACTTATTTAGACTAGTTTTTACTATTTTTTCGGTACATTTGTATCTTTAAAATTCTAGGGTTTCTAGCATAATCAACTGATTTTTAACATTAAATGTAATTTCAATGTCAGATGTAAAACGCGTTTACACCTTCGGTAACAAGAAGGCCGAGGGAAAAGCCGACATGAAAAACTTGTTGGGCGGCAAGGGGGCAAACCTTGCAGAGATGAACCTGATCGGTGTTCCCGTACCTCCCGGATTTACCATCACCACCGAGGTTTGCACCGAATACAATCAACTGGGCAAGGACAAGGTTGTCGCTCTGATCAAGAAGGAAGTGGAAGGGGCTGTCAAGAACATCGAAGACATCATGGGAACCAAATTCGGCAGCGACGAGAACCCCTGCCTGGTTTCCGTCCGTTCCGGCGCCCGTGTTTCCATGCCGGGTATGATGGACACCGTTCTGAACCTGGGGATGAACGCCAATGCAGTGAAAGGACTGGTTGCCAAGACGGGCAATGAGAAATTTGCCTGGGACAGCTACCGCCGTTTCGTCCAGATGTACGGTGATGTGGTGTTGGGGATGAAACCCGAATCCAAGGAAGACATCGATCCCTTCGAGGCCATCCTCGAGGAAGTGAAGGAAGCCCGCGGGGTGGAAAACGACAACGAGCTGGCCGTGGACGACCTGAAGGAACTGGTCAAGAAATTCCAGGCTGCCGTGAAGAAGCAGACGGGCCACGACTTCCCCGAAGATCCATGGGAGCAGCTCTGGGGTGCCGTCATGGCCGTGTTCGACAGCTGGAACACCCCCCGTGCCATTTACTACCGCCAGTTGAACCAGATCCCCGAAGAATGGGGAACCGCCGTGAACGTCCAGGCCATGGTCTTCGGGAACATGGGTGAAACCTCCGGAACCGGTGTGGCTTTCACCCGCGATGCCGGAACGGGCGAGGACATCTTCAATGGAGAATACCTCATCGACGCCCAGGGCGAAGACGTGGTGGCCGGTGTCCGCACCCCCCAGCAAATCACCAAGGAAGGTTCCATCCGCTGGGCCGCTCTCGCCAAAGTTTCTGAAGCAGAACGTGCTTCCAAGTATCCGTCCCTGGAAGAGAAAATGCCCCAGGTGTACAAGGAACTGGATGAAACCCAACAGAAGCTGGAAGATTATTTCGCCGACATGCAGGACCTGGAATTCACCATCCAGGATGGCAAACTGTGGCTGCTCCAGACCCGGAACGGAAAGCGTACCGGCGCCGCCATGGTGAAAATTGCCATGGATTTGGTCCGTCAGGGCAAGATCGACGAGAAAAAGGCCCTGCTTCGTCAGGAACCCGCCAAACTCGACGAACTTCTTCACCCGGTCTTCGACAAAAAAGCACTGGCTACCGCCAATGTTCTGGCCCAGGGTCTGCCCGCATCGCCGGGTGCCGCCACCGGTCAGATCGTTTTCTTTGCCGATGAAGCCGCAAAATACCCCGAGTCCATCCTGGTTCGCATGGAGACTTCTCCGGAGGACCTGGAAGGGATGAACATTGCCAAGGGAATCCTGACCGCTCGCGGCGGGATGACTTCCCACGCCGCCGTTGTTGCCCGCGGGATGGGCAAATGCTGCGTCTCCGGTGCAGGCGGTGTGAAAATCGATTACAAAGCACGCACCATGGCAGCCGGCGGCAAGATCTTCAAGGAAGGAGACTGGATTTCCCTGAACGGTTCCACCGGAAACGTGCTGGAAGGACAGGTGGCCACCATCGATCCGGAACTGAGCGGCGATTTTGGCGCGCATCTGGCCCTGGCCGAGGAAGTACACCAAGATGGATATTGCGCACGAATGCGGATACCCCCCATGATGCAAGGTTGCCCGTGAATTCGGCGCCAAAGGGATCGGGCTCACCCGGACCGAGCACATGTTCTTCGAAGGCGACCGGATCAAAGCCATGCGCGAAATGATCCTGGCCACCAACGAAAAGGACCGCCGGAAAGCCCTCGACAAACTGCTGCCCTACCAGCGGGAGGATTTCGAAGGCATCCTGGAAGCCATGGAAGGCTTCGGCGTCACCATCCGCCTCCTGGATCCGCCGCTCCACGAGTTTGTTCCCCACGACGATGCCAACCAGAAGATCATGGCCGAGGAAATGGGCGTGACGGTGGCCGACATCAAAGCGCTGGTGGAAGATCTCCACGAATTCAACCCCATGCTGGGTCACCGGGGCTGCCGTCTGGGCAACACCTATCCCGAGATCACCGAGATGCAGGCCCGTGCCATCATCGAGGCAGCCGTGAACCTGAAGAAGAAGGGTGTGGATGCACGTCCCGAAATCATGGTGCCTCATCGGTACGGTGAAGGAATTCAAGATGCAGGAAGAAGAGATCATCCGTGCCACGGCTGAGAAGGTCTTCGCAGAAAAAGGCGCCAAAGTCGATTTCATGGTGGGTGCATGATCGAGATTCCCCGGAGCCGCTCTGACCGCCGACCTGGTTGCCAAGGAAGCCGAGTTCTTCTCTTTCGGGACAACGACCTGACCCAGATGGGCTTCAGGTACTCCGCGACGACGCCGCCGGCAAATTCCTGCCGATTTATCCTTAAGGGGCATCCTGGTGATCCTTCAGACCTGGATCAGGAAGGCATCGGTCAGCTCGTGGAAATCGGAACCACCAGAGCCGTTCCACCAATCCCAACCTGAAAGTGGGGGATTTGCGGTGAAACACGGCGGGGACCCCGAATCCGTGGAATTCTGCCACCGGTGGGCATGAACTACGTGAGTTGTTCTCCCTTCCGCGTTACCCATTGCACGCCTTGCAGCTGCACAGGCCAATTTGAGTAATCCCGTCCGCTTTCCCAAGGAAAGGACACCAGATAAAAAGCGGTAAACGATTAGGTTTACCGCTTTTTGGATATTGAGCTCTGAAATTGAAACCATACGTCTCCATTGAATTGAAATCATAAACAAAAACACCCCTTTCAATTACTAAATGAATCGATATGACTGAAAAACTTTCCAAACTGAAACTTGAGCAATATGGCATCACCGGAGCAACAGACGTGGTGTACAATCCGTCCTATGCCGCATTGTATGCCGCGGAAACGGACCCGGCCCTGGAAGGCTTCGAACGAGGCGTGGAAAGTGAATTCGGTGCCGTGAAGGTGGATACCGGCATTTTCACAGGCCGGTCGCCGAAAGACAAGTACGTGCTGTTGGACGATACCACCCGGGAAACGGTCTGGTGGCGCTCTGAAAAGGCCCGTTGTTCAGACAACAAGCCCATCAGCAGGGACGTCTGGGATCACGGATACCGGCTTGCTTCGGAACAATTGTCCGGGAAGAAGCTGTATGTGGTCGATTGCTATTGCGGAGCCAACGAAGACACCCGTCTTCGGGTGCGCTTCATCATGGAAGTTGCGTGGCAGGCTCATTTTGTCACCAACATGTTCATCCGGCCGGAAAAGGAAGAACTTGAAAATTTCACCCCCGATTTTGTGGTGCTGAATGCGGCCAAAACGGTGAATCCTCAATGGCAGGCCCAGGGACTGAATTCGGAGGTGTTTGTGTTTTTCAATCTCACCGACCGGATGGGAGTCATCGGCGGTTCCTGGTATGGCGGGGAAATGAAAAAAGGGATTTTCTCCATCATGAACTACTACCTGCCCCTGAAAGGCATCGCCGCCATGCACTGTTCTGCCAATGTGGGAGAGGCCGGTGATACAGCCATCTTCTTCGGCTTGTCCGGAACGGGGAAAACCACCCTGTCGACCGATCCCAACCGGGCCCTCATCGGCGATGACGAGCATGGCTGGGACGACGATGGTATTTTCAATTTCGAAGGCGGTTGCTACGCGAAGACCATCCATCTGAGCGAGGAAAGCGAGCCCGATATTTTCCGGGCCATCCGCCGCGATGCGTTGCTGGAAAATGTGGCGGTGGATGAGGCAACGGGAACGGTGGATTTCAGCGATGGGTCCAAGACCCAAAACACCCGGGTGTCCTATCCCATTTACCACATCGACAACATCGTGAAACCCGTTTCCCGGGCGGGACATGCAACGAAAGTCATCTTCCTCACCGCCGATGCCTTCGGGGTGATGCCTCCGGTTTCCAAACTCAACCCGGAACAAACTAAATACCATTTTTTGTCGGGGTTCACGGCAAAGCTCGCCGGAACCGAGCGGGGCATCACCGACCCGGTGCCCTCCTTTTCCGCCTGTTTCGGAGCGGCTTTCCTCACACTTCATCCCACGCGCTACGGTCAGGAACTTGTCAAGCGGATGGAAGCGGCCGGCTCCACCGCCTACCTGGTGAATACAGGATGGAACGGCACGGGAAAGCGGATTTCCATCAAGGACACGCGGAGGATCATCGACTTGATCCTGGACGGCACGGTGGACCGGGCCGAAACCCAGGCCATACCCTATTTCAATCTGGAGGTTCCCCTGGCGCTGCCCGGGGTGGATGCCGGCATCCTCGATCCCCGCGGCAGCTATGCGGTACCGGCACAATGGGACGAAAAGGCGCAAAAACTGGCCAGGTTGTTTATCGCCAATTTTGAGCAATTCACCGACAACGAGGAAGGAAAGGCTCTGGTGGCTGCCGGTCCCCGGCTCTGATATCCCGCGCCCATGATTCTCCTGTTTTTCACAGTGATCGCAGCCTATCTGCTGGGGTCGATCCCTTCGGCTGTGTGGCTTGGCCGGGCGCTGAAAGGAGTGGACCTGAGGGACCATGGAAGCGGAAATGCGGGTGCCACCAATGCGTTCCGCGTATTGGGTACTCCCATCGGCATCGCCGTTCTTCTGCTCGACATGGGGAAAGGGTATCTGGCGGTCAGCCTCGTGCGGATCCAGGACCTCTGGTTGCCCGGTTCGGAAGGTTACGATCTGTTTCGGATCGGTCTGGGCCTGGTGGCTGTGTTGGGACACATCTTCCCGGTCTTTGCCCGGTTCCGGGGTGGGAAGGGTGTGGCCACTCTGGCCGGGATCGGACTGGCCTTGAATCTGCCGGCGGCAGGGGCGGCGTTTCTGGTCTACGGTCTCGTCTTCTATCTGAGCCGGTTGTCCGCCCTGGGTTCTCTGATTGCCGTGACATCCTATCCGTTTTGGATGATTCTGGTGTTCCCGGCCGAATCCCTTGCCCTGCGGGTCTTTTCGGTGGCGGTGCCGTTGCTTGTCTACTATACCCACAGGGCAAACATCGGTCGGCTGATCCGGGGAGAGGAAAATCGGGTGTTCAGAGGCAAACAGGGGGACCCCTCCGGGGAGCCCTGACCTCAGCGATCAGGAGAATTCATCCTCCAGCTTTTGTTTCAGGATGCGGGATGGGATGTTTTTCTGGATGATGCCGCTTTCCGCGATGGAGATCTGGCCGGTTTCCTCGGAAACGATCAGAACAAGGGAATCGGTCACCTCGGAGATTCCGAGTCCCGCCCGGTGACGCAATCCGTATTCCGGAGGGAGATCCAGTTTGTCTGTTACGGGGAGGATGACGCGGGCCGCCTTGATTTTGTCGTTTTCGACAATCACGGCTCCATCATGCAATGGACTGGTTTTGTGAAAGATGCTGGCAAGAAGTCGGCTGGATGTCTCCGCATTCAGGATGTCTCCGGTTTCGGCATACATGTCCAGGTTTGATTTCCGTTTGATGATGATCAGGGCTCCGGTTTTGTCCTGAGCAAATTGGGTGACCGCTTTCAGAATGGATTTGATTTTGACTTGCGCCTTGGATTCGAACCGAAGGTTGAGAAAGCGCTCCACCGAAATCCGGTTTCCATCCACATATCTCGACCCGATGTAGATAAGGAACCTGCGGATTTCCTGCTGGAAAACGATGATCAGGGCGATGACACCCACTCCCAGGACGGATCCCAGAATGGAACTGAGCAACTCCATCTTGAGGGCACGTACCGCCCACCAGAAAATATAAATGGCAGCGATGGCCATGGAGATGTTGAAAGCAACGGTTCCGCGAATCAGCAAATACAGCTGATAAAACAGGAGAGCCACCAGGAAAATATCCAGGACATCGAGAAGACGGAGGTGGATGAAAAGAGGGACCATGATGACGTACGGGGCAAAGATACAAAATGAACCTACGGCTTTCCGGATTGGGTTTCAACAATTTGATCGAAGATGCGGATGGTTTCCGCAGCTGCCTTCACATCATGAACCCGCAAAAGCCGTGCACCCTGAAGCAGAGCGGCCATGTGGGCGGCGGTGGTTCCGTTCAGGGATGTGGCGGGGTCGGCCCCAATGCTTTTGTAAATCATTGATTTTCTGGATATGCCAACCATGATCGGGAGCTCAAGAATCTGAAAGGATGCAGTTCCCGCAGAATCAGAAAGTTTTGTTCCAGAGTTTTCCAAAACCAAATCCGGGGTCGATCAGAATGTCGTTGTGGCCCATTTTCCGCAATTTCGCCACCCGATCCCCAAAAAAACGAAGCAAATCATCCACCAGGTTCTGGTATTCGGGGGCATCCTGCATGGTGGCCGGGGTGCCCTGCATGTGCATCATCACATAGGGCAGCCGGAATTCCCGGACCGTTTCGAACATCCTGCCGTCGAACATCCCCGCCGAAATGTCGTTGACCATGTCGATTCCGAATCGCTCCTGCAAAACACGCACCACCCCGGACCGCCAGGTATCGATGGAAAGCACACAATCCGGAAAATGCTCCCGGAGTGCCTGCACCACGGGCCCCAGACGCCGGAGTTCCTCTTCTTCCGGGACGTCGGGAGCGCCGGGCCGGGTCGATACCCCGCCCACGTCCAGGATGTGGGCCCCTTCCTCCAGCATCTGACCGGCCAGGTGCAAAGCCCGGGACACTTCCGGGATCCGGCTGCCCTCAAAGAATGAATCGGGGGTGGCGTTGAGGATGCCCATGATCCTTGGTTTTCTCAGGTCGAGTATCTTTCCCTTGATATTCAGAGAAAAATCCCTTGAAAACAAGGGGCCGTGTGTGGAGAAGTTGTGCATGCGATCGCCGGAATTGAATTGATATTTTGTATGTTTGATACGGGAATCAAAAATACACCAATATTCCGAAAGTAGCCCCATGCGATTTGTGGTGATTGAAGGTTTGGACGGGTCCGGGAAATCGACTCAGCTTCGTTTGTTGAAGGAGAAACTGGAGCACGAGAAGGTTCCGTTTCAGATGCTCCATTTCCCCCGGCTGGAGGAGGGGATTTACGGTCGGCTCGTGGCCCGCTTCCTGCGGGGAGAGATGGGCTCCATCGATCGGGTTGACCCCTATCTGGTGGCTCTGCTGTTTGCCGGAGACCGGGCCGATGCAGCTGCCATGATTCGCTCCTGGATGGATCGGGGGTACCTGGTGATCGTGGACCGGTATGTGTATTCCAACATCGCCTTCCAGTGCGCCAAGCTCTCCAACGAAGCGGAGCAGGATGCCCTGCGGGATTGGATTCTCCATCTGGAATTCGAACACAACCTGTTACCCAGGCCCGATGTGAACCTGTTTCTCCATGTACCGCTTTCCTTTGTTCAAATGCAACTGGAAGCGGGACGGACCGGCGATGACCGGTCCTATTTGCGGGGTGCACAGGACATCCATGAGGACGATCTGGATTTCCAGGAAAGGGTTCGGCAGGTGTACCTCAAACTTCCGCATCACGTGAAGGACCTTCGGTTCGTGGAATGCATGGACCAGGAAGGCAACATGATACCGGCCGGAGCCATCAGCCGGCGCATTTTGGAACACATTGATTTGTAGCCATGAAAACACTGACCTGGGTGAGCCGGTTCCTGCTTGGACTGGTGTTCGTATTCAGCGGTTTTGTAAAACTTGTCGATCCGCTTGGCTTTGCCTACAAGTTTGGGGATTATTTCACCGCCTTCAAGCTGGGATTTCTTGATGTTTTCTCCCTGCCACTGGGCATGGTCCTGCCTGCCATCGAGCTGACCCTTGGCCTGTTGCTGTTGCTGGGTTACAGACGCATTGTCGTCTCAGCTGCCACCCTGGGTTTCATGGGGTTCTTTACCGTGCTGACCCTCATTTTGGCCCTTTTCAATCCGGTCCACGATTGCGGTTGTTTCGGGGATGCCATTGTCCTCACCAACTGGCAGACTTTTCTCAAAAACATCCTCTTCCTGGGTCCGGCCGTGCTTGTTTTCCTCAACAGCCGGAAGGAAGGCGAGCGGGGGCGAGTTCGCAGGGAATGGTCCTTTGCCCTGGTTCTTTTCCTGGGCTCCTGTCTGTTTTCTCTTTGGAATCTGGCCCATCTGCCCGTCCTGGATTTCAGGGCCTACGATGTGGGCACCCTCATCGAGGAGGAGATGACGGTTCCCGAAGGCGCTCCGGTGGACGAATACAGGACCACGCTGACTTACAGGAACAAGGAAACCGGGAAGGAGGAAGTGTTCGGCATGGAAGACTACCCCAGAGACACTTCGGCCTGGGAATTTGTAACCAGCGATTCCAGGTTGATGAAAAAAGGATACGAGCCCCCCATCCACGATTTTGCTTTTCAGGATGCCTATGGCGAGGATCAGGTCAGCCGGGTTCTTTCCGACGAAGGGTATTCCCTTCTCCTGATTGCCTACGATCTTACCCACACAAGGCAGGAGGACATTCAAAAAGCGGCGGTTTGGTCCGGACTGGAATTGCTGGCGGACGACTTTCATTTTTACGCCCTTACCGCATCCCCGGGCCAGGAGGCCGAGGACTTTGTCAGCACCCGGAGCCTGCCTTTTGATTTCCATGCTGCGGATGAAATCATGCTGAAAACGGTGGTCCGGTCCAACCCGGGATTCGTCCTGATCAAAAACGGGGTGATTGTGGGCAAATGGGCCGGCAGGGATTTTCCGGAATTGTCCGAGGTGGACGAACGTCTTGTGGAACAGACCCAGAAAGCATCGGCGCCCTTGGACGAAGAGGCGTTGATGCTGGAGGATGCCGGGGTATTCGACGATTTCTCCTTTCAGGTGTTGTCGATTGATCAACCGGCACAGAAGATGCTGGCACGGTCCCGATCCCATGCTTCGGAGAGGGACACCACGGTGATCCTGCTGCTTTCCCTGGTTCTCATTCTACTCGCAGGGCAGCTCGTATCGCCGCTTGACGTTTAGCAAAATTTCGTATTTTTAATAGGGGAGACAAGAACCCCACATTCACTTTTAACACGTACACATCACATGAGAAAGAAAATTGTAGCCGGAAACTGGAAAATGAACACCCTCTTGCAGGACGGGATGGAACTGGCAAAAGCCGTAGAGAAGCTGGAGAAACAAAAAGCCAGCGACGCTTTGGTGATCATCGCCCCCCCCTATACCCATTTGAGCGGTGTGAAAGCTTTGATCAACAATGTGAAGTTGAGCGCCCAGAACTGTGCATCCGAAGCATCCGGAGCCTACACCGGCGAAGTGGCTCCCGCCATGCTGAAATCCGTGGGAGCGGAATATGTCATTCTGGGCCATTCCGAGCGCCGTGCCTATTATCACGAAGACAATGCCCTGTTGAACAAAAAGATGAAGCTTGCCTTGTCCGAGGGACTCAAGCCCATCTATTGCTGCGGCGAAGTGCTCGCGGAAAGGGAAAGCGGAAAGTTGTACGATGTGGTCAAGGCCCAGATTGCCGAAGGGCTGGCCGGATTGAGCAAAGACGACATGGCCAGGGTGGTGATTGCCTACGAACCGGTATGGGCCATTGGCACCGGCGTGGTGGCCACTCCCGACCAGGCCCAGGAAATGCACAAATTCATCCGCGATTTGCTGGTGGAATTGTATGATGCCACCGTGGCGGACAACATGACCATCCTGTACGGAGGAAGCTGCAAGCCCTCCAATGCCGCCGAGTTGTTTGCCAATCCGGATGTGGACGGCGGACTCATCGGCGGAGCATCCTTGAAAGCGGAAGACTTTCTGGGGATTGTGAATGCATATTAATCAGAAGTTTGCCCGGTGTCGACCTTCGAATTTGAATTTCCGGTCCGTTCCTGGAACAGCAGCGAAAGAGAGATCTTGCTGGCCAGGTTGTTTCTGATCGGTTTTGAAGGATTTGAGGAAGGAGACGACATCCTGAAGGCTTACATTCCCAGGGAGCGGTATTCGTCGGAAGACATGACCACCCTTGCAGAGCAAATGAGCGAGCAGGGGCTCCGGGTGCAATACCGTTACCACGAAACCCCTGTTCAGAACTGGAACGAAGAGTGGGAGAAGTCCTTTGATCCGGTGGTGATCGATGAAAAGGTGCTCATCCGGGCACCTTTTCACGCTCCGGACCGCGACCTTCCCCTGACCCTGGTCATCGAGCCGAAGATGTCCTTCGGTACCGGACACCACATCACCACAAAGCTGATGATCCGGGACATGCTGGAGCTTTCGTTTGAGGGTGCCCGTGTGCTGGACATGGGAAGCGGGACCGGTGTGCTGGGCATTCTGGCAGTCCGGCTCGGTGCGTCCCGTGTGCTGGGTGTGGACAT
>JAWKKO010000030.1:0-44961 GCA_041393235.1 Bacteroidales bacterium
GACCCGACTCCGGCGGTCGGTGATCCTGTTTTTTAGCTGTATGTTCTCTTCGGCGCTCAGATCGGGGAACAATTCCAGGCCCTGGAAGATGTAGGCAAACCGGGTCTTCCGCAGCTCCGACCACCTGCGTCTTCCGAATTCGCGGGCATCCTGACCGTCGATCCGCAATGTTCCCCGGTAATCTTTTCGCAGACCGTACAGGATGGACAGGAGGCTGGTTTTTCCCTTTCCCGACGGAGCTTCGATGACCCGGTGGGTCCCGGATTCAAATTCAACCTCCCCGGCATTCCATACGTCCGATGCATGGGTGTCCTGTTCCAGCAGGGGAAGGGGAACGAGTTGTTCCAGTCGGATGATCATCGGCAGAAGAACGGTTGGTTCCTATTCGGAAGGTTCCGTCATCTTCAGGATGGTGTACAGGCTGTTCTCCCCGGGTTCGGTGGTCTTCAACACCATGTGGCTTTCGTAGTTGCTTCCGGAGGCGCCAAGGGATTCGAAGGAACCCGTCAGTTTTTCCACCCAGGCACTTTGCACCGGTTTGCTTGCCAGCAGGGAATGGAGCATGGCCGGGTAGCTGGAAAGATCCAGGTTCAGGAACAGCCCGGAGGAGCCATCGGCAAAATCCGCAAAACGTGAATCCAGCAGCGTTTTTTCCAGACCGCCGCCTTCGATGGAGCTCTGGTATCCCTTGCAATTGGTCAGGATCCAGGTGTTGTTCACGATGCCGCTGTAGATCTCGTTGCCATTGAAGTTGATTACGAAGAAGTCTCCGGATTTTTCAACGGGGGCCATGTCGTCGACCCGGTCCATGAGTTTTTCCTGGATGGCTTCCGAGTTCACGCCCAGACCAATGAACAATTCCACGGGGATCAGGGACTGTCCTTCCACTCCATTGACCGCCAGGGTGATGTCGCCTGTGAGGGCTTCCAGCAAATCCTTGGCCGGAACGCCGGTGGCCGATTCCACCTTGCTGCCCACATCCCCCAGATCGGTGGGGGCCATTTGCCGGAACATCGCACTCGCTTTTTCAAGGTTCAGGGAAAGGGCAAGGCCCAGAAGGAGGTCGTTGCCGGGAGCCAGTTCCAGCATGTCCTTGTTCAGGGAGGGATTCATGACCAGGACATTCTCCAGGTTCTTTTCCACCTCCTCACTGAAATGGGTCTCCCCGTCCACCTTCATTTCCCCGTCGGCAAAGTCCACATACACCTGGGCATAGTTTCCGTAGAGCTCCATGGGAAAGTCAAATTCCATGTCGTCCCGGGCAAGTTCCTTGAGAATCTCCTGAAGGTCGGCGCTGGACACCCAGAAATTCAGATCCTTCATGTTTCCGAGGAAATCCTTGAAATCGACAATGCTGGCCACGGATTCTTCTTTCACCGGATGAAACAGCGAAGACAGCTTGGTTTCCAGGTAGCCCGACGGGAGTTCCTCGGGATCCGGAGCTGCCAATGCAATGACCTGTTCGTCGTTCCATCCGACGATTCCCTCGGTTTCCGGCTGCACGTAGGTGAACCCTTCCCCGGTCTTGAATTCATCCCGTATTCCTTCCATCCCATGCTCCAGCAGGGCGATGAATTTATCTTCGTTCTTCATACCCGACACCACGCCGATCACGGGGGAGCCCTCTTCCATGAACACAAAGAGGAAGGAATACTCGTTCATATCCAGGCCGGTGCTCAGGGGATCGTTCAGAACGGCCGACCAGACTTCGTCGCGGACTTTCTGTTTCAGATGCTCCAGGGTGTTGAGCTGGCCTTTGCTGTGGATTTGCATGGGGTGAACCGAAACCACGGCAATGGTTTCTTCGGGGATGCTGTTGACGAAGGCGGGGGCCTTGCGTGAACAGGAGGCAACCAGCAGTCCGGATGCGATGGTGAGAAGGAACAGGATTTTCTTCATGGGTACGGATTTGGTTTGCGATTGGGCCTATAAAGATAATACATATTCACTTGCGTCAGGCAAGGAGGCAGGGACAAGTGCATCAAAAGAAGTACCGGATGCCCACGGCTCCTTCCACAACAAAACCGGAAGCAGGCATCAGCTCCAAAACGGGCACGATCTCCGCGAACACGTCGAAGGGAGCGTCCGCGAACTGGTAGGCCATGCCCAGGGGGACCCGGATGCCCAGGCCGGGCGAGGAAGCCAGGGTCAGTTTGGCCCCCAGGCCGAAATACAGGGGCAGCCGGCCCTTGCTGACGTCGATGCTGTAATTGTGGACCACCATGTCGGCATGCACCCGAAGGTAGCCGCTGCCCACCAGGGACCAGGCGGCGGCCGCATCGACTGCCGTTTTCTCCGTGGTCCAGAATTTGGCACTCAATCCGGTGGGCTCTCCCAGGATCAGACCCAGGCCCAGTCCGCTGTTCTGGGCTTTCACGTGCATCCCCAGCATCAGCACCAGGGCAAGGAACATCATTTTTTTCATCATGGTGTATATACGGTTCAGGATTGAATAAATTGCAGTTCACAGAGCTTTTTGTACCGTCCTTCGGCAAGGGACATCAATTCTTCGTGGGTGCCCGCTTCCACGATGCGCCCCTGGTCCAGAACAAAGATCCGGTGTGCATTCCGGACGGTGCTGAGTCTGTGGGCGATCACCAGCGATGTCCGCCCTTTCATGAGGACGTCCAGGGCCTCCCTCACCTGCAATTCCGATTCCGAATCCAGGGAGGAGGTGGCCTCGTCGAGGACGAGGATGGCCGGATCCTTGAGCAGGGCCCGGGCGATGGCGATCCGTTGCCTCTGTCCCCCCGACAGCTGGGTCCCGCGCTCCCCCACCAGGGTGTCCATGCTGTCCGGAAATTCCCGGATGAATTCCCAGGCGTTGGCCTGCCGGGCGGCCCGGACGATGTCCTCCTCCGTGGCGCCCGGCTTGCCGTACCGGATGTTTTCCCGGATGCTTCCGCCGAAGAGAAAGATGTCCTGGGGGACCAGGCCGATCTGTTTCCGGAGGGCGGTCAGGGGCAAAGTGCGTGCATCCCTGCCGTCGAACAGGATCCGGCCGCCGGTGGGATCGTGAAGCCGCAGCAGGAGAGAGGTCAGGGTGGTTTTTCCCGCTCCGGACACCCCCACAAGGGCCACGGTTTCGTTGGGCCGGATTTCCAGGCTGATTCCCTGGAGGACGGGGTCGTCGGGCCGACCCGGATACCGGAATTCGACGGCTTCGAACCGGAGGTTTCCAGTGAGGATGTGCTCCGGAGCGACGGCCTCCAGATCCTCCACATCTTCCCGGGTTTCCCCGAAAATCTCAAACAAGTCTTCCGTGGCACCCAGGAAGCGCTGGATGCGTGTGAACACGCCGGCCAGGCCCCCGATGGTGCCGCCCACGAAACCCGAATACAACACGAAGGAAAAAAGCTGGCCGGCATCCAGATCGCCCCGGGCCAGAAGCAGGCTGCCCCGCCAGATCACCGCCACCAGGGCCCCGAACAATCCGAGGATGAGAAAGGAGGAAAATCCGGCCTGGTACCGTCCGCCCCGGATTCCGATGGATGCGATCTCCCGGGTCAGTTCCCGGTACCGGTCCATCTCAAGGAACTCATTGGTGTAGGTCTTGACCCCCTGGATGCCCTGGAAGGTTTCCTCCACCACGGTGTTCGAACGGGCCACCTCCCGCTGGGCCTTCCGGGAGTACCGCCGGATGAACCGGCCGAAAAAGTAAGCCAGCAGCACCACGCCGGGCAGGATGGCCAGCATGAACAGGGTCAGGGCAATGGAGGTATACGCCAGCAGGGCGATGCCTCCCGTGATGATGATCATCTGCCGGATGAAATCGGCCAGGGTGGAGGTCATCGTGTCCTGGAGGAGGGAGATGTCGGCCGAGATCCGGCTGTTGAGTTCGCCCACTCGACGCTTTTCGAAGAAAGGCAGGGGAAGCCGGATGAGGTGGTTGTATGCGGCCTGCCGGAGATCGGCCAGGGACCGTTCGGTGACCCGTACAAAGAGGATGGTCCGCAGGTAGGAAAAGGCGGCCTGGAGGATCAGGAGGCCGGCCAGGATCAGCGCGATCCGGTGGATTTGTTCCTGCAAAATTCCATCGTTCCCCGCATTGACAAGATCGCCCAGCAGCTTCGGGAACCACAGGTTGGCCAGACTCGATCCCAGCAGGAAGAAGAGTCCGGCCGCGTATGCCACCCGATAGGGGCGGATGTACGCGTAAAGCCGGAGTGCATTGCGGATCCCTTTCCGGGTAATTTTTTTTCTTGTGTGTTCCTTTTCTTCCACCCGGCGAAAGTTAGGAAGTATTTTGATAATTTGCAGGTTGCAACCCCATACCCCCATGCCATGAAAAAAACCGGCTTGCTTCTTCTGGTCCTTTGTTTGTCAATTTCTTCTCTTTCCGGGCAGCTGCTTCCGGGTTCCCTTCGCTGCGAATACCTGGAGAATCCCCCGGTGGTGGATGTCCCCCGGCCCCGGCTTTCCTGGGTGAACCAGGCATCCCCCGGGGACCGCATGCAGGAGCAGACCGCCTGGGAAATCCGGGTGGCGTCGTCCCCCGACCGGATGGAGGATGCGGACGTGTGGGCCAGCGGGAAGGTATCCGGTGAGGATTGCCTTCGGGTTCCCTATGGAGGCAGATCGCTCTCCACCGGGGAGAGCTGCTTCTGGCAGGTTCGGGTGTGGGACCGGGACGACCGGGTTTCGCCCTGGAGCGAGGTGGCCCGGTGGCGGATGGGCATCCTGGGCGAGGACGAATGGACGGCCCGATGGATCGGCGCTCCCTGGCAGGGGGAGGAGGCACTGCCCAAACCCTCGGGCGGACCGGCTGCCCGGCCTGCCGAATTCGGTCCCCCGGCTCCTTTGCTCCGAAAGGAATTCAAGGTGGAGAAGGAGGTTGCCGAAGCCGTGGCCTTTGTGACGGGGCTGGGGTACTTCGAGTTGTACCTCGACGGCCGGAAGGTGGGGGAGGATGTGCTGGTCCCCAACCAGACCAATTACGGGAAGCGTCCCGGACTGGAGAATGCCCTGATCTTTCTGCCCGATGCATTCCGGGAATACCGGGTTATGTACCTGGCCTACGACCTCACCGGGGAGCTGAATCCGGGATCCCATGCCCTGGGTGCCATGCTGGGCAACGGGTTTTACAATCCGGCCAAGTTCTGGGCCGAGGGCTATGGCAGTCCTCGCTTCCTCTGCCAGGTGCGCATCCGCTACACCGACGGATCCGAGGAGGTGATCGCCAGCGATGAAAGCTGGACAGCCGGACGGGGTCCGGTGGTCATGGACATGGTGTATTACGGGGAGACCTACGATGCGAGGGAGGAGCAGGCGGGTTGGAACCAACCCGGATTCGATGATTCCGCCTGGCAACCCGTGGCCCTCCGGGAAGCTCCCGCAGGCTCGCTGGTCGCCCACACCGCCGAGCCCGACCGGGTCATGGAAGAGCTGTTGCCGGTGACCATCGACAGCCTGGGTCCGGGACATTATCGCGTCGATTTCGGCGAAGAGATCTCGGGGTGGGTCCGCCTGAGGGGCGTGGACGGACCGGCGGGCCATGAGATCCGGATCCGCTTCGACGGGAACGAATATTCGGGCGACAACCTCTATGTCTGCTCCGGCCGGGGTCCGGCCGACTATGCCCCCCGCTTCAACTGGTTTGTGTTCCGGAGCGTGGAAATCACCAACTGGCCGGGGGCCCTTCGTCCCGGGCAGCTCTCTGCCGAAGCGGTGTACACCCGGATCCGGCCGTCGGCCGTGTTCGCAAGTTCCAATCCCCTGTTCAACCAAATCAACACCATCTGGCGGCGGAGCCAGACCGACAACATGCACGGGGGCGTGGCCAGCGATTGCCCCCACCGGGAGCGGTCGCCTTACACGGGCGACGGACAGGTGGCCAGCCTGATGGTGATGCACAACTACGATGCCCGGAATTTCTACCACAAATGGGTGCAGGACATGCTCGGGTCCCAGAATCCGGAGACCGGCTACGTTCCAAACGGCTCCCCCTGGCAGCCCGGTTGCGGAGGCGGACCCGCCTGGGGAGCGGCCATCTGCATCATTCCCTGGCATTTCTATGTGCAATACGGTTCCCTGGACATGCTGGAGGACAATTTCGACGGCATGACGGGGTATGTCCGGTACATGCTGACCTGGACCGGGGAGGACGGCATCATGCACTCGCAACGGCAGGGGAAGGACGGTTCGGTGTTGCAATGGTTCAACCTCGGGGAATGGGTGGCTCCCGGGAATACCGTGCCGGATGCGCTGGTCCATACCTTCTACCTGTGGTATTGCGCCGACATCTGTGCCAACGTGGCCGGCATCCTGGGCCGGGACGACGAGGCAAGGGAATATGCCGGTCTTGCGGATCGGACCCGGGAGGCGTTTCATGCCCGGTTTTACGATCCGGTCGGGTCCACCTACGGGAACGGGGGCGGAAACATCCTGGCGTTGCGCATGGGCGTCCCCCCGGAACGCCGCGACCGGGTGATTGCCTCGCTTCGTGCCAACCTCCAATCCAACGGGGGTCACCTCGATACCGGCATTTTCGGAACCCGGTTTTTCTTCGAAGTCCTGTCGGAAAACGGGATGACCGGGGAAGCCTATGCCGCCCTGAACAAAACCACCGAACCCGGCTTCGGGAGGTGGATCGAATTGGGGTCCACCACCACGCGGGAACGGTGGGACGAGGGCGGATCCCACAACCATCCCATGTTCGGGGGCGGACTGGTCTGGTTGTACCGGAACCTGGCGGGAATGCAGGCCGATCCGGCTCAACCGGGTTACCGTCACATCCACTTTGAACCCCAACTGGTCGATTCCCTGGATTATGTGCACTACGGCCTGGATACGCCCTACGGACCCGCCGGCATCCAGTGGAAACTGGATCATGCCCATGCCTACATCGATGTCCGGGTGCCGGTGGGTTGTACGGCCACCCTTTGTCTGCCGGTCACCGATCCGGCGATGGTGCGGGAACAGGGGCTTCCCCTGAAGGACACGGAGGGAGTCCGGGTCGAAGGCATGGAAGAGGGCCGGCTCAGGCTGACAGTGGAAAGCGGTGGGTATTATTTCCAAATTCCCGGGCAGGGAATCCACACCGTGAAGGTGGAGCCTTTTCCGGGTTCGCTCTTTGCGCTGATCCTTCCGCCCAGTTTCCGGGCCATGTCCTGACAAATGCTCAGGCCGAGTCCGGTTCCCGGCTCGCCGGCCGTTCCGGTGGTGGAATGATTCCGTTCGTTGCTGAGGATGTCGCGGAGAACGTCGGGCTCCAGGCCGGTGCCGTTGTCGGAAACAACGATCTGTGTCCAGTCGCGGACCTGGTGGGCGGAAACCTTCACCTCCCCGTTTTTTCCGGTGAACTGGATGGCATTGGAAATCAGGTTGCGCAGGATGGTCTGCAGAACGAACAAGTCGCCCACCACCGTCTGATCGGCACCGGTCAGGTTCCGGAGGGCAATCTGTTTGCATCCGGCCATGGGAGAAAAGGTGTCCATCAGGTTGCCCGTGAGGCCGGAGATGTTCACCTCCACGGGTCGCATGGCCATCTTGCCGTTGGACAGCCTGGTCCACAACAAGAGGCTTTCCAGGAGCTGGTAGGTGTCCTTGCCCGATCCGAAAATGTCGGCGAGGAGATCGAGCCGGGTTTCGTCGTCGTAGGCATCGTATTTGCGCTGAAGAACCTCCACCAGCCCGAGAAGGCTTCCCAACGGGTTTTTCAATTCGTGGGTCACCAGGGAAAGAATCCGGTTCCGTTCGGTCAGAGCGCCCTCCATCACATCCAGGTCCTGTTTCAAGCGGTCGATTTCCTCCTGCAGCAAAATGGTCCGGTCTTCCCATTCCAGTTGTCGCTTCCGGCCGGCCAGTGCAAAGGAGATGGCTCGCCGGATCTCCCCGGAACCTGCCTGGTTGCTGATGCAGGCCCCGAATCCGCTCGTGTGGATCATTTCCATGAGATCCCGGTCCTCGGGAACGGGGGTCATGGCCACCAGGGGCAGGGGCGATTTCTCGGAAAGAATCCGGGCCACGTCCAGACCCGAGACCAGGGGAAGAGAAACATTGATCAGAAGTACATCCGGTTTCAGCAGGTGATGCATGTCCAGCGCCATGCGGCCGTCGTAGGCGCATCCGGCCACACGGAACCCCGATTTTTGCAGGGTGTTCACCAAGCTCCGGTTCAGCTGAAAATCCTCCTCCGCAACCAACACGCCGATCTCTCTGTTCCTTTCCTCCATGGAAGTGCAAGGTAGGGAGGAAATCAGGGATCCGGTAGAGGGTCTACTCCT
This sequence comes from Bacteroidales bacterium, assembly GCA_041393235.1. Taxonomy (GTDB): domain Bacteria; phylum Bacteroidota; class Bacteroidia; order Bacteroidales. The sequence goes on from JAWKKO010000030.1 coordinate 8,226, forward strand.
GTTTTGAAATTGATAAAATACCTGTATCCATGCGTATTCTTACCCAACAGCGCCGGGTAAAAACCTGACGGATCAGTCCAGTTCCCGGTGCCACAATGTCACCTGAACCGACTGGCTTTCGCGGAGGTGTTCGGCCAGTCGTTCGGCACAATACACCGAGCGGTGTTGTCCGCCGGTGCATCCGAAGCTTACCATGAGGTGGGTGTATTGCCGTTCCTCGTATTTGTCCACCGACATGTCCACCAGGGAGATGGCATTGCTCAGGAATTCCGTGACATCGGCCTGATGGGCCAGGAAATCGGCCACCGGCTTGTCCTTCCCCGTGAGGGGCCGGTAGGCTTCCTCCCGGCCCGGGTTGGTGATCACCCGGCAATCGAACACATAGCCGCCGCCGTGACCGTGGGGGTCGTCGGGGATCCCGTGCTGGTAACTGAAACTGTTGATGGAGACCGTCAGGGTGGGCTTCCGGCCGGTTTTGTCCTTGAAGCGCTTCATTTTCGGCGCTTTCAGGAGGGACTCGTAGACCTTCAGCAGGGTGGGGATGCGGATGGGCAGGTCCACGTTCTCGAGAATCCAGCGCAGGTCGTTGAGGGCGTAGGGGATGCTTTGGAGGAAGTGGGTTTTCTTTTCTATAGAACCCCGAACCCAAAGGCTCCCATGGCCTGCATGATCCGGATCAGGACGTAGGGATAACAGGACGCCCGGAAGGCCTGGGCATCGACCCGGGGATAGGCCGCCAGTCCCCGGATGTAGTGTTCCAGCAGCTCGGTGCGGACGGGCGGGGGGATGTCGGCCTTGGAGTCGAAGAGCAGGGAGGCCACGTCGTACTGCAGGGCTCCCTTCCGTCCGCCCTGGTAATCGATGAACCAGGGCTCTCCGTCCCGGATCATGATGTTCCTCGACTGAAAATCACGGTAGAGGAAGTAGCCCGTGTCCTGGGCCAACAGGTAGTTCATCAGGGTGGTGTAATCGTCCTCCAGCTTCTGCTCGCTGAAGGGAATCCCCGCCAGCTTCAGGAAGTAGTACTTGAAATAGCTCAAATCCCATTGCATGCTCTGCCGGTCGAACCCGGCCCGCGGGTAGCATTTGGAATAATCCAGGTCCTCCGCCGCTCCGATCTGAAAGGCCTGCAGCCCGGTGAGCACCTCCTTGTAAATGCGGGTCAGTTCGTCCGGAAAATCCCCGTTGCACCGGAGCTCGAACAGGCGGTCGAAGAGCGAGGTGTCGCCCAGGTCCTCCTGCAGGTAGACATGCTGGTCGAGATCCACCAGGTAGATTTCGGGCACGGGCAGACCCTTCGATTTGAAGTGGCGGCTGAAGGAAAGGAAGGCTTCGTTTTCCTCCCGGTCCAGGTTGAAGGCCCCGATGGCCGAGGAGGAGTTCCCCGTGATGCGGTAGTACTCCCGGGGCGATCCGGAGGCCGGCAATTTGTTGATGGAAAGCACGGATTCTCCGCACCAACGCTTGAAAAGATCGGTAAGTAGCGATAATCTGGTCTGGCTCATGTTCGGTCTGTCAGCTGGGCTTGACGGCAAAGGTACTCAATTCGCCTGTGCCTTCCGAAGCAGCTTTTGAACAGGATCGCAGACCGCCAGCAGGGTGGCTCCCCGGGCCTGGGATGCCTCCGCAAAGAAGGCATCGGTTTCTCCGGCAGGCGGCAGTTTGTCCGGATCGTCCAGGGCCAGCAGGCCCCAGGCGGCCATGTGGGACAGGTTTTGTGCATGTTCCAGGACCTCGGCGATCCGTTCCGATTCCCCGGCGGCCAGTTCCAGGTCCGCTCCCAGGGTGGTCCAGGTTTCCAGGCGTTTTCGGATCCGCTCTTCCGCCCGCGCGTCGCCCGTATCCAGCCAGGTCTGCACATCCCGGTCGAACTGCCAGGCGGTGCGGCTTTCGGGCGATGCGGCATCCACCATCCGGTCCAGGGGCGTGGTGGTGAACAGGGCGGGCTGGTAGAGGACCATGCGGTTGAAGAATTTGTCTTCCTGCAGCACATCGGCCAAACGGGCCAGTGCCTTCTGCACCTCCCCGGGTCCCATGGCGGCCAGGATGGAGGACCGGTAGCTGCGGTGCGCGAGACCGATTCCTTCCAGTCCCTCGTCGAGGATCCACAAACGGCGGTACATGTCCGCGGCGTCGCCGGTGGACACGGCCGGACTCCAGAGTTTTTCGGCCACGGCGGCGGCCCGGGGCCAGATCCTCGATTCCAGGGTCCGGGCATCGGACATCTCCGTCCACATGCAGGCCTCCCCCCCGAGGAGACGCTCCTCCTCCGCCGGGGTGAGGGGGACGATTTTCTGGAACTCCGGCAGGGCGATCCCGCCGGGCCGGTCGCTTCCCCCGCTCCGGATGCCCTTCATTTCCAGGTTGAACATGGCCACCTTGCTGTTCCCAAGCAGGGAATCCCCTTCTTCCCGATCCGCATGCGGACGTTCCCGAAGTTGGAGGCCAGCTCCAGGGCCATCCAGCCCTCCTCTCTTTCCACTTCGGAAAAGGCGGCTGTGGTCCCCATGAATTCCATGACGCCCCGAGCTCATCCTCCTGTCCGAACAGGAAGAGGGACCCCTCCACCTCCAGGTCGGTGAGCTTCATGGTCACCGACCAGGCTTTCCAGTGGGCCGAATCGATCTCGATGTCCACGGCCCCGGGAATGACGGCCGGATCCACGGCATAGTGGTAGGAGGCCGGTTGCTTGTAGTCCAGGTAATAGCCTGCCGAAAGGACGGCCAGGTTCCCGTTCCGGGCCGATTCCCAGAGGGAGGCCTGGTCGCGCCAGGTCTGCACGACCACCCCTTCGACGGGAAGGCCGGGATGGATGATCTCGTCCCAGCCCATCATCTTCTTCCCGTGGGAAGCGAGGAGGTCGTGGAGGCGGTTGTTGAAATATGCCTGGAGGTCTTCGTGGCTCTCCATGTCTTCGTTCTCCATGAACGTTTGAATGGAGGGGTTGGCGTCCCAGTCGGCGGCACTGACCTCGTCGCCTCCGATGTGGAGGTAGGGATCCGGAAACAGCATGGCCATTTCCCCGAAAAAGGCCTCCAGGAATTCATAAACCTCGTCCCGGGTGGGATCCATCACCGGGGTGAGCACGCCGAAGGCGGTGTCGGGGACGTAGGGACCCGGGGCACTGGCCAGTTCGGGATACCCCACGAACCAGGCGGTGGAATGCCCCGGCAAATCGAACTCGGGCACCACCCGGATGCCCCGGTCGGCGGCAAATTCCACCACCTCGCGGATGTCGCCCCGGGTATAATAGAAACCGTCCGAACCCATCTCATGCAAACGGGGAAAGCGTTCCGATTCGACCCGGAAGCCCTGGTAATCGGAGAGGTGCCAGTGGAAGACGTTCATTTTTACGGCGGCCATGGCTTCCAAATTGCGCAGGATCACGTCCTTGGGGATCCAATGACGGCAGGCATCGATCATGAGTCCCCGCCAGGGATAGCGGGGCTGGTCGAAGTACTTGCCGCCGGGCAGGACCCACTGTCCGTCCTCCGAGTCGATCAGCTGGGCCAGGGTTTCCAGGCCGTGGAGGATGCCGGTTTCGTTGGGGGCGGCGAGCTGGATCTCCTCCGGGCCGATCTTCAGGGCGTAGGATTCATCCTGCCCGGGCACCGGGAAGGCCGGGGCGGAATCGGTGCAATGAAGCCGGAGTTTCACCTCCCCGGTGTTTCCGGTCCGGATGCCCGAACGGATTTCCAGGTTTCCGTAGAAGCGCTCCACGGCGCGTTCGACCCGTGCACTCTCCACCCCGCTCTGGCTATGGGTCCATTCGCCCTCGAGAACAAAATCTTTGCCATTGAGTTTCACCACCGCAGGCAGGGGCATCACCCGGAGCCGGGCCCGGTCCGCTTCCGATACGGGCGGAGGTTTGGGCTTGAGGAAGCCGAACCAGGCCACCGCGGCCACCAGGAGGAGAAGAAGGACGACAATGCCGGAAATGCGCAGGATTTTTTTCATGGGAAGAATCGAATTTGAATGGGTGCCTCCATCGGGCCGGGAACGGGGAAAGCCGGGTGGAACGGGCGCTATCGTGCAAGATAGATTATTTCGTCCAAGCCGTTGGCCGGGGTGGAAAGAATTTCTATTTTTCCGGGAACCAAACTACCTGCTATGCGTGTTGTGATCAAAGACACCCGGGCCGAGACCGGGAAATGGACTGCGGACTACATTCTCGGCAAAATCAAAGCCTTCAACCCCACCGCCGACCGGCCCTTCGTGCTGGGATTGCCCACCGGGTCCTCCCCCCTGCCGGTGTATGAGAACTGGATCAAGAGTTTCAAGGCCGGGGAGATATCCTTCCGGCACGTGATCACCTTCAACATGGACGAGTACGTGAACCTGCCGGCCGACCACCCCGAGAGCTACCACAACTTCATGTACCGGAACCTCTTCGACCACATCGACATCCCCCGGGAAAACATTCACATTCTGGATGGGAACGCCCCCGACCTGGAGGCCGAGTGCCGGAGCTACGAGGCGAAGATCGCTTCCTTCGGGGGCATCGAGTTGTTTCTGGGGGGGATCGGTCCGGACGGACACATCGCTTTCAACGAGCCGGGCTCTTCGCTGGTATCCCGCACCCGGGTGAAGACCCTGTGCTACGACACCATCGATGCCAATTCCCGGTTTTTCGACAACGACATCTCCAAGGTGCCCACCCAGGCGTTGACCGTGGGGGTGGGTACGGTGATGGATGCCCGGGAGGTGGTGCTCATCATCACCGGCTTTTCCAAGGCCCGGGCCGTTCGGGAGGTGATCGAGGGCAGCATCAGCCACATGTGGACCGTGTCGGTGCTGCAGATGCACCAGCATGCGGTCCTGGCCCTGGACGATCCCGCCACCATGGAGTTGCAGATGAAGAGCGTCCGCTATTTCAAGGAGATCGAACAGATTTCCACCACCGGGGTTCCCGAGCGGGACGACTGATCAGGGGGTCAGTTCTTCCTCCCAGGCCGGTGCCCGGTAGGCATCGGGATGCAGGGAGCGGAGGCCCCGGGCCAGGTTCCGGGCGACGGTTTTGCGGCCCTTTTCCGCATAATGTTCCGTGGTCCAGTCGCGGTCGATGTATTCCCGGTCGGCCACGGCATGGAGGTTGTCGACGACCAGCACGCCCCTGGCTTCGTACCGGGCCCTGAGTCGGGCCGCGTTGTCGTCCATGAACCAGAGAAGGTCTTCTCCCACCAGCCGTTCGGCCTGCTCCGTGTTTTCGGCCATGAGGTGGAACACCAGGTTCCATTCCCGCCGGTCGGCCAGCCGGACCAGGGCATCGAAGTCCCGGATCCGGGGATTGTGCCGGAAGTCGATCTGGAAGGCATAGCCCTTCACATAGTGGCATGCCAGCTCGGTGGCCGCCTGGTCGCGCTTCCCCTCCGCATCGGTCAGACCGCTACGGCCGATGGCCCGGTCCCACTGGATCACGTCCCGGTAGGGAAGATCGAAGGGGACCTGAAACCGGTCGCGCTTCCACTTTCGCTTGAACTGCCGGCTCCGCTCCTCCGGGGTTTTGATGTCGTAGGCCTGGAAGGACAGCAGAAAACGGTTCAGCAGGGGCGGTCGGTTCCCCAGCAGCACCATGCTTTTTTGCAGGGCGGTTTCCAGATCGGAGTAAATCCACTGGGCATTGAAGGAACGCAGGTTGAGGGTCACCACGACGGTTTTTGGGCCCTGGTCCGCTGGGATTTGTTCCAGCAGGGTCCGGTAGATTCCCGCGTGGGCGGCCGGTTTGGTGATGTCGTCCACCACCAGGTCCGGGTAGCAGTCGCCCAGAAAGGCGGAGATCGCCCGTTTGTCGGCGTCGTCTTTCCGGGAGGCGGTGTTGGAGGATTCCCCCACGTAGAGAATGTCCACCCCGGGAGGCAGTTCCCGCACCAGGTTCACCACCGGGGAATGGGACTGGATGTCCCTTTCGTACAGGAAGCGGGCATAGACCCAGTTCATGATCACCCCGAGGAGGGCCAGGGCCAGGAGTTTGCTTGCGAGGGTCTTTCCCATGTCCCGGTGCTTAGAATTGGAAATAGATGAAGGGGAAGTTTTCCACCCCGGCAAAGGCGATGATGGCAAAAATCAGGATCGCATAGATTCCCCACCGCAGGGGAAGGGCACGCTTGTCGAGCCAGGTGTCGAACCGCTTGTCGAAGAGTATCAGGTCGCTGGCCAGAAAGAGCCCCAGAAAGGTCCAGGTGGCCGGGGCGATCGCCAGGGCGGTTTCGCCGGCCGGGCGGACCAGCAGCCGGAACATGTCCAGCGCCTGGGGGAGTCCGGCCGAACGGAAAAAAACCCAGGCCAGGGTGACGATCAGAAAGGTCTTCCCGGCCAGCAGGACGTGCCCCGGACTCCCGGGCCGGGGGGTCCACTTCCCGCCGGGCAGGGCGCCGGCTCCTTTCTCGAGCAGGTAGACCGCACCGAACACGCCGCCCCAGATCAGGAAGGTCCAGTTGGCCCCGTGCCAGAGACCGCTCACCAGGAATGGTTCACCCCTGATACGAGGGCCCAGCGGAGCTTCCCGCTTCGTCTCCGCCCAGGAGGAGATAGTCCCGGAACCAGGTGGACAGGAGATGTGCCATGTTGCCAGAACTCCCCGATGTTTCGGGCCAGATAGGGGGTCCTGAAATTGTCCATGGATGCGGACGCCTGGATCAGCGCTGCCGAGTGGCGAGGAGGGAGTAACCGTAGAAATCGCTGTAAATCTGAAAGGAATAGAAGAAGATGGCTTCCAGGAGGGCGGACGACCGAAGGCCTGCGGATCGGCGTAGACGGCATCCACATGCACCGACAGGTTGTCGGCAATGACCATTTTGATGAAGAGCCTGTAAAGGATGAGACGGAGTCCCTCACCACATCCTCGTACCGGAACCGGTGTTCGCCTGCACAGGAGCACGGGTGTAACGTTCGCTGATGGGTCCGCCACCAGCTGGGGAAAAAGGCGACATAGAGGGCAAAGTATCCCAGGTGCTGTTCCGCTTCTGTTTGCCCAGGTACACGTCGATTGTGTAGCTGAGGGTCTGGAAGGTGTAAAAGGAAATGCCCACCGGCAAAAGCACCTTGAAAGTGGGATGCCTCCTGACAGGCCCAGGCTTTCCAGGACGCCGTTCAGGTTTCGCCGCAAAATTAAAGTACTTGAAGAAAAAGAGGAGCCCCAGGTTCGTGACCAGGCTCAGCACGAGGTAGGGGAGCTGTTCCGGGGGGTGGCCCGGGATTCCATCTTCCGTCCCGCCAGGGTAATCGATGCCTGTGGAGTACAGGATCAAAAGAGGTATCTCCACCTTCCAGCACATGTAGAAGAAGCAGCCGGGTCGCCAGGGAGGAGGACCCAGCGGAAACGGTGGGGATCAGAAAGTACTCCTGCCACCACCAGGGGCAGTGGAAGAGGGCGTAGGAAAAGGTAGCTGAACAGCATCCTTGGCCGGTTTGGGTCCCCCAAAGATTGTGGTTTTTTTTCACTTTTCCCTGGTCCACTCCCGCGGAATCACTCCCGGCCCGTCGAGGCCTGTCCCGAACCCTCCACGACGAAGGAGGCCCGGCCCAGGCAGACCTCTCCCCAGGGGGCTGATGCCTCCAGCAGGACCTCGTAGTAGCCCCGGTCGTCGGAGGTGTGGAAGGAGAGCTCGGCCTTCCCGTCCTCCAGGATCACCCTTGCGCCCAATGCAGGGTCAGGCGGTGGTCGGGTCGGGGATCGTCCCGGTTTTCCGGGGTGTAGGCCGGACTGTAGAATTCCCGGCAGGGGCATAACCTCATATCGAGGTAATTCGTCCGGGAGCATAAAAAAGTCAGCTTCATGGGGTCCTCCTCTCTTTGTAAACACGGCAACCACCCCATTGCCTCCCCCGGACTCCCATGGCAGGCGGCATTGACCCCTTTCAACACTTCCATTGACATCAATGTTGATGGGGGTCGAGGTGATCATTTCTTCGGGTACAACTCTTCCATCCAACAGGAAAGTGGGGTGCCCGATCCGAAAGCTTGTTGGCCCATGAATCTGAATGTGACTTTGGTCGTATGCGTCGAGGGTCACAATGACTCCTGCCACCCGGCCTTGCAGGTAATCTGCCACATTCCGGTAGCCAAGGTCCTGGGGCTTGATTTTCAAAGATACGAGGCTGGGAGGGGTTCCGTAAATCCGGTAATGCCCGTCGTCTACCGGGGCTTTGCGCACAATGGATACCCTCTTCCAGATAGATGGCCCCGCTTTTGAGCAGGTACTCCTGCAGTTCCTGGTCGCTGAAGTAGCGAGCCCGGAGGGTGGAAGAGGCGGCCGTGGCCCGCAAGAGGGCAGGAGGAAGGACGGACTTCGAGCGGACGGGAAGAGGGGATCCAGGTCGATGCGTACGTAGTCCTCTCTGGCGCTTGTTGGAGGCATGGACCATGAGGTGGGTGGTGTCCGTGAAATCCAGGCCGGAAGGCAAAGCGGCCCTCCCGGCTGGTGAGGCCTTCCATCTCCCAGGAAGGTCTTCCCGGTTGAAGAGCTGGATGGACACGTACCCGTTGCGAACACCCGCCCGCGACGGGGTGGGTCACCTGTCCCGTGACCCGGATGCCTTCCACGTCCGCATCCGCGTTTGCTTCCGTTTCCTCTGCGGGTTGGGTGGTCCAGAGGTAGTTCGACCATCCCTGGGTGAGCAGGAGCAGCTCGCATTTTTCCGCGGCGCTCAGGCCGGCTTCGTCCCGGAAAAGTCACCGGGGCTTGAGGTGACCCAGAGTTCTCCGGTGAGCAGGAGGGAGCTGAGGAGGGTGGCTTCCGGGCCGGCTCGAGGGTGCGGCGGTTGATCACGCTGACCGGACAGGGCTGGCGGGCAGGGCTGCGGCATCGGGATCACTTGGTCCCGGAGGGAGAGGTTCACGGGTTCCCGGAAGTCGCAGAAGGGTCGAAGCCGACTGACCTGGATGCTGCGATCTCCCGGGCGGGGGGCGAAGACCAGTCGTTCGCTCATGGGTCGAGGTTCTCGTCCAGGAGCACGAGCCGGTTGATGCCGGGCCCCAGGGCATCGCTTTCCAGTTTGACGGTCAGGCTGGGTCCTGGACGGTCGGAAGGCCTGGTGGAAGAGGACTTGGCCCTGGGGTGAAGGCAAAGGTCAGGGGTTTGTTGCTCCCGGGCCGGAGCCGGAGCGGATCCGCAGCTGCAGGTACAGGGAATCTCAAGTGGCCAGCTCAAGCTTGCGGCCCTTTTCCCTGCACTTCGGGGGAGGAGGCTGAAAAACGTTCCGTGGAGTCCAGCTCCACGCGGTAGCTTTCCGCTTCGGGGTGAAGCGAAGGAAGCCCATCCCCCCGGTAGCGTGCGGCGAAGCGTCCCGTCACCTCTCCCCGGGAATCCAGGATGGTGCCGACATCGGAGCCCAGGCCCTGCTCATCCAGGGCTTTGACCGCCACCAGGTTTTCACAGCCTGCCAGAGAAATCCACCCTCGGGCAGAAAATCGATGTGGAGTGGGCCTTCCTTTTTTTCTGGTCCTTGTCCGGGACTGCTTCCACGTCGGTCAGTTCAAAGGGGTGAACATGGACAAAGGTCTGCCCAGTTCAGCTGGAGGTCGCTGGCGGCCCGGATGTGCCAGCGACCGGCGGGGAGGGAGGAAGGAAGGGCAACACACCCCGGGCCAACTGTCGCGGATGGGCCAGAGAAAGGTGGTGTCCGGAATGCCGTCGGGCCCCACAGGGCCGGTGGAGGTTGAACAGGCTCGTGAACCGGCGCCTGTGGCTCACCCTGTCCATGCAGTGCCCGAACCAGAGGCCGTCTCCGGGAACAGACTTCCCGGTCGATGGGATGCGGGAAGTTTGGATACAGGCGGGGCGGAGGCACTGGGCGACCGGCGGTGCCTGGGCGTGGCAGGTTCCGACAAGGCATGGAGGAGCAGGAGGCTTGTGCCAATCCACGGAATGGGTGTCGGGGTTTTCTCATGGCTTTTTTTCGGGGTTGTTGGCGTAGGCGTTTTCGTAATCATAGGCAGGTGATCTGCGATGCGCCTCGTGCCATGGCTCCCGACTACACGATCCCGAGGGGATCAAAATATCCGTCTCCTTCGATGTACACCGAATCGCTGCAAAGCTCCATCTCCGTGACCCGCAGGTACGAGGATGCCGTGTATTTTTCCCGAAAGGAAAGGTAGCGGATTCCTTCTTCCGTTTCCTCACTAACTTTCGCGGCAGGAGGTCCTTCTCACCCGCAGCAAGGACAAGTGATGGGCTTTCAGCTCGTCGTGCCAGAGCGCCCGGATGAATTGCATGCACATCCCGCAGAAGGCCTGCGGCGGGCAATGTCCGGGGAGGCCGGCCGGTCGCATTCGGTCGGCGGTAAAAATTACGGCCGTGGAAGCTGACATGACCGGTGGCAAGGACCAGATGAAAGTCCTCCAGAAAGTACAGCATCTCGTATCCGAGGGCCCGGCTTCGATCCGCAGCGCCTCTCGGGGCAGAGGCGAAAGGGTGTCCTTGTTCCGGCATTCGAAGCGGAGGATGTCTGTTGAGGATGCGGCAGGCCCGTTGGTTTTCGACCGGTGCCTGTGAATTCGTCCCGGAACAGCTCCAGGCATTCCTTTCGCCGGATCCGGAGGTTTTCACCGGTGATGTCCACCCCGGTCAGTCTGTAGACCTCCGCCTCAAGCCTCACCTGAGAAAGTTCGGCCGTCCTTCCCACGGGACCACCAGGGTTTTGTATCCCAGGGCCTGGATGATCACCGGCTTTCTGGGGTGTTCCGACACATCCAGGCGGAACTGGCCCGCGGAGTCGCAGGTGGTTCCGGTGAAGGTTCCGTCGATGAAGACGGTGGCGTGGGAAACGGCTTCTCCATGGTCGGCACTCCGGATCTCTCCCTCCAGGATTTGTGCCCCCAACGGCGAATGGACCCAAAAAAGCAGGGCCGGGAAAAACAAGAATCCCTTGTATGGAAGGAGGCAATTCGTCAATTGTCAGGGTTGAGCGGGTGGCTGTCAGAAAGATACAAAAATCGTACCGAAACGAAAAACCTCCGATCGATCCGTTCCGGCCCGCGGTCCTGCCCTCGTTCCGGGACCGTTGCCTTGCGTACGGACCTGCGTCCCGGCAGGAAAAAAGCTGTCAGATTGCAGGGCGTCCTGCTCCGCGTGGGGAGGTGGATTTCTTGGTGGACTCCCCGAAGAAAGCGAATTTTGCGGCTCATTTGTACGCCATGGATGAGACCAGGGATTTTGCCGCTTTGTACGGAGAGAACGACCGGAAGGTCATGAAGACAGCCGAGGACAGTCTGGATCCGCGGGTCGACCGGGTCGACGAGATCATTGCTTATGCCCGGGCAGCGGGCTACGATTCCCTGGGGATCGCCCATTGCATTTCCTTCCAGAAAGAAGCCGCTGCCCTGGAGAGGGTGCTGGAGAAGGAAGGGTTCCGTGTGGAAAAAGTGCACTGCAAGTACGGTCGGGTTCCCTTCCGGGAGATCGTGGAAGGCTACCGGGGCATTTCCTGCAATCCGGCCGGACAGGCCGAATACCTCCGGGAAAAAGGAACCCGGCTGAACATCATGATGGGTCTCTGCCTGGGTCACGACATGATTTTCAATGAAAAATCGGATGCACCGGTCACCCCCCTCGTGGTAAAGGACCGGAAACGTGACCATCGGTCCCTGGCCCGGTTGCGGGAAAGCAGGGAAGACGGGAAATAGCCTTTCTCCGAAAAGCCGGGTCAGTACTCGAACATGCTCCGGTCCACCTCGTCGAAGCTCCGGATGATCCGGTGGGGATAGGCACTGTAATCCGCCCCGGTGGAGTCGACGATGAAAATGGTTCCGGCACCGAATCCTTCCGCAGCCTGGATGCCCCCGTAGGAATCCTCAAAGACCAGAAGATCGTCCGGCGAAAGTCCCAGAACCTCGGCGGCCTTGAAGAAAATCTCCGGGTCCGGCTTGCTCTTGATGGTCCCGTCGCTGTAAACCACCCGGCGGAGGTCGAACCACCGGCCGAGCCCGAGATGGGAAAAGTAAAAATTCATATTGTACAGATCAGCCGCCGTGGCGATCGTGAACGGAATTCCTTTATCCTTCAGAAAATCAAAGAGGGGAATGGTCCCATCTGCCAGTTGCAGATTCTGCTGCAGACACATGGCCTGGTAGATGTCTTCCTTTTCTTTGCTGTACCGGTCGAACTCCGCCGGATCCAGGTCGCGACCAAAGAGGATGCGCATGATGTCCCGGTTGTTCTTCCCGTGGATCCGCCGGTCTTTTTCTTCGTCGGTCAGGGAAATCCTGTGCCTGTCCAGAAACTGATCCCAGGCCCGGTTGTGGAGCGGGGTGTCCCAGTAGAGGGTGCCGTTGAAGTCGAAGAGGACGCCTTTGATTTTTTTCATATCATTCAAGTACATAACGAAAAACCACGCGCATGGAATCGGGCCGGTCGTCCCGGTCCAGTTCGAATCCCAGACGCGCGGTGGTGGATACAGGGTAATGGTGAAGAAGGGTCACGTCCGGCAAAAGGAGATCACCGCCGGTTTCCTCCCAGAAGGGATTCTCCTCCGCTCCGTGGATCAGGTCGAGGTAGCGGAGATCCACCAGATCGAAATCCCTGGAGTAGGTGAAATCCATGGGGTGCCAGAAGCCTTCCCCGTCCAGGGCTTCGGCCCATTGGTGGTGGTAGTCGTAAATCCCGTTGTCGTGGTAGTCATACACGATGCCCCAGACCGACCGTGCGGGAATCCCGGCGGCCCTGCACAGGGCCACGAACACCCGGGAAAAATTCATGCAGGTTCCGTAGCCCATTTCCAGGCTGGCGGAGGCCTTGTCGCCGAACGATCTCCGGTATTCATGGAAGGTCAGATGGTGGTAGGTGTAGCGCTGCAGGGCCTGGATCTTGTCGAGGTCGTTCTCCAGACCTTCGCATACCTCCCGGGCCGTGGTGCGGATTTCGTCCCGGTCGCTGTCGATGAAATGGGAAGGGTCGGTCCACCGGGCATCGGGAAGGCCTTCTCCCGGATAGGCCGCTGCGGCTGTTGAGCGAAGGGTGAAGGCAACTTCCAGGCTGTCGCCGGGTACCAGGGCGTCGACCCCGAAGACCATCCAGGAGCCGTCGCAGTCATCCTCTGTCAGCGGTGCTTGCTGCAAGGATCCGTTCAACCGGAATTCCAGACCGCTCCCCTGGGCGAAAGCCCGGCCCACCGGGAGGATCCGGGCCGTCTGTGCCACTTCCTTCTCGCAGGCGCTCAGGCCGCAGAGAAGGAAGAGTCCGATCAGGGAAGCGTACGGGGGCCGGGGAACGGGCATGGGGTTTCAGTCAGAGATTCTTCGAAACCCAAAGGTAGGAATTCCTGCCGTTTCGCGGACCGGGTCATTGGCAGGGATCGTTCCCGCTGCCAGGCGTGCCCAGATCGCCCGTGCTGTAGGCGCTCGTAGCGACGCACCAGTTGGCTCCCAGGGCGGCCTGTGCCGGATCGAGGGTGCCCGGAGCCAGGCCCAGGGAAGCGCCCGTGGGAGTCGGGAAGCCTTCGCTTCCGTAATCCACGGAGACGATCAGGGCCCCGGGGGCCTCTTCCGTGCCCTGGTTGAATACCGAGAGGACCGCTCCTGCATTCGGCAACAGAATCCCCGAACCGTATACATAGGGCGAAGGAGCGTCTGTGGCGGTCGAAGCGCGTGCCAGCACCAGGTAGGCTCCCGCTGCCAGGGAAATGCTTTCCCCGATGGTGTGCCGGTCGCCCTCGTCCCGGCCCAGGATGAGACCCTCCAGGTCGATGGCGTGATCCGTTGCATTGAAGAGTTCGAACCATTCTCCCTCGGTGTCGGCCAGGGCGGCGGGATTGGGCATGATCTCCGTGATAAGCAGGTCCCCGTAGGCGATGGCCCCCACCGGGGTTTGGCCTCCTTCGTCGGATATGGAAATCACTTCCACCGGAACCTCGCTGTCGTCCATGGCAATTTGGAAGAGGGCGTTGCCTTCATCGGCGGTGGCGCTGATCCGGATCTCGTAATGGCGATTGGCCAGGGGGGAAGGGATGGTACCGCTCAGGGTTTTTTCCACCGGACTTCCATCTCCGGAGGGATAGGAAAGTGTGACGGCAATCTCAAGAGCCAGTGGTCTGTAGTACCCGATGCGGTCTTCCCCCCGGCCAAAGTCCAGGGCACCCAGGGCGGAACTCACCCGGGTGTTGATGTCGGTGAACTGGTCCAGTACGGTTTGGGCATAGTGCACCGAAACCATGGTGTTGGCCAGCATGCAAAGCAGGGGAACGGTCTGGACGGAGCCCGCTTCCACCTGGAAGGCATCGCTGATGCCATAGTAGTATGGATTGTCAAAATCGGCCGGCACATCGTTGTCCGAAAAGGCTTCCACCCGGTAGTCGCCGGTCTCCAGGTGAAGGGTGTCGGGGAGAAGGGAGAGCCGGGCAAAGGACTGGACCAGGGTCCCGTCGGACCGGTACAGGTTCACCTGGAAATCGTCCAGGACAGGCACCGCCTTCAGGGCGCTGCTTTGCTCGGTCACCTTCAGGTCGAGTCCCACCTGAAGCAGGACGGCTCCCGTCTCCTTCGGAGGAAGGGGTTCGTCTTTTTTGCAGGAGACCAAAGCAAGCAGGAGGCCGCAAACGGGCAGAAGTACATGTCCTTTCATGGGTGTGGTTTGCCCTTCATGGGACAGGACGGGGATCCATCAGCCAGCCGGACCCGGTTTTTTTCCCAGGGCGGGAAGGGCGGACAGCAGGAGGACCAGGGGGACGATCAGCAGGGAAGTGCCGAGGCCGGCAGCGTCGGCCAGCGCTCCGAAGCCCAGGGCGATGCCGGCGGCCAGAAGGGTTTGCCAGAGGGATTGGGCCGACAGCACCGAGGTGAGAATCTCCCCGGGCACGGCCTCGGCCACCTCCCCGGTGAGGATGGGTTTCCGGATGTTCTCCACGGCATACACCGCCGCAAACAGCAACAGGGAGGGCAGCCACCACTCCAGACGGAAGGCCAGCCCGCTGAGAGCCCCAAAGGCCAGACCCAGCAGAAGGGTGAACCGGCTTCCCACTCCGAGTCGGCCCGAGAACCGGGACGCCTGGGCATTGACCAGGAAAAGGAGGAAATACAACCCGCCCACCACGAGTCCGTTTCGCTCTTCCTCCCCCGTGCCCCGGACAAAGGGGAGCACGGCGGCCAGATGGATCATGACCATCTGGATGTAGTCCTTGATCGCCTTCAGGAAGGCGCTGTGCAGGGCCGAACTGTGCACGATGGCCCGCACCCTGCGTTTCGACAGGGCATCCCGGAGCATGCGGAGGGATTGCCGGATCCGCTCTCCGGCTCCTTTCCCGGCCGGATCGATGGCTATGTCCAGCTCCCGGGGATAGGATATCATCAGGCCCAGGAGAAGGAGGTAGGGGATCACCGACCAGAGAAAGATCCGGTCGTAGGATCCACCCGAAAACACGAGCAGACCGGCGACCAGGGCGGAGAGTGCGCTGCCCCGCTGGGACCAGGAGCGGGTGTGCCCGTAGTAATCCACCTTGTGGGCCTCCCAACCCTTTCGGCGGAGGTAGTCCATGATCATGCCTTTGTGGGTCCCCGAGCGGAAGGCTTCGGCCATGCCGAAAAGGAGGAAGGCCAGGAGGTAGACCCAAAACTGTCCGGAGAAGGAGAAGACCACGAAGGAGAGGATGTACAGCAGAAATGAGCCGGCCAGGCTGCGCCGCCTTCCAAAGGCGTCGGCCAGCACCCCCGAAGGGATTTCCAGGAGGTTGGTGCTGATCTCCCGGACGGCGTAGAGGACCCCCACCTGGGTGTAGCTCATGCCGCGGTGCAGTAGAAAGAGCAGCAGAAAGGCATCGAAAAAGCGGAGATTCCGCAGAAAGCCGTACAAGGAAAACTTGATGTATTGCCGGTTTTTCAGCGCACGTTCCATGTCCGGGTCGGTTCGTGAACAAAGGTAGGGTTTTTTGCATCTCGATTCGAAACCGCCTGGCCCGGTTCCCGACCGTCCGGGGCCGGATTGTGACCGTCTGCCCATCCTTATTTTTCCAATCCGCTACCGTCCCCGAGCTTTGAAGAAAAATGAGGCACGATGAAGTGGATAAGTGAAAACCGGCGCCCTTTCTTCCGCACACGGATTCCTTCCCAAGGAATCCCTGCATTCCGGATCCCGATGATTTGGGTCCTGATGGTACTTTGTCTCCAGGCAAACGCCCAGACAGGCAACTCGGGCACAGGACCCATCCGGACCGTCGTCGAGGGACGGGTCAGCGATGAAAGAGGGGAACCCCTGCTGGGGGCCAACATATATTTCGAGGGAACCTACGAGGGGTGCAGCTCGGATGCCCGGGGCGATTTCCGGATGGCCACGGGATTGGAAGGAGAGCAGGCCCTGGTGGTCCGCTTCCTGGGGAGCGAGACCTGGCAGCAGGCTCTGCGGCTGAGCGGTGACACGGTCCGGGTGGAGGTGGTGCTGGAAGAGTCCCGGCACGACCTCGGGGAGGTGGTCATCGCGGTGGGCCGGTTTGCGGCGGGCGACGAGGAAAAATCGGCGGTCATGAACCGGCTCGACATGAGCACTTCGGGTTCGGGCGGATTCGGCGACATGGCCGATGCCATCTCTTCCCCTGCCCGGCACCAGTGCGACGGGAGAGGAAGGCGGGCTAATGGTCCGGGGCGGGGAGCGGTACGAAACGGCGGTGATCATCGACGGCATGCGTGCCGACGATGCCTTTACGGCAAAGATGCCCAGCGTGCCGGTACGGGAAGGTTTTCCCCCATGCTTTTCCGGGGCACGGTTTTCAGCACGGGAGGCTACTCGGCCGAGTACGGGCAGGCGCTTTCCTCGGTTTTGATCTTGAATTCCATCGGCATCCCCTGAGAAAGACGAGCTTTACGTGTCGGGTCGAGCCTGCCGGAGGCATGGCCTCCGGAACGAAGGTCGGTGAGCGGACCGCATTCTCGGCCACCGGCAGCGCCACCCACATGGGCCTTCAGAACCGGATCCAGGGATCGAACCTCGACTGGTGGATCCGCCCCGGAGTGCGTCCGGCAATGTGGTGTTCCGTCAGCGGGTGGGGGAAGCGGGCCTGGATCATGGCTATGGCGGCCTGCGGGCCTGGATGAAAGTGCCTCCGGTACCGGGACCTGAACCGGGACGTTCCGGTGGTCTACGATCTGGGCAACCGGAACCTTTTTGGCCAGGTGACTCAATGACCGCATCGGATCGGCCTGGATCCTGGACGCGGGGATCAGCGGGGGCAGAGACCGGGTCGATCTGGGCATCGGGGGACACGGCCCTGTTCTGAAATCCAAAACCACCGGCGAAATGCGGCTCGCCCCGTCCGGTCCGGCCACCGGCCACCTGGATGTGAACCTGGGGGAAGCCTTTTTTGAAGGAGCTGGACCACGCCTATGCGGGTCGGTCCGAAGAGAACACCTACCAATTCCACGGACTCCACCCCTGGCTTCGGCGTTTGGGGAAGTGGAATGGCGCATGGGGCCGAGGATTTCCTCCCGCACCGGATTTCGCCTGGAGGTTGCCACCCCCACCGGAGAGGTGCACTTGTCGCCCCGCCTGGCCCTGGCCGGCCAACTGACCCCCGGATGGCAGGTTTCGATGGGCTACGGGCGATTCAATCAATTGGCCCGGGACGAGGTGCTGGTGTACAACGGCGACCTGGCATCGGAACAGGCGCAACACCTCATCCTGAACCTGCAGTACCGGACCGAAAGCCGGATCTTCCGGGCCGAGGCCTACCACAAACGCTACGACCGGCTGATCCGCTACGATTCCCTCCATTCGCCCGATCCCCTGTCCTATGACAACGGAGGCAGTGGCTTTGCCCGGGGGGTGGATCTGTTTTTCCGGGACAGCAAGACCATCCGGAACGCCGATTTCTGGATCTCCTACTCCCTGATGGACAGCAAGCGACAGTCCGGGGATTTCCCCGTGGCCCTGGTTCCGTCCCATCTGTCCTGCCACACCCTCCGTCGGCGATCTACAAGCACTACCTCGAGCGGATCGATGCCTACGTCAGCGGGATATTCTTCGAGCGGACGACCCTACGTGAATCCGAACCTGGGTCCGAATGTACAGTCTTGGACCTGGCTCCCGTCACGACCTGTCGGTCATGTCTTTCAGTTCACGGAGATCTTCGGGAAATTCGTCATGTTTTATGCCCGGATCGGAAACATCCTGGGCAACGAGAACATCTACGGCTACCGGTTCGCCACCCGGCCCGATGCCGGAGGATGGTACCGCCCGAGCCCCTGCTTTCCCTGTCCCGGCGCTTTTTCCTCCTGGGCATCCACCTGTCGTTCACGGGCCAAACCAGCATCTGAACCCAAATCAATCATCGGAACCATGAAAACTTTCCATCCCCTGATTTTGTCCGTCCTTTTGCTATGCGCAGGCAAAGCACCCGCCCAGAACCCCTCCTACCACGGCCTTCCCGCGACGCGGTGGTACGGGCCGGGATGCGGTTTACGGTACAGACGCTCTCCGCGAATTGTCCAATGTCTGCCAGCGGATTTTGGCCGTGAACGACACGGCCCGACTGCCCCTGTACTACCGAAGTTACGCCCAGATCCACCTGGCCTACGGAACCTCCGACGAAAAGGAGAAGGACGCCTTGCTCGACCAGGCCCAGCTTTCCTTCGATCGCCTCATGGCCCTCTGCCCGGACTGGACGAGGGAATCCTCCTGATGCCCTCATCGCCTACGGGCGCATGGAGATCAACCCATGGCCCGGGCTCCGGTGAACCTGGCGCGCGCCGGTGCCGCCCTGGAGAAAGCGAAAGCACAGAACCCGGGCAATCCGCGCATCCCCTACCTGGAGGGCAAATCGACCCTGTACAAGCCGCCCTTTCTCGGGGGCGGACCCGAAGCGGCGCTGCCCTTGCTGGAAAGGGCCCTGGAGTTGTATGAAAAGGACGCACCCCCCGGATCCCTGCTTCCCCACTGGGGAGGGGACGATGCCCGCCGGTTGCGGGAAGAATGCCTGCGGCGGATTGCCGGGTAATCCGTATCTTTTCCTCATGGACGAAGCATCCCTCATCCCCCGGACGGCCCTGTGGCTCCGGTACCTGGTGACCCCGCCCTGATCGGATTCGTGATCACCCTGTTTTCCTATCCCGAGGGCTTCCGGTCCCTGGCCACCATCGGCTATGTGCTTGTGTATTCCTACAGCATCGGCATCCCCTCGGTTTACCTGGTGATCCAGGCGGGGAAACGGCTCGACCGCCATTACTCCTGGCTGCAGAGACCTTTCCGGAAGCTTCTCCTTTCCATCCTCGTCCAGATTCTCATCGTATTGCTGGTGGTGGTGCTGGTGAAGCTGGTGTTCATGGTCTGTACCGGCACGAGTTCAAAGACCTGTTCCAGCAATTCGTCCGACGGCTCTCCCAGTGGGCGGTGAGCATCACCGTGTTCGGCATCGCCATCGCCAACGCCGCCCTTTTCTTCCGGAACTGGAAACAGACGGCCCTCAACGAGGAGGTGCTGAAACGGGAGAAGCTGGCCTTGGAGTACGAAGCCCTGCGCAACCAGGTAGAATCCCCACTTCCTCTTCAACAGCCTCACCGCCCTCACCACCCTGGTCCACCAGGACGCCGACAAGGCCGAAGCCTTCATCCGCCGGTTTTCCGATGTCTACCGCTACGTGCTGGAATACCGGGAATCGGATGTGGTGCCCCTGGCCCGGGAGGTCCGGCCTCATCGAGAACATGGTCTTCCTCTATGGCTACCGCCACGGCGACAAGCTGACCGTGGAAATGGACCTGGACACATCGGGAGAAAAGTACATCCTGCCCATGTCCCTGCAGATGCTTCTGGAAAACGCTTTGAAGCACAACGAGATCTCCGAGGAGATGCCCTTTTGGTGCGGATTTTCGAGGAGAACGGCATGCTGGTGGTCTGGAACCGCCTCCAGCCCAGGAAACAGCCGCCTGAATCGAGCCGGTGGCTGGGCAAATATCCGCCTTCGCTACCGGCTCCTGTCGGACCGGCAGGTGCAGGTGGAAACCGGGGAGGGGTATTTCCAGGTAAAAATCCCGATATTGCACGAATCATGAGCATCCGGGCCCTGGTGGCGGAAGACGAAAAACCGGCGGTGGACCACCTGCTGAAGCTCCTGGGCGCAAGCCCCCGGGGGGTGGAGGTGGTCGGAGTCTGCGAATCGGTTCGCCAGACCCTGGCCTGGTTCGGAAAACGCGCCCCCGACCTTCTCTTCCTGGACATCCACCTGGCCGACGGCTCCGGATTCGAACTGGTGGAACAATCCCCGGTCCGCTGCCCGGTCATCTTTACCACGGCCTATGAGGAATATGCCTTGCGGGCCTTCAAGGTCAACAGCGTGGACTACCTGCTCAAGCCGGTGGAGGCGGGAGAGCTGGACCGGGCACTGGGCAAGTACCAGGAGCAGGGCTGGAAATCCCGGGACGACCAGAACCTGGGGCCGCGGATGGATGCCCTTGTCCGCCTGCTGGGCCGGTCGTTCAAAAGTCGGTTCGTGGTCCAGGCCGGTGCCCGGATCCGTTCGGTGGATGTGGAACGCATCAGTTGTTTTTACAGCCTGGAGGGAAGCACCTTCCTGCTCGAAGACACGGGCAAGTCCTACGACCTCCCCCACAGCCTGGATCAGCTTGAAGAGCAGGTGGACCCCCTGCAGTTCTTCCGCATCAGCCGGCAATGCATGGTCCGCATCGGGGCCATCGAGGACATCCACACCCTGTCTGCCACCCGGCTCAAGCTGGTGGTGCGGGGCGGGGACCGCGACGGGGTGGTGGTGAGCCGGAGAAAGGTCCAGGAATTCAAGTCCTGGCTGGAAAAATAGCTACCTTGGTCCGAAATCCCTGAACGCCATGAAACGAAACGCTGTTTGTTTGCATCCTGCGACCCGTTTGGTGCGATCGGCCCGGAAGGGCTTTGCACTGGTATCCGCTCTGCTGCTTTTCCTCCTGGCCGGTGTTGCCGGGTGTGCCGGACCTCATTCCCAGCCCGAGTCCCAATCCGAGACTCAATCCGAATCCCGACCCGAATTGCAGACCCTGCGCTACCTGAGATCCATTTCCGGGAAACAGACCCTGGCGGGTCAGCACAACAAGGAGCCCAACGCCGATCCGGACCGGTGGACCCGCTACATCCACGAAACGACGGGTTCGGTTCCGGCCCTGTGGAGCGGCGATTTCCTGTTTCAGCAGGAAAACATGGACCAGCGATGGACCATGATCCGGGAGGCAAAGGCCCAATGGGACCAGGGGGCGGTGATCAACCTCATGTGGCATGCCTGTCCACCCGACCAGGGAGAACCCTGCGGCTGGGATCCGGGCCTGCTCAACGCCCGGCTCGACGATGACCAATGGGAGGAACTGCTCGCGGAAGGTTCGGACCTGAACGGCGCCTGGAAGACCCGGATGGACACCATCGCCGTCTATCTTCAGTATCTGGCAGACGAGGGGGTGGAGGTCCTGTTCCGGCCCTTCCACGAAATGAACCAGGGCCTGTTCTGGTGGGGCGGACGTCCCGGACCGCGGGGAACGGCCGAATTGTACCGCCTGACCCACGACTATTTCACGAAAGAAAAGGACTTGCACAACCTGATCTGGGTGTGGGACATGCAGGACATGAGCCGGGATTTTGCGGACTACAATCCCGGCGAGGCCTACTGGGATGTGTTCGGATTTGATATCTACGATGACGGATATGACCCGTCGTGGTATGAATACGTCCTTCAAATTGCAGGTGACCGTCCCATGGCCATCGGCGAGTGTGCCAAGATTCCCTCCCCGGAACTTCTGGAGGCCCAGCCCCGGTGGGTCTTCTTCATGCCCTGGGCCGAGCTGGTGCAGGAAAGCAACACCCCCGACGAGATCCGGGTCCTTTACGGAGTCCGCGCGTGATCACCTCGCGACGAAATGCCCGGATGGGAATAATCCAGAACCACTCCCTAGAGATGGATCCGCAGCTGATCCCCTGCGCTGAGCCGGTGATCCGGGGATTTCCACCTCGCCGGTCTCCTCCAGGACTCCACCTGATCCACCCGATCCAGATCCTCCGATGGTGTGGATGGCAATGCCCAGGTAGTGGAAGGCTCTGGCTTTCGCTGAGTTCGCCAAACATCGGGCCAAACGTACCCTTCAACGATGAATTGAAATGGAAACCAGGTCCCGCGGACTGTACCGGTTCCGCATTCAGGGGCACCGACACGTTGCGAAACACCGGTGTCGGTGTCGGTCAGAAAAAACAGGTAGTCGTCCAGGCGGATCATCAGGGATGGCGTTTTCCCCAAGGGGGCTTGAGGTGTCCGGTAATCCCGTCGCCCGAACTGTTCAATCCGTCCCAGGTAGGTCCACCACGTATTCCAGGAAAAGTCATCGGTGCCGTCGTCGTTGAAATCGAAGAGCCGGTCGGAGGGGACCCGGGCGGATCGGTGTTCAGGCGTTCTTCTTCCGGTTGGGTTTCACAGGCGGTCAGGGCCAGGGCAAGGAGGAGGGGAAGGAAAGGGGATTTCATGGAATCGTCGTTTGTACCCAGGACGCACCGGGGGACCTCCGGGTTGCGTACACCGCCGCTGATCACTGGTTCATCCAGTCCTTGACTCCGCTCGAACGATCGATGCTGACGATGGTGTCGAATTCGTCCGCAGCGGGCGGATCCAGGGTGAGCTTGATCCGGCCCCGGGAATAGGCCGTCATGTGGGCGATGGATTCCAGGCTGACCAGGTACTTGCGGTTGATCCGGAAAAAACGGGCCGGATCGGTCAGGGACTGCAGCCCGTCCAGGGTGTATTCCACGGGATAGGAGGAGCCGCTGCGGGTGCACAGGAAGCAGGACTTGTCCCGGACGTAGAAATAGGCCACATCCGGGCTTTCGATCCGTTTGATTTTCTGCCCGATCTGAATCAGGAACCGTTTTTTGTAGGCCGGTGCGGTTCCCTGGACCTGGGCCAGAAGGCTTTCGAAATCGATCCGGAAAGCCGATTTCAGCTGATCGAATTTCTTCAGGCTTTCTTCCAGGTCCCGCTTCCGGATGGGTTTCAGCAGGTAGGCCACCGAGTTCAGCTGAAAGGCCTGGATGGCATACTGGTCGAAGGCGGTGGTGAAGATGACGGGAGTGGCCACCTGGACCTGTTCAAAGATGCTGAAGCTCAATCCGTCCGATAACTGGATGTCCAGGAAGATGAGATCGGCCCGGTTCTGCATCAGCCACTGGACGGATTCCCGGATCGACCCGGTCTGACCCGCAATGCGGAGGGTCGGATCGATTTCCGTGAGCATGGATGCCAGTTTCCCGGCGGCCAGTTTTTCATCTTCGACGATCAGGATGTTCATCTTGTTCCGGTTCGATGAGGGGAAGTCTGGCAAGATAGTGCTTTGTTTCCACCGAGAAAAGGGGCTCCCGGTCACTGATCATGGCATAGCGCCGGGTGAGGTTCTTCAGGCCGAGTCCCGTCGACGACGGCCGGGAGATTTTCGGCTGGATGTTGTTCCGCACCTCCAGGCAATCGGTCCGGCAGGTCACCGAAATGGTCAGGGGTCGGTCGTCGGTGATGATGTTGTGCTTGATGGCATTTTCCAGGACCACCTGCAGGGAGAGGGGCGGCAGCACCCGGTTCAGGCAGGGGGAGGAGACATCCACGGTGAAGCGCAGCGATTCTCCGTACCGGATCTGCTGCAGGAAGAGGTAGGAGCGCATGAAATCCAGCTCTTTCTCCAGCAGGGCCACCGGTTGCTCGATGGTTTCCAGCACGTAGCGGTAGATCTGGGAAAACTCCTCGATGAAGAGCTGGGCCTTTTTCACATCCGTGTCGATGAGTCCCGACAATGCGTTCAGGCTGTTGAACAGGAAGTGGGGGTTGATCTGGCTCCGAAGCACTTCAAATTTGATCTGGGAGAGCTCCTTTTCCAGGGTCCGGGCCACCTCCTCGGCTTCCTGGCTTTGGGCATAGTGGATCCAGGCTTCGAGCAGCACCATGAGCAGGAGGTTCACCACCCCGTAGATGAGGGCGTTGTTGAGCAGCACCCCCCGGAAATCTTCCCGGTAAGGACTGATCCAGTGAAAGAGCAGGGTGACCGCCATGGAAATCAGGAAAGCCAGTCCGATCGAAAACAACAATTGCAGCGGAATGCGACGAAGGGCTTTCTGTTTCCAGGGAAGCACCCGGTTGAGGCGGCGGATCAGGAAGAGGTCCGGATAGGCCACCAGGAACCCGGCAAAGAGGGTCATCCCCATCCCCCGGAGCAGCCGCAGCAGAAATTCCTCGGGTCCGGCCAGCACATGATACCCGCTCCAGTGGTTGTACGAAAGGATGGCCAGCTGGAGGAGCAGGCCCACTCCGGCGAGAAGCTTGAGCAACCGGTGGAAGGGAAAGAAACGGTGGATGTTCCCGGCGCTTCGGGTCGATCGGGAGGGGCTAGGGCTTGGTTTCCACATGCTGGGGTTCGTTTATCCGGGCAGGACCCGGGCAGGCAACAACGTTAAGAAAAATTATGAATCCGGCCATGACCTGGCCAAAGACAAACAGGGACGGGAGGCGTTCCAGCCGGTCCCTGAGCAGGGACAGGGCGACGGACAGGGCGAGGACTGCCGGCATCATCGGGTGTTGAATTGTTTGGTGACATAGGCAGGAAAGGCTCTCAGGAGCTCCGCCAACGCCCGGTCCGTCAGGCCCAGGGCTTCCGGAACGGATTCCTCTCCGTAGGCCCGGAGAAAGTTCTCCTGCCCCACCATTTCGATGAGAAAGCGGACAAAGATGCCGGACAGCGGGTAGTGTTTCATGTCGTTGAAAAAGCGGGCGTCTCCGGCCAGGATCAGGTCGGGGGTGAGCAGGGCCAGGTTGTCCCGGCACATGCCCAGGTCGTTTTCCAGCGCCTCCGGGGAGAAGTGATAGTCGGTGCACTGCCGAAGCCCTTCTGCGAAGAAGGGGTTGGACTGGAAGCCGAGCCGGTCTTCGATGATGCTGTGCCCGGTTTCGTGCCGCAGGAGGTCCGGGTCGAGCTGGACAGGTGGTTGACGGTCCCGATGGACCGACCGTGGATGGTTTGCCAGAAGGGCGCGGCAATGAACAACTGGAGGTCCTCCCGGCAGGCGTACACAAAGGCCTGCATCCGCGGCAGTCCGGTGGTGTCGGTGCCCAGAAAGGCACAGAGGCTGTCGGTGAAGGCATCCATGTCCCGGATCAGGTCGCCGGCCCGGCTCTTTCCTGCGAATCATCCAGCGACCGGGCCAGGCGGAGGTCCAGGTGCCGCCCCCCGAGGGTCTCTGAAAATACGCATCGCGCATCGCCTCCAGGTCGTTTCGTGCCCCGTCCCGCGGATCCCGAGGCCCCCGGTGAGGAGCAGCTCGTTGCCCTGGAACACGTAGAGGGGATAGGCCCCTCCGGCCAGGAAGGACACGTAGGTCAGGGAGGCCCTGTCACCGTTGTGGCAGGTGTAAATCCGCGTCCCCTCCACACCCATGCGGTAAAAGCGTCCTCGCTTCCTTCGTAGGTTTTGTCCTGGAATCGAAATCCCTGTTCCGTGGGCTGGAAAGGGATCGCCCAGCCGGCGGCTCCGGCAAACCTTGGAAGGGTCCGAAAAACTGGGGTGCCGTGCCGTGTCGGCCGTGTCGAGTTCCGATTCCGGAACGTAGACATGGACCGGGCCCTCCTCCCAGAACACGAAGCCCTCCAGGGTGTTGCGCTCGTCCCGTGACAGGGCGTACCCGTCGGGAAGCACCACCACCAGGGTGTCGGTCCGGTAAAAGTCGATCATGCGGGCCATGGTCTCGTCCATGGGAACGAAATTCAGCCCGGGGTTTGACTCCGGCTTTCAAGCGAAGGCAGGAGGAGGATCAGGGTCAGGAGAAGGAACAAGGATCTGGAGCTCATGTGTGGTGGGTATGAAGTTTAAACAGAAGGGGGAAGGAAACATCCGGGAGCAAGTCCCGGATGTGACCGTTTCAGAACCGGGTCGAGATCCCCAGCCGGAGGGAGACGTAGCGGTGGTTCAGTTCCCGTTCGATGCCCTCGTAGCCGGATTCCCGGGAGAGGGAGTTGAATTTCAGACCGGGCAACAGGCACCAGTTTTCTCCCAGGGGGAGTTCCAGTCCGCCGGCCACCTGCCAGCCCAGGCCGTGCCCCGTGTCGTCCAGGATGTCACCGGCGGCGTTCTCGGTCTCGATGTGGTTGTAGAGTCCGCCGGCACGAAGCGCATAGCGCATGCGGGTGTCCCCCAGGGGATGCTTGAACTGCAGACCGAAAACATAGCCGGTTTCCTCGAAACACACATCGGGTCCGGCAAAGGATTCGGAGGCTCCGAAACGGTTCCAGCCCCAGCCCGCATAGACTCCGGCGTGGGGCAGGATCCGGTAGTGGAGCAGACCCTCGAATCCGAAGCCCGGGTTCAGCCTGGTGTCGTCCAGGGTTTGGGTGGCGACGGACAATCCGCCGTTGAATTCGACGCCGAAGCGTTTGTCCTCCTGGGCATTGGCGGTGCCGGCCAGCAGGAGGAAGAAAGCGAAGAAAGCGATCGTTGGTTTCATGATGCGATGGTTTTGAAGTGAATGTGGACCAAAAATAGCGCCGGGTCCGGGCCTCCTCAAAACCAAAAGGGACGAGGGTGCATCCCGGCCGGCTGAAGGTGCGGATGAGGGGGTTGAAAGAGAAACGTGGGGACCGTCCCGCAACAAGAAGGCGGCGGATTTGTTATGGAAAGGAAGTGAATCATGCGTGCGCCCCACCCGCCTTTGTCCCGGATTGAGGTCCCGGAATCAAAAGAAGACAGATGGATCTTGGATGGAATCGAATTCGTTTCAGGGTCCCGGGAGGGTTCCCCCGGGGCCTGGCGGCAATCGCCCTGGCACTTCTTAGCGCGACGGGGTGGTCCCAGGAAGTCGTACCGACGCTTCGCGGACATGCGGGGTATTTCGGGAACAACCTCTGGAATCCCGGGCTGGATGCCGGTCTTGAATACACCTTCCGGAGGGAGGAACACGTGACCCGGAAGGGCAGGGAACAAATCCGCCAGCGTTTTTACAACCTGGATGCCGGCTTTTCCATGGATCCGGGCAGTCACACCGGGGTGTTCCTGCATGCCGGCCTGAACCGCCGAACCGATCGGGACGGCAAACTCCATGTTCAGTTCGGAGGCAGTCCGCTCGGGATCTACCGTTCGTTTCTGCCGGAGACCTATGCCTACACCGCGGAGGAAGGCGTATCGAGGGTGCGGATGCCGGGCAGGTTGTACTATGCCCCCGTCTTTCGGATGGGAATCGGGAAGCCCTGGCCCCATGCCGCGGAATCCGGCTGGTATCTTGGTGCCGACCTTACGGGGCTGCTCCCTTACAATTCTTCTGTGATGATGCTGATCAACCTGCGGATGGGTCTGACCTTCCCCGTCCCCCTTCCAAACTGAGACACGACATGACAACACGAACCTGCCTTGGAACCGCCTTCGTCCTGCTTGCGATGCTTGCCTGCCTTTCCTGCTCACGGCAGGAGGAGGCACCCCGGATCGATGAAACCATCTGGGTCCGGCACGAGGGTGCGGACATGCCCGCCTATGTCCACGGGAATCCGGAGAGCAACACCTTTCTGGTGGTTCTGCACGGGGCCGGGAGCTACGGCCTTTACTTTCGGAAGGGTTTGTTCAAAGAGATCCTCGAGGAGAAGTACGTGGTGGTGTATTTCGACCAGCGCGGACAAAGCATGTCCCAGGGGCACAACATTCTTCGGGACGACCTGCTGGACCTGATGGCCGATGATGTCAATGCCCTGATCCGGGTGCTGCAGGCAAAATATGGCCGGGGGGAGGCGATCGACTTCTTTCTGATGGGGCACAGCCTGGGCGGGGGCATCGGGACCCTGGCCCTGCTGAGGAACGATCTGCAGAGGGAGATCCGGGGTTGGATCTCGGTGTGCGGGGCCCTGGACTTTCCAGCCATTTCCCATGCACGGCCCTATGCCTTGATGGCCGTTGCCCAGGAACAGATCGATCTGGGGAACAGTCCCGCAGCCTGGGAAGAAATCTCCCTGGCGGTGGAGGACCGGGATCCGGAAAACGAGGAGGATTACCGGGAGATCCTGAAACAGGTCGGAAAGGCCAACCAGCTCCTGGTGGCAGACGGGGTGGTGCCCGCCGTTCCCTTTTCCGATCTCGCCGCGACCACGTTGTTCGTCAACAACCCCGTCACCTGGCTTGTGACCGGTCTCTTCAACAAGCCGGTGAATGTGGCTGTCTCAAGCGATTTCTCGGTGTCGGGCCGCCTGCAGGAGCTAGCGTTGCCCGTCTTCCTGATGTACGGAAAGTATGATTTCAGCGTCCCCTATCTTTCCACCCTCTTCCAGGGACCCGGGGTGCCGGCCGATCTCCGGGCCCTGTTGTTCGAGAAATCCGGGCACCACCTCTACGACACGGAACCCGACCTCTTTGTGGAGGAGGTCGTTCGCTTCATGGAAGATATCCGGAAGTCCTCACCCCGGACTTGATGCACAAGGCGGTGTTCCTGGTCGATTCTTCTGGATGTCCCGGATCAGGTCGTTGATCTTTCGTCAAACAATATCTTGAAATATTCATCCGGATTGTTCAGGAATCCCTTCGTGATTTGGTAGTGTTCTGTTTCTTCGTACACAACGTTTCGGATTCCGCTTTCATCCAGCAAAAAGATGTCCGCACCCGGGTAGGCGAGAAGAATGGGCGAGTGGGTCGCAATGATCAATTGCGATCTTTGTTCCTTTTCCATGCCGTGCAGGATGGCCAACAGGGAGAGCTGACGTTGCGGCGAAAGTGCAGCCTCCGGTTCATCGAGCAGAAACAAACCTTCCCGGAACTGATGATTGAAAGCCGACAGGAAGGATTCCCCATGGGACTGCTTCAACAATTCCCTGCCTCCCCAGTAGGAGGGATTCCCATGTTTGTCGATGTATTCCGACAGATGAAAGAAGCTCTCTGCCCGAAAATAGAAACCCTGGCTCACGGGCAATTTCGGGTTCCTTTCGAGCCACAGATATTTCGCCAACATCGTGTCATATTCTTCTGCAAAGCCGTGCTGTTTCGTTCCGCCCATCGCGTTGAATCCGATGCGATCTGCCAGAGCCTCGAGAAGGGTCGATTTGCCACTGCCATTCTCACCCACCAGGAACGTGACGGGCTTTGTCAACCGGAGATCCAAACCCGCGATTGCCGGAATTGAAAATGGGAATCCTGATCCGGGGTTATCCGCTCTCAGCGAAATTCGATGAAGAAACAGGGAGGGGTTTTGATCCATGATATCGATCTCCTTTTCCGATCAAAGCCAGGATGATTTGGGTTGTTAAAGTAAAGATAAGATATTCAACGCATGTTATCTTTATTGCGTTTAACACGAAACAGAAGAGCAATGACTGAAGCGAAAGGTTATACAGTCGGTGAACTTATTGAGATATTAAAGCAATATCCCAACGATTTGCCTGTCCTTGTCAGTGGATATGAAAATGGCTATGAAAATTTCTATCCGCCTACCGTGAAAAAAGTCAAACACTTTCCAAAAAACAAGTATTGGGATGGTGAGTTTCAGGAAAATGAAAATGGGAGTGATGCCCTAATTCTGGAAAGGAGGGTGAGAAACAAATTTTACTTGGTGTAGATAGATGCTTGCGCGCGAAACATCGCTACAAGACAAAGTATTGATTCATAAGTAAATGTTTGTGATCAGATCATTTGCATTTCTATTGTATGATCATTATTTTTACACGATCATTGGAAATGATCAAAAAAATATTGTGATCATGAAAAACAGATATATCTATGATGCTGTCGATCATTTCGGCCAATTGACGGGAATCCAAAATGAAATATCAATCGATAGAAAAAAAGGAGGTTATCAGCTTACAATCGAACAAATGGATTACAGAGTTGCAGCCTGGAAAGAGATCAGGGCTTCCAGCAAGGGGATTGTATTGCAACAGGTAAAAGAGCTTGAAGAGCAAATTGATCTGCCAGTTATTGTTGTATCTGAATATATTGCACTTGACGTGGCTGATGAGTTCAAACAAAATGGAATCAACTATCTGGATGGCTCTGGCAATACTTACATTAAAAATGCCGAGCTTCTGGTTTTTATTTCAGGACAAAAGACACGTAAACCTGCACTTACAAATCGGTCGAGAGCATTCAGGGAGTCGGGATTACGACTCATATTTATGCTGTTGTGTCATCCCGATGTTATCCAATTACCCAACAGGCGCTTATCTGAATTATCGGGCATCTCTGTTGGTTCTGTAAGCCATGTTTTAACAGAGCTGGAAAGCTTGAATTTTGTGTTGAAGGTGGGAGGTGAAAGACGTTTAAAGAACCCCAAGTTATTGCTTGATCGATGGATCATCTCCTATTTTGATGTGTTCCGACCCCGCCTGGTCATAAAAAGGATGGAGTTTGCGTTTGCAGGAGATTCTATTCATTGGCAGAACCTGCCATTGCAGAATTCCAAGGGGAGAGTCCTTTGGGGAGGAGAGACAGCTGCAGCAATAAAAACGATGAGTCTGAATCCGAAAAACTTCACGTTATATACAGACCAGAATTGGAAGGAAGTAGCACGAGATCTCAGGTTGATTCCAAGTGAATCCGGAAATCTAGAAATATTGGAAATTTTCTGGGATGAGAGTAAAGCAGGTTCACTGCCAGGATTGGTTCCTGAACTATTAATCTACGCAGATTTAGTAGGTAGCGGAGTTGAACGAAACATTCAGATTGCAAATGAGATACTTGCAAATGACTTGCAACATATCAAGTGATAAGTTTCACCACCCGCTTCTGAAATCCTTGCTGGACTTTTTATCAGATTATTTCCAGAAGGAAGGCCTCAGTTTTTATGTTATTGGAGCTACAGCA
This sequence comes from Bacteroidales bacterium, assembly GCA_041393235.1. Lineage (GTDB taxonomy): Bacteria > Bacteroidota > Bacteroidia > Bacteroidales. The sequence goes on from JAWKKO010000030.1 coordinate 38,961, forward strand.
AGGGATATTGTTATGGCTTTGCATGGTGAGAAATGCGGTAGAGCCACCCTGGATCTTGATATTGCGATTGCATTGTCATCATGGAAAAGGTTCGAAGAGGTTCAGGTAAAACTGTTACAGCATTCGGATTTTCAGAAGGACCAAAATCAGGTACAACGCTTTCTATACAGGAAGATACTTCGATTCGATATCGTTCCATTTGGAAAGATAAGGCAGGAGGATGATAAAGTTTATTGGCCCCCGGATGAAACAGTTGCAATGTCTGTTTTGGGTTTTGAGGAGACGAAGGAGGATACCCTTGTGGTGAAAATAGATGAGGAATTTGAAGTGGAGGTTGCTTCATTGCGGGGAATATTCCTACTAAAACTTATTGCCTGGAGTGATCGAAATCATTTGCATAACCGGGATGCAGATGACATAGCCTTTATAATTGAGAATTACCTTGCAATAAACCAAGAACGAGCTGCAAAAGATCACTACGAAGAGATTTATTTGAATTCTGATTTTAAAATCAAGTCAGCAGGAGCCAGACTGCTGGGGATTGATGTTTCTGGATAATTCCTCGAAGATCAAAGGTTTATCGTAAGATCGAGGAGTTTGTTGGATATAAATCTCTTGTGCAGAAGAAAGTCGACTACTGAACCAGATTATAGGAAACAAACAACAGCTTTCTTACGAGAAGCATTGGCATGTTTGAAAGAATTTCGAGCCAGTTAAATGGTGTCAGAATAGAATGCATCGAAGTATGTAAAAAACTCTGCAAACCTATGGTAGCTGCAGGGTTATAAGAAGCAGTCCGTCGGAGGGCCGACCGTTGAGAATTGGTCCGGTGGACCAATTTAGGGAGAAACCAGCCTGCAAGGGTAGGCGGTTCGATTCCCTTCTCCATTGGCTTAAAATAAAAAAGGAGAGCCGTATTGACTCTCCTCATTTATACCACGCAGTCCGTAGGGAATCCTAAAAATAAGTAAGAACACTGTAACAGTAACATAAAGTAAATCAGCGGAATCGAAGGTTGTTAATTAGTTGAGAAAAATAGTTGTTAATTAGAATCGAATGATTATCTTTGCAGTAGAAAATAATCAAACAATGAAGAATACAACTATTAAGACAAACCTGTTCCGAGTTCGTTATAGGCGAGATGACGGAACCAAACAACTAAAAGTATTGGCCAAGGTGGGTTACAATGCAGAGGGTAGATTCAATGAACTTAGGAGATTTGAAATTACAGTTCGAGATAAGTTCAATAATATTTATGTGGTCAATGATCAACAGTATAAAAGATTGAGATCCCAACCACCAACTATTGAGAGATTGTCCCTGTTTCAAGTCGAGACAGAAATTAAGAAGATAATATTACAGCTAATCGAAGAGAAGAAGGAGTTTACAGCAAAAGATATTAATGACAGATTGTATTCAATCCAGACCGAAGAATATGGAGATTTCAAAGTGAAAACTTGGAATGAGTTTTTAGCTGAGATTAATCACGGTAGAGTTGATACAGAGTTTCAGCGAGAGGAAATCGATAGGATTGAAAGTGCAATTGAAGAGGCCGTGGCCGACGGTGCAGTTTTGACAGATGAAGACATTGACAACATCAAGGACTCCATTGGAATTGATTTGCATATGGAAAAGGAGAAGATGGCAGTAAGTGAGATGTCTCTGGATGAACGTTACTCAAAGGGAAAGTTTAACAGGAATAATATCATTGAGACATTTGGATATTGTTGGTCAATAAATCCTAAAAACGGTGACTCATATGTTGCTAACTCTTATAAATCGCTGATATTTCAATTGTCAGATTACATAATCAATGGAGATTCAGTTAGCCTGGACACTAAGGATTTTAATTTGAAGTGGGTTGAGAGATTCCTATCATTTAAGGCTCAGAATGGATTCCCCAAGACGCATCTTCGAGGTTACTACCCTTTCAACATTTTGAGCTATAGAGAATCATTTGTTACAGCACCACGTGAAGAGTATAAGACGGCCTCATTTCAGAAGCTGGTGAAGGTTTTGAAACAATACATAAATATCCTACAGAAGGCAAGGCTTATCTCGGTGAATGCCATAAATTCAAGTCATTTTGATGCATCAGATTATATTAGCAGGAGTACGAATAAGGATAGCTTTACAAAAATTGAGTTCACCTTAGAGTACGAGGAAATTGAGCAGCTACTCAATGCCTCTTTTGAAGATCCTCAGCAGCAGCTTGCGGTTGAAATGTACATTATTCAAATGTTTGCTGGTGGATTGCGGCCAACAGAACTATATAATGGGGGAATTCGAATCTATGAAAATTATGTTAGTTTTTTTCGCAGTAAGAATAAGCGAATATCGAAGAATCCAATCCTGCCAGAAATAAAGAACTTGTTATCAAAATACCCAGATGGACTACCAGAATTCTTGCCAATTCATTTGTATCGATTGAAACTCAAGGAAGTTGCAAGACATTTCGGATGGAGTCGTATTATCGATGAACCGAATACTAAGTTGAATCCTAAGAATGATATTATTCCACACGAACTTCATGAAGTATTCTCACCATTTACAGCGAGAAAGACTTTCATTAACTATTTGGCAAATATGGGATTAGCAGATGAGCTAATCATACAATTCACAGACCATAATGATGTTAAGATTCTAAAACACTATAAGCGGAAACTCAATCTGCAGCAAAAGAAAAGGATAATTGAAAAGCATCTGAAGGAATTTTACGAGAGCTTAGCTATTACAGCTGAACCTGAAGCATAATAATATAAAAATCATATAAGCTTGAGATGGTTTTCCTTTAATTCTGTTACCAATCAAGCAATCTCTTTTCGCCTACAATCTTTTTAATGTCCGATATTTCCTGGGTTACTTCAATTACACCCTTGTACTCATTGCTTTCATTTCTGACAGCAAAATATTGAATCAGAATGTACTTATCCTTCATGTTAATCCAAAAGGACGCATCATCTTTTTCCCCGTTTCGGAACGACTGAATGATTCTTTCCACCACATGAACGCTTTCGGGTGGGTGACAATTGTGAACATCCCGACCAATAATTGCATTTGTTCTTGGAAAGATCCTGTCCTTTGGTGAAGAAAAGAATCGAACTTTATCGTTCTCATCAACAAAAGTAATATCAACTGGCAGGTGACAAAAGATCAATTCTATTTGCGCTGGTTCCAATGCACCGGTACCCAAATCCAGGAGCTTGCTATTCAGGTTTGTATTCAATTCAGAAGCTTGTGTGTTTTCAGGCTGAACATATGGGAATCCAAGATCAATTGCCTGTTGATTCATCATTTCTAACTCATCCTTATCAACAGTGGAAAGGAAATACGGAAAAAGTATGTTCTCTTCACGGAACTTGATAGCCAGCATATTGAAAAAGACATCCCCCACACATCTGTTAAAAACGCTTTGATCGGTTATCTGGTCTTTTAATTGCTCCAGAATGGATTTTATGTTCTTTCTGATATCATCATGGAAAGACCACATTATCTGAAGGCACTTGTGTTCAGGTAAATGCTTCTCAATAAGTGGGAACAGGACATTTTCCTTAATGATGTAATACCCTGTAAACAACTCAAGCTTTTCGAAATTTACTTTTAGTTGATTTCTGAGTTCAACATCACCTGGATTCTTAATGAAGGATTTATATGCGGGACGAATACTATTCAGAACCTGTTCCATTTCATAATTGTTCTGTTCAAGAACAGCAAGGAAAGAACCAGGTTCTGGTTTGACTTTATCAAATTCAGAAATTGTGATGTGAAATATATTCAGGATCTTATTGGAAAGGTGCTTCAGATCTTCAATTGGATGCCGCCGGTTCACCAGTTCATCAAACAGAAAAATAAAATCAGAAGGTACAACGGAAGCGATGAATTCACTGTTTTTCTTTAATGAACCCACGTGCATTCCCGGTTTTCAGAATAAGCTCTGATAATTCCAGGAGTTTTAATAGTCTTTGGTTCGCCTTTGCAGAAAAATCTGACATGCCCATTGGCTATTTTTTAAAATAGACTAAGAATTCATCTTCGGCCACTTCACTAATCCAGTAATCATAACCCAGGCCAACTGCCTTATCAATCAGTGGCGCAGGAATAAAAGGAGCATTAATTTCCAGGATCTCTTCCTCTTTTAGTTTCTTTAAAGCAGATAAGACTTCATGGACAGGTTGCTCCCCGGCATTCAGCATATCAGTGATATCGATCGTACCACTTACATTTGCCGAAAACCAATCCGGCACTTCAAAAATGTATGAAATCTCTTCATTAGAACAACTTTCCTGCAATTGATGACCAGCAGCTTCGCGAAGTGTATTAATCAACTCTTCAACTTTGACACCTCCTATGATAGCTGCCTGACTGAGGAGTTACACGGGCAATGGTCCTTCTCAAAGGGATTCTTCAGTTTCTTGAACTGTGGTGCCGCCTTGATAAGAGTCTCCTCCAGCTCAGGGTAGGCTTCCAACAGATCATGGATCTTTGTTTTTGGTGTTATAATAATTGGATCCATATTATTCCTCCTTATTAGTTCCGTATGATAATATTCGCTGTTCACCTTCAAGGGATCTTGCTTCTGTAAGATCCTGGGACACTTCGAGTGTTCCAAGGTATTCCCCGTTTTCATCCCTGAGTGCGTAATATTCGATCAGAATGAATTTACCTTTCATCTGAATCCAGAATGGAGCATGGGAAGCCTTCCCAGATTTAAAATCTTCCAGTATCTTCTCCACAATATCAACACTTCCCGGGGGGTGGCATAACCGGACGTCCCTGTTGATTATTGACCGGCTCCGTGCAAAAATCCGGTGCGATCCCTGAGTGAAATATTTAACCTTGTCGTCCTTATCAACAAATGTCATATCGACCGGCGCCGTATTCAAAATGGCCATAATTTCCTTTGAGGTAAAACTGCCTGAAGGTAACTGAATGGTTCCATCTCCACTCGTCGCTGTTACTGCTTCAGATGATTTTTCAAATCCCTCGGGCTTCCATTCCACCTGCGGATCATATAGAGTGAATCCAAATTCAAGTGTTTGCTGATGGATGCTCCACCAATCTTCCTCGGTAATTACATCCATGGCCATCGGGAACAGGATTTCCTCTTCCTTTTGAACCATGTCATCCAAAGCTTTTACAACGGGGTAGAAGATCAGATCTAATGATTCTAGAAGGTCGTTCTTGCTTAATTCTGGTTCTTTCAGTAGCGCAATACACCCTTTTAACTGTTCCCTGATTTCGTCATGCTTTCCCCACATTACCTTAGGCGGCCCCGTGATCTCCTTTTTTTCCAGGTAAGGAAACATGAGATATTCCTTGCGTTGATAATGTTTGTCAACGTCCATAAGGTCGTTGAAAAAGGCTAACAGGACATTCCTGAAATTCTGGAAGGTAGCTTCAGGTACTTTCGAAACTGAATCCAGCATATCTTTTGTTTTTCCTGTTACCTTTTTCAGTTCCAGATTCTCCTGTTTAAACACATCAACCGGATGACCTTCCGGAATCTCCTTTGATCCGGATTGATCGACATGTCCTTCAAGTACTTCTCCATGAATATCACATAGTTTTAATACCTCTGATTCAGGAAGCCCTTCACTGATAAGTTCCTGTTCCACTTCAACAACCTCACCATATGGTACCGATTGCAGCGTTTCGATCAACTCTTTCCTGACCTGGTCAGGAGATTCACCCTCATGGAGTTTCAGAATCAGTTCTTTGAGCCTTTCCTTTCTGTATCTGGAATTATTTATAAGTTCACTCATTGCATTCGGATGTTATAATAATTTACTCTTGTTTTCTGGTCTGGGAGCCTTGATGACCAATATCCTGGCCGTTTCTTCACTTTCGTTACTAATGTGGTGTGGGATATTGGCGGGACTCTCAATCAATGTGTCTTTAATCTGAGGGATACTTTCACCATCTATGTGTATCGTTGGTTCTCCCTCCAGTACATAGAACACAGCATCAACAGGCGTTTTATGAGGCTTGAGGCTTTCTCCCG
>JAWKKO010000031.1:0-40874 GCA_041393235.1 Bacteroidales bacterium
AGCGATACGACACCATCCGGGATTCCCCCCATCGCAAACCGGCCATCGCGCTGCGCATGCCGGCCACCGAACCCCTTTATGACAGCAAGCCGGCCTACTGGATGGCCAAAGAGCTCGCGATCAAGATGGGCCTGGGGGATTATTTTTCGTATGACAGCTTCGAAGAGATGCTCGACTGGCAATTGCAGCAGGTCGGCAGCACCCTGGAGGAAATGCAGCGCATCGGGGTCAAAACCCTGGACCGGAGCTGGGACGACCTGTACTTCACCCCGGGAGAGGACCACGAATTCTTTACCAACACGGGAAAAATCGAGCTGTACAGCACGGCCCTGGCCGCGGAAGGCTTCGACCCCCTGCCGAAGTACACCGCGCACGAGGAACCGCCGGCCGGGTCTTACCGCCTGAATTACGGCCGGGCCCCCATGCACACCTTCGGCCGGACAGCCAACAATGCCAACCTGAAGGACCTGATGGAGGAAAATTCCCTCTGGATCAACCCGAAGGTAGCCGGAGAATGGGGCATCAAGAATGGGCAGTACCTCTGGCTGGAGAACCAGGACGGAGTTCAGTCCTCCTTCCCCATCAAGGCAAGGGTCACGGAACGCATCCGCTGGGATTCGGTGTACATGGTCCATGGTTTCGGCCACACCAATAAAAATCTGTCCCGGGCCTATGGCAAAGGCGCCAGTGATTCGGAACTGATCACCCGGGTCCTCCTGGATCCCATCATGGGGGGTACCGGAATGCGGGGCAATTTCGTCACTTTCAAGTTTGAACCAAAAGAAGAGGAGGCCGCATCATGAGATATGCCATGGCCATTGACACCAAAAAGTGTGTGGGCTGCAGCGATTGCGTGGTGGCCTGTCAGACCGAGAACAATGTACCCATCGGATACTGCCGCGACTGGGTGGTGGAAGTCACCGACGGCACCTACCCACAGCTGGAAATAGAAATCCGATCGGAGCGCTGCAACCACTGCGACAACTCCCCCTGCGTGCGCTGCTGTCCCACCGGGGCCAGTCATTACGCCGATGGTGGCATCGTGCTGGTGACCCACAACAAATGCATCGGTTGTGGAGCCTGCATCCAGAGTTGCCCCTACGACGCCCGGTATTCCCATCCCGACGGGTACGTGGACAAGTGTACCTTCTGCATCCACCGGATCAAGCAAGGGCTGGAGCCCGCCTGCGTGGCCGCCTGTCCCACCAAGTGCATGTATTTCGGCGATCTGGACGACCCCAACAGCCCCGTGTCCCAGATCCTGAAAGTCCGCAAATCGAAGACCCTCATTCCCGAAGCCGGGACCGATCCCCAATTGTATTTCCTTATCTAAGCAGCCATGAGAGAAGAAATCATCGTCAGCGGACGCAACAATTACCTGATCGACCCCCACCTGCACATCTGGCACTGGCAGATCCCCCTCTATCTGTTCCTGGGCGGTCTGGCAGCCGGCATTCTCTTTTTTGCCTCCCTGTACACCATCCTGGGCAAGGAAAAGCAATACCGGACCGCGGTCCGGATCGCTCCCCACGTGGTGCCCTGGATTCTGATCCTGGGTTTGGCCGCTTTGTTCCTGGACCTGAAGCACAAGCTGTGGTTCTGGAGACTGTACACCACCATCCGCCTCGAATCGCCCATGTCGTGGGGTGCCTGGATCCTGATGCTGATCACCCCTCTGTCCTTTGTCTGGTCGGCCATCCACATCAAGGAGATCTTTCCAAAATGGGACTGGAAATACGACATCCTCAAGGAGGTGGAAGCCTTTCTGGTGAAATACAAACTCGTTCTGGCCTGGATTCTGGTGGTCTCGTCCGTCATCCTGGGGGTGTACACCGGCATCCTGTTCTCGGCCTTCAATGCCCGGCCCCTGTGGAACACGTCCATCCTGGGTCCCCTGTTCCTGGCGTCCGGACTTTCCGCCGGGGCAGCGGCCATCATGCTGATGTCGAAAAATCACGAGGAGCGGAACATGTTCGCCAAGATCGACATCGGCATCATCGCCGTCGAACTCTTCCTGATCGTCCACATGTTCATGGGGTTCCTGGCCTCCACCCAGGTGCAAATCAATGCCGCGGAGCTGTTCCTGGGGGGACCCTGGACCGCTCCCTTCTGGATCTTTGTGGTCACCATCGGGATGATCGTTCCGGTGATCCTGGAAGTCCTGGAGCTGAACAAATTCAAGATTCCCGTGGTCATCCCCGCCACGTTGGTGTTGTTCGGAAGCCTGATGCTGCGGTTTATTTTGGCGTTTGCGGGGCAGGAAAGCAGGTGGTTATACTAAGAAAGTTAGAGAGTTTATAAAGTTTGTAAAGTCATAAAGTATGTAACGTCATGAGTGAAGAAACGAAGACCATGAAAAAGACCAGGTACATCAACCCCTACCTGGGGGGGGTGTTGCTTGGGTTGGTGCTCATTGCCGCCAATTTTGTATCGGGCCGTGGACTAGGCGCCAGCGGGGCCGCCAAAAGTGTGGTGGTGGCCGCGGTGAACACCGTGGCGCCGGGTCACGCCGAAAACGCCGCCTTCTACAAGGAATACAACGAGGCCCATCCCAACGGACCCATGAAGAGCTGGCTGGTGTTCCAGATGCTCGGGGTCATCGTGGGTGCCTTCGTTTCCGGCGCTCTGGCCGGTCGGTTGAAGCTGAAGGTGGAGCACCACCCCAACATCACCTCGAGACGGCGGTTGATTTTTGCCCTGCTGGGGGGCGTACTCTTTGGCTTCGGCTCCCAACTGGGACGGGGCTGCACGAGCGGATCCGCCCTCAGCGGCATGGGGGTGCTCTCCCTGGGAGGCTTCATTTCCATGGCCTTCATCTTCGGGACGGCCTTTGCCCTTGCTTACTTTGTCAGAAAAAACTGGATTTAACCTTTCACATTGCGCATCATGGGACCTTTAGTCGTCAACGAGATCATCTCACAAAATACCAACTTCTTCATCGCCTTTCTCATCGGGATCGGTTTCGGTTTCGTATTGGAAGCCAGCGGGTTTTCCTCGAGCAGGAAACTGGCCGGTGTGTTCTACGGGTACGACACCGTTGTGTTGAAAGTCTTCTTTACCGCCGCCGTCACGGGGATGGTGGGCCTCTTGTTCCTGAGTTTGTTCGGATGGATCGACCTCGACATGGTCTACATCAATCCGACCTACCTGGGCTCCACCATCGTCGGGGGGATCATCATGGGAGCGGGCTTCATCACGGGCGGATTTTGCCCGGGAACCAGCTTTTGCGGCGCCACCATCGGAAAGATCGATGCGATGGTGTTCATCGGCGGAATCTTTCTGGGCATCGCGATCTTCGCCGAAGCCTACCCTCTCCTCGAATCCTTCTACATGGGATCCTTCAAAGGCAGCCCCACCCTTCCCCAGGCCCTGCACCTGAAAGACGGGGTGGTGGTGTTTGGCATCATTGTGGTGGCCCTGGGCATGTTCTGGGTCGGGGAATGGGCCGAGAAGAAATTTCCCCGGGAAGAATACTGATGCCGGCAACGCCGATGCAACCAAATCACCCAAGAATTGTTATTCATTGAAACACCAACCAACATGAAGAAAATCAATCCGACGGATTTTGCTGGCCCTGTTCATTCTCCCCCTGGGCCTCATCCTGGCCTTCGTCCCGGCCAACACGACCCATCCTTACAAGCTTTCTCCGGAAGACTTGCTGGAATATGTGAACAGCGGGATGCAGTATTTCTCTCCCGATGAAGTGGCCCACATGGTCGTGACCAAGGATCCTTCCCTGGTTCTCATCGACGTGCGCAGCTCGGCCGAGTATGAGAAATTCCATCTGCCGGGCGCCATCAACATCCCCCTCTCCTCCCTGCTGGACGAGGAATGGGAGGCCTACCTCAACCAGGGCCTTCGCTACAATGTGTTCTACTCCACGGGCACCGTGAACGCCAACCAGGCCTGGATGCTGACCCGTCAGCTGGGCTACAAGAACAACTACGTCCTCCAGGGCGGTTTGAACTACTGGGTGGAAACCATCATGAACCCGGAAAAACCCGCTTCGACCAGTCCCGACGAAGAAATCGCCAAATACGATTTCCGCCAGGGAGCCAGCCAGGCGCTGGGCGGCGGAAGCGTGGTGGAAGCCACGGCCGGAAATCCGGCCCCCGAGTTGCCCAAGATCGCGCCCCGACCCCAAAAGAAGAAAGCCCAGGGAGGTTGCTGAGAACGCAGGACCAAACACCGGTTTCATCGCATACACCGGATTCTTCCAACGGAGAATCCGGTTTTTTTTACCCCGACCAGATTTCCCTGTCGAGTGTCCGGTAGGTCAGGGCCTCGGCCACATGGGCGGTCCCGATGACCGGACTGCCATCCAGGTCGGCGATGGTCCGTGCCACCTTCACCACCTTTTCGTAGGAGCGGGCCGACAGGCCGAAGGCCTCCATGGCATGCCGCATCAACCGGGTGCCTTCCGCCCCCAGGGCGCAATGCCTGAAACGATGGGCGCTTTCCATGCGGGCGTTGCATACCGGACGGTTTTCCCCCTGAAAACGCTCGCTCTGAAGCCGACGGGCCATTGCCACCTGGGTTGCCATGTCCGCGGTGCCGGTGCCCGGGGGGCGGTCCGACATGTCCCCGAAGGAGACCGGCCGGATTTCCACATGCAGGTCGATGCGGTCGAGCAGGGGACCCGAAATCCGCGACAGATAGCGTTTGATCGTGCCGGGGCCGCACTGGCACTCTTTTCCGGGATGGTTGTAGTATCCGCAGGGACAGGGATTCATGGCCGCCACGAGCAGGAAATCCGCGGGGTAGGTGACCCGGTACCCGGCCCTGGCGATGGCCACGGCTCCTTCCTCCAAGGGCTGGCGGAGCACCTCCAGAACATGCCGCTTGAACTCCGTGAGCTCGTCCAGGAAGAGTACCCCGTGGTGGGCCAGGGAAATCTCGCCCGGCTGGGGACGGCTTCCGCCGCCGATCATGGCGATGTGTGAGATGGTGTGGTGGGGGGCACGGAAGGGTCGCTGCTTCATCAGACCGTCGCCGGGCCCCACCTTGCCGGCCACCGAATGGACCATGGTGGCCTGGATGGCTTCTTCCGGTCCCATCGGCGGAAGGATGGCCGGCAGCCGGGCGGCCATCATGCTTTTGCCCGACCCCGGGGACCCCACCATCAGGAGGTTGTGATTTCCCGCCGCAGCAATGACAAAGGCCCGTTTCACGGCCTCCTGTCCCCGAACATCGGCGTAGTCCCGAACCGACCGGACGGGCGCGGAAGTTTCCGGGGGGAGAACCGGAATCTCCGTCCTCCTCCCTTCCAGGAAAGCCTTCACGTCGTTCAGGCATCCCAGGGGCACCACGTCCAATCCCTGCACGACGGAAGCTTCCCGGCCATTGGCCGCAGGCACCAGGATGCCCCGGAAACCTTCCTTTCGTGCCAGCAGGGCCATGGGCAGGACACCCCGCACCGGATGGACGCTGCCGTCCAGCGACAACTCCCCGACGGCGAGATAGGCATCCAGTTTTTCCGGATCGATGGCCTCGCTGGCCGCCAGGATGCCCAGGGCCAGGGGCAGGTCGAAGTGGCTGCCTTCCTTCCGGAGATCGGCCGGAGCCAGATTGATCACAATCCGGTAGTGGGGCCATTCGAAGCCCGATTGGACCAGGGCCGACTCGATCCGCTGCTGGCTTTCCCGGATGGCGTTGTCGGCCAGCCCCACAATGAAAAAACGGATGCCCTGGCTCACACTCACTTCCACTGTGATCCGCACAGCCTCCACCCCGAGAAGGGCCCCCGTATGCACCTTGACCAGGCTCATGGATTTTTGCATTCATGCATTCATTCGGGAGTTATCGGTGCAGGGATGCAAATATTTTTTCCTTGCACGGACCTGATCTCCAATTGATTTACGTATTTTATAGTATATCTACTGTTTTTTTAGTTGCTTTACTTGTTTTTTAGTTGTAGGTTTGTTCCGAACATTCAACCGCACCATGTCGAAACGACTCACCAAAGCAGAAGAAGAAATCATGCTGGCCCTCTGGTCCATCGGACAGGGAACCATCCGGGACATCATGGAGAAACTGAACCAGACCGACACGCCCTACACCACGGTGGCCACGGTGGTCCGGGTCCTTGAAAAGAAAGGCATCCTGGCCCACACGGCGGTGGGGACCACCTACCTTTACCGTCCGGTGCTGAAAAAGAAGGACTACCTGAAGGGACATCTGAGCGGCATCGTCACCAAATATTTCGACGGATCCTTTTCTCGTTTGGCCGCCTTTTTTGCCCGGGAAAGCGATCTGAGCCTGGAGGAATTGCAGGCCCTGATGCAGGAGATGGAAGAGGACAACGTCCGGCCCGAACCCAAAAACCAAGACCATGGCTGATTTTCTGGAATACCTGATGCGGGTGTCGGCCGGACTCGCCATCCTGGCCCTTCCCTACCATGTTCTGCTGCGCAGCGAACCCAATCTGAACCTGAAACGGCTGTACCTGGTGGCCGGAATCGCGGCGGCCTGGATCATCCCCCTGATCTCCTTCCACCGGCCGTCCCTTCCCCTGGATTTCAGCCCGGTCATTCTCATGGACCCGGGAGCGGAGACACCGAAGCTGCTCGAGGTTCCGGCCAGCCGTTCCGAATCGGGCTTCACCATCCGCTGGGTGGCCGTGGGCGTATGGACCTACCTCGCCGGGCTCATCGGGATGTTCCTCAAGAACCTGATCGTCATCGGCATGTACAACCGCCGGTGGCGCCGGTCGCACAACCCGGAGGGCATCGCTTTTTCCGGCAACGACCAGGCCTTCACCCTCTTCACAAAAATCTTCGTACCCAGCTCCCTGCAGGATGAAAGCGACCTGAACACCATCCTGCTCCACGAACGGGCACACATCCGTCTGTTCCACTTCCTGGATCTCCTGGTCATGGAACTGACCCTGTTGCTGACCTGGTTCAACCCCTTTTCCTGGCTTCTTTCCAGAATGATGAAGGAAAATCACGAACACCAGGCCGACCGCGAGGTCCTGGCCGCGGGCGTGAATCCGGCGCAATACCGGACCCAGCTGCTGAACCACACCCTGGGGGTGAATGTGTTCCGCCTGGGCAATCAATTCAATCATTCACTTACACTCAAACGCTTCATCATGATGAAAAAGCCAACGAAATCCATTCCGGGAGCCGTGAAGATGCTCTTCCTCGCTCCCCTGGTGTTGTTCAGTCTGGGCTTCTGCACCGGGGCCCGACCCGATAACGATTCCGCCGTGACGGGCAGGGTCGTGTATGCCGAAAACCGCTCCCCCGTAGCGGGTGCCATGGTCCTTATCTCCGGAACCCCGGAGGGAACCGTCACCGATCACGAGGGGAATTTCACCCTGATGGTGGAGGGGGACCCGGTCATCGATGTGATCCTCCAGGGACGACAGACCGTTTCGCTGAAAGCGTCCAAAATCGGGAAACGGCCCATTGTCCTCGAGTTGGCGGATCCCTCTGCCGGACTTCAGAAAAAAACCATCGCTTCCACCGTGGTGTTCGCCGAAACCGGGGACCCGGCTCCGGGCACCAACGTGGTCATCCAGGGAACCACCCGGGGGACCGTGTGCGATATCGACGGGACCTTCTCTCTCGAGGTGGATGGGGATCCCATGATCGCCTGTTCCTTCGTGGGCTACAAAATTCTTTTGCTCCGGGCCTCGGCCATGGACGGAAAAACCCTGAAGCTTGAAAAGGAGGTGGTCAACTACAATCTGGACCCGGAACCTGCCGATGAAACCGAAGGTCCCTCCAGGGAGGTCAAGGTCCGGAGTGCCGACGGGTCCGAGCCGGTCTATGTGGTGGACGGAGAGCGGGTGGCCAACCTGAGCGAGATTCCCTCGGAGGAGATCGAACGAATCGAGGTGTTCAAGGATCCCACCCATCCGCTCGTCCAGAAATACAATGCTACCCAGGGGGTGATCCTGATTACCAAAAAGGCCTCCTACAGGAACACTTCGGAAGGTTCCCCCTCCGGGGAGGAATACTTCGTTGTGGAAGACATACCACAGTTCCCGGGGGGACGGCAGGCCTTGCGGGAATACATTTACGGGAACCTGACCTACCCGTCGGAGGCCCGGACCAAAAAAATCGAGGGGGAAGTGCTGGTTCAGTTCACTGTCACGACCAAAGGGAAGATCGAAGATGCCCGGGTGGTTCGCAGCAGCTACGCCGGATTCGACAAGGCCGCTCTGACGGTGGTCCGGGGCATGCCCGACTGGACGCCCGGATCGCAGCGCGGGAAGTCCGTTGCCGTGCAGGTGGCCGTCCCCATCCAATTCCTGCTCGCGCAGGATTGATTCTGGAAGAAGCCAAACCAGAAGAGAGGGATTCCGGTGTCGCTTCCGGGATCCCTTCACATTTTCCTGGAATCTTCTTCGTCCCATCCATTGCAACCCACTGCCATGAAACAGATTGCCATGCTCTGCCTCATTTTGATCGCTCCGTTTCTCCGGGCGCAGGGCGACAGCGCCATCCGGTTTGAAACAAACCTCACCTGGGCCCAGGTCGGAGCGAAAGCGGAGGAAGAGCAGCGTTTGATTTTTCTGGATCTCTACACCGAATGGTGCGGTCCCTGCAAACGTCTCGAGAAGGAGGTCTTCTCCCGGAAAGCCGTGGGCGATGCCTTCAACGACCGGTTCGTCAACTGCCGGATGGATGCGGAAAAAGGGGAAGGCATCGATCTGGCCCGGAGGTACCGGGTCACGGCCTACCCCAGCCTGATCTTCACAGATGCGGAAGGCAACCTGGTTTACACGGTCCAGGGGTACCAGGGAGCCGAGGAGCTTCTGATCCATGCAGAGATGGCGCTCTCGGAAAGCAAATCCGGGAAACCCCTGGGACAATGGGATCTGGAATATGCCGACCGGAATACCGACCGGACGTGGCTCGCAGGCTACATCGCCAAACGGAACCTTGTCCGCCTCGACAACAACCAACTTCTGGAGGATTATTTTGGCCTTCAGGATTCCGTGGAGTGGATGAACCCGGAAAACCTGGAGCTGGTGGCAGGCTGCAGCGGTTTGGAATTGTCCAGTCCGGTGCTGGCAATGATTGCCGACCGGTTTCAGGAGATCCCGGCGTCAGAGGACACCGTGCATTTTTTCCAGAGCCGGCTCATGGGCATCTTCGACGGGGCCATCAATCCCCCCTTCCTGGAAGCCATCCGGGATAAGAATACGAAGCTTCTGGAGGAAACGGTCGTACCCTTCTATGAAGCCCTCTGGCCCGATTCTGTCCGGGGCATGCCCTGGTATCAGAAACAGGACGGTGACAAATGGCGGTACATCTACTGCCAGCAGACCGGGGATGTGGAAACGCTGGTCCCCGTTGCCCAACGGTACCTGGACGCCTATTATTTCGATCTGGACCCGGCTGCGTTTCCCCGGCTCGACAGCCTCTTGTTTGCCCAGTCCAAATCCACCCTGGCCAAACAGGGGATGGATCCGGAATCGGAAATGATCCGGTTCATGCTGGAACATTGCGTGACCGACGATCATTTGAACCGGCTCATGGGAGCTGCGGAGGCCGTTCTGGCACATTCCGAAAACCCGGATCACCTTTCCAAAGCCCTGGTCTGGGCCCGGAGGGCCAACGAAATCCGGGACAGCAACGCCACCCGGCTCCTGTTGGAGGGGTTGCGAGAAAAGCTGGAACAGACGGCGAGTGGACACTAGGCGATGTCCACGCCTTGCTCGATGAGAAGGACCAGGATGTGCAGAACCTTGATGTGGATTTCCTGGATGCGGTCCGAATACTTCCGGCCTGTCACCCGCACCTCCTGATCGACACATTTGGAAAGGAGTCCGCCCGTTTTGCCCGTGAGCCCCACCACCATCATGCCCTTGTCCCGGGCGGCCTCCACAGCGCGGAGGATGTTCTGGGAATTCCCGCTGGTGCTGATGGCCAGGAGCACGTCGCCCGGCTTGCCCAGGGCTTCGATGTAGCGGCTGAAAATGGATTCGAACCCGTAGTCGTTGGCCGTGCAGGTGATGTGGGCGGGATCGGAAATGCTCACGGCCGGAAGGGCGGGACGCTTGTGACGGAAAACGCCGGACAGTTCCTCGGCAAAATGCATGGCATCCGTCATCGATCCGCCGTTGCCACAGGTGATGATCTTTCCCCCATTCTGGATGGAAGCAATCAGGATCTCGGCGGTTCGGGCGATGGCGGTGATGTTCGAGTCGTCGGATACAAATTCTTCGAGGACATACCTGGCCTCGTCCAACTGGGACTCGATGAGCTTTCTCATGGGCCCAAAAATAAAAAACAGTTTCCACTTTCTTTCAGTTTCGCTAACTTTGTGCAGTAAACCTTGCAAGATGGGCGTACCCAGATTCATAAAACTTCCCAGTCACAATCAGTTTCAGTACCAGCCCAGGTACTGGGATCCAGAAAAGGAAGCAAGGGAGGAGCGGATCCGGGACATCAAACTGGAGCTTGGCCTGGAGGTGCCGAAGAGCGGACGGAGCCGGACCACCCTGAAACGGGGGGCCTTCCGACAGGCTCAGAAAAGCACCCGTTCCAAAGCCAACCGGAGCGCCAACATCCGTCTGGTCATCATCCTGGCGGTCCTCTTTGCCCTTGCCTATTTCCTTTTCTACAAATAAATGCCAGGCATCATTCACGTTCTGAGCGATGCGGTGGCCAACCAGATCGCGGCCGGAGAAGTGATCCAGCGGCCGGCTTCGGTGGTCAAGGAGCTCATGGAAAATGCGGTGGATGCCGGTGCGGGTTCCATCACCGTGAACATCAAGGATGCGGGAAAAACCCTGATCCAGGTGGTGGACAATGGAAAGGGCATGGAGGCCGGGGATGCCCGCCTTTGTTTCGAACGGCATGCAACCTCGAAGATTCTGGAAGCCAAAGATCTCTTTTCCATCCACACGCGGGGATTTAGGGGCGAAGCCATGGCCTCCATCGCAGCGGTGGCGGAGGTAGAACTGAAAACCAGGGTCCCGGGCCAGGAGGTGGGCACCCGCATCCGCATGGCAGCCTCGGAGTGCCGGGAGCAGGAGGAGGTCCAGACGTCCGAAGGCACCAACATCCAGGTCAAGAACCTCTTCTTCAACATTCCGGCCCGGCGGAAATTCCTCAAGAGCGATCCCACCGAATTCAGGCACATCATTCAGGAATTCAATCAGGTGGCCATGGCCTATCCGGACCTGGAGTTCACCCTGGTCCACAACGACACGGAAATTCTGCGGCTCCCCGCCACCAACCGGAAACAGCGGATTGTCGGGATCCTGGGCAAATCCATCAACCAGAACCTCCTCCCCCTGGAAACCGAAACGTCCCTGATCAAAATTTCCGGCTTCATCGGCAAACCCGAACAGGCCCGCAAATCCTATGGCGAACAGTTTTTTTTCGCCAACGGTCGATACATCAAACACCCCTACTTCCACAAGGCCGTCATGGGAGCTTACGAGCACATCCTGCCCCCGGAACACATCCCGGCCTACATCATCCATTTCGAAGTCGATCCGGAAAAAATCGATGTGAACATCCATCCCTCCAAAACCGAGGTGAAATTCGAGGACGAGCGGGCCATCTGGCAAATGCTTCTGGCCACGGTGCGGGAAGCCATCGGCAAGCACAACCTGTCCCCCACCCTGGATTTCAGCAGGGAAGGGGTCATCGACATTCCCGTACTGACCCGCGACACCGAGATCCGTACCCCGAAAATCGACACGAACCCCGATTACAATCCCTTCGAAGAGGAGGACCGGGCGGTGGGGAACGGAACCCGGAAGGGGTGGAACGGGAATGGATGGGGTGGAACCGATCCCGGACGGGCGGGCTACGGAACCGGCGCCCCCGCCGGGTCCTGGGAGCAGCTGTTCGACCCGCTCCCCCCCACGGCCCGTGTGGAAAACAAATACCTGCAGATCAAAAACAAATACATCCTCTCGCCTGTTAAATCAGGACTGATGATCATTGACCAGCGAAGGGCTCACGAACGGATCTTGTACGACCGGATCATGACGGCAAAAATGGAAAACCTGGGCCTGGCCCAGGAAAGCCTCTTCCCGGAATCCATCCAGCTGAATGCCGCCGATTACCAGCTGTGTCTGGAAATGCTGGACAGCCTGGGGGACATGGGATTCGACATCCGCGATTTCGGGAACAACTGCCTGGTCATTCACGGTGTCCCAGCGGGCACGGGTCCGGTGGAAGGCGCCCGCATTCTGGACGAATTCATCGCCCAGTTCAAATCCCTGGAAGGAGACCTGAAACAGGGACGTCACGAAAAGGTGGCCCTGGCTGCCGCCCGCGCAGCGGCCATCGCCCACGGCAAGTCGTTGAGCGACATGGAGATGCGCGAGCTGGTCGATCAGTTGTTTGCCTGCCGGAATCCCCACCACAGTCCGGCCGGCAAACCCATCGTCCACATCCTGCCCGTGGAGGACCTGGACCAACTTTTAAAAACCTGACACCATGAGCCGATTTTTCTCCGGATTCAGCAACAACACCCCGCCGGTCACCAAAAACCTGATTGTCATCAATGTGGCCCTTTGGCTGTTTTCGCTGCTGTTCGTCCAGATGTTCCGGGTGAACCTGAATTTCCACCTCGGGCTTTTTTATCCGGGCTCTCCCATGTTCAAACCCTGGCAAATTGTCACCCACATGTTCATGCACGACAACAGCCGGATCTTCCACCTCTTTTTCAACATGTGGGCTCTTTGGATGTTCGGCCGCACCCTGGAAGGGGTCTGGGGGAGCAAGCGTTTCCTGATCTACTACCTGGTCACGGGGCTTGGCGCGGCTCTGGTACACACTCTGGTGAATTACATTCAGCTTGCCCCGGACATTGCAGCGCTGAAAGCGGCCTATTCGGTTGACCGGATCAACATCACCCTGCTCAATGAGATCCTCCAGCCGGGCAATCCCTTCCAGAGCCTCGGCCGGGAACTCATGATCCCCACGGTGGGAGCATCGGGAGCTGTGTATGGTGTGCTTCTGGCCTTCGGCATGCTCTTCCCGAACACGCCCCTGATCATCATCCCCATCCCCGTCCCCGTGAAGGCGAAATGGATCGTCGTTGCATCGGGCGTCCTCGCCCTGTACATGGGTTTGACCGACAAAGGGGGAAACGTGGCCCACTTTGCCCACCTGGGTGGTATGATTTTTGGTTTCATTCTCATCAAGTACTGGAACAAGTTCACCAGGAATTTTTTCTAACTTGCTGAGAACATGAGCATCGTCGATGAAATAAGGACATCCTTCAAACAGGGGACAACCCTGCACAAACTGATTTACCTGAACCTGGGGCTGTTTTTGACAGTACAGATTGTCAGGGTGGTGCTGTATCTGGCCAACCAGTACGGTCTGTTCGACGAGTTCCTCCACGTGCTGGCCGTACCGGCCGATCCGGTGACCCTGGCCCACCGGCCATGGACCCTGGTCACCTACATGTTTCTCCACGTGGACTTCATCCACATCCTTTTCAATCTGTTGTGGCTCTACTGGTTCGGGACCCTGTTCCTCCAGGAACTCGGGCTGAAGAAACTCATGAGCACCTACCTCATCGGCGGACTCTCCGGGGGCATCCTGTTTGTGCTGTTTTACAACCTCTTCCCGGTGTTTGCCCCGGTGAAAGACCAGGCCATCGCCCTGGGAGCCTCCGCTTCGGTCATGGCCGTGGTGGTCGCGGTGGCCACCTACCGCCCAAACCGGCAGATGAACCTGGTGTTCATCGGTCCCGTGAAAATCGTCTACATCGCCCTGGTGATGTTCATCCTATCTTCGCTGGTCGACTTCTCGGTGAACACGGGCGGAAAAATCGCCCACATCGGCGGTGCCCTGGCCGGTTTTCTCATTGCCAGTGCATACAAACAGGGCAGAGACCTCACCCGGGGGTTCGACCGGATGCTTGACACGGTGGCCACCTGGTTCCGGCCGGGCACGCCCCGCATGCGGGTTAGCTACAAACGGTCCCCGGGCGGAAAGAGTGAGACGCACAAGCCCGCCGACGACATGGAGTACAACCGGGTGAAAGCCGAAGAGCAACAGGAAATCGACCGCATCCTTGAAAAGATTTCCAAGGCCGGCTATGGCAGTCTGAGTGCCCGGGAAAAGGAATTGTTGTTTAAAATGAGCGATAAAAAATAAATGGTGCGCAAACTCCCCGACCGGATCATCTTTGCCCTGAACATTCTGGCCGCCATTGGATTGCTGCTTGTTTACCTGGCACCCTTCATCAATCCTGCCCGGTTCTTCCTTCCGGCGCTTTTCGGCCTGGCCTACCCGATCATCCTGCTTTCCCATCTCCTCCTGATCGTCTACTGGCTCATCCGCATGAAGAAGCAGATCTTCCTCTCTCTGGCCGTGGTGCTGTTGGGCTGGAATCACCTGGCCGGACTACTGCCCCTTCATTCGGGAAAACAGGAGGTTCCCGTGGATTGCGAGAACCGGGAAAGTTTCAAGGTCATGACGTACAACGTCCGGGCCTTCGGGGTGTATCCAAGCAAGAACCTGGAGACCCAGGGAAACATCATTGATCTCATCCAGGGCGTGGATCCCGACATCCTCTGCCTTCAGGAATACCACACCAACAAGGTGGACGGTCAGATGCATGCGGACTACCGGAAAGCCTTCCGCGATCTGCCTCATGAAGCCACGTTCTACACGAGTCAGAAATACAAAAACCGGGGAACGGGGATCGCAACCTTCAGCCGGTTCCCCATCCTGAAGGAAAGCCGAATCCCTTTCAATACCTATGGAAATGCGGCCATGTACACCGATCTGCTCGTGGAGGGCGACACCATCCGGGTGTTCAACATCCATTTGCAATCGATCCGCTTCCGGGAGGAAAACCTGGCGTTCATGGATACCATGAAGCTGAAGGTCAGCGATGAACAGATGCGGGAGATCCGGAAAATCGGGTCCCAGCTCAAGCAGGCCTTTGCAAAACGGGCCGAACAGGCCGACATGATCGCCAATTACATCGAAGACAGCCCGCACCCGGTGCTGGTGATGGGCGATTTCAATGACACCCCCCAATCCTATGCCTACCACCGGATCCGGAACGGCCTCAAAGATGCCTTCCGCGCATCGGGTCGTGGCATCGGGAACACCTATGCGGGCGACCTGCCTTCCCTGCGCATCGATCACATTCTGTACGACGGCGAATTTGTGCCGCAACACTGCCACCGGATCAAGAACAAGATCTCGGATCACTACCCCGTGATCGGTACCTTCTGCACCTCAAAAGGTGGTGAGTAAACGGCACGAAATGCCCTGAAAGTCCAGTTCCCGATACACCGTCCCCTCCCCGCTGATCCAGCCGCCCCGCCGGCGTCCGGCGAACAGGGAAAGCCGGTGATGCTCCCCAGCCGCCATTCCAGATCCATTCCGGGCCAGTGGCCCCGGCCCCACCCGTCAAAAGAAGGTCAGGTCCGGTACCGGCAAGTGGATCGCCGCTCCATTCCCAGTGAACCCGCAGGTGAAGGACGGACCTCCGTGCAATCCCGGCCATGGCATGGACCTGGTGGAAGGTGGCTGCGTCCGGCCCGGTTCGGCTCATGCGCTGGAAGAGAAATTCGGAGTCGAACGACCAGCGGGCCGGCACGACATATTCCCATGCAAATCCGCCCGATACCCGGTGGGAAATTCCCAACCCATCGTCCCGGGCATGATCCACAAAGCTTTTCACGGCATGCCTCCGTCCGGGATGCCATTCATAGGAGAGAAAGGCCTCACGGAACTGGGCCAGGGTATCGCCCCCGGATTTCAGGCGGTTGATCATCCCGGTCAGAATCCGGCCGTTCCCGAAATCTTTCTTTGCCTCCCACAAGGCCCCCGATTCATTCCCGGCCGGCGGGACATGGGACTGTCGCCGGAGCAGATCCCAGGTGTGCCCTTCCCACAACACCGAAGGCAGGCTCGGGAACCCCGCTTCCGGGTGGAAATTGGCTTCTCTCTTCCATTCCCCCGCAGCCGGAAGGTGCCCAGGCTCAACCGGAGGTGACCATACCATGCATGGCGGACGTCTTCTCCGGCAAACGGCAACAGATGTCCCGCCGTGGCTTCCTGGCTGTACTCCATCCCGTATTTCATCAGTCCAAGGATGGATCCCGAAAAGAGAAGGCTGTAATCGTACCGGGGCGAGGGCTCCGTTGCCCGCCGGAGCAGAACCAGACCGATCCGTTGCGACCGCACGCTCCATCCACTTTCCAGGGCATCCATCCCGACCGGCCGACGGAGCGACAATGGCTGGAGGGGAGACACCGCCGGATCGAGGGAACGGCCATGAAGGTAGGTCAGATCCCAGATCCGACCTTGGTAGCCACCTTGAAATCCGAGCACATCCCGGTAATTGGCTTGCCTTGTCCGATACAATTCATGTTCCAGGATCGATTCCCGGATGTCGAAGGATCGCACCAACACCCCCTCCCCCAGTTTCGTGCCGAGATGACCCGCATGGAGCCGGAACCGGCCGGGAGAGTAAGCAATACCGAATTGACTCCATTGGGCATAGGTGCCTGATTCCCTGGCCGTCCCGTAGGTCTGTACCCGCATCCAGGTTTCCAGATTGCCGTATGCCGCCTCCACCCGGACCTGATCGTAGAAATCCGGTAACAGAGCGGCATCGGCCCCGGGGGTTCCGCCTTCCCGGAATTCTGCCAGGTTTTGTACGGTCAACTGGGCCCGGGACAAAGCAGGCAACAGCAGCAGAAGAAGAAGCGGGAGAATGGCTCTCATTTTGGTTTCGTAGAATTTACGTATCTTGCAGGAGCATTCAACACCCTTCGTTATGAGAAAGTTAGTCGTTATCATCGTGCTGCCGTTGCTGCTGGCTTCCTGCAGCTTGTTTCAGAAGCCAACCATGTCCCAGGAGGAAATCGATAACTTGCTGGCTGAAAACAAAGTCCTGAAGGCCCAGGCAGGTCAGACCAAAGAGCTGGAAGACCAGCTTGCCCTCACCCGCATGCAGGTGGATGAGGCCATGCTCAAACTGGCCGCCTGTGAAGAAGGTGCCAAAGACAACGTGCACATCATCGTCGGTGCCTTCAAAACCGCATCCTATGCCGACGCCTATTCCGCCCTGGTCAAGAGCCGTGGGATGGATGGAAACATTCTTGCCGGTCCCTACAGTTTCAGCCTGGTGACGGCACATTCCTATGAATCGATCCAGTCGGCGCTGAACTCCCTGGGCGAGGTCCGTGAGAACCAGGTGGAAAACGCCTGGCTTTACATGGAATAACTCCGCTTACCAAGTAACCGGCCGGTCACCTCCCGTTTACGACCCCGACATGATGAACAGGGGCTGGAATTCAAAGCTCTTGAAATGAGGTCTCAACCGTTCGACGTTGTAGTGCTTCTTGATGTCCACGAGTTTCTTGGAGCTGGTGACCACATCGAGGGGCGCGTTGTCGTACCTTCCGTTCCGAAGGACCACCAACCGTCCATGGATTCCTTTCAGGATCAGGTCAAGGGCCAGATTTCCATAGGCCATGGGCACGATGGAATCAATGGCATCCGGATCGCCGCCCCGGACCAGATAGCCCAGATGCTGGCTGATCACATTGATCTGTTTGCCGTGGTTGAACTGGGCCGACTGCTCCTTGATCATCCGTGACACCATGTGTCCGATCCCCCCAAGTTTCGCATGCCCGTAGGCATCCTTTTCCCCGTCCTGGATCACCATATCGTCCATGCCGGCAAAAGTGGCTCCTTCCGAAACCAGGGCAACACTGTAGTGGCTGGGGTTCTGGACCCTGTCCTCCACCAGCAACTTCGTAAGATGGGTGACATCGAACTGGTGTTCCGGTATCACACAGCGGTTGGCCGCTCCCGCCATGGTCGGAATCATGGCGGTAAAACCGGCGTACCTTCCGAAGACCTCCATCACCAGGATCCGTTCGTGGGAACCTGCCGACGTACGCAGGGTGTTGGTCATGTGGATGGTCCGGGTGACACAGGTACTGAAGCCGATGCAATAGTCGGTGCCCGGGACATCATTGTCCATGGTTTTGGGGATGGCAATGACCTTGAAACCTTCCTGATAGAGCCGAACCGCATAGCTTAGTGTATCGTCCCCTCCGATGGGGATCAGGTAATCGATCCCGAGAAAGGCCAGGTTTTCGAGCACCTCGGGTGTGAGGTCGTTGAGCTCCTTTTTGTAGGTGTCCTGCAAATGCTTGGGGACATCCTGCTTCTTGATCCGGCTGGGATTCACCCGGGAGGTGTGCAGGAAGGTTCCGCCGGTCCGGCCGGCTTTGTTGACGATCTGCTCGGTCAGCACGATGTAGTGCTCGCTGTTGTCGGCATTTTTGTCCCGAATGATCTCGGTGATTCCCGACCAGCCCTTCCGCAACCCAATGACCTGATATCCTTCCCGCAGGGCACGAATGGTAACGGCGCGGATGGCCGGATTCAATCCCGGCACATCCCCGCCGCCAGTCAATATCCCAATGGTTCCTTTTTTCTTGTTCACCTGTGCCATGATTTTTTCTTTAAAAATAGACCTTTCAAAGAAATAAATCAATGGCCGGGATCCCGTTATTCATCCCATTTGAGGATCTTCAGGAAATCGTAATCTTCCGGATTTTTCACATACTTCTTGGCTGCCCGGTAGTCCTCCTTGGTGATGTAGTGAAGGTTGTTGCGGAAAATGACCTGAACCGATTCGGAATCAATGTTCACCAACCGGGGTTTCACTTTGCCATTTTCGTCTTCCACATCTTTCAAATAGAGGGGACGAATGCTTCCGCCCCGGTCGATGGTGGTCATGCAGCCGGTTTCGCCCCGGGAGAAAAGACTGAACACACCGAGCCCCAGCCGGGTGGCATAGGAGAGGTCGTAGGCGATGGGCCGGCAGCAACGCAGCTCGTAACCGATCTCTTCGGGACGGCTCTTCACCTTGATCCGGAGATCCTTCAGGTGTTGTTGGGTCAGCATATTGAAGATATGCGACTTGCTCACGTTACCCAATTCCGGATGTCCGTGGTCGTCGTAGGTGAAATTGATGCCCGTGGCGATGATCTCCTCATCGCTCATGAAATGGAACACGCCCTCGCTGATCATGGCCACCCCGTAATCGATGTTCAGGATGCGACGCTTCACCATGGAAGACACCACAAGGCGGACGATCTTGTCAAAGGTGATCTTGGTCTTGTTGAACATCTCCGGAATGATGATCATGGGGTAGTGGCAGGCCGTCCCGATTCCGAAGGCCAGGTGACCGGCCTCCCGTCCCATGGCACTGACCACAAACCAGTTTCCGCTGGTCCGGGCATCCTCATAGATGGTGGTGGACAGGCGGACGCCTTCTTCTTTGGCAGAATGGTAGCCAAAGGTGGGGGTTCCTTCCGGAAGGGGCAGGTCGTTGTCGATGGTTTTGGGTACGTGGATGTTCTTCACATCCAGCTTCTGCTTGGCCAGGAATTTGGCCAGTCGGTTGGCGGTGGATGCGGTGTCGTCTCCTCCGATGGTCACCAGCAGTTTGACATTGTTCTTCTTGAAAAAATCAACCTTGAACTCTTCGTCCTTGGGTTTGTACCGGCTCATCTTCAGGGCCGATCCTCCCCGGCTGTAAATCTGGTCTGCGTAGTCGAAATCCAGAAATTCGAAGGCGGGTTCATCGGAAAACAGGCTTTTGTAGCCGCCATTGATCCCCAGAACATTGTATCCGTTGTTGATGAATATCTTCGTCACGGAACTGATGACGGTGTTGATCCCCGGTGCGGGTCCCCCGGCACACAGAATGGCAACAGCTTCTTTCATGGTGATAGGTTGTTTTAAATGCGAGTGAGTTACTTAATAAATGTAAATGCGAGCCGCAAAACTACGCAAAATTGACAGGAAATCCTTGGAAGAAAGGGTCTAAATTACTGGGCATAATTTGCTATTTTTGTGCAGGAAACATGAATGAAAAACCGGGAACAACGAGTGGGTCTCGCCTCTGGAATTTCTTTTTGATCCGGTGGATCAGAAACGTGTTTGTATTTCTCCTGATCGTCCCCGTAAAGATCTATCAGTGGATGATCTCCCCCCTTCTGCCCAAAACATGCCGATATCACCCCACTTGTTCCCAATACGCCATCGAGGCACTTCGGATCCATGGCCCCCTGACCGGCCTTTTGTTGGGAACAAAACGGATTCTGAGTTGTCATCCGTGGGGCGGTCAGGGACACGATCCCGTCCCCCCAAAAGGCACCCCGTTCTCCAAGCTTTTTACAACCAAATCCAAATGAAACCGATTCTTGCTGCCGGCCTGCTGGCCGTCCTTTTGCTATCGTGCCGAAACACCCCTCCCTCCCCCGGATCCGGGGCAGAGAAACCCGTGGTGTCGGTTTCCATCCTTCCCCAGCAGTATTTTCTGGAACAACTCGCAGGCGACCTGGTGGAAATCAACGTGCTGGTTCCCCCGGGAGCCGGTCCGGAAACCTACGAGCCCACCATGAACCAGATGGCCGCTCTGGAACAATCGGCCCTTTACTTCCGGATCGGCCAGCTCGGATTCGAGAATGCCTGGATGCCCCGCATCTCGGGAATGTACCCCGGATTGCCTGTGGTGGATTGTTCCGCCGGCATTGATCTCATTCGGGAGGAAGAACCCGGGGGCATGGACGCCGGACACGGGACCCACGATGAAACGGATGGACACGAGGCCCATGTGGGGGAACACGACCACGGGGGGTGGGATCCGCACATCTGGATGTCGGTCCGGAACGGCCGCCGGATGGCAACCACCATGGCTGTCGCCCTGGAGGAAATCCTGCCCGAACACAAGGAGCTTCTCCATTCCCGGCTCGATTCCCTTCTTTCGGGATTGGATGATCTGGATCGGAAGATCGACGGCATGCTGGCAGGGAAAACCCAGAAAGCATTTATGATCTATCACCCCGCCCTGGCCTATTTCGCCAAAGACTACGGACTGGAGCAACACGCCCTGGAAAGCGGCGGCAACACGCCCTCTCCGGGTCAAATGAAAGCCATGGTGGACCTGGGACTGGAGAAAGGGATCCACACGGTGTTCATTCAGAAACAGTTTGACCGGGAAAACGCCCTGTCCCTGGCCTCCGCCATCGGAGCCGAAGTGGAACAAATCGACCCCCTGGATCCGGCCTGGAGCGAACAAATGATCGCCATTGCCGGATTGTTGAAGGAGGAGAAATAAGATCATGGAAAAAGAACTCATCCGGATCCGGGACCTGCACGCCTCCTACAACGGTCTGGAGGTACTTCGCCATGTGGATTTCACAGTCCGGGAAAAGGATTTCATCGGGATCATCGGACCCAACGGCGGGGGCAAAACCACGCTGCTCAAACACATCCTGGGCCTGATGAAGCCCACCAAAGGCCACATCGAATTCCTCTTCGACCGGTCCGGCATCGGCTACCTGCCCCAGGGCCGGGAGGTGGACGAACGGTTTCCCATCACTGTGGAAGAGGTGGTGGAATCCGGATCCCAGCGGGGATTGAAAAACCTGATTGCCGGCCGGAGGACGGGACGGGAACGCATGCAGGAGGTGCTTTCCACGGTGGGACTGACCCACCTTCGGAGCCGGCCGGTGGGGGAATTGTCCGGAGGGGAATTGCAACGTACTCTGCTGGCCCGGGCCATCATCAGCAAGCCCTCCATCCTGGTGCTGGACGAACCGGACACCCACGTGGACAACCGCTTCGAGATGGAGCTGTACCAGCTTCTCCGCGAGCTCAACAAGGACATGACCATCCTGCTGGTGTCCCATGATCTGGGGATCATTTCGCCCTACATCAAAACCATTGCCTGCGTCAACCGGGAACTGCACTACCACACCTCCAACGAAATCAGCGAGAAACAATTGAAGGTGTACAATTGTCCCATTGAAATCATCACCCACGGTCCCGTTCCGCACCGGGTCATGAAAACCCACAAGTAAGCGCCATGGAAATCCTGGAACTCTTTCGCTACGACTTTTTCCGGCATTCCCTGCTTGCCGCCTTGCTGATGGCAGTTTCGTGCGGCCTCACGGGAACTTACATTGTGAGCCGCCGCATGGTATTCATCAGCGGAGGGATCACCCATGCTTCCTTTGGCGGCGTCGGCATCGCCTATTTTTTTGGGTTCCCTCCCCTGGCCGGAGCGGCTGTCTTTGCCGTGCTTGCGGGTCTGGCCACGGAGAACCTGACCCGGCGGAAGGTGATGCGAAACGATTCGGTGATTGCCATCATGTGGTCCTTCGGCATGGCCCTCGGAATCATCTTTGTCTCCCTGGCCCCCGGATATGCCCCCAACCTCCTGAGCTATCTCTTCGGAAGCATTCTCACAGTGAAGGTAAGGGACCTCTGGTTCATGGCCCTTCTGGCGGTGGCTGTTTCGGGGTTCTTTGTGGCATTTTTCAGGCCCATTCTGTATGTGGCTTTCGATGAACAATTCGCCCGAACCCGCCGTGTTCCCGTGATGTGGATCAATTACCTGGCCATCCTGTTCACCGCGCTGACCATCGTTCTGAGCATCCGAATCGCCGGCATCATCCTGGTTCTTTCTCTTCTCACCATCCCGCAAAACATCGCCAACCTGTTCACTTCCCGCTTTTCCCGCATCCTGATCGCCTCCATCTTTCTTGGATTGCTGGGTTCGGTGGGGGGATTGATCACAAGCTATTTTCTGGACATACCGTCGGGAGCCACCATCATATTTGTCTTGGTGGTCATGTACTTTGCGGCCCGATTGCTGAAAGTTGTTACTTTTGGAAAACGGACGAACACACATCGAGCCCATGACACGACAGGAGATCATCGAACAGGCCTGGGACAACCGGGAGTTGCTGAAGGAGAAACACGTACAGGATCACATCCATGAAGTCATCGCCCTGCTCGACAGCGGGGAACTGCGGGTGGCCGAAAAGAAAAAAGAGGGCTGGCAGGTCAACGACTGGATCAAGAAAGCCGTGATCCTCTACTTCCCCATCCGGTCGATGGAAACCATCGAAACACCGCCCTTCGAATTCCATGACAAGATCCCCCTGAAAACCGGATACAAGGAAAAGGGCATCCGCGTGGTGCCCCATGCCCTGGCACGGCACGGCTCCTACATCTCCAAAGGGGTGATCCTCATGCCTTCCTACGTCAACATCGGCGCCTACGTGGACGAGGGCACCATGGTGGACACCTGGGCCACCGTGGGTTCCTGTGCTCAGATCGGGAAGAACGTCCATCTGAGCGGCGGAGTCGGCATCGGCGGCGTTCTCGAGCCCGTTCAGGCCGCCCCGGTGATCATCGAGGACAACT
Source organism: Bacteroidales bacterium (assembly GCA_041393235.1). Lineage (GTDB taxonomy): Bacteria > Bacteroidota > Bacteroidia > Bacteroidales. The sequence goes on from JAWKKO010000031.1 coordinate 23,199, forward strand.
GTTTCCTCGGGTCCCGCAGCATCGTGGTGGAGGGGGTGCGCCTCGAGGAAGAAGCCGTCCTGGGGGCGAACGTGGTGCTGACGCAGTCGACGCGGATTATCGATGTCACCGGCAGCAAACCGGTCGAAATGAAAGGCGTGGTTCCGGCACGCTCGGTGGTGATTCCCGGGTCCTACACCAAATCCTTTCCGGCGGGCGACTACCAGGTGTCCTGTGCCCTGATCATCGGCAAGCGCAAAGCATCCACCAATGTAAAAACCTCCCTCAACGACGCCCTGAGGGAATACAACGTTTCGGTCTGATGCGACTGGGTTTCGATGCCAAACGGGCCTTCCACAACTACAGCGGCCTGGGCAATTACAGCCGCTATGTGATTGCCAACATCAAGCGGTTCTACCCGGAGAACGAGTGTCTGCTGTACACCCCGGCCGTGGCGGATCCCGATCTGTTTCACGAGCCATCCACCGCCCAGATCATCGGCCCCGAGGGACCCCTGGAAAAGCTTTCCCCCTCCCTCTGGCGAACCTTTGGGGTGAGCAGGCGCCTGAACCGCGACCGGGTGGATGTGTTCCACGGCCTGAGCAACGAACTGCCCTTCGGCATCCATCGCAGCCGGTCGCGGACCGTGGTCACCATCCATGATCTCATTTTTCTGGAGCATCCCCACCTTTACAAAACCCTGGACCGCACCATCTACCTCCGGAAAAGCGAATACGCTGCCCGGCACGCCACCCGGATCATAGCCGTGAGCGAACAAACCAAACAGGACATCATGCGTCATCTCGGAGTGGACGAATCCCGGATCCGGGTGGTGTACCAGGGGTGCAGCCGGCAGTTTTACAGCCGGGTGAGCGAGGACAGCCTGCGCCAGGCAAGGGACCGGTTTTCCCTCCCCAGAAACTATTTGCTGTATGTGGGTACGGTGGAAGAGCGCAAGAACCTGTTCCGGATCGTCCAGGCCCTGGACGAAGGGAAAATCGACATCCCCCTGGTGGTTGTGGGTCGCCGGATCCCGGCCTATGCCAACCAGGTGATGGCCTACATCCAAAGACGAAACATGAAGAACATTCATTTCCTGGACCAGGTGCAGGTATCGGATTTGCCGGCCATCTACCAGGGCGCCACGGCCTTCATTTACCCTTCTTCCTACGAGGGATTTGGCATTCCCATCCTGGAGGCCCTCAATTCCCGGATCCCGGTGATCACCTCCGCCGGAGGCTGCCTGGAGGAAACCTCGGGGAAAGGGGGCCTTCACATCGATCCCCACAGCACGGGACAAATGGTGGAGGCCATCCGGAGCCTGTTGCAGGACGACAATCTCCGGGACCGTCTCATCCTGGAGGGAGGCTCCCACGCACTGAAATTCCGGGAAGAACAAACCATTCCCTCCCTGTATCAGGTGTACCTTGAATGCTTCCACAATGCATGAGGAGGTGACTCTCTGCACCCGGATTCTCCGGGAGGGGGGATGCATTCTGTATCCCACCGACACCATCTGGGGTCTTGGGTGCGATGCCACCGACCCGGAAGCGGTGGCCCGGGTGTACCGGATCAAAAGGCGACCCGACCGGAAAAGCATGCTGGTTCTGGCCGACAGTCCCGACATGATCGCCCGGCATGTGGAACAGATTCCCGAATCGGTCCTGCATCTGCTGACCGGGGAAACCCGTCCCACCACCATCATCTATCCGGACGCAAGAAACCTCCCCTCCGTCCTCCTCCCCGAGGAAGGGACCATCGGGATCCGCCTGGTCCGGGATCCTTTCTGCGTTGCGTTGATCCGGGCCCTGGGCCGGCCCCTGGTCTCCACCTCGGCCAATTTTGCCGGGGAGCCCTCTCCCGCCCGTTACCGCGATATTTCAGAACACCTCAAGCGGGAAGTCGATCATGTATGCCGGTGGCGACAGGGGGAAGAAACACCGGCCCATCCTTCCCGGATTCTGAAGGTGGAGGCAGACGGACACATCGTGGTGTTGCGGGAGTAAAAAACAGGCTGCCGACTCGCGCCGGCAGCCCTCAGGTTGGTTGCCTTGCAACCGCTCCTGTACTCCCCTGCCTCCTGGAGACAGGGGTGCTCCATATCGTTCAACTCAAAGCGAGCGCACCTTGCCCGAACCGCTGGTGGCCGCATCGACCCGGGGCGATCCGTGGTATTCCACGCTTCCGCTTCCCGAAATCCGCACCTCCAGATCCTCGGTGCAGGTCACCCGTGCACCCCCCGAACCGCTGATGGCTCCGGAGAATTCTTCCACCGAGAAACGCTCGGCGTTCACCCGTCCCGATCCGCTAAGCTTCACATCCATCTCCCCGGCCGAACCGCCTTCGATGTTCACATTTCCGGATCCGCTGATTTTCACTTCCAGTTCTTCGGCTTCCAGCCCGCGGAAATTCACATGTCCGCTCCCCGAAACGGCCAGCTCCATCTCTTCGCAGCGGAGATCTTCCTCCACGTTGAAATGACCCGAGCCCGAAACTTTCACTCCGTCCAGTCCGGGCGAGGTGATGTGGAGGGTGAGTTTGGAACGACGGGTCCTCCAGTCCTCGTACCGGATCTTGAGGTAGCCGTCTTCCACCTCGGTGATCAGATCCCGGATGTCGGCGGGATCCCCTTCGATTTTCACTTCACAGGCAGTGCCCGTATGGTAATATACGTCGGCGGAAATGGCCAGCCCGACCCCCGTGAAAGGTTCCAGGGTGCGTTGGTCCGATCCGGACTGGGCTGCCGTCTGGCATCCGCTTCCCAGGACAAACAGGGCCAGGGCCAGAGCCGGTGCAATCATTTTTTTCATGTGGCTTGAGATTAAGATGAACACTCTGTTTGACCCAAAGACGACGATGGGAAACAGATGTTACAGGGAGGTGAGTCCGTCCGGCAGGGTCAGAACCAATTTTTTTCTTTTCGGATCCACCGAATGAACGAAGGCCTGGACGGCAGGCACAAGCAGTTCCCGTCCCCGGTGATCGATCAACCACATGGGGTTCAGGGAATCGGCCAGGTAACCGGTGACGGGGCCGAGGGGCCCCCCGTCCTTTTCCTCCGCTTCATAGCCGACATACCGGGACAGATCGTCCGGACCCTCGGCCACAACCTTTGCCCGGGCGGGATCGAGGTAAATGGAATGACCGCAGAGGGTGCGGGCTTCTTCCACGCTATGGATGAACTCAAATGCTGCCAGGGCCTGGGTATCGGACAGGCGTTCGAACTCCTCCAGAAAAAAAGGAACCCGCTGTCCGTCCAATTCGACAAACAGCGGGTCGTGGTTTTGTATGTGCCTTGCGGCGGCCGGTTCCAGGATCAGCACCACCTGCCCCTGAACTCCATAGGGCTTGGATACCTGACCTGCCCGTATTCCACCGGGTAGCGACATGGATTTTATTCCTCTTTTTTCTCTTCAGCCTCAGGCTCCGCGGCGGGGGTTTCTTCCGCTTTGGGCTCCTCGGCAGGAGCTTCTTCTGCTTTGGGCTCTTCGGCAGGCGCTTCCTCTGCTTTGGGCTCCTCGGCGGGAGCTGCTTCAACTTTGGGCTCTTCTGCGGGAGCTTCTGCCTGGACGGTTTCCTCAACTGTTTCCTCGACGGCTTCTTCGGCGGCCTCTTCAGCAGCTTCTTCAGCGATCAGTTGAGAACGCTTCTTGGCGATCTCAGCAGCCCGGGCTTCCTTGATCTTGGTTTCCTCTTCCATCCGGTTTTTCTCCAAACTGACTTTGGCGGAAGAGATCTGGTCTTTCTTGGACTGGATTTTCTGTTCCTTTTCCTTCAGCCAGGCATCGAATCGCTTCTCGGCCTCGGCCTCGTCAAAGGCTCCTTTTTTAACACCGTCCAGAAGGTGCTTTTTGTACAACACTCCTTTGTAGGACAAGATAGCCCGCACCGTTTCGGTGGGTTGAGCGCCGTTCTGAAGCCATTCAATGGCACGGTTGAAATCCAGAACAATGGTAGCAGGATTGGTGTTGGGGTTGTATTGCCCCAGCGTGTCGATCGACTTACCATCCCGTGGCGCCCTGCTATCAGCAACTACAATAGAGTAGATCGCCTGAAATTTGCGACCCTGTCTTTGTAATCTGATCTTTGTTGGCATACTCGTTCTTGTTTTTAAATTGTACCCTACGGTTTTTAAAGACCGCAAAGGTAGCAAGATTCCAGGAAAATGCAAACACAGGAAGTCATTTATACACGGAGCTCCCCGAAATGCAGGCGGGGGGCTCGGGACGAACGGAACGAGGAAGGCCTCAACGCCGGATCAGAATCTTTCGGGTCACGGTCACATCCCCCCACCGGAGGCGGAGAAAATAGATGCCGGAGGCCTGGTCGCGCATGTCGACCCGGGCTTCCAGCCTGCCTTCCTCCCGGTTGATCTGATCGCCCAGATCCAGGATCCGTTTCCCGGTGAGGTCGTACACCTGGAGTTCCGGGGTTCTGTCTCCCGCGTGGTTCAGGGAGACCGTGAATTCCCCATCGCTGGGGTTGGGGTAGAGCGACAGGGCCTGCTCCAGTTCCCGGGCTAGCTCCTGGTCGGCGGGAGGGGATCCGGGAGGGGCCTGACCCAAGAGGGCGGACTGGCTCCAGAGGAACCATCCGGCCAAAATCCACAGCAGGCGGAGCGCTTTCTTCATGCCACAAACATAACAAAAATCCTGCCAACAACTTTTCAACACGAACCAATCCGGGGGGAAAATGGCCTACCTTTACCATCCATGTACTTCATTTTCGACACCGAAACCACCGGCCTCCCCCTCCGGGACAACGCGCCCATCTCCGAGGTGGACAACTGGCCCCGGGTGATCCAGATCGCCTGGCAGCTTCATGACGCCTCCGGAAAACTGATTGAAAATCAAAACTTTCTCATCATACCGGATGGATTTGAAATCCCCTATTCGGCGGAAAAAGTACATGGCATTTCCACCCGCCGGGCCACGGAGGAAGGACGCCCCCTGCCCGAGGTCCTGGGCCGCATCAATGAATCCCTCGCCCGGACCCGATTTTTGGTGGGGCACAACGTCCAGTTCGACATCAATGCCCTGGGGGCCGAATTCATCCGCAGCGGCATCCCCGGGCCGTTTCTGGAGCTGGAGAAGATTTGCACCATGCACTCCAGCACCGACGCGGTACGGATTCCCATGGGAAAAAGCGGCCGCCTCAAGCCGCCCAAGCTCATGGAGCTGTATTCGTTCCTGTTCGAGGAAGGATTTCCCGAGGCCCACAACGCTGCGGCGGATGTGGAGGCCACGGCCCGCTGTTTTTTTGAATTGATCCGCACCCGGGTAGTTTCCGCCCGTCAGGCAGGCATGAGCGAGGAGGAATTCCGGGCCTTTCTGGACGCCCACCCCGATCGGGTGGGACCCTATGGATTGACCCATGTCTCCAATTGGGAAACGCAGCAGGACAACAAAGGAAAACCGGACGGGAGCGAACGGGACGGAACGGACGCCGGCAGGGAGCTGAGCCAGACGGGATTCTGCCACCTGCATGTCCACACCCAGTATTCCATCCTGGACGGGGCGGCGGCCATCCCCGAGCTGCTGAAAAAAGCCGTGGACGACGGCATGGAGGCCGTGGCCATCACCGATCACGGCAACATGTTCGGCGCCAAGGCCTTTCACAAGGAGGCGAGCCGCCGGGGCATCAAACCCATCCTGGGATGCGAAGCCTACCTGGCCAACCGGTCGCGGCATTCCAAGACCGACAAAAACCTGGACGGTTCCGACCATGTGGTCCTGCTGGCCAAAAACCTCCAGGGGTACCGCAACCTGACCGTTCTCATTTCCAAAGGGTGGACGGAAGGCTTTTATTACAAGCCCCGGATCGACAAGGAATTGCTGGTCCAGTACCACGAAGGCATCATCTGCCTGTCTGCCTGTCTGGGCGGGGAGATTCCCAAACCATCATGCACCGGAACGTGGAGGAGGCCGAGGAAGCGGCCCGGTGGTATCGGAACGTCTTCGGAGAGGACTTCTACCTGGAACTCATGCGCCACGAGACGGGCGACCCGGAGATGAACAAACTGGTGTTCGACGACCAGGTGTACGTGAACCGGAACCTGGTCGATCTCGGCAAACGATTGGGCATCAAATGCGTGGCCACCAACGATGTGCACTTTGTCAACGAAGACGACGCCGAAGCCCACGATCACCTCATTTGCCTCAGCACGGGGAAGGATCTGGACGATCCCAAACGCATGCGCTACACCCGGGAGGAATGGTTCAAAACCCAGGCCGAAATGCGGGAGGTCTTCTCCGACCTTCCGGAGGTCCTGGAAAACACCCTGGAAATCGCCTCCAAAGTGGAGACCTACGAGCTGAACATCAATCCGGTCATGCCCTACTTCCCTTTGCCGGAGGCGTTCTCCAACGAAGATGAGTACCTGCGTCACCTCACCTACGAAGGGGCCCGGAAGCGGTATCCCGACCTGGACGCCGATGTCCGGGAGCGCATCGACTTCGAGCTGGAGACCATCCAGCGGATGGGCTTTCCCGGCTACTTCCTCATCGTCCAGGATTTCATCAGCGCCGCCCGGAACATGGGCGTTTCCGTGGGCCCGGGCCGGGGATCGGCCGCCGGCTCCGCGGTGGCCTATTGCCTGGGGATCACCGACATCGATCCCATCAAGTACGATTTGCTGTTCGAACGCTTCCTGAATCCCGACCGGATCTCCATGCCGGATATCGACATCGACTTCGATGAAGACGGACGGGAAGACGTCCTGAAATGGGTGGTGAAGAAATACGGCCACGAGCGGGTGGCCCACATCGTTACGTTCGGATCCATGGCTCCGAAAATGGCCATCCGGGATGTGGCCCGGATCCAGCGTCTGCCCCTGCCGGAAGCCGACCGCCTGGCCAAGATGGTGCCGGAACGGCCCGGGACCACCTTCGAAAAAGCTTTCAAGGAGGTGCCCGAGCTCAAGGCCGAGCTTCAATCGGCCGACCCCCTGGTGACCAGCACCCTGAGGGTGGCGCAGCGACTCGAAGGATCGGTGCGGCAAACCGGCCTCCACGCCTGCGGGGTGATCATCGGCCGAAACGACCTGCAGGAGCACCTCCCTGTGGCCAAGTTCAAGGATTCGGAGCTGCTGGTGACCCAGTACGACGGTCATTTCGTGGAGGATGTGGGCATGCTGAAAATGGACTTTCTTGGTCTGAAAACCTTGTCCATCATCAAGGATGCCGTTGCCAACATCAAGGAATCGAGGGGACTGGACATCGACATCGATCAGATCCCCATCGACGACAAGGAAACCTTCGAACTCTATGCGCGGGGCGAAACCACCGGCCTGTTCCAGTTCGAATCCCCGGGCATGAAAAAACACCTGAAGGACCTGAAGCCGAACCGCTTCGAGGATTTGATCGCCATGAACGCCCTCTACCGGCCGGGGCCCATGGAATACATCCCTTCCTTCATCGCCCGGAAACACGGAAAGGAGAAGATCGAATACGATCTTCCCGAAATGGAGGAATACCTGAAGGACACCTACGGCATCACCGTCTACCAGGAACAGGTGATGCTCCTGTCGAGGAAGCTGGCCGGCTTCACCCGGGGTCAGGCCGACTCCCTGCGGAAGGCCATGGGGAAGAAGATCAAAAAAATGATGGACGAACTGAAGGTCAAGTTCGAGGAGGGGTGCAGGAAAAACGGGTTCCCCGACCCGAAGGTGCAGAAGATCTGGGCCGACTGGGAAGCCTTTGCCCAGTATGCCTTCAACAAGTCCCATTCCACCTGTTACGCCTATGTCTCCTACCAGACGGCCTACCTGAAAGCCCATTATCCGGCCGAATTCATGGCCGCCGTCCTGAGCCGGAACATCACCGACATCAAAAAGATCGGGATCTTCATGGACGAATGCCGCCGCATGGGCATTTCCGTCCTCGGACCCGACATCAACGAAAGCAACGTTCGTTTCACGGTGAACGAAAAAGGAGACATCCGCTTCGGCCTCGGGGCCATCAAGGGCGTGGGGGAAAGCGCCGTGCAGAGCATCATTCTGGAACGGCAGAAAAAGGGGGTGTATCTGGACATTTACGATTTCGTGGAGCGGAACGACCTTCGGAGCGTCAACCGGAAAAACCTGGAAGGCATCGCCACGGCCGGCGGATTCGACTGCTTCGCGGACATCCACCGGAGCCAGTACATCGAAACCCTGGAGGAGGAGGACGCCAGTTTCGTGGAACAGCTGATCAAATACGGCAACAAAATCCAGTTCGAACGGAACACCCCCCAGCAAAACCTGTTTGGGGAGACCAGTGCCCTGGTGATCAGCAAACCCGAAGCGCCCCCGGTGAACGAATGGCACCTGCTCGACAAAATCACCCGGGAAAAAGAGCTGATCGGCATTTACCTCACCGCCCACCCCCTGGACCGGTTCCGGGTGGAAATCGAATCCTTCTCCACGGCTTCCCTTCACGACCTGAGCGATCTGTCGTCGCACCAGGGCCGGGACCTGGTGTTCTGCGGCATCGTCAAAACCGTGCGGGACGGGGTGGACCAGTGGAAGAACAAGCCCTTTCTGATGGCTCAGCTGGAGGATTACACCGACACCTACAACCTCCGGCTGAAAAACGACGATTACGTCAATTTCAAACATTATTTCAGTCCGGCCGTGGCCCTGATGATCCGGGCCAACGTGAATGTCTGGAGTCCCCGCGAGGAACCGCAAAAAAAGATCTACTCCCTGCGCATCAAGCAGATCCACATGCTGGCCGATGTCCGGGACAAGCTGGTGCGCTCGGTGGACATCCGCCTCGACATCCGTCAGGTCAGCCGTGAACTCATGGACGACATTGAGCGTTATACCGTGCAGGAAAACGGAAAAACCCTGAAGTTTCACATCACGGATCCGGAAACCAACACCCAGGTGCGACTGTTTTCAAGAAAAAAACAAGTCGAATTGTCCGAGGATTTCATGTCCTTCCTGAAGGACAACCCTGGTTTCCAATTCCAGTTGCGCTAGGATTTTTTTGTTACTTTTGATTGATTTTTGAACCAAAAAAGAAGAACCATGGCATTAGAAGCAACCGACAGCAATTTTGAAGAACTGGTACTCAAATCCGACAAACCGGTCATCGTGGATTTCTGGGCCGAATGGTGCGGCCCCTGTCGGATGGTGGGCCCCATCGTGGAAGAAGTGGGTGTGGACTACGAAGGGAAAGCCGTCGTCGCCAAGGTGGACGTGGACAGCAATCCGGGCATCACCCAGAAATATGGCATCCGGAACATTCCGACCATTCTCTTTTTCAAAAACGGGGAGATCGCCGACAAGCAGGTGGGAGCCGTCCCCAAAAGCACCCTGGTGAAGAAGCTGGAAGGAATCCTTTAAAATTTCCTTCCGATGACGAGGATGTCGTCGAGCTGATCGGCCTCCCCGCGCCATTTTTCAATGGTCTCATCCAGAAGGATGCGCTGGGTTTCCATGTCCTCCTCCTGAATGGACAGCAGAAGTGATTTCAAATTCTTGTATTTGAATTTCTTCTTCATTTCCCCGCCGAACTGATCGGCATACCCGTCGGAAAAAAGGTACACGGAATCCCCTGTCCTGACCTTCAGAACCTGGTTTTGAAAACGAACCTCCTCCCCCAGGTTGGATCGTCCGATGGACACCCGGTCGGCCTTGGTTTCCAGCAATTCCCCATCCCGGATGAGATAGAGGGGGTTGAAGGCGCCGGCAAACTGCAGGGTGCTTTCGTTCCTGTCATAGGCCACAAGGGCCAGGTCCATGCCGTCGTACACATCCCCCACATCGGAGCGAAGGTGGAGGGTGGCCTGGACTTCCTTGTTCAGCTGGGTCAGAATTTCCCCGGGCTCCAGGATGCCGTACTCGCGCACGATCTTGGTCAGGCTGTTGTGCCCGATGATGGACATGAAGGCCCCGGGCACGCCGTGACCCGTGCAATCGACCGCCGCAAAAAACTCCTTGCCGTCCACTTCCGTGAACCAGTAGAAATCGCCGCTTACGATGTCCTTGGGTTTGAACAGGATGAAGGTTCCCGGAAAGGGTGATTCCTCCGGCAGAATGGAGAACTGGATGCGTTTGGCGTAGCGGATGCTGTCGGTGATGTCCTTGTTCTTCTGGGCCAGCTCCTCCTTCTGAGCCACAACGACGGCGGTCCGGTCCCGGACCGTCTCTTCCAGCCAGGCATTTTCCCGCCGCAGGGCCCGTTCCCGGATCTTCACATAAGCGAAAATTGCCAGGGTCAGCAGCAGAATCATGGACAGAATGAAGTACCATGTCAGGTAGAAAGGCGGACGGATGCTGAACCGGTAGGATGCGGCCTCCCGGTTCCAGATTCCCGCACTGGAGCGGGCCTGAACCAGGAAAGTATAAGCACCCGGCGGCAGGGCGGGGTACACGGCTTCGGTCTGACCGTGTGCATCCCGCCATTCCTCATCCACACCCTCCAGCATGAATTGGTACGCCTGGGCATCCGGGTTGAGCGAGATGCTCCTGTATTCAAACGCAATGGAGTTTTGTTTGTACGACAACCGGGCTTCCCGGCCCAGGGGATACTCTTCGTGATCGACCACAAAGGAGGTGATGCGGGTCCGGGGCTCCTGGAGTGTCTGGCTGAAATCCGAGGGGACAAACCGGGTGACTCCCTCCACCGTGCCGAACCACAGGTTCCCTTCGGAATCGACCAGGGAGGCGTTTTGCCGGGTTTCGATGCCCGTGAATCCGCTGCTGTGGGTAAACGCCACCAGGGTCTCCTGGTCCCTCACATACACGTTCAGTCCCTCGTTGGTTCCGATGTACATGTTGTTGTCCCTGTCGCATCGCAACAAATTGATGAGGTTGGCCAGCAGTCCGTGTTCCCCGGAGGTGAGCTCCCCGGTCACCTGCATGGTTTCGGGATCGAACAGCACAATCCCCCGGCCTTCCGTCCCGATCCAGAGGATGCCGTCCCGGTCTTCGGCAAAGGTCCTGGGTGTGGCCGTTGAACCGAGATCCACCTGCAGGATGGTGTCCGATAGCACCACGCTCAGCCCCTTCCCCTGGGATCCCACCCAGACCCGGTCCCGGGAATCCACGAACACGGCCGACACTTCGTTGCCCCGAAGACCGTTGACCTGGGTGAACCGGACCACCTGGTCGGCCCGAAGATCGTAGGCCAGCAATCCATCCAGGGTCCCCACCCACAGCCGGTCCCGGCCGTCCAGGTCCATCGCGGTGACGTTCAGGTCCCGGATGTAATTGTTGAGCCGCGGGTCGAATCGCCCGCTTTCGCCCGGGGCCATGCGATATACGCCATCGCTGGCACTGCCCACCCACACGGTTCCCCGGCTGTCCTCTTTCAGCCCGATGATCCGTCCCTTGTCGGTCCTCCCGGGCAGTCCGGTCGGGGAAAGAGGCGACAGACTGTGAAACCGGTCCGGATCTTTGCCCGGTGCCAGGATGGAGATTCCGTTGTTGGTTCCGAACCAGAATTCCCCGTTGCTGTGTTCCAGGATGGACCACACCTGGGGATCGGCCAGACCATCGGCCGGACCGAAGCTGACAAATTGCTCTCCCTTGAACACGAGCATGCCGTTTTCCTGGGTACCGATGAGCAGGTTGCCCTCCCGGTCCTGGGTCAGGGACCAGACCTTCAGCCCCCGCAATCCATTTTCTTCGTTGTAGATGCGAACATCCCCGCCGGACCGGATGCAGGCCAGGCCGCCTCCCCAGGTTCCGGCCCAGATCCGCCCCTGCCTGTCCTCGAATATCGTGCTTACCCAGTTGGAATGTCCCCCGGCTTCCACCAGATCGAACATGGTGGTGGAGTCGCTTCGGGGATCGTATCGGAACAAGCCCCCGTTGTATTTGCCCACCCAGGTGTTGCCTTCCCGGTCCACCAACACGGAAGTGGTTGCATGGTATTTGGGCACGCCGTTCAGGACCAGATTCCGGAACAGGCTGTCTCCGGCCATCCGGACTTTGGTGTTGGGGTCGGCAACAAAATAGAGATCCCCCTTCCGGTTCACAAACCCGCCGGTGACCCGGTCCGAGATCTGGCTGCCCGTGAAATGCCGGTATCGGATGTCCGCCAGGGGAGCATCCGGATTCTCAAGGACCAGGACCCCGGAAGAAAACGTGGTGATCCACAGCTGTTCCAGGGAATCCTCCAGGATGTCGGTCACATAGGAGGAGATGGTATCTTTCAGGGAAGCAAACACCTCGAAGCGCCGGTTGCGGTAGCGGGTCACCCCGCCGGTTGCGTGACCGAACCAAAGGTTGCCGGACCGGTCCTCGCAGATGGCCCGGATGCCGTTCACGGCCAGACCGTCCGCCTCGGAGAAATTCCGGAATTCCATCCCGTCGAACCGGGAAACCCCCACCTGGGTCCCCAGCCAATAATTGTCGTCCCGGTCCTGGATGATCTCGTACACCGTCGACTGGGCCAGACCTTCCGAAACGGAATACTGCTGAAAGAAGAATTGCTGGGCCATCGCCCCGGTGGCACCGGGGAGGAGCAGAAGAAAAAGCACCCACCGTCCCGGGGTCCACCGGGAAAACCTGCCGGAACGCCTGGCTCCCTCCATGTCAATACCCTTTGGGGATGAAGAAGAAAGTCCCGTTTTCGTCTTCGAGTCCCGCGATCTTCCCAAACTGGGGCTTCTGCTGGTTGGCATTCACAACGGCGGTCGTCACCTTCTGGACGACACTTTCAATGGGCACGCACTGATCGGGATTGCCCCCCAGGGTGTTGGCGAAGGTGCGGGTGAACTGGCTGTCGTCCACCGCGAGTTCATAGCCTGCCGAGCTGAAGACCTGGGAGGACTTGAACTGGGTGGCTTCCCAATCGTTGCAGCTGCGCTCCTGGAGTCCGGACCGCATGGCCTGGTAAAAACTGGGGCCCGATTCGCAGGCATCGGTGATGACCAGGGTGTGGTTTACAAAATCGGGGTAGGATTGCATGGAAGCCCGCAGGGCGTTGATGTTGAAATAGGTAAACTCATCGTCCCGGTTGGCGTCCACCGGAATCCAGTAGCCCGTTTCGTTCACATACTTCCCATGGCCCGCATACCAGACCAGAACGGAATTCACCCGGTTCGAGCGGATCAGGTCCCGGAGCTCGATGGCAAAGAAACGCTCCAGCTCCTGCTTGCTCATGTTTTTCTTGTGAATGAAATTGTGGACCTGGTATTTGGCCAGGGCCGCCTTCATCAGGGTGATGTCCTTGGTGGGACCGTCCAGACTGGCAAAGGAGGCATAATTGGAATTTTCGATGAACACCACCCAGGTTTTTCCCATGGGGTTGTTCCCGAAGGTCTGGGCATCGCGGTTCAACTGGAACTGGGTGGCCGACCGGTTGCCAAACACATCCTCCACCTCCACCGAAATCCGGGTTTTGTTTTCGACCCGCACCATGGCGGAAAAGGAGGGATTCAGATCGCTGGGAATGTAGCTGGCCGACACACTGTCGATGTAGATGGCCTTGATCAGGCTTTCATCCTGAATCTTCCCTTCCATGTAAATGACCGGTTCCCCGGTGTCGAGATACAAGATGTTGTTGTCCGAACCATAGGGTGCGATGATCTGGACCGAGGGAGGATCCACTTCCGTCAGCCGGATGGGAAACACGGCGGTGGATTCGTTGCCATACACGTCCGCCACCTTCACCAGGATCTGGTCGGCCGTTGACAGATTCACGCTGGCCAGGAACTGGTACCCTTCGTCCACCTTCTCCACGGGAACGGTGAAATTGTTGACCTGAAGGGATTTGATTTCGCTTCGGTCCTTCACCAATCCGGTGATTGGCACCACCTGGACCCCTTTGGGAATGTGCACGGTGTTGTCGTTCTTCGAAACCGGATCCACCAGGCTGACCACGGGTTTTTCCGTTTCCCGGTTCAGCTCGAACATGCGGGCTGTGGCCTCCTCGTGCAGCCGCTGGGCCGTGCCGTCGTATTTGGACATTTCCAGCAGGTGTTCGTAGTCGGCCAGGGCCTTGCCATAGTCCCGGATTTCCTCATAGGCCTGGGCCCTTTTGTAGTAGGCCTCGGCCATCTCCGGATCGATTTCGATCACGGTGGTGAAATCGATGACGGCAAATGCAGCCTGGTTCATCAGGATGTAATAGGCGCCCCGGTCGAGGTAGATCCGCGGTTCCCTGGCATGGTCGATGGAGGCCAGGGACAGGGTCTCGATGGCCTTGGGGTAGTTCCCCTGGGCCACCAGGATTCTGCTTTGCAGCAACATGCCGTCCATGTTTTTCGGATCCAGGTTCAACACCTCCAGGACCGCACTGTAGGCGGCTGTGTAATTCTCTCTCAGATACAGCAGGTTGGCAAGTGCATAATGGGTTCCCACAACCCGCTTGTTTTTGCCGATGGATTTCCGGTAAGCCGTCTCGGCCTCGTTGTACATTTTCAGTTTTTCGTAGGCCTGTGCCAGGTTGTAGTATCCGCGCTCATCCTCCTTCAGACGCAGACAGCGCTGGCAATCCTCCAGGGCTTCCTGGTACCGTTCCAGCGCTATCAACACCGTGGCTCTCACCTGGTAGGCATCCAGGTAATTGCCCTTTCCGTCCACGGCCTTGTTCAACCGGGCCAGGGCCACGGCGTTCTGTCCCTGGTCATGGAAGGCCTTGCCGGCCAGAAAATAGAGTTCCGCATCCTTTTCATTGAACACCAGGGCCCGGTCGAAATCTTTGGCTGCATTCTCATTGTCCTGCAACTTTGCATACGCCAGACCGCGTTGCACATAGGCATCCTCATAATCCGGGTCCAGGGCGATGGCCTTGGTGAATTGCTCAATGGCATCCGGAAAATTCGCCTTCTTGTAAAACTCTTCTCCCGCCTTGAAAAACTGACGGGCCGATTGCGCCTGGATCTGAACGGCAACCGCCATCAACATCACGAGAAGCAAGGGGACTCGTTTGACCATGGTAAAGCTATTTTTCACTAAGGTACGGCATGACAATCACAAGGTTGCCATTTCCACCTCATTTTAGATGAATTCTAAGAAAAAAACAACCAAGAGCCGCAGAGAACAGGTGAACTTGCTAGCCTTCCTTCGTAAAGTATTCCAGCTTGATTTGGGAGATATATCGCACTTCCCGGGGGGTTTGGTCCAACCGGGGGGCCCGTACACCCTGACTGAAGGAAATCCTGCCCGTAAAAACCCGGGCTTCGTCCCAAAGCCCGGACCGAAGAAAGGAGGCATGCAGTTGTGCCCCGCCTTCCACCAGGAGGGAGATGATTTTCTGGTCCCGCATTTCTTCCAGAAGATCCTCCAACCCATAGGAGGGGTCCACGGAAACCCGTCGGGTTCGGCCCACCGAGGAGGACGCCGAGCCGGAAAACACAATGGTATCCTGCGATCCGTCCAGGATGTGGGCATTGGCCGGGATGCGGTTGTTGCGGTCGATGGTGATCCGAACGGGTTGAGCGCCGCTCCAGCGCCGCAGGTTCAGATAGGGGTCGTCGGCAATGATGGTGTTGGTTCCGGCCATGATGCCTGCTTCTTCGGCCCGCCATTTGTGCACCAGGGTGCGACACACATCGTCGGTGATCCAGTTGGTGCCCACCGGATCTCCGGGGGCCCGGTCCACATCCAGGAATCCGTCCTGGGTCTGGGCCCATTTCAGAATGACGTAGGGGCGCTTCTTTTCCAGAAACGTGAAGAAACGGCGGTTCAAAAACCGGCCCTCCGATTCCAGGCAGCCTCGTATCCACCTGGACACCCGCCTGTTCCAGATGCGCCACCCCTTTCCCGTTGACGCTGGGGAAAGGGTCCATGTTGGCGATGACTTTACCCGGCGGATCCCCTTTGCCGGATCAGCACCGAACAGGGCGGGGCTTTTCCATGGTGGGCGCAGGGTTCCATGTTGCAATACAGGGTGGGGATTCGGGCAGAAGGATGGGATCGGCCACCGACCGGATGGCCATGACCTCCGCATGGGGCCCGCCGAAGGCATGGTGGTAGCCTTCCCCGATGATGCGGTCGTTGTGCACGATGACCGACCCCACGAGGGGATTGGTCCGGGTGAGGCCCAGGCCTTTCCGGGCCAGTTCGAAGCACCGCCTCATAAAATGTTCATCTCTGTTCGCTCCAAGCCATTTCCTGAAAGAATCGCTATGTTTGCAATGTGTTTACAGACGTCCATTCCCTGCATTCCCTCCGCCGGTCGCTTCGCCGGGAGATCGGAACAACCCATCCGGATCCCGAGGCAGACTCCATGGCGTCTCTTGTGCTGGATCATTTGGGGATCACCCGGGACATGATCCTTCGGGAACCCCACCGGGAACCCTCCCCGGAAATTCTGGCACAAATTAAAGAAATAGTTCACGAAATTCATACAAACCGCCCCCTGCAATACATCCTGGGCCACACGCAATTCAGGGATCTGTCGCTTCGGGTGCGGGAAGGTGTGCTCATTCCCCGGCCCGAAACCGAGGAAATGGTGCACCACATCCTCGCCAGCCAGACCCTCCCTCCGGCCCGTGTGCTGGATCTGGGGACCGGATCCGGTTGCCTGGCCCTGGCGTTGAAGCAGATCTGGCCGGAGGCCCGGGTCCAGGCGGTGGACATCAGCGAACAGGCGCTGGCGGTGGCCCGGGAAAATGGACTGCTCAACCGGTTGGACGT
Source organism: Bacteroidales bacterium (assembly GCA_041393235.1). Lineage (GTDB taxonomy): Bacteria > Bacteroidota > Bacteroidia > Bacteroidales. The sequence continues at coordinate 39,754 of JAWKKO010000031.1, forward strand.
GGACTGGATCCGCGCCGATCTTCGGGATACCGAAGGGATTCGCACCCTGGTTCCGGACCCCGGACCCCGGGGCTGGGACCTGATCGTCAGCAACCCGCCCTACGTGCGGGAAAGCGAAGCGAGGTTCATGCAGGCCAACGTCCTGGATCACGAACCAAAGGAAGCTCTTTTCGTGCCGGATCAGGATCCCCTCCTTCACTACCGGGCCATTGCAGCCCTGGCCCGAACCACATTGAATCCCGGTGGCCACCTCTGGCTGGAGATCAATGAATTTCTGGGCAAGGAAACCCTGGATTTGTTCCGGGACCTTGGCCCGGGGACCTGCCGCCTCGTGCGGGACATTCATGACAAAAACCGCTTTCTCCATGTCCGGACCGCAACCCCCTGACCCCCGGCAGGCCCTGGACCGGGCCGCCGCCCTGTGCAGCCGCCAGGAACGGTGCAGCGGCGACATCCGGGAAAAATTGCGGCAATGGGGCCTGTCCGAGCCGGACGCAGAGCAAATCATCGCCGTTCTGATCCGGGAACAATTCGTGGACGACGACCGGTACGCCCGCTTTTATGTCCGGGACAAATTCCGCTTCAACGGCTGGGGACGCATCAAAATCCGACACGCCCTCCGGCAGAAGGGAGTGAACGGGGACGGGATCGAACGGGCTCTGGAGGAGCTGGATGCGGAGGCCTATGAGGGGACCTGCCGGGAGTTGATCCAACAAAAAAACCGCAGCCTTCGGGACGAAAACCCCTACCAGCGGAAGGGGAAACTCTACCGATTTGCCCAGAGCCGGGGATTTGAGAACGATCTCATTTCCAGGATTCTGAACGACGTCTTTCCCTGAGCGCTCGACCCGTGAATTAAAAAATCGCTCTCCCCTGCCCCGATCTTTTGTTATCTTTGGCCCAAATTCGATCCCATGATTACAACCGACCAATTGAAGGACCTCATTGATCGCCTGGCTGCGTTAAGGAGGCATCTTTGACGTCGATGCCAAGACCATCGAAATCGAAGAAGAAGAACTGAAGACCCAGGATCCCTCCTTCTGGAACGATCCCAAAGCAGCGGAAGAACAGCTCCGGAAAATCGCCCGCATCAAGGACTGGGTGATGGGCTACCGTGGGGT
>JAWKKO010000032.1:0-40098 GCA_041393235.1 Bacteroidales bacterium
CGTCACCTGCGCAGGTCCGGCCATTTTGGCCAGCAGTTTTTCCACGGTGGCCGGATTGAACAACCCGTATTTCCGCAGGGCGTCCCCGGACAGCTGTTCCCGCAGAAAAGCAGGGGCTTTGTCGGAGAGCAAACTCGAAGAAACCGGGGCCCGATACGCCTGTTTGGAACGTTTCAGGATCCGTTCGGGCAACCGCTCCGACATCAGTTTTTTCAGAAGGTACTTTTCATTGAGTCCCCGGATCCGCATGTCGGCCGGAATTCGGGTGCTGAATTCCACCAGACGGTAATCCAGGAAGGGATAGCGCCCCTCCACGGAGTGGGCCATGGACACCCGGTCGCCCTGGGACGACAGCAGGTACCCGGAGAGAAACAGGGTGGATTCCAGCCATTGGGCCCGGCTCAGCAAATCCCAATCGGAAAAGCCGGACGGCAGGGTCTTCAGGAATTGGTCCACCGGATCTTCCGTCAGGGCCTGCCTGAGGTCCGGAGCGAGGTGTTCCTTCACATGCTTGCTGTTGTTCCAGCGAATCATGTGGGAATACCCCGGGTTGTCCACGTCCGTCAGCCCATGCCCGTAAAAGAACTTGAGCATCTTGGCCGAACGGCCCTGAAACTGGGCCAGGTAGGGATAAAGCTTCTGCAGGAGCAGGGGCCGGATGGTGGAATTGGGCTGCCTCGACCAGAACTCCCGGATGAGGGCTTCCTTGAAAATGTTGTAACCACCCAGGAATTCATCGGCTCCTTCCCCGGTGATCACCACCTTGATCCCTTCCCGGCGGACCAGGCCCGACAACTGGAACATGGGCACGGCTCCCGTCCGCAGCAGCGGGACCTCCGTGTGCCAGATCACCTCGCCGAAATTGGCAGCCACATCCTCCCGCCGGCTGGTCACCGCCTTGTGGTTCGTTCCCAGCCAGGCGGACATTTCGTTCTGGTACGACGTCTCGTCAAACTCCTTGTCCTCGAATCCGATCGAAAACGTGTTGAGGACCCCTGGCTCCGTCTTCTGAATGAACCAGGTGGTGGCGCTGGAATCGAGTCCCCCGCTCAGATAGGCGGCCACCTGCACGTCCGCGCGCAGGCGCAACCGAATCGAATCCATCAGCAGAGCTTCCATTTCTTCCAGCAGGGATTTTTCGGAAACCCGGTGCTCCCCGTTGCTGATGATGGGCCAGGCCAGCTGCCAGTAGGGCCGGACGGTGGTCCCGGACGGTCCGATTTTCATGAAATGCCCCGGAGACAATTCCCGGATTCCCTTGAACACCGTACCGGGGGTGGGAACCGTCCAGAAGGTAAAGACCCGGTGCAACGACTCCACATCCAGTTCGGGTGTCACCAGACCCGACTCGAAAAGGCATTTGATTTCGGAGGCAAACACAAATCCTGCATCCGACTGGGAATAGAAAAGAGGCCGGATGCCCAGCCTGTCCCGGGCCAGGAACAATTCCTTCTTCCGCACATCCCAGATGGCAAAGGAAAACTGCCCGTTCAATTTGCCGAGGCAGGCTTCCCGAAGTGTTTGTAAAGCAACAGCAGTACCTCCGTATCGCTCCGGGTGCGGAATGCATAGCCCAGGCCTTTCAGTTCGTCCCGAAGCTCCAGGTAATTGAAGATTTCCCCGTTGAAGACAATCCACAAATCCTCCTCCGGGGTGCACATGGGCTGCTGGCCCGAGGCCAGATCGATGATGCTCAGGCGCACACTGCCCAGTCCCACCTGGGGACCGACGTATACCCCGGATTCATCCGGACCCCGGTACTGAATCTGCATGAGCATGTCCTTCACCCGACCGGCATCGACCGGCGCGGGCGCAGGATGGTATATTCCGGAAATGCCGCACATGGCAATCTCCTAGGATACGGAGACCGATTTGCGCTGAATGAAATCAATGATGGCATTGATGGATTCGAAATTCTCCTCCAACAATTCATCATCCGCTGGGACAACCTGATAAACTTCTTCAAGATGGTCCAACAACATGACAAAACCCATGGAATCAAAGATACCTTCAACAAATAGCATTGTGGAGGCGGATAAACTTTCCGTGTTCTTATAGGTATTATCCTTAACATAAACTGTTAATGCTTGTTCAATCTCCCTCTTTATTTCTCATAATGTTCCAAAAATTGTGTCAATAGGTATTTTGTAGTCAAGTTAAAACACTAGCTTTCGAATAAGCGATATTTCGCTTAAAAAAGCAAGCTATGAAAAAAAGAATCTATGGCAAATCATCAATTTGACAAACCAAAATCAAGTTTTGAGAAAGGAAAGCTGCTCAAAGGTTAATCAAAAATAGTCTGTACTTGGCTCCCAAGAAATGATACGTAAATGCTTGTCAAAATGACAAAAATGGGGAAAATGAAGACAAGGAATACAGCTCCTATTCCATCCTTTGCAGGAAAGCAAGCAGATTGTATGAGATCATTTTTGCCCCATAATCATTTAAATGTCCATGATCATAAGTGTAATCTTCAATCAAACAGGGATAAAGCCGACCATCAAGCTGATATGTATTCAAAGTACCATCCGGATATGTTGACTCAAGTCTTGCCAAATCAAATATGGGCAGATCATCGGTAAATCGATTCTTTATCAAAGTGTTGAAATCGTCCCGTTTCTGATTTTCAATTTCACCAAATGGACGTTTATTCAAAAATCTCTTTGCGACTGCCTTTATCCCAACCTGATTCGTTGTGAGCGGAACTGTACATAAGACCAAGCGACACTTCGGAAACTCCGAGGCTATGTATTCCATTCTCTCCTCATAATGCGTAAAAAGTGCTTCGATATCGGTAGTCGCTCCAAAATCAACATAACAGAACTTAAAAAGCACTGTCCTTACCCTGCTTGTATCAATTTTTTCAACCACTGAGACAAAATCATCAACCTTGGAATAGGCATCAGCGTTTTGACCCACATAAAAGTGTACGAAAGCCGGCTCTGTCCTCTCATCCAATTCTCGGGATTCAACAATTTCGATGTTGGTCCCAGTTTCCTCCAACCAGGCGGTCATCCCGTCCAAAATGGTATTTCCGACAGACTGATGACCGAAAACAATTGTTTTGTGTGCCAAATGGTCCAAGAGAAGGGCAGCCTCCTCACTACCATACATTTTATAAAAATCGTCCATAGGATATTCGTTTTTATCGCAAGAAATTAGGAATAGCATAACCGGGAAAATCCAAAGTCCTTTCATCTTGTATCTAATTAAATGGTCTTCACATGCAACAGTTTTTGATCTGTTTGGTTTGCTCCTCCCTCCCGGAAAGTCCCTCAATGCCGTGCCACCGGTTCGAGAGTCCCGCGTTGCCGGCGAGCAGTTTCAACACCCGCCAGGAGGTATTCGTGATTTGGTAATCGGCCGGCACCTCCCGGGGAACCCCCGCGTTGTGTTCCCGGATGACCAGATCCACGGCGTTCAGGACCGTCCCCGGATCCAGGCCGGTGAGGATGATCGATCCCGTATCCTGGGCTTCCGGACGCTCCATGGATTGCCGGAGAGAAATCGCCGGAAATGAAAGAATGGAGGATTCCTCGCTGATGGTTCCGCTGTCCGACAAGGTGCACCGGGCATGCATCTGAAGGTGGACATAGTCCGTAAACCCAAAGGGTTTCAGGAAACGGATGTGGTCATGTTCCAGAACGGAAGATCCCAGCGCTTCCATTCCGCTTCCGGGTCCGGGGATGGGTGGAAACAATGACGGGGAGCCGATAGGTGTCCGCCAGGCGCTCCAAGGTCTCCAGGATCCTGCGGAGGTTGGCTTGCGTGTCCACGTTCTCTTCCCGGTGAAAGCTGGCGACAAAATACCCCCCGGGTTTCAGGCCGAGCGTCTCCAGAATATGGGACCCGGCGATTTTGTCCTCAAAATGCAGCAGGACTTCCTTCATGGGAGAACCGGTGAGGTAGATCCGCCGGTGGGGAAGGCCTTCGCTGATCAGATGCCGCCGGGCGTGCTCGGTGTACACAAGGTTGAAATCGGAAATGTGATCGATCACCCTTCGGTTCAATTCCTCCGGAACGTTGAAGTCAAAACTCCGGTTGCCGGCCTCCATGTGAAAAACGGGCACCTTTTTCCGCTTCGCCATGTAGGCAGCCAGGCAGGAATTGGTATCGCCCAGCACCAGAAAGGCGTCCGGCTTCTCCTGCTCGATGACCTCTTCCGATTTCCGGAAAATGTCCGCGATGGTGCTTCCGAGAGAGGAGGTATCCGCATTCAGAAAATGATCCGGCTTTCTCAGGTTCAGATCCTGAAAAAAGATCTCGTTCAGTTCATAATCGTAATTCTGCCCCGTGTGAACCAGCACATGGTCCGTGGTCTCATTCAGCAGAGCGATGACCCGGGACAATCGGATGATTTCGGGCCGGGTGCCGACCACGGTCATCACTTTTAGTTTTTTGTTCCTGTCCATGCCTAAACCTCCTCAAAATATGTGTCCGGATCGTTCGGATCGAAAAACTCATTGATCCAAAACAACGTCAGCAACTCCTCGTCGCCCAGGTTGGTGATGTTGTGGGTATACCAGATGGGCATGTCCACGTAGGAAGGTTTGCTCCCATCCAACTCAAAATCAAACACCCGGTCGGTTCCCACCCGCCGCAACTGGATTCTGGCTTTTCCGCGGATCACCGCAAACCGTTCGATCTTCCGGGTATGGAAATGGTTTCCGCGGGTGATGCCCGGGTGGGTGGAGGAAAAAGAAACCTGTCCCCCGAGGCGCAGACGCATGGTTTCCACAAAGCTCCCCCGGTTGTCGGTCTTGAGGTCGAGAAGCACCGGAAAATGGGCTTCCAGATCCATGTAGCATCGGAAGGTGTTGAACAGGTTGCGTTCAAACACCGATTTCAGGGCCGGAAAGACTCCCCGTTTCCCATATTCTTCCCGATAGCCATTCAACAGGTTCAGGATGTCGCTGACCCGGATCGATTGGGTGTGGGGGATGTCGAGCCGATCGCCTCCCGGATCGCCGGTCCGCCCGATCAGGTCGATCATCCGGTCCACGAGCTCCCCCACATAAATCAGGTGAATCTCCCGGTCTTCCATGATCTTTGGGGTCTCGCCGTGATTCAGCTGATGACAGAAGGTGGCCACGACCGAATTGTAGTAGGGATGGCCGAAGGGACCGAACACGTTGGGGATGACCAGGCCTGAAAACCGGGCTCCGTGCTTCCCGGCCCAGGCACTCAGCAACCTTCTCCCTTCCAGCTTGGATTGTCCATAGGGATTGTCCAGGTCTTCCTGAGACGAACTCGAGAAGAGCACATGGGGCGTGGATCCGGTTTCTTCCAGCGCCCGGATCAGTTTCGTCACCAGATCCACGTTCGTCTGGTAGATCACGCCCGGATCGGCATGCCGGTTCACAGCCGCCAGGTGCACGATGGCATCGCAGGATGCCACCCAGTCGGCCAGGACGCCGGCATCGTCAAAATATTCATCCCGGAATTCCATGACCTCATACGCCTCCGGATCGAGACGGAGAGTCTGGTACAGATGGGTCCCAACAAAACCGGACTGTCCGGTGATCCCGACGCGTTTCATGAGCCGGCTCCTTTCTCTCCGAGGACGTCCTTCCGGATGAAGTCGAGTCGCAACAGCAATTCCTTCATGCCCGCTTTGTCGAGCCGCGTCGTGTTGTGAGAGTGATAATCATCCAGGGCTTCGGTGGACACCTGGCCCTGACTGAAGAAATCGGCATAGTTCAAGTCCCGGGTATCGGCCGGAACCCGGTAATAATTGCCCTAAATCCTGGGCCTTGAGCATGTCCTCCCGGGTGACCAGGGTTTCATACAGCTTTTCCCCGTGCCTCGTCCCGATGAATTTGATCTCCACCTCGGAACGATACAGATCCTTCAGCGCCTCGGCCAGGACCTGGATGGTGGCCGCCGGAGACTTCTGCACGAAAATGTCGCCGTTCTCCCCGTGGGCAAAGGCAAACAACACCAGCTCCACGGCTTCCTCCAGGGTCATCATGAAGCGGGTCATGTTCGGATCGGTGATCGTGATGGGTTCCCCCTTTTGGATCTGTTCCACAAACAGGGGGATCACCGATCCCCTCGATGCCATGACATTCCCGTACCGGGTTCCGCAGAAGACCGACCGGGAGCCGTTGAGATTCCGGGACCGCGCGATCATCACTTTTTCCATCATGGCCTTGGACTGGCCCATCGCGTTGATGGGATACACGGCCTTGTCGGTGCTCAGGACCACAAGCCGCTCCACGCCGTATTTTTCAGCGGCGATCATCACGTTTTCCGCTCCAAGGATGTTGGTCTTCACGGCTTCGACGGGAAAAAACTCACAGGAAGGCACCTGCTTGAGGGCCGCCGCATGGAAGATGTAGTCCACGCCGTTGACCACCTGGTCGACGGCCACCGGATCCCGGACATCCCCGATGTGGAACTTCACATGTGGCGCGTTGAGCGCCTTCCGCATGTCGTCCTGCTTTTTTTCGTCCCGGCTGAAAATCCGGATCTCGGACAGACCGGAATGAAGGAGCCTGCGGAGCACCGCATTGCCAAAGGAGCCGGTGCCTCCGGTGATGAGAAGTTTTTTGTTCTGGAAATCCATCATGGAAGGAAGAATTCAAGATTCGAAAATTAAAGGTAACCGCTTTCAGGAATGAAAAAAAGGCCCTCCCTCAAAAACGTCAGGTTTTTGAGCAAAGAGCCTTTTTGTTCCACGATTGGATGTCCCTCTGATTCAGAAGGGAAAGAGATCTTACAACACCCCCTGGTCCACCATGGCGTCGGCCACCTTGAGGAAGCCGGCGATGTTGGCGCCTTTCACGTAGTCCACGTAGCCGTCCGGGTTGGTCCCGTGCTTCACGCAGTTCTCGTGGATGTTGGTCATGATGTGGTGCAGGCGGTCGTCCACCTCGGCGCGGCTCCAGTTGATCTTCATGGAGTTCTGGGCCATTTCCAGGCCGGACGTGGCCACCCCGCCGGCGTTGGCCGCCTTTCCGGGGGCATAGAGCAATTTGGCGGACTGCAGGGTTTCAATGGCCTCCGGCGTGCAGGGCATGTTGGCACCCTCGCAGACACAGATGCAGCCGTTGTCGATGAGCATCCGGGCGTCCTTGCCGTCCAGCTCGTTCTGGGTGGCGCAGGGCAGGGCGATGTCCACCTTCACTTCCCAGGGCCGCTTGTTCTGCACGAATTCGGCGCTGTCGAATTCCAGGGCATAGGGGGCCACGATGTCCTCGTTGAGGCCCGCAGCTCCAGCATGTACTGGATCTTCTCACCTGAAATCCCTTCCGGATCGTACACGTAGCCGTCGGGACCCGAGATGGTGACCACGGTGCCGCCCAATTCGGTCACTTTCAGGGCGGCGCCCCAGGCCACGTTTCCGAAGCCGGAGATGGCCACCCGCTTTCCTTCGAAGCTTTCGCCCCGTGTGGCCAGCATTTCCTTGGCAAAATAGACGCATCCGAAACCGGTGGCCTCGGGACGAATCAGCGAACCGCCCCAGTTCAGCCCCTTGCCGGTGAGAACGCCCGTGTTCTCCCGGGCCAGCTTCCGGTACATGCCGTAGAGGTAGCCGATTTCGCGGCCGCCCACGCCGATGTCACCGGCCGGTACGTCGGTGTCGGGACCGATGTTGCGCCACAGCTCCATCATGAAGGACTGGCAGAAACGCATGATCTCTGCATTGGATTTGCCCTTGGGATCGAAGTCCGAACCGCCCTTGGCGCCGCCCATGGGAAGGGACGTCAGGCTGTTCTTGAAGATCTGCTCGAAACCCAGGAACTTCAGGATGCTCAGGTTCACACTGGGGTGAAAGCGCAGCCCGCCCTTGTAAGGCCCGATGGCATTGTTGAATTGGATCCGGTATCCCAGGTTCACATGCACCACCCCCTGGTCGTCGGCCCAGGGCACCTTGAAGGTGAGCACCCGGTCGGGTTCGATCAGGCGGTCCACGATGTTGGCCGTCCGGAAATGGGGATTCTCGTTGTATACTTCCTCGATGGATTCAAGGACCTCGCGAACGGCCTGGTGGTATTCCACCTCTCCCGGATGCTTCTTCTCCAGGTCATTCATGATGGTGTCGACATTCATAATCGTGAGTTTTTGTTAGCTGTTCGATTCGCTGTAAAGAAATGTAAATTTGCCTTTTCCCGGCAGATTACACAAGCCCGGAACGTATGATTAACAGCAGATTTCGGGCCCCAAGGCGGAACCCGAAAACAACCCGCGATATGGATGGAAGTACAGCCGACTGCGAATCCTTTGCGACAGCCTATTCCGTTCGCTGCGTGAAAGACTAGCCCAGGGCTTCCTGGTCCAGACCCGACACGAAATTCCAGTCGATCACGTTCCAGTAGGCGTCGATGTAGTTCTTCCGCATGTTCTGGTAATGAAGATAGTAGGCATGCTCCCACACATCGATGTTCAGAAGGGGCGTTCCCTGCACCTCGGCCACGTCCATCAGGGGGTTGTCCTGGTTGGGGGTCGAGGTCACCTGAAGCTTCCCTTCCTTGTTCAGGAGGAGCCAGGCCCAGCCCGATCCGAAATGGCTTCCGGCGGCCGCTGAAAACAGCTCCTTGAAGGCGTCGAAGGATCCGAAGTTCTCCGTCAGGGCATCGGCCAGTTTGCCTTCGGGCTGCCCGCCGCCCTGGGGCGACATGAATTTCCAGTACAGGTTGTGGTTGTAATACCCGCCCCCGTTGTTTCGTACGTCGGTTCCCAGGCCGGACACCTGGGCAAAGATGCTCCGGATGTCGGTGGAATGGAGGTCGGCGTGTTCCAGGGCCGTGTTGAACTTGGCCGTGTAACCGGCGTGGTGCTTGCCATAGTGCAATTCCATGGTTTGGGCATCGATGTGGGGTTCCAGGGCATCAAAGGCATAGCCCAGCTCGGGCTGAAGGAATTTTCCCAGTTCGTCGGCAACGGCGAGACCGGCCGTCAGGCTCTCGCCGGCGGTGCCGGTCATGCAGGAAGAAACCAGGGAAGGGGCGATCACGGCGCCGGCGCCCAGGAGAGCGCTGCGTTTCAGAAATTCTCGTTTGTTCATGTCGAATGCGTTTTCAGGGTAAACTTTCTGTTTCGATTCCGAACCGCCGTTCCGAAAACCGGAGGCTCGCTCAGAATGATTCCACAGGTGATAACACCCTGAATGGCATTTTGTTTATCCGGGTTTCGCCGGATTGGCACGAACGGCCTCCGGTTTCATCACCGCCCCCCGGTTGGTCTTTCCGTCGATGAGGATGACCAGGTCCCGGTCGAACCGGACATGGCGGATGAATTCGTCCTCGTACACCGCCGGCTGGGCATCCAGGAAGTTGTGGTCGAACCGGCCTTCGTGGATGTAGGGATTGATGGTCATGTAGCCCACCCGGAAGGAGGTCAGGTTCTGGAAGAAGTGGGTCCCCTGGCTGGGGTCGATCCGGTAGTGCTCCAGGCCCGATTCCACGATCACCCGTGCCTCGCTGATCTGGGACCATTTCACGGGGATGCCCAGCCACGGATCGGAAGAGCCCCACCGGCCCGGTCCGATCAGCACATAGCCCTTGCCCGGTCCGCAGGGCTGGGGCGGATCCTCCGTGCCGTTGGAACCGTTCCCGCCGTTGGAACCGTCACCGCCGTCGAAACCGTCACCGCCGTCGACTGCATCCGTACCGGCCGCACCCGAATCCCCCGGGCCGGCCGGAGCCTCTCCCCGGGCGTGGGATGACGAGAGCGCTTCTTCCTCCTCGTCAGAGAATTCATAGGAGGCCGCGTTGCCCGGTCCCGCCAGCCGGGCCTCCCGGAACACCTGGTTCACCGCTTCCATGTGGGAGGCGATGGCCTGACTCGACGCCGGGTCGAAGGTCTGGGGCTTCACATACACCACATCCCGGATTCCCGGGAACTCCCCGTTGCCCAGGGCCGATTCGGAGAAAAGGAGGGTTTCGTCCGGTACCACCTCGTCCATGTCGATGTCGCTTCGCTGGTCGCTTTCCACGATCGGGCGGATTTGCAGGAAGTTGAAGACGGCGGGCATGCCCGGGGGCACATCCATGTTCACGGCAAATTCGATCTCGATGGGCAGGTTCATCTCCCGCTGGCCGATCTCCAGCAGCTCTTTCAGGATCGCCGCCAGGGGCAGGGTGTCGTGCTGAAGGATGCCCGAGAAGGTGATGATCTTTTTTCCCTGGTAATGGTTTCCCTCCCGGACCACGTCCGATTCATAGTCGTACACCGAGGCCACGTGCCGCAGGCCGGTGTCTCCCTCGGCCTCCCGGATGGGCAAACGCTCCAGGTTCACCGCATCGTCGGTGGAGGTGTGGTAGCTGGCCTCCTTCAGACTGAGGGCATAGAATTGTTTCTGGGTGTCGCGGAGCATCGACGAGGTGGACGACAGCTGCAGCACCTTCTTCGGATAGCTCGGAGAGAAACGGAGGCAGAGGCCCCCGTCCACGATGTATTTCCCCAGACCGTAGGCAATCTTGGCCAGTCCGTCGCCGGGCTTTTCCGGCGCTATCGGGTAGAAATTGATGGACCGGGCCACCCCCGAGATGGTGGGATAGTAGCGGTCGCCGTGCCGGGTGCCGCACACCTCCTGGATCACGATCCCCATCTTCTCCTCGTCGATCACGTTGGAGGTGGCCTGGATGTAGGCCTTGCTCTCCTTGAAATAAACGGAGGCGTACACCGATTTGATGGCGTTGGTCAGCAGCTCCATGGTCTGGGCCCGGTCGTCGGGATTCACCGGGATCATGTAGGTGGAGTAGATCCCGGCAAAGGGCTGGTAGTGGGAATCCTCCAGCTTGCTGGACGAGCGGATGGCGATGGGCGTGTCGGTCACGGAGATCACCGCGTACAGGTCACAGTGCAGCCGCCCAGCGACTTGGCCGACACGAAATGATCCAGGATCTCCTCGTCGGTCTTGTCCGACAACCCGATGTGGTACAGGTTGTTCATGTCCATGAACTCATCGACGTGGTCTTAGCCACCACCGTCGGGGCGCGTGACAAGGGATGTGGAATTTATTTGGCATAGAGCCCGTGCTTGTCGATGAGGGAATTCACAAAGGCCAGTCCCCGGGCCTTTCCCCCGATGGAATCCTCCCCGATCCGCGAAAACGTCCGGTAGGTGTCGTGGCTGTTCTTGTCGAACTGGGCGATGATCCCCCGCCCCTTGCTGATCCGGTAGCTGGCAATGGCCTCGTAGAGGTAGGACCGGATCTCCTCGTGGTTCTTGAAATCTTCGGTCCGCACGTACTTGAACAGCTGGGCCACCGGGAAGATGGCCCGGGCATTGAGCCATTTGGAAAAATCGTTCCGTCCCGCATGAAAGGACAGCACCGCATCAGGCGCCTCCAGGATCTTCTTCTGCAGCGATTTCAAGGTCCACCGCCCGGGTTACTTCCTCCTTGGTCACCGGATCCCGGAAGATAAGAACTCCCCGAAGGCGAAATTCCGGATGATGAAGTTCCGCAGCTCGTGGTTCAGACTCTTGGAATACTTGTGGAGGAACCCCACATTCAAGCGATCGGCCAGAGCGGCGGCATTGGCCAGGTCGGACGATTGCATGGCCTTGAGCAGAGTCTTCGTCCTCGTGCCGGACATGCTCGATGAGCCGGATCCCCAGCTTCTGCACCTTGTCGCGCCGGCTCCCTTCCTTGGCTCGTCGACCAGTCTTATGAGTTTCGGCAAACTGTGAAGGTCGATGGCCTCCTCCAGGGTTTTGGCCAGCAGGATCTTGGGCCGGCCCCGCATCCGGAGCATCTTCTGGTGTTCGTTCAGGGCCTCCTTCACGAAATGGTTGCTCTGCTGCATGATGATGCTGTAGAGAACCGGGCAGATATGCCAGAGGTGTAGCGGATGGAGTCCTCCACCAGGATGATGCACTGCACCCCACCTGATCGATGTCGTAGAGGCGTTCATCTTGTCCTCGATGAGCTTGATGATGGCCAGCAGCAGGTTGGCGTTGCCCAGCCAGCAGAACACATAGTCGATGGCCGACAGGTCCTCGTTCTGAAGCCGGATGCTCACACTCCGGTGTTGGTGAAGCGCATGATGGGAATCTCCGCGTACTTTTCCTTGATCCCCTTGGCCAGACTGAAGGCATCCACCTCCCCCAGGTTCAGCATCTCGATGACCAGGTCGATGTCCTCCTCCTCCAGCTTCCGGAAGGCGTCCCGGGAGCTGGTCGCCTTGATGAACACGGGGGGATAGCGGAGGTTGTGGGACACGTATTCGTTGAAGATCTGCTCGTCGATGCGTCCGTCCTCCTCCAGCATGAAAAAGTCGTAGTTGCTGCTGATGATGAGCACGGTACGGATCCGTTTCTGCATCAAGAGATTGAAGGCCGTGTGGCTGAAATCGATGGTGGGCCTGCCCAGCCGGATGTTGTCCTTATCCATGCTTCAAGATAACGGAAATTCTCTTCTTTCCATCCATCATCACCCGGAGGGGGCGGGCGAAGCGGACGTGCCGCACACTCCCCAGCTCCTCCACACATTCCTGGCTCTCCAGGTCGGCCCACCGGATGAAGGACGAGGACGAGCTGTGCTGGATGCTGAAGTAGCCCACGTTCATGGACGTCACGTTGTGAAAGAAGTGCGATCCAAGGGACGCATCCAGGGGAAAATCCTCCAGGCTGGTTTCCACGATCACCTTGGCCTGGGAGATCTGCGACCAGTTCACGGGGATGCCGATGAAGGGATCGCGGGTGCCCCACCGGCCCGGACCAATGAGGATGTATTTCCGGTCCGATCGCAGCATCTTCTGGTTGATGGCTTCAATCCGGGCCGCGATTTCCTTGGTGCGCATCTTGTCGAACGATCCGGGATCGACGTACACCACATCGGTGAGGTGGTCGATGCGGCCGTTGCCCATGCTTCGCTCGGCAAAGATGATCATCTCGTCCCGGCTGAGCTGATCGGTGTCGAAGGAATACTCCCCGCCGGTTCCCAGCATCGGTTTGATCTGCAGGATGAAAAAGGACGGCTTTCCGTTGTCGGCCTTGTCCAGGTCCACGGCATACTCCAGCTCCACCGGCGACCCCAGGGCCTCCTGTCCCACGTTCAGGATCAGGCTCAGGGCCCGGGCCAGGGGCACGTATTCGTAGCGGAGGACGTTGGCGAAATTCAGGATGCGCGGACCCGCCGACGACAACCCCGGCTCCACCCGCTCGTTGTCCGGGTCGAACACCGAGGCCAGGTGCCTGAGGACCCCGTGGCTCTCCGCCTCCGAAATCTGGAGCCGTCGCAGGTTGGCTTCCGAACCCTCCACACAGAAGTCCACGTCGGACCGGATCATGTCCAGGGCCAGGAATTCCACCTGGGAATCGCGGAGCTGGCTCTGGAGGGAGCTCATCTCCAGGGTGGGGTACTTGGGCGAGAAGCGGTAGGCCTTCTCCCCGTTGACCACGTAGTGTCCCAGGCCCAGGGCGGCGATGGCGAATCCGTCCTGCGGCTCCATGTGGGCCACCGGGTAGTAGTTGTGCGACTGGGCCGTGCCGCTGATGTGGGGATAAAAATGGTCCTCGTGGTAGGTTCCCACCACGTCCTGGATCACCACCGCCATCTTCTCGTCCTCCAGCTTGAAATGGATGGCCTCGAAATAGCTCCGCGACTGGGGGGAGAAAATGGAGGAGTACACCAGGCAGACCGCATCCTTCAACTGCTTGTAGCGCACATTGAAATCCGGGTGGTTGTTGGGAATGAGGTAGGTTTCGAAGATGCCGGAGAAGGGCTGCATGGTGGAGTCCTCGAGCAGACTCGACGAGCGGATGGCCAGGGGCCGGTTCACCACCCGGAGCAGGCCCTTGAGCCGCTTTTCCAGGTTGTAGGACAACTCACCTTCGAGGAACATTTGCCGCACGGCGCTGTAATCGTTTTCCAGGTGGATCCGGTCATTGATCTTGTTCCGGGCCATGAACAGATCGAATTCGTCGGTGCCGATGATGGCCGTCCGGGGCGTCCGGATGTTCATCTCGGGCAGAATCTCACTGAGGTTCAGGTTGTATATCAACGCGTTGATAAAGGCGCACCCCCTCCCCTTGCCGCCCAGGGCCCCGCTGCCCAGGCTCACGATGTTGGATTCGTCCAGCACGGCCGACTCCTCGAAATTGACGATCTTCCCGGTGTTGGATTCGTTCCGGTACTTCTTGATCACATACGAGTGCTCCGAACCGTATTTGAACAGTGCCAGCCGGTGATTACCGGCATCTGACTGCCTTTGTCATGGAGCCAGAGGGAAATGTTATTCCGCTTCCTGTGGTAGACCAGCGACTCGCTGGGGATGGCGGTGATGTGCTTCTCGAACTCCTTCAGCGACTTGGCCTCGGGCGATCTTCGTCCGCCCGAATCGCGTACACGAAATTCCCGAACCCCAGGTGGTGCATGATGAAATTGCGGATGTCCTGCAGGAGGGTGTCGCTGTTCTTGTTGATGAAGGTGGACTTGAGCCCGAAGGCCCGCCGCTTTAATTCCGGATGTCGGACGACTGGATGATTGTGGGCAGGCCTGATGAGCATCCGGGCGTGGGTCACCAGGTTGAACCCGGCGCTCGTCCAGTACCCCGTTCTTCTCGAATTTCACATCGGTGATCAGGCAGAGAAGGGAATCCGGTACTTCTTCACAATCTCCATGGCCTCCGTAGCCTGTGGCCAGCAAAATCTTGGGCCGGGCCCAGGCTGGGCGAAGCACCTTGAACAGCTCGTCGGTGCTCACATCGTCGATGATCCGCTTGGTCTGCTCCAGCACGTTGTTGTACAGAAGCGGCAGGCGGGAATAATAGATCTCCGAATCCTCCACCAGCAGAATGACCTTCACCAGCCCCAGCTGGGTGTCGTTTCCACGTTCACCCGGTCCTCCAGGCTTCACCATGGCAAAGAAGATGCTGGAATCGCCGTCTCCAAACAAACAGGCGGTCGATGTTGCTCAGTCCGGGTTGGTTTCCTTTGAAGCGAGGAAACCCCGGTCGTTGTTCGGAAGGACGTAAATGGGGATGTAGGAAAGTCGCGCTTCACACGGGACGAAACCTGCGGCGGCGTGGACTCCTTGTCGGTGCCGATCATGAGGATCACCATGTCGAAGTGCCGGCTGTTGAGCTGCTCGATGGCTCACGTTGTTCGACACCTCGGTATTCATGCATGGAGGTGAGGTTCAGCTGGCTGTACTCCCCAGGATGCTCCGAGAACCGTCCCTCCTTTCGACGTTGAAGGCGTCGTGAGGGTGGCCACAAGCAGGATCTCCTGACCTTGTGAAGTATGAGGTCGTGAAAGATGTCCCGGTTGCCCTGTTTGCTGAGAAACTTCTGCAGCATCATCCGGGAATTCACGTCCCGCCGGATGCTGGGAAACCGGCTGATCTCGGCCCGCACCGTGTCCTCCTCCACACTTTTCTGCAGGATCTTTCTCGCCTCAGGCTGTTCAGAAATTGGCGATGATGCTGCCCAGGTTCTCGATCAGCGCCAGCCGCTCCTCCTTCAGAAAGGGCCCTCTCGTCCCGGTCGGGAAATTCCCTTGAGGTAGAACTGATCTCCCGTGCCGGCTGTCGATGGTCTGGAACTTCTGCTCTGCTTCCGTCCCCTCCTGAACCCCTGGCTGGTGTATTTCTCCCTCCCCTGAAACCAGACTCATACCACTGTCATCTCCGATACTGCCAGGCCTGGCAAAATCTGGGCCACTCAGGACAGGGTCTCCTCAATGCTCCGGTTCTCCTTGAAAATCTGGGTGGTCTCGTTGATGCACGTGAGTTCCTTGAGCCGCTCCTTCCGTTCGGCGATCAGGGCGTTGGATGTCCTCCTCGGATCTGGGATAGGCTGTATCGCGTAGTTGATAAAGTTTATAAAGTTATAAAGTCAGGTATAGGTGAGTGTGGGGAAAGGTAGAAAGTGAGTTCGTAAAGTGAGTTCGTAAAGTAAAAGGTGCGGTCGAACTTTCCAACTCCTTTACGAACTCCCTTTTACAGACTTACAACTTTACAAACTTTACAAACCTTTTTATAAACCTTACAAACTTTACAAACTTTATAAACTTTTACTTTGCCCCGAAGGCCTCGCTGCGAAGCAGATCGTCCACCGTCCGGACCTTCGTCGTCGCCTTCGCGGCATCCAGCTGCTTGTAAAGCTCCTGTTCGTACACCGTGTTGTCGATGGCCCGGACCACGCCCATGGCCACGGGAAACCCGGAAGCTCCATGCGCACCAGTCGGTAGGTGGTTCGTGTCGTCCACGTCGTGGGCGTTGTGGACGATCAGGTCGTCTTCCGTCACCCCGTTCTCCCCGAGGGTCACCACCTCCATCTTGTTGCAGCGCATCATCAGCCCCTTGTCCCGGTTCTTGCCGAAGATCATGGGTTTTCCGTGCTCCAGCATGATCTGGTTGTCCTTCCTCACCTCCTTGCCTGTGATTTCCTTGTGCACCTCATCGGCGAAAATCACGCAATTGAGCAGGATCTCCACCACGCTGGTGCCTTTGTGCTCGGCGGCGGCCTTGAAGACCTCCTTCACTGGCTTTCCGGATCGCTGTCCACCGTGCGTGCAAAGAATGTCCCCTGGGCGCCCATGGTCAGTCTGCCCGGCTTGAAGGGGCTCGATGCTCCCCTCGGGCGAGGTCTTGGTGACGCTGCCCTTGGGCGTGGTCGGGGAATACTGCCCTCAGAAACGGTAGATCTTGTTGTTGAACAAGAGGATGTTCACATCGATGTTCCGACGGATCAGGTGGATGAAGTGGTTCCCGCCGATGGCCATGGAATCCCCGTCGCCCGTCACCACCCACACGCTCAGGTCGGGGTTGGAGACCTTGATCCCGGAAGCGATGGCGTTGGCCCGGCCGTGCATGCTGTAAACCGTAGGTGTTATTTAGCAGGGAACGACGAACACCTGATCCCGAAGACAAACACCACCTTTTCTTGGGCACGCCCGTTTCGGCAACACATTCATGATGGTGGACAACACGGCGTGACCGCCGCAGCCGGCACACCATTTCACGGGACCGTCCAGTTTGAAATCTTCCTTGGTGGACAGGGCCACCGGTTCAAAGTTTGCTGCCATGATCGCTTCTATATGGATTCCAACACTTCGTGAAACTTCAACTCACCCCGAAATAAAGAAAGGCAATCCCTGCACCTTGTTGTATTGCAGGTAGGTGAACCTGGATGTTTTGGAGCGGAAAAATTCGGCGAACTGCCCCAGGTTCAGCCTACAGACCAGGATTTTCTTTGAATCCCGTGAAAACACCTCGGCCGTGTTGCCGGCAAGGGATTGGCTGTGGCCGGAATCCAAACAGGAGATGCTTTTCCCGTCCTCCTGGAGGTCCCCACGGCACTCACCAGAGCCCTGTTCCGCCCCATCCCACAACGAGCAAATCGCCGCTCTTCTCGCCGATGATTTCCTGTTTGGGAATGAATTCACCACCTTGCACCTTCAGATCGCGCTGCTCCACCATGATCTGGTGGTTCATGGGATCGCGACCGATCCGGTCACGTCCTCTTCTCCAGCCCGCCAACGCGGTGGCGGAGGCCGTGGCTGACCTGGATGGCCCAGTAGCGGTTGAGCCGCTTGGGATCACGGTGGTAGGGATAGTAGTTGGGTCTGCTGTCCTCGACCCGGGAACCCGATTTCCGGGAGGTTGGCCGAGGGAATCCGCCGAGCTCAGAACCGTTGGCCAGGTAGAGTCGAGCAGGATCACGGGAGTCATGTGCTCCACCGAAAGCTTGGCCGCCTCAAAGGCGTAGCTGAAACAATTGGCCGGGGTGGTCGCTGCCAGGATGATGACGGGCGATTCCCCGTTCCGCCCGTACAGGGCCTGTACAGGTCGCCCTGTTCCGTCTGGTGGGCAGCCCGGTGGACGACCGCCTCGCTGCACGTTCACGATCACCAGGGTGTTCCGTGATGACGGCCAGACCGATGGCTTCCCTTGAGGGCGAGGCCGGGCCCCGACGTGCTGGTGCAGGCCAGCTTCCCGCAAGGAGGCGCCGATGGCCGAGGTGATCCCGGCGATCTCGTCTTCAGCCTGAAAAGCAATGGCCCCCAGGTGTTTCCGCTTGGCGATCTCCTGAAGGATCTCCGTGGCCGGGGTGATGGGGTAGGAACCAGAAGAGTCCCAACCCGGCCTCTCGGCTGCCGCGAAGCAGGCCCCAGGCCGTGGCCTGGTTCCTGCTGATGTTCCGGAAGAGCCCTTCTTCCCTTCACGGGATCCACCTGGTTGGTGGTGGACAGGGCCTTGATGGTTTCCGCGTAGTTGTAGCCTTCCCAGCACGGCGATGTTGGCCTTCACCAGGTCCGGTTTCAGCCTCTGAACGGCCCGGAGAATTCTCCCGATCTTGAGGGTCGCCGGTGTTGAACAGCCAGTACAGCAACCCGGCCACAAACTGGTTCTTGGTTTTGTCGGCCGTTTTGGTGTCTCAGACCGTGCTGCTGGGCCACGTTCCGGGACAGCATGGTGATGGGGGCCTTCACCACATTGTACCCCTCCAGGGAATGATCGTGCAGGGGGTCCTCCACATAGCCGGCCTTCTTGTAGTGCTTGTTGTCGAAGTTGTCGATGTCGATGATGATCGTGGTCTCCGTCCTTCACCCACTTCATGTTGGCTTTCAGGGGCCAGAGGGTTCATAGCCACCAGCACATCCGCCTGGTCGCCCGGGTGGCCACCTCCTTTGTCCGATGTGGACCTGAAACCCGACACTCCGGCCACGGTTCCGCCTGAAGCACGGATTTCGGCCGGATAATCCGGAAAGGAGTTGTCAGCTTCACGAATGCCGAGGTATCGGAAAATTGCGCGTCAGCTGCAATGCCGTCGCCCGAGTCACCGCAAACTTCACCACCACTTCATCCACCCAATCACCCTGTGATTCTTCCCACGGTTTCGCAAGTTTATTATTTTGCTCAAAGTTAGGCTTTTTCATGGGAGATCCGGATGGCACAATCTTTCTTTCATTTTTTTTAACATACAAATCGACTCGTCAACCCTCCCAAATCTTACAAATGTCATTGTTTGCAGCATCCGTCCGAACCTTCAGAACCTCAAATATGTAAATATATTGATATTTGCAATTGTACCAAAAAAGTCCGAAGCCAGGCAGGCAAGATTGTGATTGTTCCAGGTCCTTGCCCATCCTGCTGATTTTTATTATACTTTTATTCAGAATTTTAAAAAACGTCCCAGGAATGATCAGGCGAACTGAAGCAAAAAATTATCGATCATTGCGCTACATTGACCAACGGCTCGAAAACTTCCATGTCCTTGTTGGTCCCAACGCCAGTGGGAAAACAACCTTCATGGATGTAATCAGCTTCATGGCCGATATTGTCAAACTTGGCATTGATGCGGCCATTCAGGGACGTTCAAGAAATTACATCGACCTCTACCTTTTCAGGGCTGGGCGGCGATATTGAGTTGGCCATAGAAATTGCCCTGGATGAAACCATCCGGGAAACCCTGGAGAACAGGTTCGATCTCATCCGTTACGAAATGCGGTTCGGATTGCATGAGGAGTCCGGTGAACATGCAATCAAGGAAGAACGGGTCATTTACGTGTTCCATGTGCTGATTCACGATCTGACATCCGCCGAAACTCAAACCAGGATATACTTTCCAGAACTCAAACGAACCAAATTTTTGAAGAAGCTCCCAATAAAAAATATCCCGGCAGATCGGGAACCAGTTATCAGAGGTGCTAAGCAAGAATCCTTTGGAAACGACACGTATTATGTGGAAACAAAGCGTACAAACATCAGGAAAGGTTGGTTGCCTTCGTTTAAACTTGGGATGAAAAGATCCGCGCTTGCAAATTCCCGCTATGAACCGCGTTTCCCGCATCAACCTGGTTGAAAGGGTTTCCTGTTGGACGGGGTTCAATTGCTTGTACCAAACAGGTAAGAAAATAAGCCTACCCAGTCCCCCGGACAGACGAAAAGTTCAAAACGGATGGATCGAACCCGCCCTGGGTCATTCACGAACTGAAGCAGGACCCTAAAAAAGATACAGAAGATGGATAGTCACATTCAGACTGGGCGCTGCCGGATATTATTTCCATTGACACCGTGGAAAGGGAAGATGACAGACACCGGTATCTCCTGGATTCAGTACCAGGAGGACATCCGTGTTCCAAGCTGGCTGGTTTCCGATGGGACCTTTGAGGCTGCTGGCACTGACCATCCCCGCTCATCTCCCGATTTTGACGGCGTGTATCTGATCGAAGAACCGAAAATGGAATCCATCCTAAAGCCGTCGAAACGGTGTACCAATCCTTGTCTTCCGTTTACAATGCCCAGATTATGCTGGCCACTCATTCTCCGGTCGTCCCCAGCCTGGTGAAACCCTCCGGGAAGTGATGTGTTTCTTGCCAAAGAAAGCGGAGTTGCAGACATCGTCAAAGATCGGAACATCCGCTGAAAGATTGGCGTGGTGAAACAAACCTGCTGTCTGTTTTGTATGCAGCGGAATCCTGGGGTAAGATGAAAGATCTGGTCGTTTTGGTCGCCGACAAAAACATGGGAATTCCTGATCCAAGGTTCTCCTGTGTTCCCGTCGAAGGAACCAGGGAATTCCACTATGAGGTACACATTCACCTCTATCGGGATCCAGGTATCGTTAACAGCCGGAGGACTTTGCGTCCATTTCTGGATAAATTCCATCATGCGATGGTTGTCCTAGATCGAACCCTGGCAGGAAAGGAAAAATGAAACCAGAACAACCATTGAATGCAACCTTGAAAAGAAACTGTCACGTTGCGGATGGGGCGATCGGACATGTGCGATTGCCATTGATCCCGAGCTGGAGAACTGGATATGGGTCGGAGAAACCTTCTGAAAGTGGTTCTGAATGGATTTGCCATCAGCATTCAGGATTGGCTGGAGTGAAGGCAATTGGAAGGGACCCGGAGATCTGAAAACCATCCTCGCTAAAAGAAGCATTCGAAGAGTGTTTGAAAAATGTGATACCGAGATCGTCTTCCCTGTACCATGAAGCATTCAACAGAGCCAGCTACAAACAATGCACGATCCGGCGTTTCGCAAAATGATCGATCAATTGAATGCATGGTTCCCAACCAACCATCAAATGAGATCGAATAAGCCAACCATCCAAATGCAGCTGAATTGATATGCGGGCCTCATCAAAGAACTTCGGGGCTTCACTCTACGCGTAAACGAATTGC
Source organism: Bacteroidales bacterium (assembly GCA_041393235.1). Lineage (GTDB taxonomy): Bacteria > Bacteroidota > Bacteroidia > Bacteroidales. The sequence continues at coordinate 21,088 of JAWKKO010000032.1, forward strand.
TACTTCGGCCGAGACGGCCGTGATCATCGGGGACGTGGTCCGCGACGAATGCTCCGTCTGGTTCAACGCCGTTTTGCGGGGCGACGTGAACTCGATCCGCATCGGCAACCGGGTCAACATCCAGGACAACTGCACCATCCACACCACCTACAACGATTCCGTTGCAGAAATCGGCGACGATGTCACGATCGGTCACAACGCCGTCATCCATGGGGCCCGCATCGAACCCAGTGCCCCGGATCGCACTGGCCTCACCTCCTTCGACCACGCGGTGGTGGGATCCAACACCATTGTGGCGGCTGATCCGTGGTCCTGGAACGGACCGTGCTGGAGCCCAACAGCCTCTATGCCGGCATCCCGGCCAAACGAGTGAAAACCATCGATCCCCACCGCTTCGAGACCATGATCAAAGGGATCGCCCGAAACTACATCACCTACGCTGACTGGTACCGGGAGGACCCCGGCAATCCGGTCCAAAGAGGCTGTACAGAAAACCCATCCTCCCATGAAAGAAAACCTGACCCTTGCCGTGGCGCACCCGAACCCCGGGACGGGGACAAAGCGTACAACCTCGCGCGGATCGAGGAACTGGCCCGACAGGCCGCCTCCGACGGGGCCCGGGTGATCAGCTTTCACGAGATGTGCATCACGGCCTACACCTTTACCAAGGATTTGAACCGGACCGAACTGGAAGCCCTGGCCGAGGAGGTGCCATGGCGAAGCGCACCGGCGGCTGATCCGCCTGGCCCGGGAGCTGGGGTCGTTGTTCTGGCCGGTCTCGGTGGAAAAGGACGCTGGTCGACTCTACAACACCTACGTGGCGGTGGATGGGGACGGTCTTGTGGCCCGTCACCGGAAACTCCATCCCTTCATCAGTCCCCACCTGTCGGCCGGGGAGGAGTACACGGTGTTTTCGCTGTTCGGGTGGACCTGCGGCATCCTCATCTGCTATACAAATAATGTGATTGAGAATGTCCGTGGGCCATCACCCTGCTGGGCGCCGAACTGATCTTCGCACCCCACGTCACCGGATGCACCTGTCGGCCATGCCCGGCCGGGGTATGTGGAGGACGCGCTTCCGGCAGAACCGCCACACCGATCCCGTCCCCTGCGGATGGAATTCGACGGACCCAAAGGACGGGCTGGCTCCCCGCTGGCTGCCGGGCCCGCCACATGACAACGGCGTGTGCTACGCCTTTCCAATCCCATCGGCCATGACGGCGAGCACCTGAAAAACGGGAATGCCATGGTCCCCGATCCCTACGGAGAAATACCAGCGAGGTGTCCTTCGAGGACGGCTACGCCCTGGCCAAATTTCTCAATTCCCGACAAGCTCACCCTGGCCGGCGGCTACCGCCACCGGAACGCCCAGGCTGGAGCTGTGTGTTCGGGGATGAACTCCTTGGAAAGCCCACGATCCCACCTCTCAGGCCAAGTGTGATGATGGCAAGAGCTTAAAGTATGTAAGGTTATAGCGTCAGCTTTTCAAAGAAAGATAGTTTGTAGCGGGTGGCGCCCGCCAGTCGCCCCCTCTTTACAACCTTACAAACTTGGACTAAACTCCTGAGGAACTCTTGGCTACCTAAGACTTTCCAGGTGCAGGGGCTTTCGTTGAAAACATGTCTGCTATGGTGCATGAAGTAGGCGTGTGATCGGAGATTGAAGAACCTGGAGCCGGCCCCGGCTGCTGGTCGGCCAGCAGGGCATGTTCCGGCTGTCTGGCCTACGGCCTGGGCTACGATGAGTGCCGTGTCCAGGACGTTCACGTTGTGGAAGTTGAAAAGCGGCTGATCTGGTTCCGGATGATATGGGTAATGGGTGCATCCCAGGATCAGGGTGCGATGTCCTGCATCTCTGGGGGCGGGACAGGCAGGGACCGGATGATGGCGTTGGAGATGTCGTCGAAGACAAACCCTCCTCGATCAAGGGCACAAGAGCGGTGGCCAGGAGGAAACCCTCCAGGATGGGCGGCCCCTTCCAGAAAGCTTTTGCTCGTAGGTTCTGGAATGGACGGTGGCTTTGGTGCCGATGACGCCCACCGACTTCACCCCCTCCTTCATGTCGAGGACGTTGACACCACCGGATCGATTACGTTCAGCACCAGGCCCGGTCGCCCACATGGTCCACCAGTTCCTGAAAGGCGTTGGAGGAGGCCGAGTTGCAGGCTATCAGAATGACCTTGCATTCCTTGGCCAGCAAGAAATCGGCGATGTCGAGGAATACTTAGATGATGGTCTCGCGCCAGATCTGTCCCCGTAGGGGCAATGTCGGTACGTATCTCCGAAATAAAGAAGCGTTCGTTGGGAAGCAGGTTGTGCAGCGCGCGTGCCACTGTCAATCCCCCACTTCGAGGCAAACAATCCGATCGGCTTGTTCCGGTTGCTGTTCTGTTCCATGAAGATCGTAGTTTGTAAAGTCCATAAAGTTATAAAGTCCTTAAAGAAATAAAGTTTGTAAAGGGAGTGGCAAAGTCACCGCCGACTGCCCCTTTACAAACTTTACAAACTTTATAAACTTTATAACTTGCCTAGAGTCCGAGCTTTGCTCGGACGAGAGGCATCATATCCAGACTTTCCGGCGAGGTATACACCGGATTGCCCTGGCTGAGGTCGAAGACATAGATCAGGCCCTTCTCCTTGGCCACTGCGTTGATGGCGGTGCGGGCCTTGTCCATGATGGGCTGGATCAGGACCATGTTCTGCTGCTGCAGGTCCTGCTGGGCCCGTTGGGTGAAATTCTGAAGACGCACCTGCAGATCCTGGATCTCAGCGGCTTTGGTTTCCTTGATCAGGTTGCTCATGGTGGTTTCGTTCGTGCTGAAATCATCGATCTTCTTGTTGATTTCCACCTGCATGCCTTCGATGTCCAGCTCATACTGCTTTTGCAGCTTCTGAAGCTTCACCAGGGCCGAGTCGTATTCCGGCATGATCTGCAACAACTCCTCGGAGGTGATGTGCCCGAATTTCTGGGCATGAAGGGCAACGCCCATGGCCAGCATACCGGCGGCCAGGGACAGGATTCTAAAGGTCTTCTTCATCTTGTGGTATTTGGGTAGTGATTTGTTTTTTTAAAACGCCTACAAACCTAGCACTTTTTTTTTATTTGTAACCCAAGCGCTTGAGGATCTCGTCGCTCATGTCGTAGCGGGGATTGGAATACAAAATGGAGGCGCCGGAGGAGGTGTCGAAAATGACGGCGTAGCTGCCTTCGGCCGAAAATTCCTTCACGGCTTTGTAGACGGCGTCCTGGATGGGTTTCACCAGCTCGCCCTGCTTGACGGACAGGTCGCCCTCGGGACCGAAGTACTTGTTCTGCAATTCTTTCACCTCGCGTTCCTTGTTCATGATTTCCTCTTCCCGTTTCTTTTTCATGTCATCGGTGAGAAGGACACGTTCCGACTGGTAGGTTTTGTACAGGGTCTCGATCTCGTCGTACTGGGCCTTGATTTCGGCTTCATACCCTTCGGAAATCTTGTTGAGCTCCTCCTGGGCGGCTGCATAGGAGGGAATGTTTTCCAGGATGTATTCCGAATCGACGAAGGCGAATTTCTGGGCCGTGGCAAGGCCGGCCACCAGAAACAGGGCCAGGCCGGTGAAGATGAGCTTTTTCATATCGGTTGGTTTTTCAATGTGTTCGACAATTTACAATTGTATGGGATACCTGAATCAAACACTGTACCAAAAATCAAAACTGCTGTCCCATCGTGAAGTGGAATTGCGACCCGCTGATGCCGTCGGAACCGGGATACTCGTCGAAACCCCAGGCCCAGTCGATCCCCAGCAACCCGAACATGGGCAGGAAGGCCCGGATGCCCACCCCGGCGGCCCGTTTGACCACGAAGGGGTTGAACTCGTCGATGCTGTGCCAGGCGTTCCCCGCTTCCAGGAAGGTGAGGGCAAAAATGGTGGCCGAGGGATTCAAACTCACGGGATAGCGCAATTCCAGGGTGTATTTGGTGTACACGTTCCCGGGCTTTTGCGGATCGCCGTTGATCATGATCTTCGGCGTCAGACTGTTGTTGGGATACCCCCGCTGGGCGATGGTTTCCCGTCCGTAGAGGTTGTATCCGGCCAGACCGTCGCCCCCCAGGTCGAATCCTTCGAAGGGACTGGGTCCGATGTCGTTGTTGTAATGGCCCAGGTAGCCCCAGTGGAACCGGGTCATGAGCACCAGGTCGCCCAGAAGGCTGTGGTACCAGTCGGCTTTGAACATCCACCGGTGGTATTCCACCCACTTGTACTTGTCCTCGTCGATCATCTCCTTGTAATTCCGTTCGGGATGGAAGAGGGAGTAGGGCGGGGTGACCTGCAGGCTCAGGCTCAGGTTGGACCCGCTTCTCGGGTAAATGATCTGCGACTGGGAATTCCGTCCCAGGGTGGTGGTCAGGGAGAAGTTGTTGAAATGCCCGTTCTCCACGATGAAGTAGTCGGGATAGTCCTTCACTTTGTAGCGCTGGAACGACAGGCCGTTGTAGAGGCTGAAATAGTCGTCCGGCCAGCTGATGCGCCGGCCCAGCCCCACGGTCAGACCGGCCACGGCGTAGTACTGATCCTCCACGTCGTCGGCCCGGCTGAACCCGGAGTAAATCTGCCAGGCGTTCAGGTTCCGTTTGGAATAGTAACCGGAAATGGAGAAGGAATTTCGTTTCTTGCCGCCCAGCCAGGGTTCCACAAAGGAGAAGTTGTAGGACTGGAAGAGCCGGCCGTTGGTCTGGGCCCGCACCGAGAAGGTCTGGCCGTCGCCCGAAGGCACCGGACGCCAGGCCTTGGGATCGAACAGGCGGCTGGCCGCAAAGTTGGAAAAGCGGATCCCCACGGTGGCCACCAGCATGCCGGCGCCGTATCCGCCCGAAATCTCCAGCTGGTCGGTGGCCCGCTCCATCAGCTTGTATTCGATGTCCACGGTTCCCTCGGCCGGATTGGGGATGGGGTTGGGCTCGATCTGTTCCGGATCGAAGTGTCCCAGGTTGGCCAGTTCCCGCACCGACCGGATCAGGGCCTGCTTGCTGAACTTGTCGCCCGGATAGGTGTAAATCTCCCGTCGTGCCACGTGTTCGTTGGTCCGGCTGTTCCCGGAAATGATGACCCGGTCGATGGTGGCGATCTCCCCTTCGTAGATGCGCATTTCGAAATCGATCGTGTCGTCCTCCACGCTCATCTCCACCGGGGTGATGGACGAAAAGAGGTAGCCGTTGTCGAGGTAGACCCCGTTCACCGCATCCTCGTCGATGAACAAGCGCTCGTCCAGCACCGTTTGGTCGAATACGTCACCTTTTTCGATGCCCAGCACATTGTTCAGCAGTTCCGAAGGATACTTGGTGTTCCCCACCCAGGTGATGTCGCCGAAGTAGAACCGGTTGCCCTCCTCCACGTTGACGTACAAGTCGAGCCGGTCCTCCTTCTTGGGCGAAGGCGCCACCGAGTCGCCCAGGATCTTGGCATCGCGGTATCCGTTTTCGTTGTAAAATTCGATGAGCTTGGCCTTGTCCTCCTTGAAGGTTTTGGAGACCAGCTTGGAGGCTTTGAAGATGTTCCAGTTCACCTTCTTGGTGTCCTTCATCTTGCGCCGAAGCAGGTTGTCGAAAAGGCCTGGTTGCCGGAGAAGTAAATTTCATCGATCTTGACCCGCTGGTTCTTGTGGATCTGGATCTCCATCTGCACCATGTTCACCCGGAGGTGTCGCAGTCAGTAGAGGAGGATGTCCACGTCGGTGTTCCGGAAGCCTTCTCGATGAAATGCTCCCGGATGATCCGTTTCCGTGTTGTCCATGATGTCGGCGGTCACCTGCTGGCCCGGACGGAGGTTGATCTTTTCCAGGATGTCCTCCTTCTCCGATTTGCCCACGCCCTCCAGGTTCAGGGCCGACATGCGGCTTTGCTCCGTGGTGAGATGTCGATCCACACCGAATCGTTGCGGATCATCGTGGCCGTCACTTTGGCATCCGAAAAAGTCCCTGGGCCCAGAATTTCTTGAGGAGATCGGTGACCTTGTCGCCGGGGAGGGTCACTTTGGAGCCCACTTTCAGCCCCGAAAGGCTGATGAGCACCTCTTTCTGGATGAATTCGACCCCGCTGATCTGAATGTCGGCGATCACATATTCCCGGGGACTTTCGTAGTCGATCACCGGGAGGGAGTCATAGTTGATTTTTTCCTGAGCCGCCAGCGTCGTTGCGAGGATCAGGAGGGCGAAAATTGCGTACGTCCGTTGTTTCATTCCTGCATGTAATTATTCACTGTTTCAGCCCTGGGCTTTTCATCCACCATCCCGAACCGTCGCTCCCTTCTCTGGTAATCGATGATGGCTTCGTAAAAATGCTCCTTGCGGTAATCGGGCCACAATACCGGAGTAAAGTAGAGCTCGGTGTAGGCAAGTTGCCAGAGCAAAAAATTACTGATCCTTCGTTCTCCGCTGGTGCGGATCAACAACTCGGGATCGGGCATGAAGGCTGTGGCAAGGTAGGATTCCAGCAGACAGGAATCCACTTTGTCCGGATCCAGCTTCCCGGTGCTGGCGTCCCTGCACATGCGTTTGACCGCATCGGTGATTTCCCATCTCCCGCTGTAGCTGAGCCCAAGCACCAGCTTGAGCCCCGTGTTTTTGGAGGTGAGATCCACCGCCTGAGCAAGGCGCTTCTGCACGCTTCCCGGAAGGTCAGCAATGTTTCCAACCACTAGCAGGCGGACATTATTTTCGTTTAGTTTGCTGGTTTCTTTGGCAATGGTGTGGCTCAGCAGCCCCATCAACCCGTCGATCTCGGTCTTGGGCCGCTTCCAGTTCTCGGTGGAAAATGCGTAGAGGGTCAGGTATTCGACACCCAGCTCGCCGGCGGCTTCCACCACCTGGCGCACCGATTCCACCCCGTTTCTGTGCCCGAACAGCCGCTCGCCGCCCTTTTTCCTGGCCCAGCGACCGTTGCCGTCCATGATCATGGCGATGTGCCTGGGCAGCAGATTCCGGTTTATTTGTTCTTTCAGACTCATAGGTTTCGCCGGTCGTCAATCGTAGGCCGGACACTCTTCCCTGTAATTAAAGATCTTGTAGGTGACGAACACTCCGGTGAACAGGACCCAGTCCGTATTCACAACCGAGAACTCACCCCTTCCCCTCCAGGTTGTACACTCCGTCCAGCGCATCGGTGAAGGTTTTTCGCATGCTGACCTCCAGGCCGCCGCTGAGGCCGGTCGCCCCAGGTTCGCTTTCACTCCCCGCCAAACGGCAGGTTCAGGTGCGATTCCGATCCCCCCAGATAGTCCAGAGCGTACCCCAGTCCGGCCGTTACGTACGGCGTGTATGGGGTCTTCTTGAACGCGGTTTTGTAAGGCCACCAGTTGAACTCGAAATCAAGGCCCAAATCTACGAAACTTGATTGGAATTCCGCCCCAACTTGCCGGAATTCTTGATCAACGGCCCCCAGGGAAAAGACCACCGCATGCGCTCGGAGGGCGTAGCGCATGTTGATGTTGTAGCGTAGAATGGGACCGATGGCCGGCGGCACCACCGTCGGGGTGGGTACGACGGGACTCAGATCGCCCAGGTACCAGGGAACCCCGGTGAAAAAACCGATGTCGGTGTTCCGTTGGGCCTGCAGGGAACTGCCCGGTCCGAAAAGCAGCCCCAGCAAAAGAAGGATCGCGAAACAACGTCCGGGTTTCCGCCCCGGCCCGGAACGGAGAACCGGCCTGGCGGATTGCGTTCGACCCGAAGGATCAATAGAGGTATTTCTTGAAGGTGGGCAACCCGCTTCGACCCGCCCGGATCCTGTAGAGAATTTTCGCACTGAGCAAATAGTAATAGTCATCATACTCGGAAAAGTATGAATCGGAATAACCGTCCAGAAAGTCGCCCATGAAATAGCGGTAGCCGATTTCGCCTCCGACGGTCCATTTGGAACTTATGGAATACTTCACTCCGATCCCTATGGGGATAACGGGTGTCCACAACAGATTAGTATTGACGCCCTCCACCTGGCCGGACAAATCGTTGCCCCGGTTGCCGGCTTCATACACCTTGCTTTTGTGCAGGACCCCGCCTGCTCCGATGAAACCGTACACATACAGGGTGTTGAAATCGTTCAACATCCCCTTCCGGTTGTAGATGGCCCCGCTGGTGCGGAAGCGGCCGTCGCCCAGGGCGTACAACTCAAGGCGGATGGTGTGTTCAAAGGCATGGGTGCCAAAGGCATAGAGAAAATCCGCATTGCCAAGTGTCCCGGGAATGGGGCGGGCATGGTTGTCGCTGGCCACGTCCCGGCCGCCGATCCAGACGTACCCCAAGTCCAGCTTCAGCGCCACCATGGGGTCGAGCTTGTACCGGAAATCGAGGGTCAGGTTGGGCCTGGTCCCGTTGAAAAAGTTGCTGAATTCGTTGCTGGCCGGCCCGATGTCGGTGAAGGGCTGAACGGAGCCCAGCCCCACCCCGCCTTCGTAGCGAAGGATGCGCCAGAGCATTTGCGCCTGGCTGTTGAGCGGCAACAGAACCAGTACGAACAATACAAGTACCCGGAATTTCTTGGTCATGATCTCCCTGTTATCTTCTACCGGTACAGCTTGTTGAAAATGGGCATGTTCCGGCGGTCATTTCTCAATTTGTAGATCGCCCGGAGGCTGATCACGTAATACGAATCATTGTACTGGGAGGCTACCGGGGCATAACCGTCCAGTTTGTCGGTCAGAGTGAATTGGTATCCGAATTCCGTGCCCATGCTCCAGCGGGCATCCAGGGCCCACTTGAGCCCGGCTCCCACCGGAAAGACAACGGCATACTGCATCTCCGGGTGGTACCCCGGGTTGGTCAGCGGTTCGGCACGGTCGTTGTTCAGATCGTAAATCCTCGCCTTGGAAAGGGATCCGCCCAATCCGGCGTAGAGGTACATGTTCAGTTTGTTGAAATTGTTCACCATCCCCCGGCGGTTGTACATGGCCGCCGAACGGTAGCGAACGTCCTGGCCCAGCACGTACATCTCGATGCGTGCCGTGTGCTGGAAGGCGTTGGTCATGAAGGAATACACCCGGCCGTGGCTGCTGCCCACCTCGTCCTTTCCGCCGTACATGAGGTAGGACAGATCGACTGCCGCACCGATGTTCCGGGTGAGGGCGTACCGGGCGGTGAAGCCCGCACTGGGCCGCACGCCGTTGAAAAGGTTGGCAAAGGGCTTGTTGGCCAGTCCGATGTCGCCGTACATGCTCGTGGTGGCCAGGTACACCTGCCCTTCGTAGCGCCGGAGCCGCCAGGTTTGCTGGGCGGAGCTCTCGACCGTGAGGGCCAACAAAATCAGTACCAGTGGAATCCAGAGCGTTTTCTTCATGGACGGCTTGTGTGCAAATCAAAGATAAAAATAAACAAATATTTTCTAATTCCGTTTATCGGCACCCCACATCAATTTGTTGCGCAAGGTACTGTAAAAACTGATGTTTTCGATGCGCACCATGCGCAGGCTGAAAGGCGCCTTCCTCACGGTGACCGTCGCTTCCCGGTCCAGATCGATCATCCGGCTGTCCATGGCCAGTTGGAACTGGGGGTCGCGGGTGTCCACCGACAGCTTCAACACGGAAGAGTCCGGCAGCACGAGGGGACGCACCGTCAGGTTGTGGGGGGCGATGGGACTGAGGATCATGCTCTCCATCTCCGGGACCACGATGGGGCCCCCCACGCTCAGGTTGTAGGCCGTGGATCCGGTGGGGGTCGACAACAGCAGGCCGTCGGCCCAGTACGCACTCAGAAACTCGTCGTTGGCCCGCACGTGGACGGTGATCAGGGAGCCGCTGTTCTTGTAGATGCGGACCTCATTCAAAGCCAGGTTCCTGGGGTCGTCGGGCCGGTCGCTGACGCTCACCTGCAGAAGCATCCGCTCTTCGATGTCGAAGCCGCCCCGGAACATGCTGTCGAGGGATTCGGCCAGATTCTCGGGCGACACATAGGACAGGAAGCCCAGTCGTCCGATGTTCACCCCCAGCACGGGAATTCCGCTGTCGCGGACCAGGTGGACGGTTTCCAGGAAGGTACCGTCGCCCCCGAGACTGAAGAGAAACTCCGTTTGCATGGGCAGGTCGGTGTGGTCGTGAAAGAAACCTTCCACCTCGGGCCGGAGCCCCAGATTCGCTTGCAGGTGCTCGAAAAACGGTTCGTACACCCAGATCCCGGCATGGTGCTGGTGCAGTTTGCTGAACAGGGAGGCAATGTTTTCCCGGGCGGAGGAAGGAAAATTCCTTCCGTAAACGGCAACTTGCATTTAGGTGTTCAGGTATTTGAGGAAGACATCGAAGCGCTCCTGGTAAAACTCGTCCAGGTCGGCGTCGTTCATGTGCAGGGAAACCACCTGGTAATTGTAGCGCTCGAATGTCTGGATCACGGAGGTCAGCTCGGTCAGGTTCAGCTTCAGTGTCACCCGGATCCGGCTGGGATCGTCCTTGGAATCGACGTAGAGACTCAGCACCCGCCCGTTGTTGCTTTCTACGATCTGCGAAATCTGCGACAGGGAGTAATCGTGCTGGTTCATTTCCAGTTCGATGATGCCTCCGGGTTGCTTCATGGCCGAAAGCCGGGCGAAGTTCCGGGTCAGGTCCTCCATGGTGATCACGCCCAGGTAATGCTTTTCTGCATCGAGCACCGGTACGAGGGTGAGCTTGAGCCGCGACAACAGCTCGATGACCTCGTAGATGTGCTGCTTTTCCGTCACATAGGGCTGCTCCAGGGACAGGTTGTGGTTCCCCACCGCCTCGTCCGGATTGTTCAGGTCGTAGATGTCGGCATCGGAGATGAGCCCCAGGAATTCCCGGTGGTTCACAATGGGCAAATGTTTCACCCGGAACACTTCCATCCAGCCCAGGGCCTGGGTTCCGGAATCGGAAGTCTTGAGGGCCGTCACCACATCCGATATGAGTTCGCGCGCTAGCATGCGGGTCTAAACTTACAGGTTTCCCTCATAGGAAGCAAATAATGTTCCAAACCCCACGGAGGGGAAAAAGAAATCAGGAGTTTTCCCCGGGGAATGGCAGGGGATTCACGGAGACCGTCCGGCATCCTCATCTTCCGGCCGGTCGGGCACCTCACCCGCATTTACAAATTCAATTTCCGGGCAATGGTGTGCAGGAGGACCGAGATGGCCACCTCGTTGTGGCCGCCCTGGGGGACGATGATGTCGGCGTAGCGCTTCGAAGGCTCGATGAACTGAAGGTGCATGGGCTTGACCGTTTTCTCGTACCGCTGCAGCACCGTTTTCACGTCCCGTCCCCGTTCCATCATGTCGCGGGTGATCACCCGCCCCAAGCGGTCGTCCGAATCCGCATCCACGAACACCTTGATGTCGATCTCCCTGATCAGGGGGGCGTGGGTGTAGATGAGGATGCCCTCGATGATCACCACCTCCCGGGGCAGCACCTGGATGGTTTCCTTGGCCCGGGTGCAGGTGAGGTAGCTGTAAATGGGCTGCTCCACGGGGTTTCCGGCCCGGAGCTGCCGGATGTGGTCCACCAGCAGGTCGAACTCCAGGGATTTGGGGTGGTCGAAATTGATCTTCTGCCGTTCCTCCAATGGCAGGTGTCCGCTGTCGTAGTAGTAGGAATCCTGGGAAGCAAGGCCACCCGGTCCCGGGGGATCCGGTCCATGATCTTCTTCACCACGGTGGTTTTCCCCGATCCGGTGCCCCCGGCGATGCCAATGATCAACATGTGCGACGATTTTGAGCAAAGATAGCCATCCCGTCAGGAATTCCCCAAACTGAAATTAACCTCCGTTTTTTTACAAAAACGAACGAAAATAACCTCAGTTTTTTTACAAAACCACATGAAATTAACCTCAGTTATTTTACAAATTCGCTCATTTGAAGAAACAATGTTTACTTTGTGCCCGAACCCAAAGCGTTTGAAACAACCATGGAAAACAGTCTCTATCCCCTGAAATTCACCCCCATCGTCAAAGACAAAATCTGGGGCGGATCCCGGTTGCGGGACGTGCTCAAAAAAGAGGCCTCGGAAACGGCCGGGGAAAGCTGGGAGATTTCCGGCGTCGAGGGCGACCTCTCTGTCGTGGCCAACGGCTTCCTGGCCGGGAACAACCTGCAGGAGGTCATGGAAGTGTACATGGGCGACCTCCTGGGGGAACAGGTCTACGACCGGTTCGGGCTCACCTTCCCCCTGCTGATCAAATTCATCGATGCCGCCGACTACCTGAGCATCCAGGTGCACCCCGGCGACGACATGGCCTTGGAACGGCACAAGAGTTTCGGGAAGACCGAAATGTGGTACATCCTGGCTTCGGAGGAAGGCAAGCTGGTGGTGGGGTTCAACCGGGACCTGGACAAGGAATCCTATGGAATGCTTCTCCGTGAGGGGCAGCTGCCCTCGGTGATGAACGTGGAGGACGTGAAGCCCGGGGACATCTACTTCATCCCGGCGGGACGGGTGCACGCGATCGGACCCGGCGTCCTGCTGGCCGAGATCCAGCAAACCTCCGACATCACCTACCGGATGTACGATTGGGACCGGACTGATGCCTCGGGAAAAGGGCGTGAGCTTCACACCGACCAGGCCCTGGATGCCATCGACTTCAAACGGCAGGCCGTCTACAAGACCCCCTACGCCACCATCCTCAACAGCACCGTTCCCGCGGTGACCTGCCCCTATTTCAACACCAGCGTCATCCGCCTCGATCAGCCCGTGGAAAAAGACTACAACCTGATCGATTCCTTCGTCATCTACCTGTGCACCGAAGGCGGCGCCACCATCGCGTATCCCGGGGGAACCGTCTCCATCAACAAAGGGGAGACCGTACTGATTCCCAACGAACTGAAAAACCTGACCATCCTTCCCCGGGGAAAAGCCAACCTCCTGGAGGTGTACATTCCCTGATCCAAAACCGCACTGCCCATGGACATCAAATCGGCCGAATTCATTTCCAGCAGTCCCCACGTGGGCCTGTGTCCCAACGAAACCCTGCCCGAGTACGCCTTCATCGGACGTTCCAACGTGGGCAAGTCCTCCCTGATCAACATGCTGGTCCAACGGAAAAAGCTGGCCAAGACCTCCTCCACACCGGGGAAAACCCGGCTGATCAACCACTTCAAGATCAACGGCGACTGGTTTCTGGCCGACCTTCCCGGCTACGGTTTCGCCAAGGTGTCCAAAAAAGAACGGGAAACCTTCGGCCGCATGATCGAAGAATACGGGCAACGGCGCACCAACCTTGTGTGCTTCTTCGTGCTCATCGACGCCCGCCATCCGCCCCAGCAACTCGACCTCGACTTCATCGAATGGCTGGGCGACAGCCGGTTGCCCTTCGTGCTCGTTCTCACCAAAACCGACAAGGTGAACCAGAAGGACAAGTCCCACAACCTCAGCCTGCTCAAAATGAAGCTTTCCGAGGACTGGGACGAGCTGCCACTGATCTTCGAATCCAGCGCCGAGACCGGCGCCGGCCGGGACGAGATCCTCAACTTCATCGACACCACCAACGGACGAGTGAACCCATCGTAACTACGCATATCTTCATTGTTATGGCCGAAATAGGACCACAACACTGAATATTTCATAAGTTATTGTTATCTTTGCTTCCGATCGAGGAAACGAACAGAGGCAGGAACGATGGAAAACTGGGCATTTCTGACCGAACAGGAGATTTTGAAGGAGGTTGGGACCCGATTGAAAAAAATCCGGTTGCAACACAACCTCACCCAGAAAGCGCTGGCAGAATCCTGCGGCCTGAGCGTTTCCACCATCAGCTTGATCGAACAGGGGCAATCCACAAGCCTGGAAACCCTGATCCGCATCCTCTCCAGATTGAACCGGATCAAAGATTTTGAATCCGTTTTCCGGGTGGGAGAAAATCTGGAACTGAAAAAGAAGCTTGAGCAAGCCCGATTGAAATCAGATCGAAAAAGAGCCACCTCCAAGCATCGGAACCTATGATTGTGGAAGTCTCATTGTACGGAGAACGCCTCGGCCTGGCAGAATGGAACCCGGACAGAGGAACCACCACCTTTCAGTACAGCGTGGAAGCAAGAACCCGGAACCGGGAACCTTCCCCCATTCTGATGCCGCTGGAGGAGGGGGTCTTCGAAACCTCCCGGGATCATGCAAACTTCCACAACCTTCCCTACGTGTTGTCCGACTCCATGCCGGACGATTTTGGAAACATCCTGCTCAAGGAATGGCTGCGCCAGCAACAACTTTCCCTGGATGCGATCGATCCGGTGGAACGATTGACCTACATCGGGAACCGGGGGATGGGAGCCCTGGAATTCCGTCCCCTTCGACACAAACAATCGGGGCATCGGAGCATCCGGATTGACGAGCTGACGGAAGTCGCCCGGCAGGTATTGGAAGGAAAAAAAGTCATTTCCTACAGGGATTTGGATCGGGAAAGCCTGACCGACATCCTGCGGATCGGTACATCCGTGGGCGGAGCCAGAGCAAAAGCCCTGATTGCAATTCGAACCGATGAGAATCAAAACATCCTTGAAATCAGGCCGGGGGATGTGACCCAGTCCGGCGATTTTTCGTATTGGTTGCTGAAGATGGACGGAGTGAACGAGAAAAGCCTGGGGGAAGGACAGGGCAAAGGGCGGATCGAATACGCCTACCACCAGATGGCCCGGAATGCCGGAATTGACATGACCGATTGTGGGTTGCACGAAGAAAATGGCAGGTTTCATTTTTTAACGAAACGATTCGACAGAACCCCAACTGGGGAAAAAGTCCACATGCAAAGCCTGGGCGCGCTGGCCGGGATCGACTACCGATTGCTCCGTGCCGGCAGCTACGAAACCTTGTTCCGGGTCATGAAACGATTGAACCTGCCCTATCCCCAGTTTGAGCAGCAATACAGACGGATGCTGTTCAATGTCGTCGCCAGGAACCAGGACGATCATGTGAAGAACTTCTCCTTTCTCATGGATGCGGATGGCACATGGCGCATCTCCCCGGCCTACGATCTGACGTATCAATACAAACCCGGGGGGACCTGGACCGACGTGCACCAATCCTCCATCGGAGGAAAGTTTGATCATTTCAGCCGTCAGGATTTGCTGGAATTCGCCCGGCTGTTCGGAATCAAAAAAGCGCAGGAGATTCTGGAGGAAGTAATCGAGTCGGTTTCGCAATGGCCACGAATCGCCCGGGAAGCATCGATCCCCCCCGATGAAATCAAAACCATCGGATCCCATCTCCGGCTTCGGGAGTTCCGGTCATTCGATCACTAAGAAGAACCGTCCCTTCCCGGGGAGGGGCCCTTCATACAATAACAACCCCATGCCGTCTCCCGATTCAGGGAAATTCCGTACTTAGGGGAACGAATGACCGATCCCCTGCATCTTGTGCCGCACAACACTGAGTCCCTCCACTTCACCCGCTTGTCGGACCTGATGCGGCGGGTGATGTCCAATGCCTTCGAATCGGCCACCACCCTGGGGGAAGAAATCGATTTCGTGAAATCCTACCTCCAGATCGAAACCAACCGCTTCGACAACAAATTCACCTGGTCGGTCCGCCTCGACGAGGAAGTCGACATGGCCGTGGTGATCCCGAAGATGCTGATCCAGATTTTCGTTGAGAACGCCATCAAGCACGGAATCTTCCATCTGGATGCGGGGGGAGAAATCGAAATCGGCATCCACCGGACCGGACCCGGCATCCTGATCCTGGTCACCGACAACGGAGTCGGTTTCGAGAAAGCTTTCGAACTGGAAGGAAGAAAAGGAAAGGGCCTGGAAATCCTCAACAACTACCTCCAACTCTTTAACAAGCACCACGAAGTCACCATCTCCTGCAAAATCCTGAACCGTGCCTCCGGGGGCCGCACCCGTGTGTTGATCGATGTGTTGTGATGCAGTCAATTGCCGGATTTATCGTATTTTTATATCATGACAGGCACAACGGACAATCGCTGGGAACAACGGTTCTCCAGTTATCGGAAAGCCTTGGCAAAGCTCACCGAAGCCATTGAATTCATCCGCAACCTGCCCGGGGAACCAGGGGATGTACTGGGGCACATCATCAAGGATGGCCTCATTCACCGATTCGAATACACCTATGAGATGGCGTGGAATGTGATGAAAGACTATGCACTCTACCAGGGAAATTCGGAGATTGCAGGCTCCAGGGATGCCATCCGGTATGCCTTTGCATCCCAACTCATTGCAAACGGCGATGTTTGGATGGAAATGATCACAAGCCGGATCAAGACGTCCCATACCTACCAGGAAGAAACAACCAAGGAGATCTACCAAAAGATTCTCAATGATTACCACCCGGAGTTTCTTAGATTCCAGGAGTTGATGGATCGATGTGTCCTTGTTCGACAAGCTTGACAACAAGGAGCTGATCGATCACATCCGGCGAGTCGGCGTCGTGTTCTACGAGAAAAAGAATCCGTCCGAATCCACGCCGGGTCGATGACCGGTCCTCCTACACGTCCAGAAAATACCGGATGTTCTTCACCAGCAGTTCGGGTTGTTCGGCATGGACCCAATGGCCGGCGCCGGGGATGGTGACGATTTGGGCGCCGGGGAAAAGATCCCGGATGAGACCGTGGTCCTCGGGGCGGATGTAATCGGATCGCTCCCCGGCCACGAACAGCACGGGAAAGCCGGTGATCCCCCCTTCTTCCAGCAAATCGGTGACATCCAGGCCGTCCATGATGGCGTCCAGGTTTTCCTTGAGGGCCGGAAGGTTCAGAGCCCAGCGATAGCTCCCGTCCCGTTGCCGCTTCAGGTTCTTCAGCAGAAAGCTCCGGATCCGGTCCGAGCCGATGGAGGTGCGCAGGACCTGGTCGGCATCCTCCCGGCTGGCGATGCGACTGAGGTCGACCCGAAGCATCGCATCGATCATTTTTCCATGGTTGGCGGCCGACCGCGATTCCAGGGCCAGGTCGTTGTACGACCGGGGGGCAATGTCGACCGAAATCAGCGCCGCCACCCGGTGGGCACATTCCATGGCAAAACTCATGACGGCCTTCCCGCCCATGGACTGCCCGATGAGCACCGCCTTGGCCAGTCCGTGTTCGTCCATGAATTCGCAGAGATCGTCCCGAAGCACCTGATAATTGTGTTCCATGCTGTGGCCCGACTGCCCGTGGTTCCGCTGATCGATCGCATAGACCGTGAAATCCGAGGCCAGCTCCCGGGCAATGCCAGCCCAGTTGTCGCCCGAACCGTACATGCCGTGCACGATGAGAAGCGGAGGCCCCTGGGGTCCGTATGTGCGATAATGCAGTTTCAAGACATGTACCGTAGGGTGAGCTCGCCCACCAGCTCGCCGATGGTATCGAAGGCCCGGGCCGTTTCCTCGGTGATGGGGGTCTTTTTTATCTTCAGCAACAGGAGGGCATAGAGACCGTCCAGGGCCACATGGATGTCGGGATCCTTTCGATAGGCCGACCGCATCCGCAGGGCCTCGATGTTGGGCTGGGCGTTCCGGTACACCTCCCGGTAAGCCATGTCCACCCCGTCGTTCAGGATTTCCCGGTGCATGTCTTCCATCTGCCCGGTGATGTTTTCCAGGATGGCGAGGTGACCCGTTTTTTCCTTGCCCTCGTCCCGCATCATCTGGATCAGGTTCTTGTACCATTCCCGCATCTCCCGCTTGACGTCGTAGGAGACCTCAAAGCTGTTGATCAGGCTCTTCTCGATGCTGTCGACATCGAGCCCGTGGGCCCGGATCATGTCCTCCACCTGGTACATGTAGATCAGGTATTCGGCGATGTTCTCCTTGCGTTTTTGTTCGGCAATGATCATGGTTCCATGGGGCTTTCTCCGGGCTCGGGTTCCGGCTCGCGCAGCTGGCGCAGGTACATCTGGATGGTGTTCTGGAGGCCGTAATACAAGGCTTCCGAGATGAGGGCGTGACCGATCGACACCTCTTCGAGCCAGGGGATGGCCAGCTTGAGGTGGCGCAGGTTCGCCAGGCTGAGGTCGTGTCCCGCGTTGAGCGCAAGTCCGTGGTCCCGGGCCAGCACCGCCGCCTCCACAAAAGGAGCCGCGGCCTGCTCCGGACCGGCCGGAAAAGCGGTGGCATAGGGCTCGGTGTAGAGCTCGACCCGGTCGGTTCCCACCCGGGCCGCCCCTTCAATGAACCGTCGCTCCGTGCCCACAAAGATGGACGTCCGGATTCCGTGACTCCGGAATTCCGCGATGACCTCGGTGAGAAAGGACTTGTTTGCCACCGTGTCCCACCCCGCGGAGGAGGTCAGGGCATCCGGCGGATCGGGCACCAGGGTGACCTGCTCGGGCCGGATGCGGCACACCAGGTCGATGAAGCTCCGGGAAGGATAGCCCTCGATGTTGAATTCCGTGGTGACCAGCGGTCGGAGCAATTCCACATCCCGGACGCGGATGTGCCGCTCGTCGGGACGGGGGTGCACCGTGATGCCCTGGGCACCGAACAGCTGGCAGTCCACCGCCACCTTCTGCACGTCGGGGGTGTTCCCCCCCCGCGCATTGCGCAGGGTGGCCACCTTGTTGATGTTCACGCTCAGTCTTGTCACCGCTTGGGGGTTTGAGAATGCAAAAGTAAGGCAATGAGCCGATTTTTCAAACCCGAAATGTTTCCCCTCCCCATGCGCCCATTTCACCAAATTCCGTAATTTGTTCAGGCAGAACCAACCCAAAACCAACCTTGAAACCAATCCCCATGAAAAAGATCACCCTGTTTCTTGCCACGGCCGCACTGGTCCTGGCTTGCACCCCGAAGGAAGCCGAATGGGAAAACCTCCTGGAAGGCAACAACCTGGACAAATGGCATTACTTCCAGGACACCGGCCACAAAACCGGCTGGATCGTGGAAAACGACGTGCTGACCTTCAACGGCGTTTCCGACCTGGAAGCCGGCACCGGCGACGCCAGCCTGATCTCCAACGCGAGCTATGGCAACTTCGAGATCAAATTCGACTGGAAAGTCTCCCCGGGCGCCAACAGCGGCTTCATGTGGGGCGTGAGCGAAGACCCGTCCTTCCTGTACCCCTACCAGACCGGCATGGAAATCCAGATCCTGGACCCCGGCATCTATGACCAACCCGAAAACG
>JAWKKO010000033.1:0-39657 GCA_041393235.1 Bacteroidales bacterium
ACCCTTCATCATCCATCCCCTGGAAGTGGCCCTCATTGTCAGCGAGGAAATCGGCCTGGGGGTCACCAGCACGGTGTGCGCCATCCTGCACGATGTGGTGGAGGACACCGACCTGACCCTGGAGGACATTGAGAATGCCTTTGGCAAGAAAATCGCCTCCATCGTCGACGGCCTCACGAAAATATCAGGGGTGTTCGACAAGGAAACCAATTCCCTCCAGGCCGAGAATTTCCGGAAGATGCTCCTGACCCTGTCCGACGACGTGCGGGTGATCTTTGTGAAACTGGCCGACCGGCTCCACAACATGCGGACCCTGGGCTCCCTCCCCCGACACAAACAGATCAAGATCGCCGGGGAAACCATCTATCTTTACGCCCCCCTGGCCCACCGGCTGGGGCTGTATTCCCTGAAAACGGAACTGGAGGACCTGAGCCTGAAATTCCGGTACCCGGAGGTGTACAACGAGATCTCGGAAAAGATCAAGCTGACAGAGGAACGGCGGCTTCACCTGATCAACCACTTCTCCCTGCCCATCATTGATGCATTGATGAAGAACGGGTTTGATTTCAACATCTCGGGCCGACCCAAATCCATTTATTCGGTGTGGCAGAAGATGCACCAGAAGAACGTCACCTTCGAGGAAATCTACGACCTGTTTGCCATCCGCATCGTTTTCAATCCCAAACCCGGCATCCCCGAGAAAAGCCAGTGCTGGAGCATCTACTCCATCATCACGGATATCTATGCCCCCAAACCCGAACGGATCCGGGACTGGGTGTCCACCCCCAAGGCCAACGGGTACGAGGCGCTCCACACCACGGTCATGGGACCCAACGGGAAATGGATGGAGGTGCAAATCCGGACCACCCGGATGAACGAGATCGCCGAACGGGGATTTGCCGCCCACTGGAAGTACAAGGACAAAACGGCACCGGAATCCGAGCTGGACAAGTGGATCAAACGGATCCGGGAGACCCTGGAATCGCCGTCCGGCAATGCCATGGAATTCCTCGACGACTTCAAGCTGAACCTCTTCGCCTCGGAGATCATGGTCTTCACCCCGAAGGGACACATCGTCACCCTGCCCCAGGGGGCGACGGCCCTGGATTTTGCCTACGACATCCACACGGAAATCGGCAACAAGGCCATTGGCGCCAAGGTCAACCACAAACTGGTTCCCCTGAGCCACAAGCTCTCCAGCGGCGACCAGGTGGAGGTACTCACCTCGGGGGTCCAGAAACCCACCGTGGAATGGTACCATTACGCCTCCACGGTGAAAGCCAAATCGGCCATCAAGAACGCACTCAAGGCGGAAACCAAGAATCGCACCGAGGTGGGCAAGCTGATGCTCATCGACAAACTGAAGGATCTGAACCTGACCCCCAGTTCCCGCATCCTGAAAAAACTGGTCCCGGCCTACGGCGCCACCCACAAGGATGAGCTTTATTCCAAAATCGGGACCGGACTGATCAACCTGGAGGAACTCAAGGACATCCTGAGCAAGAACACCAAAAACAAATGGGTCCGGGTGTGGGACCTGTCCGTGGGCCGCTCCCAGAAGAAAACCGGGGAGGCAAGGCATGAATACGATTCCAAGGGCACCCTGCTCCTCAAGGAGAACATCGAGGACGAAGAACCCACCTACTTCCTTGCCAAATGCTGCAACCCCATCCCGGGCGACGAGGTGGTGGCCGTGAAGCAGGAAAACAGCAGCCTGCTGATCCATCGAACCGATTGCCCCACCGCCGTGAAGATCATGTCGAGCCAGGGGAACCGGCTGGTTGCTGCCAAATGGACCCAGCACAAGGTCCTCTCCTACCTGGCCCGCGTCCAGCTCAGCGGCTGGGACCGGTTCGGGGTGTACAATTCCATCACAAACACCATCACCAAGGAGCTGAACATCTCCATGCGCACCATCAACCTTCACGGGCACGATGGCATCTTCAGCGGGACCATCGATTTGTATGTCCACAACACCAGCGACCTCAACAATCTGATTCTCAATCTGATGAAACTGAAGGGCGTGGACTCCGTCCACCGGGTCGAGGTCACCGAATGAGTCCTTCCCTCGCTCCGTTTCAGGGCGTTTTCCCTCCTTTCGAAATCCGGCGCTTATCCGTTCTAAATAAAAATTATTCTTATCTTAGCGAGGCAATTTTTATCTAGACTGAATTATGGTGCATGAGGAAACCAAGGAGACTGTGAAACAGATTTTCACCGAATACCTTGAAAAAAAGGGACACCGTAAAACACCCGAGCGATATGCCATTCTGGATGAAATCTATTCCCGGGACGGCCATTTCGACATCGAGTCCCTGTACATCTTCATGAAGAACAAGAACTACCGCGTCAGCCGGGCCACCCTCTACAACACCATCGAGCTGCTCCTGGATTGCAGCCTGGTTGTGAAGCACCAGTTCGGCAAAAACATCGCCCAGTTCGAAAAAGCCTACCGGTGCATGCAGCACGACCACCTGATCGACATGGATTCGGGCAACGTGATCGAGTTCTGCGATCCCCGCATCGAGGAGATCATCCGCACGGCCTGCGAATTGAACAACTTCTCTCCCAGCCATCACAGCCTGTACATTTACGGCCGGAGCAAGACCGGCAGCCGGGCCGACAAGTCCTGAATGGGCTTCCCGTTTCTCTGGGGATAAATCGTGCATAGTTTTTCGGACCCCGGTCCCTGCCAAGGGACTTTTTTTCTTATTTTTAAGCTGAGACAGATGCCGGGGCTCCGGCATATTTTATGCCAAGCATTTTCGAAAAAAACACCAAGATGAAAGTCGATGTATTACTGGGTCTCCAGTGGGGAGATGAAGGAAAAGGCAAGGTGGTTGACGTGTTCACCCCGCGCTACGATGTGATTTCCAGGTTTCAGGGAGGACCCAATGCGGGGCACACCCTGGAATTTGAAAACCACAAGCACATCCTGCACAACATCCCGTCGGGCATTTTCCGCGAAGACAAGCTGAACCTGATCACCAACGGCGTGGTGCTGGACCCCATCGTGTTCAAACGGGAAATCGATGCCCTGGAAGCCTTTGGCATCGACCTCACCAAGAACCTGTGGATCTCCAACCGGGCCCATCTGATCATCCCCACCCACCGGATCCTGGACGCTGCCTCCGAAGCTGCCAAAGGCAAGAGCAAAATCGGATCCACGCTGAAGGGGATCGGCCCGACCTACATGGACAAGACCGGTCGCAACGGACTGCGGGTGGGCGACCTGGACCATGATTTCCTGGCAAAGTACGAAGCCCTCAAAGCCAAGCACAGGCAATTGCTGACCATCTACGAGTACGAATACAACCTGGACGAGGAGGAAAAATTCTTCGAAGGGATCGAAGTCATCCGAAAATTCAAGCGGGTCGATACGGAATACGAGATCAACCGGTTCCTGGAAAACGGGAAGAGCGTTCTGGCCGAAGGGGCCCAGGGCACGCTTCTGGACATCGATTTCGGTTCCTATCCCTTCGTCACATCCTCCAACACCATCTGCGCCGGGGCCTGCACCGGCATGGGCATCGCCCCCTCCACCGTGGGGGAGGTTTTCGGGATCTTCAAGGCCTATTGCACCCGGGTGGGAAGCGGACCCTTCCCCACCGAACTGCACGACGAGGAAGGCGAACGCCTCCGCGACATCGGGAAGGAATTCGGCTCCACCACGGGCCGTCCAAGGCGCTGCGGATGGCTCGACCTGGTGGCCCTGAAATACAGCCTCATGCTCAATGGCGTCACCCAGCTGATCATGACCAAGACGGACGTGCTCGACAGCTTCGACGCCATCAAGGTGGCCACGGCCTACGAGGTGGACGGGGAAATCACCGACCGCCTTCCCTACAACCTGAATGATACGGTCAAGCCCATCTACACCGAATTGCCCGGCTGGAAGACCGATCTCACCGGGGTCCGGAGCAAGGAACAATTTCCACCGGAATTGCAGGAATACATCCGCTTCCTGGAAAAGGAGCTGAAGGTACCCGTCAAATACGTATCCGTCGGTCCCGACCGCGAACAAATCATCCCCCTTTAAAGACTTTACAAACTTTAAAGACTTTACAAACTTTAGTGACTATACAAACTTTATGGACTCCCTTGTTTCTTTTTTCGAAGACAAAGCCTCCCGCTTCTCCGGCAACCCCTACCTCTGGGAGAAACGGGACGGCGAATACCGGGCGGCCACCTACGGGGAGACCCGGGAAATGATCCACCATTTCGCGGCCGGCCTGCGGGAGCTGGGGATTCAGAAGGGCGACCGCCTGACCCTCCTGTCCGAGGGACGGACCTGGTGGGTGGTGGCCGAGATGGCCATGTTCTACCTGAGTGCCATCGACGTGCCCATCTCCATCCAGTTGAACGAACCGGCCGATCTGAAATTCCGGATCACCCATTCCCAGTCGCGGATGGTGGTGGTGTCGGGCAGCCAGCTGAGAAAGATCAAGGCCATCCGGCAGGAACTTCCCGAGGTGGAGAAACTGATCCTCATGGACCCCAGGAGCACTACGAAGCCGACGAGGTGTACATGGGCGATGTGATGGAAATGGGCCGGAAAGCCATCGAAAAAGACGAGGCCTCCTTTCGGAAGGTTTATGAATCCGTGCAGGGCGACGACATCGCCAACATCTGCTATACCTCCGGAACCACGGCCGATCCCAAGGGGATCATGCTCAGCCAGCGGAATTACACGGCCAACACCGAGCAGGCACTCAGTGTGATCACCGTGCCGTCCCGTTTCCGGAATTTCATGTTTTTGCCCTGGGACCACAGTTTCACCCACACGGCCGGTATCTTCACCATCATGTCCGTGGGCGCCAGCATGGCCGCCCTGGAAATGGGGAAGAATTCCATTGAAACCACACGGAACATCTCCAAGAACATCCGGGAACTGAAGCCCGACATGATGTTCAGCGTGCCCACCATCGCAAAGAATTTCCGGAACAACATCGAATCGGCGGTCCGCGCGAAGGGAAGCTTCACCTGGTCCCTGTTTCGGACCGGGTTGAAACTGGCCTACCGGTACAACGGCATCGCCTGGGACAAAGGCAAAGGACTCCGGATCTTCCTGAAACCCCTCGTGGCCCTGTTCGACGCGGTGGTGTTCAAAAAAGTCCGGGACGGACTGGGCGGGAACATGGAATTTTTCGTGGGCGGAGGCGCCCTCCTGGACATTGAGCTCCAGCGGTTTTACTATGCCATCGGCATCCCCATGTACCAGGGCTATGGCCTCACCGAAGCCAGCCCCATCATCAGCGCCAACAGCGAGAAGGCCTACAAAATGGGGTCGTCCGGACTGATCCCCGCGGCCATCGAACTGAGGATCTGCGACGACGAAGGCCGGGAGCTTCCCCGGGGCGAGAAAGGGGAGATCGTCATCCGGGGCGAAAATGTCATGAAGGGGTACTGGCGGAACGAGGAAGCCACGGCCGAGACCATCCGGGACGGATGGCTGTACACGGGCGACATGGGCTACGTGGACCCGGACAATTTCCTTTACGTCCTTGGACGGTACAAGAGCCTGCTCATTGCCGACGACGGGGAAAAATACAGCCCCGAAGGCATCGAGGAAAGCTTCACCGATCAGAGCGAATTCATCGCCCAGTGCCTGTTGCACAACAACCAGAACCCCTACACCGTGGCCCTGGTCCATCCGGATCCGGCCGCCCTGAAGCGCCACCTGAAACAGGAGGGTCTGGATGCCGCATCCCCCGAAGGAGTGGATGCCGCTCTCGCGCTCATCGACAGCGAGATCCGGGCCTACCGGAAGAACGGGAAATTCGGGGACATGTTCCCCCAGCGCTGGGTGCCCGCCACCGTGGGAATCCTGGAAGAGGGGTTCACGGTGGAAAACAAGCTCATGAACCCCACCTACAAGGTGGTCCGGCCCAAGGTGGAAAGCCGCTATGAGGACCTCTTTGCCTTCCTCTACACCCCCGAAGCCAAGGCCGTGATCAACGACCGGAACCGGGAGGCCATGAAATCCCTGCTGTCCAACGAATCCTGACCCCCATGCACAAATTTTCCACCCGTTGCGTTCACGCGGGAACCCTGCCCGATCCGGAACACCGGGGCATCAATTCGCCGGTGGTCACGTCCACCTCCTTCGCCTTCATCGACCGGGACGAGACGGTCTATCCGCGGTACATGAACACCCCCAACGAAAAAGCGGTGGCGGACAAGATCGCCTCCCTGGAGCACACGGAGGCCGCCCTGGTCTTTTCTTCCGGGATGGCTGCCATTTCCACCGTTTTCTTCACCTTTCTGGGAACGGGCGACCACGTGGTCTTTCAAAAGGGATTGTACGGGGGCACCCTGCATTTCGTGGAGAAAGAGTTCTCCCGGCTGGGCATCGAATACAGCGTTGCGGAGAGCCAGCAACCGGACGACCTGAAAGCGTGCATCCGGCCCAACACCCGGCTGATCTATGTGGAAACCCCCTCCAATCCCCTCCTTCGGATCACCGACCTGGAAGCGGTGGCCGACCTGGCGCGGAAGGCGGGGATTGTTTCGGTGGTGGACTCCACCTTTGCTTCCCCGGTGAACCAGCAACCGGCCCGGGCCGGCATCGACATCGTGGTGCACAGCGCCACCAAGTACATGGGCGGACACAGTGATTTGCTCGCAGGTGCCGTTGCCTGCTCCCTGGAGCTCAAGAACAAAATCCATGAAACGGGGCTCAACCTGGGCGGAAGCATGAACGGGCAAACCCTGTATTTGCTCGAGCGCAGTCTGAAAACCATGGACATCCGGGTCGAACGCATCAATGCCAACGCAATGGAGGTCGCCCATTACCTCCACACCCACCCCAAGGTCCGCCAGGTGAATTACCCGGGACTACCCTCCCACCCCGGTCACGACATCGCCCGCAGGCAGATGAAGGGCTACGGCGGCATGCTGTCCTTTGAAGTGGAGGGTCAGGACGGTCTTTCCTTTCAACGGAAACTGGAATTGATCACCCCCTCCATGAGCCTGGGGGGACTGGAAAGCATCTGCAGCTCGCCGGCCCACACCAGCCACCGGCATCTGGGAAAGGAAGGCCGGCGCCGGGAAGGAATCGCCGAAGAGCTCATCCGACTTTCCGTGGGGATCGAGGATGCGGAGGATCTGAAGGCCGATCTGGACCAGGCACTTCGGGGCTGAATCGCAGGCTGTGATTCTCAGACCACCAGGGTGACTCCCTTCTTCTGAAGTTCCTCCAGCTGCCAGGCCGGCACCCGGTTTCCCATCACATTCAGATAATCGAGGTGTTGCAAATCGAACAGGGGGCTGATGTCGTCCACGTCGTTGTAGGACAGGTCGATTTCCTGCAAAACAGGCAGATTCCCCAGGACATCGATGTAGCCGATCTGGTTGTTGGCCAGGTACAGGCGCTCCAGCTGCCGCAGGTCCTTCAGATCGGAGATGTCGGTCAGCAAATTGTTGGACAGGTCCACCACCCGTGCCTGCCGGCAGGCGTCGATGCCGTCGAGGCTTTCCAGCTCATAATCGGCCATTTCCACCTCCTCCAGGTCCTCCAGCAGGTACATGGGGAAATCCACGTTCAGGTTCCCGTACACCCGTCGCTTCCAGGGCCGTCAGAAAACTGGGACCGTCCCTTCCTCCTCCTCCTCATCGCCATCGGGTTGGCCTGTGTACTGCGCCCCGTAGGAATCCCCGCCCGAAAAATAAGAATACCCGTCCTCTTCCCCGTCCCAGCCGAACTCCTCGTTCAGATCCTCGTCGCTGAACACCTCGCTGACCGCCACCTGGTCGGGCTCCAGGTTTTTCACGTGCAGGATGTGCGACATCACCCAGAGCGACTCAAAATCGTCGTTCCGGTAGTGGGCTTCCAGTTCCCGGATGGCATTCTGAAGCCGGTCCGGATGATAGAGCTTGATCATGCGGGAGAAAATGCGGTTGGCCTTGTCCTCCTCCAGGGGGACATACTCGTTGACCACGCGCTGGATGGCACGTAGCCCGTCGTATCGCTTCTCCTGAAAAAGGGAGATGATGCGACTCGAAATCTGGTGCAGGTTCTCGGCCGTGTAGGCTTCCTTCAGGGAAAGGTAGAGGTCGCGGATTTCCATGGCGCGAAAGTACGATATTTTTCCGGCCAACGGACCCCGGATTCCCGGTTCGGATGCATCAACGGACCCGGAAGTCCTTTCCGTCCCGTGCCGCCAGCCGCTGGATGACCCACTTTCCGGACTGGGCCGACGGGGGCAACCCACCGCCCGGGAAGGTCCATTGCCCGATCAGATAAAAATGGTCCAGCGTTTTAACGGTCATGGGCAGGGTCTTCATCAGGTTCTTCCGGGTGGGGAGAAACCCCTCGTAGGCGCCCTGCCAGACCCCGGTGTAGCGAACGTCGGTGAGCGGGGTGGCCACGTCCACCACGTCGATGTGCCCCCGGACCTGCGGGTACACCTGTTCCAGTTTCCGGACGGCATCTTCCCGGATCCGTTCCTTTTCCGCGAGGTATTGTTCCCGGTTCAGGCCTTCCCAGATGGAAAAAGGGGATTCAAACAACAGCTTCATCACGCATTTGCCGGCGGGGGTGATGAGGGGATCGTGGTTGTAATGGGAAATCCCATACCCCGTCCTCAGGACCGTGGAGCCCATGGAATCACCGGGCGCGTGGACCTGCAGCATCTGCACGGGGGCCTCCACCGGGGTGTCGATGCCAAAGGACACCTGCACAACCGGGGTGAACAGGGGCCAGGTTTCCAGCGCGTTCCGAATGGATTTGGTCATGTGCTTTCCTTCCAGCATGCCCAACATCAGGGCATGCAGGTCGCAGGCTCCGATCACCTCATCTCCCCTCAGGTCGGTCCCGTCGGCGAGACGGACGCCAACGGCCTTCCCCTTCTCCACCAGGATCTTTTCCACCCGGGCGTTGCCCCGGAACCGTCCCCCGAGCTCCTCATACCGCCGGGCCATGCGCTGGGCAAAGGGCAGGGAGCCGCCCAGTGGGTAGCCCGCATTCTTCTGGGAAAACCAGACCAGAGTGAACAAGAAGGCCAGGGCGGAGAAATCTTCCATGCCCGCACCCAGGAGGAGGAGCCTCTCCTTCAGCTTCTCGTTCTTCAGACCGAGACGAAGGATGTACTGTTTCAGGGACAGGCGGCCGTAGCGAAGCAGCACGGCCAGGGCCGAACGGTTGTTCAGGGCGAATCCCAGCTGGTCGCGCACCGATCGCTGAAAGGGGGGCTTGTCGAACATGTCGATGCGCCCCACCTTCCGCATGTCCTTGCACATCCGCCGGATGGCGCGGTGGTCTTCGGGAGCCTGCTCCAGAAGATAGGATTCCCAGCGGTCGATGTCCGCATGGATGATGAATTCATCCCCGTCGGGCAGACGCAGGGTGGAGTGGCGAACGGGGTCCACGATGACGGTGTCGTCGTCCAGCGCGCCGGTTTCCTTCCAGACATCGTGGAAGGGACCGTGGGATGAGCCCACCAGCCAGTGGATGCAGTAATCGAAGGTGTAGTCCTTTCGTTTCCAGGCCGTGCATTGTCCCCCGGGCAGGGAATGCATCTCCAGGATCTCCGTGTCGTATCCGTTGAGCCGGCCATAGATTCCGGCCGACAATCCGGCCACGCCGCCGCCGATGATCAGAATTTTTTGAGGCATCGATTCTTGATTTGATTTCCAGCAAGATAGCCGGATTGGATTCAGGGCGGTTGGAATCCGGGGAATCGTCGGTGAAAAATCGATGAAAAGCCATCCCGGGCGGATCAGAACAATCCCATCGGATTTTTGTTATTTTTGCAATCTCTGAACATGAAATACCAGGTACAAACCTCCGTCGAAGCATCGCCCGAACTGGTCATGCAGTCCCTGATCTCCAAGGAAAACCTTGCAAAGTGGCAGGAAGGACTCCTTTCCCACGACATGATCCGGGGCAACTACGGCGAGGTGGGATCGGAATCGGCCCTGGTTTTCGAAGGCCGGAAAGGCTCCCTGGAGATGACGGAAACCGTTCTTTCCCGAACCGACCCCGGACTGTGGATCGTGCGGTACCGTTCCCGCGGCGTGATCAACGACGTGAAGAACGAGTTCCTCCTTCAGGAAGACGGCACCACCCTGTGGAAAGCGACCCATGTGTTCCGGTTCCGGGGCATGATGAGTCTCATGGCCCCCTTCATGAAAACCGCATTTCAGGCCAACACCCAGCTCACCATGGAACGTTTCCGTGCCTTTGTGCTGGAACGGGTCCATTCGAAAAACTGAACCGCCCCAAGTCCGCCCCCTCCTTCCCTGCCGGTGGCAGGACCATGGAACGAAAATCAACCCCTTAATCCAAACATATGAAGATCCGAATGAATGCACGCAGCCTGAGTGCCGCCGTCCTGCTGACTGTGGCTGTGACGCTTCCCGCACAGGAAGCCGCCGATGCCGACACCCTGTGGAAATACAGCGGGGTGACCTCCCTGAACCTCTCCCAGCTCTCCCTGACCAACTGGGCAGCCGGTGGGGAAAACAGCGTGTCCGGAAACGGTCTGCTGCAGCTTGCGGCCGACTACGACGACGGCAAATTGAACTGGAACAACGCCCTGAACCTGGGCTACGGCCTCATCCGCCAGGGCGAAAGTCCCACCCGGAAAAGCGACGACAAAATCGACTTCTCCTCCAAAATGGGCTACAAAGCCGGCGGAAAATGGCTCTACAGCGGCCTGCTGAGTTTCCGGACCCAGTTTGCCCCGGGCTATGACAAACCCGCGGAAACCGACCGGACCAAAATTTCCAATTTCCTGGCGCCGGGCTACCTGAACCTGTCGGCCGGTATGGACTACAAGCCCGGCCCCGCCTTCTCCCTGTTCCTCTCCCCCGTGACGGGTAAATTTACCTTCGTGACCGACGAGGACCTGTCCGCCCTGGGGGTCTTCGGACTGGAGCCCGGGCAGAAATCCAGAGCGGAACTCGGCGGTTACGTCAAGATGGCACTGAAAAAGGAGATCATGAAGAACGTGGTGCTCGACACCAAGGTGGACCTCTTCTCCAACTACCTGAACGAGCCCCAGTACATCGACGTGAACTGGGACCTGCTGCTGAGCTTCAAGGTGAACCAGTACATTTCGGCGTCGCTGGTCACCCAGATGATCTACGACCACGACATCGAATTCGGCAGTGACACCAACGGGGACGGCACGAACGACACCTTCGAACCCCGCATTCAGTTCAAGGAACTGTTCGGGATCGGGTTCAGCTATTCTTTTTAGTCTAAATAAAAACAGGGGCCATCCCCTGATCCATTGATTTTTGATGGCGCACGTTCCAAACAAGTGCGCCATCTTTTTTTGCATGCCATTTGCGGATTGGAAAAACCCGCCTATCTTTGACCCCGGGTGCTCCATGCACCGCAACGAAATGAAACGATTCAGCACATATCTGTGGGACAAGGCCTCGAGCCCTGCAACATCCAGGGAGTTCATCATGCCAATGATGCCTATGTCCATGCCCTGCCGGGAGCTTCGGTAAGCGTGCAGTCTGAATCTTCTTTTGCATAGAATCTCCCTTTCACATCTCTTTCAACATCCACTGAAGCAGTCGCTGCGCAGAACCATTTCGCAGATCCGGACGAACGGATCTGTACCAACCCAATGAAAACACATTTGAAATCATGAGCACATACAAATTCGAAACTCAGCAGATTCACGCAGGACACACCCCCGACGGCCAAACCCACTCCCGGGCGGTTCCCATCTACCAGACCACGTCCTACACCTTTGAAAATTCCCAGCACGGGGCCGACCTGTTTGCCCTGAAAGCCTTCGGAAACATCTACACCCGGATCATGAATCCCACCAACGATGTGTTCGAACAGCGGATTGCCGCCCTGGAAGGCGGAGCGGCCGCCCTGGCGGTCTCCTCGGGACATGCCGCCCAGTTCCTGACCTTTTCGACCCTCCTCCAGGGTGGACAGAATTTCGTGTCCAGCCCCTACCTCTACGGTGGTTCCTACAACCAGTTCAAGGTGACTTTCAAGAACCTGGGCTGGGAAGCCCGGTTTGCGGAAAGCCTGGATCCGGCCGACCTGGAGAAGCACATCGACGGAAACACCCGGGCCATCTACCTGGAAACCATCGGAAACCCGGCCTTCCACATCCCTGATTTCGAGGCCATCGGGAAGCTGGCCGAACGCCACGGCATCCCCCTCGTGGTGGACAACACCTTCGGGGCTGCCGGGTACCTGTTCCGCCCCCTGGAGCACGGGGCCCACATCGTGGTGGAATCGGCCACCAAATGGATCGGAGGTCACGGCACGTCCATCGGCGGGGTGATCGTGGACGGGGGCACCTTCCCCTGGAACAACGGCAAGTTTCCGCAGTTCACCGAGCCCAGCGAAGGATACCACGGGCTGAAATTCTGGGATACGTTCGGATCGGACGGACCCTTCGGGAACATCGCCTTCATCATCAAGACAAGGGTGGAAGCCCTGCGCGACCTGGGCCCCAGCCAGAGCCCCTTCAATGCCTTTCTGCTGTTGCAGGGCCTGGAAACCCTGTCGCTGCGGATGGACCGCCACGTGGAGAACACCCTGAAGCTGGCCCGGTGGCTGGAGGATCGTCCCGAGGTGGACAAGGTCCATTACCCGGGCCTGGAAAGCAGCCCCCACCACGCCCTGGCAAAAAAATACCTGCCCAAGGGAGCCGGCGGCGTACTGACCTTCACCCTCAAGGGAAGCAAGGAGAATGCCATCCGGCTGGTCGACAGCCTGAAACTGGTGAGCCACCTGGCCAATGTGGGAGACGCGCGGACCCTGATCATCCAGCCGGCCGCCACCACCCACCAGCAACTGCCGGAAGCGGCCCAGCGGGCCGCGGGGGTGGAACCCACCCTGCTCCGCGTGTCGGTGGGTCTGGAGCACATCGACGACATCCTGGCCGATTTCCAACAAGCCTTCCAGCAGCTATGAAACCCAAATCCTTCTTTCACAAGGGCAGTTTCCCTCTGGAATCCGGAGAGGAGCTGCCCTCTCTTCACATTGCATACCAGACCTACGGACGATTGAACGAGGCGGGCGACAATGTGATCTGGATCTGCCACGCCCTCACGGCAAGCGCCGACGCCCACCTCTGGTGGCCCGGCCTGGTGGGAGAAGGGAAAACCTTCGACCCCGACCACCATTTCATCGTGTGCGCCAACATCATCGGATCGTCTTACGGCACCACCGGTCCCCTGTCGGCCGATCCCCGGACCGGCCTGCCCTGGTACCGGTCCTTTCCCGATATCACCATCCGGGACGCGGTGCGGGCCCATGACCTGCTCCGGGAACACCTGGGCATTGCCTGCATCCACACCCTCATCGGAGGCTCCATCGGCGCCTTTCAGGCCCTGGAATACAGCATCCTGTTCCCAGACCGGGTGAGGAACCTGATCTTCGTGGCCGGCTCGGTGAAAATCAGTCCCTGGGCCACCGCCCTCAACCAGAGCCAGCGTCTGGCCATCGAAGCCGACGCCAGCTATGGCGAGGACCGGCCCTTCGGGGGATCGGCCGGACTCAAAGCGGCCCGGTCCATGGCCCTTCTGAGCTACCGGAACGACAGGGCCTACAACGACACCCAGCAGGAACGGGACGAGTCCAAAACCAAAAACCTGCCGGCGGCCACCTACCAGAACCACCAGGGAGAAAAGCTCCTGAGGCGGTTCGATGCCTACAGCTACCACCTGCTCACCCGGATGATGGATACCCACAATGTCATCCGCGACCGGGGATCGCTGGGGGAAGCCCTGGGACGCATCCGGGCCCGGATCCTGGCCATCGGCATCGCCGGCGACCGCCTGTTTCCACCGGAGGAAGTCAAGCTGCTGGCCCATGTCTGCCAGCAGGAGTATGCCGAGATCGAATCACCCTACGGACACGATGGCTTTTTGCTGGAGTCCGAACAACTGGCGGGGATCATCAAGGGATTCCGGGATCGTCACCCCGGGGCCCGGCCGGGTTCCCGGCAACGCACCGTGGATCTGGCCTGGGCGCAAAGTGCCTGAAAAGACCTATCTTTGATCGACACATTGCGCTATGAAAGAATCGTTGAAGGACATCCTACGCCGTCGCATCCTGGTGCTCGACGGCGCCACGGGAACCATGATCCAGCAGTACCGGCTGGAAGAGAAAGATTTCCGGGGCGACCGGTTTGCGGGTCATCCGCGGGACCTGAAGGGAAACATGGACCTGCTCTGCCTGACCCGTCCCGATGTGGTCCGGGCCGTGCATGTGGCCTATCTGGAAGCCGGTGCCGACATCGTCACCACCAACACCTTCAACGCAACCTCCATCTCCCAGGCCGATTACGGCACCGAGTCTCTTGTGTATGAAATCAACCGGGAGGCTGCCCGGATCGCTGCCGAAGCCGCCCGGGAATACACGGAGAAAAACCCGGACAAACCCCGGTTTGTGGCGGGCTCTCTCGGTCCCACCAACAAAACCACGAGTCTGTCGCCCGACGTGAACGACCCGGGATTCCGGGCCATCGGGTTCGACGAGATGAAAAGCGCCTACATGGAACAGGCCCGGGGACTCCTCGACGGCGGTGCCGACATCCTGCTGCTGGAAACGGTCTTTGACACCCTCAATGCCAAGGCGGCCCTTCAGGGAATCGATCAGGTGCTTTCGGAACGGGCCGTCCGCACGCCGGTCATGGTATCGGGTACCATCACCGATGCCAGTGGCCGAACCCTGAGCGGGCAGACCCTGGAAGCGTTCATGAATTCCCTGGCCCATGTGGATTTGTTGTCGATCGGACTCAACTGTTCGCTGGGGGCCCGGGAATTGCGCCCCTACCTGGAAGAAATGGCCCACAAATCGGGTCGGTTCGTTTCGGCCCACCCCAATGCCGGGCTTCCCAACCAGTTCGGGGAATACGACGAAAGTCCCGCCACCATGGCCCTTCAAATCCAGGAATTTGCCCAATCGGGGTTTGTCAACATCGTGGGGGGATGCTGCGGCACCACCCCGGACCACATCCGGGCCATGGCCGCAGCCGTGGCCGCCCTGCCCGCACGGAAACCGCCCAAGGAGACGAGCGGACTGAAGCTCAGTGGGCTGGAAGCCCTGCAGGTGTTCGAAGGCTCCAACTTCATCAACATCGGGGAGCGGTGCAATGTGGCGGGAAGCCGCAGGTTCGCCCGGCTCATTCGGGACAAGAAATACGACGAGGCCCTGAGCATCGCACGGCAACAGGTGGAGGATGGGGCGCAGATCCTGGACATCAACCTGGACGACGCCATGCTGGATGCGGAAAAAGAAATGGTCACCTTCCTGAACCTGATGCTCTCCGAGCCGGAGATCGCCCGGGTGCCGGTGATGATCGATTCTTCCCGGTTCCCGGTCATCGAAGCCGGGTTGAAGTGCGTGCAGGGGAAGGCCGTGGTCAATTCCATCAGCCTGAAGGAGGGGGAAGAACACTTCCTGGAGCAGGCCCGGACCATCCGCCGCTACGGAGCCGCCGTGGTGGTCATGGCCTTCGATGAAAGGGGTCAGGCCGACAGCTACGAACGGCGGACCGAGATCTGCGCCCGGGCCTACCGGCTTCTGACGGACCGGGCCGGGTTCCCCCCGGACGACATCATCTTCGACCCCAACGTCCTTTCCATCGGAACCGGGATCGAGGCCCACAACAACTACGCGGTGGACTTCCTGAAGGCCACCACCTGGATCAAGGAAAACCTGCCCGGCGCCCGGGTCAGCGGCGGGATCAGCAACCTGTCCTTCTCCTTCCGGGGCAACGACGTGGTGCGCGAGGCCATCCACTCGGTGTTCCTCTACCACGCCATCCGCGCCGGCCTCGACATGGGGATCGTTAATCCGGGCCTGCTTCAGGTCTACGACGAAATCCCCGCCCAGCTCCTGACCCTGACCGAGGACCTGGTGTTCAACCGGAATGCGGAAGCCACCGAGCGCCTGATCGATTTTGCCTCCGGGCTCGCCGACACGGGCCCGAGGGTGCAGAAAGTGGATGCCTGGCGGGAAGCCCCCGTGGAAGAACGGCTGTCGCATGCCCTGATCAAGGGCATCACCGACGACATTGAGGCCGACACCCTGGAAGCTCACAACAAAATCGGGACGGGACTCAAGGTCATCGAGGGCCCCCTCATGGACGGCATGAACGTGGTGGGCGAACTCTTCGGCGACGGGAAGATGTTCCTGCCCCAGGTGGTCAAGAGCGCCCGGGTCATGAAAAAAGCCGTGGCCGTGCTCCTCCCCTTCATCGAACAGGAAAAGGGAGACGGGGAGAACGCCCTCCGATCGGCCGGGAAAATTCTGTTGGCCACGGTCAAGGGCGACGTGCACGACATCGGAAAGAACATCGTGGGCGTGGTCCTGGGCTGCAACAACTACGAGGTGGTGGACCTGGGCGTCATGGTGCCGGCCGACAAGATCCTGGACGAAGCGCAGAAGATCGGAGCCGACATCGTGGGCCTTTCGGGACTGATCACCCCCTCCCTGGAGGAAATGATCCACGTGGCCTCCGAGATGGAGCGGCGGAAGATGAAACAACCCCTGCTCATCGGCGGGGCCACCACCTCCAAAATCCACACCGCCGTCAAGATCGAACCCGTGTACGGAGGCGCCGTGGTGCATGTGAAGGACGCTTCCAAAAGCGTGGGGGTGGTCAGCGAATTGCTCCAC
Source organism: Bacteroidales bacterium (assembly GCA_041393235.1). Taxonomy (GTDB): domain Bacteria; phylum Bacteroidota; class Bacteroidia; order Bacteroidales. The sequence goes on from JAWKKO010000033.1 coordinate 16,616, forward strand.
CTTGAACACGGGGAAGCCTACGTCCGGTCGGTTCGGAACGAATACGCCGAATTGCGGGACACCTATGCCCGGGCGCGGGAAGAGGTGAGCTACCTCTCCCTGGAGGAAGCCCGAAAAAACAAGCCGGTTCTCGAATGGACCCCCGGGAACGTGTTTCCGCCGAAAAAACCCGGCATCCACCGGTGGGATGATTTTCCCGTGGAGAAGATCCGGGACTACATCAACTGGGTGTTCTTCTTCGTGGCCTGGGAGCTTCGGGGAAAATACCCCGACATCCTCCGGGATCCCACCTACGGGGAGGAAGCCCGAAAGCTGTTCGACGACGCCCAGGACATGCTCGACCGCATCATCCGCGAACGATGGTTGCAGGCCCGGGCGGTCTTCGGTCTCTTTCCGGCCAATTCCGAGGGAGACGACATCCTGGTGTACGAGGACGAAACCCGTTCCCGGGTCCGGGCCCGGTTCACCAACCTGCGCAACCAGACCGACAAGGGCCGGGATGTTCCCAACCTGTGTCTGGCCGACTTCGTGGCCCCCGTGTCCTCGGGCATTCCCGATTACCTGGGCGCCTTTGCCGTGACGGCCGGAGCTGGGATCGAAACCAAGATCCGGGAGTTCGAAGCGGCCCACGACGATTACTCGGCCATCCTGCTCAAGGTGCTGGCCGACCGCCTGGCCGAAGCCTTCACCGAACTGCTCCACGAGGAAATCCGCAGAGACCACTGGGGCTATGCCCCGGAGGAAGCGATGGGACGAGACGACCTGTTCCGGGAGAAGTACCGGGGCATCCGTCCGGCCCACGGCTACCCGGCCTGTCCCGACCATTCCGAGAAGCAGGTGCTCTTCGATCTGCTCGATGCCCCGCAACAGGGCATCCGGTTGACCGAGAATTATTCCATGGTGCCCGCCGCTTCGGTCAGCGGGCTCATCTTTGCCCATCCCCAGTCCCGTTACTTCTTCGTGGGAAAAATCAGCCCCGACCAGGTGGAGGATTACGCCGCCCGGAAAGGACTGACCCCGGAGCAGGTGCGCACCTTGCTGGCATCGAACCTGCGGGAATTGAAAGGCTAACCTCACACAACCCCGACAAAACGCCCATGGCCTATTCCAAAAGCAAGCTGGAGATCCACACCTACCTGGCCGGATTGTACGAAAAGCACGGAAAAAAGGGATTCATCCATTTCAAGAATGCACCCGACATCAAGGGCATCCAGTACCTGGAACCCCTGATCGCGGCCATCGAAACCCGGCAGGTGGTCCGGATCACCTACCTGCCCTATTATGAAGACAGACCCTATTTCAACGACGTCCATCCCTACGTCCTCAAGGAATACGGGTTCCGCTGGTACCTGGTGGGCTGGAACGCATTCAAGGAGCAGATGCGGACCTATGCCCTCGACCGCATCCGGGATCTTCAGGACATCCCCAGCGCCGCCTACCGGAACCCGGATGGCCGGGTCGAGGATTACTTCAAATACGCCATCGGGATCATCGCCCCGGAGGGCGCCCCGCCCCTGATCCGGATGTCGGTGCAGAAAACCCAGGCCCAGTACCTGATCAGCCAGCCCTGGCACGACTCACAGAACATCGTGGAGGAAACCGATGAAACCATCGTGTTCAGTTTCCGGGTCCACCCGACCTACGAATTCAAATCCCTCGTCCTGGGTCTGGGCAAAGATGCGGAAATCCTGGAACCGGCAGCGCTAAGGGACGAATTGAACGAAGAATGGAAAGCCCTTTTGGCCCTGTACGGGGACGGAAGAAGCACCTGACAGCGGCGGGTCAGAGATTCTGGATGACCGAAGGAGCCGCCGGCTGCCCCTCCCGGGCGGCCTTGAAGGTTTCAAAATCCTCGGACGTGTAGGCTCCCTCGTTGAAATAATCCAGGTGGATCTTCAGCTGGTCCACGGTTTTGTATCCCGGTGCGATCTGCAGGATGCGCCCCCGGCCGTCGATGTAGGAAATGGTGGGGTACGACAGGCGGCCCTGGGTCACGACGGCCGCCATCTCGTGCGTAGCCCTGCTACCATTGTCGACGAACTTGTAGGTGTGGTCGCCGATGACGATGTCCTCCTTCCCTTCTGCGTTCAGCTTCACCGGATAGAACTTTTCATTCATCAGGGACACGATGGACGGATCCTTGAACGTGGTGGCATCCATCCGTTTGCACCAACCGCACCAATCGGTGTACACATCGATCACCATGACCCGGGGTTCCTTTCCTGCCATCTGAATGGCTTCCTCGATGCTGTACCATTTGATCTGGTCCTGGGCCTGCGCCGACGTCCATACCAGGAGTCCGGCAAGCAAAAGATAGATTCCTTTTTTCATCATGCAATTTCTCCTTCCTGTCTGCAAAGATAACATGTTCTGCAAAACCCCCGGGCACGGGATATTTTTCCTATTTTTAGAGATTCAATCTCTAAAAAAACTTTCATGGAAGCGAAAATGAAAACCATGCGTGATTCAGTGCCCATGCGCTGGCTCATGCTTGTACTGATCAGCATGCTCATGCTCTCCACCTACTGGTTCCAGGACTTCTTCGGAGGCCTCAAAGGCCTGATGGAAAGTGAAATGGGGTTCTCCAGCGAAGAATTCGGCCGGCTGATCGGTCTCACCACCATTGCAAACATCTTCGGGATGATCATTGTGGGGGGCGTCATCCTGGACAAATGGGGGGTCCGCCGGGCCGGTCTTCTGTTCGGAACCCTGGCCACCATCGGTGCCACCATCACCGCCCTGGCCGCACATGGGGTCTTTGGGACGGACCACCGCACCCAGCTGAACATGATGATCCTGGGCCGGATTCTTTTCGGATCCGGACTGGAGGTGGTGTGCGTGGTATCGACCCGCACGGTGGTGAAATGGTTCAAAGGGTACGAACTCGCCCTGGCCATGGCCATCAACATGGGCTTCGGCCGGTTGGGATCGGCCATGGGTCTTGCGCTTTCCATCGACATCGGGGGAGGCTCCGTCCCCCCCGCCGTGGCCTTTGCCGCCACCCTGATCGGGATCACCCTGATTGTCTTCCTGGTCTACACCGTTTTTGACTACAACCTCGACAAGCAGGACAAAAAGATCCGTGCCGACAGCGGAGTGGAAGCCGTCGAGGAGGAATTCAAATTCGCCGACTTGGTGGCTTTGATCAAAAACCGGTCCTTCCTGTTCATCGCCCTGCTTTGCGTGGCCTTCTACTCGGCCGTGTTCCCCTTCATCCAGTATGCACCGGACCTGCTGGTGAACAAATTCGGTTTTTCCTACAACCTGCCCACCGACGTGGATTATTTCAGTCTGTTCGGGAACCAGTCCCTGGGCAACGTCGCCATTTACCTGGGTCTCTTCCTTTTCGGTCTGGCCTTTTCCATGGTGCCGTCCAAATTCAAACAGGCAGGCGGCAAAATTGCCTCCCTCCTGGTCATCGCCCTTCTCTTTGTCCTCTTCATCCGGGGCCTGTGGGGCACCCTCTCCGTCTGGCTCCAGAACGGACCCAAGACCGCCAGCCTCATCCCCATGGGAACCATCCTGTTCACCCCGATCTTCGGGAATTTCGTGGACCGGAGGGGAAAGGCCGCTTCCCTGATGATCCTCGGATCGCTGTTGCTCATCTTCGCCCACATCTCCCTGTCCCTGTTCAACAGCGAAATCCTGGGATACTTCGGTCTGCTCAGCCTGGGAATCGCCTTCTCCCTGGTGCCCGCTGCCATGTGGCCCTCCGTGGCCAAGATCGTGGCAGAGAACCGGCTGGGAACCGCCTATGCCTCCATGTTCACCATCCAAAACTGGGGCCTTCTGTTTTTCTTCTGGGGGATCGGCGCCGTGCTTGATCTCGCCAACAAGGGGGACCTGGAGGCCATCCGGGCCAAAGAAATGAACTACAACTACACCGTGCCCATTTTCATGCTGGTGGTGTTGGGAATCATTTCCATTTTCCTTGCCCTCCAGTTGCGGAAGGCCGATGCGAAGCAGAAATTCGGACTCGAATTGCCTTCGGGACAGAAACCGGAATAAGATGGGAGGGAAAACACAGGGGCCCTCCCCCGCCTTTCTGCTGGCGGTCAAACCCTGTGCATACAAACACGTCAATTCGAAACAAATGAGCAAGATCAAAGACCTGGCCCCCAAAAGATTCTGGGGACACTTTCATACCCTGACCCAGATTCCGAGGCCCTCCAAGAAGGAGGCCCGGATCATCGAGGTCATGAAAACGTTCGGGGAAAACTGACTGGAAACCATCGTGGACGAAGTGGGCAATGTGATCATCAAGAAACCCGCCACCCCGGGCATGGAAGATCGCAAAACCGTATCCTGCAGGGTCACCTCGACATGGTGCCCCAGAAGAACAGCGACAAGAAGTTCAACTTTGAAACCGACCCCATCGTGCCCTCATCGACGGGGACTGGGTGACGGCCGACGGCACCACCCTGGGCAGCGACAACGGCATCGGGGTGGCCGCCGCCATGGCGGTCCTGGAATCCACCTCCCTGGTGCACGGCCCCATTGAAGCCCTGTTCACCATCGACGAGGAGACCGGAATGACCGGCGCCTTCGGTTTGAAACCGGGGTTGCTGGACGGGGACATCCTCATCAACATGGATTCGGAAGACGAAGGGGAAATGTACGTGGGATGTGCCGGGGGGATCGATATCTCGGCCCGCAAATCCTACAAGGAAGAGAAAGTCACGGGCGGATTTCAAGCCTTCCGGCTCCAGGTGAAGGGTCTGAAAGGAGGCCATTCGGGGATGGACATCTCCCTGGGCCGGGCCAATGCCAACAAGCTGCTGTTCCGCTTCCTCATGCAGGCCGAATCCGACCTGGGCATCCGCATGTCGGAAGCCGCCGGAGGCGACCTTCGCAACGCCATCCCAAGGGAAGCCTCTGCCCTGGTCCTGGTGCCCGGTGGCCAGGAATTGGCTTACCTCGACATGGTCACCCACTACCAGGACATGTACCGGCACGAATTCGGGGAAGCCGAACCGGACCTGTCCTTCATCACCCAGGCTGCGGAGGTTCCGGCGAAAATGGTGTCTGCCGAAGACCAGTACGGATTCGTTCGTGCCGTCTTTGCCTGTCCCAACGGGGTCCAGCGCATGAGCTCCTCCATGGAAGGACTGGTGGAAACATCCAACAACCTGGCCATCGTCCGCATCGAAAAAGGGGAATTCGAAGCCCTCAACCTCTGCCGTTCTTCGGTCGACAGCGCCAAAGAAGCCACGGCCTGGAAAATTGCGGCGGTTTTTCATTTGATCAGTGCCCAGGTGCAGTTGAGCGGGGAATATCCCGGGTGGAAACCCAACATGGATTCGCCCATTCTGAAAGTCTGCCGGGAAGTGTACCAGAAGGAGTTCGGGAAGATCCCGGAGATCAAGGCCATCCATGCGGGTCTGGAATGCGGCCTGCTGGGAGGCGTCTATCCCAACCTGGACATGATTTCCTTCGGGCCCACCATCCGTTTCCCCCATTCCCCGGATGAGAAAGTGCGCATCGACACGGTCGGGAAATTCTGGGAATTTTTGGTGGCCGTGCTGAAACACATCCCAAAAAAATAGTTTTCCACAATCACTTGCCCATCGTCCGGGAATCAATCATTTGATCCAGAAGATCTTGTGATTTTCCCGGACGTTTTATTTTTTCGCCCGGCACTTGCGTTCCAACGCTGTTTTTTCGATCTTTAGGAAAACATGTCCCCCATGAAACGATTCTTGTCCCTCCCGGCCGTTCTGCTGTTGACCCTGACCCACCTGTCGGGCCAGACCGAACTGACTCCCTCGGTGGTCGCCTCCGCCGGCGGATATGCCGAAGGCAGCAATTTCAGCATTTCCTGGACCCTGGGAGAATTGGCTGTGTCGACCCTCACCGGCGGGAACCTGATCCTGACCCAGGGCTTTCAGCAACCTCTGGCCATGTCGACCGGAACGGGACCCGTGATCGCCGAGCTGAGCAACATTTCCGTATTTCCCAATCCGGTCGAAGAAATGATTCACATCCGTTTCGACCTGAATCTGACATCGGACTACCGCATCGAAATCCAGGATGTGACGGGACGGATCCTCCACCAGAACATGCATCGGAACATCGGACCGGGACAGGTGGTGCAAATCGAGGCCTCTTCCTGACTCCGGGCGTGTACCTGCTCCGGATCCTGAAAGGGGACCAATCCCAGGTCAAAGCCATCAGCCTCAGAAAGCTGTAGCCAGAGGACGCGAAACCAGATCGCCCGACTGAAACACGGAGACCCGTCCGCTACTCAGGACATTTCCACCCCAGACCAACTGAAGCTCGACCACGTCGGGCACCCTGTACACCAGGGCGTTCTGCAGACGGTCCGTACCGGCAGCCATGCCCCTGCCCAGCTCCCGGGTCAGTCCCTGGGGTTTGAGGATCACCTCCAGTGGTTCCCCCTCACCCAATTCCCTGGGCACAAACCCCAGCTGGGAAGAAAACATCCCCAGTGCCTGGCGGGACAACTCCTTCCCATCCGCAGGAACCACAAAAAACACCCGCTTTTGAATCCGGGTCAGTGTTTTTCCGACGAACAGACTCAGGTAGGATTCCTCCAGGGCGTCGATTCGGTCGATGGCCACCTTCATGGCTTCTCCCTGGGGAAACACATTGTATTCGCCCGTCAGCAGATCGAACCGTCGCGACCGCAGTTCAAGAATGAATTCGGCCGCTTCCCCGGCTTTCGTGGACACGGACTTTTCCTCCACCACCTTGCGTTCCACGGGAACCCGGACAAACGACGTATCGGTGACCAGGGTTTTGTACATGGTTTCGGTGCGCTCCTCGAAATTGCCGTCGATCCCCATGTCCAGGTACCGGACATAATCCACCTGCCGGGAAGAGGCCAAAGTCGGGCCGGGTGCCACCTGCGACACCGGCTCCCCACCCAGCAGCACCAACCCCTGGCTCTGCAATTCATTCAGGATCCCGTCGTCCAGGCTTCCGCCCGTCACGTTCAAACTGTACACCCGGGCGGGGTCCCACTCGCTGAACGGAGCGATCCGAACGTCCTCCACCGACCAGGAGCTTGATTTTTGGGCGATCACTTCGGATACACCCAGGAGCCGGCCTGCATACTCCCGGTAGGGACCCGGAATCCGGATTTCTTCCCGTGTGACGACTTCGATGCGGAGCACGGTCCGGGGAAGACCGTATCGGTACATATCCCGGGCATCCTCCGGTTCCTGTCCGGGGGCACTGATGCCCACCTGCAACGATTCTGTTCCGGCACAGCCCCCCAGGAGGAGAGCGGTCCATACGATGGCGATTCCTTTTTTCATGGTTTTCTATCAACGTTTGGGAACCGAAATTAGTACACTCCGGTCAGGGAAACAAGAAAAGGCTGTCTGCAGACACACATTTACAATCCGTCGATTCCGGTGATCCCCAGGGCACGGTATTCTTCCAGGATGTCTGGCAGAGTTGCGGCATCGCTGGTGATCACCGCGTCTGTGAGAACATCGACACGGTAGCCCCGGTTCAGGGCGCCTTTTGCCGTCGCCATCACACACTGGGAAGCATCCAGGCCGGTCAGGATAACACGGCCCACGCCCCAATCCTCCAGCCAGGCATCCAATTCTCCCGATCGGAAGGAATCGTTGCCGTGTTTGACCAGAACCGGTCCGGCTCCCTGCTCCAATCGCTCGTCGAGCTGCGCTCCTTCCGACCCCTTTGCCATGGTGGAATTGAGAAAATTGATGCCCGGATTGGCTACTTCCGAACGGACGTACACCACCGGGATTCCCCGTTCCACAGCGTACCGTATGGTTTCATTGAGCAGGGGGATCAACCGTCCGGCCTGGTCCTGAAAGGATGCATTGGCGGATCGCTCCCCGGTGGGGCCTTCCTGGATGTCGAGCACCAGCAGACCGGCCCGGTCCGGATCCCGGTCGCCGATGGGTTCTCCCTCCGAAACCCGGGTCATGACGAGGGCGAAAAGGAGGTAGTTCAAGACCAGGAGGACGACAAATGCACCCAGGCCCAGGCCCAGGTATTTGAGAATGCGGAGGAAGGTTTTCATGCGGATTCGGTCGGTTTCGTTGCATCGTGTTCGAGTGAAAGTAGGAATCCACCTGGAGTTCCTTGAATTTTTGAGGTTCTTTACGATTTTACAGGGATTTTTAACACCGTTTTGAAGGCCGCGCCCAGGTGGGCGATGATGTCGCCGGCCAGGAGGGCGTCCTCCCCAATTGCTTGGCGGCCAGGTCGCCGGCCAGCCCATGGATGTACACGCCGGCAAGGGCTGCATCCCGCGGATGCATGCCCTCGGGCCAGCAGACCGGTGAGGGAGACCGGTGAGGACATCCCCGCTTCCTGCCGGTGGCCATGCCCGGATTGCCCGTCAGGTTGAACACAATACTCCCATCGGGCGGGGCGATGCACGTGTAGGCTCCCTTGAGCACCACGATGACATTGTGCATCTTCGCCATCTCCCCCGCCTTCAGATGGCGGGAATATGCATCCGGACTGGGTCCCGCCAACCGGTCGAATTCCCGGGATGGGGGTCAGTATGGTTTGGGCCGGCAGCAGGTCCATCCAGGAACGGATTCGTGGCCAGCAGATTCAGGGCATCGGCGTCCATCACGAGGGGAACCTTGACCTGTTCCAGCAATTGTTTCAGGCCCTTGCCGGAGTTTGATTTGCAGCCCAGACCCGGCCCGATCCCAACCGCAGCAAAAGGTTGGAGTTCGGGAGGCGAAGAGAACAGGATGTCCGATTCGTCCATGCTCACGATGGCCTCGGGGAAGCCCCCTGCACCACCGGATACCCCATTCGGGGAACATGAAGGGTCACCAGTCCGCAACCCGACCGAAGGCAGGCCTCTCCGGCCATCAGGGCGGCCCCCATCATCCCGTAGTTGCCGGCAATGACCAGGGCATGGCCCTGGTCGCCTTTGTGTGCGTGCCGGTGCCGGGGCGGCAGGCTGCAGGCCACCCGGTAGGGTTCCAGGGTGCGGTACCCGCATTCGGTGGACCGGATGACGGCCGGATGCAACCGGATGCCCAGTACCCGCCAATTGCCCACGAAATCCTCATTGTCCGCAAAAAAGAAGGAACGGAAAGGAAACTGGAAACTGAGGGTGTGGGTGGCCCGGACGATGGCAGAGGGATCGTTCCCCCGGTTGTCCTCCCCGAACAGGCCGGACGGGATGTCCACTGCGACCACCGTGGTTTTGCTCTGGTTGATGTGACGGATGGTGCGGGCCGGGATTCCCTCCGCCGGGCGGGAAAGCCCCGACCCGAAGATGGCGTCCACCACCACATCCCCGCTCTGGATGGAGGGCAGCTCTTCCTCACCTTCCAGCTCCCTCAGCTCCACCAGCCCCTGCTCCAGCAACCGCAGCCGGTTGATGGCGCAATCCTCGGAAAGGGGACCGGTTTTCAACAGGCAGCACAGGACCCGGTACTGTCGTTCGGCGAGGAGACGGGCCAGGGCAAGGCCGTCACCCCCGTTGTTCCCCGGACCGGCAAAAACGACCACCCGGCGGTCCACATGAAAATGCCGGACATACCAGCCCATCAGACGGCCTGCCGCCCGCTCCATGAGATCGATGGAGGCAATGGGCTCGTGGACAATGGTGTACCGGTCGATCTCCCGGACCTGGGACGCGGCGAATATTTTCATAACATCCTGTTTCAACCAAAATTAAGAAAAAAGTATTTCTATATTTGTGGCCAACCGAACCAACAGCAATCGATTCCAACGATTTGAAACCCTAAAAATCAATACACATGCTCAAAGGACATCCCAAAGGTCTCTACGTGGCCTTTTTCGCCAACATGGGGGAGCGCTTCGGCTTCTACACCATGATGGCCATCCTCGTTCTGTTTCTCCAGGCCAAGTTCGGCCTTCCCGCTGAAAAAGCAGGGGACATCTACAGCTCCTTCTATTTTGCCATCTATGCCCTGGCACTCGTGGGCGGGATCATAGCCGACTCCACCAAGAAATACACAGCCGTGATTGCCATGGGCCAGGTCATCATGTTCCTCGGCTATGCCATGATGGTCATCCCCGGTCTCTCCCTGACGACAACCATCATTGCGCTGTTCACGATCGCTTTCGGGAATGGATTTTTCAAGGGCAACCTGCAGGCCGTGGTGGGGCAGATGTACGACGACCCCAAGTATGACAAGGTCCGGGACAATGCCTTCCTGATTTTCTACATGGGGATCAACGTGGGCGCTTTTTTTGCCCCGTTCGCTGCCATGGGCATCCGGAACTGGTGGCTCAAAGCCAACGGTTTCCTGCACGACGGCAGTCTTCCGGCCCTGTGCCACCAGTACAAGGACGGATTGCTCCAGGACACCTCCGCCTTGCAAACCCTGGCCGATGCCGTCAGCATCAACGGTCCCGTGACCGACCTGGGGGCCTTCGCCACCTCCTACATCGATGTGTTCTCCAAGGGGCTACAACATGGCCTTCGGGATTGCCGCCGTAGCCATGGTCATATCCCTGCTGGCCTACCTGATCTTCAACAAACACCTTCCGAAGCGGGAAAAGCCTCCGGGGAGAAAACCATTTCCCTAAGGACAAGCCCCTGGCCATCCCGGTCGCCCTGGTCGCCGGTGCCATTGCCTGCGGTTTTGATCAGCTTCGTCAAGGATTTCTTCACGGGCGGAGCCATTGGCCTGTTCATCGGATTTGTGACATGGATCGCCATGATTGCCACCAAGGAAGAAAAGCAACGGGTGACGGCCCTGCTCCTGGTGTTCTTTGTGGTCATCTTCTTTTGGATGGGCTTCCATCAGAACGGACTCACCCTCACCTGGTTTGCCCGGGATTACACCGTCAAGACCGTGGGTCCCTTCACCTTCATGTTCTTTACCCTGTGGCGCATTCTTTCGGTCATCGTTCTTGTGGCAGGTTTCATTCTAATGATCGGTGGGAAAGAAAGGCAGCAACACAAACAGGCTTGTCGGCGCTGGGATGATCCTCATCGGTGGTGTGGTTGCCTTCTTCCTCTTCCGGGCCGCTGGTGAAGAGAATGCCATCGCACCGGAGGTGTTCCAGTCCTTCAATCCCCTGTTCATCGTGTCCCTGACCTTCGTGGTCATGGCCGCCTTCGCCTGGCTCAACCAGCGGGAAAGAGCCCTCCACCCCGAAAAAGATCGGGATCGGATGATCATCGCCGCCCTTGGATTCGTGGTACTCATCATCGGGTCCATGAAACTGGTGTCGCCGGTGGACCTCATCGAGAAGAACGCCCTGGGTGAAATCATCAACACCCATCCGGTGCCCGATTCATCCCGGGTGATGCCCTACTGGCTCATGTCCTCCTACCTGATCCTGACCTTTGCCGAGCTGTTCCTCAGCCCCATGGGCCTTTTCCTTTGTTTCCAAGGTGGCGCCGGTCCGGTTCCAGGGGGTCATGCAGGGAGGTTAGCTGCTGGCCACCGCCGTGGGCAACAAGCTTTTGTTCATCGGCAGTTTCTTCTGGGAGCGCATTCAACTGTGGCAATTGTGGACCATTTTCGTGGTCACCTGGCCTGCTGTCGGCTGCCTTCATCTTCTCCATCCTCAAACGCCTGGAAAAAGCCACGAAGTAACGCCTGTGATTTACTCCCTGTCATCGGGGGATGTCCTCTCGCAACGTACTATTTCACTTCGTGAAACATGCCAGGTTGCTTCGGGGACATCCCCCGTTGCATATTGGGTGATTCTTTCTCAGGGTATGCCTTTTCGGAACGTGCTACTATGATAAACACCTTCCTCTGGCAAGGGTAGTGGTATGTAAATCTACGATTTATTTCATTGGCATGGAATAGATATCTAAATCCTATAAAACCAGGCTACTATGAGCAGTCATGTCCTCTTTTTTGATATGCTGCAGGTCCTTGTTAAGTGTTTATAGGTGGGGACGCAAACTTATTTATGCAGTCATTATTCTACTTCATGCTGCAGCACGTTCCGAGCGTTCCCCTTTTCTCTTTTTGGTTATTAAAGGATTATGCTTTTACCCTACGACCCCTAGTTCGTATGGTTGTTGGTGTATGAGAACATAACGAAGTCTACTTATCAACTTCCTTGCTATTCGTATGATTGCTTTGGTCAGTTTCATTCTCTTGATCAGATCTTGGTAGCATTGAAGCAAGGCAGGATCTTTCTTACCGCCATCAGGCACTTTCTAGTATCTGGCATTTTAGAATATCATTCCTCGATGCGTCATCCGTCCGACTTTCTCGCTTTCCCACTGGCATGCACATCGGGAACCAATCCGATGTAGCTGGCCTAGCCGGTCCAGTGAATGGAAGCGACTTATCTCAAGTTCCGTAATATATCGTCATGGCAACAATAATCCCAATCCCAGGATGGTACACAGCAATCGAACATTCTTGCGATAGCTCTCTGTATGCCCGATAACTTTTGATTTGGTCTGTCGTTTCCTTAACCAATTTCTCAAGGGCATCCAACTCGCTTAGTACAGTTCAATGCGATCTGGCCACTTCCATGTTCCATGGTGATGCTTCTCATCCACTCAAGGAGCCGGGCAGTCCAATGGCCATTGCCCAGTTCCTGGGGGATGGATATGCTGTTGTAGTTCAACAAAGCTTTGATTCGATTCTTGCACCTGGCTCGATCTCGGATCAGTTTGTACGAGTCGGACCAGCATCCGTTCTTCCGTCAACGCTTGTGATGGAATATAGATGGGGTCAGTAGACTGCTGCGTAATGCTTTTGCTAATTTCTTACAATCGACTTTGTCCCTTTTCTGTGTTTTCTCCTTGTTGGTGGTAGGAATGTCCGCTGCATTGACCACGATGTTGCTGATCCCTTCTTTCTCTAAGGCTCGATGGATCCAAAACCCACAAAATCCAGCCTCATAAACACTAAAAGGTGGCACCTGGAAAACGCTTTTTCAGGCTTGCGGATAGTTTTTGAGGATCAGGAGGCTGAAAAGCTTCCCAGATCAAGTGTCTCACTGATCAAGTGAACAGACCAGCTCTTTTTGTGTACATCAATCCCGGCGTAGATATTTTGCCCCGAAAGTCTAACTTTGATAATTGCATAAGTCCTGGTTTTTAAAGGTTACTGTTAGTTTGCACCACTAAGTTAACCTTACCAGGGCTTATGCTGTTTATACATAGGGACTTGTTGCTTCGCAAAAATGCCAGGTTCCTTCAAAGTCATACCCTGAGAAAGAAGGGCGGGTTATTCGGGCAGGACGGGCCAGGGATCAAGGGGATGGGGGTCAATTCCCTCCCGGGTGATTTTCACAGGAAGAATGCGACCCTCCGCATCGAATTCCATGCGATCGACGCACACCACCCGGTGATTGCGGTCCGGTCTCCCCAGGGGACGCCGGTGGTAGACAATGTAATATGATTCCGTGCCGGGCACCCGGATCACGGAATGATGGCCCGCGCCCGTGGCGACGTCAGGATTCTGCTGCAGGATCACTCCTTCGCGTACGAAGGGCCCGAGGGGACTGTCGCCGATGGCATAGGCCACCCGGTAATTGGGTCCGCCCCAACCGCCTTCCGACCACATGAAATAATAGTTGCCCTCCCGCTTGAACACGAAGGGACCCTCCACATAATTTTCCGGAGTGATTTCCTTGAACGTATCGCCGTCCGGGAAGGACTCAAGAGACAGCAGGTCGGCCGACAACCGCACCACGTTGCAGTGCCGCCATCCGCCGTAATACATGTAATGCTGTCCGTCGTCGTCACGGAACACAAACTGGTCGATGGGTTGGGCCCCGTTGTGAAAGGCATCCACCAGAGGCTTTCCAGAGCATCCTCGTAGGGACCCTGGGGACAATCAGCCACGGCCACGCCGATCCCTCCCACGGCCCCGTTGTGCTGGATGTCGTTGGCGGCGAAGAAAAAGTAATAGCGGTTGTTGGCCCGGATCACCGAGGGTGCCCACAGGGCCGAATCGGCTCAGCTGACCCGCGATGCGTCAAGAATCCCCGGGTGTTTTTGCCAGTGGACCAGATCGACGGAGGAGAAAGCATCGAACCGGGTTTGCTGGTCATAGGGTGCAGAGGTGGTCGGATAGATCCAGTAGTGCCTTCCGTAGACGATGCCTTCGGGATCGGCATACCAGCCGTCCAGGACGGGATTCTGTGCAGTTCCGGCAACGAGCCATGCCGTTCCCAGGAGAAGAAAGCAGAGACGTTTCATACAAGGTAGTTTGGTTTCGAGGATAGGGTATGGTTCTGACCGGGATGTCCGGCCGGTTGATGTTCCTGACGATGGAGGATGTCAATGAGACTCTGAAAACATGCCTTCCACATGGGCCAGGTCTCCGTCATTCGGAGCCGCTTCCAGACCAAGCACATGGGTCATAATCCCGTACACTTCCACATTGACGAAGGGAGCCTGCACATAGCCGTCCCGGAACGCAGGACCGTCGGCATAGAAAATGGCGTGCATTGCGGAATACGCCGGATCGTAGCCGTGGGCCCCCCCGGAATAGCGGCCGGGTTCCTTTCGTGTGCCCACACTCCAAAGGCTGTCGGCCACCACGAGCACGTCGGGAAAGCGTGGACTGGTCCCGTAGGAAAGATGGGCCGGGATCTGATCCTCCGTCCAGGCGGAGATGCCCTCCACATGGTCCAGCACACGGGCCAGGGAGTCCTCCATTCCTTCTGCAGCGTCCAACAGGTACACCGGGTTGCCGCCCACCACATCGTCCATCAACCCTCTCCCACATGGTCCAGCAGGTTGACATAGCGTTCCGGGGAGGTGGGACCCATGCCGTGGTCGGAAAGTACGATCAGATTGACCTTGTCGCTGAACTCCAGATTCCGGATTCCTTCCATCAGTTGCCCCACGATACCGTCCAGCATCTCCACTTTTTCCCGGGTCTGTTCCGCGTCCGGTCCGGAATTCATGGCCCGTTCCATCGGGCTCGTCGAAATAGAGCATGACCAACCCGGGCCGTTCCGCCACCGGAAGCCGGAGCCAGTCCAGCACCCGGGTCACCCGTTCGCCATAGGGCACGCTCGTCGTAGGTATTCCAGAAGGTGGGCCTCACGCCCTGGATCTCAGCCTCGCTTCCCACCCAATAGTAACATCCGGCGCGGACGCCCTGTTTCTCGGCTGTCACCCAGATCGGCTCTCCCAGGTAGGCTTTCCCGTTGGTGACCATGTCCTGGTCCCCGATCCGGTAGATACCGCCCAGTTCCTCCGCGTAGAAATTGTTGTTGATGATTCCATGGTGATCGGGCACCAGGCCCGTTGCCAGGAGTGTAATGATTCGGGAAAGTCTTCGACGGAAAGGAAGGGATCAAGGCAGACGCGTGGACACCTTGCATGGCGAGCCGGTCCAGGTTGGGGGTGCGGGCCCGGTTGGCATAATCCCACCGGAAACCGTCCAGGGAAACCACCACGAGATAGGAATCGGGTCCTTCCTGGGTTCGGCGGGTGCAGGAGACCGACATCAGGAGAACAAAGAGCGCCAACGCCCCCGTCCTCAACATCTGGAAACGCAACACAAATCTATTCATCATCTCTTCCTCCGTGCCAAAGTTGAGGTAGTGGTCCTGCCCTCCTGTCTTCCAGGGGCCGGAAGTAAAAGTGTCGGGCAGGATACTCGGATACATGCAACTCCCGGATGGTCATGTCGGGTTTGAATTGGTAAAAATGCAGCGCGGTGTTTTCAAAGCCCCCTGGGGTGACACCCGGTCAAAGTGATAGGGGCTGAGTACCTGACTGGGAGAAATCCGGTCCAGATCCAGAAGGAAGCGTGGTCCTTTCGATCGAAGCGCGCTGAGAAAATAAAAACTCATGTCATACCCTGCGATGCCGTAATTGATCCCCGCGCGGGTGTTGATCTGAGGCTCGGAGTAAAACTCTTTCCTGTATTTTCTGAGGAAATCGACCACATCCGGGTCCTGGTAGTCCTTCCAGAATCCGGAATAGAAGATCAATTTCAACTCATGGTACCGGCGGTAGTCGATGCTGGCAAACTCCGTCCAGGCGGAATTGCCGACCACCTCAATGTCAAAATTCCGAAGCTGAAAATACAGGGATTGCACCAAGGGACTGGCCAAGGCTTCGTTTCGGGTCGGAACCACCACCAGATTTTTCTTTCCGGGTCGCAGCGAATGGATGATTTCGTCGGTGTTGATCACGTCCAGTTCGATCTCCTTGAAGGTGACCGGTTCGGATGGCCGAAACCGTTCAAACCCGTCAAAGATCAACTCCTTGAGCAAGTCCTGCTGGGCGTGGATCAAGGAATCCCCGTCCTGTACAAACACGATGTTGTCTTCAAAATGACTCGCCACCAGCCGGGCCAGGGCTCGGTACTCCGTTTCCACCGTGGGAGTGGGTTGGAACAGATAGGGATTCTCCCGGATCAGATTGGTCTCTCCATAGAAAGGAGTCACCACCGGGATCCTGTTTTCCCGGGCAAATTGAGAAACGAGTTCCAGGTTGAAGGGGTAGAAGGGCCCGATGATCAGGTCCATCCGCTCCATTCCCGGCTTGTTCAGGATGTCCCGGGTCCGGGCCATGCTCTTTCGTGTGTCATAAAAGCGCACGTCCACCTTCATGCCGGCCCGGCTCAGGGAGTCCAGGGCAAGCAGGGATCCCTGAAAGAATTCAAGAAAGGCGACGGATTGGGGTTCGGCCTGTTCCAGGCGATATCGTTCGGCAATGCGCTGACGCCGGGCCTCCGACTTCGCGTCCTTGAGCAGGGAATCCAGGGGTACGGCGGCTTTGTAATCGAAGGGAATCAAATAGGCCACCCGGTACACCCGTCCGGCATCGTAGGGCAGGTCCACCAACTCCTCATACTCATAGGGTACCAGGGTGTCCGATTCAGCAAGGGTTGCTGTGTCCTGCGCCAGGTCGCCGCCAAACGGATCCAGAACGGATTCCGGATGCTCCGGGGCCTGGGGCCTTGGAATCCGGATCATCTGACCTGTTTTGGGTCCGCCCCATCCCACCCGGGATTGGCCTCCGGATGTCGTCCAAGGTCACCTGGTAGAACCGGCTGATGCTGTACAGGGTCTCTTTGCGCTTCACTTTGTGATAGAGAAACCCCCTCTGTTGAAGGCCGGTCCGGCAGCCGGCAGGTTTCCTGTTGCCCGACCCGGGAAGTCCCGGTTTCAGCTGTGCCCGTTTCCGCACCGGGATGCATGGCAACCAGGGAAGGTCGCTGTTCCGGATCTCCGGGTTCGCCCGGTGAGTCTTCTTCCAGGTGAGTCCGTACATCCGGGAAATCCGGTACACGGTCTCCCGCCTGCATCGGTGCACCGTCCCTGCAGGGCCGCCAGGTCCGGGAGAGGTCCACATCCTCCGCATGGTCGGATTCACGATCTTGAGCGCCTGTCATCCGATCTGATTCCGGACATCACGCCTGGATTCTCCACTACATTTCCTTCGAGACACGTTGTACGCCCGGAAACAGCAAAGAGGGTCTGACCGGGCTCCACCACATGGATGTAATACACTTTTCCTCTCTGAATGACTTTGTTCCTGGGACTGTTCACTTCCACCGCTCCGGGAGAGAACTGCGGAACCCAGCCTGTCACCAGAAGCAGGGTCACTTCAGATCTTACTTGATACAAACGGTATGGATGTTTTTAAGATACCCTTATGCTAGGAGGTGTCCAGCTTTCTATGAATTTTCTCCTTGGTGATGTTTTCAAACACCGATGTTGTAGCGGTTCCGGACACTTTCTTTCCATGGGAATCTGACTAAGGTCGGGTATTCTTTGGCCCTTCCTTTCCCTGAAAGCCGTTGCTGATCAGCCACTGCCGCATCAACTTTGAAAAAGCCGTTTTTGTTGTCTGCCCCAACTCCGTTGTTCTTGGAAAATTGTCCGCGGTACCATTCGGGACGAGTCAGGGTGGATCCGATCGATGAGGACGATTTCTCCACTTTTCCGAATCTGTATTTGGTATCCACCTCAGGATCAACTGCTTCGGCCGCCATTTCGCTGCCCCGCCGGAAACAATTTCGGGTGATTCTTCTGCTCGTAGTCGGCCGACACCAGTCCGCTCGACATGATGTCGTCCCGGAAATGTCCTGCCGGGGCCCTTCTGAGGCCTTTGTGGTAGTGACTTAGGGGCCTGGAAACCGGTCGTGCCCTTTCAGCGCCTGCATGGGAACGCCGCACAGCCAGTGCTTCCGGTCCTTGTATTCACGCCAGGCGTGGCCTGTGCAATACCTGCGATCACCATTTCCACTTTGGTAGTTCTACATCCGTCCCACCGTGGATATCTGGATCCGGGGACGCGATCACAGCGGGGAACGATGTGTTCGCGGTGGCGTCCAGAAACTTGGCGGCGATCTGGTTCAGTACCTGGGTCCCCTTGTAGGATTCCTTGGGCGGACCATCGCAGCAAGAAATCTGGTTTTGGTCACCACCATCACGAGGTACTTGTCGTCGATGTTGTACACGCGTCCCGGACTTTTCCGGTGTACAGGCTTTTCTGTCCCCTTTGATACAATTCCTTGCTCCTTTCCAGTGCATTAAGCCATGGTCTGGTCTGTTTTTTGAAGTTCAACTTGCATTCCCACAATGATGCCCGTTCCCGGCCCCACGGCCGGGGACACCAACAAGGGCTTCTACTATTGTCCGCGTATGCCCGACGATCAACAGGCGGTGGCGGTGATGATGTCCTGCCTACTTTACGCGGAATGAGGATGGAAACCGGATCCTTTTTGAGGATTTGAGCTCACCAGGTCAAATCCTTCGGGAAGGCAGATCCACCTGGGTGTCGTCGCCTATGACGACGAATTTGTATGGGCCCCATCCGGCCGTGTTGTACCTGAACTGACTGCTGTGCCGCGTATTCCCAGCTTCGTCGAGAATCACAAACGCAGATCCAGGTTTGTCCCCGCATGTAGGCCAATGGCGTAATCTCGGTCGGTACCGTCCTCCATGAATTGCTGCAATTTCCTGGCGGGGATCATGTCCCGAAGGGCATCGTACAGGGGCTGGAGGTACGGGTCCAGCTTTTCCTTCATATCCCCGGGCAAAAATCCGAGCTCCCATTTCCACTGGTGGCCTGGTGAGTATGATCCGGCTCACGTCCCGCTCTTTCAATGCCCGGACCGCCATGGCGATGGCCGTGTAGGTTTTTCCCGTACCGGCCGGACCCACGGCCAAAAGAAGGTCGTTTCGCTCTCCCTCTTCCACAAGACGCTGCTGATTGATCGTCAGCGCCTTGATCGGACGGCTCCTCTTTCCGTGGAGAAGGACTTGGTCCTCCCTTCCGTCCCGTTTTCCTCCTCCGGGGTCGAGGGAGAAGCTCATCCAGCCTGATCTGGACTGATGCGCGTTCTGCCGGATGCGGACCCGATACATTTCCAATCGTTCCACCAACCGATCGATGTCCGGTTGGTCGCCGCTCACCCGAATCTCATTTCCCCGGGAAACGATCTTCAGCATGGGGAAAAAGTGCGTGATTCTATCGAAGCGGACGTTGAATCACACCAAAGAAACGACGGGTCCACAGCGTCCAAATAGATCAGCTTTCAGGCATAGATTCAATTTAATCACTACTTGGATGTGCAAAATAAGCTGTTTTTTTAAACATTCCAATAAGAAAATCCTGTCTGCGAGCTCATACATTGTCACGCTACCCGGATTGAACGTCCACGATTACTATGTTGCATCACAGTTGAAGAATCATTTCACACCGCCCGAGGTCCGTTTGGTGGACATTTCCACCGAAGTCGAAGCTTTCAATGCCTACCAGGCTTCTTTCCTGCTCCGGAACAAATGGTTCGGGAATTTCAAACCATCCACTATAGCTGTCGTCAATTCGAATCGGAACTGAAGCGGAACCCTGGCGGCGTAAAAGAGAAGACGCGCATTTCTTTGTGCCGACAATGGCATCCTCTCCCTGCTCGGCGACCCGCCTCCCGCGGAAGTGGTCCGTCTCCCGCTGGTCCGGGATGAGGATCCCCACCCATTCCAGGGCGTTCGAACCCTTGCCGATGCTGCGGGAGCTCTTTGCCGGGGAAAGAACCTTTCTTCTCTTGGCAAACCGACGGAAGATTATGTGAAATTGGTGGACATCCGCCCCCAGCTGGATCCGGACGGCATCACCGGTCAGGTGATCCATGTGGACTCCTATGAAAATGCCATCACCAACATCAGCCGGGATGTGTTCGAACGGACGGTCGGAGGGCGTTCCTTCGACATCCTGGTTCAGAGCAACCATTATGTCATCCGGAAACTGAACAACCGGTACAACGAGACAGAAGAAGGGGAGCTGCTTGCCCTGTTCAATTCGGCGGGACTCCTCGAAATCGCCATACGCAACGGGAATGCCTCGGGATTGCTGAGGCTCCGTACCGGATCCAACATCCGGATCAAATTCAAAGCATAGATCGATGCACAGCACGGAAGAGAAGTTGCAGGCCTTTCAGCGTCTGCTGGAAATCATGGACGAACTGAGGGAGAAATGCCCCTGGGACAGGGAACAAACGCTGGACAGCCTTCGGAACCTGACCATTGAGGAGACCTATGAACTGGCCGACGCCATCATGGAGGACGATCTGGATGAAATCCGGAAGGAACTGGGCGATCTGCTGCTCCACATCGTTTTTTATGCCAAAATCGGAAGCGAAAAAGCTTCCTTCGACATCAAGGATGTTCTGGACGGGGTCAACAACAAACTGGTGTTTCGCCATCCCCACGTTTTTGGAGAAAGGGAGGTCCGGGATTCGGGCGAGGTCATCCGGAATTGGGAGGAGCTGAAGAAAGAGGAGGGCAACGGGACCCGGAGTGCGCTGGCGGGAGTGCCTGTGTCGCTTCCTGCCCTCATCAAATCGCACCGGATCCAGGACAAGGCCCGGGCGGTTGGCTTCGACTGGGACGAAAGAGACCAGGTGTGGGACAAGGTAACGGAAGAAATCAACGAAGTCCGGGAGGAAATGCTGAACGGACGGAATCCCGCACGGATGGAGGCAGAATTCGGGGATTTGCTGTTCTCCATTGTGAATGCGGCCCGCCTCTACGACATCGAACCGGAAACCGCACTGGAACGGACAAACCGAAAGTTCTACACCGATTCAAATACCTGGAATCCAGAGCACTGGAACAAGGCAGATCCCTCGAGGAGATGTTCGGAAGAAATGGAAACCATCTGGCAGGAAGCAAAAGGCCTGGAATAACCACCGGTACGCGCCGTGGGGCGCGGGGTGTCATCAGTGCCGGATTACCTAGGATGCCGGATCGGCCGGTACGTCCGCACCATCACCGGAAGTTTCTTCGCCCGCTTCGTCTGCTTCCTCGGCTTCGATCACTTCCAGGAGGTTGTGGGCATGAAGCAGGTTGTACCACTGGAGGACCTTCTTGATGTCGGACACATACACCCGTTCCTCGTCGTACCCGGGAACGATCTCCCGGAAATAGGATTTCAACTCTTCCGAATCCGACTTGTGCGACAGGCACTCTCCTCCTTCGGTTTTTTCATGCAGGTTCATGAAAACTTCGGACAACGGCACCTCTGCCTCCTCGGTGAAAATGGCGATGTCCTCCAGGGAGCTTACCCGGGCGGAGGCCGAAGCCACCTGTCGTTTCTTGTCCTCCAGAGATTCGATGACAATGCCATTCCGGGCCTGGGCCAGAAAACGGTACAATCCACCTTTTCCTGCGATGGACAAAATGTCTTTCAATTTGATCGTCTTCATACCTTCCTTTCAAATGCCTGCGATTCGCTGCAAATATAGCACTTCTAGTTGATTCCCCGCTCCTTCTTGATTTGTTCGTAGGCGGCCTGCACCTTTCGGAATTTCTCATGGGCCACCTTTTTGAAGTCTTCTCCCAGGTGTCCCACCTTGTCGGGATGGTATTTCATGGCCATCCGGCGGTAGGCCTTCTTGATCTCATCATACGTGGCCGTGGGTTCCACTTCCAGGATCTTGTAGGAGGCATCGGACTGACTCACAAACATGGCGTGGATGCTCTGGAAATCGGAATCCGTTACCTTCATGTAGCCGGCGATGCGATGCAGGACCGTGTTCTCGGCCTCACTGACCGAACCGTCGGCCGAAGCGATTCCAAACAGGAAATGGAGCATTTCCAACCGGTAGGAATAATCGAGCCGGTCGCCCAATTGCTGGGTCACGTCCCGCAGGGGGATGTCCTGCTTCAGAATGTCCCGGAGCATGACCACCGCTTCCGAAGCCGTGTCGTCCCCAAACCGGGTCACGAAGTACCGCTTGACATAATCCAGTTCGCTTTTCATGACACGGCCGTCCGCCTTCATGACCGCAGCGATCAGAACAATCAGAGAAGCCGCGTAATCGCCCCGCAGGGTCCGGCCACGGGCCTGTGTGCCGGGACCTCCGGCAGCCGATTGGGCTTGCGATCCCGAATCAAAGATGGAACCCACCGCCAGTCCGAGAATTCCGCCGATGGGGCCACCCAGCGCCCAGCCAAGTCCCAGTCCCACCCATTTGCCAAATCTTGCCATACTGCTTTTTCAGATTGTTGCCGCTGCCAGATCCCGGATGGTTGCATCCCATGAAAGGATCTGAGGCAACAGCATGTTTTTTTCATCGTTGTTCAGGAGATCGTCGGCCTGTGCCAGCCGCTCTTCCTCCGTCCATTGTTGCCGAAGCCGGCTGCGAACCGCCGCTTCATCCACCCCGTCCCTCTCCATAACCCTCCGGATCCGAAGCGCTTCCGGCGCGGTCACCACGAGCACCCTGTCCACCCACCGTGCCGCCCCGCTTTCGAACAGGATGGCAGCCTCCTCCACCGTGTAGGGCACCCCGTGTTGTTCCTCCCGCCACGAGAGATAGTCCTCTCTCACCCGGGGATGCACCAGGGCGTTCAGTTTCTGCAAAAGGGAAGCATCCCCGAAAGCCTTTTCCGCGACGTAAAAACGGTTGAGCCTGCCATCCTGGTATGCACCGGATCCGAACAGGTCCACCACGCCCTCCACAAGGCCGGTTTCCTGTTCCAGCAATTGCTTCGATCGGAAATCCGCCTCATACACGGGCACACCCAGTGCTTTCAGCACCGAACCCACCAGGCTCTTTCCGCTTCCAATACCTCCGGTAAGACCCACGTGGATCATGGATTCCTCGATTTTAGGAATTCCACGGACCGGGGGTAATAGTCAT
>JAWKKO010000034.1:0-38378 GCA_041393235.1 Bacteroidales bacterium
CAGGTCGCAAAAATACAAAACTTTAGGAAACTTTAAAGTACCGGAGGCATTCTGCCTGGAGTTTTTCCCGGTCCACGGGCACCACGCCGGCCTGTTCGCAGACCTGACCGCCGGCCAGATTGGACAGGGCGGCCAGTTCATCCACGGGCAAACCCGCCACCAGGGAGAGGGCGGCCACGCTGATCACGGTGTCGCCGGCACCGGACACATCCGCGATTTCGCGGGCGATGGCCGGAATATGGACATAGGCTCCGTCCCGGGCAACCAGGACGCCGTGTTCGCTGAGGGTCACCAGAAAGGTGTCGATTTCCTGCTTTGTCTGGAATTTGATCACCTCTTCCCCGATTTTGTCGATCTCGGCCCGTTTCAGGTCCAGCTTGGCCCCCTTCATCAGTTCCTTGTAGTTGGGTTTGAAGAGGCGGACGCCGGTGTACCGATCGAAACTCCGGAACTTGGGATCCACGAGTACGGGAACCTCCACGGCCTTTGCGGCCTGGATGACCGACCGGATCACCTGGGGGGTGAGGACGCCTTTGTCGTAGTCCTGGAAAATGATGGCATGGATGCCTCCGCTTTCCAGGAGGCTGTCGATGATTTCGAGAAACTGGGCCTGGATCTTTTTCCCCAGGAAGTCATCCATCTCCTCGTCGACACGCAACAAATGGCGGCTGCCGCTGATCACCCGGGTCTTCTGGGTGGTGATGCGGGCATCGTCGACCACGAGTCCGATGTCGCTCAGATTCTGCTCTTCCATGAGCTCCAGGAAGAGGCGGCCCCGTTCGTCGCCTCCGATGACGGAACAAAGGATGGGCACGGCGCCCATGGCTTTGATGTTCAGGGCCACGTTGGCGGCTCCCCCGAGGCGGTTTTCCTGGGCAATGTCGGACACGATGGGTACCGGGGCTTCCGGAGACACCCGGCTCACCTGACCCCACAGGTAGGTGTCGATCATCACATCCCCGAGGACAAGGATCTTCTGGTTGTTGAATCGCTGGAAAAGGGAGGAGAAATCGGTGGATTCGAACATGAGTCTGGGCGTAAAAGTGTGGCAAAGATAGGATTTTCTCCTCAATAGGGGTCCACATCCACACTCACGCGCACGGCACGGTACACCTCACTCTTCTTCAGCGGTTCCAGGACTTCCTTCAGCAGGACCTTCGCCCGTTCGTAGGAAGCGTCCCGTTCGATCTTCACATGGATGTGCTTGATGAAATCGAGGTACACTTTCCGGACCGGCGGGTACTGAGGACCGAACACCCGGTGGCCGAAGCGGTCGCGCAACTCCCGGGCCACCATATCGCAGGCGCTGTCGAGGATGGAAGGGATGCGGTGGCGGAAGCTCACGCGGATCATCCGGCTGAAGGGAGGATAAGAAAAGGCCTGGCGTTCCTCCATCTGGTCGGCATACAGGGTCTCGAAATCGCCCCGGGCGATGCAGCGGATTACGGGATGACCCGGATCCATGGTTTGCACGACCACGGTTCCCCGGGTGTCGCGTCGCCCGGCCCGTCCGCTCACCTGGGAAATCAGCTGGAAGCTCCGCTCAAAGGCCCGGAAGTCGGGAAAGTACAGCAGGCTGTCGGCGTCCAGCACCCCGACCAGACTCACATGGGCGAAGTCCAGTCCCTTCGTGAGCATCTGGGTGCCGATCATCACGTCCAGCTCCCGGCGGGCAAAGCTTTGCAGGAGCTTTTCGTAGGCCCGGACCGAACGCACCGCATCGGTGTCGAGCCGCCCCACCCGGATTCCTTCGAAGAGCAGGCCGATCTCGTCCTCGATCCGTTCGGTGCCCATTCCTTTCATGTGCATGCGGGTGGAACCGCAGGAGGGACAGGCATGGGGAACCGGCTCCTTGTGTCCGCAGTAGTGGCATTCCATCTTTCCGCTGATCCGGTGGTAGGTGAGGCTGACGTCGCAGCGGTGGCATTTGGGGATGTGGCTGCATTCGAGGCACATCAGGTAATTGGCATAGCCCCGGCGGTTCTGGAACAGGATGATCTGCTCCTTCCGGTCGAGGGCATCCCGGATGCCCTGCACCAGGTCGGGACCGAAAAACGAAGTCATCTGTTTCCGTTTGGTGGCCTGGCGGATGTCGGAGATCACCATCCGGGGCATCTCCACCTCCCCGTGCCGCTGGGACAGGGTGACATAGCCGAACTTTCCCGAGCGGGCGTTGTACAAGCTTTCAAAGGACGGGGTGGCCGTGCCGAGCAACACCCGGGCCTTCTGGTACAGGGCCAGGACCTGGGCCGTGTCCCGGGCATGATAGCGGGGGGCCGGGTCGTGTTGCTTGAAGGTGTGCTCGTGCTCCTCGTCGATGAGAATCAGTCCGAGACGCCGGAGAGGAAGGAAGACGGCCGACCGCACCCCGATGATCACCTCGTAGGGGGGATCGTCGGTGTGTCCGAGAAGGTTCCGGTACACATGGACCCGGTCCGCATCGCTGGATTTGGAGTGGTACACCCCCACCCGGTTGCCGAAGACCCGCCGGATGCGGCCGATGATCTGGGTGGTGAGGGCGATTTCGGGCAGAAGGTACAGAACCTGCTTTCCGCTCCGGAGCATGTCCTGGATCAGGTGGATGTATATCTCGGTTTTGCCGCTGGAGGTGACCCCGTGCAGGAGCACCGCATGCTTTTCCTCAAACAGGGCGCGGATGTCGGCCAACGCCGTCTTCTGGTGTTTGCTGAGCTCATGAGCCTTCCGGAGGACTTCCCCGTCTCCGGCGTCCTGTTCCTCCCGGATTTCCTGCACCAGGATGCCACGTTTCAGCAGTGCCGTCAGGGCGGAGGCGGAAATGCCCGCTTCCATCAGGAGGGGCCGGGCCAGCCCGATCTTTCCTCCGGGCATCGGCTCCTGGTTTTCCAGGAGAATCCGGAGGATTTCCAGCTGCCGGGGTGCCCGCCGGAGGTCCTCCTCCAGGGCTTTCCGGGCCGACTCCGAAGTGTGGGTTTCGGCCACACACAGGTATTCCCTGCGTTTGAGGCGCGGACCCCGGGTCATGAATTCGTTGAGCTCCACCGCGCCCCGGTCCACCAGCTGCTTCAAAAGCTTCAGGGGATCGCCCGGGATTCCGGACACGTCCAAATCCCCCACCGAAACCTCCTCCTGGTCCCGGATGACCTCAAAGAGCAAACGTTCCCGTGCGTCCAGGTCGCCCCGGTCCTCGTACCCGCGGTTCACCCGCACCCGCGATTCGCTTTCGGGCCGCATGCCCGAGGGCAGCGCGGCACGCATCACTTCCCCGCCCGTGCACATGTAATAGGAGGCCATCCAGTCCCACAGCTGGAGATGGCTTTCCTCCAGCAGGGGCACCTCATCCAGGACCTGAAGGATGGGTTTCAATTCCCGTCCCTCCGGGGCCGTGTCCTCCAGCGAACGGACGATGCCCGTGTACTGGCGCTTCTTCCCGAAAGGCACCACCACGCGCTGACCCGGCAGCACTTGTCCCTGAAGTGTTTCGGGGATCAGGTAGGTGAACCGGCCTTCCACCGCCAGGGGCAGAAGTACGTGCGCATAGGAGTTCGGGCCCGGCATGCAGGCAAAGTACGCAAAAAGAAAGGAGAGTAAAAAGGACCTAGACCGAGAGGATCTCCACCATCTTCAGCTGCTCGGGATCCACGTTCTTTTTCAACTGGATCACCTTCCGGAAGGGAATGTGGTCGATTTCCCCGTTGTGGAAGCCGACCATGACGCTCTTCTGGTCGTCGAGCAGGGCTTCCACGGCGGCAAATCCCAGCTTGGACGCGTTCACCCGGTCGTAGGCCGACGGGGTCCCCCCCCGCTGGATGTGACCCAGTACGGAAACACGCACGTCGTAGTCCGTGAAATCGTCCTTCACCTTGTCGGCGATGGCGAAGGCACCGCCCGATTCGTCGCCCTCGGCGACGATGATGATGTTGCTGGATTTCCGACGTTTGAAGCCTTTTTCCAGGAAATCCCGGAGGTTGTCGACCTGACCGTGCACCTCGGGGATGATGATGGCTTCCGCCCCGCTAGCAATGCCGCTTTCCAGGGCGATGAAACCGGCATCCCGGCCCATGACCTCGATGAAGAAAAGGCGGTTGTGGCTGCCGGCCGTATCCCGGATCTTGTCCACGGCGTCCACCACGGTGTTCAGGGCGGTGTCGTATCCGATCGTGTAATCGGTGCCATAGATGTCGTTGTCGATGGTGCCGGGTATGCCCACAAAGGGAATGTCGAAATACTCGTCGCAGAACACGCGTGCCCCGGTGAGGGACCCATCCCCCCCGATGACCACCACCGCATCCACCCCGGCTTCCTTCAGGTTCTTGTACGCGGCGGCCCGTCCCTCCGCCGTCTGGAATTCCTTGCTCCGGGCGGTCTTCAGGATGGTGCCTCCCTTGGCCAGGATGTCACTGACGCTGTGGGCTTTCAGATTCACCAGGTGGTTGTGGATCATCCCGTGGTATCCGTGGCGGACTCCGGTGACTTCCAGCCCGTTGTAGATGGCGGTCCGGGTGACGCCGCGGATGGCGGCATTCATGCCGGGGGCATCTCCCCCCGAGGTGAGCACTGCGATGCGTTTGATTTTTCCCATGACGAGTGAAAAAAGAAGGTTGTTGAGCGGGTAAAAGTAAAGAAAAATTATTCGCTAAAAATGAGGGTTTCCACCTGCTTTTTGATGTCTTCCAATTGATTCCGGGAGGTGGAGGTGGCTCCGCTGAGACCCACGGACCGTTTGCCGGAGAACCAGGCGACTTCGAGGTCCGATGCGCCGGAGATCCACCGGACATCGGGATGGAGGCCGGCACAATACTCAAACAGCATTTTCCCGTTGGAGGAGTTTTTCCCGCTCACGAACAGGATGAGGTCATGGTCCTTCAGGAATTTCTCCAGGAGGGGTTTCCGGGACTTCATCTGTCCGCAGATGCCGCCGTGGGAATGCAGGGAGGATTCTCCCCCCTCCAGATGGGCCTTCATCCGGCTTTCCACGGCTCGGTATCCGCCGGGATCCATGGTGGTCTGGGAGAACAGGTGCACCGATTTCCGGGGGTCCGTGTCCGCCACATCGTCTTCGCATTCCACCACCCGGGCCTTCCCCCCGACCTGACCCACCAGACCGATGGTCTCGGGGTGGGTCTTCTTCCCGAAAATCACCAGCTGCTCCCGCTCCGGATCCATGGTTTCGAAGGTCCGTCGGATCCGTTGCTGCAGCTTCAGGACGATGGGACAGGTGCCGTCGATGATGTTCCAGCCCTTCGACCGGGCCAGCTCGTAGGTGGCTGGCGGTTCGCCGTGGGCCCGGAACAGGACGGTCCCGCCCCCGGCCCGTTCCAGGGCCTGATGATCGATGGTGATCAGACCTTTCGCGTCCAGGCGCCGCACTTCCTCCCGGTTGTGCACCATTTCGCCCAGGCCATGCAACGGCTGTCCGCCCGAAAGCAGGGACTCTGCCTCCGCGATGACCTTCTCCACGCCGAAACAAAAGCCGGCACCCGGATCGATTTCTATCTTAGGATGTTGCACCTCGTTGTATGCGCTTGTATTGCTCCCGGAACCAGACCATCTGGTCGTCGAGGGTCAGCTCGCTGTTGTCGAGCAACAGGGCGTCTTCGGCCTGCACGAGCGGACTGTCGGCACGGGAGGAGTCGATGCGGTCGCGTTTTTCCAGGTTGGCCCGTACCTGCTCCAGGTCGGCTTCCATTCCCTTTTCCTGGAGCTCCTTGTACCGACGCATGGCCCGCACCGCATTGGATGCGGTCAGAAAGATCTTCAGCTCGGCCCGGGGAAACACCACGGTCCCGATGTCCCGTCCGTCCATGACGATGCCCTTCTCCTCCCCCAGGGCCCGCTGCATGTCCACCAGTTTCCGGCGGACCGGCGACAGGGTGGCGATGTAGCTCACATGATCGGACACGTCCAGCTCCCGGATCCGGTCCTCCACCATCCGCTCGTTAAGATATATCTCCGACCGGCCCGCCTCCGGGTTGTGCCGGAAACCGATCCGGAGCCGTTGGAGTTCCTCCACCACCCGGGCTTCGGGTGGCTCCTTCCCTCCGTCGAACAATCCCGCCTCCATGCAGGCCAGGGTCACGACCCGGTACATGGCGCCGGTGTCGATGTATCCATAATTCAGCTCGGCAGCGATCCGCTTGGCGTAGGTGCTTTTGCCGCAGCTGGAATTTCCGTCCACGGCCACAATGATCTTCCTGTCTGTCACGTTCCTCGCATTTTCAGGGCAAAGATAGCGCTTCGACCGGAAGGAGGGTCACCGGCTCCGGTAAAAATCCGACAGGTTGGTGGTCAGGCTGAAGTGGCTCGTTCCCCCGGCCAGGTGGTAAGAGGCCCGCCCGAAGGCCACATGGAATTTGGAGATCCGGAATCCCACCCCCCAGGAAAAACCCACCATGCCGGGCCGGGCCGTCACCTTCATCTCCTGGCGGCGTTTGTAGTTGTATCCCAAATCGATGTGAAAGTTCTCCCCCAGAAGGAATTCCGTTCCCAGAACCACATGGCGCATCATCTGATCCCCGATGACATCGAACCGGCTGGTCGACACTTCCTCCCCGAACAGGGCATCGTCCGTCCCGTCCGTTTCGTACCGCAGGTCCCATTTCTCCAGGTGCTGCAGGGTGAGATGAAAACGAAAGGGCGCATGGGCCAGGGACTGGGTGAGGCCCGCCTGGATCTCGAAGGGCAGTTTCTCCCGGGTTCCTGCGTAGGTGAAGACCTGAAATCCCGCGTTCTTCACCACCAGGGCCAGGGACGTGAGGGAAGAAGGAATCCGGTAGAGGAGTCCCACGTCAACGGCCAGACCCAGCGAATGGTAGTTTTCCAGGGAAGAATACACGGGCTTGAAGTTGATGCCCAAAATCAGGGCCGAATCCAGCACCGGCCGCACATGAACGAGATTCAGGGCGTATTCCGAGGCCCGGAAGCTCCCCTGGTCATTTCCATATTCGTCGGTCCGCTCGAAGGTTCCGTAATCCACATAATGGATGCCCCCGGAGAACGTGCCCCAGCGGTCCAGGGTCCGGGCATAGGAAGCATAGCCGATGTTCACCCCGGCGAAATAGTTGATGTAATTCAGGGTCAGATGCCGGTCCATGGCCGGACTCAGCAGGGCGGGGTTGTGAAAGACCAGGTTGATGTCGTCGTCGGCCAGGGAAACGATTTCCCCGCCCAGGGCGGCCACCCGGGCCGCGTTGGTGAGGCCGAGAAAGCTGTAGGTCGCATCGCCCCCCTTCTGCGCCTGAAGAAGGACGGGAAAACAGAACAGGATCGCAAACAGGGCCTTTCGCAGGATCATACCCAAAGATAACGCTTTGCTCCTTCCCCTTAGTATCCTGCCAGCTCCCGGGCCAGGATTTCTTCCCACCGACCCGCCCAGGCCCGGAAGGGAGTGGGATCGAAACGGGGCAGGGCCTCCGCCGGAATGCGGTCGAGGCTGTCCAGCACCACCGCAAACCCGTTTGCCTCCGCATCCCGTGCGTTGCACCGCTGCTCGAAATGACCTTTGGAGGGGACCACCGCCACCGGAACCCCCAGGCAGGCGGCCTCGGCCAGGGAATCGAAACCGGACGTGCTGATCAGGCCGCGGCAACGGGCCAGGTGCTCCCGGAAGCCGGGGCCGGACAGGGGGTGAAGCCGAAGGCCGGGGGGAACCTGCTCCCCGGGAATCTGCTCCAGGGTTGCCGGGGCGACAAACACATCGGCCCGAAGGGCCGGATCGCGGTGGGCCGCTGCAATCAGCGCCCACACATAGCCCTCCTCGAGAAAATAAGCAAGGAGGCGGTCGCCCCGTTTCCGGGGGAGGGCCAGGAAATCCGGTCGCACCAGAGGCGGGACCACGAGGATCTTTTCCCGACCCTCACCGGATTGGTAGGACAGGGCCCAGGCCCGGTCGGAGGAGGCGAGGATCAGCCGCGACAACCAGCCGAAAAGCAGGCGGCTGGCCGGCATCCCCTTG
Source organism: Bacteroidales bacterium (assembly GCA_041393235.1). Lineage (GTDB taxonomy): Bacteria > Bacteroidota > Bacteroidia > Bacteroidales. The sequence continues at coordinate 7,934 of JAWKKO010000034.1, forward strand.
CAGGGATAGTGCTGCAGATGAAGGAACAGGTGGTGACCCACAGCCACCCGCCGGATGCCCGGGGGCGCTTTGCGCAGGGCCAGGGCACCGACCAATTCGTAGAAGTTGAACACCAGGTCGGGCTCGTGTTCCCCGAGGGCCCGCCGGAGCATCCGGATGGCACGCAGGTAGCGCCGGGCCCGCAGCAGGTTGATCCCAAGGGTGGCCCCCACCCGGATCCCCTGGCGGTTGGGGAGACGCAGAAACACCGGGGCGGCGAAGGTCCGGAGGCGATCTCCGAAGGCCTCCCGGAAATACCCGGGCAATTCCCCCATGCCTTCGCTTCCCGCATACACGGCCACCACCTCGTGCCCCTGCCCTTCCAGCAACCGTGCCAGGGCCATGGACTGGGAAAGGTGTCCCCGGCCTTCGCACTGGACGATGAAGAGGCAGCGTGCCATGTCAGCCGTAGGGTGGATGTTTGAAACCCCGCTTCCCGGCATCCCGTTTCCGCTTCAGGCTTTTCAGCTGGGTCATCAGGAGTCCGCCGATGGTGAGTCCGATGCCCAGGATCTTGGTCGCGGGCATGGCTTCCTTCAAAAGGGCAAAGGAAACCCAGGGCCGCCACCACCGAGACGATGTTGGCGAATACGTTGGCCCGGGCGGCCCCCAGCTCCCGAACCCCGATGGTGAGAATGAAACAGATTCCGACCGAACACCCAGATACAAAACGGCCAGCACGCTGTTTCGCGTCAGGGTGAGTTCGTGCACCCCGGCAGCTCCAGCAGAAGGTAGAGGGGGTGAACATCAACAACCGTACAGACTCTGGTAGGCGGTGATGGTGATAGGGTTGTAGTCAGCCACCGGGCGTTCACCCGCGGGTGCAACCGACGGCGGAAACCACGGCCAGGAGCACCATGAAGGATGCCGCGCGGATCCGACGGATCGCCTCCGCTCCGGGACGGAACCACCATCAGAACCCCGGCAAAGGACACCAGGAGCCCCCTGGTTGAGCCGGGTGAGCCGCTCCCGGTAAAGGAAGTAGGCGGCAAAGGGGACGATGAGGGGGATCAGGGCGATGATGACGGCGCCCACGGTGGGACTCACCATCGTCATGCCATTGGCCCCCAGGAAATAGAAAAGGGTTCGAAAAGGGCCATCAGGAGAAACCTTCTGATCCTGCCGGCGGATGCGGTTGAGTCTGCGGGCAGAAAGGCAAAGCCGAACAGGAAGAAGATGCTGATGAACAGGCGGTAAAAGACGATGCTGATGGGCCGGAACGACTCATTGGCATACTTGTAGAAGCACAAGGAGTGAACCCCCAGGGTGTGTGGCCACGATGGCGCTCACGTAGGCCCAGGTTTTTCGAACCCGGCATCAGGCGGCCTTGAGTCGCTTGAGATTGGCTTTCTCCAGTTTTTCCCGGGCGTATTTCATCCCGATGGTGATTTCCCCCGCGTCCTCTTTGGAGGGCAGCTCGAACATGGCATCCATGATGATGGCCTCGCAAATGGACCGGAGGCCCCGTGCTCCCAGCTTGAAGTCCAGTGCCTTCTCCACGATGTAATCCAGCACCTTGGGATCCCACGACAATTTGATCCCGTCCATTTCGAACAGTTTTTCGTACTGCTTGATGATGGCATTCTTGGGCTCGGTAAGAATCCGGCGCAATGCTTTTTCATCGAGCGGATCCAGGTAGGTGAGCACCGGCAGCCGGCCGATGATCTCCGGGATCATACCGAAGGATTTCAAATCCTGGGGCGCCACATACTGGAGCAGGTTGTTCTTGTCGATGCTGTCGGCCTTCCGGGCGGCGTTGTAGCCCACCACCTGGGTGTTGAGCCGCTTGGCGATCTTGGACTCGATGCCGTCGAAGGCGCCGCCGCAGATGAACAGGATGTTCCTGGTGTTCACGGGAATCATCTTCTGGTCGGGATGCTTGCGCCCGCCCTGGGGCGGCACGTTGATGATGGATCCTTCGAGCAACTTGAGCAGTCCCTGCTGCACGCCTTCCCCGGACACGTCGCGGGTGATGGAGGGGTTGTCGCTCTTGCGGGCGATCTTGTCCACCTCGTCGATGAAGACGATGCCCTTCTCCGCCGCTTCCACGTTGTAGTCGGCCACCTGCAACAGGCGGGTCAGCACGCTTTCGATGTCCTCTCCCACATAGCCGGCTTCGGTGAGCACCGTGGCGTCGACGATGGTGAAGGGCACGTGGAGAAGGCGGGCGATGGTCCTGGCCAGCAGGGTTTTCCCCGTCCCGGTCTCCCCCACCATGACGATGTTGGATTTTTCGATCTCCACCTCGTCCTTGCTCTCCTGTTGCATGAGCCGTTTGTAGTGGTTGTAGACCGCTACGGACATGTACTTCTTGGCCTCGTCCTGCCCGATCACGTAGAGATCCAGGAATTTCTTGATCTCCACCGGCTTCATCAGCTTGATCTGACCCATGTCGAACTCGCCCTGCACGCCCAGCTCTTCCTGAACGATGCTGTAGGCCTGTTCGATGCACCGGTCACAGATGTGTCCGGAAATGCCTGCGATGAGCAGGTTCGTATCCTTCTTCTCCCTTCCGCAAAACGAACAACGGTCCATGTCGATGTACTTTCGGTTTCCTGCTATTTGGTGCCCGGGTTCCGGGTCAATACTTCATCGATCATGCCATATTCCTTGGCTTCCTTGGCCGTCATCCAGAAATCCCGGTCGCCGTCCTTTTCCACCTGGTCGATTTTCTTTCCGCTGTGCTCGGCAATGATGGCATAGAGTTCCTTTTTCATTTTCAGGATCTCCCGGGTGGTGATCTCAATGTCCGAGGCCTGGCCCTGGGCTCCCCCCATGGGTTGGTGGATCATGACCCGGCTGTGCTTCAGGGCCGACCGTTTGCCGGCGGTTCCGGCCGCCAGAAGAACGGCTCCCATGGAGGCCGCCATGCCGGTGCAGATCGTCGCCACGTCGCAGCTGGTGTACTGCATGGTGTCGTAGATGCCCAGACCCGCGTGCACGGCACCGCCCGGCGTATTGAAATACACCTGGATGTCCTTCGTCGGATCGGCCGAATCGAGGTACAGGAGCTGGGCCTGGATGATGTTGGCCACATAGTCGTCGATGGGCGCTCCCAGGAAGATGATGCGGTCCATCATGAGCCTGGAGAACACATCCATGGAGGCCACGTTCAACTGGCGTTCCTCAATGATGGTCGGGGAAATGTAGCTGTTGTATTGGGAGGTGAACCGGTGCATGGACAGGCTGCTGATGCCCATGCGGTCGGCTGCAAATTTTCTGAAATCGTCGTGCTGGTTCATATCCGGCTTATTTTTCGTACAATTTACGGAACTTCTCCGAACTTATTTCCTTGTCGTCCAACTTGGCTTCGGATTTGATGTACTCCAGGAGCTTTTCTTCCGCCTTCTGGTCGTAGATCCGGCGGGCTTCGTCGGGTTTGCTCAGCATTTCCCGGGCGAAATTCTCCAGGTAGTCGTCGGGGACGTTGCTGATGCCATACTGGGCGTACTGGTTCCGGGCCACGTTCTTGGCCGCTTCCAGGATTTCGGGCTCCTCCACCTTGATCTCCTGCTTTTTCAACAGGTATTCCTTGATGAGCTGCCACCGGAAATCGTCCTCGTACTTGTCGAAATCAGCTTCCACCTGCTCCCGGGTGATGTTCTCGTTGGCTTCCACCATCCACCGTTTCAGGAACTCAACGGGCAAATCCAGTTTTGCCTTCTTGATCAGCACGTCCCGGACATCGATCCCAAAGCGGTATTCGCTTTCACGCTCATAGTTTTCTGCAATCTCCTCCTTGATCCGCTGTTCGAATTCCTCTTCGGTCTTCACCTCTTCTTCGCCATAGATCTTTTCGAAAAGCTCCTTGCCGGGTTTGCCCTTTTCAAATTTCATGATCTCCGCAATGACACATTTGAAGGTCCCCTCGAGCATGGCCACCTCCTTTTTGTCGATGCGAAGCAAGCTGGCCACTTCGGTTTCATTGGGATAGGCCTTTTTCACGTCGAAAACCACCTCATCCCCGGCTTTCGCACCGCTGAAGAGCACCTTTTGGTCGTCGTCCTTCATCATGTCGAGGGACATGGACACATGTTCCACACGCAGGGCATCTTTCACTTCCTTCCCCTCCTTGTCGGTCTTGACGAGGTCGCCTTTGATCAGCTCGTCCTTGCCGGCCTTCTCCACCGGGATGAATTCCCCAAAACGGCCCAGCAGAGAATCCTTGTACTCGTCCACCTGCTTCTTGTCCACCTTGATGGTGTAGTAGGGAATCTTGTCCTTGGCGGTGACGTCCAGGCTGACCTCGGGAGCCAGACCCAGATCGAACTTCATGACAAACTCTTCGTCCTTTTCAAAGTCGATGTGCTGCTCCTGCTGGCTGGGAAGGGGTTCCCCCAGAATGCGGATGTCGTTCTCCCGCATGTATTCGAACAGGGACTCCGACACCAGCTTGTTGACTTCGTCCACCAGCACCGGCGTCCGGTACATTTTCCGGATCATGCCCATGGGCACCTTCCCCGGCCGGAACCCGTCGACCCGGGCCTGCCTGCGGTAATCCCGCAACACCTTGTCCACCTTCTCTTCGTAATCGGACTTTTCAATCTTCACAGTCAGGACGGCATTGAGCTTGTCCTGCTGTTCTTTGCTAATGTTCATAATGGTACTTTGTTGTTTGTGGTGCGGATGAAGGGACTCGAACCCCCACTCCCGAAGGAACTAGATCCTAAGTCTAGCGCGTCTACCAATTCCGCCACATCCGCAAAATGTGGTGCAAATGTAATCCAATTTTTTGGAATACACAGGCATGAAAACCTCACCGAAGCTCGAAGTTCTGGCCCAGATAGACTTTCCGGACCTGTTCATCCTCTGCCAGTTGCTCGGCGGTACCTGCTTTCAGGATGGACCCCTCGAACATGAGGTAGGCCCGCTCGGTGATGGCCAGGGTCTCATGCACGTTGTGGTCGGTGATGAGGATCCCGATGTTCTTGTCCTTGAGTTTGGAAACGATTTCCTGAATGTCCTCCACGGCGATGGGATCCACCCCGGCAAAGGGTTCGTCGAGGAGAATGAAATTGGGACTCAGGGCCAGGGCCCGGGCGATCTCGGTGCGTCTCCGTTCCCCCCCGGAGAGTTGGATGCCCATGCTTTTCCGGATTCTCTGGAGTCCGAATTCATCCAGCAGGGACTCGACCCGTTCCCTCTGGGCGTTCCGGTCCATGTCGGACATCTCCAGCACCGCCCGGATGTTGTCTTCCACGCTCAGTTTCCGGAAGACGGAGGCTTCCTGGGCCAGGTACCCGATGCCCATCCGGGCCCTCTTGTAGACGGGCTCCTTGGTGATGTCTTTGTCATCCAGAAGGATGGTCCCCTCGTTGGGAGTGATCAGCCCCACGATCATGTAGAATGTGGTGGTTTTTCCCGCTCCGTTGGGTCCGAGCAAACCCACGATCTCCCCCTGCTCCACCGACACGGAGACCTGGTCCACAACCTTCCGGTTTTTGTATTTCTTGACGAGTGCCCGGGTGTGAAGTTTCATGTCATGACGTTTTGTCCGGGTCCCCTGACGATGGGTCATCCCCCTTCGGTTCACCTGAATCCTCGCCGTTGTCGGGGGCGGCACCCGGGGCGTCCGGTCCCTTGGGCTTTTCTTCTCCCATGGCAGAATCCACGTCGGCTTTCAGATCGGCCCCGTCCTTTTCCGACGATGCTTTCTTTTTTGTCGACTGGACTTCCGGTCCACCGGCGGGTCCGTCCGGATCCGGTTCCGGATCAACTTCCGGAGAAGCTTCGCCCCCTTCCGAGGGATCATTCTCTGATTCAGCCCTTTGATGTTCCGCTTCTGCTTTGGCTTTGCGGGCAGCGGCACGTTTCTTTTTCTCTTCCCGATCCTTCCGGTCCCGTTCCTTTTTGTCATCTTCACGTTGGCGGACAATGCGACGGCTGATGGCAATGCCGATCTCATACAACACCATCAACGGCAAGGCAACCAGAATCTGGCTGAAGACATCGGGAGGAGTGATGATGGCCGACAGGGTAACGATGAGGATGATCGAATGCCGCCTGTATTTCTTCAGGAAGGTGGGCGTCACCAGACCGACCCGGCTCAGGAAATACACCAGGATGGGAAGCTGGAAAACGATCCCGGAGGCCAGGACCACCGAGGTCACCGTCTGTACATAGGATCGCAGGGTGGGCGCACTGATCACGCTTTCGCTGACTTTGTAGTTCCCCAGGAAATTGACCGAAAGGGGAGAAATGATGTAGTATCCGAACCCGACGCCGAGGATGAACAACAGGGAGGTGAAAAAAACGGCGCCCCGGGCGGTTTTCCTTTCATTGTCGTAGAGGGCGGGAACGATAAAACGCCAGAATTCGTAGAATATATAAGGAAAGCCCACCACCACGCCGGCCACGAGCGACACGATGATGTGCATGGAAAACTGCTCGGCCATTTTCACCGTTTGCAGGGTGAAAGGATTCTGGTTGATGCAGATGCGCTGAAGGTGGAGGATTTCACCCAGACGGCACAATCCGCGGTTGGTGGGGAAATTGGGCTCTTTGGGAGCCAGGATGATCATGTCGAATACAATCTCCTTGAACACAAAGGCCAGGAGAGCCAGGATGATCACAGCAGCAATGGATCGAATCAGGTGAAAACGCATGACCTCCAGGTGCTCCAGGAAAGTCATTTCACCCTCGCCTTTCTTACTCATAGTCAATATTTAGTAAAGCGCTGCAAAGTAACAAAAAAATCTGCGTGCCTTGAAACAGAATTCAAATTATGCTATATTTAAGTTTCTCAGGAATCTGGTGGAGAACGATATGGAGAACTTTGGAGAGATATTGCACGACAACCTCAAGAAATACTTTGGTTTTGACAGCTTTAAGGGCAACCAGGAACAGATCATAACCAACGTACTGGAAGGCAAGGACACCTTTGTTTTGATGCCCACCGGGGGAGGTAAGTCCCTGTGTTATCAGCTGCCTGCACTGATCAAGGAGGGGACGGCCATCGTCATATCCCCCCTCATCGCCCTGATGAAAAACCAGGTGGATGCCATGCGGAGCTTCAGCCTGGACGACGGCGTGGCCCATTTTCTGAATTCCTCCCTCACCAAAAATGCCGTGGCCAAGGTGAAGAAGGACGTATTGGACCAACGCACCCGCCTTCTGTATGTGGCTCCGGAAAGCCTGACCAAAGAGGAAAACATCGAATTTCTTCAGCAGGTGAAAATTTCGTTCTATGCCATCGACGAAGCCCACTGCATTTCCGAATGGGGGCACGATTTCCGGCCCGAATACCGGCGCATCCGACCCATCATCAACAAGATCGGGCCGGCGCCCCTGATCGCTCTCACGGCCACGGCCACGCCCAAGGTCCAGAACGACATCCAGAAAAACCTGGACATGCTGGACGCCCAGGTGTTCAAATCCTCTTTCCGGAGGCACAATCTGTACTATGAGATCCGGCCCAAGGTGCAAGCCACAAAGGAGATCATCAAGTTCATCCTGGCCAACAAAGGAAAATCCGGTATCATTTACTGCCTCTCCCGGAAGAAGGTGGAAGAACTGGCCGAGACCCTCAAGGTGAACGGAATCAAAGCCCTGCCCTACCATGCGGGCATGGATGCCGTAACCCGGTCCTCCAACCAGGACCAGTTTCTCATGGAGGAGGCGGATGTGATCGTGGCCACCATCGCCTTCGGCATGGGGATCGACAAACCCGACGTCCGGTTTGTCATCCATTACGACATCCCCAAAAGCCTGGAGGGATATTACCAGGAAACGGGACGGGCCGGACGGGATGGCGGGGAAGGTCGGTGCATCGCCTTCTACAGCTACAAAGACATCCAGAAACTGGAGAAATTCATGCAGGGGAAACCCGTGGCCGAACAGGAGATCGGAAAGCAATTGCTCCTGGAAACGGTCGCCTATGCGGAATCGGCCATCTGCCGTCCCAAGCTCTTGCTCAATTACTTCGGGGAACACATGGACGAGGGTTGCAACAACTGCGACAATTGTCTCCACCCGAAAGAAAAATTTGAAGGCAAGGACTATTTGGTATTAAGTTTAAAAGCTATTTTAGGGGTCAAAGAAAAATTCAAAACCGAGCATGTGGCTCACGTTCTTTCCGGCACGGCCAACAGTGCGGTAAAAACTTACAATCACCATCATTCAGAGTACTTTGGAGCCGGCAAGCACAAGGATGCAAAGTTTTGGAACGCGGTGCTCAGACAAGCCCTTGTGGCGGGTCTGATCACCAAGGACATCGAAAACTATGGATTGTTGAAGTTGACCGACAAAGGTCATGCGTTTTTGAACGAACCTTACTCAGTGATGTTGACACAGGATCATGATTTTGACATAGCCCCGGAGGAGGGTGTGGCGAGCGGCGGAGAAGGAACCGGTGCGGTGGATGACGAGTTGCTTCATGTATTGAAAGATCTCCGGAAGAAGCTTGCCCAAACCCTGAATCTTCCTCCCTTTGTGATTTTCCAGGACCCTTCGCTGGAGGACATGGCCATCCAGTACCCGGTGAACATTGACGAACTCCAGAACATAGTCGGCGTGGGTGCCGGGAAAGCCAAAAAATATGGCAAGAGATTTGTAGAGGTGATCGCCGAATATGTGGAAGAAAAAGACATCATCCGGCCCCAGGACATGGTGGTCAAATCGGTGGTAAACAAATCAGGCGTGAAAGTCTACATCATCCAGAGCATCGACCGGAAGCTCCCCTTGGAAGACATAGCCGAGGCAAAAAACATGGAAATGATGGAACTCATCGAGGAAATCGATGCCATCGTCCATTCCGGAACCAAACTGAACATTGATTATTATCTGAACGAAATCATGGACGAGGAGAAGCTGGAAGATATTTTCGAATACTTCCGGGAAGCGGAAACCGAATCCATCGACGATGCCCTGGCCGAACTGGGCGAGGAAGAATATAGCGAGGAGGAGATCCGGCTTGTTCGGATCAAATTCTTCTCCGAGCTGGCCAACTGATATGACAAAAATCCTGAGCATCCGGGGATTGTCCAAATCCTACAAGCAGGTCAAAGCGATACAAAACCTCGATCTGGATATCGAGCAGGGCCAGGCCTTTGGCATCCTGGGCCCCAATGGCAGCGGAAAAACAACCACCCTGTCGGTGATCATGGGCATTCTTCGTCAGGACCGGGGCAGTTATTCCTGGTTCGGGGAAACTCCCCAATCTTCCCAACGGAAATCCATCGGGTCCCTCATCGAGAATCCCCATTTCTACCCCTACCTGAGTCTCGAGAAAAATCTGCGCATCGTTTGCGACATCAAACAAATCCCCTACACGGACATCGAACGGGTTCTGGTCCTGTCCCGGCTCGACGAGCGCAAAACCTCCCGTTTCTCGACCCTCTCCCTTGGCATGAAACAACGCCTTGGACTGGCCGCCGCGCTTCTGGGCGATCCCCGGGTGCTGGTGCTGGACGAACCCACGAACGGACTCGATCCGGAGGGCATCGCCGAAGTCAGGGAAATCATCCGGGAACAGGTGGAGGCCGGCAAGACCCTGATCATGGCTTCCCACATCCTCAGTGAAGTGGAAAAGATCTGCGATCATGTGGCCGTCCTGAAGAAAGGGGAGCTCCTGGCGGTGGGACCGGTGAAGGAACTGCTGACCGAAGATGAAATCATCGAAATCGCGGGGACAGACAACAAAACCCTGCGTCCCCTGCTCGAAGGGAGCGGCATGGTGAAGGACATTGCGGTGGAGAACGGCTTTTTGATCCTCACGTTGACGGAAACCTACCGGGCGGCCGACATCAACGCGTTCGCCCACAAGAACAACCACATCCTGCATCACCTTGTGAGCCGGAAACGCAGCCTGGAATCCCAGTTCCTGGAACTAGTAAAAGAAGATTGACCCATGCTGAAGAAGCTCCTCCACATTGAGCAGATCAAACTTGTGAACTACAACCCCTTCCGGATCACCCTGGGGCTGTATTTCCTGGCCTTCGCGCTGGGTCTGTTGATCTACCCGGCCATCGACAAGCAAATCCCCGTGATCTCTCTCAGTGATTTGTTCCGATTCCCGGATGTGTGGCTGTTCCTAGCCTGGATCACCGAACCCTACAATGCCATGCTGGCCATGGTAGTGATCATGATCACCACAAAAGAGTTCCACGATCACACCTTCAAGACCCAGCTGATCTTCGGGTTGGGCCGCAACGAATTGTTGATCCAGAAAGTCTTGGCCATGGTGGTTCTTGCCCTGTTTGCGACCCTGCTGGTGGGACTCACCTCCCTGGCCCTCGGCCTCATTTACAGCTACAAAATCACCTTCCGGATCGCTCTGGAAAATGCGTGGATTCTGGGTCAGTATGCCGTTGCCGCATTTGCCTACATGAGCTCCGGACTTTTGATTGCCCTGCTGGTGAAAAACACGGCCATGTCGCTGCTCACCTTCCTGGCCATGCGCACCTTCGTGGACCCGGTGCTCTGGCTGATCCTCCGGGACTACGAGGTCAAGTGGTACCTGCCCTACCGGACCATCACCCGCCTCACTCCGCTGCCCGACCTGCTGGAATTGTTTCAGAGGCGGATGAACGGGGACGTAAATGTGGATCAATCCTCCCTTGACATCCTGCCCAAGGGGCTGCCCCCGGGTTTGAATTTTGCATTGGGGGTCGCCTACACCGGGTTGTTCCTGTATTTCAGCCACAGGTTGCTGCAAAAGCGGCGCATGAATTAGCGCATCAGCGCGCCCGCACGACCCTCCCCTTCCAGTTGGTTCGTCCGCCCAGCATCGACAATGCCACCGAAGCGTATACGGGCACATACAAAAGAAACACCACCAAAAACCCGGTCATGCGCCGGCGGGAACCTGTGATGGATGCGGCCTTCCGCAGGTACAGGAAATCGACGCCGCATTTCATACCCAGGGGAAGGAAGCTCCACCATCCGGGGCCGGCTCCGGCGATCCCGGCCCCAGCCAGTCCCCACAACAACACATTGGTCAGTGTCACCCACCCTGCAAAAAACCGGATTTCGGGCAATTTGTAATGCGGGGCTTTCGCCGCCCACCGGACCCGCTGGCGGATCAGGGACCTCCACCCGGATTCCGGAGACGTTACCACCAGGGCGTCGGGATCCGCACAAAAAACCAGGGTCCGGCCGAGCAAGCGGGCCCCGATCATCAGAAACATGTCATCGCCCGAGGCCACCGCTCCGGATGGATCGGCAGACCGGGTTTCTTCATACAAGACTTTCGAATACAACAAATTGGCCCCGCTGCATACCTGTGCCCGCCCCCGTCGAAAGGAACCGGCCGACAACCCGGTCATGCTCAGCACATCCAGCTCCTGGAACAAGCCGATCACGCCCCGGCCACGAACCGCCACCGGTCCAGCAACCAAATCCGCCCCGGCTCGGACCCCATGACTCATCAGGGTCCGGGCATGACGAGGTCCCGGGCACACATCCGCATCCATTTGCAGGATCCAGGCGTGTTTCGCCGCTTCGACGCCCCGGGCCAGGGCCGCCTTTTTTCCTTCCCGGCCAGGTCCCAGGGCCAACGACCGCATGTGGGGATGTGCGGGCAGAAGAGAACCGAGCAGGGCGGCTCCCCCATCCCGCGAATGGTCATCGATGAACAGAATGTCCAGTTTTTCCGTAGGATAGTCCTGGGCCGCCAGATCGCGGACCAGCCGGGACAATTGCTTTTCCTCGTCCCGGAACGGAACAAGAACCGTGAGTCCAGGCAAAGACATTGCTTCCGGTCCGGCCGGGGGGTCGGGTGCCGGATCGCCTCCGGAAGGCCAGAAAAAGGCCAGGGCTGAAACATAGCCCAGAAGAAAAAGGAAGGATATGACCAACAGGACCGTCACCTCAGGAGACGGAACCGTTCCGAAAGCACGCAGACATTGTCTCGAACAATTTCATGAAATGGAGAGGTTTGCTGAAATAGGCATCGCAGCCGGCCTGAAGGCAGGCCTCCCGGTCCTCGTCAAATGCATTGGCCGTGGTGGCGATCACCGGCAATCCGGGATGGCACCGCTTGATTTCCCGGGTGGCGGCATACCCGTCCACCTGGGGAAGTTGCAGATCCATCAGAACCAGATCGACCGGTGTGTCCGAGCAACACACATCGATGGCTTCCTGTCCGTTCCGCGCCCGGGTGATTCCGGCCCGGACCTGCTTCAGCATGGCCGAAATCAGGGCAAAGGCCATCTCGTTGTCCTCAACCACCAAAATCTCCTTCCCTGAAAAATCGAACGGATACTTCCCCATGATTCCTTCGTCCCGACTATCCCAACAAGATTCCAATGATGGTGGCGGACAGGAGGGAGGCCAGGGTTCCTGCCAGAAGCGCCCGCATGCCGAACTGGGCCAGAAGAACCCGGCGGCCCGGCGCCAGGGCCCCGATGCCTCCGATCTGGATGCCGATGGAGGCAAAATTGGCAAACCCGCACAGCATGTACACCGACATCACGATGGATTTGCTGTGCATGAACAAGCCGTCGGCTTTCATCTGGGACAGGTCGATGTAAGCAATGAATTCGGTAAGGATCAACTTTTTGCCCAGCAGCGAACCCACCAGGGTCATGTCTTCCGTACCCACCCCGATCAACCACATCAGGGGCGACAAACCATAACCGAGCAGAAATTCGAGGCTCAGTTCGTTGTAGTTCCCATGGGTGGCCTGCAGAATTTTGTCATTCAGATGGGTCCAGTCGCCCACTTTCACAAAGATGTAATTCAGGAAGGCGATGAAGGCGATGAACACCAGGAGCATGGCCCCCACGTTGACCGCAAGCCGAGGCCGTCCCCGGTGCCATTGGAGATGGCGTCCAGGGCATTTTTTCTCCACATCGCCCCGGCTCACCTCGATGGATCGGTCGATGGACTGGGTTTCCGGCACGATGATTTTGAAATCACCACCACGCCCGGTGCGGCCATGATGGAGGCTGTCAGCAAATGCTTGGCAAACACCACCTGCTGCACCGGATCGCCCCGAGAAACCCGATGTAGGCGGCCAGCACGCCCCCCTGCCAGGGTGGCCATCCCTCCGGACATCACCAGAAGGATCTCCGATTTGCTCATTTTCTCCAGGTAGGGCTTGATCAGAAGGGGGACTCGGTCTGACCCAGAAATATGTTTCCGGCCACCGAAAGGCTTTCCGGACCCGACAGGCCCAGGCTCCGGGACAAAACATAGCCGAAGCCCTTGACAAAAATCTGGATGATCCCAAGATAAAACAGCAAGCTGGAAAAAGCGGAAAAGAAGATGATGGTGGGCAGGATGGTGAAGGCAAAAATTCGATATGGCCGGATCCACTTTTTGGGTGTCGTTTCGCTTGAGGAGGTAGGTGACCCCGTCGTTGGTGAAATCCAGGATTTTCACAAATCCTTTCCCGATGAATTCAAAGAAGGTCTGGATGAAGGGGACATACAGGATGCCAATGGCCAGCAACAGCTGGAACAACAAACCAATGCCCACCATTTTCCAGGAAATGGCCTTGCGGTTGTTGGAAAACAGCCACGCCACGCCGATCAACACGGCCATGCCAAGGATTCCCCGGAAGATCCGGACCAGATTGAAATCGAATCCGGCGGAGTCCGGAATGATGTTCGACATGGAAGAGATTTCCGTGGCTTGCTGAGAGAGGGTTTGCAGGGTGTCTGCGATGAGTGCGTCTGTCATGGGAATGTCTATGGATTGGACCTGCGGTTGATTTCGTCACGGATTTCCGACGCCTTTTCGTAGTCTTCCTTCGAAACCGCGTCGGTCAGCAATCGCTTCAATTCATCCATCGGGACGTCGGAAAGGTCCGGATTGATTTTGCTTTTCCGGGGCTCCTCGGGTGCGGCCATCACATTTTCCTCGGTGGTTTCCTGCCGGCCCAGTTCCACATCTTTGTCAAAATCAAGGACGATCCCGGCTTTCTCCACAATCTCATCCGTGGTGAAGATGGGGCATTTGAAACGCAGGGCCAGGGCAATGGCATCGGAGGTGCGCGCATCCAGACTCATCTCCCTGTCTCCGTTGTCGCACAGAATGTTGGCATAAAACACCCCTTCGTCCAGCTTGTGGATGTTCACCTCCAGAATCCGGATTCCGTAGGCGTCCGAAAAATTCTTGAACAGATCGTGGGTGAGGGGCCGGGGGGGCGACAAGCCTTCCAACTCGATGGCAATGGCTTGGGCTTCAAATCCGCCCACGATGATCGGAATCCTCCGGTTGCCTTCCTCTTCGGACAAAACCAGGGCATAGGCGCCCGATTGAGTCTGGCTGTAGGAGATACCGAGGACGTTGAGCTTTATCTTCCCCATGCTGAATTCTGGACAGGTTCACACAAAGATAGAAATAAGTCCGATAAAAAAGCCCCGCGGGACACCCGGGCAGCGCACCGGCCCGGTCCCCTCCCGGACAATGAAAATTCTTCAACCAATTGTTTGTCAATCATCCAATCTTTTCTATCTTTGCGATCCCAAAATCGGGCATATTTGAAAAAAAGAAACACACATGTACGCAATCGTCGACATAGCCGGGCAGCAATTCAAGGTTGAAAAAGACCAGAAATTGTATGTGCACAGGCTCGAAGGTGAAGAAGGGAAAAAGGTTTCCTTCGACAAGGTTCTGCTCATCGAATCCGACAGCAAAGTGACCGTCGGTGACCCTGTCATCAAAGGAGCATCGGTGGACGCCACAATCCTGGCCCATGTGAAAGGAGACAAGGTTCTCGTATTCAAGAAGAAACGCCGCAAAGGCTATCAGAAATTGAACGGGCACCGCCAGTACATGACGGAAATCCAGATCTCCGGCATCAGCGAGAAATCCGCTGCCAAGCCGAAGGAGGAAGCCAAGCCTGCAACGGAGGAACCAAAGGCGGCCGAGACAAAAGCAGCCGTTGAAGCCACCAAGGCAGCTGCAGCCGCCAAACCCGCCGCGAAAAAAGCGGCTCCTGCCGAAAAGAAGGCAGCCGCTCCGAAAAAGGCAGCGGCACCCGCCAAGAAGGCTCCGGCCAAGAAAGAAGGCGGCGCGGACGCAGACAAGAAATAAGAACAACATCGAAAAGCATAAGAAATGGCACACAAAAAAGGAGCCGGTAGTTCAAGAAACGGTCGCGAATCAGAAAGCAAACGACTCGGAGTGAAACTGTATGGCGGCCAGATCGTCAAAGCCGGAAACATCATTGTCAGGCAGCGGGGCACCGTGCACCATCCCGGAAAAAATGTGGGCCTTGGAAAAGACCACACCCTGTTTGCTCTAATCGACGGTACCATCAAATTCGCCAAGAAACGGGACAACAAGTCCTATGTTTCCGTGGAGCCGGTGGAAAACTAGAAAAAAGCATTTCAACTCTTTTGCATCACCTGTAATGCACTACCTTTGAAGTGCATTGCAGGTTTTTTTATTTCCCTGAATCTCACCGATTATGTTGACCCTACAAACCATCCGCGATCAAAAAGAGGAAGTCATTTCTTTGCTCGAAATCAAAGGTTTCCGCCGGACCGAACTCATCGAGGACATCCTCTCCACCGACGACCGGAGACGATCCCTTCAGGTGCGCACGAACGAACTGCAAGCCGAACTGAACAACCTCAGCAAGGAAATCGGAATGCTTTTCAAGCAGGGAGAGAAAGAAAAAGCTGCCCTAAAAAAGGAGAGAACCACGGAACTGAAGGCAGAGCTGGACGAACTGGGAAGACAATTCCAGGAAGCGGAACAGGCGCTGCACCTCCTGCTCGTCCAGGTTCCGAACCTGCCCCACCCGTCGGTGCCCCGGGGAAAAACCGCCGAGGACAACCTGAAGGTGTTCGAGTGGGGCGACCTCCCCGTCCTGGGCGAACATGCCCTGCCCCATTGGGACCTGGCGAAAAAATACAAGCTCATTGATTTCGATCTCGGCGTGAAGATCACCGGGAGCGGATTTCCCGTGTACAGGGGCCAGGGTGCCAAGCTGCAACGCGCCCTGATCACCTATTTTCTGGACCAGAACCGCAATGCCGGCTACGAAGAATTCATGCCCCCCCTGATGGTCAACGAGGACTCCGGCTTCGGAACGGGCCAGCTGCCCGACAAAGAGGGACAGATGTATCATGTGGGTGCAGACAACCTCTACCTGATCCCCACGGCCGAGGTACCGGTCACCAACCTCTACCGGGACGTCATCCTGCAGTCCGAGGACCTGCCGGTCAAAAACACGGCCTACACCCCTTGTTTCCGCAGGGAGGCCGGTTCCTACGGAAAGGATGTCCGCGGACTGAACCGCCTGCATCAGTTCGACAAGGTGGAAATCGTCCAGATTCAGCACCCATCCAGGTCTTACCAGGCCCTCGAGGAAATGGTGGACCACGTGAAACATCTGGTGCAAAGCCTGGGGCTGCCCTTCCGGGTGGTGAAACTGTGCGGGGGAGACATGAGCTTCACCTCCGCATTGACCTATGATTTTGAAGTCTATTCCGCCGCCCAGGAACGCTGGCTGGAGGTCAGTTCGGTCTCCAATTTCGAATCCTACCAGGCCAACCGCCTCAAGCTCCGGTTTCGGGACGAAGGCCAGAAGAAACCCGTCCTTGCCCACACCCTCAACGGAAGTGCATTGGCCCTTCCCCGGATCCTGGCTGCCCTTCTCGAGAACAACCAGAAGGAAGACGGCATCCACCTTCCGCCGGTCCTGGAGCCCTACATGGGTCCGGATCAAATGATCATCCGATAATCCGGTAGCATGCCGGGTGCGGATTCCAGAAAAGCAATGCTCCTGGCCCTGCTGGCCGTGGTCTTCTGGTCCACCGCCCCCACGGCCTTCAAACTTGGATTGCGCTACCAGGACACCTACCAGCTCCTGACCGGTGCCAGCCTGGGATCCCTGGGCGCCCTCACCCTGATTCTTGTCCTGCGCCGGCAACATCGTCCCTGGAAGGGACTGTCGGGACGCGATGTGTCCTACTCCCTGGTGCTGGGGCTGATCAATCCCGTCGTGTATTACCTGGTCCTGTTCAAAGCCTACTCCCTTTTGCCGGCCCAGGTCGCCCAACCATTGAACATGGTCTGGCCGCTGGTCCTTGTGCTGCTTTCCGTTCCCTTTCTCAGGCAAAAACTCTCCTGGCTCAGCCTGGCTGCCATGGGAATCAGCTTCTTGGGGGTGGTTCTGATCTCCTGGCAGGGCGGTACCCTGGGTCAGGAAGAGGGCAACCGGCTCGGGGTGTTTCTGGCCCTTGGCACCTCCCTGCTCAGGTCGCTGTACTGGGTGCTCAATGCACGAGACGGCAAGGATCCGGTGGTCCGCCTTTGGTTGAATTTTTTCTTTGCCTCCCTCGTCCTTCTGGCAGGGTGCTGGTTTCGATCGCCCGGTCTTCCTGAAGGATGGGAGGCCTGGGGAACGGCCGTCTATGTGGGTGTTTTCGAAATGGGTGTTACCTTTGTGCTGTGGCTGACGGCCCTGCAGAAAGCCCCGTCCACCGACCGGATCAGCAACCTGGTGTACCTGGCTCCCTTTCTGAATCTGTTCTGGATCCGGCTTTTCCTGCAGGAACACATTTTTCCCGGCACCCTGGCGGGACTGGTGCTTCTGGTGGCCGGCATCCTGTTGCAAAACACATTGGGCAGGAAAAAACATGGGTGAAGACAAAGTCATACTCGGCATCGATCCCGGTACCTCCATCATGGGGTACGGCGTCATCCATTGCCTTGGAAAAACCCCTCATTTCAAGGACATGGGGGTGATTGACATGCGAAAGACCGGGGACGTCTATGAAAAGCTGGGCATCATCTACCAGAAAACGACCGAACTCTTGTCCACCTACCTTCCGGATGAAGTCGCTCTGGAGGCTCCTTTCTTCGGCAAAAATGTGCAATCCATGCTGAAGCTGGGCCGGGCCCAGGGCGTTGCCATCGCTGCCATCCTTGCCCGGAAAATCCCGGCCTTTGAGTACGCCCCGAGAAAAGTCAAGCAATCCATCACCGGTGCGGGGGATGCATCCAAAGAGCAGGTAGCCCACCTGCTGATGCGGCAGTTCGGTCTCCGGGAAATGCCCCGGAACCTGGATGCCACCGACGGTCTGGCCGTGGCCTTGTGCCATTTCTACCAGAACGGGCTTCCGGTGAAATCGGGGGGACCGAAAAAATGGGAGGATTTTGTCAGAAGGAACCCGGGGCGGGTCCGGGGCGATTGAGCGGTCCGATCAGTCCAGGGCTGCCCGGATGCGGGCTCCGATGTCGGCCAGCTCTTCCTGGCTCAGGGACAGCTTCGGACGACTGAATTCAATGTCGTGGAGTCCGTTGATGGGGACCAGGTGGATGTGGGCATGGGGTACTTCCAGACCGAGCACGGCGACACCCACCCGCTTGCATTCCATGGTCCGGTCGAGGGCCCGGGCCACCCGCTTGGCGAACACCATCATCCCTGCCAGCGTCGCGTCGTCCACATCGAACAGGTAATCGGTTTCCTTCTTCGGAATCACCAGGGTGTGGCCCTTGGCCAACGGGTTGATGTCCAGGAATGCCAAATACCGGTCATCCTCGGCAATCTTGTGACAGGGAATCTCACCGGCGACGATTCTGGAAAAGATGGATGCCATGGGGTGGGATAGGTATTACAAAGAAATGTCGAGGATTTCAAAGGACATGGTCCCGGAAGGTACGGTGATCTCCACCACATCGCCGACCTTCTTTCCAAGGAGTCCGCGCGCGATGGGGGTTTCCACAGAGATTCGTTTCCTCTTGACATCGGATTCACTTTCCGACACGAGGGTGTATTCGTCGATCTTCTCGTTCTTCAGATTTTTGATTTTCACCTTGTTGAGAATCTGAACGGAGGAGGTGTCGATTTTCGATTCATCGATGATGCGGGCTTTCGCAACCAGATCCTCCAGCTTGGCGATCTTCATCTCCAGCAAACCCTGCGCCTCCTTCGCGGCATCGTATTCCGCATTCTCCGAAAGGTCGCCCTTGTCGCGCGCATCGGCGATTTGTTGTGAAATGGAAGGCCGTTCCACCGTAACAAGTTGTTCCAGCTCCCGTTTAATTTTGGCCAGACCTTCTTCCGTCATGTAAGAAGCTTGTCCCATAGCGTTTCTCTTAAGGTTCCAAAAACAAAAAGAATCCCGCGCAACCCGGAACTCTTCCCTGCAAAATTACAAAAAAAACTTAATAGTCAAGGCGATTGAGGATGGTGGAGTAGATCACGGCCTGTCGCGCATCGAAGTTTTCCACCAGGTCGGAAAAAACCGTTCGCTCCTCTTCCATCCCCATTTTACCGATTTCGGTCAGCTGAGTGGCGGCAATCCCCTCCTCACCCCGGAGAATCTCCTCCAGATCCTCCTCTTCTTCCCCGGGCTCCTCCTCTTCGTACAACACCGATTCCAATCCGCCGCCGGAAAAGAAGGGCGAATCCTCAACCGGGGTGAATCGTGACCCTTCAAAGGCAAATGTCTCTTCCACTGCCTGTTCTGCTTCAGGAATGGGTTCCTGAAATTCCTGCGGAACCTCCCCCTGCAATGCCCTCTCCAGGTTCTCGAAGAACCCGCCGCCGGAGGACACGCCGCCACTGCCTTTCTTCGGCTTTTTCTTTCCGGCGAGACCGGCAAACAGTGCGATCAGAGTGACCACAATGTACAGGATGTTCCCGAAATCAAAATCCATGGGGCGACAATTCAGTGTTGAACGGACAATAGGATGAAAAGAAATCAGTTAAAAATACAAAAAAACAGGTGTTTTCGTACTTTTGGCTCCAGATGTTTCCACACAAATTCAACCAAATCCGGTCCTGGACCGTCCTTTGGGTCCTTCTCCGTGCCCCCGCATGCGAAACCAACCGGGGTCAGCTCATTCCCTATGTGTCTGTCAACATTCCCCTTCTTTTGTATGCGGATCTCGGAACACTCGGGGTGGGGGAATGCAGAACCATCGACGGCGGCGTGAACGGCATCATCCTGTACAGGGAGGCGGACCTGGTGTTTCATGCCTACGACCGGACCTGCACCCAGTACCCGGATCACAGCACGGGGGTGGAGGAAAGCGAAACCTTTGAAGGGATCTACACCTGCCCCGACTGCGGCTCCACCTACATCATCGTCAACGGGGCCACCCCGGACGGGAATTCGGGTCCGGCCAAATACAGCCTCGTGGAATACCCCACCTCCATCCAGGGGGATGTCCTTCTGATCAGGAATTAAATCATTCGACCGGGCATCAATACCGGTAATGCCCTGGTTTGTAGGGACCTTCCACCTTGACACCGATGTAATCGGCCTGATCCTTCGACAGCGTGGTCAGCTTCACGCCCAACTGCCCGAGGTGCAGGCGGGCCACCTCTTCATCGAGGTGCTTGGGGAGCATGAAGACGTCCAGTTCGTGGTCGTTCTGCCACAGCTCCAGCTGAGCAAGGGTCTGGTTGGAAAAGGAATTGCTCATGACAAAGGAGGGGTGTCCGGTGGCGCATCCCAGGTTCACGAGCCGACCCTCGGCAAGGAGGAAGATGGCGTGACCGTCGGGGTACACGTACTTGTCCACCTGGGGCTTGATGTTCACCTTTTGAATTCCCGGAACTTTCTCCAGGGCGTCCACCTGAATTTCGTTGTCGAAGTGACCGATGTTGCAGACGATGGCCTGGTCCTTCATGCCCGCAAGATGGGCTGTGGTGATGATGTCCTTGTTCCCGGTGGCGGTAACGAAAATGTTGCCCTGCGACAGGGCATCCTCCATGGTGGTCACCTCAAACCCCTCCATGGCCGCCTGCAGGGCGCAGATGGGATCGATTTCCGTGACTATGACCCGGGCGCCATAGGATTTCATGCTGTGGGCACACCCTTTTCCCACGTCGCCGTACCCGGCCACCACAACGACCTTCCCGGCCACCATCACGTCCGTGGCCCGCTTGATTCCGTCGGCCAGGGATTCCCGGCAGCCGTAGAGGTTGTCGAATTTTGACTTGGTCACGGAATCATTCACGTTGATGGCGGGAAACAGCAGCTTGCCCTGCTCCTTCATCTGGTACAAACGGTGCACCCCGGTGGTGGTTTCTTCGGAAACGCCCTTGATCCCGGGGACCATCCGGTGCCATTTCCCGTGGTCTTCTTTCAATATGTCCTTGAGTGTTTTCAGAACCACGGCCTCCTCCTGACTGCCGGGAGCCACGTTCAGGACAGCGGCATCGTCTTCCGCCTCGTAGCCTTTGTGAATCAGCAGGGTGGCATCCCCCCGTCGTCCACCAGGATGTTGGGACCTTTGCCGCCCGGAAACTCAACGCCTGGGCCGTGCACCACCAGTATTCTTCCAGGGTTTCGCCCTTCCATGCAAAAACCGGAATGCCGGCCTTGGCAATTGCGGCGGCGGCATGGTCCTGGGTGCTGAAAATGTTGCAGCTTGCCCACCGGACGTCGGCCCCCAGCTCGGCCAGGGTTTCGATGAGAACGGCGGTCTGAATGGTCATGTGAAGGGAACCGGTCACCCGGGCCCCCTGAAGAGGTTTGCTGTCGGCATACTTTCTGCGGATGGCCATGAGGCCGGGCATTTCCTTTTCCGCAATCTCAATCTCCTTGCGTCCGAATTCCGCCAGTCCGATGTCGGCGACTTTGTACGCCAGGGTCTCCTTGTAGGTCATTGTTTCCATCGCTTTTTCCATTTTTCTCACATAATCAAAAAGTCTGCAAATATACTGAATTTCACCCGGAATACCCGCTCAAACCCCCAGGAGTTTGCACGCCGTTTCCCGGTCCCGTTCCAATTGTTGCCTCAATGCCTCCAGTCCCTGAAACTTCATTTCGTCCCGAAGCCGGTGGACAAAACGAATGTCCATCTTCTTACCGTAAAAATCTCCGGAAACCCCGAACAGGTGGGCCTCGATCGTCTTGACGGGAGAATCGCTGTCCAGGGTGGGTCGAAAACCGATGTTCAACATGCCGGTGTGCTCCACGCCGTCCAGCAAGGCCCGGATGGCATAGACGCCGTTCATGGGGATGAGTTTGTAGGGCTCCCCGGGGTGAATGTTGGCCGTCGGGAAGCCGATTTGCCGGCCCACCTGGTTGCCTTCCACGACGTCCCCTTCGAGAGAATACTCGTAGCCCAGTTTCTTCGAAGCTTCGGCCACGGCCCCATTCCAGATCAGGTCCCGGATGATGCTGGAGGAGATTCCCTCCTTCCCGTGTCTGTGCTCGGGCAATTTCTGAATCCGGAATTGGTGCTCGCAGGCGCATTGCTGGAGACCGTCCGGATCCCCGTTCCGGTCGCTTCCGAAGCGGTTGTCGTATCCGAGCATGAGGACCTCCACACCCAGGCGTTCCACCAGGTAATTTTGAACGAAATCACAGGCTGTCAGTGAGGCAACCTCCCGGGTAAAGGGAACGACCACGAGATGATCCATGCCACAGGCCTCCAACGCCCGGGTCTTCTCTTCCATGCTGTGAAGCAACCGGAATCCCTGCAGATCCTTTTGGAGAACGAGGCGGGGATGGGGCCAAAGGGTCACCACCACGGCCTCCCCGTCGTGCCGGTCCGCCTCCTGTCGAAGCTGATGCAACATGAACCGGTGGCCCAGATGAACCCCGTCAAAGATCCCGATGGTCATCACGGGCCGGCGGAGCGGAGGAGCTTCAAAAATGGTGCTGACCTTCATGGGAATTCCTTCGTTTTTGCGGTTGGATCACAAAAATAACAATTCCGGCGGAGCTCAGGTTCGTTCAGGGCATTTCCAGCCGGTAGATGCGAATGTTTCCGTGCCTGCCCATCTCTTCACCGATCAGATGGTTCCAATGAGTTTGCCCTCCCCAATCAAATTCCTTGTGGGACAGCAGCACCCGGGCTCCCTGTTCCATCCGGCGCACCACCTGGGCACTGTCTCCCATGTCGGTCCCGTAGGCCGACCACCCATACCGGTCCATCAGGTACAGGGTGACGTTGATGGAGGCGTCGTCCTTGGAAATGACATACACATCCCGTCCGATTCCCAGGGAATCCAGCACAGGTTCCAGGGTGCCGTAGTCGGCAAACTCGGAGAGGTGCCGTTGGTTCATCCATCCCCGGTACCGGTCGAGGGTTCGATCCCCTGTACGGGATACGGCGGCCACAAGAAACAGAACCGCCAGGATCTTCACGACAATCCGCTGGTGAATCCGTCCGTCCGGGTCCATCGCCTTGACGGTGCAAAAGAAGGCAAGGAGAACGAAAAAGGACAGGATGAAGAGGTCAGTCAGGTAATAATCATGATACCGCAAAGGCTGGTAAAACAACACGACAACGGCCAGTCCCCCCACCAGGAAAAAACCAGCGAGCAGGTGGAACATGGCAGGGATTTTCCGGTAAAAAATCCAGGCAAACAACTGCGCGAGAACCAGAAAAACATGCACGAAAACAGGGAAATAGTAGTCCCCCCAAAGCCTCCACATGCTGACCGCCACCTCCCGGATCGCTTCCGTGCCCAGGTCCCACACGGGAAGGATTCCCACCAGAAAAACCGCCGGATTGCCCGCCCGGTTGTATGCCTGCACATGGTGCAGCCAGAGCAGCACCAGGGAAATCACCAGGACGGCCTGGAACAGAAAAACCAGGGGGTGGAGAAACAGCCTTCCCTTCCCCCGAAGGGGGCTGCCCAGAACGGTTTCCCAGACATAAAGTCCAAGCAGGGCGACGAAACTCATCCCGGCCGACATTTTCAACAGCGCCGCCAGCAGAAACAGCCCCATTGCCAGGGAGAGGGAAAGGGGCCTGCCCTCATGCGCGTACCGAAAGAAAAAATACCACCCCACGAGGGCCACACTCAATGCGGTGGTGTTCATCAGAAAGTTCAAAGAATAATAGGCAACCACACTGGAGGTAAAGAAAACGCCCACGGCGAACAAGCTCCAGAAGGTGTCACGCAACCGGGATTCCAGGATGCGAAACATGGCCCACATGCCCGCCATGCTCACCAGAAAGTTCACCATCCGGAACATCCATTCGTGCCGACCGAACACCCGCCACAACATCCCCACCAACCAGTAGATCAGAGGAAACTCGCTGGCGGTTTTCCCTTCGCCGTCGTTGAGCAGGTTGTGAATGGCCGGACGAAAAAACCCGGCATCGCCGTGCTGGAACCGAGAGGTCATGGCCAGGCAATCGCATTGCCTCCACTGGTGCAGACCCTGGGGGCGCAGCGTAAGAATGTGCGGGAACTGGTAGGCCGCAGCCATTCCGAGGATCAGGACAAGGAAGAGAAAACCCGACCTTCGGGGAAGGAAGAGGACGGCATGGTGACGGAAAATGTTCTTAATCATCAGGTCATCTTGCCCGGAACCGGGCATGGTGTGGACAAATTTAATACATTTAGGGAATGGCACAGAATGCTCTCCGGCTCATCCAGCAGGATCCCTGGCTCTCGCCCTTTGCGGAGACCATCGGAAAGCGCCGTCAGAAAACCAGGGAAAAACATGCGGAACTGTGCGGGTCCGGCAGGCTGCACGACTTCGCAAACGGTCATCTGTATTTCGGACTCCACCGGGAAGAAACAGAGTGGGTGATCCGGGAATGGGCCCCCCACGCAAGCGAAATCTGGCTTCTCGGGGAGTGCAACGGGTGGAATCCGGCGGAAGAATACCGGTTCCGTGCCCTGAAGGATGGTGTGTGGGAGTTGCGATTGCAGGAGGAAAGGTTGCGGCATGAAGAACGGTTCAAGCTTCGCATTCGCTGGCCGGAAGGGGAAGGAGACCGGATACCGGCCTGGTGCACCCGCACGGTCCAGGACCCGAAAACCAAAGGATTCGATGCCCAGGTGTGGGCTCCCGGAGAGCCCTTCCGATGGAACCACCAACCGCCCGCTCTGGAGGATTTCCAGCCCCTGGTCTATGAGGCCCACATCGGAATGGCGACGGAAGAGCTCCGCCTGGGCACCTACGATGAATTTCGCACCCGGGTTCTGCCCCACATTCACCGCCAGGGATACAACACGGTCCAGATCATGGCGGTCCAGGAACATCCTTACTACGGCTCCTTCGGGTACCACGTCTCCAGCCTGTTCGCCGCCAGCTCACGATTCGGGACACCCGAAGACCTCAAACGACTCATCGATGAAGCCCACGGTCTCGGCATGGCCGTGATCATGGACATCGTCCACTCCCATGCCGTCAAGAACGAGCTGGAGGGACTGGGACGGTTTGCCGGCGATCCCGGCCAGTATTTCCATACGGACCAGCGCAGAAACCATGTGGCCTGGGATTCCCTGTGCTATGACTATGGAAAGAACGAGGTGCTTCATTTCCTGCTCTCCAATGTCCAGTACTGGATGACGGAATATCGGTTCGATGGGTTCCGGTTCGATGGGGTCACCAGCATGTTGTATTACGACCACGGTCTCGGGCGCGATTTCACGAGCTATGATTTTTACTTCGACGGCGGACAGGATGAAGACGCCATCACCTACCTCTCCCTGGCCAACGAGCTGATCCAGGAGATCCGGCCCGGGGGGATTTCCATCGCCGAGGACATGAGCGGCTATCCGGGACTTGCCGCCCCTCTGGAAGACGGCGGGGTTGGGTTCAATTACCGTCTTGCCATGGGGACGCCCGATTACTGGATCAAAACCATCAAGGAACGCAGCGACGAGACCTGGAACATGGAGGAAATCTACCGGGAGCTCACATCCAAACGAGCCGATGAAATGACCATCGGCTATGCCGAGTCGCACGATCAGGCGCTGGTGGGGGACAAAACCATCATCTTCCGCCTCATCGACAAGGACATGTACTGGCACATGAACAAAGGGTCGGAAAACCTGAACATCGACCGGGGCATGGCATTGCACAAGATGATCCGTCTGATCACGGCGGCCACGGCAGGGAACGGGTACCTGAATTTCATGGGAAACGAGTTCGGCCACCCCGAATGGATCGATTTCCCCCGGGCGGGGAACGACTGGTCTTACCAATACGCACGCGGGCAATGGAGCCTCATCCAAAATCCGGACCTACGTTACCATTTCCTTTCCGATTTTGACCGCGACATGGTGGCACTGATCCACAGCCACCGATTGTACGCCCGGACACCGGAGCACGTAAAAACCGACCAGGGGGACCTGGTCATCGCCTTTGTCCGCTCGCACCTCCTGTTTGTCTTCAATTTCCATCCCGAACGGTCGTACACCGATTACGGACTGGCAGTGGATGCGGGCAAATACCGGGTCGTCCTGAGCAGCGACGACCCCGCCTACGGAGGCTTTGCCCGGGTCGACGGCACGCAGGTCCACCGGTCGCAGGTGGAACGGTCCTTTGGCTTCAAGCACCGCCTGTCGCTGTACCTGCCTTCCCGTTCGGCCCTGGTGATGCATCACCTTCCCACCGCCCGGGTCCGCTGATCCCGCCGTTCGCGGTCAGATCCAACGGACCAGGGGGAAGTCCATCCGATGGGGCAGGTGTTCATTTTTGGGATGGATGCGAAAGCCAATGTCGAACAGTCCGGTCTCCTCCACATATTGCTCAAAGGCATAGGTGGCTTTGCCATCTCCCTGGGCGATGCATTTGAATTCCAGGGTTCCGCGGAACCGGGGTTCCTCCTCGCCGGAGGCTGCATTGGTCAGCACCATTTCCACACCGATGTCCTCCGCGGACAGTCCGCCCAGGTCGATGACCACCTTTCCCTGGTAGGTCCTACCCACGGTGAATGCTTCGGGTCACATCCGGAAAATCGTACTCCAGCACCTTGATGTCCTTCCAGCGGGTCAGAATCCGGTGTTTCCAATGAGCCAGTTCCTTGGGAAGGCGGTAGTCCTTTTTCCGCAATTCTTCGCTGCGTCCCTGCAACTTCAGGTAGAAGCGGTCGATGTAGTCGTGGAGCATCCGGTTCATGGTGAATTCCGGGGCCACGTGGGCGATGGTGTTCCGGATCATGCCCACCCAGTCCTCCGGGATTCCCCGTGCATTCCGGTCATAGAATTTCCGGGTGATGTCGTTTTCCAACAGGGAATAAATCCGCTCGGCATCCAGCTCATCCTGAGCTCCTGGTTGTCGTAGGACCGCTCGATGGGCAGGGCCCACCCGGCATCCTCCGGTAGCCCTCGGCCCACCATCCGTCCAGCACACTGAAGTGCATGGTCCCGTTCATCACGGCCTTTTCGCCGCTGGTTCCCGAGGCCTCCAGGGGTCGCGTGGGGGTATTCAGCCAGATGTCCACGCCCTGCACCAATTTCTTGGCCAGCTCGATGTCGTAGTTCTGGAGAAAACCACCTTGCCGATGCATTCGGGTCGCTTCGAGATCTCCACGATCATTTTGATCAGATCCTGTCCGGGCATGTCCCGGGGGTGCGCTTTCCCGGCAAAGACAAACTGCACGGGCTTCTCCGGATCGTTGACGATCTCCTCCAGCCGTTCCAGATCCCGGAACAGCAGATGGGCCCGTTTGTAGGTGGCGAACCGGCGGGCGAAACCGATGGTCAGTGCATCGGGATTGAGGGCGGATGCCATTTCCAGCATCCGGCCGGGATTGTCCAGCATCTGGTTGGATGCATTCTCCAGCCGCTCCTTGATGTGATCGATCAGGGCTTCCCTTTCGTCTGAGACCAGATCCCAGATTTCCTGGTCGTCCACCAGCTTGATCCGGTCCCACATCAAACGGTCCTCCTGCCTCCGGAAACAATCCTCGCCAAAGGTTTTGTCGTACAATTTCTTCCAACCGGCCCCCAGCCATGTGGGCAGGTGAACCCCGTTGGTTACGTAACTCACGTGCAATTCGCCCGTGAGATACCCGGGCCAGAGACCCGTGAACATTTCCCGGGAAACCTGGCCGTGAAGCTTGGACACGCCGTTGACCTCCTGGGAAAGCCGCACGGCCAGCACGCTCATGGAAAATTTCTCGTGGACATGGTTGGGGTGGAAGCGACCCAGGTTCATGAAATCGTTCCAGCTGATCTGCAACCGCTCCGGATAATGGGCCACGTAGGTACGCAGCAGATCCTCCTCAAAGGCATCGTGACCGGCCGGCACCGGGGTGTGGGTGGTGAAAAGACTGGATCCCCGGACGAGCTCCATGGCCTCGGGGTAGGTCATGTTTTCGCACTGGATGAATTCCCGCAGGCGCTCCAGTCCCGTAAATGCGGCATGCCCTTCGTTGCAATGATACACCTGGGTGTCCAGGCCCAGGGCTCTCAGGGCCCGGATGCCCCCAATTCCAAGAAGAATTTCCTGTTTGAGCCGGTTTTCGTTGTCGCCTCCGTACAGGTTGTGGGTGATGGCCCGGTCGCCTTCCTGGTTGGCTTCGTAATCCGTGTCGAGCAGATAGAGGGGAATCCGTCCCACATCCACCCGCCAGATCCGGGCGTGGAGGGTCCGCCCGGGCATGACGATGCTCACATCCCTCCAGTTCCCCTCCTCGTCCCGGACCGGTCGGACCGGCAGGCGGGAAAAGTCCTGGGCATCGCTGAGGGCCACCTGCTCTCCTCCGGCCGAAATCAGCTGGCGGAAATAACCGTACCGGTACAGCAACCCCACCCCCACCAGGGCCACATTGTAATCGCTTGCTTCCTTGAGGTAGTCGCCGGCCAGCAAACCCAGACCGCCCGAAAACGTTTTCAGGGTATTGTGCAGGCCATATTCCATGCTGAAATAGGAAATGCTTGGCACATTCTCCCGGGGCTTCTCCTCCATGTACGCACGAAAGGCGCCATAGACCTTGCTCAGGCGCGCAAGGAATTTTTCGTTTCCTTCCAGATGCCTCATGGTGTCATAGGGCAACCGCTCCAGAAGTTCCACCGGGTTCTCTCCCAGTTCCTCCCACAGCTCCCGGTCGATGGATGCAAACAGCTCCACCGCATCCAGGTTCCACGACCACCAGAGGTTCCGCGACAATTCCTCCAGGGGCTTGAGCTGGTCGGGGATGTGCTGTTGCACCACCACCCGCCTCCATTTGGGATGGATGTCGGTGAGCAGCTGATCCGTCTCGGGCAGCCGTTCGATCCGCTCCTCTTCATAGAAACCCACCGATTTGCCCGAAGCACCGCCCAGGGCGTGGTCGAAGGCTTTCTGGTATTCGGAGATCAGGTTTTTCCAGAGGGCGATCCGGGAAATCTCCCGCGCACCGTCCCGAATCGCTTCTTTGTCCGCTGCCGATGACTTGCAGTACCCCAGGACTGCCTGGCCGATGGATTGCACCACCTCGGCATCGTTGTCGTCGGTTCTCGGAATGACGGTGATGCCCGGGGCCTGTTCCTTGTATTCCTCGTTGACCCAACGCCCGAAACCAGTCAGGGTGGTGGTGACGGTGGGAACCCGGAAGGCAAGGCTTTCCAGGGGGGTGTAACCCCAAGGTTCGTAGTAGGAAGCAAACACGGTGAGATCGAGGCCGATCAGCAGGTCGTAATAGGCCAGGTTGAAAATGCCGTCCAACCCGTTCAGGTAGGAGGGCACAAAGATCACCTTGACCGGATCGTCGGGTCCGTTGTTCAGTCCGTTTGCTTTGATGCGGTTCAGGATGGCATCGTGCTCTGCATAATGCAGGTTGTGGGTCAGGTGCTTCTCCTCCCCCTCCAGGGCCTGGTTTTGTTCAAGCGACATTGCCAGGTCCTTCCGGGGACCGTAATGGTTGGCAGGAATGAGCAGAAACGCCACCGCCGTCTGGGTGCAGTCCCGGGTCTTGTTCATCTCCCCAAGGGCATCGATGTACAAATCCAGTCCCTTGTTCCGGAATTCGTACCGACCGCTCGTGGCAAGCAGCAGGGTGTTTTCGGGCAGTTCCGTTCCGCACAATGTGGAGGCTACCTGCATCATCCGGGCCCGCGCCCGGGTCCTTTTTTCCTCAAATTCGGGCGTTTCGGGCACAAATTTGTCCTCGAAACCGTTGGGCAGGACCACGTCCACCTCCCTGCCGTGAAATTGCTTGCATTCAACCGCAGTCAGCGTACTGACCGTGGTGAAGGTGTCGGCATGGAGAGCAGCCAGCTTCTCCAGGGAATGCTTGGCGATGACATTGAGCTCCCGGGCTTTCACGTCGCCGTTCAGATTGCCCATCTGGGAGTAGAGCGATTGTCCGTTGCCTGCGATGGACCGTCCCACCGTGGTGGCATGGGTGGTGAACAGCGTGCCGATCCAGGGTTGGGACTGTTCCAGGTAGAGAAGTCCGGCACCGGTTTGCCACTCGTGGAACTGGGCCACGATGTGTTTGTCCTCCAGCTTGTAGAACCGGGTGAAGCTCTCAATGGCCTTTCCGGCAGCATAGCCGAACAGGGCGGGTTCGATGTAATCCCACTGACCGCTGATGCTGTCGAGCTTGTAGCTTTCCCACAGACTCTTGAAGACTTCGTTTTTCTGGTTGAAGAAGGTGGTGAAATCCAGGACCACCGCCACGGGTCGGCCCGCGATTTTCCACCGTCCGATCCGCACCCGGATCCCCTGCTTTGCCGCACTCTCCCTCCAGTCGGCATACAATCCGTGGTCTTCCACGAATTCGGGATGCTCCCGGCTTTCGCGCCAGACATCGGGTCCGATGGTGAGATAATGGTCCTGCAACAGGTTCACCATGGACAGGGCCT
>JAWKKO010000035.1:0-38142 GCA_041393235.1 Bacteroidales bacterium
CGTCCCGTGTCGATGGTTCCCTTGGCCACGCGCCGGCGGAAGAAACGCTTGAGCAGCCGCATCAGGATGGTGGTGACCAGGAAGATCAGCAATACGATGATGACCATGTACACCGTCACGGTCAGATCGTCGGTATCCAGCAGCTTGTATTCAAGGAATTTTCGAAAATCCATGGGAGGCGATTTCTTCTCAAATGTATCAATTTATCCCCGTTGGCGCAATGTAGGATTTCCGGATCAATCTCCGGCGAACATGTGCTTTCCCTGCCGCACCTCCACCCGGGGGATCAACGCTTCGAAGTCATCCCGCGTGCACAGGGCGGGACCCGGCCGCAGGGTGGTGGCGGTACCGGCTGCCACGGCCCGGATCAGCGCATCCCGGTCGGACAGTCCCCGGGCCCGGCCGCAAACAAAACCGGCCACGGCCGAATCCCCGGCGCCGATGGTGTTCACCACCTCCACTTTTGGGGGGACGGCCAGCATTTCCTCGTTGCGGGTCACCAGCAGGATGCCCCGGGGTCCCATCGACACCAGCAGGGTCTGGCAGCCCATGTTCAGGGTCTCCCGGGCGGCGGCCAGCAGGTCCTCGCCCACAGTGACCTCCCTTCCCAGGAGCCGCCCGAGCTCGTGGATGTTGGGTTTGATGACCTCGGGTCCCACCCGGATGCCCCGTTGAAGGGCCTCGCCGTCGGTGTCCAGGATGACCTTGCCCCGTTTGTCGCGGACAATCTCCATAATTTTTGCGTACACCTCCGCATGGACGCCCGGCGGAAGGCTTCCGCTGATGATCATGGTTTCCACGTCCTGCAAGTCCTGGATGAGGCGGATAAGGCGGATGAGCTCGAAGGGCTGGATCTCCGGTCCCCTGGCGCTGAAAATGGTCTGGCTTTCCTCTTTCTGGTCGTAAAGCACCAGGTTGATCCGGGTCTCCCCGGAGATCCGGGTCAGGTTGCAGGAGATTCCCTCGTTGATCAGCCGGCCTTCCATTTCGTCCCCGTCGAACCCTCCCACAAAACCAAGGGCCGTGTTGCACACCCCCAGGGTGGTGAGCACCCGCGACACGTCAATGCCCTTGCCGGCGGCGTAGCGTTCTTCCTTGATGATCCGGTTGGAATCATCCTTCTTGATGGAATCGATCCAGAGGTTGCGGTCCAGGGCGGGGTTGAGGGTGAGGGTGTAGATCATGTGCAGGTTGTTTTCCCGTGAAGGTAACAAAACTCGGGGAAAGGAGCCTCATTCCGTCCGGAACGACGCCGGTTCCGACCAGTCGCTCCAGCAAAGTCCCTGGCTGCGGTAGCGGACCCGCCAGAAGTAGGTGGTGTTCGGATCCAGACCGGTGAGGGTCTGGCGGCATAGGTCGCTGCCGGCTCGAAGGTTGGTGCCTTCGTACCAGTCCTGGTGCTGGCTCCGGAGGTCGAAATCAGGGTGTCCAAAATCCGCTCGACGGCATACCTGCCACTGGCTTTCGCTCTGGTCCGGGCCGTCTTCCGCGATCCGGTAGGCACCGGCCTGCAGCACCACGATCCCTGCTTGTACCACCGTGTCGCCCCGGGGTGCCGACGGGACCGGGGTTTCCGGTTTCGGGGATAGCGCCGGACCCGGATCCGGTCCCGCACAACGTTGTCGAGGGTCTGGTGTTTGTCGCCCCGGCTGATGCGGGTGAGGGTGAACCAGGATCCGCCCCGGCCTCCACGTCGATGAGAACGAAGCCGTAATCGGCGTGGCTGACCATCGAATTCCTCGTAATTCTTCTGGGCCGGTTCCTTCCAGCTGTCGATGCGTCCCCCGGCCGTGGCCACATTGACCCAGAGATGGGGGCTCCGCCGATTGTCCCCGGGAATACCCATGGGCGTGACCGAAAAGGTGGAGGCTGGGTTTGCCACATCGACCGCTGAAATCCTCCAGCAAAGCAATGATCTTCCGGGTGTAGGATGTCTCCCCGGTGAGCCAGAGCTCCGATTTGTAGGGGTGGTGGAGCAGGACGAACACGAAATCCAGGGTCGTGTCCCGCTCCGCCTGAAGGAGCACCGATCCGAGCCATTCCAGCTGATCCCTGTTCCGGTATCCGCGGTTGGAATCCAGACCGATGATCCGCACGTTGCCGTGGTCCTTGAACCACCAGTGTTCTTCCTTTCCTTCGCTGCCATTGGCCGGGAGGTGGAAATACCGGAAGAACAGGGGATGATTCAGTTCATGGTTGCCCGGAACCGGGTAGAACGGGACGAAGGGAAGAAGGGAGGCTGCCTGCGGGAAAAATGGCCGGTCCAGTCGGCATGGGAGGCCCCGTTTCGAACCAGATCGCCGGCACACAGCACCAGGTCAATCGTTCCAATGGATTTGCAGATTCGCTCCCCTGCTTCAGAAAGGGATCACCCTCCTCCACGATTTCCCGGAATTTCTCCGCGTGGCCGATCGTACTGGGTGTCGCTGATGGCCAGGAGGAAAAGGACCGTTCTTCGGAAGCCAGTGCCGGCGTGGTGAAGTGAAACACCTCGCTGGTCCAGTTTTCCCCGGTGATCTGGTAGGAATACCGGGTGGCGGGTGCCAGGCTGTCCAGCATCACCCGGTGGATGCGGGATGTGCCTTTGTTGACCCAGACCTCGGCGGGGGGCTCTGTGTTCCAAGGTTTCCCTTCCACGTGCCAATGGATTTGACACACTTCGGAGTTCGCTGTTTCCCAGAGGACATGGATCTGGTGGGGCGCGGCATCCTGCAGGTAGGGGCCGGCAAGGAGATTGGGATGGGTCTGGTTGGCGGCCAAAAAGGGAAGAAACAGAAAGAGCAGGGGCGGAGCGAGCGTTGTCATCGGGGAATTAGCCGGAGGTGCGTTCCGGATGTTCTTTTTGAAAACTGTACCGGAAGCGGTAGACCAGGCTCAGGTTCCAGACGAACCCCAGCTCCGGGGCCACTTCGGTTTTCACGGGCTGACAGAACTGGTAGGCCAGGCTCACCGGGAATTCGTTGTGTCCGAACCCAACTACGGCGGAAACGTACCCTCCCTGCAAACCGTCCACATTGATGTAGAATGCCTGGGCGTTCAGGGTGGATTGGAATTTCTTTCCCACAGGAATGGGAGCCACATTGGTGGCCCAGGTGAGGAAATGGAGGGCGTTCACCCCGCCCGGGTCGAATCCGTGTCCGAAGCGGTAGCTCAGGGAGGTGGACACCCGGTCGCTGAGCCGGTGGGAGGAAACGATCTGGGACACCGACACCCGCTGTACGTCCAGGATGGTGACGGGTGCCTCGTCCTCCAGGATTTCCGTCTGGCCGTATTTCAGGGCCAGGGTGGTGCCTGCCTGGAGGCTGTACCGTTCCCGGTCGACCAGCTTGTATTGCAACCAGTAGGTGAAGGTCCAGGGACGGCCCGCCAGGGAAAAACTCATGTGGGGGGCAAACTCGAACCGGTTGCGTTTCACCGAGAGGTAGGCGATGGCGGCCGGTTCCCCCAGGGAAAAGCTGGGGATGGGGGAGAAGCCGTTGTTGGTGACATGGACGGAGCCGGACACCACGAGGGGATTCCCGGCTGGTCCGGTTTCCTGGGCCAGCACCGGGGCCGCGGCCAAAAAGGCGGTCAACACAAAAACAGAGCGCAACGCAGACATGGCAAAATGGATTCGGTGGTTGGAACGACAAGTGCACCGTCGGGATCGTCTCCCGGGATGCACCTGTCAGAAATTGTCAAAGAAGGAAGGGTCAGACCAGGATTTTCGTGGTCAGGTTCTGGATGCTGGTGCCGATTCCTTCGAAGGGCATCCCGTTGCCCTGGTTGTCGTCTTCCACGAAGAAGTGCTTCATGCCGGCGGTTTCCCGGGCATCCCAGATGCGCTTGAAATCGATCAGACCGGCACCCACGGATGTGATGTCGTCTTTCACCACTTCGTAGTAGGTTCCCGTATCTTCGGACATGTCTTTGAAGTGGAAGAGCTGGAAACGGCCCGGGTATTTCTTGAACATTTCCACCGGATCCTGGCCGGCTTTGGTCACCCAGTACAGGTCGATCTCCATGGTGATGAGGTCGGCGTCCATCTCGGGCATGAAAATGTCGTAGTAGGGAACAATGCCGTCGATGTTCACAAACTCGAAGTTGTGGTTGTGGTACCCGAACTGGATTCCCACATCCTTCATGATGCGACCCACTTCGTTCCAGTCGGCGATCATTTTCTTGTAGGTTTCGATGTTCCGGTCCTCGTCGTTGACCCAGGGCTGGACGCAATATTTCACACCCAGTTCGGCATGGGCGTCGGCCATGATTTTGGCGTTGTCGAGGGTGATCCCGGCAGCCTCCACCTGGGTGTGGCTGCTGAGGGCTTCCATGCCCA
The DNA here is from genome assembly GCA_041393235.1 of Bacteroidales bacterium. GTDB lineage: Bacteria > Bacteroidota > Bacteroidia > Bacteroidales. The sequence goes on from JAWKKO010000035.1 coordinate 4,319, forward strand.
GGTCTTCCACCATCTTCTTGAACTCGGACGGGGAGTGGCCATAGAATTTGCCGTCGGCGTAATCGGCCAGTTCCACGTACTTGTACCCCAGATCGGATACTTTTTTCAACGAACCGGCGACATCGGCTGCCATGGCATCCCGGATGCTGTACAATTGCACGCCCACGCCGAAGCTTTTCGGATCGGCCGCAACCCCGGCGCCACTCTTGCAGGCCATGGGGCCCACAAGCATCATCCCCAGCGAACCGGCTGCGGATACTCTCAGGAAATCTCGTCTGTTATGCTTTACATTCATAGTGCTAGGTTTTTGGTCGGGGAAAGGTAGTAAAAAAATGTTCTGCAACACCGGTTTCCCGGGCCGAAATGACACATTGAACCCACCGGAGGTCAGGCTGCCGGCCCGTCACCGTCCGGGGGGGAGGTCCGGAAGAGGACCTTTTCCCCGTCGGTGTGGAGGTGCACCCGGCTTCCCGGGACGATTTTCCCGTCCAGAATGGCCATGGACAGGCCGTCCAGAACCTTCCGCTGGATGATCCGCTTCAGGGGCCGGGCCCCGTATTGCAAATCGAATCCTTCGTCGAGGAGGTACTGCATGCATTCCGGGCTGATTTCCATGTGAATGGATTGTTTGGCCAGCTTTTCCTCCAGGAGCTGCAACTGGATGGCAATGATGCCCTTCATGTCGTTCCGGTCGAGGGGCCGGAACATGACCATTTCGTCGATCCGGTTCAGAAATTCGGGCCGCATGTTGCGTCTCAGCAATTCAAAGACCTTGTTCTTGCTCTCCTCGGTGAGGTCCTCCACGCTGCGCCCGGTTTGGGCGAAGGTGTCCCGGATGAGCTCCGAACCCAGGTTGGAGGTCATCACGATGAGGCTGTTCTTGAAGTTGGCCACCCGGCCCTTGTTGTCGGTGAGCCGGCCGTCCTCCAGCACCTGAAGCAGAATGTTGAAGGTGTCGGGGTGGGCTTTTTCGATTTCGTCGAGCAGGATCACCGAATAGGGCTTCCGCCGTACGGCCTCGGTGAGCTGTCCTCCCTCGTCGTATCCCACGTATCCGGGAGGCGCTCCCACCAGGCGCGACACGGCATGGCGCTCCTGGTACTCGCTCATGTCGATGCGGGTCCAGGAATCCTCGTCGTTGAACAGATATTCGGCCAGGGCCCGGGCCAGCTCGGTTTTGCCCACCGGTGGTGCCCAGGAACAGGAAGGACCCGATGGGACGGTTTCGTCGGACAGGCCGCGCCCGGCTGCGCCGGATGGCCAGTGTGACTTGTGATGGCTAAGTCCTGTCCACTGCCCGCCGGTGGAGCTCCTCCTCGATCCGGAGGAGTTTTTCCCGTTCGCTCTGCAGCATACGGCTTACCGGGATTCCCGTCCATTTGGCCACCACTTCGGCAATGTCTTCGGGAGGTGATTTCCTCCCGGACCAGGCGGCTGCCGTCGGCCTGCCCTAGCATGGAGGCGGTCCACCCCATCCTTCAGGCGGGCTTCCACCCGGGGCAGCTGGCCGTAGCGAATTTCGGCCACCGGCCCAGGTCCCCGTCCCGTTCCGCCTTCTCGGCCCGGAACCGCAGGTCTTCCAGTTCCTGTTGCTCTGGATCTGTGCCACGATGATTCTCGCTCTTCCAAGGGCCATGAGCTGGCGGTTCCTTTCTTCCTCCAGGATGCTCAGCTCCTTGCCGATGGCTTCCACCCGCGATTTGTCCTTTTCCCGCCGGAAGGCTTCGTTCGATTTCCATTTGCTGGATCTTCCGGTCAAGGCTGTCGATGGCTTCGGGTTTGGAACTCATCTCGAGCCGAAGGTGGGAGGCAGCCTCGTCGATCAGATCGATGGCTTTGTCGGGCGGAAGCGGTCGGTGATGTACCGGATCTTCTGGTGTACTGGACGGCCGAGATGATGGCTTCGTCCAGATCCGGATCTTGTGGTAGTTCTCGTATTTCTCCTTGATCCCGCGGATGGAAATGGCGTCCTTTTCACGCCGGGCTCGTCCACCATCACCTTCTGGAACCGGCGTTCCAGGGCCTTGTCCTTTTCGAAGTACTTCTGGAACTCGTTGAGTGTGGTGGCCCCGATTGCACGGAGTTCGCCCCGGAGGCAAGGGCCGGCTTGAGGATATTGGCCGCGTCCATGGCCCCGGCGTCAGCTGCTTCCTCCGGCGCCCACCAGGGTGTGGATTTCGTCAATGAACAGGATGATCCGTCCCTCCGAGGCGATGACCTCCTTCACCACGGCTTTGAGCCGTTCTTCGAATTCCCCTTGTATTTGGCGCCGGCAATCAACGCCCCCATGTCCAGGGAATAGAGTTCCCGGTCGGCCAGATCGTCGGGCACATCCCCGTTTTCGACCCGGTAGGCGATGCCCTCGGCAATGGCGGTTTTTCCCACCCCGGGCTCCCCCACCAGAATGGGGTTGTTTTTCGTCCGCCTCGAGAGGATCTGCAGGACCCGCCGGATTTCTTCGTCGCGCCCGATCACCGGGTCCAGTTTTCCATTGCGGGCCTGTTCGTTCAGGTGGATGGCGTATTTTTCCAGGGCCTGGTAGCTGTCCTCGGCACTCTGGCTCCGGGCGGCGCCGCCCTTCCGGAAATCCTTGATGGCGGTGATCAGCCCCTGTTCGGTAAACCCGCCGTCCTTCATGAGTTCGCTGATCCGGTCGCGGTTTTGCAGCAAGCCCAGGAGGAGGACCTCCAGGGTGACGTATTCGTCGCCGAACTCCTTCCGGTTCCGAAGGGCGTTTTTCAAGGCCCGGTCGGCGTCATCGGACAGGTACCGGCTGCCGCCGGTGACCACGGGGTAGCCGCCCACCACCTGATCGAGCTTCTGTCGAAAAGCGGGCAGGTCGGCCGATAATTTCTGAAACAGGTGGGGCAGGATGTGTTCGTCCACGGCCAGGATCCCCAGGAAGAGGTGGCCGGTGTCGATGGCCTGGTGTTCCCGCTCGAAGGCGATCTGCTGGGCGCGCTGGATGGCTTCCTGCGCTTTGATGGTGTATGCTTTGAGGTCCATGCGTTGCGTGTTTTTCATGGCTCCGGGATCAAAACCCGCGCCACGAGACGAAAGGTGTCAAAATGACGCAATTACCCCAAAAGAGTATGTCATTTTGACAATTTCAGAACGTGGTCAGAACCATATCCTCCGCCGGAAGAAGATCCACAGGCCCACGCCGACGCACAGAACCACCACCCAGAAAAGGGGGTAGCTGTACCGGAAATCCAGCTCGGGCATGTGGGTGAAATTCATGCCGTAGATGCCGGCCAGGAAGGTCAGGGGGATGAAGATGGAGGCGAAGATGGTCAGCACCTTCATCACCTCGTTGGTTCGGTTGTTCAGGTTGGTGCTGTAAATGTTCAGGTGGTCGGAGATCATTCCGCTGTAGAGCTCGATGGCTTCCGTGGCCTGGTTGACCAGGTCGTTGAGATCCCGGAAGTACTGAATGTATTTCCTTTTCAGGAAGGGGCTTTCCGACACCAGGACCTGGGTCATCATTTCCTTGACGGGGCGCACCGATTTCCGGAGAAAGGAAAGCTCCGTCTTGAGGAGGTAGATATCCTGGATGATGTCCGGATCGGGATCGCCGAACAGGCGTTCGTCCATGGCCTCGATTTTTCGGCCCAGGGTTTCGGTGAGCACGATGTACTGGTCCACCAGGGTGTCGAACAGGGCATAGGCCAGGTAATCGGCATCGGTGAAACGGACCCGTTTGGTGATGTTCCGGATGCGTTGCCGCACCGGGTCCAGCACATCGCCCTTTTGTTCCTGGAGGGTGACCACGAAACCCTTGCCCAGGATCAGGGTGATTTGTTCGGAAGCCAGTTTCCCGCTGTCTTCGTCGTAACTCAGCATCTTCAGGATGAACGCCATGTACCCGTCCCCGTCCACAAACGAAGGTCGCTGGTCGGTGTTGAGCAGATCTTCCATGAACAGGGGGTGGAGGTCCAGTTTTTCGCCCAGGGTCTGGATGTGGCTGATCTCGTGGATTCCCCAGATGTTGATCCAGGTGACTTTCTCCTTTTCGCCGTTGAAATGAACGTCCTCCAGCGATTCGAGCTCCTTTTCCACCAGTTCTTCCGAACGGATTTCCATCAATTGGATCTCCGGCGTGCCCATTTTCTGGTTCCCGATGAGGATCAGGGAGCCGGGGCTGGTCCCGGCCGAAGCCTTCCGGTCTTTGATGAAACGGGCCATTATTCAGGATTCTTGAGGGTGACGGTGCGTTGGGGGTAGGGGATGGTGATGCCGTTGGCATCGAAGGCTTTCTTGATGGCCAGGTAGAGGTCGGTCTTCAGGACATAGCCCTTGGAATGGTCGTCGGTCCACACGAGAGCCCGCAATTTCACGGCCGAATCGCCCAGTTCGATGACCCGGACCGAAACCGGGTCCACCCCTTCGGCGATTTCCTCGGTCTTCCGGTTGTCCACGTAATGGGGATGGGCCTTCGCCTCTTCCCGCATGATGCACATGGCCCGGTCGATGTCGGATTCGTAGCCGATGCCCACGTCGATGAAGTTGCAGATCTTTTCGTCCACGATGCTGGAATTGACCACGATTTCGGAGGATATGAGGGAGTTGGGCAGGATCATGCGCCGGTTCTCGAAGTTCAGGATCACCACATGCCGCAGGGTGATGTCCTCGACCCGACCCTTGGGAAGGGATCCCACGTCGATGAGGTCGTTGACCCGGAAGGGTTTGAAGATGACAATGAATATCCCGCTGATGATGTTGGAAAAGGCGGCCTGGGAAGCAAACAGCACGATGGCCGTGACCAGTCCCGCCCCGGCAAACAGGGCCGTGCTCAGGTCGCGCAGGCGCGGGATGTTGTGCATGATGAAAATGATGGCTCCAAGAAACACGAAAAATGTCACCGCATTTTTCAGGAAATTGAACTGGGTGTGATCCACATTCAGTTTGCTGGACGACCGTTTCAGGAACCGGGAGATGGCCATCCGGAGAAGGTTGGAGATCAGAAGGGCCATCAACAGGGTTCCCACCGTGATGACCGTGTATTTTACCCAATCGTGTGTCAGAAGCTGTTTCATGGAGCCATCCAAATCTTAAAGTTCGGTCAGTTTCAGGTTCCGCCACATGACCTTGATGCCGCCGCCGTCGTGGATTTGCAGGGCGATGGAGCCGCTGGCCTGTCCGATTTTTTCATCTTCCAGTTCGATCATTTTCTGCCCGTTGAGCCAGGTTTCCACCTTGTCGCCCTCCACCCGCAGTTTCATGGTGTTCCATTCGCCGAATTTGAGGTACTTGTCCAGTTCCTCGGCAGGTTTGATCAGCCAGCCGCGGCCGTAGGATTCGTACACCCCGCCTGTACTGTGTCCCGGAGGAGCCACTTCGGCCTGCCAGCCCGTGATTTTCGTGCCTTCGATGGACGACCGGAAGAAGACGCCCGAGTTGCCGTCGGCGCCCTGCTTGAATTCCACGGTGAGCTCGAAATCGGTGTAGGTGTCGTTTGTGCCCAGGTAGCCGTAGGCTTTGTCCGGCCCGCTTTCACAGATCAGGAGTCCGTCTTCCACGTACCATTTTTCTGTACCGTAGATGGTCCATCCGCTCAGGTCCTTTCCGTTGAACAGGTCGATGGTCTGGGCCTGCGAATTGACAAATGCCGCTCCCAGGAGGAGCAGGGCAATGATGCTTGTTTTTTTCATGGTTGGTTTGTCGTTTGTTTGGTTGGTCCGGGCTCGCCCGGTCCGGTAAAGATACAATTCCTTGCCCACTTCTGTTCTGGCTTTTCCGTCCGATAATCGTACATTTGGCCGCAAATCCCTCACAAATCCATGAAACGAATCCTCCTGCTCCCGGCCCTGACCCTCCTCTTTTCCTGTGTGAATCCCTCCTCCGGTCCACTCGGGGAAGTCGGGACCGCCGGTCCGGACCCGGTCTCCCTGGTAAACCCCCTGATGGGAACCGACTCCGAATACCTCCTTTCCCACGGAAACACCTATCCGGCCATTGCCCGGCCCTGGGGGATGAATTTCTGGACGCCCCAGACGGCCAACGCCGGAGACGGATGGGCGTACACCTACGATGCGCACAAAATCAACGGCATCAAACAAACCCACCAGCCCAGTCCCTGGATCAACGACTATGCGGCCTTTGCCCTCATGGGAACCCTCGGGAACCGGGGCTTCGGGGAAGAGCAGCGGGCCTCCTGGTTCTCCCACAAGGGAGAGGAGGTACACCCGCATTATTACGCCGTGTACCTTGCCGATTACGACACGAAGGTGGAAGTGACGCCCACCGAGCGGGCGGCCATCTTTCGCTTCACCTTCCCCGAAAGCGACAGCGCCGTCATCCTCCTGGACGCCTTCCCCGGCGGATCGGCGGTGCGGATCGATGCGCAGAAGGGACGGATCACCGGCCATTGCCGGAACAACCGCGGGGGCGTGCCCGAGAACTTCACCAATTACTTCGTGCTTGAATTTTCAACGGTCCCCGATTTTGCCGGCAGCTGGCTCGATGGAACCTTCCGGGAAGACCGGCTGGAAGCGGAAGGGGACCGGAGCGGCGCGCTTCTTGGGTTCCGGACCCGGCGTGGACAGCAAATCGAAGTCCGTGTGGCCTCCTCCTTCATCGGTCCGGAACAGGCGCAGCGGAACCTGGAGCAGGAGCTGGGATCTTCCTCTTTCGACGAAATAAAGGCGGAAGGCGCCCGCATCTGGAATGCGGAGCTGGACCGCATCCGGGTCGAAGGGGGAACCGAAGGGGAGCGCCGGACCTTTTACTCGGCCCTTTACCGGACCCTCCTGTTCCCACGGAAATTTTTTGAGATCGATGCCACGGGTTCGGTGGTCCATTACAGTCCCTACAACGGGGAGGTCCTCCCGGGGGCCATGTTCACCGACAACGGTTTCTGGGATACCTTCCGGGCCGTGTTTCCCTTTTTCACCCTGATGTATCCCGACCTGGACGCCCAGATCATGGAAGGGCTGGTGAATGCCTACAAGGAAAGCGGATGGCTTCCCGAGTGGGCCAGTCCGGGTCACCGCGACTGCATGATCGGATCCAATTCCGCCTCCCTGATTGCCGATGCCTACCTGAAAGGCATCCGGGTTCGATATCGAAACTCTCTACGAGGCCATGGTAAAAACACCGGTGCCTCCCATCCCTTCGTGGGTTCGGTGGGACGGCTGGGTCATGCCGAGTACAACGAGCTGGGATACATCCCCTATGATGTGAACATCAACGAAAACACGGCGCGGACCCTGGAGTATGCCTACGCCGATTTCTGCCTCTGGAAATTGTCCGAGGAACTGGACCGGCCTGCGGAAGAGCAGGAAACCTGGAAGGCCCGGGCCCGGAACTACCGGAATGTGTTCGACCCGGAAACGGGGTGGATGCGGGGGCCGGCTCCGGAACGGGGAATTCCAGTCCCCCTTCAGTCCCTACAAGTGGGGGGACGCCTTCACCGAGGGCAACGCCATCCATTACACCTGGAGCGTGTTCCAGGATGTGGAGGGGCTGGCCCGGCTCCTGGGGGGACACCAGGCCCTGGAGCAGCGTCTCGATACGGTGTTTCGCATGCCGCCCCTGTTCGATGATTCCTACTATGGGTTCCCCATCCACGAAATCCGGGAGATGCAGGTGATGAACATGGGCAACTACGCCCACGGAAACCAGCCCATCCAGCACATGATCTACCTGTACAACTACGCAGGCGCACCCTGGAAGACCCAGGAGCGGGTCCGGGAGGTCATGGACCGGCTCTACGATCCCGATCCGGACGGGTACTGCGGGGACGAGGACAACGGACAGACCTCGGCCTGGTATGTGTTCAGCGCCCTGGGCTTCTATCCGGTGTGTCCCGGCTCCGGGGAATATGTGCTGGGGTCGCCCCTGTTCAGCAAAGCCACCCTGTCCCTGGAAAACGGAAGAACGCTGGTGCTGGAAGCTCCGGAAAACGGACCCGGCCGGGTGTTTGTGAATGGGGTGGAACGGAATGGGAAACCTTACGAAAAGAACTATTTCCGCCACGACGATTTGTTGTCGGGCGGACAAGTGGTGTTCCACATGAGCGACCGGCCCGACAAATCCAGGGGATCGGATCCGTCGGCCTTCCCCTATTCCATGACCCTGGAAGAAGAAGAAACACGGTAAATACCATCTGCGATGCAATACAGAACCTTGGGCAAAACAGGAGAACGCGTATCCATTCTGGGCTTCGGATGCATGCGCCTGCCCGTGATCGGAGACAACCCGGTCCGGATCGATGAGAAAACGGCCTCCGGGATGATCCACACGGCGGTGGATGCCGGCGTGAATTACTTCGACACGGCCTATCCTTATCATTCAACCAATTTCGGTCAGCCCGGCGCCAGCGAACCCTTTGTGGGGAAGGTGCTCCGGGAGGGTCTCCGGGACCGGGTGCACCTGGCCACGAAACTGCCCTCCTGGCTGGTGCAGTCCCGGGCCGACATGGACCGGCTCCTGGAGGAACAGCTGAAACGGCTGCAGACCGACCGGATCGACTTTTATCTGGTGCACAGCCTGAACCAGGGTTACTGGGACAACCTCCTCCGGCACGATCTGTTCGATTTTCTGGAGAAGGCGCTTGCCTCGGGGAAAATCCGGTACGCCGGGTTCTCTTTCCACGACGAACTTCCCCTCTACAAACGGATCGTGGATGCCTGGGACTGGTCCTTCAGCCAGATCATGTACAACTACCTCGATGAGGATTTCCAGGCCGGAAAAGAAGGCATGGCCTATGCCAGTGCCCGGAACCTGGGGACGGTGGTGATGGAGCCTCTTCGCGGCGGGACCCTGGTGAACGGTCTGCCCGAAGCGGCCCGGTCCCTTCTGACCCGCCAGGGATCGGATTGGGGTCCCGTGGAATGGGCGTTGCACTGGCTCTGGAAGCAGCCCGATGTGCATGTGACGCTCAGCGGCATGTCCACCCCGGAGCAACTGGCTCAGAATCTGAAATTGGCCGGAGAGGTGAATGGGTCCGTCTGGGGGGAGGAAGAGGACCGGCTCATCGCCCGGGTGAAACAAACCATCCTGGAGAAACAACGGGTAAACTGCACCGCCTGCGGGTATTGCCTGCCCTGTCCCCACGGAGTGAACATTCCCCGGAATTTCTCCCTGTGCAATGACTTCCACATGCTACAGGACCTGCAGGCCCGGGGCCGGTACCACGGTTTGCTGACGGAGGAGGCCCGGGCATCGAACTGCATCCAGTGCGGGGAATGCCTGGAAAAATGCCCCCAGCAGATCGACATCCCCACCGAGCTGCTTCATGTGGCGGAACTGTTTTCCTGAACCGGCGCGTCAGGAGAAGGGTCAGGAAAAGTACTCCCGCAGAAAGCGGAGGAAATTCCCGTGCATGACAAGGCGGATGTCATCCTCTGAATAGCCCCGTCGGGCCAGAATGCCCGGGATTTTTTGGAGGTCGGCGATGGTGTCCAGGTCGTGGGGACACTGCTCCGTGCCATAGCCCCCGTCCAGGTCGCTTCCGATGCCCGCATGCCTTGCGTTTCCGGCCAGCTGGCAGATCCGGTCGATGTTGTCGGCCACGATCTCCAGGCTCACGTTCCGTTTCAGGGGATCGGATTGCCCGCGGATCCAGCCGGGCACCATCATCCAGGCATCCAGGGCCACCCCGATGACGGCCTCCCGACGAATGAGCTCGAGGATCATCTCATCGCTGAACTGCCGGTTGTGGTCGACCAGAGCCCGGCAGTTGTTGTGGCTGGCCCAGATGCGCCCCTGGTACAGGTCCAGGGCGTGGTAAAAGGCCTCGTCGTTGAGGTGGGTTACGTCAAGAATCATTCCCAGCCGGTCCATGTGGGCCAGCAATTCCCGGCCCTTGGCGTTGAGCCGACCCGATCCGTCGGTTCCGTTGGCGTAGACGCCCGGACCGTAGTGAGCCGGGCCGATGGCCCGCAGACCGTCGGCATGGGCCTGCTCCAGGTGCTTCATGGACACGAGGGAATCGGCTCCTTCCAGGCTCAGAAGGTAGTAAATGGGGGCTTCCTGAAGGGTCGGAACCGTATTCCCGGACCAGCGGGCGATGCCTTCCTCCAGGGTGGCTGAATCCACGATTTGTTTCAGCTCCCCGGCGGCTTCCATGGACCGGTACCATGCCAGCTGCCCCCGGGTGTGGGCCCAGGCCTGTTCCTGGGAGTGCCACCCCGGCAGGGGGCTTCCCGCCTCCACCACCCTCGCAATCTGGGTGGCCACCACCAATCCCGCCCGTCCCTCCCGGAGCGAGGAAGGACACGGTGTTCCGTCCCCGGTCGGGCTTGTCGGTCATTCCTTTTTCCGAGGCCCGGATTTGCTCCACCGTCCATCGCTGGTCCCGGTTCCATTCCAGGGCGTTCATGGAAATGTCGAGGTGGGCGTCGAAGCAGAGCATGGGGGGATGGTGTCGGTTCATGGATTCGGTCGGGTTTTGGTTCGGATCTGGTTTCTGGCGCGTTCAGTCATTGATTCGGGTCAGCTCAGGCGCTTTTCGCATCCCGGATTGTCATAGGTCCGGTGCCGGGCGTCCACGGCCCAGGTGCCCGTGACAATGCCTCCGGCTGCAACATAGACCCGGTCGTGGAGGGCCATGGTGGGGCAAATGTGGACGGGGAGAGCGAAATGAACGGATCCGGGTTCGGGACGGATTCCGGGAGGAACCTTCACCACCAGGTGTTCCTCGTTGTGTCCCGTCACCCCTTCCACGGCCAGGTCCAGAAACCGGAGCCTGGGGTGGGGCATTTCCGAAGCAAAGGACTTGTGGCCCAGGTCGAGACAGACCCGGTTGCCTTCTGTGCTCACCACCCGTCCCGCCAGCACGGCGGCATGGAGAAAGTCAAGGTCCGGGAAGGAGGATGCATAGCCGGCGTCCCAGAGCACGGGCGTTCCCGGGCTGAGGGTGCGTCCCGATGCCCGGGCATGTACTGGGAAGGTGGGGGTGCCGCCGCACACCACCTCCTCCGGGGCGCGCTGTTCCTGGTTCAAGACGGAAATCAGTTCTTCAACCGGCTGGAAATCGGCCCGCACATGGTCGGCCCGTTCCTCCGGGTCGGTGTCGTGGATGTGTCCGTCGTACACATGGAGGCCGGCAAACCGGAGATGGGGCAGGCCATCGATGGTGCGGATGAGATCCGGGGCGCCCGCCGGGTCGATGCCCGTCCGGTGCATGCCATTGTCCAGATCGACGTACACATCCAGGGGAGGGCGCATCGGGCCAACCTTCTCCGCGAGCAAGTGACAGGCTTCCGGACAATCGACGGTCAGGGCGAAGCGGAGGTGCGGATGGTCCTCTCGGACACGGAGGAAGTCGTCCACGGCCGGACCATACAAAGGAAAGGCAAGCAGGATGTCGGAACCGCCGTCCCGGGCCACCATCTCCGCTTCCGGCACGGTGGCACATTTGAATTTATCGATCCCCATCTCGCGTTGCATGCGAACCAGCCGGCCCATCTTGTGGGTTTTCACATGGGGCCGGAGCCGGTTCACATCCCCGGCCATCTGGATCATGCGGCGGATGTTTTCTCGCACCCGGGCGGGGTGGATCACCACCGCGGGGGTCCGAAGAATCTCCGGATTGGCGGGGACATACCAGGGAGCGGGTTCCCGGGTCATGTCACCGGGCTTCGTGCAGTTCGAAGATGCATTCCACCTCCACGGCGATGTTGGCGGGTAGGAACATGCCCACCGCACTCCGGGCCCCTTTCCCGTTGGTCTCGCCCCAGAGGTCCACCATCAGCTGGCTGAACCCGTTGATGGTCTTGGGGTGTTCTTCAAATTCGGGATGGCAGTTGACCATGCCCAGGGTCTTGATCAGCCGTTTGATCTTGTCCAGATCGCCGATCTGGGTCTTGATGGTGGACAACATGGTGAGTCCAACCTGCTGGGCGGCCAGGCGGCCTTCCTCCAGGGTCAGGTCGCGTCCGACTTTGCCCTGGATCAGGGTGCCGTCGCTGCGCATGGGTCCCTGCCCCGACACATACAGGAGATTCCCCTGGATGAGGACGGGATGATAAATGCCCTGGGCCGCAGGGGCGGGGGGGAGTTTCAGGCCCAGTTTTTTGAGTTTTTCTTCGATCTGGTTCATGGAAGGTATGGTTATGGTTCGACCGGTTTCCCGGAGGGATCACATAAAGATATTCAAAATCAACACACACACCAGCCCGCAGACCGAAATGGCCGATTCCATGAGGGTCCAGGTGCGGAGGGTGTCCTTCACCGACAGGTTGAAATACTCCTTGAAAAGCCAGAACCCCCCGTCGTTCACATGGCTGAGCATGAGGCTTCCCGCTCCGATGGCCAGCACCATGAGTTCGGGGGAAACCCCGGGTCCCTGAACCAGGGGGAGGACAATGCCGGCTGCGGTCATCCCCGCCACGGTGGCCGAACCCACGGCAATGCGGATGACCGCGGCGATGAGCCAGGCCAACAGGAGGGGGGACGCCCCCGCATGCTGCAGCAGGTCGCCCAGATAGGCGCTGATGCCGCTGGCCACGAGCACCTCCTTCAACGCTCCGGCCCCGGCGATGATGAGCAAGATCATGGCGATGGACGAAACTGCCGCCGTCAGATCTTCCATCAGGTCTTTCATCTTCCGGCCGTTCCGCAAGCCCAGGGCGAACACGGCGAAAAACAGGGCAAGCAACATGGCCAGGACCGGATTCCCCAGTCCGTGGATCACGGTGAATGCCCCGGTTCCCGGCTCCAGGATCAGATCCCCCAGGGCCGACAGCCCCATGAGCAAAACCGGCATGAGGGCGGCCAGGAGGCTCCGGCCCATTCCGGGAGGATTCTGGTTTTCCCGGGTGTCGTTGCCGGTGAATGCTTTCAGGGGGGTCGCCCGGACCCGCTGGAGGCGGATCGAAAGGACGGGACCCGCCAGTACGATGGCCGGCAGGGCCACGAGAAGTCCCAGGAACAGGGTGCGTCCCATGTCGGCCCCGAACATGCCGGCGATTGCGGTGGGGGCGGGGTGGGGCGGAAGGAATCCGTGGGTGACCGACAGGGAGGCCAGCATGGGCAGCCCCACCCGGAGCAGGGGAAGGCCTGTGGAAGCCGCGACGGTGAACACCAATGGGATGAGGATGACAAAGCCCACCGAATAAAACATGGGGATGCCCACAATGAGCCCGGTGAGCATGAGGGCCCAGTGAATCCGCTTGTCCCCGAACCGGTCCACGAGTCCCCTCGTGATCCGACGCGCCGCCCCGCTGTCGGCGATGACCTTTCCCAGCATGGCGCCGAAACCCAGGATGGGGACCAGCAGTCCCAACGTCTCCCCGATTCCCTTCTTGAACGCTTCCACCGTGTCCTCCAGGGGCAGGCCGGAGGCCAGGCCCACCGACAAACAAACCACGCTGAACGCCAGAAAGGCATTGAGCCGGCCCACCGTGATCAGGAGCAACAGAAGGACGACGGCCAGGATGGCCAGAAGGAGGGGATTCATGCTTCCCGGTGCTTACAGGCTGTTGCTTTGCTCGTAATCGGCCAGATTGGAGAAGGAATAGGAGTAATTCATGGGAACGATCTCATTGTATTCCTCCACCGAGGCGTTGGACAAGCAGGCATCGATGATGCGTTTTCCGGTGGTCAGAAGATCCTTTTTCAGGTATTTCTGCAATTCCTCCTTGAAGAAGCGCTGCAGGATGTCAGCCCCGGCATCGTAGCCTTCCGTGCCCACTTCGTTCTGGTTGTAAACCTTCAGGAAGCGGGAGGGAATTTTGGATCCCTCAATGGTCAGGTAGTTCAGCTCGTAGCCCAGGAGGGAACAGCGGGCCGGCTGGTACTGGTCTTTTCTCAGGCGGGCCACACCGCGACGGGTCAGGTATTCCCGCATGAGCAGCTGGGGCTTGAATCCGACCTTCCAGGACCCGATGTACTGGTTGGGAACCAGGGTGAACGTCGTCCGGGGGGTTTCAATGATCTGCTTCAACAACATGTTGGCATGGTCCACCTGCAAACCGGTGGCAAAGGGCCAGTAGGAACCCACTCCCTCGCTTTCCATGCCGCCGGAACCGACGATGCTCGGATTCTTGTGGCCCCGGGGCGATACCAACCGCCACAACCAGGCCAGAGTCGGCGGGAGGATGTGGAACAGCCCCAGAATCCCGTAATTGGGGTCTTCCAGGGAGCAGGGCGGGGTCCGGAGCCCGAAGCTCCGAATGTCCACCGACACCGGTTTGTCCACCACGTTCTCCACCGAGTTCCGCGGCAGGATGATGCGGGGGTTGGGGCACCGTTTTCCCGGTTCGTCCTCCACATGGTCCCAGATCAGGGCCGTGGCTTCGGGGGTGGTATCGATGTTGAGGAAGAGCAGGGGACAGCAAGCCTGGATGGTCGCCTTTTCCAGGGTGGGGTCGTCCCCGTACTGGGTCACGCTGTCGACCCGGACGAACCAGGCATTTTCCGCATCGATGATCCGCAGCTTGCCATCGTTTCGTTGCAGGGACGGATGGCAGAAGGCCATGTCGTCGGCCACGGGCAAAAAGGAACAAAAGCGGGGAATGGTGATGAACCGTTCCTCGTCGTTTGCGATGTTTTTTCCCAGGAGCACCCGTCCGTCCGGTTCCCGCACGATGTGTTGGTGCATTTCGCTTTTGCCCCCGCCACTGGCTCCTTCGTGCATGAAGGTGGTGATGTTGTCGTAGGGACTGATCGACTGGACCGACGAGCAATGGGCGGTGATCCATCCTTCCTGCTCTCCCTTGTCGAGCAACACGGCATACAAGCCCTTTTTGGCGCTGGGACCGGGGTAGAGGTTGTAGGAATACACTTCGTGCATGCGCTCGGTCCGGTTGTGCACCACCACCTGTTTTCCTTTGAAATGGGTGTGGCGGAACACGGGGGCCACCAGGATGGAGGAATGCAATTCAGCTCCTTCCTTGAGATTTTTCACGGGAATGATCTCCTGGAGCATCGACAGTCCCATGGCAAAGAACGCCGCATTGGAGGGTGTCACTGCGATGCCAAGGGAACCGATGCCCACCCGTCCCGCATAATAGAAGAACACGGCCAGTTCCTGTTCTTCAGCCAGGCCATGGTTTCCCTCCTGGAGGGTGGAGAAAGGGGTAGCCGTATTTGTCTTCGAATCGCTTCTTGTCGGTGGGTTTGCCGTCGGCGATGACCATGGTGTCCGGATCCCGGCGACGCATGTAGGCTTCCGTATAATTGGCCGAAATTCCGTTTTTCACCCGGTGCACCACTGCCTCGGTGACCACTCCCTTTCCGGGTATGTCATATTCCACCTGGTAGGCGTTCCTCTCCTTGCCCCCGGTGGAGGCATGGGCCAATTCCAGGGTGGTGTTGTATACTGTCAGCCCTTTGCAACCACGAAGGAGGTCCATCAAGTGGTCGGGCAGTTCGATTCGTTTCTGCTCCAGCAGTTCAAACAAGTCCGTCATCATCCATGCAAAATTTCAACAAAAATAGGCATCTGCCTGATTTTTGGGCAGCATGGCAGAAGAAAAGTTCCGTCAGGATGCGTCAATCGTAGACGGGTTTCAGGAACCAGCGGTCGTACAGTGCAAACCCCAGGGTAAATCCAGCATAGCGTTCCTTGACGAGACCCCGGCTCAACGTACCTGTCTCGCCCAGTTCAAGGCTGAAATTGATCCGTGTTTTTTGCCTGGGGGGGAAGCCCCAGTCCCAGGGTCACCCCGTAATCCGTGATCTGCTGGTCCCGGATCTGGATGTAGCTGTTTTTGTGGTAGGCCCCGGCACGATACGCCACCCGGCTCATGTAGGACCTGCCCTCCGGATTGGGCACGAACTCCAGCCCTGCCCGGTAGGAGGAACGGTCCGTGAAACTGGCCACATCCAGCAAATCGGCTTCACCCGTCCATTCCTGGAGGCTGTAATCCCCGGTGAGGGCAATCCGTTCTCCCAGAGACAGAGCCAGGCCCAATCCGAATTTTTCGGGAAGATCGAAGGTTGCGGTCCGGCCAGTTTCATCCACCAGGGTGGTGGTTTCTTCCAGTTCCACCGTGATCCGGTGGGAATATCGGGACGACAGGGTTTGTGCCGGACTGTAGGTGGCCCCAAGGTTCAGTTGCACCGGCCCCAGTTTCTGTTCATATTGCATTCCGAATTCCACATTGAAATTGTGCAGAAAGTAGGAATTCCTCGTTTCCACATCGTAGAAGCCGACCGCATTGAGGTGACTGACCTCCGTTTGGTCGATGCTTCCCATGAGGTAACTCACATTGGCCCCCAGGGAAAGCCGTTGGAAAAGCTTGATGGCATGCGCCATGTAAAATTGGGTGACCCCGCCGGTGCCCACGAATTCCGTATCCACTTCCTCCTGAGATCCCTCGTACTGGGAAGTGGTCAGGATGTCATACCCCACGGTGCTGTAAGGGCGGACCCCGATGCTGCCTCCCCACCATCGGGTGACCGGGAAACCCAGACTGAATTGATCCAGGGTGAAATCCACCGCATCCTCGGTATCGCCACGGCTCAGGTAGCGGCCATAGTAGCCGGTCAGTCCGATGTCGAAGATGACATCATGGGTTCCGTATTCGGTCAGGGAGGCCGGATTGGTCAGATTCACGCCACCGGTGGATTTCAAAGCGATGCCGGCCCCTCCCATGGCCTTCTGTCGTGCCGACCCCGGGGAGGTCAGGTCGCCGATCCCGTAGAGGGAATACAGGGAATTGGATGAATACTGAGCCGGGAGGACCGTGGACCATCCCATCAAGCAGGCCAGGAGAAGGATTCCCCTTCCCCTGCCTGCCCGCCTGCCTGTGCCGTTATTGGTCATATTGGAAAAATGTCAGTTTCAATTTGAGGTTTTTGTATTCCTTCGGATCCGTTCCCAGGAGGATCCGATCCAGGCTCGTTGCGTTGGATGCACCCGACATGCCAAGGAAGAAAGCAAACTCGGGATGCACGTATCTGTCCTGGATTTCAGCGCCCACATAGTCGGTCACATCGAAAACCAGACTGTTGGTTTCGTCGTAGAACTCGTCGTAGGTAAAGGTCGCTGTGAGGTCGGCATTGCTTTCCGATACAAGCGGATCGCCTCGGTTTCCATAGTAATCGCATTCATAAATCCGGAAGTTGGCGGCCACCTCCTTCGTCCACCGGGTCATGTCGGCCGGTTCCAGCGAAAGGAGAGCCGAAAACATGATGCTGTTCGCAGGCTCGATGGCCATGGCAAGACCGGGAAACGATATCTTGGTGTACAGCCCGAGACCGCTTTGTACGAAGGTCCGGTCGCCGGAGGCTGAAGACGGGAGCAAGCTGTCTCCTTTCAAACCGCCAAGCGCGGGATTTTTTGACCAATCGCACCGGATCCGGTTGTATTGCAGGGTCCGGCTTGTCAATGGGAGTATGTAGGTCTGCACGGTGGTCTGCAATCCGTCCAAGTGGGTATGGATCTTCAGATAAAGGGTTGAGTCGTTGGCCGTAAAACCCAGAACCAGATTGCCATCCGAGTTGCGGGGCATGAGGACGAATCCCGGATAGATTTCTTTGAATTCTGTGACGCTGGGTCCGTCCTCCCCGCTGGTTTCCCCCGTCATGTAATCAAACATGGATTGACCCAGGGCCGGATCCAGGAGCATGCTCAGGCTGTCGTTTTTCACAGGCCGCGGACGAAACCGGATCGTGCCCACTGCATCGCTACCAAAGGCAGTTTCCGAGATGTTGTACGAGGCTCCGTCGTCGTCGGAATCGAGGGACTCGGTGAGTGGAAACAGATCGTATTCCTGCAGCGAAAGCGTGTCGCCGTAGTAGTTTTCGTTGTACGTGAGAACCAGGCTGATGGAGTCAAAGATCTCATCCTCGTGGATGGAATAGGTGGTGGGCATGACCACCTGAAAGTAGCTTTCGCACTGGATCAGACCCAGTTCTTCGTCCTGGTAACTGCCCACCACCATGGCCCCCTGACCCGAGGTACGCTCACGGAATCGACCCGCATGGTGGAAAGAACGAGGTCCAGGGTGTCGAGAATCACCACCTTGGTGGAGAGGATTGACGAATTCTTCGCCCACGGTAAGGGTGAAGGGATCGTTGCAGGAAACCAGCAACGCCAGTCCCGCAGCGACCCAAAGCAGATTGTTTCGCATCATTGGAGTTCGTATTTGATCTTCAGACGATCCAGGTCGGATCGCGAGAAACTGTGGGTCAGCCCGTGTCCTTCAAATGCCCGAGGGCACAGCGACCTGTTTTCAAGGCATCGGCACGGGACTGAAAAGGCTGGTTCCCCTGGACGGCTGGAACCGAGGGCTGGTAGACCACCCGACGCCCACCGACGGTGAGTTCATAGCCCCACCCTTCCCCGGATTCAATTGCCCGGACTCCGTCCCGGGAGCCGGTGACGGAACAGGAAAGGAAGAGAAGCAAGGAAGCGAGCGCCGCAAGAAAGGCAACCATCCGGAGTCCCGATCGGGTTTCGAAGTCTCAGTCGTATTCATTTTCTTCTTCCTCCGGATAGAAAGACCAGATGTCCTCAAAATAGGAACTCCGGTTCGGCCCGTGCCGATGTATCCCACGTCGTTCACAACGAAAGAGATGGCTTCGGTGCGGGTGGCCCCTTCCAGGTTGGTCCGTTCCACCCAGAGATCGCTGGCCGGCTCGTATTCCCACACATTTCCGCTTTCAGTGACCACGTAGCCCTTTCCCGCCATGGAGAATCCCAGTCCGCTGTCCCCGGTGATGGTGGAGTAATCGTCATCGAAATCATCGTCCGTGGCATTGGAAATGTCCCGCAATTCCGTCCAGCTGTCCGATCCCGGATCGTACGCCCAGAAATCGTCCTCGTACACCCCGTTGTTCATTCCGGTGGCGACATAACCGATCCCGTCGATGGCAAAGGCAACCGCATCCCGACGCTTGGAGCCGCCTGCACTTGTTTTCTTGCTCCACCCGGACGCTGGGTCGTAGGCATAAAAATCCTTCAGGTAGTTGCCGTCGAAACCGGTTCCGACATAACCGATGCCATCGATGCTGAAGGCCACGGCTCCCCACCGCGGCGTACCGGGGAAATCCCCCAGGCTGTCCCAGCTGTTGGTGGCCGGATCATAGGCCCAGAAATCCGCCAGCTTGTTGTCTCCGTCATATCCGGTTCCCACATAGCCCTTGGATCCGGCCCCGAAGGCAACTGCAGCGTTTCGGGCCACGCCCGGAAAATCGGCTTTCTGGGTCCACGCATCCTTGTCGGCATCGTATTCCCAGAGATCGGCCAGTCGCTCATCTCCGTCATATCCTGTTGTGATGTATGCTTTGTCGCCGACGGAAAATGCAACGGCATCGGAACGCGTGACTCCCTCAAAATCTCCCTCCTCGACCCAGTTTCCGATCAGGTCTTCTTCTTCGTCGTCGCATGAGGGCAATGCAAACAGACCCAGTGTCAGGACTCCCGGAAGCAGCCCGAGATGCAGGAATTGTCTTCCCAAACGATTGATTCGCTTCATGTTGAATAGGTTTTGTGTTTTGATTGAATGCTGTACTTCGACAAATGTCAATACAAAACCGCAGGAAGGAGGTCTTGCCCTACCTAAAAAATGTTAAGCAAACCGGGGAAGGTTCCTAAAAAATGTGAAATGCTCAATACAGGGCGGCTCGGGATACATGGCTGCCCTCGTAATCCATGGCGGCTGAGAGGACCACCTTCACAGGTTCCACCCCCCATTGGACCCCCAGGGAGGGTACATCTTCCACGAAAAGAAGCAACATCTGGTTGTCGATGCATTGAAATGCAAACGGTTCGTAGGAGAAATCCAGCAACAGTTTCCCCATCAGCGCGGAATTGACCAGCAGCTCCTCCCGGTCCAGTCCCGCCTCCAGTTTGGCACGGCTGGTCCGGAGAATCATCTGGAACAATTGCTGTTTTTCCCGTCCCGAGAGCCGGGCCAGAAAGTCGTCCTGAAACATGAGCATCTCCAGGGTTTGCATGGCAAGGCGGGGGGGAGACCCACCATGGCGGACATGGATCCGGGGAGGATAGGCGTCGTCCGGACAGTCGAGACGAATGCCCGCATAATAGGAGGTGATTACATCGAACAGATCGGATCGTGAATACAGTTCGGCAAATCCGTTGAATTCATGGCGGATGCGGGAAAATCCGGACTGGTAGAAGCTGAAGGCGTAAAAATCCAGAATGAGGGGGTAGTTCAGAACAGTCTCCAGCAGGGCGGGGGTGGACAGGGAGCCGAGGATTTTTTCGGGGACCTGGCAGGCCCGGACGCGTTCACCCCGGCTTCCCAGCTGGTCCCATTCCCTGGTACCGGGCAGCAACGGGTATTCGTATCCGCCGGAAGGATCCGGCGAAAGACAGGTCGCGTTCGGAGCGAGGGCAGGTTCCGATGTGCAGGACCCCAGAAGCAGGGAGCAAGAAATCAACGCATGGATCACTCTTTTTTGGTTCATTGTTGTGGGTGGATCTTTCCTGGTAAAGGAAAACCAACCCATGGAGATTCACAAGGGTGTTACCTCCTGAAACGGCCCGTCGACTACCTGTTTTGGCTGCGGAATTTACCCTGTTGAAAACGTCGGATTTTGTTCATAAAAAAAGGAGGCCATTGCGATAGCCTCCTGAAGAACAGTGGACTTGTGTAACGTCAGTAATTCTCTTTCTTCAACTGCATGTAGGCCTTGGAGTGAAGGCAGGCCGGACAGTTTTCCATGGCTTTCCGGGCTTCGTAGGTGTAGCCGCAAACCGTGCATTCCCACCAGACCTTACCGTCTTTCATAAACACCTTGTCTTCCGACAGATTCTGCAGCAATTTCAAGTAGCGTTTCTCATGCTCCACTTCCACACTGGCAATGACCTTGAACACCTGTGCGATTTTGGGAAACCCTTCCTCCAGTGCCGTCTCGGCAAAGGAAGGATACAAATCGCTCCATTCTTCGTTCTCGCCCTCCGCCGCAGCTTTCAGGTTGTCGGCCGTGGTTCCAACCTTGCCGGCCGGATAGGAGGCGGTGATTTCCGTCATCCCCCCTTCCAGGAAACTGAAGAAACGCTTTGCATGGCTCCGTTCCTGATCGGCGGTTTCCAGAAAGATGTTGGAAATCTGCACATATCCTTCCTCTTTGGCTTTCTTGGCGAACATCTCATACCGCATCCTTGCCTGGGATTCCCCGGCAAAGGCCTTCAGCAGATTTTGTTCCGTCTTGCTTCCTTTGATACTCTCTTGCATGTTGTTGGGTTCTTATTTAACAATGAAATCAGATTTCGTACCAGAAATTTTCACGCATGACCTCCAGGCTCTGGGGGACCGCTTCTTTGGGATCTGCCTTTCCTTCCATCTCCACGGAAATGTACCCTTTGTATCCTGCATCCCGCATGATTTGTCCGATCCGGGGATAGTCCAGGTCCAGGGTGTACCACTTTCCGCCGCCGTAGTAGGTTTTCGCCTGCATCAACACGGTGTCCTTTGCAAGGGCTTCCAGCTGGTCGTAGGGGTCTTCCAGGAAATTGCCCGTGTCGAGGGTGATTTTCAGCCAGGGATGGTTGATGGTGTCCACGATGCGTCGGACTCCTGCGGCGGTCCGCCCGAGTCCCCAGTGGTTTTCCAGGCCAAGGACCACGCCGCAACGTTCTGCGGTCGGAAGAATTTTTTCCAGGGCATCGATCACCCAGCCGAATCCGTCTTCGTCTGTGTACCCCTCCAGAGCGGGTTCGATCCCCCGGTTCTCCATGAGGTGGTCGAAGGATTTGGAGGTTCCCCAGCGGCCCGTGTTGATCCGCATGGTGGGAATGCCCAGCTGGTAGGCCAGCTCGATCTGGTGTTTGGTCAGTTCGATGTTTTCGTCACGACTTGCCTTGTCGGGACTCACATAGCCCTGGTGGGTCGAGAAACCCATGAGGTCGAGTCCGGCATGAAAGGCCCTCTTCTTCAATGAATTCAGATAGGATGTTTCCTCGGAGGGCATTTGCACCAAAAGCAGTTCGACCCCGTCGAAGCCCATGGCGGCCACCTGGTCGATGATGTCCTCGATGGGGGGCACATTGGGCTCGTTGTTGAACTGCCAGAACGAATAGGTGCTCACCCCGATGGGGTTGTGCCGGATGTTTGGGGTGGGTTCATTGGTTGCCGGTGGTTGGGTTTCTCCGTTGGTGCACCCGGTCAGGGCCGCTCCGGCGACGCCCAATGCTCCGGCCTGCAAGAATCTTCTTCTGTCAATCATGGTTTTTGTCGTTGGTTTACAGTTGGTAATCAAAGTTCAATCAACCGGTTGGCCCGGGGTTCCAGATCGGTGAGTTCGGCGATCCGGATGGGATGTCCCGATTCAATGCTTTTTCGGGCGGCGATTCCAATGAGAACCGACATGGCCCCGTCCCGGATTCCGGCGGCCCGGTCGAAGGGGTCGCGCCGTTCGGGGTGCCGGAAGATCTGGTCCTGCAATTCCCTGTCGCCGCCACCGTGCCCTCCCCGGTCGAAGGACACCCGGAGGGTCTGGTTGTCTTCCCAGAGTTTGTGAAGGATGATGGGCTCGGTCTGGAGTTGTTCCTCCTCCTGGGACATTTCCATCCGATGCATGTCGTCCTGACTGAGGGTCCGCTCGTTCATGAAGGGAATGTCGAGCCAGGCATCGATCCGGCCGTCCATCCCGTTGAAGGCGATCTTCCAACCTTCGAAGGGGGAATAGGTGGTCAGAGAATAATTCACCACCGTGTTGTTCCGGTATTTGATCTGGGCCGACATCTTGTCGTAGATGTTGATTTCGGGACGGAAGAGGCAGTTGTCCCGTATGTAGCCATCGTGGTGCTCATTTTCCACATACAGCTTCATGCTGTCCCGGTCGGTGGTGATGTCCCAGTAAAACTTGCACTTGTCCTTGTGGACGCAGGTCCGGCACTTGTCGCCCCGAAAGGGACCGTTGCTGCCGTAATGCTCCAGATCGCCGTAGGCAAACACTTCCATGGGATCGCTGTCGATCCACCAGTTGAGCAGATCGAAATGGTGGGTGGCTTTGTGGACCCAGAGGGTGCCCCCCGATTGCCGCAACCCATGCCAGCGCCTGAAATAGGATGCCCCGTGGTAGGTGTTCAGATACCAGTGGAAGTCCACCGAGGTGATGCGGCCGATGGTTCCGGATTGCAACAGTTCCTTGATCCGGGTCATGTACGGTCCCCACCGGTAGTTGAATCCAACAATCACCTTTCGCCCCGAGCGCCGTTCCGTATCCAGGATGGCCTGGCACTTGTCCTCGTCCGTGGTCAGAGGTTTTTCCGTCAGCACGTCGCAGCCCAGGTCCAATGCCTGAATGATGAATTGATGGTGGGTCGAATCCATGGTGGTCACGATGACCAGATCGGGTCGTGTTTCCCGGACCATTTTTTCGAAATCTCCGTAGGTGGGGCAAGCCGTCCCCATGTAGGTCGCCGCATAGGCCAAACGGCCCGGATTGATGTCGCAGAGCCCCACGAATTCCAGGATGTCTGAAAAGTTATCCACCAGGTTCTTGCCCCAGAATCCGGTTCCCCGGATGCCGGTTCCCACCAGGGCCAGCTTGATTTTCTTTCCCTGGCGATGGGCTGATTGGGCCAGGGGGGAGGCCAGCAGGCTGCCGGCTGCAAAGGCCAGGGATGTGCTGAGAAAGCGACGTCGGGATTGGTTTGAAGTCATGCCGGTTTGATTTTGGGAGTGTTTCCCGAAAATACGAATCTCCGGCAGGATAGCCATGAAACCGACCGGGAAACTGGCCTATTGGTACTCGATGAAGTTGAATTTGATGCCAAGGCGCCCTTCCATGATTTCCCCGAGCTCAAGAAGTTCCGGGTCATCGAATTCAAAATAGAAATTCACGGCTACTTCTTTTTCCTTCTCCTGCAAGGGCTTGAACATCCTCATGATGTCGAACACGCTTTGCACCGAGGCGGTGTCGACGTACTCCAGTTTCAGGTCGATGGTGGTCTTTGCTTCCGGTTTCTGGATGTAATTCTCCACCCATTCAACGATGGGTTTGAAGAACTTCCTCGGGTCGGAAAGTATTGAATTCCCAGAAAGCTTGAAATAACCGGGTGAGCATTCGACTTCCAGTGATTTTTTGGTGGGTTCAATACTTATGTTTTCCATTGCGTCTGTGTTTCGGAGGTTTCAGATGTACAAATATAACATTACTCGGATTCCAATTCAATACCAAAAATGGAGATAATCTCCCGGGCTTTGTTCAGGTTGAGCTCTGTGAGGATGTCTTTGTCGTTTTGCAGGTTCATGTGCTGCAGCTTGTTCCACATGTCCCGCCAGCTCGACGGATCCCGGTTGCAAAGAACGGTCAGAAGCCGTGCCAGGTTCCGTTGGGACAATTCGGGATGGCTTTTCCTGAGGTGGTCCAGAACACCCAATTGCTGCAGGATCACCAGTTTCAGATTCAGTTCCTCAACGGGGGACGGAAGGTCCTTGTCATCATCCACCGGAATCTGAAGCTGGACCTGACTGCGAAGGTAGTTCATCAACTTCACGTTGTAGGTCAGGTCCACCATGTCCCGGTAAATGGGATACCGCTGGAAAAACACGGATGCGCTGATGTCCTTGTTGAAATAGCGGTAGATGTCCTCCAGTTTGAAATAGCTGACAAACAGGTATTTCCAGTTTTCCGAACGCTTGTCTTCCAGGAGGCTCCGGTGGTCTTCAAGGTACATGGATGCCTTGCTGTAACAGGAAGCCAGGTAGTCGCTGCATTTGTCCGGATTTTTCTCGTTCTCGTACAAAAAGCGTTCGATCCTGCTGATTTCATTGACGGCCATGCCCCGGGATGCGCCATCGACCAGGAAATCAAACTCCCGGATCATTTTGTTGATCTTTTCGATGTTGGGCAGGTTGATCCGGGCATGTGTGAACGGGTCGTCCCGTTGGATGATGATGTTTTGGCTCAGGCAGGCTTCCTCCAGTTCGGCCCTCGTCATTTTTCTCGTGTCCTCCGGCATGGGCAATCGGGATTAGTGCGGTTTACGCGCTACCCAAGGTAGTGCTTTTTCGTGAAAAACCGCAGAAAAAAATGGAGGGGGGGATTAATATGGAATGTATTGAAAATCAACGCCGAGTCGCTGTTCGATCATTTCTCCCAGTTCTTTCATTTCCGGGTCCTCGTCCTCCACATACCAGTTGACCATGAGAACCATCCCCTTTTTGCGCACCGAATTCAGGTCCCGCAGGATCTGATACAAAGCCTGGGTGGAAGCGGTGTCGATGTAATCGAGTTTGATGTTCACCACGGTCTCCTCCGCCGGTTTTTTCAGGTATTTCCCGACCCATGCGGTCACCGGTTCAAAAAAAAGCTTGGGGTCGGTGAGAATGGAACGACCGGTAAAATTCAAGATGCCGTGGGAGATGTCCACTCCGATGGTCTTGTCCGTGGCTTTGATGATCAGGTCTTCCATACAGTTTCAGTCGTTGTTTTGATCCGGTTCGTATAAAGGTAAAAGTAGCAAAGATTGTGATCCGGAAAAACTCAAAAAATCCCCGGGTTTGACGAATGGTTAAAATCACATGACCAACTTTCGTTTTTTGCGGGGGATTTTCATTTGACCGGAATCCCCCCATTTTTCGGACTTGGCCGGGCTAATCACAGGATTGGAAGCTTTCGTCATTTGTTTTCCGGCTTTGTCAAAATGTGCATAACCTTCCTCGCAAAATCGCGTTATAGCTGGGAGAAAATTCAGAAATTTGTGTTACAAAACGCATGGAGCGATTGATAGAATGACAAAATATCTGACAAAAGACAATCATACGAAAAACCGGAAAGACAACCGGAAAGTGAAAACAATCATCGATGTGGTGGAAATGGTTTTGGCTCTCGCCGTCTTTCCCCTCGCCGTTTCCATGACCGGGTTTTACATCCGTGATCTGGACATGGTGGTTCTGCACCAGGTTGTTTTTCTTGCCTTCATCCTGATTTCATGGTTCGTATTCTCCCGGATCACGGGCATGGCCAAAGTTCCCAGGACCCAGAGGTATCTGACCATGGCCTTTCAGTTCGGCAGGGGCACCTTCCTGATTTTTCTGGTGCTGCTGGCACTGAAAATCATCTTCCGCCTGACGTCCATTCCGGTGTTGCTGGTTGTGATTTACGTGACTCTTCTTTTTGGATTCACGCTGATCTCCCGGCTGTTTGCCTTCAAAGTCCTGAAGTCGTACCGTTCCTCGGGAGGCGACACCCACAATGTGCTCATTGTGGCAGATGCCTTTTCCGACGGGGTTATTGAAAACCTGTTGAAACAGAAGGAGTGGGGCTTCAATGTGGCATCCATTCTCACGGATTCAAAATTGTTGAAAGCCAAATACAGTTCCTACATCCACATCAGCGATCCGGGCGATTCCTTCAAAAACCTGCTGGATCAAACCGTGATCGATGAGGTGATGTATTGCCGCAGGGACATGGACATCGACATGATCAAGGAGATGTCCTCCGCCTGCAAGGAAGTGGGAATCATCTTCCGGTTGCAATCCTCCGTTTCCCCGCTGGATCCCACCGAATTTCAGCTGAAAACCCTGGCCACCGCCAAGGAAGCCTCCATCATCGATGTGCCTTCCAACAGTTTGTCCGTCATTTTGAAATCCATGGGGGACGTCTATTTTTCAATTCTTGCCATGATCTTGCTTTCGCCGGTCTTCCTGGTGATCGCATCGGGGATCAAGCTGACCAGCAAAGGACCCGTTTTCTTCAAACAGGAAAGGATCGGCCTTCGGGGCAGGAAGTTCAAATTGTACAAGTTCCGGACCATGGTGGTGGATGCCGAAGAACAATTGAAGAAACTCAAAGCCTTGAACGAAGCCGACGGCCCGGTCTTCAAAATGAAGGACGACCCCCGGATCACAGGCATCGGCAAGTTCCTGCGAAAAACCGGATTGGATGAACTTCCTCAGTTTCTCAATGTGGTCAAGGGGGACATGTCTTTGATCGGTCCCCGTCCCCCGCTGGAATCGGAAGTGAAGCAATACGAACGTTGGCAACTTCGACGACTCTCCGTCAAACCCGGGATTACGTGTACCTGGCAAATTGTTCCGGATCGTCACGATGTGTCCTTCGAGGAGTGGATGAAGCTGGACCTGAGCTACATCGACAACTGGCATCTGGGCAAGGATCTGGGATTGTTCCTGAAAACTGTGAAAACCTTTTTCATTGCCGGGGGTCATTGATACCCACCCCGAATCACAGCCAGTGCCACCTTTTTCCGAACAAAAGTTCCCGGAGTCATGAGAATGTGGGATAATCCTGCTATTTTAGAACGTGCAAATGCGAGCGGAAGTGGAATTTGTTGAAACCATTGGATTTAAAGTATTCTCCGACGACCTTTCCGGAATCCCTCTTCGTGATTCCTCCTGCCGGGTGATCAACACAATCAGCCCCAATTCCTATGGGATTACCACCCGGGATGCGGTCTTCAGGCAAGCTCTGAAAGACACCGACTTTCTGGTACTGGACGGGGTCTATTTTGCGCTGGCCTCCCTTCTGTTGCAAGGGAAAAACATCAAAGCAAACCAGGGTCCGGACGTCTTTTATCATTTCATGAAGCGTGCAGGGGAGCAGGGTTCCCGGGTGTTTTTTCTGGGTTCCACGGAAACGACCCTCTCGTTGATGAAAGACAGAGCCGCCCGGGAATATCCGGCCATGAAAGTTGCTGCCTATTCTCCGCCTTTCAAGCCTGAGTTCAGTCCGGAAGACAATGCCGGCATGGTGCGTACCATCAACGAATTTGATCCCGATGTGCTTTTTGTGGGAATGACCTGCCCCAAGCAGGAGAAGTGGGCCATTTCGCAGCGGGAGAATCTGAAGGCCGGACTGGTTGTCTGCATCGGGAATGTGTTTGACTGGTTCGCCGGAACCCAAAAAGCCATTCATCCTTTCTGGTTCCGGATCAAACTGGGTTGGCTGGTCCGGATCTTTCTCCGGCCCGAAATTTTCAGGCGCAACATCAAGAACCAGATGATTTTCTTCTGGCACATCGTATTAATCTTCTTAAAGCTTAAAAAGACATGATCAAAGCAGCAGTCATTGGCCTGGGCAAAATGGGCATCTCCCATGCCTCCATCGTTGCCGCACATCCCGATGTGGAAATGGTGGCCGTGTGCGACTCCTCCTCCCTCGTGCTGAGCGGATTCAAAAAATTCAGCAAGGTGGCCACCTATTCCGATTACAAGAAAATGATCGACAAGGAGGATCTGGACTTTGTCATGGTTGCCACCCCCACCAAGTTGCATTACCCCATGGTGAAATACGCCCTGGAACACAACCTCCATGTATTTTGCGAAAAGCCCTTCATGCTCAAGCAGGAGCAGGGGGAGGAAATCGTGAAACTCGCCGCTGAGAAGGGGTTGGTCAACCAGGTGGGGTTCCACAACCATTTCATCGGAACCTTCCGGGAGCTGCGGCGCCTTCTGGCTGCCGGGGTCCTTGGGGAACTGGTCCATTTTTCCGGGGAAGCCTACGGTCCGGTGGTCACCAAAGAGAAGGGCGGTACCTGGCGTGCCAATCCCGAAGAGGGGGGGGGCTGCCTGTACGACTATGCTTCCCATGTGATCAATCTGATCCAGGAGGTGATCGGTCGGCCCGAGAAGATCCACGGGAGTTTGTTGAAGAGCATTTACTCCAAAGGGGTGGAAGACGCAGTTTATGCCCTGCTGGAATTGAAGAGCGGATTGAACGGAACCCTTCTGGTCAACTGGAGTGATGAAACCTTCCGGAAGATGTCCACTTCCCTGACGGTGCAGGGAAAAAAGGGCAAGATCCTTTGCGACGCCACCGAATTGAAAATCTATCTGAAGGAGGCCGTTCCCTCGGAAGGTCTGGACAAGGGATGGACCATCAAATACATCACCGACCTGGCCATTCCGGTTGATTTCTACCTGAGGGGAGAAGAGTACAGCGCCCAGATCGATCATTTCGTGTCCTGTGTGAAAGCCAACCGCGCCTCGGAACTGAACACCTTCGAGGAAGGCCATTACACCGACTCCGTCATCCACATGATTAGCAACCATTCAAACTAGAAGCACCATGGAAAAAGTCCTGTTCGGCGACAACCAGTTTTTTGCGGTCAACCACCTTTCCGACGAGAAGTCGAGGGCCCAATCGATCCGCTTCAAAGACGACGAATCCATCATCCGGGTGCTCGACCAGTCCATCGATGTGGGCATCAAAACCTTCATGTGCACCACCCACGACCGCATCAGGAACATCTGCAAACACATTCATGGCTCATCCGGAAAGGTACGAGGGATACAAAATCTATCCCTGCATGCCCTATGCGCACAAGTATGCCAACGCGGTCACGGAGCTGGGGATCATGGGCACCATCAAGGAATATGTTCCGGGCAACATCTTTGCCACCTTTGCCAAGGGAGGCGTTGCCTTTCTCGGGAAAGATTTCGTCAAGCTGATCCAGATTCTCATCGATGCCGAAATGAAGATGTTCAAGGGAATCGACACCCCGGTCATTTTTATTCAGAATGTGATCGTCGACCTGATCCTGGGGCTGAAAATGTATGATATCTTCGGGGAATACCACAGTTACATCAAGAGCAAATACAATGCGGAACCCGGATACATTACCATGAACATGCCCGCTCTGTACGATGTGCTGGAAGCCCAGGGAATTCAGAACCCGGTCATTTGTTCTTCCATCAACAAAATCGGATTCCGGATGTCGGGTGGAAAGGAAATTTATGAGAAATATCTGAGGGAAAAGGAATTCCGGCCCGTTGCCATGCAGGTGCTGGCTGCCGGAGCCCTTCGGCCCAAGGAAGCCATGGAATACCTGGGGCAGTTTCCCCGGATCGAGTCCGTCCTTTTCGGTGCCTCGTCCCGGGCCCACATCCAGGAAACCAAAGAATTGATCGAAGCCAACCTTTGAACCTCCGACCATGAAAAATTTCCGAATGAATCTGAAAATCTGGATTCCCCTGCTCGTCCTTGGGGTGTTGGCCGGCTGCGTCCCCAACAACAAAATCATGTATGTCCAGGACAGCAAGGAAATGATCGCCCAGCAAAACGACAACATGTATTTCATTGACCAGGATGTGGACAACACCATCCGCCAGGGGGATGAAATCTATGTGCGCGTGACCAGCGACGATGAAACCCAGACGAGTTTCAGCCAAACCGCGCAGCGAATGGTGCAGGATCCGTCCCTGCTCAGCTACACGGTGGATGAGAACGGGTACATCAAGCTGCCCTATGTGAACCGGATCAAAGTATCCGGTCTTTCCCTGCTGGAGGCTTCTGATTTGGTCGAAAAGGAATTGTCGAATTACTTGCTGAATCCCTCGGTGTTCATTCGGTTCGTGAACAACAAGGTCACCATCCTGGGAGAAGTGAACCGTCCCGGCGTTTACATCTTCAATTACAAGAACATCAACATTCTGCAAGCCATTGGATATGCCAACGACATTTCCACCTTCGGGGACCGGAACCATGTGCTGATCATCCGGGAGGAGGGGGAGTACCGCTCCAAGTATGAGGTGGATCTGACCCGGGACGATCTGCTGATTTCGGACCTGTACCAGATCAAATCCAACGACATCATTTATGTCAAACCGCTGCAGTCGAAGAAGTGGGGCCTGGATGTGTTCCCCTACGACTTGCTGCTCTCCATCGCATCCCTTACCATCGTGGTCATGACCTTCATGATCAATTACGTAAACTAGCCTCCGCTCCATGACAACCAATGCCAATGACAACGTACTCAATTACCTGATTGAGTTTATCCGGGACCTGCTGAAGTTCTGGTACATCGTGGTGATCTCCATGGGGCTGACCCTGGGACTCGGGATGTTTTATGTGAAGTTTGCAGCCAAGACGTACAACGTGGCGGCCTCGGTGGTGATCAAGACCGAACAGGCAGGAACGTTTGGGGGGATATCCGACAACATGAACCGGGTCAATGATCTCATCGAACAGGACAAAAACCTGCAGAATGAGATCTACCTGTTGAGTTCCACGCCGCTGATCCGTTCGGTTGTGGATGAAATGGACATCCAGGTGGCGTATTACCTGCAAGAAGACAAGATTCCCATGGAGGTGGAATTCTCCATGAAGGAGCTGTACAAGGGGTCCCCAATCCTTGTGATCCCCGACAACAAGCATTTCCAGCCGGTGGATATCTACTTCTATGTGAAGATTCTGGACGACGAAACCTACATGGTGTGGGCCGATGAGAAAGAAGTTGCCATCCTGAATTTCGAAACCGATGAAGTGGTGGTTCCTTCCACGTCCTTCCACCTGAGCGGGAGTACAAATTCTGGGGAAGTGGTCACAACGCCCTTCACTTCCTTCCGGATGATCCTCAATTCCAACTACAATTCCGAAGCCTACCAGGGGAAGGACCTGTTCTTCCAGTTCCGTTCCCGGGGAGCACTCGCCCTGCAATTCAAAGCCGATCTGAGTGTGGAGGCCTCCTCCATCGATGCCACCATGGTGGACATGTATGTGAAATCGGACAACCTCCAGAAGGGAATCGATTTTCTCAACCGGTTGGTGGAGAATTACATCGAGAACAACCTGGAAAAGAAAAATTTCCTTGCCGAAAAAACCATCGAACATCTCGACTTTCAATTGGATGACATCTCCAAATCCCTTGGGAGCTCCGAACAGGAACTTCAGGACATCCGGAGGTCTTCCAGCGTGATGAACATCGACGAGAAGGCCGGGAATGTTTACAACCAGTTGCAGGAAGCCCAGGTGCAACGCGACGACATTGAGCGGCGACGCAACTACCTCCTGCAAATGGAGGATTATTTCACCTCGAACCGGGACAGCAGCGGATTCATGGCCCCGTCGGGCATGGGAATCGACGATCCCCTGCTCAGCAGCCTGATCAACGAGCTGACCGACATGACCTCGGAGCGGCAGCAGTTGATCAACAACAACCAGTTGCGCAGTCCCCGTCTCCGTACCCTGAACATCACCATCGGGAACCTGACGAGCGTGATTCTGGAGAATGTCCAATACAGCCTGAACACAACAAACGCCGAGTTGCGGGACATCAACAACCGGATCGGCGGACTGAACCGGGAGTACAGCAGCCTTCCCTACACCCAGCGTCAGTTGCTGGGCATTGAACGCAAGTTCAACCTCAGCGAAAACGTCTACATGTCGTTGCTGGAGCAGCGGATCCAGGCCCAGATCATCAAAGCGTCCACCCTGTCGGACTGCGAACTCGTGGAACCTCCCATGTATGCCGGCGTTGCCGCTCCCAAAACCCTGCTGGTGCTGGTGGGTGCCCTCATTCTGGGTCTGTTCTTCCCCACGGTCTTTGTGCTCATCCGCAAATTGTTCACCAACCGGGTGGCCAACAAGGAAGAATTGCGTCGTTACACCAGCCTGAATCAGGTCGGATCCATACCCCAGCACACCCGGGGTGCGATCAACGTGATCAAGGACCAGCCCAACTCCATCGCGGCAGAAGCCTTCCATTCCCTTCGAAGCAACATCATTTACTACCTCATGGGAAAATCGAACCAGATCATCCTGGTGACTTCCACCATGGAGGGGGAGGGAAAATCCTTTTCGGCTTTGAACCTGGCCAGCAGTCTGGCCGTGACCAACAACAAAACCATCCTGGTGGAATTCGATTTGCGCCGGCCCAGTGAGATTTACAACAAACTGGGCATCCGGGGTCTCGTCGGTGTGAGTTCCTACCTCATCCGGAAAGCTTCCATCGACGAAATCACCATCGCCTCTGGCGTGCCCAATCTGGACATCATGCTGGCAGGCCAGATTCCGCCCAACCCCATCGAGCTCATTTCCGGGGAGCAAACCCAGATCCTGTTCGATGAGTTGCGGAAGAAATACGATTACATCATCGTGGATACACCGCCGTACGGACTGTTGACCGATTCCTTTGTGCTGATGCGGTACTCCGATCTGAACATTTACGTGTCCCGACTGGGGATCGTCAAGAAACGGATGCTGCTCACCACGCTGGACGACATTGAAGCGAAGGACATCAAAAACCTCCATCTCCTGATCAACGGCGACATTCCCAAGAAGGGAGCCCACGGCAAGTATTACACCTACCACAAAAAGAAAGGGTTGTTCGGATTGGTCGGCGGTGAGTCGAAGCGAGCCGGCAAAAAGAGGAATTGAACATGAAGGACGTTGCCATCCTCCTTGCGGTTTTCAATCACCTGGATGCCACCCGGACCTGTTTGGAATCCCTGGAAAAAGTTTGCGCGGACACCGGTTACACGCATGCGAAGTATCAGGTGGTCCTCATCGATGACGGTTCCACCGACGGAACCTCGGAATGGGTCCGGCAACACCATCCAACAGTGCATCTCCTTCGGGGCGACGGAAACCTGTGGTGGAGCGGCGGGATCAACCGCGGGGCAGAATACGCCATGGAAACCCTCGGCGCGGACTACCTGTTGTTGTGGAACAACGACGTGCAGCCCGATCCCGGTTATTTCCGGGCCCTGGATGCGTTGATCCCGGAATCCGGCGACCGGGTGATCCTTGGATCCAAGGTGCTCTGGGTCGGTACCGATGAAACGGTCTGGTCCTACGGCGGAATTTTCGACTCCCGGACGGGCAAAAAATACCTGATCGGTTACGGGGAGAAGGATTCATCGGCATTTTCCGAACCCAGGGAGGTGGACTGGCTTCCCGGAATGGGAACCTTGGTCCCCGTGCCCGTCGTGCGCCAGATCGGGGTCTGGGACGAGAAGAATTTCCCCCAGTATCATGGCGACAGCGATTACACCTTTCGGGCCAGAACCGCAGGGTTCCCGGTGCGTGTCTACCCTCAATTGCGGATGTGGAACGACAAAAGCACGAGCGGACTGAAGCACGGAGGCACCCTTCGGGGGCTGGTCCGCTCCCTCACCGACATCCGGTCGAATTCCAATGTGCGGAAAAACCTTCTGTTTTACCGCCGGCATGCCACCTCCGTCCGGGCTTATGGAGCCGTTTTGCACTATTAT
>JAWKKO010000036.1:0-32197 GCA_041393235.1 Bacteroidales bacterium
CCACATGACCAATCCGGTGGCGGAACTCGACCAGGAACAGATGGTGCAGGTGATCGGCAACCTCATCAAGAATGCCATGGAAGCCATGCCCGTGGGCGGGGAGGTCAAAGCCGTCCTCAGCGACAACCACGATTGGGTGATCATCGAAATCAGCGACCAGGGCACCGGGATAGAAGCGGGGGATCTGGAAAAGGTGTTTGAACCCTTTTATACCACCAAGGGGATCGGAAAGGGAACCGGCCTGGGACTTGCCACGACATATGGAATCGTGAAAATGCACCGGGGGCAGATCGACGTCAAGTCCAATTCCCGGGCAGGTGCGGGACCCACCGGGACGACCTTCACGATCAAATTGCCCAGGAAGAGAAACATGTGAGAACGTATTCGATAGTTTGCCAACCCAACCAGTGTATCTGAACAATGAGTGAAAAAAAGACAATTCTGCTTGCCGACGACGACCCGGACCAGATCTTTTTGGTGAAGCACAACCTGGAACGGTGGGGATACCACGTGGTGGCCGTGGAGTCGAGAAAGGATGCGGAGCGGTACCTTCAGGAGAGCTGCCCCGATCTGGCCATTCTGGACCTGATGATGGAGGAAGAAGACAGCGGCTTCATCCTTTCGTACCGGATCAAACAATGCCGGCCCCAGGTGCCGGTGATCATTTCCACGGCCGTGGCCGCCGAGCGGGGCATCAGCTTCGATCTGAACAGCCCAGGAAGCAAATCCTGGATCCGGGCCGATCACTATCTGGAAAAGGGATTCCGGATGGAGCAATTGAAGCTTCTGGTGGAAAAATACCTGAAATAGGATGGAGAAGCTATCGGTCCTTGTGGTGGATGATGAGGCGGGCATCCGTTCCGGGGTGACCCGCATCCTGTCGCGGCATGCGGTGAGTTTCCCGTTCATGGATGACGACTATGGATTCGAATGCCGGGAAGCAGCCACGGCCGAGGACGCCCTCGTGATGATTGAAGCGTGTCCGCCGGACATCCTTTTGCTCGACAACAAGCTGCCCGGCATGGACGGCATGGAATTGCTGGAAATCCTCCAGGAACGCCGGCTCGACATCATCGTGGCCATGATCACCTCCTATGCATCCCTGGATGTGGCGGCCACGGCCACAGACGACGGAGCCTGGGATTTCATCCCCAAGCCCTTCACGCCGGCCGAGCTGAAGGCCAGTGTGGACCTGATCACCAAACAGTATTTTCTGAAGCGCATCACCCGGCGGATGCAGGAAGAGGGCAAGAAGATCCGGTTTCAGTTTCTGTCCGTGCTGAGTCACGAACTGAAAAGTCCGCTCAATGCCATGGAAGGGTACCTTCGCCTGATGAAGGACAAGGAGCTGGGTGATTCCCTGGAGGAATACATGCAGGTGATCGACCGGTCCCTGCATCGAATCGAGGGCATGCGCTCCCTGATCATGGATCTCCTGGACTTCACCAAAATCCGGCTGGAACGACGGGAGGAACGCATCGAGGAGGTTCAAGTTGGAGAGGCGGCGCGCATGGCCATTTCCACCATCCAGCCTCTGGCCATTCAGCGGAACATCCGGATTCATTTCCGGGAGGGGGCCGATATCCGGTTCGAGATGGATCCTTCCGATCTGGACATCATGTTGAACAACCTGCTTTCCAATGCGGTCAAATACAACCGGGACGGAGGGACGGTGGAGCTCTCCCTCCACCAGCGGAATCCGGGGATGGAGATCCGCGTGAAGGACACCGGAATCGGGATGAGCGAGGAGGAGGTTTCCCAGCTTTTCAAGGAATTCGTCCGCATCAAAAACACAAAGACCCGGGGGATCAGCGGTTCCGGCCTTGGATTGTCCATTGTGCAGAAAATCGCCGAATTGTACGGGGGTCACATCCAGGTGGAATCCCGGCCCGAGGAGGGCAGTGAGTTTCGTGTGATTTTGCCGGGCGGTTGAGTTGAGGGCACCGGGGCATTTGAGCCGGCCCGATTGTGATAGAATTAACAGTATTTTGTATTATTGTACCAAACCATACTCCTTGCCATGACGTTACCTGAAAGAACCGTTGAGCGGCTGAGCGAATACCGAAGGTCCTTGCTGCAATGCCTTGAGGAGGGAAAAACCCACATTTATTCCCACGAATTGGCCGAATTGCATCACAACACGGCGGTTCAGGTCCGGCGCGACATCATGTTCATCGGATACACCAGCATGCAACGGAAGGGGTACGACGTGCGGGAGCTGATCGGAGTCATCGGGGGCATCCTGGATTCGGAAAAGGGACTGAACGTGGCCGTGATCGGAATTGGGAACCTGGGACGGGCCATCACCACGTATTTCGTGGGAAAGCGTTCCCGTCTGAACATCATCGCCACCTTCGACGTGGATCACAACAAAATCGACCGCGTCATCTCCGGTGTCAAATGCTATCCGCTGAGCCGCCTGAAGGAGATGACCGATTCCCTTGGCATTTCCATCGCCATCATGACGGTTCCGGCCGATTCCGCAGCGGAGGTAAGCCAACAGGTACAGGAAGCCGGTATCAAGGGAATCATGAATTTCACGACGGTTCCTCTGAAAATGGGACAGGATGTGTATCTGGATGAATATGACATGATCACATCCCTGGAAAAAATCGCCTACTTTGTGAAGCTGGGTCTTTCCTGATGCTTGTTCACGAAAGCATGGACCGGCTTCCGGCCATTCCCTATCCGGTGGTAACCATCGGGTCCTTCGATGGCGTGCACATGGGGCACCGGACCATCATCAACCGGTTGAATCAGCTTGCCGCCAGGGCAGGGGGAGCTTCGGTGCTGGTGACTTTTCACCCCCATCCCAGAAAGGTGCTGTATCCCGAGGGCGCGGGAAAGGAACTGCGGCTGATCAGCAGCCGCGAAGAAAAATGCCACCTGCTGGAGGAAGCCGGGCTGGATCACCTGATCATTCTTCCCTTTCATCTGGAATTTGCCCGGACCGATTGCAGGGACTTCGTGGTGCAGTATTTGGTCGGAAAGCTTCATGCCCACACGGTGGTGGTGGGATTCAATCATTTCTTCGGGCACAACAAGGAGGGCAATTTTGAGCTGCTGCACCGCCTGGGGCAGGAACACGGATTCCAGGTGGAAGAAATTCCGGAGCAGGAAATCCAGCATGAAACCGTCAGCAGCACGCGGATTCGAAAGGCGCTCATGGAAGGGAACATCCAACGGGCCAACGCCCACCTGCAGCATCTGTATCTGGTGATGGCCCCCCTGGAACTGCGCGACGGAGCGAGACGCGCGGTTGTCCGTCCATTCGACGGCGAAAAGCTTTTGCCGGCTGAAGGTGGGTACGCCGTATCCGTGCATGCCGGCGGACAAACGATGAAAGCTCTGGCCATTGTGGAGGACGGTAGCATTCATCTCCATGCCCTGCCCGGTTCGTCCTTTCAAAATGGGCCCGCCATGCTTCGGTTTCACAAACATTTTCCAGGAACCGATGGAAGGGACCCCCGGATCGCCCTCGCCTTCGTGGATGATCTGATATATTGATATCTTTGCCCAAACCAACCCTCTTCCTCATGGAAAAACGAATCGGTGCCGTGATCGTCCTCGTGGATGCCGGGGGAGACACCAATCGCATCAATCAAGTCATCAGCCAGCATGCGGACATGATCCTCGGCCGGCAGGGCATTCCATTGCGGGATCGGGAGATGAGTGTCATTTCTCTTGTCCTCGAAGGGGACACCGACCGCATGGGCTCGCTTACCGGAAAACTGGGCCGCATGCCCGGGGTGAAAGTGAAATCCGTCCTGGCCGGCTGAGGCATTTGTTAAATACGGGCCCTGCAAGTGTTAAAAGCCCCCGGCGACTGAACCTACCCGGAAATTTCTCGTTACTATTGTCGGAAAGTAATTGTTGGGGTGCAAGGCAAGTTGCGAATCTTTTGAGGGTTTTAGGGAGAGTAGCAACTTGCCTTATTTTTTTCTCTATGTTCTAAGGCATTTTCTCTGCTCCAAGCCACCCACCCAGCTTTCTTATCTTTGGACAAACGTCCTGTCCGCATGATCCATTCACAACTCATCGACCCCAAAAGCATTGTGGTCGTGGGAGCTTCCAATCACCTGGGAAAGCCGGGTGGAAAATTGTTCCACAACCTCCTGTCCGGAACCTTCCGGGGCGAATTGTACGCCTTGCATCCCACCGAAAAGGAAATCCAGGGAAGACCGGCATTCGCCGATGTACGGGATCTTCCGTGCGTGGATCTTGCCTTCCTCGCTGTTCCCGCAGCGGCCTGTCCTGCTTTGGTGAAAGCCCTTGCCGAAGAGAAGAGCACAAAGGCCTTTGTGGTGGTTTCGGCCGGATTCAGCGAAGAAAGCCCGGAAGGAGCCGTGATGGAACGGCAGATGGTGGAGATTTGCCGGAAGCACGATGCGGTTCTCATCGGTCCCAATTGCATCGGGGTCATGACCCCTGCCTACCAGGGAGTTTTCACCCTGCCCATTCCCCGGTTGGTTCCCGACGGTTGTGATTTTATTTCCGGCAGCGGGGCAACGGCGGTGTTCATCATGGAATCGGGGTTGCAGAAAGGACTCAGCTTCAATCAGGTTTTTTCTGTGGGCAATTCGGCCCAGACGGGGGTGGAGGATGTCCTTGCCCACCTCGACGAAAGCTTTGATCCGAAGCAGTCGTCCCGAGTCAAACTTCTCTATTTCGAGACCATCAAGAATCCGCGCAAGCTGTTGGTGCATGCGTCTTCGCTCATTTCCAAGGGATGTCGGATCGCTGCGGTGAAAGCGGGGAGTACCGATGCGGGAAGCCGGGCCGCATCCTCCCACACCGGCGCTTTGGCGAATTCGGATACGGCGGTGGACGCCCTGTTCCGCAAGGCGGGCATTGTGCGCTGCCATGGACGGGAGGATCTGACCACGGTGGCATCGGTCATGCAGCTTCCTCCCCTGCAAGGAAAGAACCTGGCCATCATCACCCATGCGGGCGGCCCTGCGGTGATGCTCACCGACACCCTGGCAAAAGGGGGGCTGGATGTGCCCCGGCTGGAAGGGCCACGGGCCGAGGAGTTGCTCTCTCACTTGTTTCCCGGGTCCTCCGTGGCCAACCCCATCGATCTCCTGGCCACCGGAAATGCCACCCAGGTGGATTTGGCGCTGGAATACTGCGAAAATCATTTTCCGGAGGTGGACGGGGTTGTGGTGATCTTCGGAACCCCGGGTCTGGCGCCGGTTTTTGACGTGTACGATGTCCTGGACCGGCGAATCCGCTCCGGAAGGAAACCCATTTATCCCGTGCTTCCGTCGGTGGTGACCGCGTCCCGGGAGGTGGAGGTGTTCCTGTCGAAGGGACATCTCAACTTTCCGGACGAGGTGCTTCTGGGGGAAGCCCTGGTCCGTCTGGCGGCCACGCCCCTTCCGGCCCGACTGCCGGAAGTCTCCGGCGGAGAGAACCGGTCCGGGTTGCGGACCCTGATGGAGGAGGCCGGGGATGGGTACCTGTCTCCCCGCGAAGTGGGAGCCTTCCTGGATCTGGCCCGCATCCCGAGGGTACGGGAAGTGGTTGTCGGCCAGGAAAGCGGATTGCAGGACGCCATTGCCCGTGTGGGCTTCCCGTTGGTGATGAAGGTGATCGGGCCGGTGCACAAGTCGGATGTGGGAGGCGTGGTGCTGAATCTCGATTCGGAAACGAGTGTCCTTCAGGCCTTCGAACGCATGAAAGCCATCGACGGGTGGGAGGGAGTCCTCCTTCAATCCATGGAGCGGGGGATGGAGTTCTTCCTTGGAGCCACCTGGAAAAGGGATTCGGACACGTGATTCTCTGCGGCATGGGCGGCGTGTTTGTGGAGGTGCTTCAGGATGTCCGTGCCGGTCTGGGGCCCCTGGGGCCGGAGGAGGCACATGACATGATCGCTTCCCTGAAGGCCTACCCGCTGCTGAAAGGAACGAGGGGGCAGGTTGGTGTGAACATCCGGGCCCTGGAATCGATGCTGGTGGGTTTGTCGGAAGCCCTGGCCCTTTGTCCCGAAATCGCGGAGATGGACCTCAACCCCGTTCTGGCCACCCCGGAAGGGGCGGTTGCGGTGGATGCCCGGATCCGTGTGCAAAAAGGCGTTGTATAACACATCCCTTACATGCTCTTGGACACAAGGGCTTGCAGGGGCAATGCCTATTTTCGAACTGAATTTTCCATCCATGAACATGAAATCTACGCCCATCGACGGACAGGTTCTGAAAGAAGTCATTGAAGCTTTTGGCATCGATTCGGCCGGCAAGGCCAGCATCCGGGAGTTGGTCCGGATCGTAAACGACGTGGAAGCCCGGACGGGGGAGAAGTACATCCGCATGGAGATGGGGGTGCCCGGTCTCGACCCGACCTTCGTCGGAACGGAAGCTGAAATGATCGCCCTGCGGAAAGGGGTGGCTTCCCTCTACCCCAACATCGAAGGGATCGAACCCTTGAAGAAGGAAACCGCACGGTTTGTCAAGTTGTTTCTGGACGTGGATGTGAAACCGGCCAACTGCGTCCCCACGGTGGGATCCATGATGGGGGCCATGGCGGCCTTCATGGTGGTGAACCG
Source organism: Bacteroidales bacterium (assembly GCA_041393235.1). GTDB lineage: Bacteria > Bacteroidota > Bacteroidia > Bacteroidales. The sequence continues at coordinate 6,545 of JAWKKO010000036.1, forward strand.
TTCCGACCGGAAGCGCACGGGCACCCTGTTCCTCGACCCGGGGTTTCCCGTGCAGAAGCAGCAGTGCCTGGTGCTTGGTCACGAATACGGTTCCTTCGACTTGTACGATTACCGGGGCGATCGCCTGAAAGCCAAGATGAGGGAGGAGATTTCACGGGGGCATTATTCCTCCATTTTGTATTCCAATCCCAACAATCCGTCCTGGATCTGCCTGACAGAAGAGGAATTGCAGATCATCGGGGAGATTTCCAGAGAATTTGATGTCACCGTCATCGAGGACCTTGCCTATTTCGGGATGGATTTCCGCAAGGACATCAGCCGGCCGGGCGTGCCGCCCTTTCAGTCGACGGTGGCGAAATACACCGACAACTATCTTTTGTTGGTTTCCAGTTCCAAAGCCTTCAGTTATGCGGGCCAGCGGATCGGAATGATGATCATTTCCCCGGCGCTCTTTGCCCGCTCCTACCCGGATTTGAGGCGGTATTACACCTCCGACCGGTTTGGCCATGCCATGATCTTCGGGGCGTTGTATTCCCTGTCCGCGGGGGCCTCCCACACGGCCCAGTATGCGCTGGCTGCCATTTTCAAGGCTGTCAACGACGGAAGCTACAATTACATCGAGGAGGTCCGGGAGTATGGGAAAAAGGCCGTGATCATGAAAGCCCTGTTCACCCGGTACGGATTCCGGATCGTTTACGACCGGGACCTGGACCAGGAGTTGGCCGACGGGTTCTATTTCACCATTTCCTATCCGGGCATGGAGGGTTCCGAACTGGTGGAGGCCTTGTTGTACTATGGAATCAGCGCCATTTCCCTCGGAATCACCGGGAGCACGCGAACAGAAGGGTTAAGGGCCTGTGTGTCACAGGTAAAGAGGGATCAATTCCCGGTTTTGGAAGAACGTTTGAAACAATTTCAGGCCGATCATCCCGTCCCGGAATGAGGGTTTTCATCCCTAATTCGCGGGCAGTCGGGTCAACTGTCCCACATGGGGATGCCGGCTTGGGGAAATTGTTACATTTGATATTTGTACAAAAAACATTGCGAAGATGGCAAAAGCAAGAGGAGCGATCGTGGTGGATGTGGAGCGGTGCAAAGGCTGCCAGGTCTGCATGGTCAATTGTCCCACCGACACCATTGCCATGGCAGAGGAAGTGAACGGGAAAGGATACCACTACGCGTTCATGGCGCAACCTGCGGAATGCACGGGATGCACCAATTGCGCCGTGGTGTGTCCCGACGGGGTGATCACGGTGTACCGAGTGAAACAAAACGGAAACGATCTATGAAAGAACTGGCATTGATGAAAGGCAACGAAGCCATTGCCGAGGCTGCCATACGGGCCGGCGTGGACGGGTACTTCGGCTATCCCATCACCCCCCAGTCGGAAGTGATGGAATACCTGATGGCCCAGAGGCCGGAGGAACGCACGGGCATGGTGGTGCTTCAGGCCGAGAGCGAAGTGGCTTCCATCAACATGGTGTACGGTGCCGCGGGAACGGGAAAGAAGGTGATGACCTCTTCGTCCAGCCCGGGGATCAGCCTGATGCAGGAGGGGATCAGCTACATTGCAGGTGCGGAGTTGCCCTGCCTGATCGTGAATGTGGTCCGGGGAGGTCCCGGTCTGGGGACCATCCAGCCTTCCCAGGCCGATTATTTTCAATCGGTGAAGGGGGGAGGGCACGGCGACTACCGGCTCATCGTGCTGGCTCCGGCATCGGTTCAGGAAATGGCCGACTTTGTGGACAAGGCATTCGATCTGGCTTTCAAATACCGGAATCCGGCCATGATCCTATCGGACGGACTCATCGGACAGATGATGGAGAAAGTGGAACTTCCGCCGCAGAAGGAGCGGATCTCGGAGTTTGACCCGTCCTGGGTCATCACCGGCAAAACCGACGATCGCAAAAGGAACATCATCACCTCCCTGAACCTGGATCCCGACCTTCAGTACGAACACAACCTGAAATTGCAGGCCAAGTACCGGAAAATGGACGAGGACGTAATGTATGAGAACATCGAATGCGAGGATGCTGATTTTCTGCTGGTCGCTTACGGTTCCAGTGCCCGGATCTGCCAGAAAGTGGTCGAGATTGCGCGCGGTCACGGAAAGAAGGTGGGGTTGTTGCGTCCCCAGACCCTGTTTCCCTTTCCCAAGGACGAACTGGTGCGCCTGTCCAAACGAGTCAAGGCCATGATGTCCGTGGAACTCAGTGCGGGACAGATGGTGGAAGATGTGAAGCTGGCCGTGAACGGCAGAATCCCCGTTTATCATTACGGCATGCTGGGCGGGAAAATCCATTCCCCCGAGGATGTGTTGCGGGCTGTGGAAGAAAAATACATGGGAGGTTAATCATGGAAATCAAAGACATTATCCGGGGCGAGAACCTGGTGTACCGGCGGACGCCGCTCATGACCGATGCCACCTTGTCCTATTGTCCGGGCTGCGGGCATGGCACCATCCACCGTCTCATCATGGAGGTGGTGGAGGAAATGGGGATCCAATCGGAAACCATCGGCATCGCGCCTGTGGGTTGTTCGGTTCTGGCCTACGATTTCATGGACGTGGACTGGTCGCAGGCGGCCCATGGACGGGCACCTGCCGTGGCCACCGGAATCAAGCGCGTGTGGCCCGACAAATATGTGTTCACCTACCAGGGCGACGGGGACCTGGCCGCCATCGGGACGGGAGAAACCATCCATGCCTGCAACCGGGGGGAGAACATCTGCATTTTCTTTGTGAACAACGGCATCTACGGGATGACCGGCGGGCAGATGGCGCCCACCACCCTGGACGGGATGAAATCCTCCACCTCCCCCTACGGCCGGGACAGCAAAACCATGGGTCCGCCCTACCGGATCACCGAAATGGTGGCCCAGCTGGACGGGACCACCTACGTGACAAGGCAGGCGGTCCACAAACCGGGCGCCGTCCGGAAGGCGAAGAAGGCCATCCGCAAAGCCTTTGAAATTCAACGCGACAAGAAAGGTCTTGCCTTTGTGGAGTTCGTTTCCAACTGCAATTCGGGCTGGAAGATGACGCCCAACGAGGCGAATGCGTGGATGGAGGAACACATGTTCGCATTTTATCCGCTCGGAGACATAAAAGATAAGAGTTTATAAAGTTTATAAGGTTTATAAAGTTTGTAAAGATTGTAAAGGTATGACGGAGGAGATCATTATTGCCGGATTTGGGGGCCAGGGGGTCCTGTCGATGGGCAAGATCCTTGCCTATTCGGGAATCATGCAGGACCAGGAAGTGAGCTGGATGCCTTCCTATGGCCCGGAGATGCGGGGCGGTACGGCCAATGTGACCGTCATCATCAGCGACGACCGGGTGAGCTCCCCCGTGTTGCAAAGCTACGACACGGCCATTCTGCTCAATCAACAGTCGGTGGACAAATTCGAATCGATGGTGAAACCCGGGGGATTGCTTCTGTACGATCCCAATGGGATCACCCGCCATCCCGGCCGGAAGGACATCCGCATTTTCCAGGTGGACGCCACCGAAGAAGCGGTCCGCATGAAGAGTCCCCGGACCGCCAACATGGTGGTTCTGGGCGCCTACATTAAAATCAATCCGGTCGTGGACCTGGAGCATGTCCTTCAGGGATTGAAAAAATCCCTGCCCCAGCGGCACCACCACCTGGTTCCTGCCAACGAAACGGCTCTCCGCAAAGGGATGACCATCGTGCGGGAAGCAAGATTGGCGGTCTGAACGGGATTTCCTATTCTTTTTCGTAGAAGTGCATGTCGCGCATGTAGCGGTATGCTTTTACCGGCATGAAGTGCCGGATGTCGCGTCCCTGGGCGATGGCTTCGCGGATGAAGCTGGAGGAGAGGTCCATGCGCGGGGCATCCACCAGGGTTGCGTTTCGCATGCTGGCCGGCGGCATGCGGTCCGGTTCGCTCCCGGGACGCGGATAAATGAGACGGTGGTATTTGTCCATGATCAGCTCGGCATTCTTCCATTTGTGGAAGGTCCGGAGTCCGTCCGATCCCATGATCAGAAGGAAGGTCCTTCCGGGATGCTTTTCTTCGAGGTAAACCAGCGTGTCCATGGTGTAGGACGGGGTGGGCAGTTTCAATTCGATGTCGGACACGCGGAACCGTTCGTCGTCTTCCACAGCCAGCCGGAGCATCTCCAGCCGATGGTAATCGGGCAACAGACTTCGTTTCTGTTTCAAAGGGTTGTGGGGGCTGATCACAAACCAGAGCTCATCCAGGTCGCTGTATTCCAGAAAATAGTTGGCGATGATCAGGTGTCCCGTGTGGATGGGATTGAACGAACCGAAATACAGCCCCGTTTTCATGTGGCCAGAAATTTCCGGACCAGGGCTTCGGCCTCCGTGAGGGCCTGGTCCAGGTTGTCATTGACCAGGATGTGGTCGAAGTGCGGGGCAGAACGGATCTCCCGGGCTGCTTTGTCGATCCGTTTTCTCAGGGAGGCAGGGTCTTCCGTTCCCCGGTTCCGGAGTCGGGATTCCAGGACCAGAAGGGAAGGGGGCTGGATGAATACCGACAAGGCCCTTTCCCCGTACTGGTTTTTCAGATTCATTCCCCCCTGCACATCGATGTCGAAAATGGCATGCCGGCCTTCGCTCCAGATCCGGTCCACCTCACTTTTCAAGGTACCGTAGTATTGGTCCCGGTACACTTCCTCCCACTCCAGAAAGGCGTTCTCTTCGATTTTCCTGCGGAAAGCCTGCGGGGAAAGGAAATGATATTCCCGGCCGTCCCGTTCCCCCGGCCGGGGCGGACGGGAGGTGGCCGAGGTGCTGAACGACAAACCGAGGTCCAGGCCCATGAGGTGTCCCACGATGGTGGACTTCCCGGCACCGCTGGGGGCGCTGAAGATGATCAGTTTTCCTTCTGTCATAACACGTTCAGGACCTGTTCTTTGATTCGCTCCAGCTCGTCTTTCATCTGAACGACCAATTTCTGAATGTCGGCATGATTTGCCTTGGATCCCAGGGTGTTGATTTCCCGGCCCATTTCCTGGGAAATGAACCCCAGTTTCTTCCCGGCCGATTCGGCTTCGTCTATGGTTTCCAGGAAATAGTCGCAATGGTTCTGAAGCCTGACCTTCTCTTCGGAGATGTCCAGCTTTTCCATGTAGAAGATGAGTTCCTGTTCCAGCCGGTTCGCATCGATGTTTTCTTTGCCCACGAAGGATTCCAGGTTGTCGCCGATGCGCTCCCGGATTCGTCGGATCCGTTCCGCTTCAAAGGCCTGGACGTTGTTCAGATGGCCCAGGATGGCCTCCACCCGTTCCCTCAGGTCCTTTTCCATGGCAGCTCCTTCCTGGTGACGGAAAGCGTCGACCTGTTCCAGGGCTTCTTCCAGGGTGCGCCGCACGTTCCGCCATTCCTCTTCCCCGAGGACCGCTTTTTCGACCCGGATGGTATCCGGCATCCGCATGACGGTGCTCAGAAGTTCCAGGGACGTTTCCAGGCCCAGCTCCCCGGCGATCCGGTACAATTGCTCGTAGTAGGCTTTCACCAGGGGTTCGTTGACGCTGCCGCAGGAGGTTTCGCCCGTGTTCTCATAAAAGAAGGAGCATTCCACCTTGCCCCGGCCCAGGCGGGTGGCGATCATCTGCCGGATGTCCAGTTCCTTCTCCTTGTAGAGGCCCGGAATCCTTAGATTGCTGTCCAGTTGTTTCGAATTCAGGGAGCGGACTTCGATGGTCAGCTTTTTGTCCGGCAGCAGGCATTCGGCTTTTCCATAGCCGGTCATGGATGTGATCATAGGCAACCGATTGGTTTCCCGCAAAAGTATGAAAAAAGGAGAATTAGTTGGCCAGGGGGAGGGTGAAGCTGAAGGTGCTCCCTTTTCCCTGTTCGCTGCGGACCTGAATGGCGCCTCCGTTTTTTTCCACGAATTCCCGGCAGATGATCAGTCCCAGTCCGGTTCCCTTTTCTCCGGCCGTGCCGGTGGACTTGTATTTTTCGTCGATCCGGAACAGCTTGTCCACCTGTTCCGCAGGAATTCCCACCCCTTCGTCCACGATCCGGACCTCCACGCCTTCACCGGAGGGACTCAACTGAACTTCCACCTTCTTTCCCTGTTCCGTGAACTTGACCGCATTGGTCACCAGGTTATGAAGCACGCTGTTGATCATGTCCCGGTCTCCGAAGGCAAAAACGTCCTCCGCTCCGGAGGCACACAGAATGATCCCTTTCCTTTCGGCCTGGAGCCTGTGGATGTTGATGTTCTCCTGCACAAGTTTGGCGAGATTGAATCGGACCGGTTCGTATTTGATCCGTCCCCGCTGCGAGCGCGACCAGGTGAGCAAATTCTCCAGAAGTGAAAGCAGGTGCTTGACGGATTCGTGAATTTTCCGGAATCCGGCCCGGTGGTCGTCTTCGTCGGTCTGTTCAAAGCTGTCCACCATCAGTTCGCTGATGGAAAGGAGACTGGAAAATGGGTTTTTCAAGTCGTGGGAAATGATGGAGAAGAACTTGTCCTTGGTGGCGTTAAGCTCCATGAGGTTGCGTTCCGATTCCCGCAGGGCCTGATTGGCTTCGGAGATCTGCTGGTTCTGGCGGGTCAGCAGCCGGTTGGTCCTTGTCTTCAGAAGGTAGGTGTAGATCATGACGGCAATGGCCAGGGCCAGGAGCACCTCCAGAAGGATGAACCACCAAGAAAGCCAGAAGGGCGGGGTGACCACGATGTGAAGATCCAGGGGCGCATTGCTTCGCACCCCATCCTTGTTTTCCGCCACCACGTGGAGGGTGTAGCTTCCCGCCCTGAGGTTGGCGTAGGAGACAAAATTCCGCCGGCCGGCCTGGTTCCATTCGGTTTCCAGGTTTTCCAGCATGTAGGCGTAACTCAGGTTGGCCGATTGCTGGTTGTTGAGGGCCCGGAATTCAACGGAAAAGTAGCGGTGCCGGTAATCCAGAACGATTTCCTCCAGGTAGGTGGGATTTTCGCCACAGTAAAATTGTCCGTCAAATTCGGCGATCTGTCCCGGATTCTCCTCAAAAAACTCTTCCAGTTCCACGCCGGCCACCTGGACCCGTTTCCCCAGAATGTCGAGCTGGGTCAGGGTGACCTCGGTGGCATTCCGTTCCGGTGGAATGTCGTGGGGCTGGATGATGTTGAATCCATACACCCCGCCGAAGAGGATCCGGCCATCTGCCAGTTTTCCATAGGCCCCGCCGTTGAACTCATTGCTTTGCAGACCGTCGCTCCGATCGTAATTCTTTGCCTCGAAGGTTTCCAGGTCGAACCGGCAAATGCCGAGGTTTGTGCTGAGCCAGATCCTGTTTTCGTCGTCCGGAACGATCCCGTAAATGACTTCATTGGGCAGACCCTCGCCGATCCCGAACCGGCGAAAGGCACCGGTGGCCGGGTAAAACATGTTCAGACCGTTGTTGGTGCCGATCCAGAACCGGCCCAGGCCGTCTTCAAAGATGGAATAGACGATGTTGTCCGAAATGCTGGTGGGGTCGTCCGGATCGTGGTCGTAGGTGATGAACAATCCGTTGTCGGGGAGAAGGCGGCACAGACCCCCTCCGTAGGTTCCGATCCAAAGGTTGTCTTCCCTGTCCATGTACAGGGCGGAATAGATGAAATTGTGGGAAAGGGAGGTGGGATCGTTTTCGTCATGTACATAAGTCTGGAACCGGTTCCGGACCGAATCGTACCGGTTCAGCCCCCGGCGGGTGCCGACCCAAAGTTGCCCGTGCGGATCCTCGTAGATGGCCCGGACCGAATTGTCGGAGAGGCTTCCCTCCTGACCGGTCCGGTGCCGGAAGTGAACAAAATCATTGGTTTCGGGACGATAGAGGTCCAATCCTCCGCCATCGGTTCCGATCCAGACCTTGCCATGGCTGTCCTGGTATATTTTCCGGACCGATTGGTGGGACAGTGAATTGGGTTGTCTTTCCCGGTGTCCCAGGTGTCTGAATTCTCCGGTCTGTCTGTCCAGAACGCTGACCCCATTGTCGTTGGTACCCAGCCAGATGTTTCCATCTTTGGTTTCGTACAAGGACCAGATGAAGGAGCTTGCCGGACTGTTTCTGTTGAAGGGATCGTGTTTGTACAGGGTGAATTTGTTTGCCAGGGGATCCAGCATGCTGATTCCTGCGCCGAAGCTGCCGAACCACAGGGCTCCCCCCCGGTCTTCGTAGATGCAATGGATGGCGTTTTCGGCAATGCTGGTCGGATCGGCGGGATTGTGGGTAAAGTGCCTGTATTCCAAAGTGGAAGGATCGATGCGGAATACCCCGTCCCCAAAGGTTCCATGCCAGAGATATCCGTGCCTGTCCTCATGCAACGGGGGGATGGGTACGAGTGCCAGGGAATGGTTCTCGCCCCGGGACGACCAAAGCCGGCGGGTTTCTCCGGTGGCCGGCAGGTAGCAATAGAGACCCCCATCGCTCTGCACCCAGACCTGGCCGAGATGATCCACATGCATGGACAACGGACGGCAGGGTGCCTGTCCCGCCGAGAGGGGATGGGATTCCTGTCTTTGCCCGGATCCAAGTTCCATGCGGATGAGGCTGAGATCCGTTCCCAGCCAGAGGGTGTCTCCCGACAGGGCCATGCTGTGGATGGGGCTGTCTTCGGCCAACAGTCCGCCCGCCCTTTCGTTAAAGAAGAGTCCCGATTTTCCATCGTAGCTGAACAAGCCCTTGCAGGTTGCAATCCAGAGGGTGCCCGAGCGATCCAGCAACATGGCATTGATCCTCGAACGCAGTCCCCGCAGGCTTTCCTCCGCCGGCTGGATCCGGGTCACGGAATTGGTGATCCGGTCGACCCGGTTCAGACCGGAGAAGGTCCCCACCCAGATTTCCTGGTTCAGGTCGCTGAGGATGCAGGTGACCGAGTCGTTGGACAGGGTGCTGGGGTTTTCCGGGTCGTGCCGAAGGATGGAAAACGCTTCTTTCCGGGGATCGTACCGGGTCAGTCCTCCGCGGGTCCCAAGCCAGATCATCCCGGATTTGTCTTCGTAAATCAGCTCGATCCATTTGTTGGATAGCACATCGTGCTGTCCCTCCGCCGACCCCAGCACCTGGATGCTTTGCCCGTCGTATTTGTTGAGGCCGTCCTCTGTTCCGAACCAGAGAAAGCCTTTGGAATCCTGGTAGATGCAGTACACAGAGGAAAGAGAAAGGCCTTCGTTGATGGTGAGTTGCCGAAAACGCAAATACCCCTCCTGACCATGGACAGCCGTTCCCAGGGTCACGCAAAGAAAGACAAGGAGGAGAAAACGGGATGTCATTTCCTTTCGTCGGGTCGTTTGGTTTGCCATGTCCCGGCACAAATTTCGAACCAAGTTAGCCAATCGGACACGTGATTTCAACGGAAAGACGAGAATAATTGGTATATGTCACAGAAAGAAAGGGCCCCGGTCGGCAGTGTGGGGCTTACCGGGTGACGGTCGCCGGTTCCACCCGGGCCTGGACGACGCCCTTGGTTTTCCATCGCCCCGTTTTGTAATAGAGGAGGGAAAAAAGCATCCCGAACGCCCAGCCGATGGGCAGGGACCACCAGATTCCGGTATCACCCAGGCCGGCTCCGGTGAGTTTCCAGCCCAGGAGGGAAAACTCCTCCTTGCTGAGAACCACGGCAGACGGAATTCGGATGACCCACAGGGAAAGCAGGGTGATGAACATGGGGATGATGGTATCCCCCGCGCCCCGCATCACCCCACCGTAGATGAACATGGCTGTGAACAGCAGGTAGAAGGAGGTGACCACGGTGAGGTATTCCCCGCCCGTGCGGATCACATCCGCATCCTCGGTAAACAGCGACATGAGGGGAATCTTGAAGAGAATGAGCAGGACGGTGGTCCCGACGGAAACCAAACCGGCCATGAGCATGGTCCGGTGGAGTCCCTTTTTCACCCGGTGGAGCTGACCGGCCCCCATGTTCTGACCCACAAAGGTGCTGAGAGCCTGCGAAAAGACCATGGAGGGGATGATGGCCAGACTGTCGATCCGTCCGGCTGCCGTGTAGGCGGCCACCACATTGGTTCCGTATCCGTTGACGATGCCAAGGAGGGCCATCATGCCCAGGGCGACAAAGGTCTGTTGCAGGCCGGTGGGCAGGCCGATGCGAAGGCTTTGACGGAAGATGGCCCGGTCGAAGGCGAATTCACGGATGTTGAACCGGATCAGTTCGTGGTTGCGGTTGAGGTAAAACACGGCCACAAGAAAGGCAACTCCCTGGGCAATGATGGTTGCCAGTGCAGCGCCCTCGATGCCCCAGTTCCATCGAACGATGAACAGCAGATCCAGAACGATGTTGAGGACCGTGGCCAACAGGAGGAAATACAGGGGAGTGGTGGAATCACCCAACCCCCGGAGCACGGCGGCCACGCTGTTGTATCCGAAGAAGACCACGAGACCGCTTACATAGATGGTGAAATAACTCGTGGCCGTGGGCATCAGCTCGTCAGGCAGCTTGATGAGGCGAAAGATTTCTTCCGCAAAGGTGATGCCCACTGCCGTCATGAGGAGGGCGGATGCCCCCATGACGATGAAGATGGTGTCGATGGCCCGTTTTACGTGGTCGAGTTTCCTGGCTCCGAAAAACTGGGAAATCACGATGGTCCCCCCGGTGGCGATCCCAATGATGAGGGCAATGAGTGTGAAAATGATGGGGAAGGAAGCCCCCACGGAGGCCAGGGCTTCCTTCCCCAGAAACCGGCCTACAATAATCTGGTCCACAAATGTATAAAGCTGTTGGAACATGTGTCCCACCAGCATGGGCATGGCAAATCTGAAAATGTTTTTTCCTTCGCTTCCGGTGGTCAGATCTCTCATAAGGAAGCGCAAAGGTCGGGATTATTCCCGGAACGGAGAAAAATGTTTGGCAGCATCTTGTTTTTCATTCTGGATTATTTTTCATAAGATGCAAGTGCCCAACATCATAAACAACCCCAACATGAAAACCTGCTGCTTCCTCCTTCTGGGCGTGATCTGCCTGCTCCGCCCGGCCCATTCCATCGCCCAAATTGCCGGAACGGCCCATGATTTCAGCGGAGAATCCTGGGCCCCCTCGAGCAACAAAGGCTGTGGCGTTTGCCACACCACCCACCAGGCGGCATCCCAGGCGGATGCCCCTTTGTGGAACCACGAAAGCACCGTGGTGGCTTCCTATGAATTGTACAGTTCCCCCACCTTCGACGGCTCTGCCACGCTGACCAATCCGGGCGCAAGTTCCAGACTGTGCCTGAGCTGCCACGATGGAACGGTGGCCCTTGAAAATTTTGGCGGCACCACCGGTGGAAGCACCTTCGTGGATGCAGCCTACCGAATCGGCGGTGCAACCGGCGGCAATCTGAGTGCCGACCATCCCATTTCATTTGAGTACACGGATGCGTTGGCGGCCAGCGACGGAGGGCTGCATCCTCCCAGCACCGCCTTCAGCGGTCTGGGAGGCTCCATCGCATCCGATCTGTTGTTCAACAACCGGATGGAATGTGCTTCCTGTCATGACGTACACAACCGCTATGGAGTCGATCATTTGTTGCGCATCTCCAACACGAACAGCGAATTTTGTCTCACCTGCCACAACAAATAGGCCGGATGCCGGAGTTCCAGAGAATGAAATCACTCAGCTTCTTTGCTGGGTTGCTGTGCATGCTCGGCACGGGACCGGTTCTTGTTTCGTGCCGGCCGGCACAGAAACTGGGAGCCGATCCTTCGCCCGCAGTTCTGTACCCTCCGCCGCCGGCGGAAGCACGGATCCAGTATTTTTCGTCCATCAGCTCCTCTTCCGATGTGGCACCTCCGGGAAATGGACTCCGCAGGTACCTGTTGGGCAGGGAAGAGGAGGTCGTCCTTCGGAAACCCTATGGGATGGATGCAAAAGGTCCGGTGTTGTATGTCGCCGATGCGGGGTTGCCAGGATTGGTCCTGATTGATCTGGACAAGGGGCAGATGAAGCCGTTTTCTCCCGGGGGAGAAGGGAGGATGAGCCTGCCCATCAATTGTGTTGTAGACGATCGGGGCAGGTTGTTTGTGGCCGACGCGGGGCGGAGGAAGGTCCTCGTGTTTGATGCGGAAGGTCGGTTTCTGGCTGCCCTGGAAGGTCCCGAACCCTTCAAGCCCACGGATGTGCAGGTTCATGAACGAGGGATTTGGGTCGCCAGCGTGGAAGGGCACGCCCTCCACGAGTTCGATTCCGATGATTATTCATGGAAGAAGCAGGGTCCGGTGCTGCAACCGGGAGCTCCCGGTTTCCTTCGCCAGGCAACCAATCTGGCGATGGACAGCAGCCGGATCTGGGTGTCGGATTTCGGAGATTTCAACGTGAAACAATATTCCCTGGACGGGGAATGGATGGGCAGCGTCGGGGGAGCCGGTCACCTACCCGGCAGGTTCACCCGGCCCAAAGGCATTGCGGTGGATCGCAACGGCATACTGTACGTGGTGGACGCAGCTTTTCAGAATGTCCAGATGTTCAACCCCGGGGGCGAGGTCCTGATGAGTTTCGGGGGAAGCACATCCGGCAAAGGGGCCATGTTCCTTCCGGCGGGTATCTGCATCAGCTATGAGAACCTGGACCGTTACTCGAACCGTGTGCCGGAAGGGACCGAGCTGAAGTACCTGATCTATGTATGCAACCAGTATGGTTCCGACAAAATCAACGTGTACGGATACCTTGAATCCGTCGATTCAAACGGAAGCTGACCTGCATGGCCGGAAACAACATACCGCCCCTGATCCTGATTCTGGTGTTTCTCCTGCTACCATTGACGGAGGGATGCTCACCCCAGACCGGCCGGCATGTGCTTTCTTTTTTCTTCGACGGCGTGCCGGAGCCCGACGGTCCCGCAGATTCTTCCGGAACCGTGACCGAAGCGGACGGATGGACGGTGGAGCCGAAGGTGGCGGCCCCTGTAGAGATCCTTTCCTTTGATTCGGTTCCCGTCCGGTTGCATTACCCCTTTGAGGAGCGGGAATGCGACGCATGCCATGATCCGGGTTCATTGGGCGACATGACGGAACCCGAACCCGGCATGTGTTATCTCTGCCACGAAGACCTGTCGACCCGGTTTGCCATGCTCCACGGTCCTGCCGCCGGAGGATACTGCACGGTATGCCACCATCCCCACGAAGCCCGGGAGGATCATCTTCTCCGCTTCGATCCCGGGGATCTCTGCCACCATTGTCATGAAGAACGGGAAGTGGGAGCAAACGCCATCCACGAGGACCTGGAAGGCATGATGTGCATGGATTGCCACCATCCCCACGGAGGGGAGGACAAATTCAATTTGTATTGAACCGAATGATTCTGAAAAAACACAGGGTTTGAACCATCGGCTTCATATCACCGGTTTGCTGAGCCTCTTCCTGAGCTGTCATGCCCTGGCCCAAATCACGACGGAGCGGGGCATCTGGCAATTGAACTACCTGACGGGGGAGCTGGAACTCAAGGGACAGTACCGGAGCCTCCAAAGCCAGTTCGGCGATCTGGAAGAGGATCAGCAAAGTGCCTGGCTTCTGGGCGGATTGAAAATCAACAGCCGGAGCAGCCTGTGGGATCCGGATGTGCTTCAGATTGATCTGAATGCCGCCTACCGGCCCGAGAACCGGAACGAGCAATACATCCATCTGCCCGACCGCACGGAAGTGCGTACCCTCAAAAAGGTGGAAACCTCTGTGACCATTCTGCAGGACAGACCGTTGTCGGCCCGTTTCTTTTTGGATTATGACCATCATTACGCAAACCGGGAGCAGCTGACCAATGTGCGCACAGAGTTGTTTCAGTGGGGTGCAAGGTTTGGTATTCGAAACAAGGTGTTTCCCCTGGCACTGACGTACAGGAATTCTTCCTGGAAGCAAAAGGAAATCCAGAGTGGAAGGTTGTTTCAGATGGACCAGGAACAATTCGTCCTTCGGGGCGACCGGTCCTTTGGCACGAGGGACCGGACGGAGATTCATTTCTCCCTGAACGATTATGCCTATGCCTATGCTGGGCTTCACACCACCCGGCATCTGAACTCCCGGATGGCTCTCGAGAATCAGGTGTATGCCGACCAGTCCAGGAAGTTCGGATTGAACAGCCGGATTTCCAGGTACGAACAAACCGGGACCCACACATTCCGAAGGGTGGAATGGAACGAGACAATGCAACTGGCACTCGCAGAGAAATTGCAGGGGATGATCCGGACGGGGTATTATGATTTACGGGACGACCGCCAAACCATGGGACAAACCAGGCTGCAGGGCCACATCGAGCACAAGCTCTACAGCAGCCTTCGGTCCAAAGCCTATGCCGAACTGGCCTCCCTGAAGCTGGAAACGGAGCAGGCGCACAAGGAGCTCGATGTCCGTGGGGGGGTGGACCTTCGCTATGTCAAAAAGATCCCCACAGGTACGGTGCATCTGGAAACCCAGTACCAGAGGCACCGTCATGAATCGGACGGGGTGTCGGTTTTTGTGGATGTGATCCAGGAGAGCCATGTGTTGCTGGACGGCCATCTTGTGATGCTCGATCAGCCCTACGTGGTTTTGGAATCGGTGTTGGTGAGCGATGCCGATGGCCTGGTGCAGTACCAGGAGGGATTTGACTATCTGTTGCTTCAACATGGCAATTTTGTGGAGATCCAGCGGGTGCCGGGCGGACAGATCGGGGATGGCGAAGGGGTGCTCGTGAACTACAGGTACCGTCGGCCCGGGGCATTCCGGTACGGATCCAACCATGGCCAGTTTCGGGCCGGCATTCGATTGTTCGATGAACTCCTTGAGTTCTATTACCGGTACGGATATCAGAACTATCCGCGCCTTGAAGAAGGGGATCTCCTGGTCCTGAATGCATTTACACAGCATGTGGCGGGAATACGTGTCGATCTGGGATTCCTCCGGGCGGGGCTCGAATCGGACCGGTACAACAGCAGCCTTGTGCCCTACCAGATGATGCGCTATTACCTGAATCTGAACCTGAACCTTCGCACCAACACCAGTCTGAGCCTGAACGGGAGCCTGCGCGACTATGCCTTCATCGGGGACAACGGAGCTCAGATGTATGGAAATGTGGCCGCCCGGATCAACCAGCGTCTCGGCAGGCACATGAAAGTGAGTGTGGAACCCTCTTACCTTCGGCAGCGTGGAGAACAAATCGAGCTGGATCTGCTGACCGGCCGGGCCGAATTTCAGGCCAATGTCCGCCAGTTGGAAGTCCGCTCGGGACTGGAACTCTACCGCCGGCTCTATCAAAACAGTTCGTTTGCCTTTCACGGGGCGTATCTTCGGCTGATCCGACACTTCTGACATGGGAACCAAACAACATACCGTACCGATCCTGCCCCGGGGACTCTCCCTTTGTGGCATCTGCTTTCTCCTTCAACTGGGCTTCGGAGAGATGACGGCCCAGGATCCGGGAGGGGAAGCGACACCTTGCCTGGAATGTCATTCCGACCTGGGCCAGTGGATTGCCCGGCCCGGGATGACCGTACATGCCGCCATCACGGATGGGGATTGCACCATGTGTCACGACCCCCACGGGGACGATGGGCATTCACAACTGGTCGACCACTATTCCAGCGAACCCTATGTGGCTGCCGTGGCCGATAGCTTTTCCCTGTGCTTCCTCTGCCATGACACCGGATTGCTTTCGGAGGAGGAAACCGATTGGGCCACCGGATTCCGGGACGGCACGAGGAATTTGCATCGCGTACACATTCAGGGGGAGAAAGGGCGCAATTGCACTTTGTGTCACGACATGCATGCTTCCCCCAACCCCTTTCTGGTGGCCGACCGGGTTCCCTTCGGATCGTGGCAAATGGAAATGAAATATGAAAAACTGGAATCCGGAGGGAGCTGTCAACCGGGTTGTCACGGAAGTCTCACTTACAAAAGAGAATAGCCATGCATGGGATCCTCGTTGCATTGTTTTTTTCCATGTCTCTCCTCCGGGTCGATGCGCCGGCAGCGTCGGCACAATCCGACAGCACCGACGCATTCCGGATTCAATGGGAGGGGGAATATCCTCCGGCCACCGGTGTTACGAACCGACGGCTGTCCCGGTTTCTGACCGGCCTTTTGCTTGGGGACAGGACGGAAGGGATGCGCCAGCCCTTCAATCTCTGGGTGAAGGGGGACGGGGATCTGGTGGCAGTCGATCAAACCACGGGAAGCCTCTGGATTCTGAGCCGGGACGGGCGATCGGAGCAGGCCAGGGACAAGGATGGGTCCAGGAATTCACTGGTTGGGATATGCCAGGGACCCGGGGGGCATCTGTTGATCACGGACCCGGAGGGGGGCCAGATCCTGCGCCTCGATGGAAAGAAATTGATTCCCGTCTGGGATTCTCTGACCCTTCGTCGTCCCACCGGAATCGCCTGGTTGCCTTCCCGGAGCGAAATCTGGGTTTGCGAGACCGGTGCCCACTGCATTGCTGTTCTTGATGCCCAAGGCCGTCTCCTGAAACACATCGGAACCCGGGGAAACGGTCCCGGGGCGTTCAATTATCCGACCTTCTTGTGTTGGGACGGGATGGGTCGGGTGTATGTGGTGGATTCCATGAATTTCAGGATCCAGGTTTTCAGCGCGACCGGTGAATTTGAATCTTGTTTTGGTGCACAGGGGGACGGATCGGGCGACATGGCTCGGCCCAAAGGGGTCGCCACGGATTCCCGGGGCCACATTTACGTGGTGGATGCCTTGTTTCATGGGGTTCAGGTGTTTGATCCGGAAGGGGCGTTTCTGACCGCCTTTGGTGGCATGGGGCAGGGACACGGGGAGTTCTGGCTGCCGTCAGGCATCCAGATCGACGCAAGGGATCACATCTTTGTGGCGGATACCTACAACGGCCGGATTCAGGAGTTCAGTCTGCAAAAACAAACCCTGCCGGAATGAGGAAACATGCGACAATCTGGCTGCTGTGCGGGGTCCTGGGAACCAACCTGGGAGCCCAGTCCATCGTGAACACGGCCCACAATCTCTCCGCCGGGGGTACAGGCGACATCCGGGCCTCCGTCGAAGGAGAGATCTGCCTGTTTTGCCATACCCCCCACAACAGCCGGCCGCGGAGTCCCCTGTGGAACAAAGAAGAAACCGGGCGAAGCTACATCCTGTACCACAGTTCGACGGTCCAGGCCGTGCCGGGTCAGCCCGACGGTTCCTCCCTGCTTTGTTTGAGTTGCCACGACGGAACCACGGCCCTCGGTCAGCTCCTGAGCCGGGAGTCCGTCCTTCCCATGAGCTCGGGGGTCACCACCCTGCCCGCCGGAGCCTCGAATCTGGGAACCGATTTGAGGGACGATCACCCGGTGTCCTTTGATTACACGGCCCAGCTGGCTCAAAGCGATGGTGAACTGAAGGACCCTTCCGCGGTCCTCCCCCCTGTGCAGCTTGAGGAGGGCCGCCTTCAATGCACTTCGTGTCATGATCCCCACCGGGATCTCTACCATGATTTTCTGCGGATGCCGGACCTGTTTTCCGAGCTGTGCCTCAGCTGCCACCAACCCGGTTCCTGGGACCAAAGCACCCACCGGGTGTCAACCGCCTCCTGGAACGGTGCAGGTGCGGACCCCTGGCCCCGGTCGGAGCATGGCACCGTTGCGGAGAATGCCTGCGGGAATTGCCACGAGACCCACGGGGCTGGGTATCCCTACCGCCTGGTCCGGTCGGAAACCGAAGAGGGGGTTTGTCTTGCCTGCCACAACGGCAATGTGGCCGGGACGAATGTTCTCGCCCAGATCGTCAAGCCCTATGCCCACGAAGTATCGGCGTTCCATTTGCAGCACGATCCCGTGGAGGATCCGCTGGTGGTGTCGCCCCATGTGGAATGTGTCGATTGCCACAATCCCCATGCGGCGAGTTCCCAGGAGGCACTTCCTCCCCTGGCGGGGGGTGCACTCTCAGGGGTAAAGGGCGTGGATCGGAACGGAACGCCGGTGGACCCGCTGCAATACGGGTATGAACTTTGTTTCCGATGTCACGCCGACAGTCCCCTCAAACCCGCCAGTCCCACCCTCCGCCAGGTGGAGCAGAACAACACGCGGCTGGAGTTCGACCCCGCCAACCCGTCCCATCACGGCGTGGTATCGGCCGGCGTCAACCCCCAGGTGCCCAGCCTGATCGTTCCCCTGACCACTGCCAGCGTCATTGCGTGCACCGACTGCCACGCATCCGACGGAAGCGATGCCCCGGCGGGACCCCACGGTTCGTTCTATCCTTCGCTGCTCCGGGACATGTATGAAACGGAAGACGGCGCGGAGGAGTCAGCTTCGTCCTATGCCTTGTGTTACGGTTGTCACAGCCGGACCAGCATTCTGGGGGACGAGTCCTTCGACGAGCATGACCTGCACATCCGGGACGAAAACACGCCCTGCAATGTGTGCCACGATCCACACGGCATTAGCCATACCCAGGGAGGATCCTCGGATCATTCCCACCTGATCAATTTCGATCTGGACGTGGTCCGTCCAGCCAACAACGGATTGTTCCGCTACGAAAGCACCGGTGTGTTTTCGGGACGATGCTACCTGAATTGTCACGGCCAGAACCACATGGGGTGGCACTACGGGTACTGACCTAGGCGTCGGCTTTCTCCAGCTCCACGGTGAAATGCCGCATGATCGGGGCTTCGTACACGATCCGGTACCCCCGGGTGATCTTCATGCGCCGGGCATGGATCCGGATGAGGGCGTCGGCCACATCGTCCATGTGGTTGCGGGTGTACACCCTCCGGGGGATGGTGAGGCGCATCCACTCCAGCTTGGGGTACCGGTTTTCCCTCGTGTGAGGATCCCGGTCGGCCAACAGGGTCCCGATCTCCACCGCCCGGACACCGGATTCCAGGTAGAGCTCCAGGGCCAGGGTCTGGGCCACGAATTCTTCCCGGGGACCCTCGGAAGGAACCGGCCCGCATCCACAAAAATGGCATGGCCACCGAAAGGTTCCTGCACGGGGATCCCCGCGTCGTGAAGGAGGGTGCCCAGATAGGCCACCTGCCGGATCCGGCTTTCCAGAAATTCGAAGGTGGTGGCCTCCTCCAGTCCACTGGCCAGGGCCGCCATGTCCCGGCCCGACATTCCACCGTAGCTCAAATAACCCTCGAAAAGGATGTTGAAGCTGGAGGCTTTCCGGTAAAGTTCCAGGTCCCGCAATGCGATGAAACCGCCCATGTTGACGATGCCGTCCTTCTTGCTGCTCATGGTCATCCCGTCGGCCTGATCGAAGATTTCCCGCACGATGTCCCGAATGGAACGGTCGCCGTAGCCGGATTCCCGGGTCTTGACGAACCATGCATTTTCGGCAAACCGGGCGCCGTCGATGAACAGGGGAATCCCCCGTTCCCGGGTGTAGGCCCGGACCGCTTTGAGGTTTTCCAGGCTTACCGGCTGCCCTCCGGTGGAATTGCAGGTGAGGGTCATCAACACGAAGGGGATCCGATCCTTTCCGTACACATGGAACAGATTGTCCAGCTTGCCCAGATCGATGTTGCCCTTGAAGGGGTGGTGTACCTGGGGGTCTGCGGCTTCGTCGATGGTGCAGTCGAAGGCTTCCGCCTTCCTGAATTCGATGTGTCCCTTCGTGGTGTCGAAGTGGGCGTTTCCAGGAACGATGTCGTTTTCCCTCACCAACACGGAGAACAACACATTTTCAGCGCCCCGGCCCTGGTGGGTTGGCAGGACATGTGGAAATCCGGTGAGGCGTTGGATGGTGTCCCTCAGCTGGTCGAAGGAGCGGCTGCCGGCATAGGATTCGTCGCCTGTCATCATGGCCGCCCATTGCTCCTGGCTCATGGCTCCGGTGCCGGAGTCGGTGAGCAGGTCGATGAACACCTGGTCGCTTTGCAGGCGAAACAAATTGTACCGGGCATCCCGGAGCCATTGGGTGCGTTGTTCGCGGGTGCTGGGGTGGATGGGTTCCACCATTTTGATTTTATAGGGTTCTGATTTCATGACCTGGAAGGATGTGTTTGGTGACCAAAGGAAATGGGTGCGTGGGGATGGAAAAAATGGGGGCCGGTCGGGACAACGTCCCATAACGACAAGTCCTTACTGGAAGGGGTCCTTGATGTTCAGGTACAAGCGTTTGGTGCTCGGGTGCAACCGTCTCTCCATGCTGCAAAGATAGGGGCTTTCCACTCTGGCGGGCCCATTCCTTCCATGTTCTGTGACAGAGGGACGGCCCCGGATAAAAATACCCACATTTGGGGATCGGAGCATGGACCGGAGATGCTACTTTTGCGTCGAATCGATCCAAATGCCTGTGAAATTGTTATATGGACCCGGATCGGTTTCAAAGGGAGGAGGCGACATGGAAATAATGCGGTATGTGAAGGCTTACGGGGTCGAGTTGTTTCAGATGGTCAATGAAATGGCTCCCTATCTGTTGCTTGGATTTCTGTTCGCGGGATTGCTCCGGGTGCTTTTCCCGCAACGTGTGATCGGGAAATACATGGGAAAAAGCGACTTCCAGTCGGCTTTGAATGCCACTCTCCTGGGGATTCCCATGCCCCTGTGCTCCTGTGGGGTCCTTCCGGCAGGCATCGGATTTTACAAGAACGGAGCCTCCCGCGGTGCGACGGTTTCCTTCCTGATCAGCACCCCTCAGACCGGCGTGGATTCCATTCTGGCCACCTATTCCCTGCTGGGGTTGCCCCTGGCCATCATCCGTCCCCTGGTGGCATTTTTTACGGGGGTTTCAGGCGGCGTGCTGGCAAACCGGGCCGATCGCAGAGAGGGGTGCAGAGGAGAAAGAACGGACCACCGAACCAAACAGCCGGTCGGTTCGTGAATTGTTCCGCTACGGATTCGTGGAGCTGATCCAGGACATATCCAAATGGCTGATCATCGGTCTCCTCGTGGCCGCCCTGCTGGCGGTTCTTGTTCCGGCGGACTTCTTTGTGGAACGCATCAGGAATGAATACCTGGCCATGTTCCTCATGCTGGGTCTTTCCGTTCCCCTTTACATTTGTGCCACCGGATCCATTCCCATTGCCGCCGTGCTGATGATGAAGGGGCTTTCCCCCGGAGCGGCACTGGTGTTGCTGATGGCCGGTCCGGCTACCAACATCGCCACCATGTCGGTCATCGGATCCACCCTGGGAAAAAGTCCCTTCGGGTTTACCTGACCACCATCATCGGGGGTGCCCTTTTGTTCGGGACCCTGGTCAATGAATTCATTCCGAGGGAATGGATGACCGGTGCCATGTCCCATGCAGCCCATGGGGGCGCTCACGAACACGGAACCGGCTGGTTCGCCCTCGGGGCATCCGTGCTTCTCGTTTCCCTGATCGTGAATGCCTGGATCCAGAAAATCCGGAGTGCCGGAAAACAAGCAAAAGCAGACAAAGAAAAGCAAAACGCCATGAAAGAAGCAATCGCATATCAAGTGGAAGGCATGACCTGTGCCCATTGCAAAGCCAATGTGGAAAAGGGTCTGGGTGCCTTCCAGGAAGTATCTCTGGTGGTGGCCGATCCGGCCACCAACACGGTTCGGGTGGAAGCGGACGGATTGTCCGACGAGCAGGTGAGGGAGACCATCGAGCGTCTTGGGTATTCCTTTCAGGGCAGACAGTGATTCCGAGCCGGGGCAATGACACTGAATGATCTGAAGACGGGCGAACAGGGGATCATCACCCGTGTCCGTGGCCGGGGCGCATTCCGGCACCGGATCACGGAAATGGGCTTCATCCGCGGGAAGCGGGTGACGGTGGTCCGTTCGGCTCCTCTCCAGGATCCGGTGGAATACCGCATCCTGGACAGCAACGTCTCCCTTCGCCGGAGCGAAGCCAGCCTGGTGGAGGTGCTTCGGGACGGTGAGGATGACGTCTTGCCGGATTTTCAGGGTCTTCGTCTCGCCGGCGGACAACCCCGGCCAAGCCGGCTGCACGGGGGCGAGGATTGGGTGCCCAAACCGGGCAAGGTCATCGACATCGCCCTGGTGGGCAACCCCAACAGCGGAAAAACCACCTTGTTCAACCGGCTTTCCCGTTCGCATGAACACGTGGGAAACTATGCCGGGGTGACCGTCGATTCCAAGGAGGCCATCTTCCACCACCGGGGCTATGCCATCCGGATCACCGATTTGCCCGGGACCTACTCCATTTCGGATTACACACACGAAGAGCGGTTTGTGCGACGGCACATTCTGGAGAAAAAACCCGACGTTGTGGTCAACGTGGTGGATGCCAACAATCTGGAAAGGAATCTGTATCTGACCAGTCAGCTGATCGACATGGATGTCACGGTGGTTTTGGCCCTGAACATGTACGACGATCTGCTGAACCGGAAAGACCGGCTCAATCTTGAGTTGCTCAGCAAATTGATCGGCATCCGGGTGGTTCCCACCATCAGTCACAAGGGAAAGGGGGTGTACCGCCTGCTGAATCACGTGATCCGGGTGTTCGAGCAGAGCGATCCCGACATCCGGCATGTGCACATCCATTACGGCGAGGAGATCGAACGATCGATCCGACGGCTCCAAAAGGAAATCCGTTTGACGCCCTCCGTCACCGACCACTATTCGAGTCGGTTTCTCTCCCTCAAATTGCTGGAAGGGGATGACAACTGTGCCCATTTGCTGGCGGCCGTGACCAATTTCGAGACCATCCGACAGGTGGCCCAGGACGAGGCCTACCGCTTGCGTTCCCTGTTCAGGGAGGACGCCGCCACCCTGATCGCTGACGCCCGCTATGGTTTTGTGGCCGGTGCATTGAAGGAGACCATGAAGAAGAGCGGGCAGGATCCGGGTTTCTCCCGGAGTCAGCGGATCGACCGGATTCTGACGCACAAATACCTGGGGTTGCCTTTGTTCCTGGGGTTCTTGTGGATCATGTTCATGGCCACCTTCCGGCTTGGCAATTACCCCATGACCTGGATCGAGGGTGGCGTGGAGTGGCTCAGTGTGTGGCTCCGGACCCACCTGGAGGCCGGCATCGTGCGTGATCTGGTGGTGGATGGCATCATCGGCGGTGTGGGAGGGGTCATCGTGTTTCTTCCCAACATCCTGATCCTGTTTCTTTTCATCTCCTTCATGGAAGACACCGGTTACATGGCCCGGACAGCGTTCATCATGGACAAAGTCATGCATTTGTTCGGGCTTCATGGCAAATCCTTCATCCCCCTGATCATGGGTTTTGGATGCAACGTGCCGGCCATCATGGCCACCCGGACCCTGGAAAACCGGAACGACCGGTTGCTGACCATGCTCATCATCCCGTTCATGTCGTGCAGCGCCAGGCTTCCCGTGTATGTGCTCATCGCAGGTGCCGTTTTCCCCCACCGGGCAGGAACCATGATTTTTCTTTTGTACCTGATGGGGGTGGTGGTGTCGTTGCTTGTTTCCATCCTGTTCAAGAAGACCCTGTTCCGGAACCGGGAAGCGCCCTTTGTGATGGAATTGCCCATTTACCGGATGCCCGGGATGAAGGTCATCCTGCGGCACATGTGGTTGAAGGGTGCCCACTACCTGAAAAAAATGGGTGGCGTCATCCTGCTGGCGTCTGTTCTCATCTGGGCACTTGGATATTTTCCCAGGCACGTTGCTTATGAGACCGATTATGAGGGCATGATCCGCCGGGAGTTCCAGTCCGCCGAACCGTCGCTGGACCGCGTGCGAAACCTGGAAATGGCCCGGGAAGCGGAGCGGCAGGAGAAATCCTACATCGGTCAGCTCGGCATCGCCCTGGAACCGGTGATCCGTCCCCTGGGGTTTGACTGGAAGATGGGGATCAGCCTTGTGACCGGATTTGCTGCCAAGGAGGTGGTCGTGAGCACCATGGGGGTGTTGTATCAGGCCGAAGAAGGGTCGGACGGTTCCACCGTTTCGCTGCAATCGAGGCTTCAGGAGCAGGTTCATGCCTCCGGTCCGTTGAAGGGGCAACGGGTGTTCACGCCCCTGGCCGGTTTTTCCTTCCTGGTCTTTGTGTTGTTCTATCTCCCCTGCGTGGCCGTCATTGCCGCTGTGGGCAGGGAGTCCGGAAGCTGGAAATGGGCCGCTTTCGTCCTTTTCTACACCACCGCCATCGCCTGGGTGGCCAGTTTTCTGGTTTACCAGGTCGGTTCGATCCTTTTATAGTTGACCGAAATTCCTATCTTGGCATCGCATTTTACGTCTTACGCAGCAAACAAAACGAAATATGTCCAAACGATTCTCCTTTGTCGGATCCATGTCGTTTACCGGGGTCCTGGTGGTCTTGTTGATTGTAATTTTGGCTCTGGCTACCTTTGTGGAAAGTTCCTACGGGACCCGGACAGCCTGGGCTCTGGTGTATGGCACGCACTGGTTTGAGGTCCTGTTGGCGGTCATGGCCGTCAACCTGGTGGCGGTGATGTACCGCTACAAGTTTTTCAACCGGAAGAAGGTGGTGGTCCTTCTGTTTCACCTGGCCTTTGTGCTGATTCTGGCCGGTGCGGCCATCACCCGCTTCATCTCTTATGAAGGGATCATGCACATCCGGGAACAGAGCATGACCAACCGGATGTTGAGCAACAATGCCTATGTGGAGGTGACCCTCCAAAAAGGAGAAGAAGAGGTGACGGATGGCAGGGAAGTCATGCTCACCTCCCTGACGCCCAAAGCCTACCGCGCCGGCATGAACATCGGTGGTGATAAAGTGAAAATCCGTTCCACAGGGTACATCACCAACGCCGTGGAACAGTTTGTGGAAGCCTCCGGCGGAGAGCCCTTGCTGCAGGTCGTTTTTGTCAGTTCAGGCCAGACAACGGCCACCCTCCCCTCCGGTTCCCTTCAGTTGATCCTTGGCATGGATGTTTCTTTCAACAATCCCGACAGCTCCGCCGTGCTCCGTTTTTTCACCCAGGGAGATTCGGTATGCATGTCGGCTCCCTTCCCCATATCCCAGATGCAGATGGGAGCCGAATCGGCTGTCCGGTATGAGCCCTGGGATACCATCGCCTTCCGGGAGGGTTGGTTGTACACGGTGGGACACATGCGGATGGCCATGCAGGCCTACATCCCTTCTGCGAAAAGGCAGGTGGTTGCAGCACCTCCCGGTGAAGGCGGCGGACATGTTTCCGCCGTGCAGGTGGAGCTGGCGTACCAAGGCATGAAGGCCACCGTCATGGTGCCCGGAATGCCACGGATTGCCGGCGAAGCGGTGACCGGAGAAATCGGCGACCTTCGCTACGCCATCACTTATGGCTCCAGGGAGGTGGAATTGCCCTTCTCCTTGTTTCTCAAAGATTTTGTCGTGGATCGGTATCCAGGCTCCAACAGTCCTTCCTCCTTTGCCAGCGAGGTGGTTCTGGTGGATCAGGAAATGGGGATCCAGGAAGACCGGCGCATTTTTATGAACAATGTGCTGAAGCACCGCGGATACCGCTTCTACCAGTCCTCCTACGACAACGATGAACTGGGCACCGTGCTGTCGGTGAACAAGGACCGGGCAGGGACCTTCGTGACTTACCTGGGCTATCTCATCCTGATGGCAGGCATGCTGGCCGCTCTTTTCGTCCGGGGCACCCGTTTCGCTCGCCTGACCAAAATTTCCGTCGCCACAAAGAAAGCCGGTGTGGTGGCCCTTCTGCTTCTTGGAGGGGGAATGAGTTTGTTTGCCCAATCCGTCCCGCCAAAGGATGAAGCGCAGGCCTTCGGGGCCCTGTGGGTTCAGGACAAGGGCGGCCGGTTCGAGCCCATGAACACCCTGTCGCATGAGGTCGTGCGAAAAATCACCCAGAAGTCGGGCTACCAGGAATTTTCAGCTGACCAGGTC
>JAWKKO010000037.1:0-31274 GCA_041393235.1 Bacteroidales bacterium
TCCCGATCGCCTCCCCCGCCTTTCCTTCCTTGAACGTGATCGCGATCATGTATTGTCCGGTCTTGCGGCACAGGAAGTTGATGGGATTGTACTCCTTTTCGGTTTTGGTGTCGTAGGAACTGATCAGCATGTTGGAGCTGTCATAGATGCGAATGATGGCCTCCCCCTTTTCATTGCACAGGTTGAAGCGATAGATGTTGTTGCCCCGCAATATCACGGCCTGCCTGTAGATCGGCGGTTGCTCCCCTTTGATTGCCTTGGGCAGGCTCACAACGAATTCTTTCAGGTAGATGGCACCGTCACCGGCCTGGTTGGCACACTCCTGCACCCTTTCCTTCCGTTCGGTCTGCACCATGGACAGGGTGATCAGGCAAAAAACACTGGCGAGGATGATGTTCCGGATTTTCATGAGTACGGGATGTTTGGTCAAGGTGTCAGGGCTCAGGGAGCGGTGTGATTCATGTGTTGGTTGCGAACCATTTCGGTGATGTGGATGATCTGTTGCAGGGTTTCATCCCCCATATCGACATGGGAAGATTCGCTTTGGACCACCATCAGCATGCCGTCTTTTTCCATGGTCTGGGGCTCGCCCACCTCGTAGGTGATGCGCACATTGTCAAACGCTTCTTTGATTTTCTCCAGGTCGGACAGGTAGCCTTCAATGATTTCCTCGTTCTTGAAATTGTTCAGGACCAGCAGAAGGTCGTTGAGGATCAGTTTCTGTTCCCCGATCATGGACTTCAGTTCCTCGTTGGGGTGGTGGAGGGCCACCTGGGTCGAAAGATAGAGTCCCTCCAGCCAGACTCCGGCAATCATCAGAGCGCTCAGGTTGCCCCGCTTGGTTTCCCGCAGGTGTTTGTCCATGTTGTTGAAGCTGTTGATGGACAAAAACATCAGCGAGTCGAGATCCGAACTGGTGGTGGCAAGTCGCTTGATGGTTGCGAAATCGAAGAACTGCCCGATTTGCAGGGCATCGGCCAGCCGGTTGATGCTGGTCAGGTAATTGACCGCACTCCCGGTTTTTTCGTACATGTTGAGGTACCCCAGGTCGGCGCTGAGGGCCCCCAGGCTGAACGCCATTTCAAAACCGGTGGTGTTGGTGGACAACTTGTCCGGATCGGCCAGATATCCCGTCGAGAAAGGGATGTTCAGGGACGAGATCAGGGAGGCCACCTCAATGGGGGAGGCGATGTTGGAAATGATCTCGTTCATGGTTTCGGAGGAGATCTGGAGTTCACCGGCGTGCACCTCCTCCATGTCCACCTGGAGGTTTTCGGAAGGTTTTTGCCCACAGGCGGTCAGGATCAGGATGGCCAGGGCCGGAAGGAAGATGTTACGAATCATGTCTGCAGTGCTTTACATTTGCCACTTTCGCCATCAAGGCACATTAAAATTAAACAATAAAGACGAATCTTTTTTCAGGATTTTTCAAGAATTCTTCCCAAACCCTTTCCACCGGATCAACCGGCCGGGAAGATCGTAGTACAGAAAAAGGTAGGCCAGGAGCGTGAGAACCCAGATGAAGCCGACATTGAACCCGAAGGTGTCCACATACCGGCCCAGAAGATATTTCCGGGGAGCGAAAAAATGAGAACGAATGCCCGGGAAGCCGGCGGGCGGATCCAGGAACACCGGTTCGCTCTGCCGGATCAACCGGCCCTTGTATTCCACGATGGGATGCTTTTCATAAATTTTCCGTACCTGGTCGGCAACCGCTTCGTTGTGGTATTGGTCGAGCATCTGGTAATACACCGGCTTTCGGTCTCTCATGATTTTTCCCAACCGCCTTTCCTTGACGCTGATGGCCGCGGTGTATTGTTCCAGGAACCGGTTGCGGAGGATGGACAGGGCCTTTTCCAGCCCATCAAAGAATTCCGGGGAGGGGGTCGCGGCATTCCAGTCCCCGACGGGAAGACCGGCGTCGGTCAGGTAGGCGTCGAATGCCTTGATTTCATGTTCCAGGACGACCAGGTCCCGGCGTGTGGATTCGATCCGGCCATCCCGGGCAAATTCCGCTTTCAGGTTCCGCAGCCTCTCCTCCAGCTGGGGCAGCAGATAGGCACTCCGGAAGTTTGTAACGCTGACCTGTTTGTCGTCCTCAAAAAAGGTCTTTTCAAATTCGTTGGCTTTGAACTGGTGAACCATCAGAGCCTCATATCCCCAGCGCGTGGGCATGAATTCGGCCACCAGGGGGACCTTGTCTGCCGATACCACCTTCCGGTTCAGTTTTTCAAAGGAGAACATGGCACCGCTCAACACCATCATGGGGATCATCACCAGGGGGATCACGATGTAGATGGTCACGGCCGAGGAAAAGGTCGACGAGATGAGCAAGCCGATCATGTTGGCACAGGCTGCCGTCGAAAACAGGACCAGCCAGTAGGGGAGGGTCATGAACCGGATCTCCAGGATCCCGTTGGCGATCCACACGAAAACGATGGTCTGGATGGCAGAGAGCAGGAAAAGGATCACCACCTTTGCCACCAGGTAGGCCGAACGACTCAGGTTCAGAAATTGTTCCCGTTTCAGAATCTTCCTGTCCTTGAAGATTTCCTCCGCACTCAGGATCAGTCCAAGGAAGAGCGCCACAATCAAAGCCATGAAAAGGAAGATGGGGATGTTCTCGTTTTCCCGGAAGATGTATCTCGAGCTGGCGGGGTCTGCGATGTACCGGACCAGATACGCCAGGATCAGCGCCAGGACGGGACTCACCAACAGGGTCATGACGAGGTACTGGGTGTTGGCGATCTTGGACTTCAGGTCGCGCAGGAAGTAGGTCAGGATCTGGCTTCTCCACCGGGGGATCCGTAGGGCGGACCCGGGCAGGCCGTCCGGAACGGTCACTTCTTCCTTCTCCCGGCTTTCCTCAAACAGGGCCTGCCAGGTCTGGGGTGAGACCTTCCGGTGTCCGCTGTCGTTTCCGTAATCATCGACCTGTCTGGCTTCCAGAATGTTGAAGATCATTTCCGGATTCACGTTTCCGCACACCGGACATTCCCCTTTTCCCGCATTCACCTGGCTGTCCGCCTTTTTGAAGTGGATGACCGCCTCCACCGGATTCCCGAAATACACGAGTTTTCCGCCCGTATCCAGGATCAGAACCTGGTCGAACATCTTGAAGAGTTCCGAGGAGGGTTGGTGGATGACAACGAAGATCAGTTTCCCCCGGATGGTCAGTTCCCGGAGCAAATCCATCACGTGTTCCGAATCCCGGGACGAGAGCCCCGAGGTGGGTTCGTCCAGAAACAAAATGGCCGGCTCGCGGACGAGTTCCAGGGCAATGTTCAGCCGCTTTCGCTGTCCCCCGCTGATGGTCTTGTTCATGGGGGAACCCACTTTCATGTTTTGTTTCTCCGTCAGGCCCAGGCTGGAAAGGACATTTTCAACCTGTTCCCGGATTTCCGCATCGGGGAGATCGCGAAAACACAGGCGGGCATTGAAGTACAGGTTCTCGAACACCGTGAGGTCCTCCACGAGCAGGTCGTCCTGGGGAACGAACCCCGAGAGGCCTTTGAGGACATTCTCCTTTGCCTGGATGGGAGTGCCGTTGATCCGGACCTCTCCCGGGTGGGTGCCGATTGACCGGACAAGACGTTCAGGAGGGTGGTCTTGCCGGCGCCGCTGGAGCCCAGGATCCCCACCAGGTTCCCTTTTCTGGCCGTAAACCCGACGCCGGAAAGCCCCTCCACGCCGCCGGGAAAGTCAAACCCCAGGTCCCGGGCTTCCAGGACGAGCTCCGTGCCCTGTTCGCCTCGTTGGAATCTGGATACAATGTCGCTGTAGTACAGCGGTTTTCCCGTGGGGAGCCGGAGGGCGCTCCCGCTGGCAAAAAGGTAGATCCGGCCCGGATCCAGAGCCAGTCCGTTCAGCTGGGCCTCCAAATGGCCCGGGTACCGGACGAAATACAGTTCCACCGAAGGGAGCCGGAGAAAAAACAGGGGTTTGTCGCTTCCGTACAGATGGTAGGACCGGATGTCCCGCGGAAGGAGGTCGGTGTCGAAGACAACGAGATGTTCTTCGGCGGAGTAGTCCTTCGGATCGTCCGAAGCGACAAGGGTCAGAATGGCCCTGTATTCCGAATCCGGGACGCGGAAAATGTCCGACACGGTTTTTACGATGCTCATCCGTTGATCGGACAAGGGCCCCGTGCTGTGAACAAATTCAAGAATGCGGACAAGAACCACTGCCTTCTGGCGCTGGTTGATGGTTTGGGCGATTTGCTTGCAAACCTTCAGCACCCGGACCGAATCCAGCACCGAGGTGAGGGCGCCCTCTTCTTCCTGCTTCTGGGCGGTCTCCTGGAGAAGTTCAAGGTATTCGCCGGCTGAGTCGAGGCCGATTTGCTGAAGCAGGAAACGTTCCACATAGGCTCTCTCCGTGTCTCCCAGGCCCCGGTCCTGTTTGGCAATCAGGGCAAAGAGCCGGATCAGCGCCTTGAGGATCTCTTCACTCATGCATCAGTCTTCGAACGTGGCATGTTCGAAGGGAACATCCACCATGTCTTCGTATTCCCGTCCGGCTTGTTGCATGTCGTCATCCGAGCCGGACGACTCCCACCGGACCAGCACGTCCCTGCCGTCTTCGACCATCAATTCCAGGATCATGAGGATGTCCAGAATCATTTTGGAGGATGCCGTGTTGAAATAGATGAAGCGAAACGTGACGACGGTTTTGGGGTTGGGATCGGCCCGGTACCCGTGAAACCAGTTGAGGATGGGTTGGTAAAAGTCCACCACGTCCTCGGGCAGGGATTTTCCGCTGATTTCAAGAATCTGGCCCGCTTTGTCCAATACGACGCGGGGACTGTCATCACTGGGGTCTCTTTTCAAACTTTCCATGGTCTTTATCTCGAGATGGTTGATGTAAATATGAAAAAGGAGGTTTCCTCATCGATTTTGACAAAGCTGTAGTCCAGAGGATTGCCCGTCCTCCGTTTGATGTCGATGAATCCCAGTCCGGCGCCTCCCTTGGCAGAAATGGCGCCATCCCGCATTTGCTTTTTGTGCAATTCCTTGAGGGCGTCCTTGTCCATCGTGTTGAGCCGTCCCAGGAACATGGCGATTTCTTCTTCCTGGCTGCTTTCGATGATGTTTCCCGTGGTGACGCGGAAGCGCTGATCGTTCTTCGTGACAAGGACCAGGCCCATGCCCGGATAGGGGTGTCCCTTGTCCTCATAGCTTTCGGCGTGGCGGTTGATGTTCTGGAGCGACTCCACCATGACGTGGTACACCCTACGAAGAACCAGTTCGTCCTCCACGTCATCCAACTGGTCCTCCACCAGGCTGGTCAGGGCTTTCATGATCTGATGGGTGATCTGTCCCTCGTAGGCAATGGTGATGTCCTTGATCTTCAGATCCTGGTACCGATCGTAGATGTAGTTGAAGAAGCCTTTGCTTTCCCCTGAGAAAGACATGTGTCCTTGTTTTAGCGCCCACCCGTGGCTGTTGCTTTTCAAATATAGGAATTATACCTCAATTCCAATGAGCAGAAGGTCGTCCAGCTGGGCTTCGTCGCCCCGCCAGTCGATGTGGTCCTTCTGAAAGTAGGAATGGAACTGGGGGAGGGTGTAGGCCGCATGATCCAGGAGGGCGTTCCGGAAACGGGCCGATCCGTATTTGAGGCCTTTGGGCCCTCCCAGCTGGTCGATGAAGCCGTCCGTGAAGAAAAAGAACTTGTCCCCCTTCCTGCATGCCAGGGAATGGGTGGTGAAGGGCTTTTCTTCCTTCTTTCGGGGGGGGATGCCTCCGATGGCCTTGTTGTCGCCCGGGAGAACCGTGAGCTCTCCTTCGCTCAGGAGATAGAGGGGGCGGTGGGCACCTGCAAATTCCATCCGATTCTCTTTCTTGAAGAATTTGCACAGGGCCATGTCCATGCCGTCCCGGGTTTCCGGGCCGTCCCTGTCCTGTTTGAGCGCCTTCCGGACCTCCTTGTGGAGGTTTTCGGCCAGTTCCCCGGCCGACAGACCCGGGTTCAGGGCGGTGATGTTGTTCAGCAAGAACAAACCGACCAGCGACAACAACGCCCCCGGCACCCCGTGTCCGGTGCAGTCCACGGCGGCCAGGTACCATGCATCCTTGCTTTCGAACATCCAGGGAAAGTCCCCGGAGATCACATCCCTCGGTTGGTAGTACACAAAGCTTTTTGCAAAGGCTTTTCCGATCCGGTCCATCTCGGGAAGAATGCTGGACTGGATCCGCTCGGCATAATTGATGCTGTCCTGCACCTTCCGGTTCTGGATCTTGATCTCTTTTTCGATCCGCTTTGCCTCGGTGATGTCATGCCCCACCACCAGCACGGTTTCCAATTCCTTCCCCTGAAACTCAGGAATGGCATCCACGCTCAGGATCCTTTCCGCAAGATATTCCCCCATGCGGATGGGGAGAGTGACCTGAAGGTTCTTTTTCACCGGATGGGTCTCCACGGCATGAAGAATGTCCACCAGAAGTCTGGAGAAGCTTTCCGGGAAGTCGATTTCGGAAAGATTCCGGTTCAGGATGGATTCCGGAGCCATCCCGGTATAGTCCTCCACGATGGGATTGGCGTAGTGGATCAGTCCGCTCCGGTTGAGCCGCAGGATCAGGTCCAGGGAATTCTCCGACAGGGATTGCATGCGGGTTTTGAGCCGCTGCTCCTTCTCGACCCGGATCGATTCGGTGATGTCGGTGGTGTTCAGGACCAAACCCCGGATGGAAGGATCGGCAAGCTTGTTCCGGCACAGGGTGCGAAGAAAGATCCGTTCCCCGTTTTTCTTCAGGTAGGAATATTCGATCTGTTTGACATCCAGCGGGTCCTTTCGAAGCTGTTCCAGCGTTTTCCGGATCCGGATTTCGTCTTCCCGGCTGATCCGGTCCATGTCCTTGCCGCCCATCATTTCAGCCGCCGTATAACCGAAGATGTGGATCACGGATGGACTGATGTAGGTGAGGCGGTACTGGTCGTCGTAGATCGAGATGACTTCGGAAGCGAATTCAAGAAGGAGGTGCAACCGGTTTTGGGCGTTCTGGGCTTCCTGCATCTGGGTCTCCAGCTTCAGGTTGCTTTGTTCCAGTTCCAGCTGGGTGGATTTCATCCTTTTTGCATTCTCCTGAAGGAGGATTTCATTGTTTCTCAACTCTCCGGTCATGGTTCTGGATTCTTCCAGAAGCCGTCTCGTTTTCAGGTTCATGCGGAGGTTCATGAGGGTCCGGGCGATGATTTCCCCCAATTCCAACAGGAATTGGATGGTCAGTTTGGGAATGCGGTTTTCCAGAAAGGCAAACTCGACGATTCCCTGCAGTTCCTCATTGGTGATCAGGGGCACCAGGAGGATGCTGGCAGGTTTCTGGTCGCCCAGGATGCCCGAACGGATGGTCACGTAATCCGCGGGGATTTCGGTCCGGTAGATGTAATCCATTTCATAGGCACACTGTCCCACGAGGCCTTCGCCCATCCGGAATTCCTGCCGGACGTATTTTCTCCGGTTGAAGGCATAGGTGGCCGTGTTTACCAGGACTCCGGTGTCTTCCTGGTGCAGGTAGAAGGCCCCCTGGATGGCATCGATGTAGGTATTCAGGGCACGGAGGATCTGATAGGACAGTTCGCCCGGATCCTGGTGTTCCCGAAGGATTTTGGAAACGATGTCCTTCCCTTCCGCGATCCAGGATTGTTCCCTTTCTTTCCTGCGATTCGATTTGATGTTGATCTGGATCATCCGCAGGGCTTTCCCAAGGTTGTTTTCCAGCATTCCCTCGTAGGGTTCGGGATCCTCCCCTTCCGAGAGGATCTTGGCGAAGGCGGCGTTCTGCTCCATCCGTTCATCGGACGAGCGTAGCCTGGCTTCCTGGGACTTCCAGGTCCGGATCAACTGGCGGTGCTGACCGAGGAGGAGGGCAAACACAAGCAACGGCATCAAGTCCAGGACAAAAAGCGTGGGATGGCTTCCGGGCAAGCCGAGCAGGGTGGAAATCCGAAGACTTTCGCCCCGGTCCATAAGGAGGGCGACATGAACCAGAAGGGTCAGCACCAGGACCAGAAGGCTCGACAGGATCAGCCTCCTCCGGTTGGTTTGAATCCGTTCCTCCGTATTCCGGTCGTTTCTCATGATTCGGATCGAGGAGTTTGTTCCAGTTTCACTGCCACATCCCGCGCAAAAATCCGGAAGAGTTGCTCAATGTGGTGAGGATCGTGCTTGAATCCGCAGCACTCCACCACGGCCACGCATTGGTTCTGGATCATCAGGGGAACCAGGGCCAGGTAGGTCGGTTTGGATTTCCCGAGTCCCGACAGCACATCCAGGTAGCCTTCCGGCAGGCGGGACAGAACCATGGTTTGACCGTTTCTGGCCACCTGCCCTCCCAATCCTTCCCCCAGGTGAAAGGGTTCCGGCGGATTCGGTGTCTGGCTGGCATAGGAACAGCAGTGCACGTACATGCCATCCTTGTAAAGGAAGGCCATCCCGGACATGATTTCCAATTCCTTCGCCAGGTTTGTCAGCAGGATGGAAAGCGCCTCCTCCAGGGAACAATCGTCCGGGGTCCTGCGAACGAGTTTTCGCGCCGTGGCGGTGAAATCCATCTGTTTTTCCTCCTTGTCCTTCTTCTCGATCCCCCGGACCCGGTCCGGATTCTCCTCCGGTTCTTCGGCGCCGGATTTTTCATCCAGCCGGGAATCCACCGGCCGGAAGGCGGCCCGGAAAAAGAGAAAGGCGGCGGATGATCCCGTCACAAGCCAGAGAAGCAATAGCGGGACTCCCGGCCTCTCGCCCGGACTCTGATTCCAGGAAAGCCCCAGAAGGACCAGGGAGGAAACAATCAGGAGGACAAAGACAACCCACAGGACGATCTGGTCCCTGCCCGGATTGCGGTATGGCTTGTCAGGTCTCATGGTTTCTGCATCAACGAGCGCAAGCGATCTATTTCCTTGTTGGCCTCCTCAAGCAACTGATATTTCAGCCTTTTCTCCGTCACATCCAATCCCATCAGGTACACTTTGTAGATGACTCCGTGTTCATCCTTTACCGGAGTCAGCGTGGCGGCCAGCCACACCTCCTCGCCCGTGGGTTTGGTTCGCCGCATGGTTCCCTCAAAGGATTTTTCTTTCAGGACTTCCGTCCACACCCGTTCAAACTGGTCTTTCTCCAGTTCCTGCAAAAAGGTGCGGTAGTTCCGGCCGAGCAACTCCTTTCGGTTGAGACCGGTGATTTCGTTGTACTTGTCGTTGACATCGAGGATGACGCCTTCGGCATCCAGTTCGCATTTCACAAAGGCGGAGTTCACCGCTGCCTGGAGACTTTGCATGTCCAGTCCTTTCCGTTCCATCGCCTGTTCCTGTTTCCCCAACAAGGCGTGGAGTTCGGTGGTCTCGGTCACATCCTCTGCAATGTTCAGAATCTTGTACACCCGGCCGCGTTCGTTCACCAGGGGTGTGAAGGTCTGGTGCAGGTGGATTTCCTTCCCTGAAAACAACACATAGGTTTCGGTGTTGGACACAGTTTCTCCCTTTCGCAGGCGGTTCCAGAATTCTTTGTACTCTTCGGAATAGGGATCCACCTTGGCAAATTCACTGTGTGGTTTGCCGATGATCTGGTCCCGGTGGGATTCCATCTGCAGGACAAAGCGGTCGTTGACATGGCTGAACCGGCCGTTCAATCCCAACTCGGCCACCAGGGCCGATTGGTTGATGGCATTGAGGATCCCGTGGATTTCCGATTCTTTTTTCCTCGATTCCTCCTGGGCCGTTTCCAAATCCTTCACGCTGTCTTTCATCCGGGTTTCCTGTTGCTTCAGAATTTCGGCCTGGGTTTGAGACTGATTCAGAAGCACGGCGGTGCGCTCGTTGCTTTGAACCGCCTGAATGGAGGAGGCGATGGGTTCCGAGAGGGATTCCACGAATTCGATT
The DNA here is from genome assembly GCA_041393235.1 of Bacteroidales bacterium. Taxonomy (GTDB): domain Bacteria; phylum Bacteroidota; class Bacteroidia; order Bacteroidales. The sequence goes on from JAWKKO010000037.1 coordinate 9,877, forward strand.
TCGAAGGGACGGAGCAAACGGACGGTGGCCAGTTCCAGAACCCCGTACACCGTGCCATTCATCATCAACGGAACCAGGAGGATGCAGTTGGGCTTGGAGGAACCCGTCCCGGACCGCAATTCGAAGTATTCTTCGGGGACTTCCGTGAGAAAGATTTTCTCCTTTTCCTGAGCGCAGGTCCCGGCAAGCCCGTCCCCGAGCTCCACGGTCTTCGTCCGGTATTTCCGTCGGTCGAAAGCATAGGAGGCGGTTAGTTCGAGAATCGGAGAAGCGCCTTCCCGCTGCTGGGAAACGAACATGGCGCCCATTTCCACGTTCATGTAGGCCACCAGTTTCTGTACGATCCGGTGACTGAGTTCCACCACGTTTTCCCGTTCCGATCGAAGGATCTCCCCCAATTGGGCCATGCCCTCCGAAACCCAGTTCTGGCGTTTGTCCTCCCGGTTTCGGCTCACCTCCTCCAGTTCCTTGCGGGTGAGATGATCCGACAACATCCGCAGGGCCTGCCCCAGCTCGTCCCCATCGGGAGGGGTGTAGAGGGAACCGTGTCCATCCCTGGAAATGAGCTTCAGGTAATCCCGCTTCTCTGCCAGGGTTTCCACCAGAAGTCGGAGATCTCCGGCAACCTCTCCGCATTCATCCTCTGTTTCCGCATTGGGGATTTCCGGGAGCTGACCCTGGGCGAGTCTGGCGCTGAAGGCTTTGAGTTTCTGCCAGGACAAGGAAAAGTTCCGAATGACCAACAGATTGGAAAGATACGCCAAAAGCAACAGGAAGCCCATGGCCAGGCCGATCAGCAGGAGGGTGTTTCGTTGAAGTTCCCGCTGCCGTGCATCCAGTCCGGACTGGTATTCGGTCATCATATCCAGCAGAATCAGCCGGTGTTCCCTGCTCCGCTCCATCGTTCCGTTCGTCTGTGACGGATCTTCCCACAGCGATTCCAGGTACTCCGCCCGGGTCAGAGCTTTGGACAACAACGGATCGTCGTTTTCATTCTGCTCATGGGTCCTCTCCAGTTCCTCTGCGCAGGCGGTCCGGAATTCACGGATCGTTTGCAGAAGAACCCGGGTTTGTTCCGGATTTCCCCGAAGCGACTCGCGGGTAAGGAGCCCTTCCAATTCCCGGTATTGCGTCCAGATCCCGATCCGTCCGTTCAATGCGTTCCGGTCCCGGCTGAGCTGTTGATATCCCTGGAGCAGGAAGAGCAGCATCAGCAAGGAGAGCACGGCGGTCAACCCCGCGGAGAGGAACAGTTTGCTTCGTATGGTGAGTCTGGGAAAGCGCATGATCCTGGGTCACCGTTTCACATAAAAGGGGTCTGTTTTTCTGAATTTGTGGGTGGCAGGCCCAAGGATGGATTCATGCACCCCCAGGATCAGCATCCCGTCTTCCTTCAGGTTCGTATGGAACAGTTTGAACACCCGGTTTTGCAATTTCGTGTTGAAGTAGATGATCACGTTCCGGCACATGATCACATCGAACTCCTGTTCGAACAGGTTGTCGTCGTGGACAAGATCCAACACCTTGTAGTCGGGCTTCATCCGCAGAAAGTCCTTCATCTGGATGATGTCCCTGCTTTCATCGATGTGAAAATACTTTTTCCAGGATTTCTTCTGGGCTCTTCCGGTCTGGCCATCGCCGCCAAGGATCACCCGGTCGAAGTTTTCCAGGTAGCTCTGGTTGAACCGGTACCGGTATTTGCCTTCCCTGGCGGTTTCCAGGACGTCCGGATTCAGGTCGCTGGCGAAGATCCGGCTTCGATCGAGCAGATCCAGATGGTCCAGGAGCATCATCATGGAATAGACTTCCTGACCGGTCGAACAGCCGGAATGCCAGATGTGGATCCGGTCCTGGTTCCGGAATCGTTCCAGGAAAGCCTTTTCCAACTCAATCCAGATGCCGGGATCCCGGAACAATTCGGTGGTGTGGACGGTGATCTTCCGGACAATCTTTTCCAGGAAGCCGGGGTCGGACTCCATCTTCCGGGTGAGCTGGGCCATGTCCATGTCGAATTCAAGCAGAATGCGGGTCAGACGGCGTCTCAGGGAAGTGATGGAGTAGTCTTCAAAATCGTACCGTGCCAGCCTGCGAATGCTTTCCTGAAACAGCTGGATGTCTTTGTCCTCGATCGTCATGGAAACCGGTTCAGCGGAGGTATGCCCGCGAATGTAAAGCTAAGATTTTAATGAGATGTATCAAATTTGCATAAACCCCTTTTGTCGTTATCTTTGAGAGAACTTACCACGATTGCAATGAGTCTCGGCATACTTATTTTTCCCGGTGCCCATGGGGACAAGGAGCTCTTGAGGGTTCTGGACCATGGGTATGGGCGGAAGGCCAGGCTCATCTGGAATCAGGAAACCAGACTCGACGGGGTGGAGCTTCTTTTTGTCCCCGGTGGGCTTCCCTGCAAGGGCTCCTCCCAGGCTTCCAAATGCATCCAGGAATCCCAGGTCATCGATTCCCTTCTGGAGTATGCCGACCGGGGGAAGTTGCTTGTGGGCATCGGAAATGGGTTCCGCCTTCTCTGCGACACGGGACTTTTGCCGGGAAACCTGCGGATGAACCGGAGCCAGCGCTACATTTGCAGGAACACCTACATCAAACCGGACAACGATCTCACGCCCCTGACGAAGAGGCTGTCCGGCGATCAGGCTTACCGGGTGCCCATCGCCACCGGGTACGGGCGGTATGCGGCCAAGGAGGAGACACTGGTCCACATGCGCTACCAGGATCAGATCCTGTTTCGCTACTGCGACCGGGATGCCCGGATTTCCGAGGAGATGAATGCCACGGGATCGGTCGACAACATTGCGGGGATCTGCAACGAGAAAAAAAACATCTTCGGAATCATTCCCCAACCGGAACGGGCATTTTTCGGCAACGGGGAATTCGGGGACGGGAAAGGAATCTTTGATTCCCTGCTCGAATTTGTCTGATCAGGGCCGTCCCGGCGTATCACGGAGTTTGAACAGGACCTCTCCCTCCCGGTGGTACAGTTCCAGGACATCGAACCGGACCAGGACCGTCAGGTCGTGGATCAATGCCTTGCGCTTCATGCCGGTTTCCCGGACCAGGGTCTCCAGACTGCCGGGCCCCAGGCGGCGAAGAAAGTCGAGAAGAATTTCCTGGGACCTGTCAAACACCAGCGACTGGCCTTCCGAACGTTGCTCTTCCTTCCAGAGATTCAATTGCACGATGTGGGCCAGGAAATTCTCGTCCCCCACCCGGATGTAGGCCATCCAGCGCTTGCGGTCGTCCCGGGCAAAGACCGGCTTGTTCTCCACCGGGGGGATGTAAGCCTCCAGGACTTGTTTCCCGTCGACCAGGTACTTCCGGCTTTCGAAGGCAACCGCCGGCCGGCAGTGAAGCGTGGCCGCTGATTCAAGCATGTAGTATTCCTCGTCGGAGCGGATTCCGGCGATTCTTCCATTGTCCTTTACGCCGATGAGCAACCGGCCTCCCCGGGTGTTGGAGAAGGCCGACAGGGTTCGTGCGATCTTCCGGGCATCGCTGATCTCGAATTTGAAATCCAGCTGGTCGTGTTCCCCCTGGCCAATGAGGGTCCGAATGTATTTCCGGTCGTCCGCGTCCATGCATCAATCCGTGTAATAGGGAAGATATTTCGGACCCGATGCTTCCTGCAACCGGGGAGGAACCGGGTTGAGGGCCTCGCCCCGGAGCACTTTTTCGTAGAGGGGCAGAAAATTCCGGGTCATGTGGCCGGCCGAAAACGTATCGCACACATACTCGTGGCATTTTTTCCGGTCGTACGATCCGTGCTCTTTCACGGCCCGGATGAGCTCCGATTGCCGGTTCGACAGGAAGCCGAATTCCGGTGGGACAAGCTCGGGCAGTGCGCCATAGGGGGTACCGAACACCGGGCAGCCGAAGTACAGGCTTTCCACCACGGCCAGACCCATGGGTTCGTGCCATCGGACCGGGAACAGCAGGGCGCCTGATTCATTGATCAGCCTGTTTTTCCTTTCCCCGCCCACCATGCCTTCGAACCGGATGCGGGGATCGAGGGTCACCCGGATGCCCATCTTCAGGTTGATCCGGGTACCGCCCAGCACCCGGAGCGGAAGGCCCGCCCCCCGGGCAATGGCCATGCTCCCTTTCAGGTTTTTCACCCCCCAGGCCGCTTTCCCGAGAAAATGGACATGGGACCGTTTCCCATCGAACCGGGGGGTTCCGTATTCTTCAAAGCCGAGTCCGTTGTATACGAACACCTCGCTTCCGTACCTTGCCGCGTGGTCCCGGGAAATGAAGGTGGTGTTCCGGTCGAATTCATCCAGGCCGGCAGCGTTGCCATGAAGGGTGATCATGTAGGGCTTCGGAAGGGGAGAGCGCACGGGGATGTGGGAGTGAACCAGGTCCACGTCCTCCGGAATCTGCGTTTCCAGGGGACTGGACGGATCAAAAAAACGCACCGGGGCAAAGGGGCAGAGGGACCCTTTCCCCACCAGGAAGGTCACCCGGTGCCCCATCCGGATCAGTTCCTTTCCCAGGTACCAGATGTCCCGGGACGTCCCCCCGTATTTGGGGGTGGGGATCCGGCCGTTGTACACCAGCAACACATGCAATCGTTCCATCAGTCCTCCTTGTGATTGATCCTGCCAGCAATGGATAGCAGCAGGGGGATGTCGTTGTTGCCCACCGTGGCCAGCCGTTCCAGGATCCGGTGGTGGAGCGGGCTTCCCTCGGGGATGCCCACGTCGCTCAGCAAACCGGACGTGAGGGATTTCAGGTGTCCATACCCTTCCCCGCTTTTTTCCTTTTCTTCCCCCGGAAGGGAGAGTGCGTTCAGCGGTGCCAGCTCATAGGCCATGACCATGACGGCCTGTGCCAGGTTGAGGCTGGGGTAGTCCGTGGCCATGGGGATGCTGACGGCGGCGTCGGACCGGAGAATGAGTTCGTTGGGCAGACCGCTTTCTTCGGTTCCGAACAGGACCCCCACCCGGTTCAGGCTGGATGCCTTCGCTTTCAGCAGGTCAAGCACCTCGCGGCTCGAATGGTACTCGTGCTTGGCGGTCCGTGACTTGGCCGTCGTGGCCAGGACCAAATCGAATTCGGCCGCCATGTCTCCGAAATCCTGAAACACCCGGGCCTGTTCCAGGATGTCGCCCGACCCGTGGGCGAGCATGCGGGCCTCCGGGCCCAGATGGGGGCAGGGGTCGATGAGATCGAGGCGACGGAACCCCATGGTTTTCATGGCACGGGCTGCAGCGCCCACGTTTCCGGGGACTCCCGGTTTGTACAAGATGAAGTGGATGTCCGGCAACGCACGTCGATTTGCAGGCAAACATACAAAAAAGCACCCAGTCACATTTGTTCGAGGCGCGCCAGAATCTTCCTCCCCCTGGATTTGAATCCGGCCGTGCCATGGGCCATCTGGTCCTGGAGGACCATGGAGAGCTCCTCTTTGAGTTCGGGGTACAGCAGGGTGTGGTCGAAGACGATTTGCATCGCGTGAACCTTCACGGCCACGGGATACCGTTCCATGGCGAGGTAGTGAAAGCACCGGTCGATGAGCAGACCCTGGCTGTCCTCCGGAACCGGATGCCGGGTAAGCAGGCGAAGAAATTCGCGGAGCGTACCGGTGGATTTCAGGTGGGGTAGGGACTCCACGATTTCGGGAAGAAAGCTCCAGTCAATGCCCGGGCAGGCTTCGTCTGCACCGTTCAGAATCCAGGCCGCCCTCCACGACAGGGGATCCTGATCTTCCAGGGCCAGGGAACACAGCTCGTTTCGCAACACCGGATTCCTGCCCACCTCTTTCAACAGGGCCACTTTCTCAGGGCCGGAGGGAAAGTCGAGCAGGAGGGTCCGGACCTTCATCAGTCCTCGCTGGATTTTTGCCGGAGCGACATGATGGAATAATCGTAGGTGGAGATTTTGTGGGATTTGTTCAGATCGATCTCCGTCACGGTCATGGTCGTCTTTTCCCCATCCTCGTCGGTCACCTCATACTCCAGGGCCATCCCCCGGGTTTCGGCCGCGTAATTGAATGCGTTGCCGAATGCCTGCTGGTTGTTCATCCATTCCTTGCGCAGTTCCTTTCCCAGTTTTTCAGAAATCCACATGTGCACGGTGCTGAGGTCGTTGTTTTCCTCGTCCTTGGCTTCGATGAGGTATTCATCGCAGGAATATCCCAGGATGGTTTTCGTTTTCCCGGTCTTGTAGATCGCGTAGGGGTCGGTGTATTCTTCTTCCACTTCCTCGGCGGCTTCGGTGAGGATGTCTTTGTCGATGGCTGTGGCAAAACCCGTCCGTTCCCCGTCGCTTTCCACGAGAATCAGGGAGGCCAGGTTCTTGGTGTCGAACAGGATGGTGGACCGCCCGTTCTCATCGGAGAACACCATGGCATAATCCATCCCGTCCTTGGACAGGTAGTTGTCGTAGCGGACGGTCTCGTCGAGTTTGCCGTTTTTCTTGTAGGAGTTGATTTCGAACTGCATGTAGGCATCAAACCCGTACTCCTTTTCATAGGCCACGTTGTCGGTGAGGCCCAGGGCATCCATGTACACCCGGTTCATGGAGGTGTTGGGGGATTGGTCGGGTTCACGACCTTCTTCCACGGCCCGCGTGCTGTCCCGCTTGGCCTGGGCTTTCAGGTTGTCTTCGATGATTTTGTTCCGGACCATCGAGCGAAGGCTCTGGGCTTCCACATTCTGGAAGGACAGGAGAAGGATTGCAGCAGCAAGGAGGAGAAATGCACGTTTCATGGAAATTGTTTTGTCGGTTGGAATCCAAAATTACAAAAGATGGCGGGGATGGAAACAGGGTGATTGTGCAATTTGACCACCGTCCGGAAATGGTGGGCCAACTCCTGGCTTGTGTATATTTGTCGTGCAAACGATGAACCCATGGTTTTTGAAAACGAACTGATCCATGGCCGGCTGATTCGGCGGTACAAACGTTTTCTGGCCGATGTCCTGCTGGATGACGGCCGGGAAGTGACGGCCCATTGCACCAATTCCGGTTCCATGAAAAGCTGTGTGCGGGAAGGCGCCGAGGTGTTCCTGTCGCCGGCCGCCGATCCCGCCCGAAAAACGGCCTACACCTGGGAGATGATCCGCATGGATGCGGGCTGGGTGGGGGTGAACACCGCCCGCCCCAATGCCCTGGTCCATGAATGGCTTTCGAAGGGGATTCTTCCCTCCCTGGAGGGGTTGACCGGCCTGAGGAGGGAAGTGACCTGGGGCGACAGCCGCTTCGATCTCTATGGCGAGGATCCGCGACCCTGCTACATCGAAGTGAAAAACGTCACCATGAAGGACGGTCCGATGGCCCTGTTTCCGGATGCCCGCACCGAGCGGGGGCGGAAGCACCTGAACACCCTGATGCGCATCCGGGAGGAAGGCATGAGGGCCGTCATGGTGTACGTGGTGCAACGAACCGATGTGGAGCGGTTTGCCCCGGCACGGGACATCGATCCGGCCTACGCAGACACCCTGGCCCGTGCGGTGGAGCGGGGGGTGGAAGCCCTGGCGGCCCGGGCACGGGTCGATCCGTCGGGCATTGTCTTCGACCGGCTCCTGCCCATGGACCTGACGGCCTGACCCGCACCCGGGAGTCCGGATCCGGATGCCTCAGGCCAGGGAAAAGGCGGTCTTGGAGCGGGTGAGCCCCTTTTCTTCCGCATATTGCCGGGCCTGGTGCATGAAGGCCTGAAGGCGCAGGTCGATGGAGGCGTCCTCCTGTCCGTCGTAGGCAATGCTCACATAGGGCAGGTTGCCCTTGTCCTTTCGCAATTGTCCCGAAACTGCCGTCACCAGCGTGCCGGGCATGCAGGTGAAGGGAAGAATGTTGGCGATGCCGGAGATTCCCTTTTCGGCAAGGATGGCGGAAGTTCCCAGATTCAAGGCGGGATCCCCGTCGTAGTGCCTGTGGACATAGGGTCCGCAGGCGTCCAGCATGTCCTTGACCTGCACCTCCTTGTCTTCGTCGAACATCCCGTGGAAGGCTCGGACCACCTGACGGGCCGTTTTTTCCTGAACGTATTCCTGAAGCTTGGAACGGACCACCCCTTTGAAATCACGCTTCCACCGGCTGTCCCGGGTGAAACGGATGGTGGAGTAGGACAACCATTCTGCAAAGGGGGCGATCCAGGTCTCTGCACCGTAGGCTTCCAGACGCCTCACCAGGTGGCCGCTGCAGAAATCGTTGTCGCGCATGAAGATTTCGCCCACCACGGCCACCACGGGTTTCCGCTTGCCGTTGGTCAGGGGAATCTGGGTGAATTCAAAGGCGATGCGGGCCAGGGTGTCGGTCAAATCCCTGCCGCCGTTTTCCATACAGGCGACGAGGGTTTGCAGGGCGCGCTGGTAGACCTTTTCCACGGATCCCGGAACCAGCTCGTAGGGTTTGCGCTCCTGCTTCAGCTTCCGGAGCATGTCCATGGCGACGAACCCCTTCCAGCAATTGAGGCGGAATTTGGAGCCGTGTCCCCCGGAAATGTCCTCGTAGGATCCGTCGTTGCTGGGGGCGATGATTTCGGTTTTGGTGTAGCCCAGCCGGTCGAACAGGATCCGCTGGAAGCGGTTGTACTGGCCGAAGCGGCAGGGCCCGTTGTGGTCGGGCATGAAAAAACTGACCCGGGCCGGATCGGTGGCCGGATCCTGAAGTTTTTTCAGAAAGCTGCCGGTGGTGCAAATCATGGGGAAGCATTCCCGGGCCGAGGTGTGTTTCCGGGCCAGGTCCAGGTCTTCCTGTGTCTGCATGGGGAGGGACTCGGACTGGATCCCGAAGCTGCGGCATACGGCGGCGATCACATGGGAGGCGTCGCTCAGGTAGGGAAAATAGAGAATCCTGTCTTTCATGGGAGAGGCCACCATCTTCCCCGGCGTATAGACTTTTTTTCCGGCTTCGGCCTTCCGCCGGGCTCCTTTGAGGCTGTCCAGAAAGGCTTCGTAGCGGGTGATCATCCCCGCATCGGCGCCATGTTCATCGATTTCGATCTCCATGTAAGGTTTCCCGGCCATTTCCTCATGGACAAAATGGGACAGGAAGGAGTCGGGACCGCACCGGAAGTTTCCCATGTAGATGGCGTGCAGGTTGGGATGGCGGGCGGAGTACCGGGCCGCGGCCAGAATGCGCTGGCCGTTGGGCCAGTACATCTTGTCGTAATCAAGGGTGATGTGTTCCTCCGCCAGGGGCAGGAAATCGGTGGGAATGGGGAGCACATCCAGGTTGATCAGCTTTTCCACCATGCCCAGGTTCAGGGCGGGATCACCGGTGTTGTAGGGGCGGCCCAGGATCACCAGGCATTCTTTGTCGTCGGGGAGCTGGCCGAGGACTTCCCTGCCCCGGGCCTTGACCCGTTGCTCGAATCGGCTCTGGTTCGCATCGGCCAGCTTCATAGCCCGGACCAGGTCCTTCCGGCTCGTCCCGAACCGGGGATGCAGGTATTCGTACAATTCGTTTTCCACCACCTTCCCGGAGTAGCGGAGGGTGAGGGTGGGGGTCAGCAGCTTCCCGGTCTGCTCGCCGTTCAGGGAGGCCTTCACCATGAAGGGCACCGTCTGGACCCAGGGACAGTTGCAGTTGGAGGTCTCGTTTCCCTTTTCCGCTCGGGCATTGATGATGAAGGGCGTGAAAACATAGTCGACGGAGCTTTCCAGCATGTCGTAGATGTGACCGTGCATGACTTCCACGGGGAAGCAAGTTTCGGCCACGATGTTGCCCAGGGCTTTTTTGATGGTTTGCTGGTTGGTTTCCTCCGAGACGGTCACGTTGAATCCCAGCTCCCGGAAGAAGGTGCTCCAGAAGGGAAACTGCTGGTAAAACACCATGAGACCGCGTGGAATCCCGATGGTTTTTGTCCGGATCCCTCCCTTCTTCAAACCCGTCGGTGAGCATGTCGAGGCGTTCCTGGAAATGGTTGGGGATGCCTTTCCCCTTTCCCTTCCGTTCTTCCAGTTCGTATTTCTCGCAGCGCCCTCCGTAGTACAGGGCCTTTTTTCGCCCTCGATGCGAACCCTGCGGATTTCGCACTGATTGGAGCAGGACTTGCAGGTGAATTTGTCGACTTTGAAGGGTACCTTGCTGATATCGAAGCCCTTGAACCGGGTTTGAAGTCCCTGCTCCCGGACGTGGTCCCTGGCCAGCATGGCCGCGCCGATGGCCCCCGTGACATCGAAATGGGGCGGGATGTGGATTTTCTTTCCCGTCACTTTCTCAAAGGCGGCCACCACGGCCCGGTTGTTGGTCACCCCGCCCTGGAACAGGATGTGATTTCCGATCCGCTTTTTCCGGACCACCTTCTGGATGTAGTTGTGAACGATGGAATAGGCCAGTCCGCCCACCAGGTTGTCCTTTTCCACGCCCTTTTGCTGGAAGGCGTTCAGGTCCGATTCCATGAACACCGTGCACCGGTCGCCCAGTCCGGCGGGTTGCCTGGCGCCAAGCGCCATCGTCCCGAATTCTTCGATGATCCGGATGTCCAGTTTCTCGGCCTGCTCCTCCAGGAAGGACCCCGTTCCGGCCGCGCAGACCTTGTTCATCTCGAAGTCCACCACCACCCCGTGGTCGATGCTGATGTGCCAGGAATCCTGTCCGCCGATCTCGAAGATGGTGTCCACCTCCGGGTCGAAGGCGATGGCCGCGGTGGCCTGGGCCGTGATTTCGTTTCGGATGAGATCGGCCCCGATGAAGTCGCCCGTCAGGTAGCGTCCCGATCCGGTGGTGCCGGCCGCCACCACCCGCACCCGGTCCCCCACCTCTTCGAAGATTTCCGACATTCCTGCCGGATGGCTTCCAGGGGCTTGCTGGCCGTGGGAAGATAGCGCCGGGCGATGACCCGGTTGGCGTCGTCGATCAGCACCACGTTGGTGCTCAGGGAGCCGATGTCCAGGCCAAGGGACACGGGATAGGGTACCCTCCCTTCCGGGATGGGATGCACTTCCTTGTGGATTTCGCTCAGCGGTTCGTGGAGGGGTTCGAAGGATTTCCCCCTGGATTTTCCCCTGAAGATAGGCCCGCAGACTGTCGGTCCCTTCGTAGGATGGCCGGGCCGTTTCCGCCGATCCCGCCTGGGTGGACCGGTGGAGGGCGGCTCCCAGGGCGCCCATGGACCGGTTGTGTTCGGGCACGATCAAGTCCCGGTCCCCGGCACCCAGCAATTCCCGGAACGCACGGATCATCCCGGCATTGGAGGACACCCGCCCTGGAACAACACGGGAAAGGCAAAGGTTTTCCCCCGGCCCAGGGTGCTGATGAAGTTCCGGGCCACGGCAAAACACAATCCCGCCACGATGTCGTGAACGGGGGTGGCGATTTGCTGAAGGTGGATCATGTCGCTTTTGGCGAACACGCTGCAGCGACCGGCGATGCGGGCGGGTCGGCCGATTGAAGGGCCAGGTTCCCGAATTCCTCTTCGATGGAGATCCCGATCCGGCGGGCCTGCTGATCCAGAAATGATCCGGTTCCTGCGGCACACAGGGTGTTCATTTCAAAGTCGGACAGCCGGGAAGCGCCTCCCTCTCCTTCGTCCATGAAGATCAGCTTGGAGTCCTCCCCACCCATTTCGATGACGGTCTTCACCTCCGGATGGAAGTGGGATACGGCCGTCGACTGGGCCACAATTTCGTTCACGAAGGAACCCTTCAACAGCTCGGCGGCCAGCTTGCCACCGGTGCCGGTGAAACTGAGCCGGCCCAGGCGTTCAGGGCCCAGCTGCTCTTCCAGTTCTTCGAACACGGACAGCAGGGTTTCGAAGGGTTTGCCGTGATGGGGAATGTAGCGGTCGAGGACCACATGACAGGTTTCGTCCAGGGCCACTGCGTTGATCGATATGGATCCGATGTCGAATCCGCACAGATAGGCTGGTTTCATGGGAAGCGGGTTTCCCACAAATTATGAAAATTTCAGGAGTTGCAAGAATTCTCCCGATCGGAAGGAAAGTAAAATAGAGTTGTTCTAAATAGGTCTGAACCGGCTGAGAACGAAGAAGAACTAGTTGAGGGATCCAAGAAATTCAAGGACCTGTTGGCTGTCCTGGGCCGCATCCACTTCCGAGTCTTTGTACACAAGCATCCCGTTCCGGTCCAGGACAAAGGTCCATCGCTGGATGGTGGTGCCGCGGACCAGGTGATGGGTGTTGCCCTGGATGTCGCGATCGATGCTTCCCCCGTCGTTCCGGGGCACGCCGAACAGCTCTGCGATGTTCCCCTTTTCATCGGACAGCAAGGTGAAATTCAGCTGGTGCTCCAGGGCAAACAATTCCAGGTTTTCCGCTTCATCGCCGGAAACTCCGACGACCTGGGCCCCGGCTTCGGCCAGTTCGCCTTTCAGATCCCGGTAGGCACAGGCCTGCTTGGTGCAGCCTCCGGTGAAAGCGGCCGGATAAAAATACACCACGAGGTAGGATGCCTCGTCCAGATGATCGGCGAGCGACCAGGGGTCGCCGTTCTGGTCCAGGGTTTCAAAAACAGGGACTTTGTCGCCCACGTTCAGCTGGGCTTCTGCTTCTCCCAGGGTCAGGGCCAACACCAGGACGGCAAGGATCACGTGTTTCATGATGCAACGGTTTTTGTATGGAAAAAACAAGTGCGGCCGGGATTTGTTCTGTGCCGCCTGCATTTTGCAGAATGGACGGGCTTGTGTTACTTTTGCGCCATGTACAAGCATTTGTTCGGACCGGTGCCCTCCCGCCGTTTGGGCATGTCGCTCGGGGTGGACCTGATCCCCACAAGGTGTGCACCCTGGATTGTGTGTATTGCGAATGCGGCGCCACCACCGAGCGGACCCGTGTGCGCAGGGAATATGTCCCCCTGGAGGAAGTGTTTGGTGAATTGAGAGACTTCTTCTCCTCGCACCCGGATCCGGATTACATCACCTTTTCCGGGGCGGGTGAGCCCACCCTCCATGCTCGCCTGGGGAGGTGGTCGCCTTCATCAAGCAGCTTCGTCCCAGCGTTCCCCTGGCCATGCTGACCAACGGCACCCTCCTGCACGATCCGGGTGTGCGGGCCGAGCTGGCAAATGTGGACCTGGTCCTGCCTTCGTTGGATGCGGCTACAGAACTGGCATATAAGAAAATAAACAGACCCACGTCAGAAATTGACCTGCAGGTTTATTTGGACGGGCTTGTTCAGTTCAGTCGGGAATACCGGGGGACGATCTGGCTGGAAGTGTTCCTTCTTCCCGGTTTCAACGACGACGAACCGAACCTTCGGGCCCTCCGGGAGGTCATCGACCGGATCGAACCGCAACAGGTGCAGCTGAACACCCTCGACCGGCCGGGGACTGTCCGTGCCCTCTATCCGGCCCGCATGGAGCAGCTGGAGGAGTACCGGCGGTTTTGGTGTCGAACGGACCCACATCATCGCGCCTCCGGAGGACCGGAACCGGGCCCTGGCCTACCGGACCGATACCGAATCGGCCATCCTGGAAACCATTTCCCGGCGTCCCTGCACCCTGCCGGATCTCCACAAGATCCTCGGGCTCCATGTGAACGAAATCAACAAGTATCTCCGGGTGTTGGAAGGGAGGGGCGCATCGTGGCGGAAGAAGAAAACCGGGGCGTGTTTTACCGGGCGATCCCGGAAAATAGTCTATCTTTCGATAGCATTTGAGAACCCCGGTATTTGATTGGTGCGGAGGACGTTCTCGGGCCCTGCCTTCGGAAAGCATCGTCTGAACAATATCAGACCCATTCTTGTTTTTTCGTTCCTAACCAATTAAATCCTGAAATCATGTTCAAAGAATTCAAGCAATTCATCAGCCGTGGAAACGTGCTGGAACTGGCCGTCGGTCTGATCATGGCCACCTACTTCGGTGCCATCGTCAAGTCCCTAGTGGATCACATTCTCATGCCCCCCATCGGGATGTTGCTTGGCAATGTGGATTTCTCCAGCCTGAAGGTTGTCGTCCAGCAGGCCAGCATGCAGGGAGATGTGGAAATCCCGGAGGTGGCCATCAGCTACGGCCTGTTCCTGAACACCATCATCACCTTCCTCATCGTGGCCTTTGCCATCTTCCTGGTGGTGAAAGCCTACAACAAAATGCTGGATCGGATGAAGAAGAAGGAAGAAGCCGCACCGGCCGCACCCCCGCCCCCAGCAAGGAAGAAATCCTGCTCACCGAGATCCGGGATCTTCTGAAGAAGTAACAACCCCTGAAAACAAAAAGGCTGTCCCGGAAGACAGCCTTTCTTTTCGTATGTGGAGCATATCGGAATCGAACCGATGACCTCTTGACTGCCAGTCAAACGCTCTAGCCAACTGAGCTAATGCCCCAATGCGATTGCAAAAATAGAAAAAAAACCAGAGTACAAAGGCTATTCTGGCAGAATTTTTGTACTCTTTGGGTTTGATATATCATTTCGAATTCACTATTTTTATTGCCCAAATTCATACACACGACGATGGAACTCAAGAAATCGAATAAAGTTGACCTCGAGAAGAAAAAAGGGATGTTCCTTGAAGTAGGTCTTGTGGTCGCTCTGGCTGTGATCCTTGTGGCTTTTGAATGGACCCAGGGGGAGAAGAAAGATTCTTCCATGGAAACCATCCAGGACGTGGCCATGGAACAAGAAATGATGCAGGTGACCCGCCGGGAAGAACCCAAACCGGAGGCCAAACCTGAAACCCCCAAGGTGGCTGAGGTCCTCGAACTCGTGGACGACGATGTGGAAATCGAAGACGATTTTGATTTCGACATGGAAGCCGACGACAACACGGAATATGACTTCACCGCCATGATCGGTAACGACGAGGAAGAGATCGAAGAAGAAGAGGTCTTTTTTATCGTGGAAGACATGCCGACCTTCAACGGCGGCGAGCCGGCACTGGAATTCCGGAAATACATCGCAACCAACCTCCGCTATCCGGAGATCGCTGCAGAGAACGGCATCAGCGGCCGCGTCATCGTGCAGTTTGCCGTGAACAAGACCGGACAGGTGGTGGATGCCGTGGTCATGCGAAGCGTGGATCCGGCCCTCGACAAGGAAGCCATCCGCGTGGTCATGTCCTCACCCAAATGGACCCCCGGAAAGCAGCGGGGCAAGGCGGTGAAGGTGTTGTTTACCTTCCCCATCAACTTCGTACTCCAGTAAAGAACATTGCATATGTTGAAAAAAGCCGGCCCCGAGCCGGCTTTTTTTGCTTGGAACCTGTAACTTAGCTCAAGCCAAAACCAAGTTGTTATGAAGAAACTCTTACCCATTTTTCTTGCGGCATTGCTGCTCGCCGGATGTGGATCCACCACCAAGAAATTGCAGCAGGGGAATTATGATGCGGTCATCGAGAAAACCACCAAGAAACTGATCCGGAAGGCGGATGCGGGAGATGCCGCCGAAATGGACCGGGCTTTCCGCATGGCCAACGAGCGGGACCTGGAGCGGATCAAGTATCTGAAGATGGAGAACAATCCGGACAACTACGACGAGATTTTCAACCGCTACAATGCCCTGAAAGAACGTCAAAGGAAAGTGCGGACCGTGACTCCCCTCACGGTGGACGGGAAAACCTACAGCTACACGTACGTGGATTACGATGCGGAAATGGTGGAATCCAAACGGAAAGCCGCCGATTTCTTTTACAACAACGGACGGGGTCTGCTGGAGAATGCACTCCAGAAACAGGATTTCCGGGAAGCGTATTACCAGTTGAGCCGTGCCTCCGAATACAGCGGGGGTCAGCTCGAGAACATCGATCAGCTGATCTATGACGCCCGGATGGCGGGGATCAGCCGCGTGCTGAGTCAAAGTAGACAACCAGGGCCCCGTCACCCTGCCCCCCCGGTCATGAACGAGCTCATTTCCTTCGACACGAAAGGACTGGACAACGAGTGGGTGGAATACCACTTCAAGGACCTGGATCAAAACGCAAATTATGACTACCTGGTGAATGTGAAGCTGCTTTCCATTCTGGTGTCGCCCGACGAAACGAAGGATGTGGACGAGATTTTCAACAAACGCATTTCGGACGGATTCGAATACGTGCTCGACGCCAACGGAAACGTGATGAAGGACACCGCCGGAAACGACATCAAGCTGCAAAAGTGGAAGGATGTCACCTGCACCCTCATCGAGACCAAGCAGTTCAAATCGGTGGAGATCCGGGGCGAAGTGGAAATCACCTCCATGAATCCCGTGCGGTTGATGCAGAAGGAACCCTTCGGCGCGTCGAACCAGTTCGAACACTCTTCGGCCCGGGCCGTGGGCGACATGAATGCCCTCACCGACGAAGCGGTGCTGAAGACCCAGCAGGAGAAGGTTCCCTTCCCCACCGATGTGGAAATGGTGATGATGTGCACCGAAACCATCAAACCGGCCATCCGCAATGCCATCTATGCCAACCGGCAGCTGATCCGGTAAGAAAATCCGAAGAAGATGAAAGAGCAGGCTGTCTTTTCAGGCAGCCTGTTTTTTGTTTAATTTTGCAGGTTCGATCGAAACCTTGAACATACCATGGGAGATTATTGGGACCACAGACCTCAGCCGGAAACCGCCGTTCTGGTCGGAGTGATCCGGCAGGGAATGCCGGACGAGCTGGCCAAAGAATATCTGGATGAACTGGCCTTTCTGGCGGAAACCGCTGGAGCGGAGACCCGGAAGGTGTTTACCCAGAAAATGGATGTGCCCCATCCCAAGACCTTCATTGGTGGAGGGAAGCTGGCGGAAGTCAAAGACTACGTGAAACAGGAGGAAATCGACCTGGTCATTTTCGATGACGAACTGAGCCCCTCCCAGTTGCGGAACATCGAACGGGAGATGCAGTGCCGGATTCTCGACCGCACCAACCTCATCCTGGACATCTTTGCCGGAAGGGCCCAGACGGCCCATGCCAAGACCCAGGTGGAACTGGCGCAGTACCAGTATCTGCTGCCCCGGCTCACCCGGATGTGGACCCACCTGGAACGGCAGCGGGGGGGGATCGGTCTGCGCGGACCCGGGGAAACGGAGATCGAGACCGACCGGCGGATCATCCGGGACAAAATCACCCGCCTCAAGGAGCAACTGGGCAAGATCGACAAGCAGATGGCGGTGCAACGCAAAAACCGGGGAAAAATGGTCCGGGTGGCCCTGGTGGGCTACACGAATGCCGGCAAATCCACCCTGATGAACCTCCTGAGCAAATCCGCCGTGTTTGCGGAGGACAAACTCTTCGCCACCCTCGACACCACCGTGCGGAAGGTGGTGATCGAAAACCTTCCTTTCCTGCTGTCCGACACGGTCGGATTCATCCGGAAGCTTCCCACCCACCTGGTGGAGTCCTTCAAATCGACCCTGGACGAGGTTCGGGAGGCCGACGTGCTGGTGCATGTGGTGGATGTCTCCCATCCCAATTTCGAGGACCAGATCGACGTGGTGGAACGAACCCTTCAGGAACTGGGGGGAAAGGACATTCCTGTCTTGCTGGTGTTCAACAAGATCGATGCGTTCCGGTACATAAAAAAAGACGAGGACGATCTGACGCCTTCCGGGAAAGAAAACCGGAGCCTGAATGATCTGAAAAAGGAATGGGGGAAAAAACAGCCCGACGCCCAGTTCATCTCGGCCCGGGAAAAAACCAACATCGATCACCTCAAAGACCTGCTGTACCAGAAGGTCAAGGAGATCCACATCACCCGCTACCCCTACAACGATCTGTTATACTAGCTTTTCCCGGACCAGGTATTCGGCGATCTGGACCGCATTCAGTGCGGCTCCTTTTTTGATCTGATCCCCCACGCACCAGAAGGTGATGCCCTTGGGATTGCTCAGGTCCTTGCGCAGCCGACCCACGAAGATGTCGTCCTTGCTGGCCGAACCCAGAGGCATGGGATAGACGTTGTGCGCCGGATCGTCCTGCACCGTGATCCCTTCGCCGTGGGTCAGTGCCTCCCGGACCTTCTCCAGGTCCAGGCTGTCCCGGGTTTCCACCCAGAGGGCTTCGGAATGGTTCCGGAGCACGGGAACGCGGACGCAGGTCGAGCTCACCTGGATGTCGGCGTGCATGATTTTCCGGGTCTCGTTGTACATTTTCATCTCCTCCTTGGTGTATCCATTGTCGGTGAACACATCCACCTGGGGTATGAGATTCAGTGCAAGCTGGTGGAGGAAGTGCTCCACCTTTGGCGTGCGACCTTCCGCCACGTCCTTGATTTGCTGTTCCAATTCGGCCATGGCGGCGGCTCCGGCGCCGCTGGCGGCCTGGTAGGTGGCGGCA
This sequence comes from Bacteroidales bacterium, assembly GCA_041393235.1. GTDB lineage: Bacteria > Bacteroidota > Bacteroidia > Bacteroidales. The sequence continues at coordinate 28,034 of JAWKKO010000037.1, forward strand.
TGGACCCGGGTGATGGGCGACATGTCATGGATGGGTTTGAGGCAGACCACCATCTGGATGGTGGTGCAGTTGGGGTTGGCCACGATGTTCCGGGGAATGTTGTGAAGATCGCCCGGATTGACCTCCGGAACCACAAGCGGCACATCCTCGTCCATGCGGAACGCGGAGGAATTGTCGATCATGATGGCGCCGTGGCGGGTGATGGTGTCGGCGAATTTCTTGGACGTGCCGCCTCCCGCAGAGGTCAGGGCAATGTCGATCCCCTTGAAATCGTCGTTGTCCCGGAGTTCTTTCACAATGAGGTCCTTGCCCCGGAAACGGTAGACGGATCCGGCGCTGCGGGCCGAACCGAACAACACCAATTCGTCGAGGGGGAAATTTCTTTCGTCGAGCACGCGGAGGAATTCCTGACCCACCGCACCGCTGACGCCAACAACTGCAACTTTCATGATCCTTGCCTTTTTATGAAACGAAGTGTAAAAATCAACATTATTTCTGACCCATGAAAAACCTGGCATCCCTTTTTTTATCCGGTCGGTTCGTTTTGTCCCTGCTTTTGTATGTCCTCGCGGACCGGGCGCCTTGCGAAGCGCAGGAATCGTCCCGGATGGCGTCCTGGGGGGAGGTGATCGTCTCCGAACTTCTGGCCGATCCGGTTCCGGCCGTGGTCCTGGAGGACGAATTTGTGGAGCTGCACAATTGCGGGACGAGGGATTTGGATCTGACGGGCTGGGTGTTGACGGTGAATGAAAGCGCAAAGGTGGTGGACACTCTGGTCCTGGAGGCGGGCGGATTTCGGGTGGTTCCCTCACCCCGCCTTCCCAACGACGGCGCGGAGCTTGGCTTGTGGGACGCCGGAGGCCGGCTGATTCACGGCACCCGCTACGGTGGGTATGTGGCCGGTGCCCCCTGGAAGCAGGAAGGGGGGTGGTCCATGGAATGGGTGTGGCCGGAGCAGCCCTGCTACCGGGAGGGCGGCTGGGCCTGGTCGGAAGATCCGTCGGGAGGAACCCCGGGCCGGGTCAACAGTGTGGTGGTGAACGGAACGGACGACATCCCGCCGGCCTGCCAATCTCTCGGATCGGCCGAAACGGGTGGTTTTGTCCTGCATCTCAGCGAAGCCCTGGCTCCGGAAGCCTTGTCGACCGGACGATTCCGGCTTCAGCCGGGCAACCTGGCGCCCCTGGACCTTCGGTTGTCCCAGCCGGTGGGGGACCGCATTTACCTGGATTTCGGGTTGCCCGCCGATTCCTGGTCGGGAAAGCAGCTGGTGGTGCAGCTGCCCTCCGATTGCAGCGGCAACCCGGGGGACGCATTTCTGCGGGAATTGACGCCGCCGAAGGCGCCCGGTCCCTCCGCCGTTCTGATCAACGAAATTCTCTACGATCCGGGGGAATTCGGGGAAGAATTCGTGGAACTCCACAATCCGGGTCCGTTCGTCACCGATCTGACATCTCTGTGCCTCGACGTCACCTCCGAAGGGGAAGGTTTGCAAAAGCCGGTTCCTCTGGCCGAGGATTCTCACTGGCTCTTTCCGGGGGAGTACCTGGTTTGCTGTGCGGATCCGGCGACTCTCCGGGAAGCATACCGTCTGGAGCGGTGGATCAGGGTGGTGAACCTCCCCTCCTGGAAGGCGCTGCCCAACGCAGGCGGGGAGATCCATCTGACCGACCGGACCGGCGCAGGGGTGGACCGGGCGGTGTTTCGGGACGACATGCACCACCCCGCACTGGATCTCTTGCAGGGAGTGAGCCTGGAACGAATGTCCGCCCACCGTCCTGCCAACGATCCGGCCAACTGGCACTCGGCCTCCGCGGCCCGGGGATACGCAACGCCGGGGACGGAGAATTCACAGTCCCTGGACGGAACGACCCCCGGGGAGGGCATCCGGATCCATCCCGTGGTGTTCAGTCCCGACAACGACGGACAGGACGACGTGCTGGTCCTGCAGGCGGATGCCGCACTGCAGGGTTGCCTGCTGGATGTCTGGGTATTCGACCTGGAGGGCAGGGAGCGCAGGACTCTGGCAAACAATGAGTTGGCGGGGACCTCCGTCGTTTGTGTTTGGGACGGCAGGGACTCGGAGGGTCACCTTCTCCCCGAAGGGTATTATGTGATCCTGTTCCATGCCTGGAATGCGGGGACGGGACAGCAGGTCCGGCGCAGGTTCGCCGTCGGATTGGTTTATCCCTGAGGCTTCGCCGACGTGAGTTTCGAAAGACGGGTGCGGGTCAGGAGGATCACGGGGAAGGCTCCGAAAGCCAGAAGGGCGATGACCCGGAAGGTGGGCAGGAATCCGGCCCGGTCGATGATCATCCCCACCAGGGGATAGACCATGACGCTGACGAAGAAATTCAAGGTCATGTAGATGGAATTGACAAAAGCCTTCTTTTCCGTGTCCAGTTCGGTGACGATGGCCAGCATCACGGAAATGGGAGCGAAGAGGAAAAAGCCAAGGGGCAGGAGGATGGGAAAAATCCACCAGCCGTCCAGATGAAGGAACAACAGGGTGAGAAGGGGCGTGACCAGGCTGATGGCCAGCAGCAGGGGGATCCGGCCCAGCCGGTCGCTCAGCGTTCCGGCAAACAGGGCGCCCACTGCGCCGGCCAGCTGGATGGCGGTGAGTGCGAGTTCCGAGTAATGCAGGGAATGCCCCGTGGCCGTGAGAAACGTGGGCAGGTAGTAGGTCACCGAGGCTTTCATTCCGGCCTGGAACAGGGTGAAGCCGCCCGTCAGGGCGAAGGCCGGGGAGAAGCGCCTGAAAATCGTCCAATAGCTCCCTTCCCGATGGGTGCGGGAGGAGACGGTGGGCTGGAAATTGGCTTTCCGGAACTGGATGTAAAGAAGCAGGGAGGCGAGGAACCCAAACGGCATCATTTTCCAGGTTCCCTCGATGCCCCACCAGCTGATGACGCCCAGGATGAGGAGGGGACCCGCCGTCCGGGCGAGCTCCCCGCCCACCATGTAAAAACTCATGCCTTTTCCAGTGACCTCCCCCGAGAGTCCTTTCACCATCACGGGTGTGGGGATGTGCCAGAAAGAGGAGCTTGCACCGGATACAAACAGCAACACCGAAAGAAAGATGTATCCCGGGGCAATCCCGATGAGACTCATGGATGCCGCCGTAAGGGCCGGAGAGAAAATCACCATGTACCGCATGGCGGGCCGTTCGGCGAGGATGCCGATGAAGGGATTGAGCAGGGAGGGGATGCGCTGGATCACCGCCAGGAGTCCCGTGAGA
>JAWKKO010000038.1:0-30289 GCA_041393235.1 Bacteroidales bacterium
GTAATCGAACCCGTGGGCATTGGGGTCGAATTCGGGGAGATGGCCCAGGTGCCATTTCCCGATGCAGGCGGTGGCGTATCCGCCTCCCTTCAGGGCCGAGGCGATGGTGATCTCGCCGGGAGGCAGCCCGCCGTTGGAGTCGGGAAAGAGGACCCGGCGCACATCGCTGCACATGCCCGAGCGGATGGGCAGGCGTCCGGTCATGAGTCCGGCCCGGGAGGGGGTGCACACCGAGGCCGCCACGTAGAAATTGGTCCACTTCTGGCCTTCGGCCGCCAGCTGATCCAGGGTGGGGGTGAGGATGGTCGGATGGCCGTACACGCCGGCATCGCCATAGCCCATGTCGTCGGCGAAAATGAGGATCAGGTTGGGGACCCGGGTTTCCGGATCCGGCGATTCGCCGGTGGAATTGGAACAGGAGGACAGGAGGACAGCTCCCAAAAGCAGGCAGGACAGCAGGTGGTTCATCGTGGTTTGGTTTTCGTTGGCATAGGGAAAGGTAGGGATTCTTTGGGACATGCAGCTACCCTCGGGGCCAGTCCGTTCGTCTCCCCTTTCCGGAGGGGATGACGCCAGGACGTCCCGTACCGGGAAACCCATACCGGAAAACCCGTATCGGCAAGCCCGGACCTAGAACATGGACCGCTCCTGGGCCGGCGGGGCTTCCGTTTCCCGGTATCCGAACCAGTCGAAATCGGCCGGAGCCGTGGCCGCCTGGCCGTTGCCCGTGGCATACAGGCCCACATAGATCCCGGTGAACCAGCCCACCACCTCCGTGCTCAGGTACTTGGAATCGATGCGTTCGATCTCCTTGAAGTCGCTTCCGTTCTGGGAAACCGAGAAGATGAACTGGGTCCGTTCCCCGGTGATCTTCAGGTCGACCGGTCCGGGTTTCAGCTCCATCTTCCGGGTGATGTGACGGAGCGAGCCGAATTGGAACCGGCAAAAGGCCACGCGCTTGCCACCTTCATTGCGGATTACCAGGTCGAAATGGGACCCGTTGTTCAACAGGGTCATGCCGGCCTCCTCGTTGGCCTTTTTGGGATCGTAGGTCAGGCGGGTGACGGCCTCGAAGTAATGGTGCTGCAGGCGCCGTCCCACGAAGGTGGGGGAGACCGCGGCTTCGAAGGTCCCCGTTTGCCCCCAGGACTTCGGGCGACCCGGTGAGCCGGAGGAAGCCCGGTTTCGCCGTCAGGCTGTAGTTCTCTGCCACAGGTTGCTGCACGTGGTTGAAGGCCAGGGGAAGACCGGGGCCGTCAAATTCGCAGCGTTCGGGCACGGGTTCCACCGGCACGAGCGGCAGGGTCGGGCAGGTCATGGCCATGGGGGCCACCCGTTTCCGTTGACCACCGGCCAGCCGTTTTTGGGCCAGGTCACCCGGAGCCAGACAGGTCTCCCGGCCCAGGATGTGCGTTCACCTTGCCGAATGGTGCGGTAGCCATGAAAGACGATCCACCAGGAGTCGTCGTGGGCCTGGATGATGTCGGCGTGACCCACCCCCTGGATGGGGTTTCCCTGTCCCGCCGCATTGGCATGGGCCAGGATGGGATTGGCCGGATTTTCCGTGTAGGGACCCCAGATGTTGTGGCTCCGGGCAATGGTTTCCATGTGGGCTTCTTCGGTGCCGCCCTCGGCCGCCATCAGGTAGTACAGACCGTCCTTCTTGTAGATGTGCGGACCTTCGGCATAGCGGCCGCCCGTCCCGTTCCACACCTTGGGGCCCTGGACCAGGATGTCGCCGGTTTTGATGTCGATTTCGTTGAGGACGAAGGTGGAGCTGACCACGTACACCTTTCCGTCGTCATCGAAGAACAGGTCGGGGTCGATGCCTCCCACCTCTTCCAGGAAAATGGGATCGGACCAGGGTCCGGCCGGATCCGTGGCCGTGACGTAGAAATTTCCCCGCCGGCCGCTCAGGTTGGTGGTGATCATGTAGAAGGTCCCCTCGTGATGGCGGATGGTGGCGGCAAAAATGTTGATCCCCTCCGGCAGCTGCCCGGGCCGGTGGAGGCAGTGGCCGATCTGTTCCCAGTTCACCAGGTCCTTGCTGTGGAAAACCGGCACCCCGGGAAAATATTCGAAGGTGCCGCTGATCAGGTAGTAATCGTCCCCGACGCGGCACACGCTCGGATCGGAATAGAAGCCCGGGAGAGTGGGGTTGCGGTAGGTGACCGCGGCATCCGGATCGGCCGGGGCGGAAAAGGGATTCCGCCACACGTTGGGATTGGACATCATGGATTCGAACTGGGCCTGGACGCCCGCGGTGCAGACAACCAGCAAAAGAAAAAGAAAGCGACGCATGGGAGGTGGTTTAGGATTCGTGGTTGGTTGAGTGGATTTTTCCCTCATAAGGTAGGAAAAATGAGGCAGAGAAGAAAACCCCACGACAGGATTTGGGGGATGTCTTTTTGAAGGTGGGTATTCACGTTGTGAAAAATACCAGCCAGCGTCAAAGACACCCCCCCAAACCTGGGCTCATGAATTTATTCCCGGGCAATGAGCTGTACCGGTCCCAGAAGACCCGAAGGCCGCAGGGGCGAATCGGCCCGGTAAAAGGCCTGGGTGGTGTAGGAGACCGGGGTTTCCACGCCGGGCTGCTGATCGCCGATGAGACGGTTCACCCAGAGGTTGGACACGTCGATGCGGAGCTGGTTTTCTCCGGGCCGGAGGGCCTGTCCGATGTCCACCCGGAAGGGTTTCTTCCAGACAACGCCGGCCGGGGTGCCGTTGACAAAGACCTCCGCCACGTTCTCCACCTCGCCCAGATCGATCCACACGGATCCGCCATCCTCCGTCCAGCTTTCCTCCACCTGCAAGGTTTTTTCATAGGAAGCCGTGCCGGAAAAATACCGGATGCCCGGGTCTTCCTGGCTGTCCCAGGAAACCAGACTGGAAAACTCGGCGCTTTCCGGGGCACCGCGGCGGGGTTGGAAGGTGACTTTCCACGGACCCGGAACGGGGGCAAGGACGTGTTCGGAGGATTCGGGCAGCTCCAGGCTGGTTTGTTTCGTCTTTTTTCCGAACATCACGAACAGGGCATCCTCCGGATCCATGTCCAGGGATACGGTGGTCCGCCCGTTTTCCATGACGTAGGAAACCGGTCGGACGTCGCCGGACACCGGATCCCAGACCTGAGGCACCTTGCCGGACATGCGGAAGCTGACTTTCTTGGTGCCGCCCTGTTTGTCCGTGGTTTGCACCCAGTACAGGTGATCGTTGCCCAGCACGCGGTGCACGAAGCGCATGGGATGGGGTTCCAGCATGCTGTCGTAGGAAAAATCGGGCTCAAGGCCCACAGCCTGCAGGGCCTCGCCCGCATCATATTCTCCATACACGTGACCGGCTCCCAGGTCCTTCCTCCCCTTTTCCTCGCCCCACATGGCATCGGCAAGTTTCCGGAATTCTTCCCCATCGTCGTTCAGGGAGGGGGAAGCAAGGGGTTTGGGTCCGGCCAGGACCGCACCGTTGCGGACCAGCTCCTCCAGCTTCCGGAGCACCGGCAGGGTCATGTACCGGGTGCTCTCGTCCAGAACCAGGACCTTGTATTCCATGCCGCTGGGAGCCATAATGTTCCCGTTGGCCACGGTCAGAACGCCCGGAACGGCGCCCGCGTTGAGGAAGTCATAGTTGAATCCGGCGGGGATGGCCGGAAGGGCCGTGCCGAAAAGGGAGGTCAGGTTGCTGCCCTGGCCGTACACATAGAGGATGTCGGCCACGAAGGTGCCCTGCTGCAGGAGGTAGGAGCTCCGCGCGAGGTAGTCGATCCAGGGTCTGGCCTGGCCGGCCCAGGTCTCGTGGCGGGTGAACCACTGGCCGAAGGGTCCCAGCCCCAGGCCGGGAACCTTGTCGTCCACCGGCTGGTGCACCGAGGTGTGGATGACAAAACGGTTCAGGCCGGCAGCCAGCATGAAATCGGCCGTCGATTTGAGGTGTTCCGGGGCAAAACCCCAGGTGTTTCCGATGGCCGTCAGGGATTCGGCCGCCACGTATTTTTTCCCGTAGATGTGGGCCACGGAGGCCGATTCCCGGATGTCGGTCTCGTGCCGGACGGCCACGTCCGTTCCGGCGCTGGGGCCGAAGCCGCCGGGAGTCCAGGTGGCGCTCATCGGGATGTCGGCGTTCTTCTTGATTTCCATGCCGTCGCCGATGAAGGCCCGTTCGTTCTCATGGGACTCGGTGTAGCGGCCCATGTTCCGTTCCTTCAGGATGGCGGTCAGTTCATCGTAGTGGTATTCCGTTACCATGGCTTCCAGGGTGTTGCGGAAGTCCCAGAGGAACTTCTCGCTGGCCTCGCTGCTTTCCACGATTTTGCCGGTGAGCACGGGAAGCCAGGGAAAGATCTCATAGCTGTTGCGCCGGTTGAACTCCTCGATCATCCGGTCGGTCCAGTTGGCCGTTCCGGCCTCCCAGCTGTCCGTGATGACGTACTGCAGGCCCTGGTCGCCCATGAGCCCTCCCGTGGCATCCTTGTACTGGTCCAGGTAGTTGGTGAAATAGTTCCGGACGAAGCGGGGGTCCAGTTTGTCCACTTCCAGTCCGGTGGCTTCCGGCGAAGCCGGGCTGTTTTCGTGTCCCGTGAGGGAGTACCCGATGCGGAGGATTTTCCAGGTTCCTTCGGGGACCTCCCATTGCAGGCGGCCATCGGCATCCATGCGGTCGGTCAGCACCACCACGGCCGATTCGGGAACGGCTTCTCCGGCAGCCGCCGACCGGGTCAGGGCTTCCTCGACCCGTGCGGTGACCGAGAATCCGGCTTTCTCCTCGAAGTTGTGGATCCGGGGCACCGTGTGAAGGACCAGCTCGGCAATCTCAGTCCCGCGGGGACCCTGGGGCAGGTCGCCCAGTCCGCCGAACAATCCGCCCAGGGGATTGGATGCCGGGGGCGGGGGAGTCTGGATGCTCACCCGGAAAAACCGGGCGGTCACCGGATCGAGGACGATGGTGTTCTGGGCCACTCCGCCCCGGGGGATCGGGGCGATTTCCCGGAAGGTGGTTCCGTCGTCGCTGACCTCCAGGGTGCGGGTCACCGCGCTGGCACCAAAGCCGAACATGCCCGATTCGCCGCCGCCCACCATGGTGAGGGCGTGGATCTCCACGGGCGCGGGAAAGGAAATTTCGATCCAGGAGCGCTTGTCCGGGGCGACGGCCGGCAACAGGACGCCGGTGGTCAGGTCCCCGTCACAGAGCATCTCCAGGGAGAAGCGTCCGCCGCTCGAGCGCACGCGGCCCTGCAATTCCCGCATGGTGTTGTCGCTTTCGGGAACCGGATAGGCCACCACGGCGGCATCCGCATAGAACTCCGGGGTTTCCCGGTGATCCCCTCCCAGGAGGGAAAGTCCGCCCCCGTGTTCCAGGTTCTGGAAGGCACCGGTGGTGGTGGGGGGATGGGGCAGAACCCCGTCAAAGGCCTGTCCGCCCGTCACCGCCAGCTCGCTCCAGACCATTTTCTTCATGCCCTCCGAGGCGGGCACCCAGGGGCCCCCGCTTTCGCTCCATCCGGGCGAACCCGCGATGGCCATTTCCAGGTGCAGGGAGTCGGCCAGTCGGGTGGTGAAGGCAAAGGCCTCCTTCCACTCGGGGGTCATGTACACCAGGCGCTGGTCCACGATCTGTGGGGTCATGAAGGCGGCGTCGAAGTTCTGAAACCCGGCGATCCCGGTCCGGCGCATCCATTCCAGGTCCTTTTGGATCCCGTCCCGGGTGATGTTCCCGTTCATCCAGTGCCACCACACCCGGGGCCGGGCCTCGTCGGGCGGATTCAGGAATTCGCTTTCCAGGGCTCCTCCGCCTTCCTGGGTTCCGGTGGTGCAGGAAGGGAGGCAAAGGGCGGACAGCAGCAGGAGTGCGGACGTCAGGGTCCGCACGTTGTTGCGCAGGCTTGTCAAACGTGTCATGGGTGTTCGATGTTAGCAATGGTTATTTCGTTGGTGTTCTCGTGCAGTGGTATCCGTTGCCTCGTGAAGGGGCAGAAGACGAAGGAGCAGAAGGATGGACCGGCAGGCTTTCATGGGTTTGGATGTCAGGGAACGGGTGTGTAGCGGATGACGACGTCGGTGCCGTCGCCCTCGAGATGCAAGGTATAAAGATTTTCACCCACCTCCCGGCAAACGCCCCGGCTGGATTTGGGGGTGCGGGCGCTGGCGAAGCGTACCGTCCCCCCGCCCTCGGTGGCGGAGACCCGGATTTCCTTCCGGTCCATGGCCGCCTGGATGTCGCCCCGGGGCGTGGGTACCGAGGCTTGGAACCATTCCAGGCCCTCCACAGCACCGGGCGGATCTCAAATTCCCGGTAGCCCGGCCGGGTGGGACGGACCCCGGCGAAATACTTGTTGGCTCAGCAGGTAGACGGGACTGGCCCCCAGGCATGGCAGAGGCTTTTCCCATAGGGCCGGCTGCAGTTACGGCAGTGTTCCCCCAGGCCCTCCATCTCCGGGTTGTACTTTTCCCAGAAGGTGGTGGCGCCCAGATCGAGCATGCCGCCCCAGTAGTCCTTGATCTCCCCCAGAACATGGGCCTGTTCCCCCAGGGTGCACAGGGCTTCCAGTTCGTAGAACCGCATGTAGGGGGTAAATGGCCGGCACCTCCGGGTTAAGGATGACGGAATTTTTGATGGCCTGTTTTTGTTCCTCCGTTACGTAGTCGTAAAAGATGGAGAACATGTTGGCGTGCTTGCGACCACGGCGCTGTTCTCCTGTCCCCTGCGGTTGAACACCAGGGCCTGCTTCTCTTCGTCCCAGAAGTCGGTGTCGAGCGCACTCTTCGGCCAGTTGCTCATAGCGCCGGGCCTCGGAATCGACCTTCAACAGACGGGCACAGGCCCCCAGGGTTTCCTGCAGGCTCTTGCAAAACAGGATCTGCTCGAAACTCACCTCCCCGCTCTTGTCCACATCGTTGTCGAGCCAGTCGATGTACACCCAGTCCCTTCCAGGCCTTCCACCAATCCCTGTTCGTTCCGGCGCTCCAGCACAAAATCAAGAGCGATTCCATTTTCGGATACACCTGGCGGACAAAGTCCAGGTCGCCCGTGTACAGGTAGTAGTCGTGGATGGCGATGAACCAGTAGAAGGTGTAGTCCAGGATGTTGTTCAGATGGCAGAGCACCGGGTCCCCGCCCCGGAGGGTGTACATGGTCCTTCACGGTTCGGTGTCAAAGAACATGTAGTAGTTCCATCAGGTAGCTCTCTGGCTGGCATCAGCCTCGACCAGGCCCAGCGGTCGCGCTTGATGCCGTCGATGAAGACTCTCCCGCGTGGTCAGTTCGAGGGTATAGCGGCCCACCTCCCAGATCCGGTTGACCTCCTCGTCGTTGCAGGTAAAGGAGGCCCGAAAGACGAGGGGGCGTATTCGTAAAGCAGGCTCAGGTCGCTGTACCGGGCGTCGGCCCCGGTGATGAAGACATAGCGCAGGGCGCTGGACCGTTCCATCACGTGGTCGCCTTTCCCCGGGGAACGGAAAAGGAGGCAAAGGTTTCGCAGTGCTCCGCATCCAGGGCCTCTTCGGCGCTTTCCCGTACTGCACCCGGATGTCCCCGCCTCCGCTGAGCCTTACGAAATTTCCACAAAACCAAAGGTTTCCCGGCCGAAATCGTAGAGCCGTCCGCCCAGGGTGTCGGTTCCTTCGGCAAAAGGAAGCGGCCGGACGGGCAGGCTGTAGGCGGAGGGTTTGACCCCGGGATCGTCCAGGTTCCAGGACCCCGCCTTCATGCGGATGCCGGAGGGAGAATCCGGTGTTTCATGTTCCGGGTGGTGTAGCGGGTGTCGAGGGGTCCGCCCACCAGCTTGTGTCGGATTGCACGGTGGTCCCTCGCACATACAGAGCGGGAACGGTGGTGTAATTCAGCACTTTGATCTTGAGCTCGGCCTTGCCCGCCGGCAGGGTGATGCGGGTGGGGCCGCCCGAAACCCCATTCCAGGCCGAACGCCACCCCAGGTTGATGACGTAGTCCCTTCCACAGACCTCGATGTCCCCGGCCTTGGCCAGATCCAGCTGTTTGCTAAACATCATCGAAGGTCGTCCTTGTCCAGCTTCCACTGCACCGGCACCGAAACGCCCTGTTCGGTCCGCCGGTTGTTCATCCGGTTGCCCAGCCAGTTTTCGTAGTCGCCCGGAAACCAGATCCAGGTCTGGGCCGGAACGGGAAGGGCTCCTCCCAGCAGACCAGGAGAAGTGAGAGGGTGATCCGATGGGTCTTTATTGTTTAAGTCGATCGCATGTCTCAAAAGTTTTTCGTTTCCAGTCTCCAACCTTCCTTGCCGCACAGGGTGCAGTCCGCCCCCAGAACCAGGCCGATGCTTCCTCCCGGCCCTTGAGCTGCCAATTTGCTGCGCAAGGCCGCCCGGTAAATTTGCCTCCGTGGGCCTCTGGTAGGTGCGGTGCCCCCATGTCCCACGTTCAGGTTACCACGGCCACCGGCACGTGTGGGTGATTCGCCGAACGATCCATGGTGTTGGGGTAGGCGATGTCGGTGCTGTCGCCGATGATGCCAGGCCGGGGCATGCAGCTTGCGGAGGTCGTCCTTCCCGGCCTTGGGCAGAAATGCGGCGAACTCCTCGGGCGGAGGCTGGTTCAGGACCTCGCTGTTGAGAACACCGAGGTGGCTACCTGGGGGCTAGGTGAAGTTTCGATGGCCTGGAGCCCCCCGCAGGATTGGCCCATGACGGCGATGTTGCCCAGGTCGATTTTCCCATGAAATTCACTTTGGGGATCCTCCCCGCAAGGAACACCCAGTCCAGCGCCAGCATCATGTCGCTGGTTTTGGACGATCTTCCACTCCAGGGGATTTCCGTCCTCCAGGAAATGGCGGAAGGGATTGATGGCCACGATCACGTAGCCATGGACGCCAGTTCACTGAGGAAGTTCTGGAAGGGTTCGGAGTTGTTGTTGCAGCCCCTGTTCCCGAACAAAAAACCACGGGCAGAGCGCCTTCGGGAGTCGCCCCGTCCAGGTCCGCCGGCCGGTAAACACTGTGTCCGGGCAGGGAGGATCGCCCGTCACCAGGCCGGGAAGGGACCGTGCCGCCTCCTTCGACGGTCACGTGTTGGGTTTGGGCCCGGAGAACGCTCTTAGCGATCGCCAGGACCAGGAGAAGGGTGAGTTTCTGGAAGCAGCCTCTTTCATGGGTTCTTTGGTTTGTTAAAAATCCTTCCGCCCGCAACCAGGCGAGAAACTGATCGGACCAGGCATCGCTGGGGCAGGCCCTGTTTGGCCATGCCAACGGCCCCTTGCCCTGGCCGTACATGCAATTCGGCGGAACCGCCCGATGCCTTCCACACATTGTAAAGGGCAACGCAGCCCGGGCCGACGTTGGGGTGATCTCCGGCGACGGCCAGGAACAGGGCGGGGCCCCCTCCGGAACCGCGACATCGAACAGGGCCGACCATAGGCGCTTGCCACGAAGTCGGGCCGAGCCCGGGTCGGGATGCAGGGCCGTGCCCACCGCCAGTCCGCCCGCCGGCAGAAAACCCAGGATTCCGATTTTGTCCGGACGATCTTCACGCACCGGCTCCTTGCCGGACGATCCGGAGGGCCTGGGTGCCGTCGGAGACGGCCAGGTCGATGACCTTTTGCAGGGCCGTACGGCTCCAAGGCATTCCGCGACCTCACCTCATCCGGAGAAGAAAGCGTTTCATTCCTCCAGGTGAGGGGGCAGCTTCCCGGGAACCCTCCCGCGTCCAGCAAGCGGTATTTTTGAGCAGGAACACCGTGATCCCTTGCCGGTTCAGATCTCCTCGGCAAGGGCCAGTCCCTCGGCCCCCCAGCTCAGGATCCGAACCCGCCGCCGCCGGGACACACGATCACGGCGGGCCTCGTCCGCACTTCCCGCTTCGGGAAGAAAGACGGTGAGGCTGGGTTGGGTCACGTTCCGCAGGATGGTGTTCCCCTCGGGCGTGTCGATGCTGCTTTCCTCCCAGGTCCGGTCTTCCGAACCCGGGGCGTTGCCGGGCCACAGAGGCATCGTTTCCGGCTGGGCATGGAGCGGCTGGATGCAGTCAGAAGAAGGACCAGCACCGGGAGGAGCAGGTTCCGGGTGCGGTTCCGTGATCGGGTCGGCCCGGGTGTTCTGATGTTGTGTCTCCTGCCCGTCATCGTTTCGAAAAGGCAAAACCGGTCGATCCGGCAGAGTTCAGGTCTCCTGGTGTATGGCTGATCCTCCCTGGGCTGGTGAAAAGGAGTTCCCGGACCTCCGGATCGGTCACCGTGATCCGAGGGCGTGGACACCCCGAGGAAAACGGAAGCGGGGCCGGAACCGTCAGGTGATCCATTCTCTCTCCCGGGCCGGCACGCAGACCCGGGCCAGGGTGCCGTCCGGACTGGAAGGAGGAATGAGAGAGGGCGTCGGCATGGAATCTGATGCGGCAGGGATTTTCTCCCGGGGACACCCGCAGGGTGAGGCTGTCGGCACCCGTCCCAAAAGTCCAGGAACTTGAAAAATGCCCTTGTCGTTGTGGTCCCAGCCGGTCAGTGCTTCGCATGTTCTTCCACCCGGCTGATCCGCACGTTGCCCAGCAGCATGCAGGCCCGGGCGGCATCGGTGGAACCGAACGCAACCAGGTCCGCCCGCTCCCTGGCTGGTCATCTGCACCTCCGGAATGGAGCCATCGTCCCGGAACCGGATGGGCTCGACGCAGGCCTTTCGCATGGTCTGGCTGTTGTGGGTGGCCCGGTGATAAACATGTTCACTGTCCCCTCAGTCTCCACCAGCGATCCGTGGTTGTTCCAGACAAAGGGATCGGCGTACTTGTTGTCGATGATCACCCCCCCGTAGGTGTAGGGTCCCATGGGCGAGGTGCTCACGGAATAGCCCAGGCAGGGGGCACCGCCGCGCTCACATCGGCGTACACCAGGTAGTACAGCCCCTTGCGTTTCACCAGGTAGCTCCCCTCGTGAAAGAAATGGTCCTTCTCCGTGACCACCCTGTCCACGATGGTGGCGGTGTCGATGCCCAGGCCGTCGGGCCGGAGCTTGGCCATCTTGGCCGAAAACTGGCCCACACATAGTAGCCCTGCCCGTCGTCGTCCACGAACACGCAGGGATCGATCTGGTTGTGGATGCCCACATCGATCTCCGTGCCATCCCGGAAGGGACCGAGGGGAGAGTCGGATACCGCCACGCCCTCGCAGCTGTGGTCCCTGCCGCTCCATTGGGCCAGGCAGTAATAGAGGTTACCGGCCATCGCGCTCCAGGGCATCGGGGGCGTAGAGGTAATTACTGCTGTAGGGAACCTGGTCGCCCTCTCCTCGGAAGCAAAGCTGGTTCCGGACAGGTCCCAGTGGAGCAGGTCGGCGGATGACATCACCCGGTATCGTTTGCTGCAGTAAGTGGACGGATCGTCGTCCAGGGAGCCGTACACATACATTTTTCCCATCCTTCCAGACGTGGGCAGGACGGATCGGCGATGTACACCCCGGGGGGAACGATGGGGTCTCCTGCCCTGCGGCGCTTGTCCACAGGATCCAGGAAGAAGGAAGAGGAGTTTCTTCATGGTCGGATGCTTCGACTCCCTTACAAGTTGCTTTGAAACCGTACTGCCCCGAGCCCAGCTGGTAGACGGCCCGGCCGTTTTCGTAGCCGATGAAGTGATCCCGGGGCAGCAGTGGCGGCGTCGGCCCTGCTTTCCAGGATGCCTTCGGCGGACGCGGCGGGCAGCCGAGGTGGCAGACGTGCATTGGCTGGAACGGTGGCCTCATACAACAGAACCCTGTCTTTGACCTCCCCAGCGGCTGGAAATCCGCCTGTACATGGAATCGTACCATCCGTCGGCCCAGGTCATTTCCCCGGTGGGATCCGGGGTGGGCTGGAGAACGAAGGTCCGGGAAGCCGGCCTTCGTCCTGCTGGATGCCCAGGGAATAGGCGATCATCCATTGGCCCACGGCCCCGAAGGAATAGTGGTTGAAGGAGTTCGCGGAGCTGTTTCGCCGAAGCTGAAGCCACGGTGTAGCCGTTGAGCCGCTCCCAGATGGAGGTGTGGCTCCCTGGTCGATGGAATAGAGCCAGAGGGTAGGTGTCGTTCTTTGAAGCAAACCGGTATCTGGGCATCGTAGCCATGGTCGGAGAGGGTCCCTTGCTGATCCACGCGGTGCCGATGAAACCGGTCATGAGGGAGTGTTCCGGCCGGAGCACGCCTTCGTCATCCGGATTCTGCCGTTCCACCGCTTCGGCCAGGAAGGCGGCCATGGCGGGCATGTCCTCGTCCTGGAAGGCTTCCAGGGCCAGGCCCACGGCGTAGGACGTCTGGGTGTCGGCCCGTTTGAATCGGGCGGCGGCGCCGGCCGGGACCGAAGCCCCGTCCTCCGCCGACCAGACCCAGGGTGCGCCGCCCTCGTCCACAAAGGTTCGTTGAAGAAGTCGCGCCGTTCCCGGTACATGGTTCGAAGCGAGCTTCATCTGCCTCCTTCCCGAGGATGCCGGCCACGTTTTTCATGATCCACAGGTCGAACACGTGGTAGGCCGTGGTCAGAAAGGGAGTGCCCAGCAGGTTGTTTTGGGGACCCAGCCAGTCGCCCAGCTGTCCGTCGCTGGTGATGCCCGTGTTCGGATCCAGGGTGCCGTCGAGGTAGTCCACATAGGCCACCATGGCGTCGTAATGCTCCTCGAGCAGACCCACGTCCTTGTATTGGCGGTAGACTCTGCACGGTGATCCCGGCGCTCCTTCCCCCAGAGCACGCCCCCGAATCCGCTCCCGATGGGGGCCACGTCCGTGAACTTGCCGGATTCCTTCTGCACGTCGCGCATGGCCAGCATGTGGCGGCGCAGGAACTGGTTCGAATTGCTCACGTGGTGGCGGTCCGGGAGAAGACGGAGATGTCGCCCGACCAGCCCATGCGTTCGTTCCGCTGGGGACAGTCGGTGGGCAGGGTCAGGAAATCTGTCGATGTTGGACCACACCAGGTTGGTCACAGCTGGTTCACTCCTGGGGTTGAGGTTTCGTATTTGGCGGCGAGCCCAGGAACTGAACTGATGGCCACCTCCTTAACGTCCCGCCGCAGATGCAGGGGCAGGGGGGCCTCCACGCCGGTGATTTCCAGGTACTGGTACCCCCGGGAGGTGAATTTGGGCTGGAAGACCTGGGCCCCGTCCTTCATGATGTAGAGGTCCTGGCACAGGGCGGCCCGGTAGTTTTCGGTCATGATCATGCCCACGTTGTCGCCGGATTCGGGCAGATCGGGATAGAGGATCTCCGCGACGCGAAGAACCAGGGTGTCTCCTTCCCGTCCTTCCGGGAGGGTGATCCGGGGAACCCCCACGAAATTCTGCCCCATGTCATACACATAGACACCCGGGCGGACTTCCGCCACGCTTTGGGCCGTGAGGGTGGTGAACACCCCGGCGTTGTTGCCGATCTGTCCGGTGAGCTTCACGTCTTCGTAATCGAAGCGGGTGACCGCCCCGGTGAATTCCCGCTCCTCGCCGCTAAAGGTGGTGCCCTCCAGGGGAACCACCGACGCCGGTTTCCATCCCGAGTCGTCGAATCCGGGCTCGGTCCATCCCTGGATGGCGGCCTCTTTCCGGGCATCGTGGATCTCGCCCAGGTCCAGGCTGCTGTAGCGAATGGGTCCGTCGTTGAAGAAATGCCAATCCTCCGGCCCCGTGGTGACGGTTTCCCGGCTCCCGTCCGCATAGGTGATCACCAGCTTGGCCAACAGCGACTGCCGGTCTCCGAAATGGTTCCAGATGGACCCGAAGCTGAGCAGACCGCTCCACCAGCCCTCCGACAACATGGCCCCCAGGGCGTTTTCCCCCGCGCGGACCAGGCCGGTCACGTCGTAGGTCTGGTACATGTGGGATTTGTTGTACTGGGTTTGCCCCGGGTTGTAATGGTCCCGGCCCACTTTCTCCCCGTTGAGGTACACCTCGTATATCCCCCGGGCGGTGACATACAGGCGGGCGGAGGCCGGCTTTTTGGGAGTTTCGAATTCGGTCCGGAGCATGGGGGCCGCATTGCGGCTGGGATCGGCGGTAACGAACAGTCCCGATTCCCCGCCGTCGAGAAGGTAGGCGCCGTCCTCCGTCCCGATCTGGCCGGCAAAGATGCCTGCGTAGGAGCCGGACAGATCCTCGGCGAACAGGGTGTTCTGAGGCAGGCGGTCGTTGTATACTTCCAGATTCCGGATCCGGGCCTTCTGTCCCGGCTCCATGGCAAATCCCAGGTCGCAGACCATGCCGAATGGAATGTAGTTCCCCCCGGATCCCACGGGATTCAGGTTGACCGAAGCCCCCGGGTTGCGGCGCATGAAGGACGGCATGTCCCCATCCACGCCCTCCTGGGGCGGCTTGATGAAGAACTCTTCCTGGCCGTCCAGCACCAGGGTCAGCTGACCGAAGGCGCTGCGAAGTTCGAGCTGATGCTCGTCGAAGGCGTTTGCGGCATGGATCACCGAGGATTTGATGTCGAAGGTCTTCAGGGGAACACCGGGCTCATCCTCCGGGGCGTAGCCCGCCCGGTAGACGTGCAAGCGGGCCGGTCCCCGGCCCCCTTCGGCCAGGGTGCCCAGGTCCAGCTCCACCTTGAAGTAGCTTTCGTTCGGCCCGTTTTCCAGCTGGTGGATGTTCTTGAAACGGTCCATCATCCGCAGGTCGTTGGCCCCGTATACCAGGGCGGCTTTTGAACTTCCCGCTTCCAGGCGGATCCCCAGGCGTATTCGGTAGATCAGCTGGTAGTGCGAGAAGAAGACCAGGTCCCCGTCCCCGCCGCCGATCCATTGGGCGCCGTCCCAGGCCTCCAGGCCCGGGTCCATCAGCCCCGTCTCGAACCAGGATCCGGCCCGGTGCTCCTTTTGTTCCTGGTCCCACACCGTCAGCTCCCAGTTATAACGGGTGGCCGGTTCCAGGGCCTTTCCGCCATAGGCAATGGCCAGGGCTTCGGGCGAGTCGACCCGCTCCGTGTCCCACACCTCGTTCCCAGAGGCATCGGTGACCACGATCCGGTAGCCTGTCTGCACCACGCCCCGGGCATCATCGGGTGCCAGCATCTGCCATCCGAAGCGGGGCTGTTCCACATCGATCCCCAGGGGGGTGGGGGTGTATTCGGTGGTGAGGTTTGTGAGCGCACTCCGTTCGCTTGTGCATCCCAGGAGGATCGATGCAGCAAGGAGGAAAGGAAAGAAATTCTTCATGATGTTTTGTGTTTAGTCGGTTGCAAGGGATTGGCGGAATCAATCCCTCACTAAAATACGGTTCCGGAGCTTTCGATGCAATGGATAAAGTGTTCCTTGGTTTGCACGAAATGACCCGATTTTTCATTGGATCACAAATGGGAGTCCGATCCGGCTTCCCGAATCGGGCAATTCAGCGGCCTTGTCAAGTTGTGATGCAGCATGTAAATGCTCTACAACATAAATGTACCAAAAAGGACAAGTTATTAGCCAAATCGTGTATTGACATTGGTGATTTCCCGCCATAGTTTTGATCTCATACGCAGAATTAGTTTGAAGAGGTAGATTATGGTTGGTTTAGTAATGAGTAGGTTAGTACGGAAGCTGGGCTTGGGGTTTGCCCTGGATGGACAGCTCCAGGCTCAGTTTTTCCATTTTTCGGACAAATCTGCGCATTGGTCAGAAAATGCAAGGTTATTGCGCCAAAAAGTGCAAATACATTGCCAGTTTGTGCAAATGATCCAACCCCATGCCTTTTCGAGGAATCATTCAGTACACGACATAACAATACCACACAAACACACGCCCAGTACTAACCAAAACTACTACCTATGAAAGAATTCCTTCTTCTTTGATGCTGCAGATCCCTCCTGTACGAGTTTCTTGCCGGTAATCTGCATCTCCCAGGCTTGTCCGAGATATGGTTCCTATGCTCGTTCCGGCAATGTTCAGGACAGCAATGTGGTAGATCGGTGTCTTTTCTTCCTGCCATTTTCTCCTGAACGAACTGAAACTGCCAGGTGTTTGCATCCTTTGACCTAACCCGGATGCATTCTCCTGTTTTCCCCTTGTATTGGTGATCCCTGCAAAGTGGACAATCGAAAACACATCAAAAACTAAACGTAACACTATGAAACGTACAAGTATGCCAAGTAAAAAACAGACAGTCGGGAAGGGACGACTTTCCAGGTGGATGATCTCCACCTCCTTGCTCTTCCTTGGCTTGATCGCATTGCAATCCTCGATGACCCCAGCCTGGGCCCAGGAAATCCAGGTAACGGGTCAGGTCGTGGATGCGGAAGGCGGAATGCCATTGCCAGGTGTGAATGTGGTGGTCCAGGGTACGACCACCGGAGCAATCACAGATGTCGATGGAGAATATGCCATTTCCGTCCCTTCCGAAAGCGCCGTTCTCATTTTTTCTTTTGTGGGTTATGTCACTCAGCAGGTCGGTGTCGCCGGGCAGATCCGGGTGGATGTGGCGCTGGAAGAAGCCACCACCGAGCTGGATGAAGTTGTTGTCACTGCCTACGGGACGCAAACGAAGCGTACGGTGACCGGCTCCATTCAAACCGTTTCCGCGGATGTGCTGAAGGACATACCGGTGGCCCAGGTGGCCAACCAGCTTCAGGGGAAAGTCAGCGGGGTGCAGATCAATCAGCGAACGGGGACCCCGGGGGAAGCCCTGACGGTCCGGATCCGCAACGCTGGATCCATCAACGCTTCCAGCGAACCCTTGTATGTGGTGGATGGATTCCCCATTGACGGCGACCTGACAGGGATCAATCCAGAGGAAATCGAAAGCATCTCCATTCTGAAGGATGCTTCATCCACCGCGTTGTATGGTTCCCGCGGTGCCAACGGGGTCATCCTCATCGAAACCAAGTCGGCCAAAGCCGGGAAAACCGAGATCAACTTTTCGGCCTACCGCGGGGTGCAAAAATTGCCCCAACGGGGTCGGGTCGACATGATGAACGGACAGGAATTTGCCCAGTTCAAAAAGGAAACCTACGAAGATCGCGGCGTTGCCGTTCCGGAAGCCTTCCAAAACCCCGCACAATATGGCGAAGGCACCAACTGGTACGACATCATGTTTCAACCGGCAACCATTCAGGATTATACGCTCAGCTTTTCCAGCGGAACGGAAAAGGCCCGGGCTTCCGTTGTCGCGGGTTACACATGAATCAGGAGGGATTCTGCTCAATTCGGGCTACGAGCGATTCACGCTTCGTATGAACACCAAGTTCGACGTCACCGACTGGATGGAATTCGGATTCAATCTGACCCTTCCTACAGCAAGGACTTCCACCCCAGACCGAGGGCAGTTCTGGACAAGGGAACCTGTTGTACAATGCATTGCTGGCCTGGCCCATCACGTACCCTACCAGAATGAAGATGGTACCCTGCCTCTGGAGGCATGGCTCCCGGGTTCGGGCGGATTTCCATTGGCCCGAACTATTACCGGGCCGCTCCGGGAGATCAAGCACGACAACCGGGATTTGCGTCTGCTCAGCAATGCCTACATCGCGTTGCGTCCTCTGAAAGGATTGACCTTGAAGTCAACCATCAACCTGCAAATGCAGCAAGGGAATTCCCGGGATTGGAATCCCTCCACTTCTTTTGCCGGATTTGCCGCAGCCCCTCCGGTCACCGCAAGTCTCGATCTGGGAACACCAACATGATGACCTGGCTGAATAGAAAACACCGCCACCTACGAACTCAACCTC
This sequence comes from Bacteroidales bacterium, assembly GCA_041393235.1. Classification (GTDB taxonomy): domain Bacteria; phylum Bacteroidota; class Bacteroidia; order Bacteroidales. The sequence goes on from JAWKKO010000038.1 coordinate 17,600, forward strand.
AGGAGATCACTCCTTGAGTTTCTGGCGGGGTATACAGTTCAGAAATACTTGTTGGAGACCATGAGCATCAGCGCGGAAGAGTTTCCGGACGACCGGATTTACGATGTGGACGCAGCGGTTACCTTGTTGGAAAGCGGTACGGACGGTTCCACCCCAGGAATGGTCTCTGGTTTCCCTTCTCGGAAAACGATCTACAGCTACCAGGAAAATACAACCCTGACCGCGGCCATCCGGAGGACGGTTCGTCCCGTTTCGGGTCCTGAAAACCAATGGGGTTTGTTTCCTTCCGTTTTCAGGTTCCTGGGTGCTTTCGGATGAGAATTCTTTCCCCAGAACAAAGTGCTCAACATGACCAAATCCGGGCCAGCTGGGGTGTTACCGGCAGCATCGGGAATTACACCCAGTATGGATTGGTCAGTCTTTCCGAAATGCGTTTTTCGGAAGCTCCATCGTTTCCGGATCTACAGTGACCAGCGAGCAACACCCTCCTTGGATGGGAAACCACAAGTCAGATCGACATCGGGATCGACATCAGATTCTGCAGAACCGGATCAACCTGGTGTACGATTACTACAGCAAGTCGACCACCAGGCTGCTGTATGATTTCCGAGATTCCACAATCCTCCGGATTCAGCACATTCACCGGGAACTCCGGCGAGTTCAAATTCTGGGGACATGAGATCTCCATTCAGTCCAGAAACCTGGTGGGCGATTTCCGGTGGACCACCGACTTCCTTGTGACTTTCGCGGACAATGAGGTGGTTGCCCTGGCCGACAATGTGGATGCTTTGTATTCCGGGGATTTTCCCGCACGGACCATCTCTCAGGTCGGGCAACGCATCGGCTTGTTCTGGGGATTGCAGCAGGACGGTGTCTATGACAACCAGGAGGAATACGACAGTTCGCCCAAGGCGGCTGCCTCCGGGGTGGGAACCATCAAGTTCGTGGACATCAACGGAGACGGGGAGATCACCAACACCGATCTGACCGACCGGACCGTCATCGGAGACCCGACGCCCAAGTTCCTGTTTGGGATGACCAACACCTTTCAGTACAAAAACTTCGACCTTTCGGTAGTGGTGTCCGGATCTATGGCAACGACATTGTCAATGCATTCGATCAGGGAACGACCAACCTGGATGGCGTGTTCAACATCAAGGCAGACATCCAGGACCGTTGGCGTTCCCCCTGAAAATCAGGATCTGGGAAATACGGCACCGCAGTATTCCACGTACATGGAACGGGACTGGTTCCACAGCCGGTTTGTGGAAGATCGGCAGTCACCTGACCATCAAGAACCTGACCCTGGGCTACAACATCGCACTGCCCAATGAATTTTGCGAAGGGGATCGGGTGTATGGAAGCGTCCAGCAGTTGTATACGTTCACCGGTATTCCGGAAACAGCGAGTTAGCCAGACCACCAGTGTTCTGGCTCTTGGGATCGACCATACCCTGTATCCTGTGCCCGGACCTTTACCATTGGTCTCAACCTTGACTTTAGTTCATTCCGGTACATCTAAAAGATTCCTATGAAAACGAAATTGATATTTGCAGCAGTGTTGGTCCTTTTGATGACCGCCTGTTCCGAAGAATTCCTGAGCCTTCCGTCCCGGGAGGATCTTACGACCGCAGAGTTTTTTCAAAGCCAATCTGACTTTGAATTTGCAGTCAATGGGATCTACGCCCCCATTCGGGAGTGGTACGGACCCAACACCGACGTTTCCACCTCCCCTCTGTTCATCACCGGTGACATCCATTCGGACAATGCCCGGTATGCGTTGAATCCCAATTACCGGGCAACCCAAGCCGTGGAAACGCCGGCCGATTTCATCCCGGAACAGACCTTGTTCTCAGGCTACTGGAATACCTTTTATCAGTGGATATCCCGGTGCAATCAGGTGATTGGAAACATCGATGATGTGGATTTCGATGCCGAGGCAAAGGCCAATCTGAAAGGACAGGCCCTCTTCCTTCGCTCCCACAGTTATTGGTGGCTGCTTCGCCTGTATGGCCAGGCCGTCCTGCAATTGGATCCTGTCACCACCCTGGATCAAACCAGCAAGCCGCTGTCCTCGGAGGCGGAGGTGAAGGCCCAGATCATCGCCGATGCCAGTGATGCGGCCTCCATGTTGCCCGGAAAGGCGGATCAGGAAGCCGGTCGGGTGACCAGCGGAGCCGCTTATATGTTGTTGGCGGATGTGCACATGTGGTATGGAGAATGGGCCGAGGCAGAAGCCGCCCTGAACAATGTGACGGGATATTCGCTGCTTACGGACTACGCAGAAATCTATGATCCGGCCAACAAGAACCACGCCGAATCCATCTGGGAAATTCAGTACAGCTCTGCTTCCGCCGACTATGCCAGCTCCTTTGTGTACAACATGTTTCCGTATCCCTTCGATGTGGCTCAGGTGGAAATGTACACCGGGGTGAGCAATCCCATCGCACTGACTTCCGGGGAGATGTTTTGTGTTCCCACGCCGGAGCTACTCGGGAAGTATGAGGTCGGCGACCTCCGCCTGGATGCATCCGTGATGTATGTGGACGATGCAAACGGGTTGAACTTCCCCATGTGCATCAAATACATGCATCCCCACTCCACCTTCCGTCAGAGCAATGACAACCTGCCCATCTACCGGTATGCAGAGACCCTTCTGTATCTTGCAGAGGCAATCAACGAGCAAGGTGGCAGATTGGGAGTGGCCCAGGGTCATTTGAACGAAGTCCGGAACCGGGCCGGTTTGCCCAATACGACGGCGGCCACCCAGGAAGAACTCCGGCAGGCCATCCTGGATGAACGTCAGGTGGAATTTGCCATGGAAGGAAAACGTTGGTGGGACCTGGTCCGGACCGAATCGGTGGATGAAGTGATCGGAGCGTACGGGAGCAACGTGAAAGCAGATCCCGAATCCTATTATTTCCCGGCCGGTTATGAAACCGTACCCTCGGCCTTCACCAACATCGCCACGACCTTCAATCTGCCGGATGACGAAATCCGCCTGAATTCTGAAATTGATTGATCATTCATGCGTTAAGAGAACCGGAGAGTCATTCTCCGGTTCTTTTTCTTTAACCAATTCCGCTGCTTGCCATGAAAAAAGCCCTCATCCGCAGTTTCCTCGTTGCCACCCTGGTTCTTGCCCTGGGACAATGTCAGATACCACACACCGACGATGTTTCCCTGGAAGAAGCCTTCCTCCATCCCCCCCAGGAAGCCAAACCCCGGGTTTGGTGGCATTGGATGAACGGAAATGTGACCACGGAAGGAATCCGGGCCGATCTGGAATGGATGGACCGGGTGGGCATTGGGGGTTTTCAGAACTTCGACGCCGGAATGACGACACCCCAGGTCGTCGAGGAACGGTTGGTGTTCATGACCCCGGCCTGGAAGGAAGCCTTTGCATTCACCGCACGGCTGGCGGATTCGTTGGGATTGGAAATGGCCATTGCAGGTTCGCCCGGGTGGAGCGAAAGCGGAGGACCCTGGGTCCGGCCAGAACAGGGCATGAAGAAACTGGTATGGTCGGAACTGCAGGTGAAAGGCGGCCAACTCTTTGAAGGACCTTCCCGCACCTCCCGCAACGTCGGGACCCTTTCAGAACATGAAGGCGGAAGGTGCCTTGGGTTCAAGACCCGAAGATCTGGAATCCCTTCCTGAACACTACGAAGATGTGGCCGTTCTGGCATTCCCTTTGCCGGAGGAGGAGGTCACCCTGCAAGAGTTGGGCGCGACCCTGTCGGTCAGTGACGGAACCATGTCCCTGGAGAAACTCGTGGATGGGGACCTGGTGGATGCCCAATGGTTGCCCCACCGCAAACCGGGTGAAAAAACCTGGGTGCAGTTCGATTTCCCGGAGCCCGTTCAGATCCAGGCCATCACCCTGGTTGCCGGGGGAGGGGGGAATCCGTTCGGATTTGGCGGAGGCGTTGCCAGCAGAACCCTGGAGGTCAGTCGTGACGGTCGGAATTTCGAAAAAGTGATCGATGTGACTTCCGGCAGATCCTCACAAACCACCCTGGCCTTTCCCCCGGTGCAAGGGACGCAATTCCGGGTCAGTCTCATGACGCCCCAGGCGAATGCCAATTCCGGCTTCGGAGCCATGATGGGTTTGCCCATGGGGGGTGGAGAAGCCCCCCGGGGAACGGAAATCATGGAGCTTGTCCTGCATCCCGGAGCCAGGGTCCACCGGTTTGAAGACAAAGCCGGCTTCGGTGCCGCAACCGATCTGGAGACTGTCCCCACCCCGCTCGTTGCCCATGCCATTCCACAGGGCGAAGTCATCGACATCAGCGGGTTCCTGGATGGCAACGGGGTGTTGTCCTGGACACCGCCCGAAGGAAGGTGGACGGTGCTCCGGATCGGTTGGTCCCTCACCGGCCGGCAGAATCATCCCGCATCCCCAGAAGCCACAGGCCTGGAGGTGGACAAACTGAGTCCGGACCATGTGCGGAGCTATTTCGAGAACTACCTGAACCAATACCGGGATGCCACAGGAGGACGGATGGGCGAACAGGGATTGCAATACCTGATCACCGACAGCTGGGAGGCGGGCACCCAGAACTGGACGGACAGGATGATGGAAGAATTCAAGAGGAGAAGGGGGTATGATTTGTATTCCTGGATGCCGGCTTTGTTTGGCCATGTGGTGGAGAGTGCGGACGCCAGTGACCGTTTTCTTTGGGACTACCGGCGGACGTTGGAAGAAATGGTGGCCGAATACCACTACGATGAACTGACGAGGATTCTGGATGAATGGGGGATGGGACGCTACACGGAATCTCATGAAGGGGGACGCGCCTTCATCGGAGACGGCATGGAGGTGAAACGGAGTGCGGCGGTACCCATGAGCGCCACCTGGACCCCCGGGGGTTTTGGAGGAAATGAAGGGGGCGTCGCCACCCGTTTCAAGGCCGATGTCCGGGAATCCGCTTCCGTTGCACACATCTACGGAAAAAAATATGTGGCCGCTGAATCCCTGACAGCCATGGGGACCGCCTGGGCGTGGTCGCCCCGTTTGCTCAAACCGGTGGCCGACATGGAACTGGCTTGTGGGCTGAACCGTTTTGTGATTCACACTTCGGTGCACCAACCGGTGGATGACCTTATCCCAGGGTTGGGCCTCGGACCCTTCGGGCAGTGGTTTACGCGCCACGAAACCTGGGCGGAAGAAGCCGTTGCCTGGACCGACTATCTGGCCCGCAGCTCTTACATGCTCCAACAGGGAAACTATGTGGCGGATGTCGCCTACCTCTATGGGGAATCCCACAACATCACTGAACTTTTTGGGAGAAATCTGCCGGCTGTGCCCACCGGCTATGCCTGGGATTTCGTGAATGCAGATGCCCTCCTGCATGTCTTCGATGCATCCGGCGGTTTGCTTCGGACCGAGGCGGGGATGGAGTACTGCCTCCTGGTTCTGGACGAGAGTTGCCGGAACATGACCCTTCCGCTCTTGCGGAAAATCGAGGCTCTGGTGAGAAAGGGTGCGGTTGTCACCGGTCCCAAGCCCGTCCGGACGCCGAGTCTGGGCGACGATCCCGAAGAATTTCGATCCCTGGCCTCGACGCTGTGGTCCGAAGGAAAGGACGTCCGCGTGCTGGGCGAAGGCAGGGTCTATTCCGGATATGAGATGCAGGAGGTGCTGGACAGAGTCCATCCTTCCCGATTTCAGCTTCGACTGTCCGGACAAGGAAAGCCTGTTGCATGTGCACCGGAGGGACCGGGTTTTGATCTGTACTGGGTCAACAACCGCAGGACCGGCCCGATGCGTTGAAAGCCCGCTTTCGGATCACCGGGAAGAAACCGGAGCTCTGGCATCCGGAAGACGGCAGAAGGGAAGAATTGTCCTATGACATGGCCGGCAGGGTCACCACGGTGGACCTGCAGCTGGAACCCAACGATGCGGTTTTTGTGGTGTTCAGGGAGGAAACGGATCAGATGTCTCTACGCCTCCCCGATGTGGTCCGGGAGGAATTGATGGAGGTGGGTGGACCGTGGGCTCTTGCGTTTCAGGAAGGAAGGAGGGCCCCGGAACAGATCCGGCTGGAAGAACTTGTTCCTGGATGAATCCGGGGATCCGGGGATCCGGTACTTTTCCGGCACAGCACGCTACACCCGTCGGATCGATGCCCCGGAAAGCTGGTTTCCCGGAGAAGCCAGGTTTTGGCTCGATCTGGGGGAGGTGGAAAACCTGGCCGAGGTGTTCCTCAATGGCACCTCCCTGGGAATTGTGTGGAAAAAACCCTTCAAAGTGGATGTCTCGGATGCATTGAAGCCCGGGTCCAACGAGCTGGAGATCCGGGTCACCAATCTGTGGGTCAATCGCCTCATCGGCGACCAGCAACTGGAGGAAGCGAATCCCATGACCTATACGACCATGCCTTTCTACCGGGCCGACTCCCCTTGCTGCCTTCCGGCTTGCTCGGGCCGGTGCGCCTGGTGAAGGAGACGGTCGAAACGCCGAGCGAACATAATCCCGCTGTTGGGAAACCGTAACTATTACTGAATCCTACTTTTCGAATCTGAAACATTGAAATACACAACATGAAAAACTTTTTCGTTTGCCTGATGACATTGGCTTCCCTTGCCTGCCAGGGGCAATTTGGAAACAGAGATGCCAACAATGAATGGGATGCAAGCTGGATCACCGTTCCGGGTGCTCCCGCTTCCGACGCCGGCTTGTATCTGTTCCGCAAGACCCTGCATCTGGAAGCCGTTCCGTCTGCCTTTGAAGTCCGGGTGAGCGGAGACAATCGATACAAGTTGTATGTCAACGGAACCCTGGTTTCTCTGGGACCTGTGCTGAGCGACATCCAGCACTGGAACTATGAAACGGTGGATCTAGTTCCCTACCTCAAGGCAGGGGACAATCTGGTGAGTGCGCTGGTGTGGAATGAGGGCAGTCTGAGGCCCGTATCCCAGTTCTCCTACCGGACCGGATTCCTGTTGCAGGGAACCGACGAACCCATCAAAACCCTCAACAGCGACACCACCTGGATGTGCGCCGTTGACAGGAGTTACACACCCATCCCGCAGCGGGTGAGGGGATACTATGCGGCGGGAGCCGGCGACCGGATAGACATGAAATACCAGCAAAAGGGCTGGTCGGATCCCGGCTTTGATGAAAGCGAATGGACGGCCGCCGTTCCGGTCTTTGAACGTACGGCCCGGGGCATGGGATTCTTCAACCGGAATGCGTGGAACCTGGTTCCTTCGATTTTGCCCCCCATGGAGATGACGGACCTGCGATTGAAGCCCTGCGCAAAGTCGAAGGTGTGGAAGTCTCCTCCGGTTTTCCCAACGTGAAAGGTCCGGTCACGATCCCCGCCCATACCACGGCCACACTTTTGCTGGATCAATCCTTTTTGACCAACGCTTACCTGACCCTGGCGTTGAAGGGCGGCAAGGAAAGCACGGTGGTCCTGACCTATGCGGAATCGTTGTATGACGAAGAGGGCGCCAAGGACAACCGGAATGAAATCGAAGGGAAAAGCATCCAGGGACGGCAGGACAGCATTTTTTCGGATGGCAGCCCCCATCAGGTGTTCACCACGCTGAACTGGAGGACGTACCGCTACCTGGAAGTGAAGGTGGAGACCAAAGGGGAAGCCCTGGTCCTGGAGGACATCCACGGGACATTCACCGGATATCCCTTCGAGAAGAAGGCAACGTTCGATGCCGGATCGGATGAAATGGACCGGATCCTGGAAATTGGCTTGGCGGACGGCCCGCCTGTGTGCGGTGGATACTTACATGGATTGCCCATATTATGAGCGGCTCCAGTACATCGGAGATGCACGGATCCAATTGCTGGTGTCTTATTTCAACACCGGGGACGACCGCCTCCCGAAACATGCCCTGAATCTGATGGATTATTCCAGGCAGAAGGACGGGGTCACCCTGAGTCGCTACCCGGACACCCAGAACCAGGTGATCCCCACCTATTCCCTCTGGTATGTCAGCACCCTGCACGATTATCTTATGTATGGAACCGATGCGGGCTTTCTGGATGACAAAATGATGGGCATGCGTCAGATCCTGAATTACTTCATCGCTTTCCAGGAGGAGGATGGTTCCCTGAAAAATGTGCCCGGCTGGAATTTCACCGACTGGGTTCCCGATTGGCGGATGGGCACCGGTCCGGCCGCGGACGACGGAAGCTCGGCCTTGATGGACCTCCAACTGCTGCACGCGCTTCAGTCCGCGGTCGATCTGGAAAATCAGGCGGGTGATCCGGGCTTTGCAGCCCTGTATGGAAATTTCGCCAAAAAGCTTGAATCCGTCATTCGGGAAAAGTATTGGGATGAGACCCGGGGCCTGTTTGCCGATACGCCTGCAAAGGACCTTTTCTCCCAGCACACGAACTCCCTGGCCATCCTGGCCGGACTGGTGGACGGACCGCAAGCGGAAAAGATCGGCAGCCTCCTGCTCTCCGATGAAAGCCTGGCTCCGGCTTCCATCTATTTCAAATACTACCTGCACCTGGCACTGGCGGAGGCCGGACTCGGGGATCAATATCTGAGCTGGCTCGACATCTGGCGGAAAAACATCCAACTGGGGCTCACCACCTGGGGCGAAACATCCGATGTGGAACGCACCCGGTCCGATTGCCACGCCTGGGGTTCCAGTCCCAACATTGAGTTCTACCGGATCCTTCTTGGAATCCAGAGTGCGGCGCCCTATTTCAAGGAGGTGAGCATCGAACCTCACCTTGGCGACCTCCGGGAGATCGAAGGAAGCATGCCCCATCCTCAGGGCACAATCCGTGTGTCGTACAAGCGATCTGGAGGGAAACTCCGGGCTCAGATCGTTTTGCCGGGGAAGGCAACCGGGGCTTTTGTGTGGGAAGGTGTCAGCCATCCATTGAACGCAGGAAAAAACGAATTGACCTTGTAAGGATGTCGCAGTTTCCGCATTCGAAGCATCTTTCCTATTTTTGGGAAAATTACTTCGCATGGAAACCACCGACGTGCTGATCAAGATCCGAAAGATTGTCCGCTCCATCAATCTGGAATCCAAGAAAATTCAAAAGGAGTACGGAGTGAGCATCCCCCAGGTACTCTGCCTGGGTTTTCTTCGGAATTCGTCTGGATATCAGACCACGCAGGGAGAAATCAGAAAGTTCTTGAACCTCAATGCAAGCACCGTCAGCGGGATCATTCACCGGCTCGAAAAGAAGGGCTTTCTTGCCCGGCTCCCAAGCCCGGTGGACAAACGGGTATCCGTCATTGCCCTGACTTCGTCCGGAGAGCGGTTGTTGAATTCCATTCCTTCGCTTCTGCACGAACAATTGTCGGCCAAATTGCAAACCCTGGATGCCGAGAGCCTGGAGGCGATGGAGAAAAGCCTCGATCTGCTGGTTACCTTGCTCAACATCGGTACACTGGAAGCATCCCCCATGATTACCTTCGAAGGTGATTTGGAGGATCAGGAGGATCCGGAAGAGTCGGATTAATTCCTCCTGGCTTCCGATTCTGTTTGGGATGTCCGGCAATTCCATGTACTTTTGTTCGCACAGAAACTAAATGTGCGCATCCATGATATTCAACCATGCCCAGAAAGAAATCGGAAAAAGGATTGAGGAGGGGCTGAGCATTTCCAGTTGGAAAGACTGGAAATGGCAATTGAAGAATTCCATCCGGTCCCTGGAGAAATTTGAGTATCTCACTGGCATCCGTTTTGAGCCTCAGGAAAGAAACGACCTGGAAAAGACATTCCGGAAGTTCCCTCTCTCGATCACCCCCTATTATGTTTCTCTCATTGACACCGATAATTATGCAAATGACCCGGTTTTCAAGCAGGCTTTCGGAGGGGTCGAGGAGCTGATTACCCTGAAATCCGAAATGGCGGATCCCTTATCCGAAGACCGCGACAGCCCGGTGGAAGGCATCACCCACCGGTATCCGGACCGGGTGCTGTTTCATGTGAGCAACATTTGTTCCATGTACTGTCGTCATTGCACTCGAAAGCGCAAGGTGGGCGACGTGGATTTTGTGCCGGGAAAAGACCAATTGACAGCCGGGATTGATTACATCCGAAAGACCCCGCAAATCCGAGATGTTCTGCTCTCCGGTGGAGATCCGCTCATGCTTTCCGATTCCAAACTGGACTGGCTCCTTTCTGAGATCCGTGCCATTCCGCATGTGGAGATCATTCGCATAGGAACAAGAATGCCGGTTGTTCTGCCCTACCGGATCACACCGGAACTTGTTCATGTGCTGAAGAAGCACCATCCCCTTTGGATCAATACCCATTTCAACCATCCACGAGAGATCACGAGTTCCTCGCGTGAAGCCCTTGCCCTGCTGGCGGATGGCGGATTCCCGCTGGGGAACCAATCCGTTCTTCTGGCCGATGTGAATGATTGCCCCCGAATCATGAAATCCCTTGTCCACCTGCTTGTAAAGAACAGGGTTCGGCCCTATTACCTGTATCAGTGCGATCTATCGGAAGGCTTGAGCCATTTCCGGACACCGGTGGGAAAAGGCATTGAAATCATGGAAAGCCTGGTGGGACACACGAGCGGGTTCGCACGCCCCACTTATGTCATTGATGCACCGGGAGGCGGGGGAAAGATTCCTGTCATGCCCAACTACATCATCTCCTGGTCGACCAACAAGGTGGTCCTCCGGAATTACGAGGGTGTCATTACCACCTACCGGGAACCCGACCGCTATGAAGCCCGGACCTGCGACAGGAATTGTGAAAACTGTGAATTGGAACTGAATGTGGCGGAAGGGGATGAGACCGCCGCCATCGGGATTGAGAAGCTTCTCTCCGATTCTGATGAGACCATCAGTTTGTATCCGGAGGACAACGAACGCATGCAGCGAAGGGAGGATCACAGTGGATAAGTTGACGACCCTGGGTACAGGGAGCCTCATCCAGCATGGCAAAGAAAATGATCGGATTTATCTGATGAAATTGGATCGGAGGGATTGTCCGGTGATCTTGAACGAAATCCGGGAATTGGCCCGCATGTGCGAGTATTCAAAAATTTTCTGCAGTGCCCTGCTGGGCGGCCCCTATTTTTTCGCGGACGGCTTTCGGACCGAGGCAATCGTTCCCGGTTTTTCAGGGGAGGGAAGCGGCTTTTCCTGTCCAAGTTTCTGGACCCGGATCGCCTCCTCCATCAAGACGATCAAGCCCTGGGGGCTTTGGGGAATGTAATGAAGGAAGATCGGGGCGAAAAAAAAGCAGGTCCTGTCCCTTGGGAAAATCTTACGGTTCGCATTTTGGAAAGCACCGATGTGGAACAAATCACTGAAATCTACAGAGAGGTGTTTCTGAGCTATCCTTTTCCCATCCACAACCCGGGGTACATCCTCAAAACCATGAAGGAAAACATCCGCTATTTTGGGGTGGAAGAGCACGGCAAACTTTTGGCGGTGTCTTCGGCGGAAACCGATGCAAAAGAGCAGAATGCTGAAATGACGGATTTTGCCACACGGCCGGAGGCCCGAGGTCGCGGAATGGCCCAGGCTCTGCTTCGTCGGATGGAAACGTCCATGAAAAAGGAGGGATTCAAGACCCTGTATACCATCGCCCGCTTGAAATCTGTTCCCATGAACAAAACCTTTTTGTTTCTGGACTACCACTATGCGGGCACATTGATTCAAAACACCCAGATTGCCGGAGAAATCGAAAGCATGAATGTATTCTACAAACACCTGTGAACCATGGCCGTGGACAAGAATCTGAGCAAGATGTGCAAATATACCAGCCAATGTCCCCAATACAATGGAGAGGGCATCCCGGAGAACATGTCTGTCACTCTCTGGCGGAATGTCTTTTGTTACCGTGGTCAAAAAGGATGGGCTGGCTGTGCGAAATTCATGGAATTTTCCCTCGCTGACAGGACCGATAAGGAATCCTGAACCATTCAGACTCATCGCCAGATCAGGGATTCCATGCATTTCATCGATATTTCCATTTTCATCGTCTACCTGCTCGCCATGCTGGGCGTGGGCGTGTATTTTCTCCGGAGGAATAAAAATGCAGAAGATTACTTTGTGGGTGGCCGCGGCATGGGCAGCCTGCACATCGGTTTGTCCGTTGTGGCCACCGACGTGGGAGGCGGTTTTTCGATCGGACTCGGCGGACTTGGTTTTGTCATGGGTCTGTCGGGGAGCTGGCTTCTGTTCACCGGGCTCATCGGTGCGTGGCTGGCCAGTGTGATACTCATCCCCCGTGTCTACGCCCGGGCGCGCAGGCAGAGGTTCCTGACGTTTCCGGAGTTCCTCCGGGCCGTGTTCAACCGACGGGTGGCCATGGTGGCCGGACTCATTTCCGCCGTCAGTTACCTGGGCTTCACCAGTTCCCAGATCCTGGCCGGAGCCAAGCTGGCCTCCTCCACCTTCGATGGACTTCAGATGGAGCAAGCCTTGCTGATCATGGGGACCATTGCAGTGGTGTATACCTCTCTCGGGGGCATGAAAGCTGTGATCTATACCGATACAATCCAATGGATCATTCTGATTGCGGGCCTTGCCTTTCTTGCCCTTCCATTTTCCTTAAAAAGTGTGGGAGGGTGGCATGTGGTGAAGGAGAGTCTCGGTCCGGAGTTTCTGAAATTGAACAACGTGGGCTGGCGGCAACTGGTGAATTGGGCCTTTACCATCATCCCCATCTGGTTTGTGGGCATGACCCTCTACCAGCGGATCTATGCCGCCAAGGATGAAAAAGCTGC
>JAWKKO010000039.1:0-26689 GCA_041393235.1 Bacteroidales bacterium
AGTTCAAGAGGAGAAATTAGAGTTTGGAGAATTGATTAAGATTTAAAAACTCGGAATCATGAGGAGGCTTATTATTGTTTTTTTGTTTGTATTTCCAATGCTGGTTTGTAATGCTCAAGAAGGGATTCTTTGGACATACAATGATACACACATTGGTAAAAGTATTGCTCTTTCGTACAATAAATCCCTAGACAAATATCAGATTGAATTAGGAGTGAAGTACCAATATATCAATCCATATTATGACACGCAGAATTTTTTATTTAAGGACCGGATATATCCAACGAGCTTTCTACAACACTTCGGACCGGTTTTGGGGATTAGCAGAAAATTTAGATTGGAAAGTGAAGTCTTTATACCAGAGGTTTTTTTTCAAAGTCAATATGTTTATTCAAGTTTGAAGAATAGTGGTTATACGTTCTACGGTGTGGCCCCGGCCCCTGATAACAGGGATCTATATACTTACTATCATGAAATATTTAAAGCAGAGCATAATATTGAAAACATACTTGGTTTTGGATTTAGGGTACTTCTCGGTTCGCGACTTAGCTATTCAACCAGAATAGGTGCGATAGAATGCATGTTCATCGACTTGGATGATCGGATTAGCTTGTCAGCACGGAAGGTAGTATTTGAACTTGGGTTCTTCTATTCAGTTGGGATATTCTATACTTTTTCCGATAAATCTGTTAGAATCTAGCTAGTCAGTAGGCAAAACCGGGTAGTGTCCCAAGCAGTGTGTCTGGCTAGGGTTGCCTTCTTGTCTCAGCTTGCATTTAAAAATTTGTTTTTCCTCCTGGTTTCCTAAACTGATAAACATCTTTTGTGATTAGAGGGGGCTGGGTCAAGGCTCCCGGCCATCGGGACTTGCCTTGGCCTTGACCCAGGCCCCACCTAATCAAGACCTTTGTTTTCCAAATCCAGGAAACATATCTGTTCATTTGGGAACAACTTTTTCTCTCTGTCAACTCCGGGCAACACGCGATGATCCCCCGTATCCTGTACGCGATGCCATCCCAGTTTTGTTTGACCTGTTGGCTTCTGAAGGAAATGCAGCGGTTCGGGCAGTGCTGGGCCATTTCATTTTCGTTTACATCCACCCATACATGGACGGCAACGGGCGTATGGGTCGTTTTCTGTTCAATACGATGCTTGCATCCGGTGGTTATTCCTGGACAGTCATTCCTGTTGAACAAAGAGATGCTTATATGGCCGCTCTGGAACGTGCCAGTGTTGATGGAGATATTCGTTGTTTTGCTCAATTCTTGGGTAGCCTACTAAAAGCCTGGTGATCTGAAAAAAAATGACGAACGAAGCAAGTTGAATTTTCTATTTTTTTCGTTTAAGTTATTTTTTCTTACGTTTGTAGTGGTTGTATTTTTGTTTTCTCATACCACCAATGGATTCAGAAACTCAGAAAATGAAAAAATCATTTGCATCAAAGCCGATTGTCCTGGCAGCACTTTTGTTCGCTATTTGCGGGCGGATAGCGCTTGCGCAAGAAGACATCTCTGTCAAGATTGACAAAAACAAGCAGGCAAGAATCCTGATTACCACAGACCTGGAGGTGGATGATATGAACGGTATCATTCTGAGCCTGATGTACGCCGACCACTATGATCTTGCCGGTATCGTATGGACGTCAGGCATGTATCATTTCAGCGGCGATCACGGCCTCCATACACTCGGTGAAATCACGCCCAACTACAGGTGCAACGCCCAACATTGCGAACATCGTGTCGAGACGGCAGCCGACCTTACGGAGTACCGTCCGGTGGATCCGACCTGGCTGGACCGCATTTTGGATTGCTACGAGACTGATTATGCATGGATGAGCAAGAACAATCCAAATTTTCCGTCACCGGAATACATCCGGAGCATCACCAAGGTTGGCAACATCGAATTCGAAGGCGACTACCGCTTCGAGACCGAAGGTTCCAACTTCATCGTGGACTGCATCATGGACGAGGATATGCGTCCTTTGAACATCCAGCATTGGGGAGGCATCAACACCACGGTTCGTGCGCTGTACACGATCTATGAGAAGTATCACAACACACCGGAGTGGGAGCAGGTTCATGCAAAAGTTGTCTCCAAGGTTCGGATCGGCGGCAACGGCGAAGACAATTGTCGTGCCGACAGCAAAATTGACGAAATGTTCCCAGGCTTGCAGAATGGGGGTGGTTATGGGATGGGATTTTTCAATTATGGTTCCTTCTTTTCCGCGAGCTACAATGCCGAAAGGCGTGCCGCTGACGAGGTCCAGCCCTATCTACACGCCGATTTCATCCTGGATGGTTACAAGCTTGGACATGGCAAACTGACTGAGCAGATTTGGCTGATGGGCGAAGGCCGGGCCATCTTTGGGGAACCGATCATCTACAACTATGGCCTCATTACGTATATAGATTGGGGGAAATCAGCCGAACTTGGTTGGGGACCGGAAAGCATCAAAGAATACCCTCGTGCCGACTTCGAGCCGTTCGACTGGGGCTTCTGCCAATTCGGTTGCGCCTCCTTCATCAACATCGGTTTGCGTCAGGATGTCACCAACAGGAGCAACCGGTCCCCTTTCGGACCGCCTTCCGAAGTGACTGACAGCAGCAACCATTACGCCATCATCATGTGGGAAGAGTTGGCCGCACGTGCCGACTGGGCCATCAGCGAGCCTCAGGACTGCAACCATGCCCCCGTTGTGGGAGCTGAGAAACTGGATTTTACCGCCAAGCCGGGTCAGATGGTTTCGCTTTCCGGTCGCGCGAACGATCCGGATGGTGACACGCTTATTGAAAGATGGTGGGTTCCGGCCTTCTCCTGCACATACATGGAGGGCAAGGCGAACGGTCTTGCCGTTTCTGCCGAGACCGGTTGGAACACAAAATTCACAATCCCAGCCGATGCAAAAAAAGGTGACAAATTCGTTGTCAACCTCGAAGTAAAAGACAATGCCGCCCGCCCCATGACTCGCTTTGCCCAATTTGTGATCACCGTGACATAGCCGGAGAATCCAGACGGGAGAAGAAAGATACAACCTTCCGGGCAGGATCCCTTGCATTCATGGCATGAAGATTGTTTACTTTGGGGAAACAACCACAAACCTGACAGCCATGAAACAATTGCTCCCCATGTTTATTGTCCTCCTGTTTGCCTTGCCGGCCAGCGGCCAGGACCAGGAATCCATCTTCGCAGAAAAAAATGAAATCAACCTCGGATTCTTCAATGCCTTCGAACTGAACGGCAACGGAGATCTGGGCATCGGATACAAACGGATGGGCGACCGCGGCGCCTTCCGGACGGCCCTCGGTTTGGATTATTCCTCCCGGGTGATCGATCGCACCAACTACCGGGAAGACCAACTGACCCACACATTCACGCCGCGGATCGGATACGAATTCCACCGGGATTTCAACCGGCTTCGACTGTTTTACGGAGGGGATGTGCAGACCCGGTTTTACCTGAACTCGACGGATTACACCTACGATGATCCCGACAGCAACCGGAACTCCCGATCCGAAAGCTTTTCGGTGGGCCTCCGGCCCTTTCTCGGCCTCACAGTCTTTGTCACCAAGACGGTTTCCATTTCCACCGAAACCTTCATGAACATCGGTTATTACCAATCGACCAACGAAGAAACCTACATTTCCAGCTCAACCACCTATGAGTCGAAGGGAATGGACATTGGCCTCGGCCCGCTCGGGTTGGTCTCCGTCAACCTTCATTTTTAGGTCCGGAACCCGGAAGCAATTCTGTCCATTCTTCCTATCTTTCCTCTGAACAACCTTCAGACCGAACCCCCATGCACAAACACCTGGGAATTCTACTGGCACCCCTCCTCCTTCTGGCGCCGTACTCCGCCGCCCTGGGGCAACAGCCCGGCGGGCAGGCCATTCCGCCTCTTTCGGGCCACGCTCACAACGATTACAACCACGCCCGGCCCCTGCTCGATGCCCTCGATCGGGGGTTCCGGAGTGTGGAAGCCGATGTTTTTGCCCGGGGCGACTCCCTGTATGTGGCCCACGATGCAAAGGATCTGGCAACGGGACGAACGCTCCGGAGTCTGTACCTCGACCCGCTGAGGGCGGAAGTAAAAAAAGATCCGGCCCGGTTCTCATCGGCCCGGCCCCTGATTCTGCTCGTCGACATCAAGGACGAGGGCACGGAAACCTACCAGCTCCTCCACCACATCCTGGGGGAATACCGGGACCTGACCACCGCCGTGTACGGGAAGGTGGTTCTGCCCGGACCGCTCATGGTTATCGTCTCGGGAAACCGGCCCATTGAATTCATGCGGGACCAGGACCAGCGCTACGCCTTTGTGGACGGACGGCTCCCTGACCTGGGCGCCGGGTATTCCCCCCTCCTCATGCCTCTGGTGAGCGACCGGTGGACCAAACACTTCGCCTGGAAGGGCAAGGGAGACATGAAACCAAAGGACCGCGTAAAGCTGGAGGCGGCCGTGAAATCCGCCCATGAAAACGGGCAGATGATCCGCTTCTGGGCCACGCCAGACACGGCCGGACCCGAGCGGGATGCCGTCTGGGCCACTCTGCTGGAGGCCGGCGTCGACCTGATCAACACCGACGACCTGGATGGCTTTTCCGAATTCAACCAAACATCATCGTCCCGCCAATAGTCGATGCACCCATTCCTGAAAAATGGGATTTGAAAATGCATACCAGGATCCACTTCCGTGGATCAGACTCCTTTTCTGCAATGCTTTCAACGCTTCCCGGATGGAGGAGGAAGCCGGCAATTCAAATTGCTTGCGCACATCTTCCGAGTATATTCCTCTGCCCCCCAAACTGGCCAAGGCCATAAGTACTGAACGTTGTATGTTTGTCAATTGGTCATAAATTCCCTGAAAGACATCTGATTGAGGCCGAAGTACCAAATCCATCCACATGGTTTGGAAACCCTCCTCACGCTGATCCGTGCCTTCCCGGATCAGATCAAATACAACGGACGCAAAATACTGGGTGAAATGGGGTTGTCCCTTGGACTTGAATAAGATTTGAGCGATGGTTTCCTGCTCAATAGGTAGACTTGAATTTGTGAACTTCGTTCGAATGAAATCCGCCAGTTCCTTTTCCGGGATCACAGGCAAGTCCATTTTCGCAGCAAACTCATAGAATGGAGATTCAGTCGAAAGAAAAATTGATTCCATCAGAGACTCTTTGCTCCCCAAAAAGATGTAGGAGACCTCGGATTGTCTCTGGAATGTAGACCGCAACCAGTTCAATAAAAATGGGTCGATGCGCTGAATCTCCTGAAACTCATCAAAGGCTATACAAATGCGTATTCCTCTCTGGATGGCAATCCGTTGAGGAATCTCCAAAATTGTGTCCACCTCTGCCTTTTTCTCCACACTCCGCACATTAAATTGAAGATTTGGATTCCCAAAGTCATCGAACTGAATCCCTGGTGACAGACTCCCGAACACATCCAGCATTTTCTTACTGATCGTTTTAAGGTCTTCCTTCCAATCAAACAATTTCTGTGACAACACCTTGGCATACCGACGAACAAAATCATCCACGGATTGCACATTGTACAGATCAAAAT
Organism: Bacteroidales bacterium; assembly: GCA_041393235.1. Lineage (GTDB taxonomy): Bacteria > Bacteroidota > Bacteroidia > Bacteroidales. The sequence continues at coordinate 5,563 of JAWKKO010000039.1, forward strand.
ACACACAAATTGCATCTTCCGTTTCCCGAAAAACCTTTTCCACCAGAGAGGTTTTTCCAAAACGACGCGGCGAAAACAGCCAGGTTGAATACCCGTCTCTGATTTGCTTTTTCAGAAATTGAATCTCTGCCTTCCGGTTGCAAAAGCCTGAATCATCCACCACGACACCATATGCAAAGGGGTTGAGATGAGATTCAGAGGGGAGTCTTTTCCTCAACTTGGTCATTTGTCGTTATTTTACGTGTCGTAATATTACGTGTCGTAAATATACGCAAAATGACAGAATAAACCATTCTGTTCAGAGTCTCATCATCCGAAGTTTTCCATAGAATTCCTATCTTGATTCGATCAAGTCATCCGATGAAACGTATCAACCTCGACCGCTGGGCCCGAAAGGACCAATACCTCTTTTTCAAGGATTTCGACGAACCCTTCTTCGGTATCGCCGTGGAGGTGGATTGCACGGAAACGGTCCGGCATGCGAAGGAGACGGGGATCTCCCTCTTTCTTTCCTATCTGCACAAATCCCTGGAGGCGGCCAACCGGGTGGAGGAATTCCGCTACCGGATCGTGCAGGGAGAGGTCATGCTGTACGAGGAGGTTCATGCCTCGGCGGTCATCGACCGGCCCAACGGAACCTTCGGCTTCTCCTACATCGATTTCCATCCCGATTTCGAGACCTTCCGGCAGGGAGCGGAAGAAGAGATCCGGCGTGTGCAACAAAGCACGGGACTGCAGGCAGCGGTTTCCGGGGAGAACGTCATCCACTACTCGTCCATCCCCTGGATCCGCTTCACCTCCCTGTCCCACGCCCGGCACTACGCCTACAGGGACAGCTGTCCGAAAATCTCCTTTGGAAAAATCACCCCGGTCAACGGAAAACACCTCATGCCCCTTTCCATCCACGGCCACCACGCCCTCATGGACGGTCGACACGTGGGGCAATGCATCGATGAATTTCAGAAACTTCTGAACAATCCCGTTTAAAAATCTAGCTTGAATTCGGCCGCACTCCCGCTCAGGTTGTGAACGATCAGGGTTTTGTTCACATAGGCCATGTGTTCCGTTTCAAGGTGGTAACTCTCCCCGACCCACAGTTCATATACCTGGCTCAAGTCGGTCACATCGTACACATGAACGACACCTGATTCATACGTGAGCAATGTCTCACTGACCGGGTCGAAGGCGAGCAGTCTCCCCTGCAAATTCTCATAGGAAGCTTCCCGGGTCCATAAATGTCCATCCCAATACTCCACCACATCTTCCACCTGAACAAAGAAATAGCGCTCGTTGATGTACACGGGAGGGGTGGAACATGGATGGATTTCCGCAATGGTTTCTCCACTGGATTCCCTTGAGAAGAAACTCAGGGTGGTTCTCGATTCATCGAACCAATAAATCCAGCCACCGTTCGGACTCAGTCCACCCCCGTGATGTTTCCCCGATGGAAATTCCAAATAGATCAGATCCATTTCGGTTTGATAGATCAGGGACCGGTCCCCCAACTCGAAGTATGCAAAACCCCCATCCAATGAGAGGGAGGCCTGCAATCCGGACTGATTGAAAAACTCTCCGGGGATGTTCAACAATCGTCTTTGTTCCACCAGGGTTCCACCCACCCAACGCCAGAGAAAGGAACCCGCAAGGACATACCGGCCATCGGGCGAGGCCTCCAGGATCTTCTGCGTTTCATTCACTTGTAGATTCTCCCATCCTCCGGTGGCAGGATCGAAATACCTGTCATCGGTATGCACAAAGTAGGGAGAAAACAGTGGCTGTGTGACTTTGCGGTAATCAAAGATTGGCTTCGGTTCCACCAGGATCATGGCATGCTGCGTCTCGGCCGTTAATACCCCGGACGATCCGTCCTCTCCGGCGGGCCAGTATTCAACTGCAAATACTCCATATCTAAGGAATTCAATGTCCACCACGCAACTTGTATCGTTTGCATCCGAAATCTCTTTCCAAAGAACCGGATCGTCGCCATCGTTGGAGACCCACACCACGTATCGATCCAAATTGCCTGGAAAGTCACAGGCATCCCAATGGAGAATCAGGGAATCCCCCTCCGTCTCTTCCACCTGCAATTGGTAGGATGAATGCGGAGCAACCAGGGTATCGCTGAATAAGCCGGGACGGTCCTCCCGTTTCATCACCAACGAATAGGAAGCATCACCGCCGATGAATGTTTCGTCTATGCACGTGCGTTGGTTTTCATCGGTGATGGTGGCCAGTAGGGCCGATCCCTCCGGGGTGGTTTTCCAGACCTCAAACGATTCAAAGGCGATGACAGGTTCGGCGGTCCAATTCACCTGAAGCTGACCATTCACTTTCTCAAGCGAGGTGATCCCAAAATCCTGTTCTGGGGTTTCCTCGAGAATGGCTTTCCAGGTCCATTCATACACATAGGCTTCCGAATTGAAGCGGTCCGCCACGGATCCACTTGCCGTACTGGTGTACACAATGACGTCCACCCGGTGGACTCCCGGCAAAAAGATGCAGCTGACCACTCCGGAATTTGACTCAAATGTTTCGACCAGAAAGCCATCCAGATAGAACTCGATCAACAACACCTCCTGCACCCCAAAATTGAAGGAGAACTGAAAGTCCGTGTATTTTTCCACATAAACGATGGAATCCGCCGGATCCAGATACACCCCGTGCACCTCAGGCACCACAAGGGGGATTTCCACGAAATGGGTTCCCTCAGGTTCATATTCACAGGCGGAAAATATCAAGCCCGCCCCAAGAATCAGGAGCAAGGGAAGGATGGAATGAGTCAGTCGATGCATGGCGGTTGTCAATTCGAGGATTGGTCTTTCATTGCAAATTTCAACAACACGGAGGCGCCGAACCGGACGCCGTTCCATTGTGCATGCACGGGATCCTGTCCCATCATCAGGGGGTAGGTATTGGTGGAGGCAGTCCAAAACAGGCCGTCGCCATTGATTTGGGATGCAAAACCCAGATAGAGGTCAAACGCCAGAGGGTGCATCGGATACCGAAGACGAAGGGCCGGTTCCCAGATCACATCCTTCGACCGGATCGTCATGTCTTCCTGGTAGACCTCCTCCTCCCAGAGTACCAGTGACTCATCCAGAACCAACTTGGTATCGAGAAGTGCCAGATCATTGGACAGAAGGAGTTGAAAATCGCCGAAGGATCCCAGACGCAACTGGGCAAGAAGACCCGGACCGAATCCGTTGAGAATGTAGTCGCAACGGTACTCGCCCGAATAGTCGGCCATGCTGTACCGGGCACCGGTGGACCGGACGCCATAGGAGAATCCCACATCCGCGAAATCCCAGGAAACCCCCATGGCGAATTTGTATTCGACCCGACCCGGGTACTCATCCACGGCTTCGGCTTGTATGGGAAGTCTCGATAGATACCATTCGTTCCATTCCCTGAGTTCTTCCATGCCATATCCTCCGAATCCGCCCTGGGTTTGAAGGAAAAAAACCTGGGACAAACCGTGGGCACTGAGCTGAACAAAAAATAGGAGAACAATCACTTTCTTCATGAGGCGGGGTACGTTTGAATTCCAATGGGTCAGGCTCCCTCGGTATACGAATCCCGCCCGGCAAAGTTTCAAACCCTCTTCGGCCATTCCGCTGCGGGGCTGCTTCGGGGCATGAATTATCAATTTCAACTCCCCATCCATCCCCTTCAAAAAAAAATCCGGAAGGCTGTTGCGTTGGATCGTATCTTTGCTTCATGGCAGTCCGTTCCACCATCTGGCGGTACCTATGGATCGTGGCCCTGGTGTCGCTGGCCCTGGGCATTCTGATCCACTTCGAGAAAATCACGGACATCCTCTTCCCCGACCTGCTCCCCGGTCCCGGAGGCAGAAGGCCCTCCCACAGTCCGGGTGAAACCGCCGGGGATGTGGCCATCAGCTCCCTGGTGGCTTTTCTCACCTTTTTGCTGAACTACTTCATCCTCCGTCCCTTCGATCCCGATGCCCGGCTGAACTGGAAGCGGATGGCGTTGTCGATCGGACTGACCCTCGTGATCATTGTTCTGCTCAGCGATTTGTTTTTTGCCACCAAGCACCTCCTCCAGTCCCCCCTCCACCCCCGGCATGGAATCCGGAGGTACCTGTTCCGGGATGTGTTCATCGCCGGCGTGGTGGTCGCTGTGGTGTATGTCATCCGGCTCGTCCGGGAACGCCAGGCGATTCGCATCGAATACGAAAAGCTCAAAAATGAATCCCTCCTGAGCCAGTTCGAGGCCCTCAAAAAACAGGTCAGTCCCCACTTCTTCTTCAACTCCCTCACCTCCCTGAAAGAATTGATCGTTCAGGATCCCGAGAAGGCGGCCGACTACGTGGCCCACCTGTCCAAGGTCATGCGGTCCACCTTGCAGCAAAACGAACAACGGCTCCTGACCCTGAAGGAAGAACGGGCCCTGACCGATTCCTACCTCTTTTTGCTGAAAATCCGTTTCGGGGAGAGCCTCCGGGTGGAGGTACGGATCGATACCTCGCTGGAGCATTTGTACCTTCCGGCCCTTGCCCTGCAAACTCTGGTAGAGAACGCAATCAAACACAACGAGGTCAGCCGGCGCCGACCCCTGTCCATCCACATCGAAACCACCGCCCTGCCCTCGGTCCGGGTTCGCAACAACCTGCAGGAAAAGAAACACCCGGAGCAGAGCACCGGTCTCGGTTTGGGAAATCTCTCCCGCCAGTACCTCATCCTCTCGGGTCGGGACATTGCCATCACCCGGACCGAAGCGGAAATGTGTGTGGACCTGCCTCTGATCAAACAACCCCTGTCATGAAGGTACTCCTCGTGGAAGATGAAACCCTGGCCGCCGACAACCTGGTCAAAATCCTCCGGAAAATCGGAGGCATGGACATCCTGGCGGTCCTCGAAAGTGTGTATGAGACGGTGGAATGGTTCGCCACCCACGACCAACCCGATCTGGTGTTCATGGACATCCACCTGGCCGACGGATCGGCGTTCGAGATCTTCGACTCCGTGGACATCACCTGCCCCATCGTGTTCACCACAGCCTACGACGAATACGCCCTGAAGGCTTTCAAGGTCAACAGCATCGACTACCTGCTTAAACCGGTGGAATCGGCTGCCGTTGAGGCTGCTCTTGAAAAGCAGCGACGGTTGCAGCCCGTTGATGGCGACCTGACCGGGAAGCTGCGGCAACTCATCGCCCGGTTTCAGGACGAGCCGATCTACAAAAGCAGTTTTCTTGTCCCCGTAAAAGGCGACAAACTGGTGCCGGTGAAAACGGAGGACATTCTCTATTTCCACATCGACCACGGGGTGGTGAAAGCCGTCCTGGAAGACGGCCGGCAGCACATCCTGGACATGACCCTGGACGAACTTTCCAAGGCCCTGGATCCCCGCATGTTCTTCCGGGCCAACCGCCAATTCCTGCTCTCCCGCCAGGCCATCCGCGACATGGACCTCTGGTTCAACCAACGCCTGTCGGTCAACCTCACCGTCCCTGCGCCCGAAAAAATCATCATCAGCAAAACCAGGATCACCGAATTCAAGAATTGGTTTGGGAGCTGAATCCGGCACCCTCACTCCCCGAAATATCCGGTTCGCCCGATTTCAAACCCGAACCGACCTTCTCCTTCGTTTCCTTTGTAACCTAGCAACGCATGCAATGAACAAGCCGAATCAAATCATCCATCTTGTCCGTCCGGCCCTTCTGGTCCTTCTGTTTTCCCTCGCCCTGTCGACGGTCCGGGCCCAGCCCATCCCGGTCGAACTCATGCTCGGGAACAAATACGGGGCGGTGAACCTGGCCTTCAGCAAAAGCTTCGGACCCGAATCCCGGCTGGGCTTCTTCCACATGAACACGGTCCAGTTCGATTACCGGGACGAAACCGGCCACAGCTACATCCTTCAGGACTTGCTGTACGTGGAGACCATCAAACACTTGAACGTGACAGCGGGGGTGGCCTATTCCAAGGGAGGGTTTGCCCCCACGGCCGGACTCCAATACCTGCTGGCCGGGAAAAATGTGATGTTTTTGCTGGCACCCCGGGTCAACCTGGTGGAGGATCTGTCCTACGATGTGTTCGGCTTTCTTCAGTTCAAACCCGCGCTGACCGAGAACCTGAAGCTGTTCGCACGGGCCCAGTTCCTGAGCGTCTTCGACGGGGAGAGCCACATCAAGAGCTACCAGTGGCTCCGGCTGGGCCTCGACACCAAAGGCATTCAATTCGGCCTGGCCCTGAATTTCGACGAATACGGTCCCCATCCCGCCGTTGAGACCAGCGCGGGTCTTTTTGTCCGGAAAGAAATCTTTTAATCCCAATCGCCATGAATCAGCCATCCGAATCCAATCGAAAAAAAAGCATCCAGCAGATCATGCGGACCCTGCACCGCGATGTATCCTATTTCACCCTCGGCCTCATCCTGATCTATGCCCTGGCCGGGCTGACCCTCATTTACCGCGACACCGAATTCCTGAAGAAGGAAAAGAACAAGACCATGACCCTGGAAGCAGGCACGGATCCCTCCCAGGTGGGACAGGCCCTGCGCATGCGGGATTTTGAGATCATCTCCGCAGACGGGGACATGGTTTTTTTCAAAGGAGGGTCCTACAACCAGGCCACCGGCGAGGTGACCTACACGGTCAATGAGCTCGTCTTCCCCCTGAACAAATTCACCTCCCTCCACAAAACCCCAAGCGGGAACGGACTCCACTGGTTCACCCTGGTGTTCGGCCTCAGCATCCTGTTTCTGGCCGTGTCCTCTCTGTGGATGTTCAAGCCGGGCTCCAGGGTCTTCAAGAAATCCATGATCAAGGTGGGCATCGGGGTGGTCGTGGCCGTCCTGCTGGTGATCTTTATGAAATAAGTTTGGTTTTTTGTGAACACGCACTGTGTCAGGCCTGCCGGCGAAAACCGGCGGGCCTGTTTTGTCACCTCCGAGGGGTGTGGATCAATGCTTCAGCTTCCCGTCCCGCTCGAAGATTTCCAGGATGCGGGGGTGGTTGCGGTAGTCGGGGATGGTGTTTTCTTCGAACTGACCCGGGTAGCCGAGCTGCACGCGGAGTTTGTAGCTCCCGGAGCTCATGAACGGATCGATCACCACCCACTGGCAGGAGGCCGATGAATAGGAAGGCCAGAAATACCCGGTGTAGATGATCTCCTTGCCGGCCAGGACGGCGAAGGGAACCCCGTTCACCGGAAATTCCATGTCGTCCAGAATGTCCCGGGCCTGGTGGGTGATGGTGAATTCGCAGGATCCCGAATCGTACTGGGTCAGATCCTTGTAGGCAATCAGGGCCCTGGTTTCCAATTCCAGGTTGTCGGTGGAGATCGCCCCGGAGGCATCCAGGGTTTCGAAGGATTCGATCAGGTACAGGTTCACATCGCCCTTCACATCGGCACTCATGCGTTCGCAGGAGAACAATGCCGCCAAAAGAAAGGCGGGAATCCACAAGAAAAAATGCTTCATTTCAGAGTCAGTTGGTAAAGTAAAGACGCTGATTGGAAGCGAAGGTTGCGTGGTGGCCACACAAATTTGCCTATTGCAGTTCCCGGATGCGAACCTGGATGTCCGGCTCGTCCTTGAGCAGGTCCACCAGCTGCCCGGTGTCGGTCTCCCCGAAATGGTAAGGATAGAGGATCCCGGGCTTCATGGCACGGGCCAGGTCGGCCACCATGGCGGGGGTCATGGTGTAGGGCAGGTTCATGGGCAGGAAAGCGATGTCGATGTCCTTCAATGCCTTCAGCTCCGGGATGTTTTCCGTGTCCCCGCCCACCAGCACCCGGGTGTCCCCGAAGGTGAGCAGGTAGGCATTCCCCTGGCCTTTGGGGTGGAAGGGGTTGCCGTCGGGACGCGTATGCGCCACGTTGTAGGCCGGTAGGGCCTCAATGGCGATGCCCTGCAGGGTCGTGCGGTCTCCGTTCTTCATCACCCGGGCATCCACGTTCTCGAGCTGATCCATGCAAGCCTGGGTCATCACGAGCTCGGTTCCGTTTTTCAGGATGTGCCCGATGGCGGTCATGTCGAGGTGATCGCCGTGCTGGTGGGTCACCAGGATCAGGTCGGCATCGGGAAGGGTGGCATAGTCCGCTTCGGCCATCACCGGGTCGACGTGGATCACCTTGCCGTCGTACTTGAACATCAGGGTGCCATGCCCCACAAAAAAAAGGTCGAGGGGTCCGCCCGAAGTCGTTTCGGTGTCATGCCCCATCTGTCCGCGGAGGGGAGAAAGGAAGGTGGCCATCAGGATCAGGGTCAGGATTGCATTGAATTTTTTCATCAGTTTTCGGGTCATTGGTTGGGACCCCAAGTTAAGAAACGGGACGATTGCTGTCAATGGCTTCCCTCCCGCTGAGCAATTTGTAGAACACCGGAACAACCACCAGGGTCAGCACGGTGGAAACGAACAACCCCCCGATGATGGTCCACCCCATGGGCGCCCACAGGGTTCCTCCCTGCAGGGTCAGGGGCAGCAGGCCGCCGATGGTGGTCAGGGCGGTCAGCAGGATGGGCGTGAACCGGGTTTCGGCGGCCTGGGTGAGCGCTTCCTCCAGGCCAAGGCCCCGGGACCGGAGCTTGTTGATGTAATCCACCAGGATGATCGAATTGTTCACCACAATGCCCACCAGGCTGGTCAGTCCGATGAAGGCCGTGAAAGAAAAGGTGTTTCCCGTGATCCAGAGGGCCCAGATCATGCCGGTGACGGCAAAGGGCACGGCCAGGAAAACGATGAAGGGTTGCTTCAGGGAGCGAAACTGCAGCACCAGGACCGCAAAAATCGTCAACACGGCAATGAGAACGGCATTGCTCATGCCCCCGAAGGCTTCGTTGCGACCTTCCTTCTCCCCGCTGATGGTGACCGTGTAGCCCGCGGGCAGGGGGAGGTCCTCCAATTGGGCGATGACCGGGTCCAGGACCTCGTCCAGGGTGTAGCCCGGGGCCACATCGGCCAGCAATTCGGCCGTACGTTCCAGGTTGTACCGGCTGATGGAGCTGGGAACCTGCTGCAGGCGAAGATCCACAAACTGCTTCAGGGGGATCTGGCGGCCCGACAGCGAACTCACATAGATGCGGTCCAGATCCGAGGGTTGAAATTCCCCCTCCGTTTCCATTTTCAGCACCATGGGGAATTCCTCGCCCTCCTCGTCCTGAAAGGTGCCGGTTTCCATGCCGCCCACGGCGACCCGGATCGTCCGGTCGATCTCCAGCACCGGAACGCCCAGCAGGTTGGCTTTCTCCCGGTGGATGTCGAAGAGAAGCTCCGGATTGGTTTTCACGAACTGATTCTCGATGTTGATGGCGCCGGGTTGTTGCCGGATGAATCCTTCCACCTCCGAGGAAAGGTTCCGCAGCACCTCCAGGTCGTTCCCGCTGACGAAGATCTGCACCGGGGCATCGAAGGGCGGGCCCTGTTCAAATTCTTTCACCCGGATGCGGGCACCGGCGTAGGAATCGAATTCGTCCCGGAGACGGTCCAGGATCCCGGCGAATTCCTCCGGATCGTAGTCTTTCAGGGTCACATAGATTTCCGCAAACCGGATGTCATTCCTCCTTCGAAACACATTGTAATAGATGCGCGGATTGCCCTGCCCCACATTGGTGGCATAGTGGGCCACCTCCGGCTGGGCATCCAGCACCCTCCATGTACCGGGCCACCCGGTCGGTTCGCTCCAGACTGGCCCCTTCGGGAAGGGACGCCTGGATCATCAGGTTGGGCTGCTCGGCTTTCGGGAAGAAGCTGACCCCCACCAGGGGAAACAGGGCGGCGGATCCGCCGAAGATGGCCAGGGCGGACACCAGGGTGATCCAGGGCCTGCGCAGGGCCGCGGCCAGGCTTTTCCGGAAGGGACGATCGATGAGCCATTGAAGGATCTTGCTCAGCCCGAAAATCCGTTGCTCCCGGGGATCCCGGTCGCGGAACAGGCGGGAGGCCACCACCGGGGTAAACGTCAGTGCAATGAGAAGGGACACCGTGAGGGTGAAGGCGATGGTCAGGGGAAGGGACTTGATGAATTCCCCGGCCTTGTCAGGCATGGCGGCGATGGGCACAAAGGCCAGGATGGTGGTGAGGGTGGCGGTCACCACGGGCCATCCGATTTCCGAGGTGGCCAGTATGGACGCTTCCTCCCGGTTGTGGCCCAGGCGCATGTACCGGTTGATGTTTTCCACCACCACGATGCTGTTGTCCACCAGCATGCCCAGGGCCACGACCAGACCCCCGATGGTGATTTGTTGCAGCCCGAAGCCGGCCCGGTCCACAAACCCGAGACCGATAACCAGCGACAGGGGGATGGCCAGGACGACCACAAGCGACGACCGGATGCCCAGGGAAAAGAAAATCAGCAGGCCCACCAGAACGATCCCCTGCACCAGGTTCCGGAGAAATCCGTCGATCCGGGCCTTGACCGTGGCCGGCTGGTTGTACACCAGCTCCAGGGCCATCCCGGAAGGCAGTTCGCTGCGGAATTCCTCGATGACCGGCCCGATGGCGTTGGCCGTCTGCAGAACGTTGAGCCCCTCCTTCTGGCTGATGCCGATGAAAATCGCCCGTTTCGCACCCGGCGACCCAAACCGGGTCAGGTAGTTGTTCTTTGCGTACCCGTAGTCGACCCGGGCCACATCGGACAGACGGATCAACCGTCCCTCGTGGGACTGCACCACCGTGTTCCGGATCTCCTCCAGGCTGCGGTAGGCTCCGGAGGACTTGACGCTCAGGTTGCTGCCGCCCAGATCCACATCCCCGCCCGGGATGTTTGCGTTGTTGGACGCCAGCGCCCTGGAAATTTGGTCGATGCTTGTGTGCACCAGGGCCATTTTTTCAAAATCCAGGGCGATCTGCACCTCCTCTTCCGGCAATCCGTGCACTTCGACCTGACGAACGGACCGGATTTTCTCCAGCCGGTCGGCCAGTGCTTCCGCCTGGATCCGCAGGTCCCGGTACGGTGCTTCCGACACCAGGGCCCATTGCATCATGGCCATGTCGGAGATGCTCCACTGCCAGGTTTCCAGAGAAAGAATCTGGTCGGGCAGACGGCTTCGAAGGGCGTTCACCTGCTGCACCACCTCGTCGAACTTCTCATCGGCATCGCTTTCAAAATCGAACTCCACCGACACCACGGCGATGCCGTCGCGGATGTCCGAGGAGATGGTTTTGATCTCCTCCAGTTCGTTCATTGCATCCTCCACCGGAAGGGCCACCATTTTCTCCATGTCCTCGGGTCCCGCCCCGGCATCACCACGATGACCGACGCCCCGGGCACGGTCACTTCCGGATTCTCGGTCCGGGGCATGCGCAACAGCGACCGCCCCCCCATGAAACTCAGGAAAATCACGAGCATCCAGGTGAAGGCCCGCTGATCCATGGCATATCCCGGCAACTTCATGGCATCCTGGAGTTTTCGTCGTTCACGATCACCCGGCTGCCGGGACGGATGTAGCCCCCACCTTCGATCACCAGCCATTCGCCGGCTGTCAGGCCCTCCGGGATCTCCACCCCGTCGCCCAGGAGAAGGCCGGTTTTCACCCATCGTTTGCTCACCTCCCCGTCCCGGTACGTGTAGACCTCCGCCCGTCCGTCGCCGGCGTTGATCAAGGCCTCCACGGGTACCACGGGGGAGGTCCGCCGCAGGTCCGGATAGGCCAGAACCCGGCAGATGAAGCCGGTGCGGAAACCTGTTTCCTCCTCCAACAGGACGAATTCCGCTTCGTACGTCCCGGTCACCGGGTCGGCCAGCGTCCCCAGCCCGGATACCTCGGCGAAAAAGTCCCGCCCCGGATAGGGGTCCATCCGGATGCGCGCCGAATCGCCCACCTGCAATTTCACGATGTCCTTGTCGCTCAGGGATGCCCGGACCACCCAGTCGCTTTCCGTGGAGGCAAACAGAAGAACCGGATACCCGGGGGCTACCAGCTCATTGGACTCGGACAGAATCTTCTGGATTTTCCCCGCCCCAGGGGCCGTGATGCGGGAATGCCGCAGATTGAAGTCCGCCACCTGCCGGGCAGCCTGTGCCAGCTCGAAGGCCGATTGGGCATTCTGGAATTGCTCCAGGGTGGCCACGCTGTCCCGGTACAGGTTCCGGGCCCGTTCCAGGTCCCGGGTGGCCTTTTCGTACCCGATCCGTGCCTGATCGGCCTGGGCGTTGATCTCCGCCAGATTCAATTCGGCCAGCAGGGTGCCGGCGGCAACGGACTCCCCTTCCCGCACGGGGATTCGTTTCACGATGCCCCCGGTCTTGAAGCCCAGCTTCATCTCCTGCCGGGTCGCCAGCAATCCGGCGGCATGGATGGGTTCCACCACGTCCCGGACCGCCACCGGCCCGATCCGCACATACACGGTGTCCTCGGCAACCGCCCGTTCCGAGTTTTGCCGGGTGCAGGCAGCCCCCAAAAACAGCGCACCGCCCGCCAGCCCCAAACCAACCAAAACCCACCTAGCTCTCATGTCTTTACAAACTTTATAAACCTTACAAACTTTACAAACTACTCCCTATCACATACTCATATTCGGCGTACGTCGCAAAATACTCCCCCCTCGCCCCAATCGCCCGGCTCTCCGCACCCGTGAGCGCGGTCCGGGCATCAATCAGCTCCAGCAGGGAGGCCTGGCCTTCCTCGAACCGCCGGGCGATCAGCTCGTAGGCCCTGCGGGCCGAGCGGACCTCCATCCGGGTCGATTGCACGGCGTCCCAGGCCGCCAGAAGGGCATGGTGTTGCCGGATCACCTGCAGGCGGATCTGCTGCTCCGCCTCCGCTTTCCGGTTCAGGAGCTTGTCCCGTTCGATGCGGGCCTGCTGCACCTTGTTCCGGTTGGCACTGCCCTGAAACAAATCCCAGGAAAGCACCAGGGAGGCCAGCACAAAATCATCCTCCCCGGTAAAACGGTACTCCTCGCCCTGAAACCCATAGTCCACCACCCCGTACAGGCCGGGGAGGTTGTTGCCCCGGTAGGCTTTGGCAACGTGATCGTTCAGCCGGATGCCTCCATCCAGCTGGTCCAGCTCCAACCGGGCGGCCAGGGCCCGGGCCGTGGCCTCGTCCACATCCGTCCGGGGTTGCCAGGGTTCGGGTTCCACAAGCTCGATGTCCTCCTGCAGCTCCCGGTTCAGGAGAAAATTGAAGTAGGCGCGGGCGCTTTCCACCCCCGTGCGGGCCGCGGCTTTTTGGGCCAGGACACGACTGAGCTCGGTTTCGGAGCGGTACACCGCATCCACGGTCACTTTGTCGTTTTCGAACAGCCGCCGGCTCACCCGCAGGTTTTCCCGGACCAGGGCCAGGGTGGAATCGGCCAGCGCCAGCATCTGGCGTGCCCCGGCCCAGGCATGGTAGGCCAGGGTCACCTCCCGAACCAGCTCCCGCCTGTACTGCTCCACACCGATGCGGGTGAGCTCGAGTTGCTCCTTCCGGATCTTCTGATTCTGGATCAGCTCGGCGCTGTAGATCGGCTGGACCAGGGAGAGCTTTGTTTCGTGCTCCCTGGCCCGGTAGAAGGCAAAGGATTCGTTTTCGATCTGCGGGAAGGTGGTGCTGGAGGTCAGCATGTTGAGCGTGGAGTACACCGGATTGAGCATGTCCCCCACGGGAAATTCGATCCGCCGTCCCCCGTTGGCCACCGTGTACCGGGCATGGAGGCTCACATCCGGGAAAAAGAGTCCGCGGGCCTCCTGAAGGGCGGCCAGGTCCTGGGCGTAGTCCAGTTGTTTTTGCCGCAGGCCCAGGTTGGATTCCAGGGCAAGGCCGATGTACCGCTCCAATGCCGGGTTGCCGGAGGGTTCGAATCCGTCCTGGGCCGTGCCGGGAAGGAGAAGGAATCCGGTCAGGAACACCGCCAGGAGGTGCCTGGGTGCAGTTGTTGATGCGATGGGGAGGGGGCGTTTCATGCGCGTATGCCGTGTAAGAGCAATTCGAGGTGAATTTCAAACACCTGGTCCGTTTTCAGCTCCAGGGATTCCAGGATGTCGGCGCGACCGTACACAAAACGGATCACGCTGATGGTTTGCATCCAGAGGGTGTGGGCCAGGAGGGTGGCGGGAATGTCGCGACGGATCAGCCCCTCGGAGATTCCCTGCTCCAGGATCCGGATCAGCAGGCCCACGGGGGAATCCCGCAGAATGGCCTCCTTCACGTCGTGGATGGTGACCCCCGATTGCTTGACTTCAAACCCTTCCAGCAACAGAATGGCTTTCATGTGGTTGGGATGGGACCGGGCGAACCGGACCGTTTGCCTTCCCATGGCCTGGAGCTTGTCCAGGGCCGGATCCGGACCGTCTTCGATTCCGTCCATGCTCCGGCGGAGCAGGTCGATGGCCGATTGCGCCACGGCCACGTACAGGTCCTCCTTGTTCCTGAAGTACAGGTAGAGGGTTCCCTTGCTCAGCTCGGCCCGTTCGGCCACATCGTCCATGGTGGCCAGGTCGATTCCCTTCGTAAAAAACACATCTTCCGCAGCCCGGATGATTTCCTCCCTGCGTTGCTGCTTTTCCCTTTCCTTTCGTTCCGTGATGCCCATGTTTTGCTTTCTCCTGGTTGGGGACGGCGCCCGGGAAAGGCGATCGCCCCGAAATGAACTTAATTCATTTAATGACTCTCGGTCATTTCAAGGCAAAAATAGGACATTGCCCCATGCAAGTCAAGAGCTCCGGCAAGAAAAATGATTCCGGGTTCAGCGGGGCAACCCGTAGCTTACGATGGAAGAAAGCGGCTTGCGCTTGGTTTCGTGCCGACCCGCTTTGGGTGCGTCGAGGGGATAGCCCAGGGGAAGAAGGACCACGGGCTCCATGTGATCGGGCAACCGCAGAGGTCCCGGCATCCGGCCGCATCGAAATTGCAAACCCAGCAGGTGGCCAGGCCCAGCGCCGTGGCCTGAAGGGTCATGTGGTCGGCGGCGATGGAGACGTCCACATCGGCGTGATCCTTTCCGTCGGAGGTCCGTTTCCAGGACTCGCTGTGGTCGGCGCAGAGCACCAGCACGCAGGGAGACGTCCGGAACCACTCCCGGTGGTAGACCTCCCGGATGCGGGGCGGGTCCTCCGCGTCCCGGATCACATGAACATGCCAGGGTTGGAAATTCACGGCCGAAGGCGCCACCCGGGCCGCTTCCAGCACCAGGTCGAGTTTCTCTTGTTCCACCGGACGGGGATCGTATGACCGGCAGGAATACCGGGCGCGGGCAAGGTCAAGGAAAGATTGTGGGTCCATGCATCAAAAGTAGAGAAAAAACCAGAGGCCTCCGTAGGGAAACCCGGAGATCATGCGGGCAAATCTCCCCCTGCCCCGGTTTTTCTTGTCCCGCAGCCATGGCTGGTACAGATTAAGGTCTATTTTTGTTAAAATTTGCTTCATGAAACAACATCGCGTCTTTCTCTGGTCGATCACCGTTGCCCTGGGCGGATTTCTTTTCGGCTTCGACACCGCCGTCATTTCCGGGGCGGAACAGGACATCCAAACCCTTTGGGGCCTGAATTCATTTCAACACGGACTCACCGTATCCATTGCGCTGATCGGCACCGTCATCGGCGCCCTGTTCGGGGGCATTCCCTCCGACCGGATCGGCCGGAAGAAAACCCTGATGTGGATCGCCATCCTCTACCTGATCTCCGCAGCGGGATCCGCTCTTTCCACCGACTGGTACCTGTTCATGACCTTCCGCTTTCTGGGCGGACTCGGCGTGGGCGCTTCCTCGGTCACCGCTCCCATGTACATTTCCGAAATCTCCCCGGCCGACAGGCGCGGCCGGCTGGTGGCCATGTTTCAGTTCAATGTGGTGTTCGGTATCCTCATTGCCTACGTATCCAACTACTTCATCGCCGGATCGGGCCCCTATGCCTGGCGGTGGATGCTGGGGGTGGAAGCCGTCCCGGCCATCGTCTTCCTGATTCTGGTCCTGAAAGTCCCCCGGAGCCCCCGGTGGTTGATCCTGAAAAAAAATCTGGTGGACGAAGCCCGGGGAATCCTGGAGCTCATCAATCCCGACAATGTGGAGGAAACCATCCGCAGCATCCAGGAATCGCGGCACGAGACCAGCCGGGACCAGCACCTGTTCCGTTCAAAAATGTACCGGCTGCCCATTCTCCTGGCCGTGCTCATCGCTTTCTTCAACCAGGCATCGGGGATCAATGCCATCATTTACTATGCGCCCCGCATTTTTGAAATGACCGGACTCGGGCAGAGCTCGGCCCTGTTGTCCACGGCGGGCATCGGCATCGTGAACTTCCTGTTCACCCTGCTGGCCATGCGGGTGATCGACAAATTCGGGAGGAAGACCCTGATGCTGATCGGGTCGGTTGGACTGATCGTCACGCTGGGACTCGTCTCCCGGGCGTTCTACACCGAATCCTTCGGGGGCATGGCGGTTCCCGTCTTCCTCTTCGTGTACATCGCCTTCTTTGCCTTCTCCCAGGGAGCCGTCATCTGGGTGTTCATCTCGGAGGTGTTCCCAAACGAGGTGAGGGCGGGCGGTCAGGCCCTGGGAAGTTTCACCCACTGGTTCATGGCCGCCCTGGTTGCCTTCCTCTTCCCCAGCATCACCGAAAAACTGGGGGGCGGAACCACCTTCCTTTTCTTTGCCGTGATGATGGTGTTGCAGCTGGTGTTTGTCCTCCGGCTGATGCCCGAGACCAAAGGAAAATCGCTGGAAGCCATCCAGGGAGAAATCTCCAACCACCGGAAAAAGTCCTGAAAAAAAAACCGGCCGGACACTGGTGCCCGGCCGGTTTTGAAGGTTGTTCCGAAAGGAGGTTTGCTTCCTACTCGTTCCACACCAGGGCACTGGACCCCAGGATGGCGGCATGTCCCAGATCCAGCTTGGAAACCAGGATGGGAATGTCCCGCTTCTGGAAGATGGGCAGCAGGTTCTTCTGCATGCTTTCTTTGATGGGCTTGAGGAGCAAGTCCCCCGCTGCCGTGGGCCCTCCGAAGAGAAAGATGGCTTCCGGGCTCGTGTGGTGGACGGTGGTGGCCAGGGCCATACCGAAATATTTCCCCGTCACTTCGAAGACTTCCAAAGCAATTTTGTCACCCTGCATGGCTGCATCGTAGATGTGCTTGGAGGTCATCTCCTTGTAGCTGTAGGCCGTCAAAAGGCTGTCTTCCGCGTTGTCGCGAAGCAGCAGCTCGAAGGCCGTCCGCTTCATGCCCGGCGCCGAGCAATAGGCTTCCAGGTGGCCCCTGCCGCCGCAGCCGCAGAGACGGCCGTCGGCCACGATGGTGTTGTGTCCGCATTCCCCGGCAAATCCGTCCGTGCCGTACACCACGTTTCCGTTGTAATACAGACCGCTTCCCACGCCGGTTCCCAGGGTGAACATGACAAAGTTGTCCATGTTCTGGGCGCCCCCGTAGATCTTTTCACCCAGGGCGGCCGCATTGGCGTCGTTGGTGATGTAGATTTTGTCGATGTCGGGGAACTTGGCGGCCAGCTTGTCGCAGAACTTCACCATTCCCACGAAGGGCAGGTTGGGCGCATATTCGATGGTCCCCTTGTTGTAGTTGGCATTGGGGGCTCCGATCCCGATCCCGGCAATCTCGTGATCGAAATCGATTTTGGCGGTCAGGGATTTGACGATCCGGCTGATTTCTGAAATAAATTCCTCCAGCAGCTTCTCCGAAACCTGTGGATCCGCTTTGGGATTGAGCTTCTTGGGTGGGGTGGGCAATGAGTTTTCCACCAGGATTTTCCCTTCCTGATTGACGATCCCGATCGCCGTGTTGGTTCCTCCGATATCAATTCCGATGGATAGTTTTACCATGTTGCTATGTCATTTGATGATTAGTACTTGCATACAAAGGAAACAAGCGCATGCCCGGACGGAACCGGGCATGTGCTTGTTTCGTGTTGCTTCGCGGTGCGAAGTTTGATTATTTCCGAATCGTGCTGCCTTTGACGGCGTAGAAGAAGATGTACATGTAACACACGGCCGGCACGATGAAGGCCCAGGTGTACCCGGCGCCGTCGGCAATGTAGCCCATCAGGGGAGGAATCACGGCACCCCCCAGGATCAGGGCATTGATCAAACCGGAAGCGGAACTCAGCTCCGCCTTGTCGAGGTCTTTCACTGCAAGAGCGAAGATGTTCGGGAACATGATGGAGTTGAACAGACCGATGGAAATGATGGTCCACAGTGCAATGTTGCCCGTGGTGAAGGTGGTGGCCAGGTCGAGCAGGGCGGCAACCAGGGCAAACACGGCCAGGGTGCGGGCGGCTTTTCCGCGTCCGACCAGCATGATGACGAAGTTCACCAGAGCGGCTCCCGTAAAGGTGGCACCGACGGTCCAGTTCCAGTCGGTCACGAAGGATCCGGAAACAAAGGCCAGGACCAGGACGGGGACGAGAAGGGTGAGCTTTTTGGACATGGCGCGTCCGGTGAACATGAAGGATCCGAAGAATCGGCCGACCATGGCACCCCCCCAGTAGATGGCCGCATAGGTGGCCGCCATTTCAGAGGAAATGTTGATGGAGTTTTTCAGGTAGTTGACGACCAGACCGGCGTTCCCGGCTTCCGCACCCACATACACGAAGATGGCAAAGGCACCCAGGACCACGTGGGGGTATTTCCACACGCTTTTCTTGTCGCTTTTCTCCTCGGTTTTGATCACCGGCAATTTGATCATGAACAGGGCGATGGCCACCAGGATCACGAACACGCCCATGACGATGAAAGGCAGGGGCACGCGGCTCGCGGCCTCCATGTTGTCCTGGGGAAACTGCAAGCCTTTGAAGATGGCCACGGAAATCAGCCAGGGAGCCACCATGGTGGCCACCGAGTTCAGAGCCTGGGTCAGGTTCAGACGGCTCGAAGCGGAAGAATCCGGACCAAGGGCGGTCACATAGGGGTTGGCTGCGACCTGCAGCAGGACCACACCCGTTGCCAGAATGAAGGTTCCGACCAGGAAGATGGGGAAGGACGGAATCTTTGCTGCGGGGATGAAAATGAAGCTACCCAACGCCATAAAGAAAAGACCGGCAATGACCGTGTACTTGTACCCGATCTTGTCAATCAGTTTCCCGGCCGGGATCGACATGATGGGATAGGTGATGAAAAAAGCCGAGGTGAGCAGCTGGGCGACACGCTCCGACAAACCGAAGATCTCCTTGACGGGAGCCGACAGCGTGATGATGAATGTCGTGGCAAATCCAAAAATGAAGAAGATGGAGCCGAATACCGACATGCCCACGACCATGTTATTGTTTTTGTTGTCCATGTGAGATTTGTTTTGTGAGTTTTATGAATCTGGTTTAGTTGTTTCGTTCTTTTTCGCAATTCGGCCGGAGAACCGGACTCAGATCATCAGAAATCGGTCCCGTTTCCCGGTCGGAATTTTGTACGCGTAAGATAATTATTTTTCATATAGGCCCGCCACTGTTTTGATCGAACCTGCCAAGTTCTTTGTAATCCCTGGTTTTTTTTTAAATTGCAGGAACGAAGGTGAGAACCTCACAAATCCCCGCAAGACATGAAGAACAAGTTTGAGCTTGAGTACATACTCAATACCTCCCCTTCCATCCTTTACAATCGGCTCAGCACCCCGGAAGGGTTGTCCGAATGGTTCGCCGACGACGTCAACCTGAAACGGGGGCGTTATACCTTTATCTGGGAGGGCACGGAGCAGGACGCGGCCGTGGTGCAGAAAAAGCGAAACAAATTCATCCGGTTCCAATGGGACGACGAGGACAGCGACACCTACTTTGAATTCCGGATCCGAACCCTCGAACTGACGGGCGATGTGGCGCTGCTGATCACCGACTTTGCCGAGGACGACGAAAAGGACGACGCCGTGGACCTGTGGGATACCCAGGTGGCCGAATTGAGGCATGCCATCGGACTCTGACCCGCCAGCCCCCTTTTTCCAACCGAAAAACCGTTACCTTTGTGCCCGATTGTTGGGCATTGACAAGCTTGTATCGTCGTGAAGAAATTGCATAAACTGGTGCTTACGTCCTTTGTGGGGCCGCTCGTCCTCACCTTTTTCTTCGTGGTCTTCATCTTGCTCATGCAGTTCCTCTGGAAATACATCGACGATCTCATCGGGAAGGGATTGGAAATGGATGTGATCACCGAATTCCCTGATTTACACCAGCGCCACCCTGGTCCCCCTCGCCATTCCCCTGGCAGTGCTACTGGCCAGCCTGATGACCTTCGGCAACCTGGCCGAAAACCTGGAGCTGCTTGCCTTCAAATCATCGGGTATTTCCCTGGTGCGGATCATGGCCCCGGTCATCGTGCTCACCGGCGTGTTGTCTGTGGCCGCCTTTCTGTTTTCCAATTACGTGCTTCCCATCTCCAACCTGAAGATGCGGTCGCTCCTGTACGACATCCAGCAGCAACGGCCCGAACTCACCATCAAACCGGGCATCTTCGACAACACCCTGGAGGACTATTCCATCCGAATCGGCGACCGGGATCCCAAAACCAACCTGCTTCGGGACATCTGGATCTACGACCACACCGACAAACTGGGCAACATTCACGTCACCGTGGCCGACTCGGGGTACATGAAGATGACGGCCGATGAAAAACACCTTCTCCTGACCCTGTACAACGGGAAATCCTATCTGGAGATGCAAAAACAAAAGGGAGAAGACCGGCACATCAAGGACTACCCCCTCCGGCGCGATCGCTTCCAGTACCAGGAGATGGTCATCGAGATGACGGGATTCGGGCTCAACCGGACCGATGAGAAACTGTTCCGGAATTCCTTTTCCATGCTGAATCTGTCCCAGTTGCACCATTTCGATGATTCCCTCACGGCGGAAATCGACTCGCTTTACGGGGAACTGGGCGAAACGGTATCCAAGGCCGTCATTGGCAAGCCCAAGGAAGTGATGATCAACAAAGGCCATCCCCACCCCGATTCCATCGCCAAGGCAAAGGCGTCCCGTCCCTTTACCATCGAGCGGATCCATGTGGATTCCGCCTTTGCACAGCTCGACAAGGAAGGGAGACGGAAGGCGCTGACCCTGGCCATCAATTTTGCCCGGAGCAACAAATCCCTGACCACGGCCAGCCAGAGCACAACGGATTACAAAACGGGAAGGCTCCGCCGGTACCAGATCGAAATCCACCGGAAATTCACCCTGTCGGTCCTTTGCCTGATCTTTTTCTTCATCGGCGCCCCCCTCGGGGCCATCATCCGGAAGGGAGGCCTGGGCATGCCGGTGG
>JAWKKO010000040.1:0-24270 GCA_041393235.1 Bacteroidales bacterium
TGGGCTCCATGACCAGACCGCCGTAGCCCCCGGCCAGCGAATAGCTCAGCTCGTTCACGGCCACCGGGTCGTTGACGAACCCATAGCCGCCGATCCCCAGCCCGAAACCGTGGCCGATGACCCACTCGCCCCGTCCCCCCATGAGGATGGCGTCCCGTCCGTTGATCTGGGAGTAGCCCAGGGAGATGGCCCCGTAGCCCCCGCTTCCGGTCCGGGGATCGAACAGGGTCATGACTTCACCGGGGTGGCGCTGTTGGTTCCGGCTCCCCCGCCGGTCCTGGTTTTCCGTTTCCTGGGCAAGCAAGGGTGCGGCGGCGAGCAAAAGGAGGACGATCAGGTTCGTCGCTCTCCTCGTGTTTCGAATGGTGGTGTTGGTTTTCATATGGTGTTATTTTTCAGGTTTCTCGTTGTGTCGATGGTTGTCGGGCGATCAGAACCGGTACCGGACCGTGAGCCCGAAGTCCCAGAGGTTGATCCCGAAGAGCTGTTTCAGGGACATTTCCATGTGGGGAAGGTAGCTGACCCCGAAGGAGACGGGATAGTCCACCATCTGGTATTCCACCCCCAGGTAAGCCCCCACACCCGCCACCGGGGTGAAGATGTCCCGTCCGTAGTACACCTCCCGGTAAAAAATCCGGTAGCTGTCCGTGAAGTAAAATCCCGCGTGGACGCCGAAGCCGTAGATGAAATCCCAGTTGCCCAGGCGGTCCATGCCGATGTTCTGGTGCTGTTGCCGGTAGAGGGCCCCGATGAGTCCCTGGTTCCGGAAGCCCAGCTGGGCCTCGTAGGAAAGGTTCTCGGCGATGGTGACCCGGAAATTGGCTCCGGCCGTGTAGCCGCCGCGCAGGCCCACTTCCTTCTGATGGAATTGGCCGTGGACCTGGGCCGCGCAAAGAATCAGGATCAGGAAAGCAAGGAAGTTTTTCATGATCTTACTTGAAAGAGAGGTTGATAAAGCATTTTTCCAGGGCATCGATCTTCACGGTTCCCGACGAAGCGCCCTCTCCCATGTGCCCCAGCGTCTGCCAGTGTTCCTTCCCGTTGGGGTTCTCCCGGGCCTGCACCTGGCTGGCCGGGAGGTGGAGGATGGCCTTGTCGTGGTGCAGAATGTCGAAATCGAAGGCTGTCCCGGCCTCGAACCAAAGCTTGATGTCGGTGAAGGACGATTCCACATAGATGCGGGCGAAGGCCGGATCGACCCGGTCGAGGGTCAGGTTTCCGTACTTCAGGTACACGTCGCATTCCCGGAGAAAATCATGCACCCGCACCTGGGTGAAGTCCCCGGTTCCATAGAGGTACTCCACGGAGGCGAAATCCAGTTCGTCGCGCCGCGAGGCAATTTTCACCACCCCGGCCCGGTCAGCTTTCAGTTTGGACGACCGGCTGTCCAGGTCCAGCTGCTCCACCTCGCCCACGGAAAGATCCGCGTAACCCAGGTGGAGGGTGGACGAGCCCAGGACACCGATCATGCCGTTGGCAAAGCTCAGTTCGATGTGGGACGCTCCCTGCAGGCGGTCGGCCTTCAGTGCACCGTTGGAAAGGCGGATGTCGGACTGCCCCTGGATGTCCTCCACGTACACATCCCCGAATTTGTTCTGGATCACCACATCCATGTAGGCCGGCAGGTGGATGGTGTAATTGATCTCCATTCGCTTGTTGGATCCCTGCAGGGCATGACCCACCGATCGAAGCTCCGAAGCGATGCGTCCGCTTTCGCTCTCGATCCGGGTTTTGGCGATGATGTAGCTCTGGGTCCCCGTAAAATCGATGTGCAGGTCGTCCCGCAACTTCCGGAGCTTGGAGGCGCTGGATTCGCTCAGGGTGATTTCCACCTCCACCCGAACCGAATCCCGGTCCCAGTTCAGAAGCTCCACCTGTCCGTATTTGTTCTGGACCTCCAGGGTGCTTGCCCGGTCCACGGAAAAGGACCGGCTCACCTGCCGTTTGTCTGTGTGGGACTGCGCCTGCAATCCCGCCGACAAAACAAGCCAGACGCACAGGCTCAGAAGCCCTCCTCTAGAGGGAAACACGTTCTTTATTTTCCTCATTTTGGTTCTCCTTTTCTTTGATTTGCCCCAGCAGATCCTCCAGCAATTCCAGCTTCACCCGGTAATTCAGGATCATGGCTTCCAGCACCTCGGGGTTGGCCCCGTTGTCCTTCAGGTCGTTTTTCAGCTCATCGAACGCAAGGTCCAGCTCCTCCATTTCCGTATCGAGAAGAACCCGCGTCCCGGGGTCGGCGGCCAGGTAGGGACGGATCTCTTCGTACCGGCTGTCGAGGACCTGCCGGTAGTATTGTTCGGTTTCCCGGATGTCGCGGACCATGGCCCGGGCATCGCCGTCAACTCCAGCGGCCCCTCCGCCCAGGAAATGCAATCCGGCCGAAAAACCGCCGAAGATCAGGGCCAAGGCAGCTGCGATCCGGAGCCAGCTCCGGCCCGGAGCGAACCTTCGCTGCGGGGTTCCGGCATCCACCTTCAACCAGAGGCGGGGGTCCGGTTCCCGGACATCGAACGCCTCCCGGTGCTGAGCGACAAAGTCTTCCAATGGTTCATGCATGGTGTTCCAGTATTTCTTTGATCTTTTGTTTTGCACGCAGGAACTGGCTTTTCGACGTGGACTCGGTGATCCCCAGGATGTCCGAGATCTCCTTGTGGTCGTATCCTTCCAGAAGGTAGAGGCTGAACACCACCCGGTACCCGTCGGGCAGGGCCTCCATGGCCGTCCTCACCCGCTCCGCCTGGAAGCGGACCTCCCCGTAATCCACCGGATCGTCTTCCTCCGGCGCCTCCATGGGGTGCTCCGGATAGACCAGGTCGATGCGTCGCTTTTTCAAGTGATTGATGCACGTGTTCACCACAATGCGCTTGAGCCAGGCGCCGAAGGAGGATTCAAAACGAAAAGAACCCAGTTTGCTGAAAGCATAGGAAAAGGACTCCTGCAGCATGTCTTCCGCATCTTCCTGCACGTTGGTCATCCGGTAGCAGATGTTGTACATGGCTTTGGCATACAAGCTGTACAACTGATACTGCGCCCGGACATCTCCCTTCATGCACGATTCGATCACATCCCTGTGTATGTCCTCGTAATTTCCGGTCAAGGTCTTATGCTTTCGTTTCAAAAGACAAGGTAGGACTTCCGGGGTTGCACGGGCGGGAAAAATCCCGGGAAATCAAGCTTTCGTGTAGGCGTCCAGAATGTGACCCATGTAGAAGCGGTGGAAATCGTTTTTGGGGTAGTGTTTTTCGGCGATTTCCGGAAGGAGGAAATTCTTTTTCTTCAGGTCGTCTTCGTAAATCTTCCGGCACTCCAGCACCAGGCGCGCTTCGCGGAAGGCGATGTTTCCCCGGTCCGTTTCCACGGGGGTGAGACCGGTTTCCGCCACCTTGTCGCAGTCCCGGCCCGAGCGGGTGCCGCAGAACTGCAGGGCGGGCCGGTAGATTTCCGGAAAAAAGGACAGGGTGTAGTCGGGAAAGCGGTTGGCAAAGCCGAAGGTGTGCCGCTGGGGACGGATGTAGGCAATGGCCACGGGAAGGTTCCACAGGATGCCCAGGTGGCCCCAGCTGGCGGTCATGGTGTTGAAATCCCCGGCCGTACCCGCCGTGATCAACATCCAGTCTTTGTCCAGCAGTCTGAACACATTGTCTTCGATCGCCCGAACGCCGGTTTCCAGAAATCCTTCCATGATGCGAGTCCTCCTTTTCCTCAAAGTAAGCGAAAATGAAAAGAAATTCGTAATTTCATTGAAACCCCGGCATGAAACGACTTTGCACCTGGCTGCGCAGGCCCTACGACGTGTTCCGATCCCCCCGGCGCAGGTGGCTTTTCACCTTTGGCATCGCGGGATTCACCTGGTTTTTCCTGGCACTCTTCGGCGTGTTCGATTTTGACTATTACCCTCCGGGGAAGCGCATCGCGATCACCGGCGTCTATGGCCTGGGGTGCGGAATCGCCCTCGCCTGGGTTTTTTTTGCACTCCAGCCCATGCTTTTTCGGGTCCACCACATTGGCAACACCATCCTCATCATCTTGCTCCTCCTCTTTTTCATCGGTTGTTCCAACGCCCTGCTCACCTCCCTGGCCTTCCGGTTTGAACCCTTCAGTCTGCATGTCTTTCTGAAAATGCAGTTTTTCACTCTTTCGCTGGGTTTCATCATCACGCCCCTGGCCATCTTGGGTCATCAGGTGTGGCTCATGAACCACAGAAACGCCCCTGCAACCACCAGGGAGCCTGCTGGGGAAGAATCTGCACGCCACTCCGTCACTGCCGGAGAGGAGCTTGTGTTGGAATCGGACTACAAGCATGGAGGCATCCGCTTGCTAAGGGATGATTTACTCTTTGTGTGCGCCGCCGACAACTATGTGGATGTCTGGTATGCCCGGGGAGGGGAGGTGAAACACACCCTCATCCGGAACACCCTGAGCCGCATTGAGCAGGAAGTGGGTCGACCCGTTTTGGAACGCTGCCACCGAAGCTATCTGGTGAACCCTGGACGGGTTCGTTCGGTCCGGAGAGAAAATGGCCAGGTCCACCTGGATCTGGGTTGTGGCGATGTGGTGGTTCCCGTGTCCCGGAAATACGAAGCCCGGTTCCGCCACATTCGTCCCTAAACCCACCGTTCGTCCCTAATGCCCCGGTTGCATTTCCGAGAATTCTTATTTTTCATACGCCAAACCGCCCCGACCATGAAAAGCAAAGCCCTTCTCCTCCGAATCCTGCTGGGTTCCCTGGTTTCCTTGTTTCCAGCACACCAGATCCTGGCCCAGGACGACGACCTTGGCAACATGCATGGGTTTGTGGAATTGGGCACCAGCTTCGACTGGATCGTGGGCAGTTTCAATGGGAACAGCTGGTTCGAATTGGACGAAGGCATTCTGCTTGTCCCAAAAATCCAAGCCCATCCCGGTGTGGGAATCACCCTGGGATACCTGGTCGAACCGCCCGGATTGGGTACGGAGCAGAGACAGGGGAACCCCTTCGGCATGAGTTTTTCTTACTACCGCAGTTCAGGAACCTACACCACCCTCGAAAGCGATTACCAGGGAGAGTGCACCCTTCACCTGGTGCGTTATCTTGGATTCATCGGGTACCCGGGATTTGATTCCCAACGCCGGTTGCACCCATTCTTTGATCTGGACTTTTCCATGCTCGCGGCCCGTTTTGAAACCATCGCCCATCCCTTTGGAGACATGGATTCCCCCATGCCGGGGAAATACGTGGGAATCATTTTTGGAATGGGCGGAGGTTTGTCCCTGGATGTTGCCCCTCATTTTGCTTTGAATGCGGAAGTCCTGCCACAGTTCCTGGCTGGGTCGAGTGTGAAGGCGGAGGAATGGGAACGGGCCGACATCAAAAAATTCGGAAATTTCATGCTCCATTCGACCTTGAGCCTGCGCTATTATTTCAAACCCTGGAACTAGAGGAAACTTCCATACATTGCCAACCCCAACAACCCCTCTTCCATGAACGTACAACCTCCCCGGCGGTTTCCCCGCATTCCCTGTTTCCTTCTTTGTCTGTGGTTCGGTTCGGTGCCCTCCCAGCTCCGGAGCCAGGCCGTTCAGACCATGCTCATGCAACGCAAATACGATGTCCGGGAGCTGGCGCTGACCGGTCCGGACGACGGCGTGGCGGTGGGCGAAGCCCACTGGAACCGGGAGGCCCACCGGATGCAGAGCACCCTGTTGCGGACCGAGGACGGTGGCGCCACCTGGAAGCCGGTGCCGACCGAGGTACAGGAAGACCTGAACGATGTGAGCTTCCCCGATGCGCTTCATGGCTTTGCGGGGGGCGCCTCCGGGTTGGTGCTGCGCACGACCGACGGAGGATTGACCTGGGAATCCGTGGACAATCCCATGGGGGAGGAGATCATGAGCCTGCATTTTTCCGACCCTTCCACGGGGTGGGCCGTGGCCAACGAAGCGATTCACATCAATCCCTTCGACGAAATCGATGCCTGGCAATCCCATGTGTGGTACACGGGAGACGGGGGCACCACCTGGACGGAGCAGGCTCTGCCGGAAGGGGCCGGGCTGATTCACAAGATCTGGTTCCGGACCCCAACGGAAGGTTGGGCCGTGGGCCAGAAAAACCTCAGCCTGGACTTCATGGCAGAGGGTCAATGTGCCGCCTACCGGACCACCGACGGGGGGGCGCATTGGACGGAGGCATACAGCCCGGCGATCGATTTTGTGTTCACCGATGTTTGTTTCCCGGACGACCAGCATGGTTTTCTGGTTGGTTTCGCTGGGAATTCGGGGGAGGACGGGGGAAACCTGTTCCGGACCCGGGACGGAGGCGCCACCTGGGAACGGATCGCGGAATCGGGCATCCTCTGGGAGGTGGAATTCGCCGATGCCCTCCGGGGCTATGCCGTGGGCCACTATCCCGGAGCTGCGTGGGGACCGCCGGTGTACCGGACCCTGGACGGGGGGGACACCTGGGAGACCATCCGCATGGAACTGCACTCCGGACAAGGATTGCGGGGCCTGCATGTGTCCGCCGACAAGGTGCTAGCCCTGGGCGATGACGGATACCTGGTCCGCAGCACCGATCCCTGGGGGGCATACGACGAATGGGCCCCGGAATTGTTGTTCGGGCAGGAGATGATCGACACCCTCTACCGGTGGGAAGACATTGAGTTTGTGAATGCCGGCACCGGGTGGGTGGCCGGACAAATGAGCGCCGGTCCCGAAAGCTGGGCCCAGGTGATCCTGCACACCACGGACGGAGGCCAGACCTGGCAACAGCAATACCGGTTTCATTCTCCCGTGTGGATGGCGGAAGCCCAGCGCATCGATGCCCTGCAATTCCTGGATGAAGACCTGGGGTGGGCAACCGGACATTCCATCGACATCGGCGAGGCGATGACGTCCGGTTTGCTCCGGACCCGGGATGGAGGGGCGACCTGGGAGGAAATGGGAGCGGGGATCACCGAGGGTGAGCTGGTGGACCTGCACTTTCTGAATGCCTCGGATGGGTGGGTGCTCAGTGCTGCCCAAAGTGTGGAAGGCACCATCCGTTTGTTGAAAACCGACGATGGAGGGGACACCTGGGATTGGGTCGATACGGGCATCGAGGGATATGTCACCATCGGCTATGCCGTGAAGAGCGGCCGGGTGGTGTTCCGCAACAGCGAGGAAGGATGGGTCCTGGGCGCCCAGTGCGATTTGATGAAAACCGTCGACGGGGGAGACAGCTGGGAACGGGTCGACCTGCCCGATGACTGGATCAACACGATGGACCTGGCCCTGGCGGGGGACCGGAAGATGACCATCTGCGGGGAAACCCAGTACCACAGCAGCGACCGGGGCGCGACCTGGGAAGAAGTGCCGGTGGCCCAGCTGCATTTCACCGACCTCCACTTCGCCGATTCCCTGGATGGCTGGATGGTGGGTGAATATGGCAGCATCTATTACACGACGGACGGTGGCGGTAGCTGGAAACAGGCTGAACACGAAGGACCCGGGGTGGCCTGGAAGGCCATCAGCTTTCCTCCGGAGGGAGGCCCCTGGGTGTGTGGTCTGGGGGGAGTGGTGGCCCGACTCGACACGGCCCTTCTCCGGGAAGCCGGGGGCGGGGGTGAGGTGGACGCTGCGGTATTTCCCAGGGATCCGGAGAGGGAATTCTTCAATTACCCCAATCCCTTCCGGGACTTCACCGAGATTGTCTTTCACACCGATCGGTCCGGACAAACGGATCTGGCGGTGTTCGACCTGAACGGCCGTCTCCGGCGCGTGCTGATTCGCGAACGGCTCGATGCCGGGGAGCACCGGGTGGAATTTGATGCCCGGGACGATTCGGGACTCCCTTTGTTGCCGGGGGTGTATGTGTGCCGCCTGCGCACACCCGATGGCAGTCGTAGCCTCTCGCTGATGGTGGAAAAAAATCGAAACCCATGAAAGAGAACCAAAGAATCCAATCGGGAAACAGCCTGCAACGGTGCGATGATTTCAAATTTGCATCCTGGCAGCCATTTCGTTCCTGCGTGTGGCTCCTGATCCTGCTTGCGGGTCCGCTCGACAATCTCCAGGCCCAGGACGAGACCGTCTACAAGAAATGGCAGGTGTACCTGGAAGCCAATTACCACCTGGAGAGGAGAGGAACCGTTGCCTGGGAAACGGCCAACCCCGACTTTCTTGTGGGGGGCGACCGGGAAATCTTCGGTTTCGGCGATTTTCGTTTCAATGTCGGGTTGCGCACCGGCGCCTACAAGGAGTATGTGCTCACCGGGAACGGGTGGGACCATCCGGAGAAGTACCGGTTTTTCGTGGGGTTCACCCCGTCGATGTACATGTACCTCCGCGACAACCTGCGCTTTCAGGTCCAGTTCGTGCTGGACGATCTCTTCCCCAACGATTACCGGGAGATCTGGGATTACTGGGCCGGAGAAGCCGGAATGCAGTATTTCATCGGGGATCTCTATCTGGCCTTCGTGCTCACTGGCGGCTCCTACATCTTTTTCGATCCTCCCGCCCAGATGGCCAAAGCCGGGTTCCGGCTGGGCTACCGCTTCTGAACCTCCCGGGCTGGCACTTCCACTGGCGAGTCAGTGGTTTTGCATGTTTTGGATCAGGGTGGCGATGTATTCATCCATGCTCAGGTGGTCCTGCTTGCGGAAGGGAAGAAACGTGGGACACAATTCCTGGATGGAGGAAACGATGAAATCCCGGTAGGCACGCCTCTTCCAGCACCAGGCCACCGTGTGCCACTGGTTGCTGTAGAAGCTCAGGCCGATGGGTTCGATTTCCCGGGTCGAGAATGCCTGCTTCCTGTCCAGGTAGGAAATCTTCAGGATTTGTTTCCGGATCACGGCTTGCTGGACCTGGCTCAGATAGTTCTCTGCATGGCTTTTCGACAGGTTGGGGTAGGTCCGGAGGCTTCGCCCAGGTTCTCCACCAGGGCCTGTTGCCCGTTGTTGAGGGCACAGCGGATTCTCTCCATGGCCCCTCTCGAAATGCGCGCCCCGGTTTTCGTCCGAACGGTAGGTCATGAGGCTGCCGGCCAGGGTCAGGGCCGACGGCCTCTCTTCCGTGAACTCACCGGGGAAACGGCGGTCCAGGGATGCGGGTAGCCGCGGTTCGTCAAAGGCAATGGGCACCCTGATTTCCGGAGGGAAGCCAGGTCCCGGTACATGGTCTGCTCGCTGACCTGGAAGCGTTCCGCCCAGGCGTTTCACCGGACTGCGGAACGGGATTCCGGGTGCGTGCTATATGAGCGGCGAGAGGCGTTCGACCCGTTTCAACAACATCAGCTTGGTATGCACGGTTTGTCCGCCGGCATCGACCTGGAAGGATGTACACCCCTGGGGACGTTTGGACAGATTCATGCGGGGGTTGGTCGATTCCTCCAGCAGTTTGCCCTGCAGGTCGAGCAAGGCCACGGCCCGGAATCCGCTCGATCGCACCTGAACGATGCCTGTGCTGGGGATTGGGGTAGATGCGGATCGGGTCGATACCGTCCGTGGTCCGTGGTTCGGTCCCCGGTGCGGATGCCGTTGTGTACTCGATGATGTAGTAAATGGCCGAGTTCAGGGCCAGGTCGTTCCACTCCCCGGCGATCCCCAGGGCCGTGGTTCCGGCCGGCCATCCGGCCAGTCCCAGCGCCAGCGCATTCTGCCCGGTGGCGCCAAAATTATCGGGTTCCTGGACGGTTCCCGCACTGCTTCCGCCCCAGTTCACATAGGCACCCTCTTCTGCGCTTCCTCCTCCGATTCCGTAGCTTCCTTCTCCGGTCCAGAAATGGTCGCCGTCCCCGTCGTTGTTTCCATCCCACAACCAGGTTCCCTCCTCGGCCTGGTCGGCTCCTCCGGTCCACACATAGGCAATTCCCCCCACCGTTGAACACTTCGATGTAGGTGGCGGATACTCCCGCCATCTTCGAAGATGAGGTCCATCATCCGGTCATTTTCCTCGCCGCTTCCATTCTATCAGGTAGCCGCCCTGTTCCGCGGCAGGCGGCGGCATCGGCCCAGGTTTTCGTTCCCAGCGACAAGTTCGTAGGTTTTGCCGCTGATGGCAGTGATCGAAGCGGGTTCGGCGCATTGTCCAAACGCGGTGCCGGCACAGGCCAGGGCCGCCGGCAGAAGAAGTCCTGTTCGTTTCATCGGTCTTTCGGGTTCGGTTCAGTGCAATCAAGATAGGAAAACCTGACAAACGGCATGGAACGGGTTCGCAGTGGTTCCGGAGCGGGAAGACGTGGAACCAACCGTGACTTTGCTTATCTTTGCAGAACCTAGAACGACCAACTTGAAAACTAATCGAGACCGACGAATTCGTCAAAGCTGCCCGGCTGAATCGTTTCCGAGGGACCAGTGCCGCCAAGGTCCTGATGACCGTGCTGCGCATCAACCGGGTCAACAAATTGTACGATGAAGTCAGCCATTTTCGGGGCCTGGAATTCATTGATGCCCTCATCGACAAACTGCAACTCGAATTCACCGTCAGTGAGGAAGAGTTGAAAAAGATCCCCGTCGAGGGAACTCCTCGATACCGTATCGAACCATCCCTTCGGGAGGCATCGACGGCATGCTTCTGGTCAAGATCCTTCCCAGGGTCCGCCCCGACATCAAGGTGATGTCGAATTTCATCCTGAACAAGATCGAACCGGTGTCCTCTTACATGATCCCGGTGAATCCTTCATGTCGCAAGGAAGCGGTTTCCAGTCTGGGCGGGGTGAAGATGGCCCTCGAGCACCTCGACGCGGGCAAGGGAGCATCTTCCCGGCCGGGAGGTAATGAGTTACAACGAGGACAACTACGGGATCAGCGACCGGGAGTGGCAGTGACCCGGTCATGAAGATGATCGAAAAGGCCGGGTACCGGTGGTCCCCATCTATTTCAGGGTTCCAATTCCCGGTTGTTTCACATCCTCGGCCTGATCCATCCTAGCTTCCAGTGCGTCTGCCGGCGGAGGTGTTCAACAAAAAGCACAAACGCATCCGCATCCGCATCGGGAGCCCGGTGACGGTCAAGGAGCAGGAAGGATTCACCGACATCAGCACCTTTCGCACAGCCTCCTCCGGGCCCGACCCAGTTCTGGCTCGGCCCTGGAAGTGAGGAAATCTTCCGCCTGGATCGTCCGCACCCACTGAGGAAGTCATTGCCCCGGTGGATACGAACCTGATCATGGAGGAAGTGGACAAGATCCGGGAGGAATACGCCTGTTCCGCACCCGGGTCAGTTCGGAAGTCTGCAATTTAAGTACGGGAGATCCCCCACATCATGAACGAGCTGGGGAGGCTGCGGGAAATCGACCTTCCGGGGTGTGGGCGAAGGGACGAACCGATCCATGGACATCGACGAATACGACCTGTTACAACCAGCTGTTTGTGTGGGACAGCGAGGAGCATCGCATCGTGGGCGCCTACCGGGTGGGGAAGGGAGCCGAAATCCTTCGCCGGTACGGCATCAAGGGTTTTTACCTCCAGAGCCTGTTTCGCATGAACCGCCGCTTCATGCCCGTGCTGAAAAAGTCCCTGGAGCTGGGCCGTTCCTTCATCGTGGAGGACTACCAGCGGCGCCCTCTGCCCCTGTTTCTGTTGTGGAAGGGAATCCTGTACTTTCTCCTCAAGCACAACGAATACCGGTACCTGATCGGACCCGTGAGCATCAGCAACAATTTCAGCCAGTTCAGCCGGGGCCTCATCATGCAGTACATCCGGGCCCATCACTTCGATGCCCGCCTGGCCCGCCATGTGCGGCCCCGCACCAAATACAACGTGCCTGGATTCAATGTGGACGAGGCGGTGATTCTGGAAAGCACCGACGATTTGAACAAATTCGACCGCTTCATCAAGGAAGTGGAGCCCAACGATTACACCATGCCCATCCTGCTGAAGCGGTACCTGAAGCTCAACGGACGCATCATCGGGTTCAACCTGGACCCCAAATTCAACGATGCCCTGGACGGGCTCCTCGTGCTGGATCTCTACGACGTCCCCATGGACACCATTTCCAGCCTTTCCAAAGAAATCAACGACGATTCCCTCTTACAGCGCTTCATGACCGGAAAGATGAGCGCGACCCATGAACTCTGAACCATGCGAAAAGCAATCACCCTGATTTTAAGCGTGTTTCTGTTCACTGCCTGTGGCAGCGCGGAGACACTGGAACAGAAAGCAATCCGAATTCACGAAGCGGCCAACACGGTGGACAGCCACACCGACACCCCCCTGGTGCTGGGCGAACCCGGGTTTGACTTCGGACAACGCAACGATCCCCGGACCTCCCGCAGCAAAGTGGACCTGCCCCGGATGAAGGAAGGGGGCCTGGACGGCATCTGGTTTGCCGTTTTTGTGGGACAGTCGGATCGGGACGGCGAAGGACATCGGCGGGCCAGGCAGAGAGCCCTGGACATTTCGGAGGCCATCCACGAGACCATCGCCGAATTTCCCGGCGAGTTGGAACTGGCCACCCGGTCGGGGGACCTGGAACGGATTGCAAGGGACGGAAAACGTGCCATTTACATCGGCATGGAGAACGGCTATCCCCTGGGAAACGATCCGGGAAGTCTCCACGAGTTCTACGACCTGGGAATTCGATACGTAACCCTGGTGCATTCCTCCAACAACGACCTGTGCGATTCCTCCACCGACAGCCTTGAACACGGCGGCTTGTCGCCCCTGGGGGAGGACGTCGTCCGGGAAATGAACGATCTGGGCATGCTCATCGATCTGTCCCACGCATCGGACGACACCTTTTACGATGTGTTGGCTCTGAGCCGCACGCCGGTGATCGCATCCCATTCCTGCGCCCGGGCCCTGTGCGACAATCCCCGGAACCTGACCGACGACATGCTGCTGAAATTGAAGGAGAACGGCGGGGTCATCCAGATGTGCATCCTGAGCGCCTACGTCAAAACTCCGGAGCCCAATCCCCAACGGGATTCCGCCCGGGCAGCCGTCCGGGAAAAACACGGAAATTACTATGAATTGGACGAGGCGGGGCAGCGTGCCTTTTTGGTGGATTGGTACAAGGTCGATGACGACTTCCCCCAGCAGCTGGCCACCGTGTCCGATGCCGTGGATCACATCGACCACATCGTGAATCTGATCGGCATCGACCATGTGGGCATCGGGACCGATTTCGACGGCGGAGGCGGACTGGCCGACTGTTTCGACGTAAGTCAGATGGGAAACATCACCCTGGAGCTGCTACGCAGGGGATACACGGAAAAGGACATCCGCAAGATCTGGGGCGACAACCTGACCCGGGTGTTCCGTGAGGTCGAAACCGCCGCCCTCTGATCCCCGCTCCCCCCCATCACAAGGCAATCTTCGTCTGAAAGTTCAGGGGGTGACTCTGGCGCATTTCGTTACCGTCAAAACGGTTCAGGGGATGTCAGTGGCGCAAGCTGGTTCCCTCCCCCCATCACAAGGCAATCTTCGTATGAAAGTCCAGGGGGTGACTCTGGGCGCATATCGGTATCGTAGAAACGGTTCAGGGGATGTCTTTGAAGAAACCTGGTATTTTTCACGAAGTGAATAAACACGTTTCGAAAAGACATCCCCTGAACAATACTCAGGAGAAATCATCGCTGACACCCCCTGAACGACCATGCAAGATTTTACCCCTTGTACAGCGCTGCGACAGCCTCCCAATTGATCACATTCCAGAAAGCGGCAATGTAATCCGGCCTGCGGTTTTGATAATTCAGGTAGTAGGCGTGCTCCCACACATCGATGTTCAGAAGGGGCGTGCCCTTGATGTCGGAAACATCCATGAGGGGATTGTCCTGGTTGGGGGTGGAGCTCACGGCCAGGGAGCCGTCGGCCTGCTTCACCAGCCAGGCCCATCCGGAACCGAAGCGGGTGGCGGCCGCCGTGCTGAATTTCTCTTTGAATGCGTCGAAGGATCCGAAGCTCTTGTTGATGGCGGCCAACAGATCGCCGGTGGGGCTGCCGCCGGCGTTGGGACCCATCACCTTCCAATACAGGTTGTGGTTCCAGAAACCGCCGCCGTTGTTTCGGATGGCCGGGGTTGCGGTGGAGATTTTGGAAAAGATGTCTTCTGCGGTTTTTCCTTCCAGTGCGGTGCCTTCCAGTGCCTTGTTGAAGTTGGCCGTGTAGGCTGCGTGGTGCTTGCTGTGGTGGATCTCCATGGTGCGGGCGTCGATGTGGGGTTCGAGCGCGTTGTAATCGTAGGAAAGATCCGGTAATACAAATGCCATGATGTGTGCGTTTTTGATGTGTTACGTATGTGGTGTGTTCTTTAGACTCGATGTAAATAACAGCCCAGAACCCGGTTTGTTCATGGGGTCTGTTGTGTAACATCTATCCCGGACAACCCCCCGGGGAAAACATGAGAATTGCCAGCATTTTTATGGACCGGATTGCCGTTCTTGCGCCCGGGTTGTGTTGTAGAATATGTGGGAACGAGGTGGGGGAGAACCTATCTTTGTTGCTGGAAATCCCGTCGCACGCAAGTTGTTGTAAAATACTGATAACAAATAGATAAACACCATGGCAAATGCAATTTTCAGAGTGCCGGAACCCGTGAACGAGCGGGTGCGGAACTACGCCCCGGGAACCCGCGAACGCGAGGATCTCAAGAAGGAAATCGAACGCCTGCGCTCCCAGGTCATCGACATCCCGATGATCATCAACGGGAAAGAAGTGCGGACCAACAACCGGAGTGAAATCCGTCCCCTCCACGAGTTGAAACACCTGCTGGGGTATTACTAAAGGAGACGCCGGTCATGTGCGCATGGCCATACAGGCCGCCCTGGAAGCCCGGGAAAAATGGGCTGCCCTGTCCTGGGAAAGCCGGGCCTCCATTTTTCTGAAAGCCGCCGAACTGATCGCCGGACCTTACGGGGACACCATCAACGCAGCCACCATGCTGGGTCAGTCCAAGAACGTGATGCAAGCCGAGATCGACAGCGCCTGCGAAATGGCGGACTTCCTCCGTTTCAATGTGAAATACATGACCGAGATTTACGAACAGCAGCCTGTTTCCTCGCCGCTGACCTGGAACCGGTTGGAGCAACGGCCTCTGGAAGGCTTTGTGTTCGCCCTCACCCCCTTCAACTTCACCTCCATTGCGGGCAACCTGCCCACGGCTCCCGCCCTGATGGGGAACACCGTGGTGTGGAAGTGTTCCAACACCCAGGTGTATTCGGCCAAGGTTCTCATGGATGCCTTCATGGCCGCCGGTGTTCCCGACGGGGTCATCAACCTGGTCTTTGTTTCGGGTCCCGTGGCCGGGCAGGAGATCTTCACCCATCCCGATTTCGCCGGGATCCATTTCACCGGATCCACCGAAGTCTTCCAGCACATCTGGAAAACCATCGGGAACAACATCCACAACTACCGGTCCTATCCCCGCATCGTGGGCGAAACCGGTGGAAAGGATTTCATTTTTGCCCATCCCACCGCCGAAGTGGACTCCCTGGTGGTGGCCATGGTCCGGGGAGCCTTTGAGTTCCAGGGCCAGAAATGCTCCGCCGTGTCGCGTTGCTACGTTCCCGAAAGCCTCTGGCCGGAAGTCCGCGAAAAGCTGGACAACATGATCAAAGGCATCAAGATGGGTCCGCCCGAAGACTTCGAAAACTTCTTCAACGCCGTCATCGACGAAGCGGCCTTCGACAAACTGGCCGGATACATCGACCGGGCACGGGAGGACAAGGACGCCGAGGTGATCATCGGCGGCGGTTGCGACAAGAGCGAGGGCTACTTCATCGAACCCACGGTCATTCTGGCCAGGGATCCCAAGTACGTGACCATGGAGGAAGAATTGTTCGGACCTGTGCTCACCCTCTATGTGTATCCCGACGACCGGATGGAGGAAACTGTGCGGATTCTCGACCAGACCTCCATCTATGCACTGACGGGTGCCATTTTTGCCCAGGACCGGTATGCCATCGAGTACCTGACCGGTGCCCTGAGCCAGGCTGCTGGGAATTTCTACATCAACGACAAGCCCACCGGTGCCGTGGTGGGACAGCAGCCCTTCGGAGGTGCCCGCGGATCGGGAACCAACGACAAGGCCGGCTCGTTGATCAACCTGATGCGCTGGGTATCGCCCCGGACCATCAAGGAAAACTTCGTACCGCCCAAGGACTACAGGTATCCGTTCATGGCCAAATAACAAGGAAGCCTGTTGAAAAAACGCCCTCCGAACCGGGGGCGTTTTTTTGTACTTTGGTGCCGTGAAACGCTTGCTTCAAATCCTCTGGCCCTGGCTCCGCAACAAGTATGTGGTCACCCTGGTGTCGTTTGTGGTGTGGATCCTGTTCATCAACCCCAACAACCTGGTGGACCGTGTGAAAATGCGCGGAGAGATCCGGCAGCTGGAGCGGGACCGGGCCTATTACCGGGAGCAGATCGAACAGGATTCCCTGCGTCTTCACGAACTCACCACCAACAAGGAAAACCTGGAAAAATACGCCAGGGAGCAGTTTTTCATGAAAAAAGCGGATGAGGACGTGTTCCAGATTGTGGAATAGGGGACCGGTCCATCCGTCGGAACTCCGTTAGCAATTCCCCCGCGTCCTCCGGCAGGTTCCCCGTTGACCTCCCGCTCCATTCCTCCAGACAGGCGCGGGCCGATTCCTCCACCGGCACATCGCTGAAGCCCCGTTCCCGGGCGAAATGCAGGTATTTCATCACCCGAAACATGTGGAACCAATGCCAGAACCGTTTCCGGAACATCTCATCCGATGCGCTGTTCCGGCGGATCTCCTCCAGGGCGGCTTCCCCGTCCTGAGAGCGAAGAAATTCGGCCAGAACCGGATGAAGCCCGGGGCGGAGGGACGACAGGGGGGCATGCCGCAGGTGGCCGATCCCCGCAAACAGGTCCCGCAGATGGGCAAAGGGCTGAGGATGGTAGCTGTCGAGCCGGGCGTTCCCGGGTTGCGCGAGGATGCGGGAGACGGCCGGACCCGTCCCAAAGGGGACCCGCCCGACGGGACGGGGGGACGGGGCCACCCGAGTCTCTGTGCAGGCCGTGAACCGCCCCCTCCGCGCCACTTTCTGGATGAAGTAAAAATCCTCCCCTCCCTGCCGCCGGTTCATTCCCCCTTCCGCCGCATAGGTGTCGGCCCGCACGGCAAAGGCGGACCCCACCGTATGAAAGGCATGGGGAAATCCGGTCGACCGCACCCACCAGAGGTAGGTCCGCACGTGCAATTCATACAGGGCGATGGCCCGGTACACCTCAGCCGGGTATGCAGGTCCCCCGGGATCTTCCTCCGGCGAGAGGGGGTGTTCGAAATACAGGGAGGCTCCTTCCGGCAGAAAGGGTCGGCTGCCTTCGCCGGTTGCGGAGGAGGCGGGACCGACCGGCGTATGAAAATGAGAGACCAGGGCGGTCAGGTAGTTCGGGTCGACCCGGGCGTCGGCGTCCAGAGAGGCAAGGATGCCACCGGGTCGGTCGAGCAGGGAGAACCGCCTCAGGGCTTCGTCCATCAGCACTTTGCGGGCCAGGCCCACGCCTGCATGGCGGTCCGGGAATCCCTGGTCGATGCCCAGGTGAAAGTTGAGGGTGGGATGGAGGTGGGAACGGATCCAGGACCGGGCCTGGTCGGCGAGGACTTCGTTCTCTCGTTTGCCCGAGGACGGCTCGCTTTCCGGAGCATTGATCAGGATCAGCACCTCGGCGGGAACCTGTCCGTGGCATTGAAACAGAGAATCCAGGCTCCGATGGAGCCCGGATTCCCGGTATGCCGGCAGGCATATGATGAGTTGGACAGCGTCCCTGGGAGGATCGGACGGCAGCGCTTTCCGCAGAGCGGATTTCTGCAGGTAGCCGTCAGCGAATCCCACTAGTCTTCCAGATCGCTTTCTTCCTTGTATTTTTCGTTCAGGCCGGCCACCACCTCGTCGGTGATGTCATAGGCTTCGGCTCCGTAGATCAGATTCCCTCCGAACTGGTACGAATAGACAAACTGGTACCCGCTGGCTTCGCTGAGTTCGGCCACGTAGCGTTCGATCATGTCGAGCATCTTCCGGTTTTTCACCAGTCCTTCTTCCTGCAATTGGGAGGCGTACTGGTTCTGAAGATTCATCAGACTTTGTTCTTCGGTGGCTAGTTGCTGTTGCAATTGTTCGGCTTCGCTCCGGGTCACCAGACCCCGTTGGATTTTGTACTGGGCATCCTGGACGCTCTGATAGAAAGTCTCGGTTTTGCCGGCAAAATCAGTTTCCAACTGGGTTTGTTTTGTTCCCATTTCCTGCTGGTATTCTTCAAAAAGGTCCCAGCGTGACATGACCGAATCCATGTTGAAATAGGCAACCTGAATGTCCCCGGCAGCGACCAGGCTTCCGGAATGGGCTGCGCCGGCCGGTTTCTTCTTGTCTCCTCCGGTGAAATGAAGCACGAAAAGGACAACCACGGCGACGGCCAGGACGATGTTGAGTACGGTGTTCGCGATTTTCATTGTGACGTTCTGATTGATTGTTTAGTCGGGCAACAAAGATAGAAGAAAATGTGGAAGGTTGATTTGTTTTTTTCTCGATCGGACGCTGATCTCGTCGCGGGTGCCACATCAAGAGATGATCAACGCAAGCATCGGATCCCCCTCCCCATCACAAGGGGTTTCAGGACAACGGGGAGGGGGATTTTTTCGTGGTCAGGCGTAGGTGCCCGGGACGAGGGGAAAATCCATGCGGTAACACCGGACGGTTTCCCGGATCACATCTTCCAGGGGTTCAAAAGTCAGGTCGATGCAGGTGGTGATTTTCCGGTTCGAATAGCGGGAAACGGAAAAGGCCGCCCCGGCCTGTTCCCGGGTGATGCGGCGGGTGCGGGTCACCGTTTCGGCGAGTCCGTCGAGCCGGGCCAGAAGCTGCAACACTCCCGGAGATACCGGCCGGAAACCCTGCTTCCTCCCCAGGGCAAGGGCCACCTGTTCAAAGACGTCCCGGTACGAACGGTTTTCGGCGTTCAAAAGGAAACGTTCGCCCTGGATGTCCGATTCCATGAGCCGGATCATTGCTCTGGCCACGTCCCAGACCCCCACGAAGCCCGTGACTCCGGGGGTGGCATACCGCAGAGCCCGGGCCACCCGGTGAACGATGGCGGAGCTTCCCTTGTCCCAGAACCCGGGTCCCAGGATGATGGTGGGATTCACGATCACCGCCGGAAGTCCCTCTTCCATGCCCCGCCACACCTCCATCTCGGAGGCAAACTTGGAAGCGGCATAGGCAGTGCTGTCTTTTTTGCGTGACCAGATCAGGCGTTCGTCGGCTTCTTCTCCTTCGGGAGCGGAACCGATGGCCGAAGAGGAGGAGACATGAAGGAATTTGTCGACCCGGGCTTCCAGCGACGCGTCCACCAGGTTGGCCGTTCCCTCCCGGTTGAACCGGTCCATGGCCTGGCGGTCGGACCTCCGGAAGGAGACCAGGCCCGCACAATGGTAGATCTGACGGACCCCCTTCAGGCAGTCCCCCAACCCGATCCGGTCGGTCAGGTCCCCATCCACCCACCGGACTTCCGACAGGAGATCCCCGGCTCCGGCGTATCCGAAGACTCGTCGCACGGGTTCCAGGTCGGAACCGGGCCGCTTCAGGGCCGCCACCTGATGTCCGTTCCGTCGCAGCGCCAGAAGCAGGTGCGCCCCCAGCAAGCCGGTCGCCCCGGTGATGAAAATGGGTTCGTTCATGCAGTGGCGAAGATACAATTTTATGCCGACCGGGCTTTCTTGAAGACGATGTTGAAAAGGGCTTTCCAGAAATAGCGGAACTGGGTGCGGACCGGATGTTTCTCAAAGGCATCGAGATAGCGCATCTCCGAGGCCTCGATTTCTTCCAGGGTGTTGGGGAGATCCACGTAGAAAGGCGGGATGAGGCCCGGACGGTAGCGGATCCGTTTTTCCTGGAGTTCCTTTGAATACAGACTGAAGTAATGTTTGCTGATGGGACGCACCCCCACCAGCTTGAGGTCGCCCCGGATCAGGTTGATGATCATGGGGAACTCGTCGATCCAGAGTTTCCGGAGGATGGAACGGGACGGAGAGATGCGGAAATCGCTCTTGAACTTTCCGCCCTTGTCGAGGCTGTTGAGTTTGTGCACATAGTCCTGGAGGTACTCGGCGTAGGGCGACATGGTGCGCAATTTGTAGACGCGGATCATTTCCCCGCCCTTGCCGATCCGGTTCAGCGTGATGAAGGGACCGTAGGTGGGATTGATGTCGAAGGCCGGATCCTTGATGCGCCGGGTCACGAAAAAGAATTTCTGGTCCACGTAAGTTTCCTCCACAACCTCGAATCCGCAGGCATAGAGCCGACCCAGCACTTCGGCCCGGGTGAGGACCCGGTTGTTGCCCCGGGTCAGGAAGAAGTAGATGCCCCGGGTGGGGTAGAATTTCGGAAAGACCCGTTTGATGATGTAATCGCCAGTGTAGGCAATCCAGTTGAGGACCGGCGGGAACTTGGCCAGGATCCTCTTTTTCCGGAGGTCGGCTGTCTCGGCGCAGCCAATGAAGGTTCCCTTGTCGGGAAGCTTGTGGTTGACCGACTCGAAAAACTTGTTGAGCTGACGGATATCAAGCCGATGCGCAGCAGGTTGACAATGGACGAAAATGCTTGTCGTGGTTGCCGCAGGATGTTGAACCGGGTGGCTGTGGAGATGATCAGGCTTCTTTGTCGTGCAGATCGATGTGTCGCTCGATGTACAGGGCTGCATTCTCTCCGCATTCCTCCACCAGGGCCTCGTGGAGGAATCGGGCGCCGTTCTGCAGGTTGGAGCGGATCACCGCCTGCTTGATCTTCCGGATATCGTGGGAGGTGGGCGGTTACCGAGGAAGGCGGAAGCTGCATCGTATTCCCGGGAGAGGATGATGTAGCTGTAGAGGCTGAAGAAAATCATCTCCACCATGGTGGCCACCCGAAGGTGCCGAACACCATCATCCGGCTGTAGAAGGTGGTGTTGAATGTATAGATGATGAAGGCCACGAAGGCCAGGGCCAGAAGGTTGGGATAGACGATTTTGTGCAACAGGAAGGAAGGATGCTCCTGGGCTCTTCCACATGGTATTTTTTCAGGTAAAAGAGGCTCCACATCCACAGGAACACCGTGACCTGGAATCCCACCAGGTACCGGGTGTTGAGGTAGGAAACCATGATGGGTTTGAGGCTGGCCATCAATACATAGGCAGCCGACAAAAGAAGGATGTCGATGAGAATGAGTCCGGTCCGTGGACGTTTCATGCGTGGTTTCTCTGTTGCGAATGTATAAAGAATTCTCTACATGGTAGACCCTGGATTTTCCCGGTACCGTTGCATTTTTTACCTTCGCAGGTATGAAGACGGAATACGAACTGGCCCTGGCCTCCAGTCCTGGAGGCGGAAAGGCCATCCTGAGGTGTACGCGAGCTGACGTGGGCCTCGGCTGGAAGGACGATTCCAGTCCCCCTCACCGATGCGGACCGGCGCGCTCCACCGGATCATCGCTGACGGGTTGAAGGCCACCGGCATTCCCTTGTTGAGCGAGGAGGGAATCATCTGCCCTTTGAACTCCGGAAGCAATGGACCCAATTCTGGCTGGTGATCCCCTGGACGGCACCAAGGAATTTCTCGGAACGGAACGGTTGAGTTCACGGTCAACGTGGCCCTGGTGGAGGAGGGGGTGCCGGTTTTCGGTCTGGTCTGTATGCACCTGTCCTGGATTTGTTGTACATCGGCATCGTGGGCCGGGAGCCTTCCCAGTGATCTGGCCCGGCACTTTCATCAACCTCTGGACTACCTGATCCAGTTTGCCCGGGAGCTGCCCTTCCGACCAGAACACCGATCGGTTGCGGGTGGTGGCCAGCCGGTCGCATTACAACGACGAAACGGCTGCCTTTGTCCGGGACCTGAACCGGGACCAACGGGAGGTGGAGCTGGTCAGCAAAGGAAGCTCCCTGAAGCTGTGCCTGGTGGCTTCCGGTGAGGCGGACCTCTACCCCAGGCTGGGTCCCACCATGGAATGGGACACGGCCGCCGCCCATGCGGTGGCCCGGGCGGCAGGGAAAACGGTGCGACGCATTCCGGACGGAGAAGAATTGACCTACACCAAAGAAAACCTCCTGAACCCTTTTTTCGTAGTGAAATAATACCGGGGTGCAACGTTTTGCCCCCGGCAACTGTCTAACCATCGACATGCCTGAATGGAGAGTGAAAAGGACATACTTCAAGGCTGCATCCGGGGCCG
The DNA here is from genome assembly GCA_041393235.1 of Bacteroidales bacterium. GTDB lineage: Bacteria > Bacteroidota > Bacteroidia > Bacteroidales. The sequence goes on from JAWKKO010000040.1 coordinate 22,130, forward strand.
GGCCATGGCCCAGCGCATGCTGTTTGAGCGGTATGCTCCCATGATGCTCAGCATCTGCCGCCGCTATGCCCAGAGCCTGGAAGAAGCCGAGGACATTCTGCAGGAAGGATTTGTGAAGGTGTACCTGAATATCAAGGAGTTCAAGGGGGACGGTCCCATGCTGGCATGGATCCGGAGGATCATGATCAACACGGCCATCACGCACTATCACAAGCACCGGAAGCACAGGTACCACGAGGACCTGGAGGAAGTGAGGGAGATGCGGTTCGAGCATGTGAGCTGGGGAGAGGCGGAATTCACCCGGGAGGAATTGCAGGGGGTGATGGAACGGATGCCGGAGGGATACCGGATGGTGTTCAACCTCTATGCGGTGGAGGGGTACAAACACCGGGAGATCGCCGAGATATTGAAAATTGACGAAAACACGAGCAAATCGCAATACAGCCGGGCCAGACAATGGTTGCAGGTCCGCCTGGAGAAACTGAAAGGAGAGGAAACAAGGATCCGATGAAGGAATTCGGGAACATCGAGGAGCTGGTCCGCAGCAAGCTGGAGGGAGGCGAACTGACGCCATCGCCCGGATCGTTTGAGAAAATCAGACGGACCTGGCAATGGAAGCGTTTTCTGACCTTCCGGCCGGGAGGCTTCAACGTTTACTATGCCGGGCTTCTGGTGGTGGGCGCCACGTTGGTGGTGGGCACCCGCCTGGGTTCCTGGGTCGGTTCGGACGATGTGACGGATCCCCGGCCCCGGGAGCTGGGAACCGATGGACCCCTGCCGGATCCGGGCGACCGGATCCACGTGGTGGAAGCTGAGGCAGCCGGCTCCGAACCGGGTCCGGGTGCAGGTCGGGAACGCCCGGGCGGATCTCCGGATGGGGATTCACTTGCGGCCGGGCAGGTTCTTTCGACCGACTCCCTTGCCCACCTGAGCCACCGGGTCGACTCCAAACCAGCCACACAGAATATGACGGTCAGCGAGGTCCTGGCCCCGGCACCGGGATCCGCCTTCCATGCCTCGGCGCAAAGCGGATGCGCCCCCCTCCCGGTGGCGTTCACCGGGACGGACGAAGGTGCATCGGCGTATCGATGGGACTTTGGCGACGGGGTCTCGGGGGAAGGGGCCTACGTGGAACACGTGTACGGGAAGCCCGGCACCTACCTGGTGCGGATGACCCTGGTCCATGCAAAGGGCGGGGAAACCGTTCAAACCCGGGCCATCGACGTGCATGCCGGTCCTCAGGCCGATTTCCAGATCGACCCGTCGCTTTCCGACCAGGACGGCTTCGCCCGGCTCCATCTGATCAACTATTCCCGGGAGGCGGACCGCTGTTCGTGGTCTCTGGAGGATGAGGACGGGAATCCCTGCGGAACCTGGCAGCAAGAGGGAAATTCACCGGTGCTCCGGCTGCGGGACCTGCATCCCGATGCCACCCGGGTCCGGTTGATTGCCACGAATGTTCTGGGCTGTTCTGACACAATCCAGCAGGAAATCGGCGTGGAAATCGGTTCCTCCGACCAGAGGGTGAAATACCCCAATGCCTTCAGCCCCAATCCCACGGGTCCGGGCGACGGCCTGTACCGGCCCAACCAGGTCCGGAGCGACCTGTTCCATCCGGTTTTCCTGGAGGAACCGACCGATTACTGGATGCGGGTGTACAACCGCCAGGGAGCGTTGGTCTTCGAAACCCGGGACGCCTACCGGGGCTGGGACGGCTACATTCAGCAACAACGTGCTGCTGCCGGCGTGTATGTGTGGATGGTGCAGGGTCGCTGGGCCGATGGCACCAACTTCAACGACAAAGGCGATCTGACCCTGCTCTGGAAGGAAATCTGGTAGGTCCGCTACAGGGTGATGCGGTCGATGATGGTGAGAAAGATCCGGTCGACCGATTCCTTGATGCCCAGCTGGGAGGTGTCCAGTTCCAGGTCGGGATGCTCCGGAGCTTCGAAGGGTGCCGAAATCCCCGTAAAATTCTTGATCTCCCCGCTCCGGGCTTTTTTGTAGAGTCCCTTCACATCCCGCTTCTCGCAAACCTCCAGGGGCGGGTTCAGAAAAATCTCAATGAAGTTGTTTTCCCCGATGATGTTGCGGGCCATGACCCGGATGTCCTCGGTGGGACTGATGAAAGAGCAGATGGT
>JAWKKO010000041.1:0-23580 GCA_041393235.1 Bacteroidales bacterium
GAATTTTTACAATGTCACCGGCCGGAGAAATCCGTATTCGGTGTTTTTCCAGAGTGAAGAAGGGGTGGTGAACGGCTACCAGCTTTCCATTTTCGGTCAGCCCGTGGTCACCCTTTCCTGGCATTTCAAATTGGGCAACTATGCGAGCGAATAACTTCCTGGCCGTGTCGGCCGTATCGGCCGGACTGGCCCTGCTGGCTTCCTGCATCGATCCCTACGTTCCGGAAATCACCGATGCCCAGGACGTGCTGGTGATTTCCGGAAAAATCACGGACAAAACCGGCTTTCAGGAAGTCCGGATCAGCCGTTCGTCTCCTTACAACAGCCCGGAATTTGTTCCTCTCAGCGGATGCGTGGTCACGGTTTCCGATCAGGAAGGGACCATGGCTTTTTATGAGGAAGCGGCGGGCGGCACCTACCGGGTGTACCTCGAGGAACCGTTCCTTGGGGTGGGGAAGGCCTACAGCCTTCAGGTGGTGACGCCCTCCGGTTCGACCTACCAGTCGACCTTCGACACCCTGCTGGCCTGCCCCCCGGTGGAAAAGCTCTATTACGAAGTGGAAGCGAGGGAAACCGCCGTGCCGGACGAAGTTCTCCCGGGCATCCAGTTTTTCAACGATGTGTCGAGCCGGCCCGGCGAGGCGGGTAATTTCCGGTGGGTTCTCGAGGAAAGCTGGGAGTACAATGCACCCTATTGGCCTTCCTACATCTGGTACGGGGCGGAAATCGTCGTCAACGTGTCCGATTCCCTGTACACCTGCTATATGAAAGAAGGGATTCAATCCATCTTCACTGCATCCAACCGCTCCCTGGAGGGAACCAGTATCAAACGGAACCCCCTGCATTTTGTGAGCAACGAAAGCCCCCGCCTCCACCTCCGGTACGGACTGCAGATTCTGCAGCAGTCCCTCACCGACCAAAGCTACGCCTACTGGAAGACCATGGAGGAACAGGCCGCGGAGGGAGGCAGCCTGTATGAAACCCAGCCGGTGAGCACGGTGGGGAATGTGTACAACGTCAGCGACGGAAACGAGAAAGTGCTGGGTTGTTTTTACGCCACCCAGGAGCAGGAAGCTCATCTACTCATCCCCAACGAGTTCGACTTCCTGACCCATGGGTTTCAATGCAAAATCGACACCATTTACAGCCTGAGCGGACTGGGGCGTGATTATCCCTATTTCCTCATCGGTTATGCCGTCACCGGCACGGGTCCCCCCTATGGATACGGTGACAAGGAATGCTTCGATTGCAAAATGCTGGGCGGGACCAAAGCCCTGCCCGAATACTGGTACGATGAAAATGAATAGCCGACCGATTCTTCCAGCCGTCCTCTTGCTGCTGGCAGGTGCGACCGTCCGCCTGGCCGGTCAGAGTCCCTTCGATTCCGAATGGGAGGCCCAGGCCCGCCTGATCCGGGAACGTGTCACGCTGGAGACCGACCGGTCCCTCTATGTGGTGGAGGAGACGGTCCGTTTCCAGGGTCGGTCCCGGGTGGAAGGACCCGTGGGAGAAGGGGACTGGAGTACGGTGCTTTACACCGAGTTGATTTCATCCGACGGGGAATCGGTGGCCCGGACCAAGACCCTGGGCGAGCGAGGTCGTTTCGACGGGTCGCTGATGCTGCCGGGCAACCTGGCCACGGGAAATTATTTGTTGCGGTCCTACACCCGGTGGATGCGGAACCGGGGGCCGGAGGACTTCGCCTGTCTGCCCCTGACAGTGGTGAATCCTTTTCGGGCCGATCTTTCGGGGGAGGCGGACGCCGCCTCCGGGATCCGGGTCCAGGAACGGGAGCCCCTGGCACCCGGCCTCGTCCGTGGGGTGCAGACGGGGACGGGGGAGGCCCAAGGCATGCTCCTCCCGGACCCTGACCCCTGGCCTGGGTACCGGCCGGGAGTGGGAAGCCAGTGTGAGCGTGGTGGAATGGGGATCGGCGGACACACTTCGGGGCGTATGCAAAGCCGGAGGAAGGGGGACGCCTTTCGGCCTGATTTTCTGCCCGACCGGCACGGACCTTCCTTGTCGGGCCGGGTCACCTCGGAGGGGGATGCAGCCGTACCGTATGCCCGGTTGCATTTTGCTCTCATGGGGGAACGGACAGGGTACTTCAGCACCATGGCCGACGAAGAGGGCCGGTTTGTGATTCCCACGCCCGGAGAAAGCGGGGCATTGGTGCCCTTTGTGGCTCCCGAACAGACCGAAGACCGGATCGCGAACGTGCGAATCGGACCAGGACTTCGACTCCCCGGCCTCTTCCTGCCCCCTCCCTCCGTGTGGATTCCCTCCCGGAGGAGCTGGTCCGAAGCTAGATGGCCATCCGGATGCAGCTGGCCCGGGTCTACGCGACCCGGGACCTGTCCCTCAACGGTCCGTTCGACAGCCTTCCTTTTACGGCAATGGATGTTCACTGGGTCGATCTGGATGACTATGTCCTTCTTCCCACCCTGGAAGAGGTGTTCATCAACCTGGTGCACGAGGTGGACGTCCTGCACCGCCGGGGCGGCACCCGCCTGAAAATCCGTTCGGAGAGCGCCGACCTTCAGGTGTACCAGCCCCTGATCCTTCTCGACAACATCCCGGTGTTCGACGTGGAGGCCCTGATGCAGATCAGCCCGGAGAAAGTGCGCCGGATCGATGTGATCAACCGGGTGTATGTGAAGGGGGCCCTGTTTTTCGGTGGCATCGTGAGCATTCAGTCCCGAAAGGGGGACCTGGCCGGCATCGACCTGGCATCCGGTTCCTATTTCTTCGATTTTCTGTCCTACCAGGCCCCGGTGGCGGAAATCGATCCGGGCAGGGCGGGGGACAGGGAACGACCCGATCTGCGCAACACCCTGTTCTGGAATGGCAGGGTGATTCTGGACCGGGCAGAAGCGACCCGGCTCGAGGTGCCCTTGCCCCGCAGGAACGGGACCTTTCAAATTGTGGTGCGGGGACGGGACGATGGGGGGAACCCCTGGATCGTTTGCCGCAGTTTTCGTGTCGGTGACGGGGAAATTGATATCTTTGGCCCCCATGACGGATCCGGCACACCCCCATCCTCTTCAGGAATTTTATGAGGACATACACGGCACCTACGACCGGGTGAACCGGGTCTTCACCTTTGGGCGGGACCGTTCGTGGCGGCGCAAAGCGGCCCGGGAATGCCTGGAGGGAAACCCCGAACGGGTGTTGGACCTCTGCACCGGGACGGGCGATTTTGTGCTGGAGATGAAGGACCGGTTGCCCGATGCCCGGTTCACGGGCTTTGATTTCAGTGCGCCCATGCTGGATGTGGCCCGGAAGAAACTGGCCCGGCGATCGGCCGGACCGAATCAAAACGTTGAATTTGTGGAAGGGGACGCGGGCGACATGCCCTTTCCGGACGGACACTTCGATGCGGCCGGCATCACCTTCGGCATCCGCAACCTGATCTACGAAAATCCCGCCGCATCCCGGCATCTTTCCGAAATGAACCGGGTGATCCGGCCCGGCGGAAGGCTGGTGATCCTGGAAAGCAGCCGGCCAAAATCCTTGCTCTGGAGGGGCTTCAACGATTTGTACCTGCGGTTCGTCCTTCCCTCCCTGGGAGGCATCCTCAGCGGGAACCGGAAGGCCTACACCTACCTGGCGCGGTCGTCCCGAAACTACTACACCATGGAGGAAATGGGCAGGATCCTGGAGACCCACGGGTTTCATGTTGTGAAGCAGCTTCCCCTGTTTCTGGGTTCGGTGATGTTGCTGGTGGTCCGGAAAAACGAATCCCTTTCTTTATATTTGTCCGATCGATCCCATTGATGAATCCAGAGGAAATCAACCGGCTTTGTGAAGGAAGTTTCATCGACCTTCTGAACATCCGATTCACGGTGTTCGAAAAGGACCGGGTGCGTGCCGTGATGAAAATCACGCCTCGGCATTTTCAGCCCATGGGCGTGGTCCACGGGGGGGCCCTGATTTCCCTGGCCGAAACCGTGGGCAGCGCAGGCTCCTTTGCCCTGGTGGATCCCGGGAAATTCAACGTTTACGGGGCCGCCGTGGACAGCCAGCACCTGGCTCCCGCGCGCCAGGGAGAATTGCATGCGGTGGCCCGGCTCACGGTGAAGCTGGAGTCCAAACACGTGTGGGATGTGGAAATTCGGGACGATCAGGGCAAACTTATTTCCATCAGCCGTGTTACCAATAGTATCAAACCCAGGAACTAGAAGGGGAAGCGCCCCGGGAATGCGATGAACGAATCCCTGCTACACATCCACTGACTCTTGCATTGCCAAGAATCTGCCCTTTGTCACATTCCGGCTTCCCAGCACGAGGTTTCCACCACCTACGTGCAAACCAGCGGGCAAGCCCTTTCGTTACGATTCTCTTTCGGATCTTTCCCGTGAACCAGGATTTCCTGTTTGCGCCCTTCGATACCCGGGCAACGGACACAAGGTGGTGAAGATCCGACCCGACCTGGCATTCAGCGGACGGGAGCTGATCCCGGTCTTGTGGAAACCATCGGAGCTTTGCCTGCCCTGCCGGCGGAAGAAACGGAACACACACCTCCGGTGGTGACCGACCGACCGCTTACATGGACCAGGTGGAGACCATCCGGGACCACATCGGTCGGGGGGCCTTCCAGAAAGCGGTGCCATCCCGGATCTCTTCCCATCGACGGAAACCACCTTCCCATCATCCCCCGCCTGTACCAGACCGTTTGCCGCCGGCATCCCAATGCATTCACCTACCTGTTCAAAGCGGAGACCACCTCTGATGTGGTGCCTCCCCGGAGCCCCTGCTCCGGCTGCACGAGGGCCGGGTATCCACCGTGTCCCTTGCGGGTACGAGGCCTTATGCGGCCCGGCACATGGATGCGGAAATAAATGGACCATGAAAGAGATCCTGAACAGAGTACGTGACCCGGTGATATTCGCCGATACCCTGCGGGCTTTTTGGGATTCGCGATTACCGGGTGAGTTCCCCTATGTGAAAAAGGCTGGCAACCTGGTGCACCTTCGCACCGACTTCAACCTGGCCTTCAAGAATCTGAACGGACGGCTGTGGGACCTGGTGGACGCCCATCCCACTCCCCGGCCGTGGCCGGACAGCCAAAGGAGGATGCCATCCGGGTTCATCAAGGGAGCTGGAGCCCCACGACAGGGATTATTACACGGGTTTCCCTCGGACCCGTCGATCCCGGCGAGTCGCTGGATCTGTCTGTCAACCTCCGGTATGAAAATCTTCGCCCCGTCAGCTGGCACTATTCGTGGGAGGCGGCATCACTCTGGATTCCGATCCCGCTGACGAATGGGACGAAAACCCGGTGGAAGGCCGAATCCCTGCCTGGCACATCCGCCCCTATCTTCCGGTTCAAACCCCTGCCCATGCAGGACAGGCAGTTCATCGCTGATCTGGCCCACAGGCTCCACGGGCTGGGCATGCGCCACGTGGTGGTGCTGCCCGGGCAGCCGGAATGCTCCCTTGATCCAGAGTTTCCACTCAGTCCGGACTGATCCGCTGCCACAGCATCGTGGACGAGCGTTCGGCCGGCTATGTGGCCTGGGCATGGCCCGGGAACTGCAGCAGGCCGTTGGCGTTTTGGTGACTTCCGGAACCGCCGTCCCGAACCTTGCGCCAGCCATGGCCGAAGCCTATCACCAGCAGATTCCCCTGGTGGCCTTCTCGGCCGACCGGCCCGAAGAGCGAATCTCCCAGTTCGACAACCAGATCATCGATCAAACCGAGGCCTTCCCGGACCACAGCAAAGGCTTTTGTGAGTTGCCGGTGGATCTGGACGGCGAGTCGGAGCGGACCGAAGCTCTGGACATGGTGCAATTCATGTTGGAATCGGCCCTGCGGGAACCCCGCGGCCCGGTTCATTTCAACGTCCTGTTGGAAGAACCCCTTTATGAACCTCTGCCTCCGGGTCGCGCGTACGAATCAAAAGGCCGGCTGGATTTCGGGGAAGTGGAGGATGATGACCAGGAGGAGACGGAAGAAATGGAAGTCTGGTCCGACAACGGTGGAAGCGGAACGGAACCCGGAGGGACTCTTGTCCTGGTGGGTGCCGGCGTGCCGGATCCGGAGATGGACCGTGCCTTGCAGGCACTGGAGGGTCGACCTGACGTGGCGGTGGTCTGTGAGCACTCGTCCAATGCGGGAGTGGTGGGGTCAGTGGTTCATCATCCCGAATTGCTTCGGCCGCCTTGCCCCGAAGGGTGGGGTGACCTGAAACCCGGGCGGTGATTGCCCTGGGCGGTCACGGTGTCCAAGCGACTGAGGTTGCTGCTGCAGAACATCGAAGGGTTGCAGGTCTGGCCAATGGACCGGCCGACTTTCTGGCTACGGTGTGCGTCCGACGGGTTGTCCTCCTCCGGGGAGAGGCGTTCCGGACGCTTCCCCGGGAACCTTCGTACCGGGACCGGTGGCGGCGGGCGGAGCAGGATGCCCTTGCCCGTGCCTCCAAGGTGCTGGAGCAACTGGATTTTCATTTTTGGCATGCGGTGCAGGAACTGAGCCGGCAGCTGGTTCCGGGCACGGTCTTTCACGGGGCAGCGCCAGCGTGCGGTATGCCCTGCTGGCCTGGGCGTCGCGGGGATGTCCGGTACGACGCCAACCGGGGGCACCTCGGGCATCGACGGGTCCTTTTCTCCTCGGCCGTGGTGCGCCATGGTTTCGGACCGCCCTCATGTGCTGGTGCTGGGCGACCTGAGCTTTGTGTATGATTCCAATGCCCTGTGGAACAAGTCCTATCCCGAAAACCTGACGGTGGTCGTTCTCAACGACAACGGCGGGGGAATCTTCCGTCTTCTCGGAGGGTCCGGGACGAACCGATTTTTCCGAGGAATACCAGGTTACCGACCATCCGGTCTCTCTGGAGCACCTGGCCCTTGCCTTCGGAAAGGAATACCGGCATGTCGGGAACATTTCCGGTCTCCGGAGCGTTCTCCAGCAGAGTTCCGGCGACCGGACCGCTCCGCTGGTGCTGGAGGTCGCCTGCGAATCACGGTCCAATGCGGCAACCTATGGACGTTTTTTTGAACTCTTACGAACCGATTCATGACAAAGAACAGACGATGGGAAACCATCCGGGAATTTGAAGAAATCCGATTTGAGCAATGGGAAGGCATTGCAAAAATCACCATCAACCGTCCCAGGTACTACAACGCCTTTACCCCCGATACCACCCGTGAAATGAGCGAAGCGCTCGTTCTGTGCCGGGAAATGGCCGGGATCCGGGTGGTGATCCTGACCGGTGAAGGCGACAAGGCCTTTTGCAGCGGCGGGGACCAGAACGTGAAGAGTTTTGCCGGTTACGTGGGTAAGGACGGCGTCCCCCGGCTCAATGTGCTGGATGTTCAGCGGCAGATCCGCAGCCTGCCCAAGCCGGTGATTGCCATGGTCAACGGCTACGCCATCGGCGGAGGCCATGTCCTGCACGTGGTGTGCGATCTGAGCATCGCAGCCGATTCGGCCCGTTTCGGGCAGACCGGACCCAAGGTGGGCAGTTTCGATGCAGGGTTCGGTTCCTCCTACCTGGCGCGGCACGTGGGACAGAAAAAGGCCCGGGAGATCTGGTTCCTGTGTGAACAGTACACCGCGGCCGAGGCCCTGGAGATGGGCCTGGTGAACAAGGTCGTTCCCCTGGCCGACCTGGAGGATACCACGGTGGCCTGGTGTCAGAAAATCATGCGGCACAGCCCCATCGCCCTTCGGATGATCAAAGCCGGACTCAATGCCGAACTGGACGGACAGGCCGGCATCCAGGAGCTGGCCGGAAATGCCACCATGCTGTACTACATGACCGAAGAAGCCCAGGAAGGGAAGAATGCATTTCTGGAAAAAAGGGACCCGGACTGGGACCGGTTTCCCAAACTACCCTAAATTCCGTAGCTTTGTCTGACATGCACACCGTTGGCATCTGGATCAAGGCGTTTCGTCTGCGCACCCTGCCCCTGTCCCTGTCCGCGACGGTGCTGGGAAGCTTCATGGCCTTTGCGGAAAACAGCTTCAAATGGGGGGTCTTCGTCTTCGGCACCCTGACCACCCTGTTTCTGCAGATTCTCAGCAACCTGGCCAACGACTTCGGCGACGCCCTGAAGGGATCGGACGATGAACACCGCATCGGCCCCCTGCGGGTTACCTCGGCGGGACTGGTGAGCCGGCGGAGCATGCGCCTGATGATCGTCCTGTTCGTCGTCCTGAGCCTGGTCTCCGGCATCCTGCTGATTTGGAGCGGTCTGCGCGACGGAAGCAAGCTGGTTTATGTGCTGTTTCTGCTGCTCGGTTTTTCGGCCATCTTCGCTGCCATCACCTACACCATCGGGAAACGCCCCTACGGGTATGTGGGGTTGGGCGATATCATGGTGTTCCTGTATTTCGGCATCCTCGGGGTGGCCGGCACCTACTTCCTTCACACCCTGCGGGTGGATCCGATGATCTTCCTTCCCGCCTCGTCCATCGGATTGCTCAGCGTGGGCGTATTGAACCTGAACAACCTCCGGGACGCGGAGAACGATGCCCGCAACGGCAAGCACACCCTGGTGGTGCGCATGGGGGTTCCCTGGGCCAAGTCCTACCACGTGGTCCTTCTGTTGTCGGCCTTTGCACTGGGGCTTACCTACACCCTGCTCCATTTTGAATCCTTTCTCCAGCTCATGTTCCTTCTTCCCATGCCCCTGCTGGCATCGGACGTGCAAAAGGTGGTCCGGAACACGGTTCCCGTGGAGCTGAATGCGGAGCTGAAGAAACTGGCGGTGGCCACCCTGCTGTTTTCCCTTTCCTTCGGCCTCGGACTCGTGCTTTGATGGTCCGCATCCAGCTATATCACCGTGTGCTTCGTTTCCTTCATCCGGCCGGGACCTCCCGGGGGGTGTTGCTCCACAAGGACGCCTGGTACCTTCATCTGCAAGATGAACAGGGCCGGAGGGGTTTGGCAGGTGGCTATCGGGTCTCAGCGTGGAGGACAACCCGGCCAGCAGGAAAACCAGCAGCCAGCGGACGATCGGTCCGAAAATCCGGAAAACCGGCCCGGGAATCTGGATGCCCGCCTCCGGCAACTCCTGGAGGAGGTGGAGAGGGAAGGCGCGTTGGACGGACCGGGCGACCGGCACTGGCCGGATTTCCCGGGATTCGAATTTGCCTGGGAGACCGCCTGGAACGACCTGAGGTCGGGCGGAAACCGGATCCTGTTTTCATCACCGTTTGTTTCCGGCGAACGGGGCATTCCCATCAACGGCCTCATCTGGATGGGTAGCAAGGCGGAGATGCTGGACCGGGTTCGAACCAAGCTGGATACCAGGTTCAAGGTCCTGAAATTCAGAACAGGCGCCCTGGATATGGAGGACGAGCTGTCGCTGCTGCGGGAACTCCGGACGCGCTTTGCCCCGGAGGATCTGGAAATCCGCCTCGATGCCAACGGGGCCTGGACCCCCGAGGAGGCCCCCCGGATCCTGGCATCCTTCGCCCGGTACGGGATCCATTCCATCGAACAACCCCTTGCGGCGGGTCGGCCCGACCATGGCCCGGCTCAACCGCATGGAGATCATCCCCCTGGCCCTCGATGAGGAGCTGCTGGGAATCCGGGAGGAAAAGGACATGCGGTCATGGTGGACCACATCCAGCCCTTTACCTCGTCCTCAAACCCGGGTTGCTGGGAGGAATCGCGGGCGGAAGCCTGAGATCCGCACGGCAGGCGACTTCGGTGCGGGGTGGTGGGTGACCTCCGCGCTGGAATCTACCGGTGGGACTCAACGCCCTTGCCCAATGGACGGCTTCCCTGGACCCGGTGATGCCCCAGGGACTGGGAACGGGGCAAATTTATGCCAACAGCCTGCCGTCACCCCGCTGCACATCAGCGGAAGGACCCGGAACTCTGGTACCGGCCCCGGGCGGACTGGGACCTCACCTCCTGATGACCCATGGATGACCCGAAACGCACAGAACGGCTCCCCGACGCTTTCCGCCTGAACAGGAAGGACTACGACGGACCGGGGGCTCCGGGACAATTGCATGGCCGTTGGCGGATCCCGGGATCCCCTCCTGGGAAGCGGACGTGCTGACGCTATGCGGGATTTTTCAGGATCCGGCCAGGCCACACCGGTGCAGTACACCAGCGGGAGCACGGGGGCGCCCAAGCGAAGCCTGTTCGACCGGGCATCCGCTTTTGCGGTCGGCCCGAATGACCCTGGATTTCTTTAGGTTGGCACCCGGCGACCGGGTGTTGCTGGCCCTGCCCGTTCGTTACATTGCGGGAAAAATGATGGTGGTCCGGGCCCTGCTGTACCTGGAGGACTGGATCTGGTGTGCGTGAACCCTCGAAGGCGGCCGGTGGAAGGACGGACCCGGTTTTCGTTTTGCCGCCCTGGTTTCCCTGCAGGTGCGTGCTTCTGGATTGTGGAAGGTGCCCTGGACTCTCCCGGATAGCGTGCTGGTGGGGGGTGGAGAGATGCCCCTCCGTTTGCGAAAAACTATCGGAAAGCGGGTTCGGCCAGCTTTCACATAGATCCTTGCCATGACCGAGACCTACAGCCATGTTGCCATCCGGCATCTGAACGGACCGAAAGAGCCGGAACCCTGGTTTGTTCTACCCGGGTGATGCTCGATGCAGACCCAAGGTTGTCTTCAGGTCCATGTTCCCGGGATCACGCCCGTTCCGGTTCAGACCAACGATCTTGTGCGGATTGCCCGGGACCCGTTGCGTTTCAGTGGCTGGGGACTGGGCCGTAAGCCTCTTCAGCACGGGGGGCATCAAGATCCCGGAGGCTTTGGAAGAACGCATCGGCGACCTGCTTAGCCATCCCTGTCTGGTGCTGCCCCTGCCCGATGAACGGCTGGGCCGAAGCTGGTTTGCTGGTCGAGCATCCGGATCGCGTCGATCCTGCAGACCTTGATGCCTGGTCCGTCGTGTTGCGTGCATCCCTGGACTTACCAACGTCCCAAGCACATCCGCACCGTGCCCGAGTTTCCCGGAACCACTACTCCTGGAAACCCCGACCGCGCCCGGTCTTGCGATATGGATGGAAATGGAGAGTCCTCTTGTTTGTGTTGGACGGATGATTATTTTTACAGTCTAAATAATATTCATCGCTGAAAGCATTGAAAATCATCAGGTCATCGGCCTGCTGGTGGCCGCCCTGCTGGTGGTCCCTTTTCGGTCCGGCCACTGCCATCGTCAGTTCGGAAATCATGATCGACCTGCCGGCCGATGAATCAGCTCCGTGATGGCCTCTTACCACGACCGGAGCTACTGGATCCATGGGTGGCGACGGACGAGGCCACCAGAGTTCTGGAATCAAACCCGGCTATGTGGGATCTGTTGCATACCTGGAAGAAAACGACAAAATCAGACCGGCCGCACATGATGATCCGGGTCCTCAGCAAACGGATCAGATCAAACTCTGGTTCGGAGAATCACACGAATCCTCCGACGTCGGCTGGGAATTTGAACAGATGGACAGGCACCGGGTGGTGTGGACGGTCCTTTTCCCAGGAAACCGCCTATCCCTTCGGCCCGCTATGAGCACTTGATGTTCAGAAAAGATTTTCCTTCAAAAGGGTTTCGACAGCAGTCTGCTGTCCTCAAGAGTTTGCTGGAAGGAGGTCTTGTCCAATCCGGTCCACGCCGCCCGGCCATGATGGACGAGAAGGAGATCAAGAGCAGCTGTTTACCGGGACGGGTACCGCCTGGCCAACGGAGGCTGGGGGAACCGACCCCGGAAGATCTGGCTGTCCGCTCTGACGGGACTGTACGAGGCCGTGGATTCCTCCTGGAATCCTTCCTTCTCCGCAGCGCTTCGGAAGGACAGCCGGCGGACTGCGGAAGGGTTGTGCCTGGTGCTGCCACCAGGCGAGTCGTATCACCTCGACCCATGAGCTTTTCTATACCAGGTTCGTCAAGAACGCTTCCTGCCGAGGACCGGCGTCGTTTCCCGGGAAGTCGCCCGTCACAGGAGCCGAAGCCAGCCGACCCGATGCCGGGAGCCTTCGTGCACCGCCTGCCCTGTCCATTTCTGGAGGAAGGGGCTTGTCAGGTCTACGAAGCGCGACCCATGGCCTGCAGGGGATCTACCTGTCGTCCTCCGAATCCGCCTGCAGGACGAGTTTCGGAACAGGAACGGCAAGGATTTTCCCCAGTTGTTCGCTCCCGTTGCTGGCCGGCCGGATGATGAACCAGGGATTCGCAGCCTGGTTGAAGCAGGTGGGTCTGGCAACCGCCGAGATGACTCTGGCCGAAGGCTATGCCTCCCTGGAGGATGTGCCCCAGGATCTGGCCGGGTGGATGGCCCGGGCGCTGATCTTGCACATATGAGTGCATGCTTCCGGATGTGAAATAAGGCGTAACTACGGCATGAGAAAAAATCACCCTGGGGATCCTCCGGGAAACCAAAAATCCGCCCGACAGGCGCGTGCCCCTCACGCCCGATCAATGCCGTCGGTTGCTCGACACCTATCCCGAACTCGACATCCGCATCCAGCCCTCGGAGGGACGGTGCTATTCCGATGACGAATACATCGCGCGGAAGCTGACCCTGGCGGAGGACCTGGGCGACTGCCAGATCCTGATGGGGGTGAAGAGTGAAAATCCCGCCCTGCTGCCGGACAAGACCTACCTGTTTTTTCTCACACAGCCAAGGAACAACCCTGGCCAGCCCCTGCTCCAGGAGGTGGTGAGGAAGCGGATCCGGATGATCGACTATGAATACCTGACTGACGAAAACGGGGTGCGGGTGGTGGCTTTCGGCCGGTGGGCCGGGGTGGTGGGAGCCTACAACGGGTTGCGGGCCTGGGGGTTGCGAAAGAAAACCCTTTCGGGAGGAGGATTTGTCCTTCCCCCGGCCAATGAATGCAGGGGATTTTGACGAAATGAAGCAGTTGGTGAGGGCCTGGACCCGGGTCCGGATCGCATCCTGGTCACCGGGGGCGGACGGGTGGCCAGGGGCGCCCTGGAAATCCTGACCTTCCTCGGTGCCAAAGGGTGGCGCCGGATCAGCTCCAGGGTCCGACCCTGGGGTGCGGTGTTCACCCCGCCTCGATCCCCAGCAGTATGTCCGGCGAACGGATGGCGGGGACTGACTTTGCTCATTTCGTAGCCCATCCGGCCGATTACCAATGCCATTGCTACCCTATGCCGCCCACAGCGACTTGTTCCTGGCCTGCCATTACTGGGATCCCCGATCGCCGGTCATGCTCACCCGGGAGGATTTGAACCGGGGCGATCTCCCCCTGGGTGTGGTGGCAGACATTTCCTGCGACATCGCCGGTCCATTGCCTCCACCATCCGGCCTTCCACCATCGCCGACCCTTATATCTTCCCGGTCCCGCCACCGGCAAAACCACCTTCCGGAAAGAAGCCCTCACCGTCATGGCCGTGGACAACCTGCCCGGGGAGCTTCCGCAGGATGCACAAGCCGATTTCGGGGAAGCGTTGATGAGCCATGTGATCCCGGAATTGCTGGGCCGGCGAGACACGGGCATGCTGGAGCGCGCCGGGATTGCCGCCGGAGGTTCCTCACCCCCTCGGTACGCCTACCTGCAGGATTTTCTGTCGGGGAATTGACAGAATTGAAAAAGGCTGCCCTTTTGAGACAGCCTCTTTTCATTGGGTTCCAGGATCTCTATTCCTTGACAAATCGGAATATGGCACTTTCGTTGTCCAGGGTCAACCGGATCAGATACAGTCCGGGTTGGAAGGATCCGGCCTGAATCCCTGTACCAGGCTTTCGTTGGCACGTGTCTGTTGCAGGATCATGCGTCCAGTCAGCGTGACCACTTCAACGTGGATCCCTTGTACCTGTTGCCCAGTTCTATGTTCAACATATCCCGGGTGGGGTTCGGAAACACTTGAACATCGGTGAAGTGTCCGGGATCTATTCCCGTCACATCCTGGATGGTGAAATCGGCCGATACAAAGGCAATCTCATAGTTGTACCGGCTGTCAATGTACCGATCAGGATGGCATAGAACCAGGTCCTCCCCATCCTCGCAGGTCGGGAGCTCCGCTGAAGGCATCCCCCGAGATCAGGTTCCCCCACTCAACGTGTACGCAGGTCCGGATCCTCTTCCCCCTCATCCTTGGAGGCAGCAATGGCCGTAACCTCGATGGGACGTTGCAAAATGTTTCGGTGATGTCCGTCGGCTGAGTGAAGCTGTGGTGGCCTCAGCATCGGCTCCCGTGATTCCCATGGTGGTTGTCACAGCAATGCCCGAGCCGGCATCGATCGATGCAAAGGTTCCGGCATCGGCTCCAGTGAGGCTGACATCGTCATCCCCACACCTTCAAGGGCGGCTCCGCTAATCGAGGCATTGGCCGTTCCATCATACACTTTTTCGGCCACCTGAGCGCCCGTGACTGACAGAGATTTCGCCGTGATGCTGGCCTGCGAGTCCGGTTGGCTGAACCAAAGTGTAGTTGCCTGATTCCGTTCCGGCGAGACCCATGGACGTGGAGACAGCGATGTCGTTTCCGACCCCTGCGGATGCAAAGGTGCCGGTTTCTGCACCGGTGAGGCTGACATCGTCATCCCCCTCGATTCCTGTCAGGAAGGCATCGGAGATGGTGGCTTCGGTGGTTCCGTCATAGGTTTTGTCATTCGCAACGGCTTCCGTGACTGTCAATTCTTTGGGGGTGATGCTGGCTGCAAGTCCTGTTGGCTGGACCAGGGTGTAGTTTCCGGCAGCCGAACCCGTGAGGCCCATGGATGTGGAAACAGCGATGTCGTTTCCGACCCCGGCGGAGGCAAACGTACCGTTTCGGCACCGGTGAGGCTGACATCGTCATCCCCCTCGATTCCAGTCAGGAATGCATCAGAGAGGTGGCTTCGGTGGTACCGTCGTAGGCGCGTCCTGGGCGATTGTTTCCGTCACGGTGAATTCTTTTGGGGATATTGCCCGTAAGGCCGGCGGGCTGAGCCACGCTGTAGTTGGATGCATCA
Organism: Bacteroidales bacterium; assembly: GCA_041393235.1. Lineage (GTDB taxonomy): Bacteria > Bacteroidota > Bacteroidia > Bacteroidales. Next base: position 14,892 of record JAWKKO010000041.1, read on the forward strand.
CTTCCGCTGAGACTCAGCAGGTGGTTACGGTGATGCCGGTGCCTGCATTGGCAGTGGCAAAGGAGGAACCGGCCGATGCATTCTCAGCGTCACCACATCCTCTGCAATGATACCATCGAGGGTGGCTCCACTGATGGTGGCCTCCGTACCTCGTCGTAGGTCTTGTCTGCAACCGCAGCATTCAGGACGCTCAACTCCGGGGCGTGATGTCGGCCATCAATCCGTGGGTTGGGTCAGCGTGTAGTTCCCGGCATCCGTTCCCGTCAATCCCATGCTCGTGGTGACCGGGATATCGGTTCGCACGCTTGCCATGGAAAAGGTACCGGATGCTGGCAGAAGTGAGACTGACATCATCACCCGATACCACACCGGACAAGTGCGCTCCCGAAATGACAGCTGCACTGCTTCCGTTGTACTTTGTCCTGTGCTGTGGCTCCGGTTACCGTCAACCCCTTCCCCAGTTCACCGTGAGGGTCCGGGACACCTGGGGTGCCGCATTGTACGTAGCATCTCCAGCCTGGTCGGCATAAATCGTGGCCGTTCCCGCACCCGTGATGTGGATTTGGTTGCTGACAATGGTGGCCACGTTGCTGTTGGAGCTGCTGTGGCCACAGCAAGTCCGGACAAGGGCGGTCGCACCCGGAGCATAATCAGCGTCTCCATAGGTTTTGGCAGCGAGTGCCGGGAATGTGATGGTTTGGTCCTCCTTGGGAACGTCGCCGATGTAGATGTCGTCGTACCACCATTCACCTGTTGAGGTGTATGAGTACATGCTGATGGACTTGAAACCGTCGTTGGCTGAAAATTTACAGTTCCGAACGATGCATCATTGATGAACAGTTCAAAATTTCCGGCCACCCAGTTGATGTTTTTGTATTCCAACTTGTACCAGGTGTTGGCAGCATAGGTCGTGATCACGTTTTCCAAATAGATATTTCCACCATCCTGGAAATAGGATGGGACACAATGGAACCGAGGTCATTGTTGAAAATGGAAATGAGCGCAATGGGAATTTGTCTGACCCGTCCGGACCCAAAAGCGGATGTAGTCCGGTTGGTATTCCTGACCCAGATCAGGATGAGTCCGATCTGGTGACCTGATGAGCCGCCGGTCCGGGTCATGTGGAGAGCATAGCTGCCACTCGGAACAGAAATGGAATTGTCCAGTTCAATGGCATAATCCGAATAATTGGGTCCGTTCAGATACGACCCCGAAGCTCCCGCCTTCGAAGCTGTCTGCAAAGACCTGTCCCATGGCCAGAGTCCCCCAAACCAGGAGGAAGGCCATCATTGTTGTGGTGTACAATTTTTTCATACGCATTCGTTTTCATTGTTGATGAACATGATACGAATGTAACAAGAGACGAGGGGATTTTTTAGAGCCAAATCCCCTGATAAACCAGGTGATCCCGGAATTGATGGGCCGGCGCGATACGGGCATGCTGGAGCGCGCCGGGATTGCCTCCGCCGGTGCCCTCACCCCGCGGTACGCCTACCTGCAGAAATTTCTGGAAGGAAAGTAATCCTCAGACGGAAGGGGTGCACAGCGCGGCCGCGCCCAGAAGGGCGATGTCGGGCGTGCGGCTGGCTTCCACCCGGAAATCCTTCAGAACATGGGGAAAGGGGAGATCCCGGATTGTCTTCCACATGCTTTCCCGGAAAAGATCGAAGGAGCCGGCGATGGATCCCCCGAGGATGACCAGGGCCGGATCCACGGCCACCATGATGGCCCGGATGGCCCAGCCCAGGTGGGTGCCGTACTCGGCGAAGGCCCGCAGGGCTTCCGTTTCCCCCCGGATGGCTTCCGCGGCCAGATCTTCGCCTGACTTGCCATAGGTGCGGGTGAAGAAGCATCCCCCGCTGTAGTCCTCGGTCACCCCGTCGAGGTAGGGGATGAGCCCGAATTCTCCCGAGCAGCTGTGGGCGTCGGAGAGCAGGGCGCCGTCCTTGATGATGCCCGATCCCATGCCCGTGCCCAGGGTGGCGCCCACAAAATCCCGGGTGCCGGCCCAGGCGCCGTAGCGGTATTCCCCCATGGCAAAGCAATTGGCATCGTTGTCGACCCGGATCTCCACGGGAAACCGGGTTTCCAGCTCCTTCCGCACATGGACCTCGTTCCAGTGGGGGACATGGTGGACGTCGTAGGCAATGCCCCGTTCCCGGTCCACCAGCCCGGGGATGCCGATGCCGATGCCCCGGAGGTCGTCCTCCGCCAGCGCCGATAGGAGACCGGCGATCACCTCCACCGTTTCACCGGCGGTTTTGGCTTCCGGGTCGATGGATTCTTTTTTCCGGCGGACCACCTTCCCGTTCCGGACCAGGCCCGCGGCCACTTTGGTTCCGCCCAGATCGATCCCGATCAGGCTGCCTTGTTTTTTTGTTTCCGTCATGGTTTCAGTCGATGTGAATGGTTCCGTCGTCGTCGACCCGCCTGTCCTTCCATTTGACCAGGCTGATGACCATGATCACAAAACCGACCCCCAGCAGGGAATAGCCGATGGGTTTGATGAAGCGCAGGTTGATGGTGAAGACGATGCCCAGGACGATCATCAGCAGGCTGTAAATCCAGAGCATTTTGTAGTTCCGTTGTTTTCGTTGCATGGTGGATTGGTTAGGGGAGGTGTTTCAGGGTGCGGATCATGGCCAGGGGGTCATCGGCGGAAAACACGGTGTTCCCCACCACAAAACATCCACGCCAAGATCGCGCAGTCCGGGCAGATTGGTTTCGTTGATGCCCCGTCGACCTGGATGCGGGTGTCGCAACCCTGCTCCCGGATCATGGCCTTCAGCTTCCGGATTTTGGGAACGGAGGCGGGAATGAATTTCTGGCCCCCGAATCCCGGGTTGACCGTCATCACGAGCACCATGTCCAGGTCGGACAGCACCGGTTCCAGCAACGACACGTCGGTGTGGGGGTTGAGGGAAACGGCCGGTGTCATGCCCAGTTCCCGGATGGTCTGGATGGTGCGGTGCAGGTGGGGGCAGGTTTCGTAGTGGACGGTGAGAAGGTCGGCGCCCGCATCCCGGTATTCGGCCAGGTAACGGTCCGGGTTGCTGATCATCAGGTGGACGTCCAGGGGCTTGGTGCAGGCTTTCCGAATCTGCAGGATGACGGGGAAGCCGAAGGTCAGGTTGGGCACAAACACCCCGTCCATGATGTCGAGGTGGAGCATGTCGGCCTCGGACCGGTTGATCATGTCCAGCACGCCGGCCAGGTTCAGGAAGTCGGCGGTGAGGATGGAAGGGGCGATTTGCTGCAGCGGCATGGGGACTCTTTTTTACAAAAATAAGGTTTTGGATAAGAAATCGGGACCCCGGCCCCTCTTTCCACGCAACCCGTCAAGAAAAACCGGCCTCTTGTACGAAGACGCGGAACTGGCGCGTTATTTGCAACGAATGCATTACTTTTGATTTCTTCTCAACCAAAAACCCGAACCGAATCCATGAGACCGATCCGCATCCTGACCGGCCTGATCCCGTTGTTGATCTTTTCTTCGGCCTTTGGCCAGCGTTACACCTTCAGCGGGTATGTCCAGGACCGCTCTTCGGGGGAAAAACTGATTGCCGCCACGGTCTACGACCACCGCTCGGGCAAGGGCACCTCGGCCAATGAGTACGGCTTCTTCAGCCTCACCCTGGAGCCCGGGGAGGTGCACCTGCAGGTGTCTTATGTGGGATACAACACCCACACCGACACCTTCACCCTGGGAGCCAACCTGAGCATGAACATTTCCCTGGAACCTTCCCTGATGCTCGACGAGGTGGTGGTGACCACCCACGGTCCGCGCGACGTGGTGGAGGACGTGCAGATGAGCACGGTCCAGATTCCCGTGAAGGAGATCAAATCCATTCCCATGTTCATGGGGGAGGCCGATGTGATCAAAACCATCCAGCTCATGCCCGGGGTGCAGTCGGGGACCGAAGGGACCAGCGGCATTTATGTGCGGGGCGGGGGACCGGACCAGAACCTGTTCCTGCTCGACGGCGTCCCCATTTACAATGCCAACCACCTGTTCGGATTCTTTTCCGTTTTCAATCCCGACGCCATCTCCAACATCACCCTGACCAAGGGCGGCTTCCCCGCCCATTACGGGGGGCGGCTTTCCTCGGTCATCGACGTGCGCCTGAAGGAAGGGAACATGAAGGAGTTTCACGGGTCGGGTTCGGTGGGACTCATCGCCTCCAAGATTGCGCTCGAGGGACCCATCGTCAAGGACAAGACCTCCTTCATTCTCTCGGCCCGGCGGACCTACCTCGACGTGCTGGCCCGGCCCATCATCCGGCAGGTGAACAAGGCCAACGGGACGGAGGGCATGACCGGGTATTACTTTTACGACCTGAACGCCAAGATCAACCACAAATTCTCCGAAAAAGACCGGCTCTACCTGAGTGCCTACATGGGCCGCGACCGGCTCTACATCAACAACGAGGAGCAGCGCATCGACAACGACACCTCCTACCAGGCCACCATGGAATCGGGCCTCTACTGGGGCAACCTCACCACAGCCCTGCGCTGGAACCATGTGTACGGGAACAAGCTTTTCAGCAATGTGTCCCTGCTGTACTCCAACTACCGGTTCTCCACCTTCGACGAAACCCGGACCCTGATCAACGGCACCCAGGACGTGGGCTATGCCTATGAATACTATTCGGGCATCGAGGACCTGGGGGCGATGATCGACCTGGACTACCGTCCCGGACCCGCCCATTCCTTCCGCTTCGGAGGGAAATACCTCTACCACACCTTCAGTCCGGGCATCGAGACCCTGGAATCGACCGACGACACCCTCCACCTGGAATTCAATGCGGATCCCATCCACGCCCAGGAGTTTTACGTCTATGCCGAAGACAACTTTCAGCTGGGCAGCCGGATCCGTGCCAATGCGGGATTGCACTACAGCGGGTTCTGGGTGAACGGGAAGTTCTACCACAGCCTCCAGCCCCGGTTTACGGGCCGCGTGCTGGTGACCCCGGATTTTTCGGTGAAGGCGGCCTTTTCCCGAATGGACCAGTACATCCACCTGCTCACCAACTCCACCATCGGCCTGCCCACCGACATCTGGGTGCCGGCCACCGAGCACACCGGACCCCAGCATTCCTACCAGGGAGCCCTGGGCCTGGCCTACAACCTGAACAACAACTGGTCGTTCACGGTGGAAGGGTTTTACAAGACCATGGACGGACTCATCGATTATTCCGAAGGGTCCAGCTTCTTCGAATACGGGGTCGACTGGGAAGACAAAATCGAGCGGGAAGGCAAGGGCCGTTCCTACGGGCTGGAGGTGCTGGCCCGGAAGGATTTGGGTCGTCTCCGGGGCTGGGTGGGCTACACCCTCTCCAAGGTGGAGGTGCAGTTCGACGATCTCAACAACGGGAATCCCTTCCCCTACACCTACGACCGGCGTCACGACGTGTCGGTGGTGCTCATGTTCCGGATCGACGACGAGACCGACATCAGCGCCACCTGGGTGTACGGCACCGGCAAGGCCCGGACCCTGGCGGTGTCCCGCTACGCCCCGGACGGGTACACCTTCGGGGACAATTACGGATCCTATGACTGGTGGTATTGGGGCAACCCCGAAATCGAATACTACCACGGGAAGAACGGATACCGGGAGCCGGCCTACCACCGGCTCGACTTCGGGATCAACCGGCACAAGGAAAAGAAATGGGGGACCCGCACCTGGAGCTACGGGGTGTACAATGCCTACAACCGGCAGAATCCCTTCTACCTCTTCTTTGGCTACGACAACTACGGCAACCGGGCCCTGAAACAGATGAGCATCTTCATGCTCATTCCGTCCATTTCCTATTCCTTTGAATTTTAAGATCATGAAGAAGAAAATGCTTCGCAAAACATCCGGATCCATCCTGGCATTCTGGACGTTGTCTGTCCTTGCTCTCGGTTTGGTCACCTCCTGCGAGTCGGTTCTTTTCATCGAACTGGAGGAAGGGGAACGGTTGATTGTCCTGAACGGCGCCGTCAGCAACGACTCCCTCTTTGAGGTGCAGCTTTCCCGCACCCGGCACATCCTGGACAATGCCTCGCTGGCCCCCCTGGAGGCGGCCGCCGTGACCGTGTACCGGGGCGGCGATCAGGTGGCGCAACTGGACTACCTGGGAAACGGCATCTACGGTTCCGCAAGCTTCCGGCCGTCCGCAGGCCAGGAATACCGGGTGGCCGTCCAAAGCGAGGGTCTGCCCGATGCGGAGGCCCGGACCACAATCCCTCCCTCCGTACCGATCCTTCGAGTCGATACGTCCTCCGTCTATGAAATGGAGGAATACTGGGACTGGAGCTACACCTGGGGCACCTTTTCCATGGACGTTCACCTGGAAGATCCCCCCGGGGAGGAGAATTTCTACCTGGTCAGCATGGCAACCGAGCGTTCCTACACCACCTGGCGGGATACCACCGTGCTGGTCCTCGATTCCCTGTTTCAGAACGGGATCTGGTACCCCTATGTGAAGGATTCCACCTACGCCATCGCGGACATCTACCGGTTCCGGGAAGGGAGCGGGCTGAATTCGGAAGACCTGATCGTGGAGGCGAACACCAGCGCGGGCATCCTGTTTTCCGACCAGCTCATCGACGGCAAGGCCTATTCCGTCCGGGTCTCCCTGCCGACGGATTACCTGACCTCGGCCGATTCGGCCGTGTCGGAGCTTCGGCTGCACAGCATTTCCGAGGACTATTACAAATATTTGAAATCGAGGCAAAAACATTACGAGGCCGTGGATGATTTCCTGGCCGTGCCCGTGATCGTGTACAGCAATGTGGACGGGGGGACCGGCTTTTTTGGGGGTTTTTCCACGGATGTGCATACATTCACTACCTTTGTCCCCGAATATCGGTGGGACTACTATTACTACGACAAGTAGCCCGCGCAGCAGACGCATCACATGATTGTTTTTGAAGAAGTCATTGCCCAGAGGACCGGCATCCCGGTCCGTCAGGTGAAAAACACCGTGGAATTGCTGGAGGAAGGCCTGTCCCTTCGCCAGCCAGTACCGGAAAGGAGCACACCGGCAGCCTGGACGAAGTGAAGATCACCGAAATCCGGGACGAGCTCAACAAGCTCAAGGAGCTGGAGAAGCGGAAGGAATACATCCTGAAAACCATCGAGGAACAGGGGAAGCTGGGGACCGAGTTGAAAAAGCAGATCGAGGATTGCCTGGATCCCGTCTTTTTGGAGGACCTCTACCTGCCCTACAAAAAGAAGCGGAAAACCCGCGCGGTCGTCGCCCGGGAGAAGGGCCTGGAGCCCCTGGCCAAGATCCTGATGAAGCAAAAGGAAATGCAGGTGGAAAAGGCGGCGTCGGAGTTTCTGAACGACCAGGTGGAGACCGTGGAAGACGCCCTGCAGGGGGCCCGGGACATCATCGCCGAATGGGTCAACGAGAACCAGCGGGCCCGGAAGATCGTCCGTTTCCACTTCGACCGTTCCGCCGTGATCACCTCCCGGGTGGTCAAGGGCAAGGAGGGCGAGGAGGATGCGGCCAAATACAAGGACTATTTCGACTTCAGCGAGCCCCTGAAGAAATGCCCCAGCCACCGCATCCTGGCCATGCGCCGGGGCGAGCAGGAAGGCTTCCTGAAGCTGGCCATCGAGCCGGACACACCCCGGGTGATGGATGAGCTGGAGCGCAATTTCGTCAAGAATCCTTACGATGTGGGTCAGCAGGTGGCCCTGGCGGTGCAGGACGCCTACAAGCGGCTGGTCCACCCGTCCATCGAAAACGAATACGCGGGTCTGTCCAAGGAAAAAGCCGATGCGGAGGCCATCCGGGTCTTCGCCGACAACCTGCGCCAGCTGTTGCTGGCCTCGCCCCTGGGGCAGAAACGGGTGCTGGCCCTGGATCCGGGGTTCCGGACGGGCTGCAAGACCGTCTGCCTCGACGAGCAGGGCAACCTGGTCCACAACGCCACCATCTATCCCCATCCCCCCCAGTCCGACCGGGCCGGGGCCACCCGGAAGATCGCCACCCTGGTGGAGCAGTACCGGATCCAGGCCATTGCCATCGGCAACGGCACGGCCAGCCGGGAAACCGAGCGCTTCGTCCGGATGATCCGCTTTCCCCACGACATCGAGGTGTACGTGGTCAACGAATCGGGCGCTTCCATTTATTCCGCCTCCAAGATCGCCCGGGACGAGTTCCCGGATTACGATGTGACGGTGCGGGGCGCGGTGTCCATTGGCCGCCGCCTGATGGATCCCCTGGCGGAACTGGTGAAGATCGATCCCAAGTCCATCGGGGTGGGCCAGTACCAGCACGACGTGGACCAGGGGAACCTGAAGAAATCCCTGGACGAGGTGGTGGAGAGCTGCGTGAACCTGGTGGGCGTGAACCTGAACACCGCCAGCCGGCACCTGTTGACCTATGTGTCGGGCCTGGGTCCCGCTCTGGCCCAGAACGTGGTGGACCACCGCCAGCAGATCGGGGGCTTCCGTTCCCGGAAACAGCTCATGGACGTGCCCCGGATGGGGGCCAAGGCCTTTGAACAGTGTGCGGGCTTCCTTCGCATCGAAGGCGCGGAGAATCCACTCGATAATTCGGCGGTCCACCCGGAAAGCTACCACGTGGTGGAGGCCATGGCAACGGACCTGGCGGTGGACCTGAAGCAGCTGGTGAAGGACGAACAGCTGGTGAAACGAATCGACCTGAACCGCTATGTGAAAGGGGAGGTG
>JAWKKO010000042.1:0-23404 GCA_041393235.1 Bacteroidales bacterium
CTTTCAGGACCGCTCGGGGAACATGTGGGCGGGAACCTACTTCGGCGGGGTGAACCTCTGGAGCGCCGAGTTCGACCGCTTCTCCCTCCTGTATCCGGGTCGGGGCGAGAAAAACAGCAGCGGGCGCGTGGTGCGCGAGATCCGGGAGGACGCCCGGGGGAACCTCTGGCTGGCCCTGGAGGACGGGGGACTCAACTACCTGCACACGGGAACGGGGAACGTGAGCCGGTTCTTTGTGCAGAGCGAAAGCGAATACGCCAATGTCCATTCCCTCATCCTGGACGGCGACCTTCTGTGGACGGGTTCCTTCAACCGGGGGCTGGAATGCTTCCGGATCCGGTTTCAGGGGGAGGAACCCCGCCTTCAGCCAGTGGCCTCCTACCTGGAGGGCCAGATGGTCTTTGCGCTGGACACCGCGGCCGACGGAACGCTCTATGCCGGGGCCATGGGGCAGGTGTGGGCGCTCGACCGCACCGCGGGCACCCTCCGGCCGGTCCTGCCCGAGGGACTCCTTTCGCTGGCGGTGTACACCCTCCGGGTGGTGTCGTCCCACGAGCTGCTCCTGGGCATCGGGACGGGCCTCTACCACCTCGACACGGAAACGCGGACCATCCGGCCCCTCTCGGGGAAGGATCCCTTCCGGGACATGCAGACCATCTCCTGCATCACCCCCGAGGGGGACGGCCGCTTCCTGATCACCTGTTCGGACGGACTCTACCGCTATGTCCACCCGGAGGAACGGCTCGAGCGGATTCTGAAACGCGAGGACTACACCGAATTCCGCTCGGTGCTTCCCGATCCCGACGGGAGCTTCTGGATCGGCACCACCCGGGGCCTGCTCCATGCCAACGGGGAAGGCGTCCTGTTGAAAACCTACAACCGGAGCGACGGTCTGCCCGAGAACCAGTTCAACTTCAACTCCGCCTTCCGCTCGTCCCGCGACCGGTGCTACTTCGGGACGTACAACGGGCTCATTTCCTTTCTTCCGGGCGACCTGAAGCAATCGCCGGAGGTGCTGCCCCCGGCCACGTTCACCGGCTACACCCTGCTGGGAAGCGACCGGTCGACCCGCGAGACCTTCTTTCTGGATCCGGACCACCGGGAGCTGCGCCTGGCGCCGCACCAGACCTACCTCACCCTCCATTTCTCGGCGCTGGGCTACGCGCGGACCCGCGATCTGGCCTACCAGGTTAGGCTGGCCGGGGAGCGGTCGTCCTGGGAGGACATGGGACGGAACCACAGCCTGTCGCTGGGCAAGCTGTCCCGGGGCTGGCACCACGTGGAAATCCGCACGCGGGTGGGCGGGGCGGTGTCGGAGGCGACACGACTCGACCTCTACCGGAAGCCTGCCTGGTGGCAGACGGTGTACGCCTGGACGGCGTACGGACTGATCGGGCTGGGGATCGCCCTCGTGCTGTGGCGGATCGCCCGGATCCGCCGGGCCGAGAAGCAGGCCCTGGAGCTGGAACGGCTCGAGAAACGGAGCCAGAAGGAGCTGGCCGACCACAAGATGCAGTTCTTCCTGAACATCTCCCACGAGTTCCGCACGCCCCTGGCCCTCATCGGAGGCACCATCGCCAACATCCGCCGGAAGTTCCATCCCGGGCCGGAGCTGGAGGAGAAGCTGGCCATCCTCCAGCGGAATTCCGACAAGCTCAACCTGATGGTGGACGAATTCCTGGAACACGGTCGGCTCGACGAAGGGCGGCAGCCCCTGGAGATGGAGGAGGCGGACCTGCCGGCCTTCCTGGGGCGCACCTGCGACATGTTCGACAACTGGGCCGAGGTGAACCGGCTGGGCTACCGCAAGGAAATCCCCACGACTCCCCTCCTCGCCTGGTTCGACCCCCGGAAGCTGGAGCGGGTCCTGTACAACCTGCTCTCCAACGCCTTCAAGTACACCCGGAAAAAGGGGGAGGTCCGGGTGAAGGCGGAGATCCGCCGGGACGACCGCACCTGGCTTGCCCTCGAGGTCTCGGACAACGGTCCGGGCATCGCCGCCGGCAAGCTCTCCGACATCCGGAACAAATTCGCCCAAACCGGCCAGGGGCCCTTCCTGGAGGAAAGCATCGGCCTGCGCTACACCTCCTCCCTGGTCCGCCAAATGAACGGCACCATCGAGGTGGATTCGGAACCCGGCCGCGGCAGCACCTTCCGGATCCGCCTGCCCATCCGCCCGGCGGCCGGGGAAGGCGTGGCGCCCGACCTGGCAGCCCTGGGAACGAAGGGAACGGATCCGAATGGAACAGCCCTGGGAGGAACGATTCAGGGGGGAACAGCCCAAGGGGGAACGACTTCTCCGGGGGGACCGATTTCTTCTCCACAGTGGAAGAGCTCCGGTTCGGGCCACTCGGAGGACCTTTCTTCGCACCCGGAGGAATACCGCCACCTTTTGAACGAACAAAACAAGCCCGCCCTGCTGCTGGTGGACGACAACCCCGACCTGCTGGCCATGCTCTCCGAGGCCCTGGAGGCGGACTACCGGCTCACGGCCGCCGACCGGGGAAGCGAGGCGCTGAAGCTGGTGCGGGAAAAGGAATTCGACCTCATCCTCTGCGACATCATGATGCCGGAGATGAACGGATTCGAGGTCATCGAGAAGCTGCAGTCCGACATCCTCACCTCCCACATCCCCATCCTGGTCCTCACGGCCGCCGCCGGGAAGGAGGTGGAAATGCAGGGCTACCGGATGGGGGCCGTGTCCTTCCTGGCCAAGCCCTTCCGCACCGGGGAGCTGGAGCTGAAGATTCGCTCGATCCTGAACCTGCGGCGCGAACTGATCAAACGCTACCAGGCGGGCGACGATCTGCCCGTGGAGGAAATCACCCATTCCCGGCGCGACGAGGAATTCCTCCGCGAAGCCCATGCCGTGGTGAACAAGCACCTGGAGGACGTGGACTTCGACGTGGAGCGTTTCTGCCTCGACATGGGGGTCAGCCGGAGCCTGCTCCACAGCAAGCTCAAACAGATCACCGGGATGTCGGCATCGGCCTTCATCCGGAGCATCCGCCTGAAAGCGGCCTATGTGTACCTGAAGAAAGGGGACTTCTCGGTGGCCGAGGTGGCCTACAAGTGCGGGTTCAACGACCCCAACTATTTCTCCCGCTGTTTCCGCAAGCAATACCACGTCTTCCCTCAAAATGAAACGCGCATGAGACACCGAATCCCCCGGCGAGCCGCATTCCGGCCCACCGCTCTCCGATGGCCGGCCTTGCTCCCGGCGATTCTCCTCGCACTCACCGGCTGCACCCCGACGACGCGACCTGAAACCGCACCGGAACGGCCCAACATCGTGATCATCCTGGCCGACGACATGGGGTATTCCGACCCAGGATTGCTACGGGGCGAGATCCGGACCCCAACCTGGACATGCTGGCCGAAAACGGTATCCGCTTCACCCGGTTCTACAACGCCGCCGCTGCTGTCCCACCCGGGCCTCGCTGATGACCGGGATGTATCCCCACCGGGTGGGGATGAGGTACAACGGGCGAACCCTCGATCCGGGGACGCCGACGCTGGCGGAGATTCTGCGGGAAAACGGCTACCACACCGGCATGGCCGGCAAGTAAGCACCTGTCCGAAACCCGTCCACTCGAAAGGAAGAGATGACTCGACTGGCTGGCCCACCAGTCCGGTCCCGACACCTTCACCCGCTGGCCAGCTACCCCGTCAACCGGAGTTCGAGGAACGCCTGGGGCATCATTTGGGGGTGGCCGACTACTTCGATCCCTTCAGCCTGGTGCACAACGAGGAAGCCATCGAGGAGGTTCCGGAGGATTTTCACACCCTGACCGATTTCATCGCCGACCGGTCCGTCGATCTGATCGAGAGCAATTCTCCGGGGACGACCAACCCTTCTTCCTCTACGTGGCCCTGACGGCCCCCCACTGGCCCCTCCATGCCCGGCCGGAAGAGCTCGCCCTCTACGAGGAAGTGTACGAGGACGGGTGGGACGAGCTCCGGAAAGCGCGCTACGATCGGCTGCTGAGCCAGGGACTCATCGACCCGGGCCTGCGACTACGAAAATTCGTCCGGGAAGCTGTGGGACGAATGCGGATCCGGAGAAGGAGGCCGCACACACACATGGCCGCCCATGCCGCGATAGTCCGTGGATGGACCACGGCATCAGGGACATCGTTGAGCTCTGAGACGGGGAACTGGAGAACACGATCCTCTTTCTGTCCGACAACGGGGCATCCTACGAACGGGGCTATCCGCCGGGGGATTGACCGCCCTGGCAGCACCCCGCGACGGCACCCCGTCGAAGGTACGATCCGGCCGTTCCGGGTCCGCAAACCACCTGGGGCTACCTGGGCGACGCCTGGGCCAGTGCAGTGAATACGCCCTGGCGCTACTGGAAAAAAGGAATCCTTCGAAGGGGGCATCCACACCCCGTTCATCGTGCATTGGCCGGCTGGACTGGCCGATTTCGAGGGCACGGTCACCCAGGGGGTGGGCGATGTGAAGGACCTGCTTCCCACCTGCCTCGACCTGGCCGGCATTGCCTATCCGTCCGGAATTCCGGGGTCATCCCGTGGGCCGACCCGACGGACGGAGCCTGCTGCCCCAGCTCGGGAGAAGCCAGATCGACCCATGACACCCTGTTCTGGGAACACAAGGGAGCCGGGCCGTTCGTGCGGGGGGACTGGAAGCTGGCCGCCCTGGCCGGCGAGGACAGCAGCTCTTCGACCTGTCCCGCGACCGGACCGAAGTGCGACCTGGCCTCGAGGAGCCCGAACGGGTGGCAGACCTGGCGGACCTCTGGGCGGACTGGGCCCGGGAGATGGGACTGGAGCCCTGAGGTGACGCCCTGCAGATTGTTTTGTTTTCTTTGTTTTTTCCTAATTTGGGAATAATCGAAAACAGACTCAAACACTCCTTCCCGTGATTTCTTCCAGAACCCTTCCTCTCCCTTCTCCTTTCCCTGCTGATGGCATGCAATGCCCCGTGGAAGGGCCTGCCTCCGAACCGGCTCCCAGAGCCCCGCACCATCGTCACTACCGACGGGGAAGTGGACCCGACATGGATTCCTTCATCCGCCTCCTCCTCTACGCCAACGAATTCCAGCTGGAGGGACTGGTCTACAGCGCCTCCCAGTGGCACTACAAAGGCGACGGCAATGGCACCCTGTTCACCTCGGAGATGCCCATGACGGCACGGATCTACGGGGAACGGACCAAACCTTCGCTGGCCGGGCACCACGTGGATCGAGGAGCTGGTGGACAAACCGCCCGCGGTGTACGACAGCCTGGTGCTGCACGATCCCGCCTATCCCTCGCCCGATTACCTGAGAAGCATCATCCGGGTAGAGACATCGATTTTGAGGGCGACATGAAGGAAGCCACCGAAAATCCGGATTTCATCCGCGACATCCTTCTCGACGACGGGCGGACCGTGTACGTGCAGATCTGGGGCGGGACAACACCTGGCCCGGGCCTGAAATCATCGGAAGATACGCCGGCAGCCCGTCCTGGGAAACGGTGCGGGCCGGAGTCTCGGATGATACTTCATCTACACGTCCTGGACAGGATGCCACCCTGCAGGCCTATGTTCTGCCCACCTGGCCCACGACATCAGGTAATCAACAACACCGCCCAGTTCTGGGCTTTTTTGCCTATGCCTGGCCCAGGTGGTTCCCCAAACCTGATTCACTACCTGGAGGGACCCTGGTTTTCGGAAAATATCAGAATTCAACAGGGCTCTGCTGTCGGAATACCATCTCTGGGGCGACGGGGTGGAAATCAATGGGCGATGACATGGCCCGGCAGCTGGAAGCCGGAGGCGGTGGAAGAACACGGCCGGAAGAAATACGGTGCATGTCCGAGGCGACTCCCCCTCCTACCTGTACCTGGTCGACTGGGGGCTGCGCTCCACGGAAGATCCCAGCTACGGCGGCATCAGGGGACGGTTCAAGGCCTCGGAAGGCGACGACCGGTACTGGATCGACGGGCAGGACGTGACCGGCCTGAACCCGGAGACGGGCAGGCGGATCCTCTACCCCCAGGTCCGCTGGTTCGAAGTCATCCAGAACGACTTTGCCGCCCGGGCCGACTGGTGTGTGATGTCACCGGACGAAGCGAACCATGCACCCGTGGTGCGCCTGGAAAGCGACGCCGACCTCCAGGCCACCCCGGCAAGAAATCAAACTCAGTGCCCTGGCCTCAGACCCCGATGGGGATGAACTGTCCGCGACCTGGTGGCATTACCGGAAGCGGGTAGCTGTCCACATCCTGTGACCATCACGGAAACGGTCCCGGGCCATCGTGGAGGTTCCCGCGGAAGCAAGCGGGAGACCCTCCAGCCTTGATCCTGGAAGTGAAGGACGGCGGCTCGCCCGCCCTCACCCGCTACGCCAGGACCGTGATTCAAGTGGAGTAATTCCAGGTTTGCGCATAGTGGAAGTTGAAAGGAAAAGGCTGTCCTGCGGGCGAGCGTACTTTCTGACACCTGCCAAAGTTAGGGCGAAAGGCTGCCAAAGTTAGGGTGAAACAGCGCCAAAGAGGCAGGAATGACGCCGGAACAAACTGTGCCATCTCTCTGAATTTCTGATATGTAACCCGTATAGATCAGCAAACCCGCTGGGCGTACTGCTTCAAAGGGCCCGGACCGGGCGGACGAAAATACCTATGGCAATGGGGCCGGCCGCCTGGGGAATGTTGCGGTTGGCGCCGTGGTGGCGGCCGTCGATGAAATTGATCACCGCCGCTCCGCTTTCGTAATCGGAGGTGCTGCTCCAGTAATACTCCCCGTCCAGGTTGCCCACCGCATCTTTGCGGGTATGGAGCCGGTCGAGCTGGTAGATGGCGGGCAGAAACCAGTCGTCATAGACCCGGCCCCGATCACTGACCTCCAGGTCGTCACAAAACCGGGCCGCAATTTTCAACCAGTCGCAATCCCGGACGATGGCCCGGGTGTTGGCCATGCCGTCCCATTTGCTTTTGGCCCGGCTGCCCGTGGTTAGCTTCAGGCCCCAGCATCCCCAGGGGATTTCCGCTTGCCGTCGTACCGGCCGTCGTCCCTCGCGGCAATGAGCCCATGCCGGCCGTGGAATCCACATAGAAAATGATGCCTCCCTGATCGAACTCCCGAAGTGCGTCCGACCGTATCGCGCCGGATGGCCACGGACGCCAGCCCGGCACCGCTCCCGGTGGACGTCCACCGGAGCACATGGACCCCGCTGTCCAGGGCATAGATGTACTGTGCCCAGCCATCCCGACCGAACCAGCGGGCCTTCAGCTGGCCGTCCTCCAGTTCCATGTTTCCCAGGGCATCCCCTCGCCAGGAAGCTCCTGGCGATCCCGAATCCCACGCATCGCCACCCGGGTGATGGCGACGGCCAGTTCGTCGCGCTCCCGAATCGCGCCATCCGTTCTCGGACCGGTGCCGGCTGCGGGTGTCCAGTCCTGGTCACCAGCCTTCCGGGTCTTCCTCGGAAAAATCGGCCCGGTCGTGTGCGATGCGCCATCGGCTGCCACGATCCGGCAGGTCGCTTCGGGCTTCGTACAGATCATAGCGATCGAAGGCCCGGACAACCACCTCGTGAAGAACCTCCGCTTCTACGACCAGGAGGATGGTGTCGGAACAGTTCCCGGTCGATTCCGCCACGAGCCGACCGTTCCGATATATCTCCTGGTGACCGTTTCCGGCGATGCCCCGGGTCTCCACCGAAATGGCAAGCGCTTCCCCCTCGCCCAGGGGCTTCCGTCCAAGGGTGCGTGGATGGTGATGGACACGTCACATCCTGGGGGGATCGTCCCGGTGGCAGGCCGCCGCCAGAAACAAAGGATGCGAAAATTCCGGTGGAACTCGAGCGAGCCTGACATGGGGATATGGGGTTGGTCTGTCAGTAAAAATGAGCCTATGCTCCACAAACGCAAGCAGGGGTTAGCGGACAGTCAGCGTGGTTGAAACTGATCCTCCAGAAGAACCGCCCACCGACCGGAAGGTACCGGCTCCACGACATCGTTCATGTGGATGTCCCAGAAGGAAGAAGGGAGCGATCGATGGCGAATCGGACCTCCCGGGTTTCGCCGGACCCAGGGCCATATCAGATCCTTCAGCTCCTTGACGAGCCGGGTGACGGAGCTCACCTCGTCGGATGTAAAGCTGGACGATCTCCTCGCCGGCAACCTGTCCGGTGTTGGTCACGCGGACCGTGACGATGGAGAAGTTCATCCGCCCCATGGTTTCAAGGAGGCTGGAACCGAATAAGAAAATGAAGCATAGCTCAGCGAACCCGAAGGGATAGAGCCGGGTTTGTTGTCCGTCAGGATGTAGTCCGTGTGAATTTTGCTGGGCTTTGTGGTTGTAATACAGGGGCAACTGTCCCACCGATTTGGGAAAACTCATGGTCAGCTTTCGGATGGATTCCACCTCGCGGAGGATTTCGGCCGCCGCGGTTCCCCCTTCTGTCCCATAATACCACCCTTCCGGGATCCCATTCGCGCGGTCAGCCAGCCCGTGAGGATGAAGGGGGACAGCCGTTCTGCGGGAAGACGATCACCGGCTTGCCGAGACTCAGCAGGCTGTCGGCCAGCTCCTGCTGATCCGAAACCAGCTCCAGGAGGCATGGTCGCCCAGGTGCTGCGGACCGGTTTCCCGGCTCACCTGTTCGTTTTCTCCGATGGCCAGGACAATGACATCGGCTGTCCGGGCTCCACCTCTATCGGCTTCTCCGATCCGTTTCAGGTTGTCGATAGCTGGGAAACACAATGTCGTTGACCATCCAGTTAAACCGGGAATCGTCCCGTCCGTTTTCCGTGATCTTCACCCCCTGGGCCGTGACAACCTCCCAGCCGGGACCAGCCCGTCGTGGAGGCCTTCAGCAGACTAACCCCCGCATAGGGTGCCCCGGATAGCCGCCGTAGGAATGCACATCGGCACCAGGTCCGATCACCGCAGTCGACCGGCAACATTCTTGTCAGGGAAGGACCCCATCGTTCTTCAGCAACACGATGGACTGGCGAGCCACATCCAGGGCCAGCGCCCGGGACATTCCAGCTTGCTAACGGCAATGGCCGTTCCGCATCGGCGTAGGGATGTTCGAACAGACCCAGGTCAATTTCATCTTCAGCACCTGGTAGACAAAGGAATCCACCCGGGCCGGATCAATCGCTCCCCGTTCCCATCAGCGGGCAGCTCCCGGTAACACATGCCGAAGGGAAGTTCGTTCTGAACCCCGGCCTCGATGGCCAGCACCGCAGCGGCGTTGTCTCCGCCACATGGTGCACCTGGGCCAGCTGGTTGATTCCGGAATAATCGGAGATGATCATCCCTTCCCGAAACCGAATTCGCCCCGCAGGGCCTCCCCCAGCAACCCAGGCGTTGCCATGGGACGGCACCCGTCCCGATCTCGTCAGCGGAGGGCATGACCCCGGCGGGAAGGCCTCCCGGATGGTTTCGCGGAACGGAACGAATGGGTTTTCGAACGGAGACGGCGCGACAATTTGGCCGGGGCCTTGTTGATCCCCGCCTCAGCCTGACCGTGGCCGCTGAAATGTTTAAAGTGGAAGCCACATGGTGTTCATCGATGGTTCCGTCCGGGGATCCCTGGAACCCGCGCACGGCGGCGATTCCCCATCCGGCTGCAGAGGTGAGGATCCTCCCCGAAGGTTTCATCGGTCCGGCCCCGCCGGGGATCCCGGTTCATGTCGATGACAGGGGGACAGCACCAGTCCGAGTTCCCCGTGACCACATTTCATAGGCCACCGTCGTACACCCGTTCCACCAGCTCCGGGTTCCCAGGTGCTGGCCATGCCGATGGCCTGGGAAACACCGTGGATTCGGGACGCATCAGCCCGTGGAGCCCCTCGTCACGAAAATGGCGGGAATCCCCAGCCGGGTTTCTTCCATCAGGTAGCGCTGGATCGCATTGCGCTCCTCCGGTCTGACGGATGATGAAGCAAAGGCGGGCTGCACGGAATGGATCCCCTGCTTGACACCCGTTCCAACGTTTCCGAGTCGGGCCGGCCGTTCTGATCGTAGGTGAGTTGGTGAGCCAGGACGACATGAGCTGGGCCACCTTCTCCTCCACCGTCATGCGTTGCAGAGATCCGCTGCCCGTTGGTCCGATGAAGGCATTCCGGTACGCCGGCAAGGGGGTCGTTCTGGCTCCGGGCAGGAACCGCTGCCGGGATCAACACCAGGAAAAAACGGGAAAAGAACGCGATGGATTTCATGGTTTGGTTTGTCAGGTCGGGGATCAGGAGGGGACAGCTCTGCCTAAGCCTCCCAGGTCAGTTTCTCGATGACCACGGCCAGGAGGATCACGAAGCCCATGATCACCTGCGCAGAAGGAGAGACGTTGAGCAGCACCAGCCCGTTGTTCAGGATGCCGATGATGAGGGCCCCCTGGACGGTGCCCAGGATGGTGCCCTTCCGCCCGAGAGGAGGTGCCGCCGATGACCACTGCGGCGATGGAGTCCAGTTCGAACCCGGCACCGGCGTTGGGCTGGGCGGCTGGAGTCGAGCCGGGACGTGACAATGATGCCTCCGATCCCCGCCAGGGCGCCGGCAAGGGCGTAGACGGTCATCTTCACCCGGGCGATCTTCACCCCGGAGAGGCGGGCGGCGGTCTCGTTGCCGCCGATGGCGTAGATGTGGCGTCCCAGCCGGGTCTTTTTGGTGAGGAGGACGGCCAGGGCCACGATCACCGCCGAGATCCACACAGGCATGGGGATGCCCAGGAACCAGCCCGTGCCGATGTAGGCCATGTCCGGTCCCAGGCCGGTGATGGGGAAGCCGCCGGTGAGCAGCATGGTGAGTCCCCGTGCGATGGTGAGCATGGCCAGCGTGGCCACGAAGGGCGGCACCTTGAACCGGGTGATGGTGAAGCCGTTGAACCAGCCCAGGAATCCGCCCACCACGGTGCCGCCCACCAGAGCGCCCAGCAGGGTGAACCCCACAAAGAGGTTCATGTCGGTGAATTCGGCCCCGAACTGGAGCATGCCGGCGGTGACGGCCCCGGCCAGGGCCAGGATGGATCCCACCGACAGGTCGATGCCCCCGGTGAGGATGACGAGGGTCATCCCGACCGAGATGATCACGTTCACCGAGATCTGCCGCATGACGTTCCAGGCGTTCTCCCCGGTGAGAAATTTATCGGACAGAAGGCTCAGCACCACGCACATGATCACCAGGGCGATGATGGACTGGGAGCGGACGAGCCAGTGTTTGAGTTTCTTTGTTTCCATGGGCGGTTTCCTTCGTTCTGCAGGCGGTGTTTCGGATGTTTTTTCAGGCGGTTTTCTGATCTTCCTTTTCCGCCAACGCGGCTTTCATGATGTTTTCTTCGGTGGCCTGGGCCCGGGTCAGCCGGCCCGTGAGCCGGGATTCGGAGAACACGAGTACGTTGTCGGACAGGGCCTGTATCTCGGGCAGTTCCGACGACACCACCACGATCCCCATGCCCGCTTCGGCAAGCTTCTGGATGAGGGCATAGATCTCTCCCTTGGCCCCCATATCGACCCCCCGGGTGGGCTCGTCGAGGAGAAGGATCTTGGGTTGGGTGGCCAGCCATTTGGCGATCACCACCTTCTGCTGGTTCCCCCCGCTGAGGGTCTGCACCTCGTTGCGGGGATCGCTTAGCTTCACCTCCAGCTCCTTCATGTAGCGGTCGCACAGGACTTCCTCCTTCTTCGAGCGGATCATCCCCCCGGTGCTGAGCGCGTCGCTGTTGGCCAGACGGGCCAGGCTGGTGTTTTTGATGATGTCCATGATAAGGACCAGGCCCTGGGACTTCCGGTCCTCGGGCACCAGCCCGATCCCGGCGCCGATGGCATCCCCGATGCTGCGGATCCGCACCGGCTTTCCTTCCACGCGGATCTCCCCGGTGACGAATTTCGGATGGAGCCCGAAGATGGCTTCCAGGACTTCGGTCCGCCCGGAACCCATGAGCCCGTAAACGCCCAGGACCTCGCCCCGGCGAAGCGCAAAGCGGATGTCCCGGGCCAGGAAATCGGCCGGATTGGCGGGATTCCGGAAGCTCAGGCCTTCCACCCGGAGCAGCTCCTCGTCCCGGCTGTGGTCCTGCTTGTCGGTGCGTTTGATCACCTCCCGGCCCACCATGCGGCGGATGAGCTCGTCCCGGGAACAGTCGCCCATGACGCCCGATCCGGTCTTGGCCCCGTCGCGAAGCACCTCGTAACAGTCGGCGATCTCGTCCCAGCTCCTTCGGCTTGTGGGGAGTGTACCACCACGGCCACCCCGGGAGGGTCAGGTCGCGGATGATTCGAAAGAGGAGCTCCACCTCGTGGTCGGAGATAGCCGGGTGGGTTCGTCCATGATCAGGACCCGGGAATCGAAAAGCAGGGCCAGGCGATCTCACCAGCTGTTGCTGGCCCGCAGCTGTTCACGGGGTCCGGGGATCGATGTCCAGCTGCAGCCGGCCCAGGAGTTCCTGGATTTTTGTCCTGCGGGGATAGTCCAGCAGGCCGAAGCGGTTTTCAGCTCCTGGCCGAGAAGAGGTTCTCGGTGATGCTCAGCTGGGGATCAGGCTCAGCTCCTGGTGGATGATCACCACGCCTGTCCGGCCACTTCCGGGATTCCGAAACGGACCCGTTCCCCGGCCAGCAGGACTCTCCCCTCCAAAGTCGGTGTACACCCCCAGGAAACGATCTTCATGAGGTGGACTTGCCGGCCCCGTTCTCCCCGATGACGGCGGTGACCGTTCCCGGGCGGATTTCCATGTCCACTTCCTTCAGGGCGTAGATCCCGGAAAAATGCTTGGAGACCTTCCGGATCTCCAGCACGGGGGCCGGTGCGGGATCAGGGCTGCTCACGGATGTCCAGTTGGATGGGGATGATCCGGGCGGTGAAGGGGACCCCCTTCCCGGTGCTGTGCCGGAACGCGCCGGCAAATTCAATCTCTTTTCCCGGGGCGAACGCCAGCAGGGGGCGCCACCACCTCGTCCGACACGCGCCGGTTCAGGGCAATGGACACGTTGTTGAAGTCGGTTGTATTCACAAAATCATCGATGGACACGAGACCGCTTGCGTCCCGGACCGCGTTCCCGAAGATGAAGTCGGTGGCCACCTGCGCGGTGTCCGGCTGTCGATGCCAGACCCTAAAATCCTCTTCGCCGACCTCTTCCACGGTCTGACCCCGGACCAGGTAGTACCAGCTCTGGGAGATCCCCAGCTGTTTGCCAAATTCGTCCCGGATCCCGGTCCCCCTCCGAGTCCAGACCGTCCAGCACCTCGTCCAGTGCGGGGGCTGTTCCAGCAGGAGGGGCAGTTCCCTGTCCCGCTAAATC
Source organism: Bacteroidales bacterium (assembly GCA_041393235.1). Classification (GTDB taxonomy): domain Bacteria; phylum Bacteroidota; class Bacteroidia; order Bacteroidales. The sequence continues at coordinate 13,254 of JAWKKO010000042.1, forward strand.
CGATGCGTAGACAGCCGGATCGAAGGTGGTCTCGGGCTGTCCGGCCCGGTGTTCCTCCAGCGATTGCACATCGAAGGAGAAGAACAGAAGCAATCCGGCCGCCAGGATCCACAGAACAATGCGCAGTGTCTTTTTCATGGTCATTGGTTTTGGGACAGGTAGGGTTCCACATTGGCCGGGGTCACCAGCACCACCTCCACGGGGGTCTTGCTCTGGAAGTCCCGTTCGCCCCGGATGTACCGGTCGGCCAGCTCTGCCGAGGTCCGCGACATGACCACGGGGAACTGCATCACCGTGGCCTCGATCTTCATCGACGCTCCATATGCCGCATCCCGGGCCCCGTCAAAGCCGAAGACTTTGATCCGGCCGGCTTTGCCGGCGGCCAGGACGGCCTGGTAGGCGCCCATGGCCATGGCGTCGTTGCCGCAGAAGACCCCGTCGATGTCGGGGTGGGCCTGCATGATGGTTTCCATCACATCCATGGCCATGTTCCGGTCGAAATCGGCGTTTTGCTGGGCCGCCAGTGCAGGCCGGGGCTGGTCCTGCCACGCTGTGGAAGCGGTTGGAGCGGTTCCAGGTGTTGTTGTCGCCCACTAGACCCAGGATCTCCACGTAATTTCCCGTCTTGTCCGAGCTGCTTGACGAAATACTGTCCCATGCGCAGCCGGTGGAAAGTTATCGGACAGCTGGGTGACGGCGTCCCGGGAATTGATCTCGGTCCGCCTAATGCAAAAGGTGGGGATGCCCGCCTCCTTGGCCCGCCGCGTTCAGGACCGACCCGTCGGCATCGTTGGGATTGAACGGGATGGCGTCGTAGCCCATGGCAATGATGTTGTCGAAATGCTCAGCCTCCGGGCTGTGTGTTCTGGGGAATCGAAGATGGTGGCCTCTGTAGCCAGCTCCCGGGCCCGTCCGGCCGCCGGTGCCCAGCACCACGAACCAGGGGTTGTTCAGGGTGGAGATGACCACGGCCATCTTTTTGCTTTCTCCCCTCCGCCGGCCGGTTGCAGGACGACTGGACCGGGAGCGGCCAGGAGGACGACCGCGGGAGGGGCCGAATCGCAGTTGGTCAAGATCGCTTTCATAGGGCCGATGTGGTTCATAGGTTTGCGTTCAGAAGTTGCAGGGGCCCGTCCAGCCAGTCCCTCCAGGGTGATGCCGTAGGCCTGGAAGATGTCCTGCTGGGATCCGGTGTGGGTGTCCTCGTCGGGGATGCCCACCCGGGCAAGGGATGTGGATGCCCGCCTCCAGGAGCAGGGTCGCCACGGCTTCCCCGAGTCCCCCGTTCAGACTGTGCTCCTCCACCGTGATCACCGCCCGGCGCGATCCGGCGCCGGCGAGGATGGCCTCCCGGTCGAGGGGCTTCATGCTGTGGACGCTGAGCAGCTCCGTCCCGATCCCCTGCTTCTCCAGGGACTGGGCCGCCAGGTAAGCCGGCCACACGGTCTCCCCGGTGGCCAGCAGGAGGAGGTCCTGCCCCGACCGCACCCGGCGTACCTTCCCGATGGAGAAGCCCGCCTCCGTTCCGGGCAGGTTGGCCATGGCCTTCTTCCCGAATTTCAGGAACAGGGGTCGCTCCGACACCGCCGCCGCCTTCACCGCCTCCCGGGTCTCGAAATTGTCGGCCGGCACCACCACGTCCAGGTTGGGGATGGTGCGCAACACGGCCACGTCGTGGGTGGAATGGTGGGTGCTGCCCAGGGCGCCGTAGCTGACCCCGGCCGAGATGCCCACAAGCACCACCGGAAAATCCGAATAGGCCACATCGTTCTTGATCTGTTCCAGGGAGCGGGCCGTGAGGAAACAGGCAGGCGACACGGCAAACACCTTTTTGCCCGTGGAGGAGAGTCCGGCCGCCACCCCCACCAGGTTTTGCTCGGCAATGCCCACCTCCACGATCTGCTCCGGCAGATGCTGGCCGAAGGGAACCAGCTTGCCGGATCCCCTCGAATCGCTGGTCACCACCAGGATCTTCGGGTTTTCCCGGGCCAGCTCCTCCAGGGTGGCCGCAAACTCCTCCAGGTTGGCGCGTCCCATCGTCACGTCACGCATGTCCCACCTCCTTTTCTGCGCTCAGGCCGGCGGAAAGCCGCTCTTTTTCTGCGTTCAATTCGGCCATGGCCTGCTTGTATTGTTCGTCATCGGGCACCCCGTGGTGCCATTTCAATTGCTTTTCCATGAAGCTCACCCCCTTGCCCTTCACCGTGTGGGCCATCAACAGGGTGGGTTTTCCCTCCCGGGCCGGCAGGGCGGCAAAGGCCCGTCGCAGGGCGGGGATGTCGTTCCCGTCCACTTCCCGCACCTCCCAGCCGAAGGCCCGGAATTTCTCGTCGATGGGATAGGGACTGCAGACCTCCCGGTTCGAGGCGGTGATCTGCAGGGTGTTGTGATCGAGGATGGCCACCAGGTTGTCCAGACCGTAGTGGGCGGCCATCATGGCGGCCTCCCAGTTGGACCCTTCGGCCAGCTCCCCGTCGCCCAGGAGGGTGTAGACCCGGTAGGGGTCCCCGTCCTTTTTGGCGCCCAGGGCGATCCCGGCGCTGATGGACAGGCCGTGTCCCAGTGCCCCCGTGTTGAATTCCACGCCCCGCACCTTGCGGGTGGGATGTCCCACGTAGGGCGATCCCGCCTGGCACAGGCCCTCCAGATCCGACAGGGGGAAGAAACCCCGGTCGGCCAGCACCGCATAGAGCGCTTCCACCGAGTGTCCCTTGCTCTGCACATACCGGTTGCGCCGGGGATCGTCCACATTCGACGGATCCACGTCCAGCACATCGTTGTACAAAACGTTCAGGATGTCGGTGCAGGACAAGCTCCCGCCCGTGTGGCCGGCTTTGGCCCGGCGGATGGCGGTGAGCAGGGTTCATCCCGACCACTCCACCGATTTCAATTCAGTTCCCTGTCCGTGTATCGTTTCATCACGTTCCTTTCTATCCGTTGCCAGCCCCTTGAAAGCCGTCGCTCCTCTCTCTGTCTGCGTTCGCTCTTATTCTGTTACTTTTCATGAACGTACAGATCCCAGCCCAGGTAATTCCCGATGGCTTCCTCCAGGATCTCCGCGCCACATGGCCGCGGACTGCATGCCCACGTGGTGCTCGAAGCGTTCTTGCACATGTAATCCGCGAGCCCCTGCATGCGGGGATCTCACACACGGCGATGCCGCCGTCCATGCCGTAGGGGTCGTCGGTGATGGCGCCCTCCCAGGTAGGCCTTGGTAAGTCCCCTTCGGATCGTCGGTGGACAGGCGGAAATAGGTCATGCTGCCCGGGGCCACCTTTCCCTTCACCGCCCCGAAGGTGTCTTCCTGTCCCAGCACCGTGCCCAGGATGTCCAGGCTCCCGATCTCGATCTCGCTCTCGAAGAACGACTTGGGGTAGGGTGCTGCAATGGGTGCAGACCACCTTGTCCGGTCCTTTGAAATTGTTCCCGGTCGAGGAAGGGCCGGGAGCCCATCCGCCGCCAGGGCCAGGGCGTACATGCCGATGGTACCCGACCACGTCCACCTCGCAGGCCGAGGGCATGAGCTTCTCCCCCATCATGCTCATGGTGACGCAGGCGGCGCACCCGTAGTTCTTTTCGATGGACTCCCAGCACTGGAGGGCCGAGATCTGCACGTCGTTCTCCTCGATCCACCGTTCCACGGCCAGTCCGAAGCGGGCCTGCCGGCTGATCTGTCCCTTGTGCAGGATGTTGCAGGTGCCGTAGGCCTGGATGTCCTGCACCTGCTGCACCTCCGCATCGTTCTCGTCCCAGTTTTCGGCCGCCGCCAGGATCTCCGACATGTCCACCGGCACCACGGTGATGCCGTTCTTCTGCAGGATCTTTTCGCTGAATCGCATGGTCTGGAACCTGATGGGCCGGGCACCGGCGGCCCCACCCGCAGGTTCTTCGAGCCCTTCACCACCCGGCACACGGCGGCGAACTTGCGCACGTCGCGCTCAAATTCCGGATCGTCCAGGGCGTAGGTGTGGGTGCTCGTGTTGGTGAACTTGATCCCGTACTGGTACAGGTTGTTGCACACCAGCTTGCCTGAAGGCATCGCCCGGCTTTTCACGTCCACCCGGTCGTTGTCGTCGTCGCAGGCCTGCACCAGCACCGGCACGTCCAGTCCCGACAGCCGGATGGTGTTCACCACCCCCAGCTCGTCCCCGAAATTGGGCAGCACCACCAGGATGCCTTCGATCTGATCGGCATGCTGTTTGAAAACCGGCCACGCTTCACCCGCATCCTCGTAGCCCTCGATGTTCCCGATGGGGTCCGACTCGGGCAGTTGACCGCATCATCGGTCCGCCAGTTTGTCCAGCACCTTCCGCCGGGCGTCCACCGCGAGCTGGAAGTTGAAAATGTTCCTCGTGGCGATGATCACGCCGAAGGTCTGCCTTTGTTTCCGGGTATCCATTGGTTTGGTTTTTTTTTCAGTTTGTTTTTCACGTGTTTCGCGCAGTCTCTCCCAGCCGGACCCACTCCACGGCTTTTTTCCATTCGCTGTGCAACCGGCCGGTTTCTTCCGGTGCCATCCCGGGACGGAAGACCTCGGGTTTGCTGCAGGGCGGCGATCTCCTCAGATTCTTCCAGAAACCGGTGGCCAGACCCGCCATGTAGGCGGCGCCAGGGCCGGGGGCTGCTCCAGCTCCGACCGGAGGACGGGCCGTTGCAGCATGTCGGCCTGGAACTGCATGAGAAAATCGTTCCGGGTGGGACCGCCGTCCACCTGATTCCTTCAATCCGGTCGTCCCCTCGCCGTCGATGAGGGAAACCAGGTCCTTCACCTGGTAGGCGATGCTTTCCAGGGCCGCCCGCACCACGTGGGCCCGGGTGGTGTCGCGCGACATGCCGGTGATGGCGGCCCGGGCCCGGTTGTCCCAGTAGGGCGCGCCCAGACCCACAAAGGCCGGCACGAAATACATAGCCGTGGTTGTCCCCGGCTTCCCAGGCCAGGGCCTCCGTTTCGGAGGCATCGCCGATGAGCTGCAGTTGGATTCTTGAGCCAGTTGATGGTGTGCTCCGGTGCGAAGTGGATGTTCCCTTCCAGCACATAGTGCACCGTCCTGTCCCGGGCAAAGCCGATGGAGGACACGAGTCCCCCGGGTGCCTCCGGACACGCCGTCCCCACGTTCAGCATGAAGGACGAGCCCGTGCCGTAGGTGGCCTTGCCCATGCCCGGGGCGGTGCAGAGCTGGCCGAACAGGGCCGCATGGGAGTCGCCCATCAGGCCCCCGATGGGTACGGGCGCCTCGAACCCCGTACCGGGTTCGGTGGTTCCGAAAACCTCGTCGCTGAAACGGACCTCGGGCAACATGGACGGATGGAGCCCGAACAGCGCCACCAGCTCCCCGTCCCAATCCAGGGTGCGGATGTTGAACAGGAGGGTCCGGCAGGCGTTGGAATAATCGGTGGCATGCACCTTCCCCCCGGTCAGCTTCCACAAAAGCCAGCTGTCCATGGTCCCCGCGAGAAGCTCGCCCCGGGCGGCCCGTTCCTTCAGGGAGGGATCGTCCGCCATGATCCGGTGGAGCTTGCTGGCGGAAAAGTAGGGATCCAGCAAGAGCCCGGTTTTTTCCCGGACCCGGTCCCCGTGGCCCTTCTCCTGAAGCACCCTGCAATAGTCCGCCCCCCGCTGGCATTGCCAGACCGCGGCCCGGGCGACGGGCGTTCCCGTTTCCTTGTCCCAGATCAGGGCGGTTTCCCGCTGGTTGGTGATGGAGATGCAGGCGATTTGGGTGTGGTCGAGACGATGTTGTTCCCGGATCCGGCGAATTCCTTCGAGCACGTTCCCGTAAATCTCCACGGCGTCATGTTCCACATAGCCCGGGGCGGGATAGAACTGCTCGTGGGCCAGGGTCACCCGGTCCCGGATCCGTCCCTCCCGGTCCACCAGCATGACTTTGGTGGCCGATGTGCTTTGGTCGATGGCGAGGAGAAACAATTTACGTATATTTTCGTTTGGCTCAAATATAGTAAATTTCCGTAAATACCATTCGTCCGACCGGGCATTCTTTCACGAGCCGGGGAAGGAGCGGAACGATCAGCAGAGCAAAAGCCGGATGTCGTGCCGGGAGAACATCTCCACCGCCGATTCGGGGATGCCGGAATCGGTGATCAGGGTGTCGATCAGGGACAGGGCCCCCAGGCTGGCGAAGGCGCTTTTGCCCACCTTGGACGAATCGGCCACCACAAAGACCTCCTCGGCCGATTCGATCATGGCCCGCTTCACCACGATGTCGCTGATGCTCAGGTAGGTGAGCCCGGATTTCCGGGGTGATGCCCGCCGTGGCCAGAAGAGCTTGTCGACGTGAGACCGTTCAGGGAATCGGCCGCTTTCTGCCCCATCCCAGCGACAGGGTGGGCGCCTTGAATTCCCCGCCGGTGAGCACCAGGTTGATCTCCGGATCGGCCCCCAGGATGAAGGCGATGTTCAGGGCGTTGGTGATGACCGTGAGTTTTGAACCCGGAGATCAGCTTGGCGATCTCGGTGGTGGTGGGCGAATCCCGGGATGATGGTGTCCCCGTCGTTGATGAGCTGCACGGCCGCTGGGCAGTGCGGCCCTTTTCCGCCATGTGCTCCTTGTTCTGAAGCTCGATGTTCTTCACCTGCAGGCCCACGTCCTTCAGGTAGGCGCCTCCGTGCTCCCGTTTGATGAGCCCCTCCTCCTCCAGCTTCTCCAGGTCCTGCCGGATGGTGACCTCGGTGACTTTGAATATTTTGCTAAGTTTCAACACCTTCGCATGTCCGTCTTCCCGGATCAGTTCGAAGATCTTTTCGCGTCGTTGTTGGGAGCAATTTTTCATGGGTACGTTTTGAGATAGGCAAAAATAACAATTCCCGTCGCGCCACAATTTGGGCAGAAAGCGGTAGTACAACAGGTGCCGCCAGGTGACGAAATCGTGGGCGCCGGTGCTCCCGATGTAGTACTCGTGTTCGATCCCCCGCTGCTCCAGCTCCTCGTGGAATTTCACGTGGCGCGACTGCGGGTTGGTTTCGTTGGTCCCCGCACCCACGAAGAGGTAATCGATTTTGTCGTTCAGCTCCGGATCGTCCAGCACGCCCGGAATCAGGTCGGTCGATTCGGCCCCGCTGAGCATGCCCACGGATCCGAACACATCCAGGTTGTTCAGTCCCACCACCTGGGCATGGCGTGCCCCCATGGACAGACCCGAGATGGCCCGCCCGTGCTTGTCGGTCCGGCAGCTGTAATGAGCTTCCACATAGGGGATCACCACCTCCAGCATCTCCCGGTTGAACAGGGGGAAGCTGGTTTCGGTGTGTTTGGGATCCATGCGGTGCACCACCTGGTTGTTGGGCATGGCGATGATCATGGGCAGGGCCTTTCCCTCCGCCAGCAGGTTGTCCATGATGTAATTCACCCGGCCGAACAGGCTCCAGGTGGAAGCCTCTTCGCCCGAACCGCCCAGAAGATAAAGCACCGGATACGCCACGGACGGATCATAGCCCGGGGGCGTGTACACGTACAGTTCCCGTTCCCCGCCCACAACGGACGAATGGTAGATGTGCCGGGTCACCGCACCGTGGGGCACCTCCTGGGCATCGTACCAGGCGGGACCCTGGCCGTGAACCACGAGGATGCTGAAACCGGGCTGATTGGCAAAACCGGTGTAGGTGTTGGCCGGATCCACCACGCTCACCCCGTCCAGGTTGATCTTGTAATAATAAATCTCCGGGTCGAGGGGTCCGATCGTCAACGTCCACACCCCCTTCTCCCCCTTCTGGAACGGAAGCGGATTTTCCCAGGTCCGCCCGAGAAAATTCAATATGCTCCCGCTCAGCTGCACCTCTTTCGCATTGGGCGCCTGGACCCGGAAAACCACCCGGCGGTCGGGCAGCACCTCGGGTGAAACGACAGGCGCCATGAGAAGGGGTCACGCCCGACCTCCGGACGACTGGGGTTTCCAGTCCCAGCACATGAGTCCCGCTGGGCCCGGAGAGCGGCAAAGTGAAAAAACGCAAAGGAAAGAAATGGTTTTGAGCTTTTTCATGTCTTTGGAGATTGATCCAACAAGATACAAAAAAACCGGTGCCTTCTCCCTCACGGGACGAACGTTCTACCCGTACACCTCCTCCCACATCCGCCGTTCGGCTCCGAACCGGTCGCCGATCACCTCGCAGTCGATGTCGATGCGCAGGGTAGACGGGTTTCCAGGTTGTAGGCCTGCGCGTCGGCCGTCCCTGGTGCCGTCGGAACCCTGTTGTGGGCGAAATTCGTCCAGTAGGACGTCATGTTCCTCGAGGTCTCGAAGCGGTTGGGCCGCGATCCGGCCATGCCCGAGGCCACGTTGTAGAACTTGAAGGGGATGTCCAGGGCGTGCATGGAACCGAACTGGAAGCGGGTGCCGGGGACGGTGGCGTTGGACTTGTACCCGAAATTGTACAGGAAGGCCGGGGCCCCGCCCTGGGCCGTCTTGCGCTCGGCGATGCGGATCGATCCGAGTCCCATCATGCCGATGGACCGGACGGCGATGTAGATCTCCCCGGGGGTCCAGTCGGGATGGGCCGTCTCGTAGGTGGAGAGAACGAGACCGGCAGCCTCCCCGAAATCGTTTTGCAGGCGCGCCTGCAGACCGGCCCGGTCCAGGGTGAACACCGCCGTGTCCCCGCCCGTCATGGCAAAGAAGATGTATTCGTCCTCGTTCCATCCCACCTGCAGGGGCTTGTCGCGCGAGAAGGCGGGTGCCGCCGGTTCGAAGGGATGGGCGGGGATCACGGTCCCGTCCACCATGGCCCCGAAGGCGCCCCGGCCCGAATTGCCAATGCCCCGGAATCCGCCCCGGAGCAGGCCGTTGCCTTCGCCCCGGGGAAGTGTCCCGGTGATCTCCAGCAGGGTGGACGCCGGAACCTCCAGCAGTTTCTGCCATTGGGAGGGGGAAATCTGTAGGGCTGCGAGCACGTCCCGGGCGGTTTGGGCCGCATCGGCCGCTTCGATCAGCTCCACGCCCGGACCGCTTTCGATGGATGCCTTGTGGAAATAGGGAGCCGCCTCGGGCATGGCATAGAGGGACGCGGTTTTCATGCCGCCCCCCGATTCCCCGAAAATCGTCACGTTGCCGGGGTCCCCGCCGAAAAGGGCGATGTTCGTCCCGATCCATTCCAGGGCCACGGCAATGTCCTGCACGCCCCGGTTTCCGGAGCCCGCATAGTCCCCGCCGGCGAGCTCATCCAGGCAGAGGTGACCCAGCAGGCCCAGCCGGTGGTTGGTGGCCACCACCACCACATCGTACATCCGGGCCAGGTTGGCGCCGTCCTGGGAGGCTGCTCCGCCCGATCCCGTCCGGAAGCCACCCCCGTGGTTGTAGACCATCACAGGCCGCTTCCCGCCGTCGTTGGCGGGGGTCCAGATGTTCAGGACGAGGCAGTCCTCGGCCGGACCCGGTTCATTGATTCCGTAGGTCTGGTTGGGGGGCTGGATGGAGGGCGACCCCAGCTGCAGGGCGTCCCGGACGCCGGTCCAGGGCTCCACCGGCGGGGCCTTCAGGAAGCGGTTCTTGCCGGAAACGGAACCCGCGTAGGGCACCCCCTTGAAGATATTCACCCCCCGCTCCCGGGAACCCCGGAGCTTCCCGTAGGGGGTGTCGATCACCTGGTAATCGGGCATGAAAGAGGCCCGGAGCATCCCGGGCAGGGTGGAAAGCGTCACCCCGGACAGGGCGGCGCGTCGCATGAATTGTCTTCGGCTCAACATGGGTTGTTTTTTTGGTTAGAGGTGGGTCAGCCAGGCATAAAAAGCATCGATCCATCCGTCGGACGGCAAGCCCTGCTTCCGCATGCCGAAGCCGTGTCCGCCGGTCCGGTACAGGACCAGGGACGCCGATTTTCCCGCCCGGACCCATTGTTCGTAGAGGGCGGTGCAATGGAGGTGGAAACCGAAGTTGTCGTCGCCGGCGCCGGCAATGAAAATGGGCGGCGCATCGGCCGGCACCGTCCGGTGGTCGTAGCTCCCCACGTAAGGATAGATGGGGGCGGCAAAATCGGGCCGGCTCGCCGGGTCAAACTGGAAACAGACCCCGGAGGTCACGGTGCCCCCGGCGCTGAAGCCCATGATGCCGATGCGGTCGGTCTTCAGGTTCCATCGATCGGCGTGTTCCCGGACGTAGGCCACCGCGGCTTTTCCGTCGGCAATGCCCAGGGCCACCACGGG
>JAWKKO010000043.1:0-22238 GCA_041393235.1 Bacteroidales bacterium
AGTGGAAGATCCGGGCCGAGTAGGGGCAGGCGGCCACGCAGAAACGGCACCCGATGCAACGCTCGTTGTCGATGAGCACGATGCCGTCCTCCCGCTTGAAGGTGGCATTGACGGGGCATACCTTGGTGCAGGGCGGATTGTCGCAATGCAGACAGGGCTTGGGCATATAATAAGGTGCGGTGTCCTCGGAATCCTGCATTTGCAGCACATTGATGTGGTGCTGTTCGGGCCGGAGCTGATGGTGGGCCTGGCAGGCTTTCATGCACTGGCGGGCGTTGCGGCATTTGGACAGGTCGATGACCATGACCCAGCTCCGTCCGGGGAGTCCCTGCCTTCCCCGTTTCTGGTTTTCTTCCAGGGAGGGAAGCTGGGCCGGTTTCAATTGGGATTTGTCCACCACGACAAGTTCACCGCTGGACGTGAGGAGGGTGATTTTATCTCCTTCCACGGTTTCCACCCGGTTGCAGGAGGACGCCAGACCTCCGGTTCCCAGGACGCCTGCCGCCCCGACAGAGGCCCCCAGGGCTTTCATGAAGTTCCTACGGGATTTTTTCTCCATATCTCAGCAAGAATGTTTATGTTTGATTAGAGTCAAAACTGCAACCTGAAAATAGCATATAAGATGTCAAGAATAATTCTAAATTTCATTCCGGCCCTTTTGTTGCTGTCGGCCTGCAACCAAGGTACAGAAAAGCAGACACAAAAAAACGAGGGTTTCATGGATTCCGGGGCCCGGTCTGCGACTGTGGATTGCACGGCGGAAGACTCGGTCATCCTTCAGCAGGTGTTTGCCGTGCTGGGCGGACTGGAGGATGCACCCATGGGCACCCTGGTCGTGGAAGCGGGCCGGTTCTTTCTGGGCACGCCTTACGTGGCCCACACCCTGGAGCGGGAGCAGGAAGTGCTGGTGATCAACCTGAGGGAACTGGACTGCACCACCTTCGGGGAGACCTGCCTGGCCATCGCCCGGACCGTGAAATCGGGCGACCAGACGTTCGGGCGCTATGCCGCCGAGTTGGAAAAGATCCGCTACCGGGACGGGACGATGGACGGCTATCCATCCCGCCTGCATTACTTCTGCGACTGGATCGGCAACAACGCGCAGAAGGGAATCGTGGCCGACCTTTCGGGGGAGATCGCACAGTTTCCCCTGGAGGCCGGGATCCACTTCATGAGCACCCACCCCGATTCCTATGCCCAGCTGAAGGCCGATTCCACCCTGGTGCCCGTCATCGCTGCCCAGGAAGCCCGCCTCAACGGGTTCACACGGTACTATTTGCCGGAGGAGGAACTGGCCGGCCTGAAGGAGCAAATCCAAAGCGGGGACATCCTGGGGATCACCACGAACATCGACGGCCTGGCCATCCAGCATGTGACCATCGCAGTGTGGAAGGACGACGATTTGCACATTCTACATGCCTCCTCCGCGGCGGAAGAGGTGGTGCTCTCCGAGGGAACTCTTGAGGACTACCTGGCCGGCAGCAAAACCGGTACGGGGGTCATGGTGGCCCGCCCCCTCTGATGTCCGGGCTTATCGGACCCAACCTGATCCATTGACTCAACTCATTTGAAAAACCTTCCCCCATGAAACGCCTCCTTCGTCCGGTCCTGACCGTCTTCGGATTGACCCTCCTTCTGATTGCCTGCGCGCCCGATCCGGACGCCCGTGTCCGGGAAGCCGATGCTTTCCTGGAGACCCTGCGGGATTCTCTGGTTCCGGATTCACGCATGTTCCCTTGGAACGTGAATGTTACATATGAAAGTGATACAATAAACCTATTCGGTTATATTGGAGACAAACAGGTTTATAAGACATTTGTCCAGCGGATTGATGAAACCTATCCCCAATGGCGGAACCGGGTCGATCTGGTGCCGGCCCAGGAACCGGAGCGGCTGATCCATGCCGTGGCGGTGAATGCAGTGGGGCACATGCGGGCCCAGCCAAGTCACCGGGCCGAGATCGTGACCCAGGCTATTTTCGGTCACCCCCTCCGGGTGTTCCGGGAGCAGGACGGATGGTTCCTGGTGCAGACACCCAACGGCTACCACGGCTGGCTCGACGGTGCGGCCCTGTGTGTGTTGGACCGGGAGGCGATGGACGCTTACCGGGCCCTGCCCAAGGTGGTCTTTTCCGCCCAGACCGGCACGGTGTGGTCGGAACCAAACGAGAAGTCACTGCCCGTTTCCGACCTGGTGGCGGGTGCCATCCTGGCCACCGGTGAACCAAGGGGTGCCTTCCTGCAGGTTCTCTACCCCGACGGACGGAACGGATGGGTCAGGCAATCCGATTGCCTCCCCTGGGCCGAATGGATGGGCCGGACGCCTGCGGCGGCGGGGGTCCTGGCTTCCGCCATGCCCTACAACGGCATTCCCTACCTTTGGGGTGGCACGTCCTCCAAAGGGATCGACTGCAGCGGGTTCGCCTCCATGGTCTACCTGATGAACGGCCTGGTATTATTGCGGGACGCCGATCAGCAGTCCCGCTGCGAGGAAGAGCTGAGCACGGCCTATGCCTGGGACGGTCTGGAAGCCGGCGACCTGCTGTTCTTCGGTCGACCCGCCACGGAGGAACAAGCGGAACGGGTGACCCACGTGGCCATCTACATCAGCGACTCCGGAATTCATCCATGCCTCGGGCCGGGTGAAGATCAACAGCATGGACCCGGACGGGAAAACTTCCTGGAGGAATACCGGAACTGTTCGTGCGCTCGGTGCGCATCCGGTCCGGACCATCCCCGACATTACCCAGGCCGTGAAAGACCAACCTTTACCGCGGACTTCGCCCCGCTCACCCCCTGATTCTTCCGAACCCATGAAAACCGGACGACGGAAATTTCTCCCACACGGACCGCAGGTGCCGCCTCTCTGGCGGCCGGTTTGCCGGCTTCCCTGGCGGCGGGAACTTATCCCGGACAAACAACGCAACCGGAAGTCGGCCGAACGGAAGAGGCTGGTTCTGAGTTACCGGCCCTACGACCTGCAGCTGCGGCACACACCTTCACCGTGGCCACCTATTCCCGCAACACCACCCCCGTCGTGCTCACCGACTGAATTTCGGCTACACCGGATACGGCGAGGCCTCCATGCCACCCTGGGCGAATCCCAGGAATCGGTGATGAAGTTTTTGTCCAGGTCGATCTGACCCAATTCAAGGACCCTTTCCTGCTGGACGAGATCCTGGAATACGTGGACGGCATCGAGGCGGCGGTAGCGGAAACCGGGCGGCCAAGGCCTGCATCGACATCGCCCTCCGACCGCAGTGCGGGCAAGATGGTGGGCCAGCCTCTCTACCGCCTGTGGGGGTTGAATCCGGCCACGACACCCATGACCTCTTTCACCATCGGCATCGACACCCCCGACGTGGTCCGGGAAAAAACCCGGGAAGCACCCTTCAAGGTCCTGAAAGTGAAGCTGGGGGGAGGCAACGACCGGGAAATGATCGAAACGGTGCGGTCGGTCACCGACGTGCCTGTCTACGTGGATGTGAATCAGGGTTGGACCGACCGGCAGCTGGCCTCGACATGGCCCACTACCTGGCCGAACAGGGGGTGGAATTCATCGAGCAGCCCCTGCCCAAGGACCGGCAAACGACATTTGCCTGACTCGGCCCACAGCCCCCTGCCCGTGATCGCCGACGAGGCCTTCCAGCGTCTCCCCGACGTCCCCACGTTCAAGGGCTCTATTCGGGCATCAACATCAAACTCATGAAGAGCACGGGTCTGCGCGAAGCCCAGAAAATGGTCACCGTGGCCCGGGCCCTCGACATGAAGGTGATGGTGGGCTGCATGACCGGGAGCCAGTTGCGCCGTGTCAGCCGCCGCCCAGCTCTCACGCTGGTGGACTGGGCCGATCTGGACAGGAACCTGCTCATATCCAACGATGTCTACGAGGGCATGCGGGTCGTCGGCGGAAAAGTGACCCTCACCGACCGGCCGGGCATCGGCATCCGGAAACTGTAGACACAATGGACCGAACCGACCGGAGACATTTCTGAAGACCGGCACAGCGGCCGCCCCTGCTGCTTCCCCTGGGGATGAGGGCGTTGGCGGTCGGGCGGACCCACACGGGAGGTCACCCTGGTCTGTTCCAAGAAAACAAAATCCCCGGACGCATCCTTCCCCGCCGCCTGGAAAAGGGCATGCGCATCGGGCTCGTGACACCGGGCAGCCCCGTCACCGAGCAGCAACTGGCGGGGCGGTGGAACGGATCCGAGGCCCTGGGATTCCGGACGGTGTACCGCGATTCGGTGCTGGCCGAATGCGGGTACCTGGCCGGCCGGGACCGGGACCGAGCTGCGGAGCTCATGGTATGTTCCTGGATCCGGACATCGACGCCATCTGGTGCGTGCGGGGGAGCTATGGATCGATCCGTGTCCTGGACCACCTGGACTTTGAGGCCATCCGCACCCATCCCAAAGGCGCTCGGCTATTCCGACATCCCGGCCCTGCTCAACGCCATCTTTCAGGAAACCGGCCTGGTTTGTTCCGGTCCCTCGGGATCTCCGATTTCAACCATTTTGCCATCCGCTCGCCAGGACATGTTCTCATGGATCCCCTCGCCGACTACGACTACCCTTACCACCGGCGGGAGAGGACAGCCGGTCCGATCCGGAATTCGATCTCTACACCCTGCAATCGGGACAGGCCACCGGGGCGCTGGCCGGGAGCAGCCCTCTCGGTCCTGGAGTCCCTCATCGGGAGCCGGTTCAGGCCGGATTTCAGCTCCGGCTGGTGTTCTGGAGGAGGTGGAGGAAAAGACCTACCGGGTCGACCGCATGCTCTACCACCTCCTGTCCGGCACCAACCTGCCCCAAGCCGCCGGCATCGTCCTGGGGGCGGTGGCGGCGGGGTACAACGTCGCGACGAACCCGCCTGCTGAAAGCCGCCCTGGCCGATTTGCTCCTGCCCCTGGGCATCCCGGTCTCCTGGCTTCTCCTTTGGTCACATCGACCGGCAAGGTGACCCTTCCCCGTGGGCATCCGGGCCCGTTTCGACGCCGGGGGCAACGAGCTTCAGCTACTCGAACCCGCCGTGCTGTAGACACTGTCCTGTCCATCCTGCCCCCGTCCTGGCCATCGTCCTGGCCTTCGCACTAAACAGGTTGTCCTCCCTGGTGGTGGGCATCTGGCTGGGCTGGCTCATCCTGAGCCGCGGAGTCCGTGCAGGGGACCGTGGCCACCCTGGAAGGTTTGTTCGTATTCCAGGGCGGCAACACCCGCACCATCATGTTCTGCGCCCTGGTCGGGGCCCTTCTGATCTTCATCCAGTATTCGGGCGGGGTCGGGCTTCGTGCTCTGGATCGAAGGGCTGCTGAAACGGCAGGGAGGAAAAGGGCCAGGGGGGAACAGCCGCCTGTGGAACTCCTGGCCCACAGCCACCGGGTGTCTGAACTGGTAAACCAACATCGGTTCCCTCCGCCACGTGGGCACCCTCTACCGGCCTGTCTTCGACCGCCTGAAGATCCCGGGGAAAAGCTGGCCTACATCGCCGATTCGAGTTCGGCCCCACCTCCATCCTCTGCCATTCAACGCCTGGGGGGCCTTCATCATGGGGTTGCTACTCACAGGGCATCGAGACCCCTTCCGCACCCTCGTCGCGTCCATGGCCTTCAATTTCTATCCCATGATCCGCCTCCTCCTGGTCCTCTGGGTGGTGGTGACACGAAAGGACTTCGGTCCCATAGCACAGGCCGAGCGCAGGACCCGGGAGACCGGTCTGCTCATGAACGAGGGGCGCAACCATGGTGTCGGACGAGCTCACGTCCCATGAAATGAAGGGGTGACTCCGCGGGCCATCAACATGATCCTGCCCCTGGGGGTGATGGTGGGGGCCATGATTTTCGGTCTCGCCGCCACCGGATGGTCGCAGGTGACGGACGCGGCCTCCTTCGGCGACCATCTGGTCCGGGCGATGGGCCGGAGTCGGATCACCTCCGTTCTCTATGCCGTCACCACTGCCCTGGCGGCAATGGTCTGTACCGGGCGCAGGGCATCATGACCTCAAAAAAATGGTAAGCCTCCTCCTGAAAGGCATCTCCCGAGCTCATGCCCCTATATCCCTGCTGATGATGCTGGCTTTGCCATCTCCTCGGTTTGCAACCAGCTGGGAGCAGGGCCTATGTGGCCAGGTCATGAAAGCTGGCTGTCGCCCGCCCTCCTTCCAGCCGTCGTCTTTGCCCTGTCCTCCTTCATTGCTTTCTCCACGGGAACCTCTGGGAACCTTCGCCATCATGATCGCCATCGCCCTGCCCATGGCCGAGGCCCACCAGGCCAACCTGCTGCTGGTGGTGGCCGCCACCCTGGGCGGCGGGGTCTTCGGCGACCACTGCTCGCCCATTTCCGACACCACCATCATTTCGTCCATGGCCTCGGCCTCGGACCACATCGACCACGTCCGCACTTAGCTGCCCTATGCGCTGTTCGATCCTGTACCTGATCCTGGGTTTTCTGGTGCACGCTGGTCCGGAAGCCGAAACGACCGGATCAGTTCAACGACCGGACCTATTCCATGTGAACCGATTTCTCTCCGGCTTCCAGGGCCACGGGCAAAAAAGTTCTCCCGGGGCGGCATGGGGCAGGTGGCGAGGACTGAAGGCACAGGGGGGATTGTAAGCCTTGTTGGAAATCCAGGATGATGCGGCCGGTGGAATCCGGACCGGCATAGAGGAAGCGGCCCGCGCCATAGGTGTCCAGACCCGTGGTTTCGTCGGCAATGACCAGGAAGTAGCCATCGCCCGAGGAAGGGTAGGCTCAGCTCCAGCCCTTCAGGGTGAATTCAAGATGCCCAGGCACTTGTATTCCTCGGTGTAGCCCTCACCGGGAGCATACCACCATCGTGCGGACCTCCTCAAAGGGTTTGAGTTCGGCCGCCACCACGTAATCCGGGGAGACAGGGTAGGCGGGGATGTGATCCAGTTCGTCGATGCGGGGTTCTTCTCGTCCCGCAGGCGGATGCCATAGCGCTCCCCGTTGGACGATGTACCAGTTGAAATCGCCCTGCTGCGGGTAGGTGGGGCCGGTTTCATGATCGTTCTTCAGTACCATCTCCGTCACCGGCACGCTGTCGGCGGTGATCCGCACCCCTTCCTGCACCCGGAGGGTGACGCTACTGTCCAGGGTCAGGATGCCACTGAGGATTGACGCCCCAGCCGGGAACTGTGTCGCCGGCGGGATCGGAACCGAACCGGTTTTCACCCTCCTCCAGCCAGTACAGGCCGGCCAGACTGAGCCACCCGTGCTTGTCCTTCAGGCGCTCGAGCCGTTGCTCTTTCCATTCTTCCACCAGAAGCCGGTAGGCTTCTTCATCCGTGACAACGGCCTGGTTTGTTTGCAGGAGGGACCAGAAGAACCGCTCCCAGAATCCCGAGGTACAAGGAGGTTTTGACGCATCGATCTTTTTGAAAATGTCGGGGCAATATCGCACAAAAATATTACTTTTGCAGCACCCAAGGAGAGATGCGGAGTGGTCGATCAGGGCGGTCTCGAAAACCGTTGTGCTCTCGCGGGCACCGGGGTTCGAATCCCCCTCTCTCCGCAATCGGGAACCAACCCCGGCGAAAGCCGGGGTTTTTTGATTTTGGTCCGTTGAAAGCTCGCTTTCAAAACGGACCAACAAGAATGCGAAGCATTCCAGGTTAATTTCCCAGGTGGGAAATCCCCAGGATCTGAGCGCCGCGAGCAATCCCCGAAAGCCGCCCGTGCCAATTCACAGAGTCACAATGCATACATTTTGAGGTTTTGTATCCATATCGTTTTTTTATTGTATAATAATTGCGATTTTCTTTACAAAAGCGATTACCTTTGTATAGGAAATTGAAAAAGCTTTACAAATGAAAGCGTGGGAATTGGCTAGATTGCCTCTGAAGGTTGATCTGGAAACGAAGGTTTCTCAAGGCTTTGCCAGCGCATGCTGCATTGTGGCCGAATTGAAAGGAATTGCATCACCATTCGATCAAACATCTGATCAACACACTTGGACTGCAAGAAGCCAAGGACAGTTCTGCGATTGAGAACATCACCACCCATGATGATCTGTACAAATCAGAGTTGAATTATAAGGCTTTCAATACTCTGCAAGCCAAAGAAGTTCAGAACTATATTTCAGCCTTGAAAAAGGGATTTGCACTTATTTCCCAGAATGAATTGCTGACAAACCATACGATTCTGCAAATCCAGGAAGTATTGGAGGGGAATGCGGCCGGGTTTCGGAAATTGCCAGGTACCGCTTTGAAGAATTCAGAGACTGGGGAAACGATTTACACACCGCCACAAGATTACGGGGATATTTTGAGGTTGATGACAAATCTTGAACAATACATCAATGATTCGGAAGTACAGGATTGCGATCCGTTGATAAAAATGGCGGTCATCCATTTGCAGTTTGAGAGCATACATCCGTTTTATGACGGTAACGGCCGGACCGGCCGGATCATAAACATATTGTATCTGATCCTGGAGAAATTGCAAACGCTGCCGATCTTGTATATGAGCAAATACATTATACAGCATAAGCAGAGCTATTACAGGCTGTTGCAAAACGTGCGGGAGGAGAATTTGTGGGAAGAATGGGTGATGTTTATGGTCAAAGGAGTGGAGCAAACCTCCCTTGAAACGATCGCACGAATCATAAAAATCAAGGATCTGATGCTCGACTACAAGCATCGGCTTCGGAACGAATACAAATTTTACAGTCAGGATTTGCTCAACAATTTGTTCAAACACCCATACACAAAGATTGAATTCGTTGTGAAAGACCTGGGCGTATCAAGGCTGACAGCAGCCAACTATCTGAACAAACTTGCCGAGGATAAAATGTTGCGAAAAGAAAAGTTGGGGACCGGCAATTACTACATCAATGTGGGTCTGCTTGACGTATTGACCGGGAGGTAAGAATTCACCGAGAATATCTCAACTCGCCGCCGCAAAGCGCACAATGTGCCTCCGGCCGATGGCGTGGATCACAAAGGAGATTCCGGCCGTTACCAGCATCATCACCGCCACCGGCACCCCGTTGGTCACATTCAGCAGGGCGATGCCCCCGGAGGTCAGTCCGGCGATGCCGATGCGGATGGTGCCCAGTAGGGCGGAGGCGCTCCCCAGGTTCTTCTCGATGGGTGCCAGGGACAGAGCCATGCCGTTGGGGGAGGTGAAGCCCAGGCTCAGCAGGATCAGAAACAGGAAGAGACTGACCAGGTCGCGGCCGTACCAGTCGTTCCACATGCCGATGGAAAAGAGCAGGGCAATGGACAGCTGGCACATGAGGGCGAAACGGAAGATGATGCGGCTCTTGATTCGCTTGAGCAACTGGATGTTCAGCTGGCTGCCCCCGATGAATCCCACCGAAAGCAGGGCGAAGAGGATGCCGAAGCTCTGGGCGCTCATCCCGTATTTTTCCATGAAAATGATGGGCGACCCGGCCACATAAATGAAGAGCGAGGAGAAAGAGAAGGCGCCGGCCAGGGAGTAGGTGAGGAACTGGGGATGTTTCAGGATGTCCCAGTAGTCCCGGGCCAGGACGGACAGGCGGAGTTTCGATTCTTTCCGGGGGACATACCGGACCGGGAGGACGTAGCGGACCAGGCTCACCAGCACGGCGGCCATGCCCATCAGGAACACGAAGATCCATTGCCAGCCCAGGTGGGCGGTGATGTAGCCTCCCAGGGTGGGGGCCAGCAGGGGGGAGCTGCCGATGACAAGAACCAGCAGGGAGAACACCCGGGAGCTTTCGCTGGGAGGAAAGAAATCCCGCACCATGGCCAGGGCCGAAACCGAGGCAACGGATGCCCCCAGAGCCTGAAGAAAGCGGAAGGCGATGAAGGAGCCGGCATCCCAGGAAAAGATGCAGCCCACGCTGGCCAGGACACTGATGGCCACCCCCACGTAGAGGGGATTTTTCCGCCCGTAGCGGTCCAGCAGGGGGCCGTAGAGGATTTGTCCCGTCGCAAACCCGATGAAGAAGGTACTCAGCGAAAAGGTCATTTTCGCCGCGGTGGTCCCGAAATACCCGGCCAGGTGGGTCAGGGCCGGGAGATAGGAGTCAATGGAGAACGGCACGTAGGCGGTGAGGATGCCCAGGATGAGGATGGTTTTCCAACCTTTCAGCGCCGGGGATTCGGAGGAGGGTGAACTGTGTTGATTCATGAGGGTGCAAAGATGGGTAAACAAACCGGACGGATGAAAGTTCGGTCCAAAAGAAAGAGGGTGTCGCACAAGGACACCCTCTTCCACACCACCCGCAAGGATGTTACGTCTCGTTGGAGAAATCCAGACCGATGTAGCCCTCTTCTGCCCGCCGGGGGGCCCGTTCCACATAGAAGGTACGGTCTTGCGGAGCCCAGGTGTCCAGTCCGTCCACATACCGGTTGAACATGCAGAAAGCTGCGGCAATGAGCACGGTGTCATGGATCTCCCGGTCGCTGGCTCCCAGCTTCCGGGCCTTCTCCACTTGTTCCGGGGTGACCTTCTTCCCGCCTTTCTGGACGCTTGCGGCAATGGCCAGCAAGGCTTTCAGCTTGTCCGGAAGGTCGACCTCCGCCATGTTCTCCTTGACCGAATCGATGAAGGAGGTGTCGCATTGGAGGTAGTGCTGGGCATAGCCCCCGTGGGCGTTCTGACAGAAGAAACAGTCGTTCAGGTAGGAGACATAGGTGGCAATCAGCTCCCGGTGGCCCCGGGGCAGGGAGTTTTCCCCCCGCAGGAGGACTTCGACAAACTCGTTCAGGGGCTTCGAGGTTTCCGGGCTGTAAGCCAGCGGACCCAGAATGCCCGGGTAATCATTTCCAAAATCAATGTGTGCCATGGTATTCAGTTTAGAATGAATCATTTGTTTTTGCATGGAGAACCCATCCTTCCCGTGCACCGGGTCCGAGGGACAGGATGGCCAGGCCGGGAAGAAAGACAAAGGAAAACGCGAGCAGGGCATTCCCGTAGCCGCCGAACAGGGCGACCAGGGAACCCAGGAAGAAAACGGCTGCCGTGGTGATGACCCGACCCGCGTTGTAGCTGATCCCGGTGGCCGTCCCGCGGATGCGGACGTCAAAAAGCTGGGGGATGTAGCTGGCCAGAAGCCCCTGGCTGATTCCGAAGAAAACCGCCAGGGCGGCCGTTTCGGCATAGATCAGGGGCGAAAAGGACCGGTTGAGGCCGAACAAAGCAAGGGCCAGAACAAAACAGGCCAGGAAGCACAGCCGCATGGCTCTGCGGATGCCCAGCCCCCGGGCCACCCAGCCCGAGGCAAAGCCCCCGGCCAGTCCACCCAGTCCGAGCACCATCATGGCGATGCTCCGCTCTGTCTGCCCGTCTTTTTCACCCAGAAGGCTCTGGATCCAGGTGGGCATCCAGGAAAAGACCGCCCACATGCCCACGAGCATGGATCCGAACAGGAGGGACCCTTGGATCAGGATCTTTTTCCTGCCTTGAAAAACGGTGCGGATGCCCTCGTCCTGCTTCTTCTCGTGCCGGGCCCGGAATTGCGATTGATTCCGGAACACGGGCACGCTCAGAAGGGCCAGGCCGAGGGCAGAATCCGCTCAGGAATCCGCTCCGCCAGGCGGGAAAAAGGAAGTTGGTGAGTCCGGCCGAAACAATGCCCACAGGAAAGCCGATGGACAGGATTCCCCAGCAGGATGGTCCGGTTGTGTCCAGGCCAGATCTCCGAAAGATGGGTGTTGGTCACCACCAGAATCCCGCCCACGCAGAAGCCGGAAAGGAAACGGAAGACGACCACGGACTCCCAGGAATGCGCGAAGGCGATGGATACCGTGAAGATGCCCAGGAGACCCAGGGCCAGGGCATGGGACAGAAATCGCCCGGCCCGGTCGCTGAGGAACCCCCAGGCGACCCCCCCAGGGTCCAGCCAAGCAGGTAGACGGCCGAAATCCCGGCCCCGATCTGCTCCAGGGAAACCTGGCTCTCCTGCGAAAGCTCTCCGGCCACCAGGGGCAGGTACACGGCCATGAGGGTGGATAGGGCCCCGCCGGCCATGTTGCTCAGAAAGTAGAATCCAAACAAAACCCACAGCCAGGCCAGGGGTTTCTCCGCCAGCAGTCCGGCGGCGTTTCGGGTCGCTGTGTTCATCGTCCCAGATTTTGATCAAAGACCAGGGTCACGTAGTAGATGGCTCCGATGGACGGAGATCCGTAGGCCTGGTACACCTGGTTGTTGAGCAGGTTCGAAGCCCCCACCTTCACGATGGTACGCCAGGCCGGGATTCGGTAGCTGATTTGTGCATCCACCAGGAGTGGGCCTCGATCCGACCGGGCCGGAGTCCGTTGAAGGTCCCCACCCAGTCGAAGGCATCCTGCCAGCGCCAGGCCAGTTGAAAACCCAGGTCATGGTTCCATGCATCCCGCTGGATCGTCAAATTGCTTCGAAACTCGGGGGTGTTGAAGGCCGGGATGTGATTGGCATCGGCTTCCCGGAGGTCGATGTGCGCCCAGGTCCCGTTGGCGGTAACGGACACGCCGGACCGGAACAGGTAGGAAAGCCCGAGGGTGGCGCCCTGGGTGTTCACCCGGTCGCTGGCATTGGTGTACAGCTGGTAGAGGCGGATGTTCCCATTCAGGATGTCCCCGGCGGCCGCCGGATCGATGCTTCCATCCCCGGCCAGCACAGGGCTTTCGGGTTCCATGACCACGGTGTTCAGGATGAAATCGTTGTAGCTGCTGAGGTGGTAGTTCGCATCCACCAGGAAGCGTCCCCCCACCAGGCTTTTGTAACCGATCTCGAAGGTCCGGACCTCCTCCGGTTGGATGTAGTCCACCTCGGATTTTACCAGAAGGTCCTTGTTTGCCAGAAGGGCCTCTTCCGGGGTGCTTCCTCCTGCCATGGCCATCCCGAAAGCCTCACCGAACGCATCCACAGACGCAATTTCGAAGGAGTTCTGGTAGACATTCAAATCGGCGCTGTTCTCCGGAACCCCGCCCAGAATGGTGATCACCCCGGCATTCAACCGGATGTACTGGTCCCCCACGGTGGGATTCCGGAAACCATGCTGGAAGGAAGTCCGGAAGTGGTGGTTCTTTCCCAGGGTAAGCACCGCGGCAGCCCGGGGGGTCATGCGGCCTTTGAAATTCTCATTCTTGTCGTAGCGGGTCGAAAGCATGAGCTTCAGCCGGTCTCCGAACAGCTCCCTGGATCCCTGAGCAAAGAATCCTCCTTCCAGGATCCGGATTCGTTGGTCCAGATCATCGAAAAGGGTTCCGTTGGTGAACATGTCGTAGAGACGGGCGTTTCCCCCTACCTGCAGTTCAAAGAGAGAAAGGACGTCCCTGAAATCATACAGCGTTTCGGCATGGTAAAATCTGCTCTGGCTGAAGACACCGGCGCCGGAGAGACCGTCGATGTGGATGAAGGTTTCCTTTTCCCTTTCAAAGGCATCCGATCCCGGCAGGAATCTGCCCTCGTCGGCAAAGGACCGGGCCACTGCATGATTCCCCCCCGATACCCCCGCGATGTTCCCTTCAAAGGCTTCCTGGTAGCGGGTGAACCACATGGCATCGGCCTCATTGGCAGGAACCACAAGGCCATCCAGATCCTGCACCCAGGTGCGGTTGATGAGCTGACCCAGGGCCCGGGCGTTGTACGAATCCTGAGAGTTTTCCAGGATTCCGTAGATCCGGGCCTCAAGATTTCTGCCAACCAGCTCGATCCGGTGCTGCTGAAGTTGGAAATTGTTCAGGCAGAACCGGTTGCTTCCGGTGTAGGGAGCCGTTCCACGGCCAAAATTGTACTGGTACCCGAGCCGTGTGTCCTGGTTGATCTTGTAGACCAGGGAAGCGGCCAGCTTCATGGAACGGACATCGTATTCCATCAGGTCCCGCTCCTCGTATCCCGTACGGGAGATCCGGCCGATCCCCGGAAGGACGAGTGTCACCTCGTCGCCGTAGATGTTCAGGGCGTCCCGGGAAGGATTGTCATCGCCCCGCAATTCGGCCGGGGTTTGGGCGTCCACGTCTTCGTAATTTGTGGCCATCCAGTCGAGACCTGAAAGCGTGGACAGGGTGGCCTTCAGCGCCAGGCGGTCCCGGAAGGTGGTGGCATAGCGCAGGGCATATTCCTGCAGGAGTCGGGGACCGGTGTGATCCTCCCCGATGTGATTCACTCCGGTTTTGGTCTGTACGCTCAGGCCCTGGACGTCAAAAGGATCCTTCGTGCGGACCAGAAGAACCCCGTTGAAGGCCATGGGCCCGTACAGGGCACTGGCGGTCCCGGGGATCAGTTCCACCCCGGCCACGTCCAGGTCGGGCACTCCGAACAGGTTCCCCACGGCAAAGCCCAGTCCGGGCGTCTGGTTGTCCACCCCGTCGACCAGCTGCAGAAACCGTGTGTTGCCGGTTTCGTTGAATCCGCGCGTGTTTATTTGCTTGAAGGTCAGAGCACTGGTGACCATGTCCACGCCCTTCAGGTTCTGCAGGGCATCGAAATAATCGATGGATGCGGTGGATCGGATGGCCGCCGCGCCGAGCAGCTCGATGCTCACCGGAGAGTGCAGGATGTCCTCCTCGATCCGGGAGGCGGAAACCACGATCTCCTCCATCCACTCAGTTCTTCGGGTGAGCCGAACGGACAGGGGGCCTGTTTCACTGACGCGGATTTGACGCGACTCGTAGCCCACGTAGGAAATGAAGAGGGTAAGCGGCAGGGGATCCCGAACCTGCAGGGAGAAACGACCCTCCCCGTCGGTGGTGGTCCCGGATCCGTTTGGCTCCAGATAGACGGAAACATCCGGGATCGGGTCGCCGGTTTCCTCGTCCGTGATGCTGCCCTGCAGGAGGGTTTCCTGTGCCAGAGCGTTCAGCAAAGGCAGCAGGAGGATGCTGACAATCAAATATATTGTTTTCATGCTAGGTATCAATGTTTTTGCCCAGACCGGCAAGGGGCCTGGAAATCATGAATAAGTCAGGAGAATGGATGTGCACAAGTCTTCCGGTCCGGTCACCGACACGGTGTCACGGAAGCAGGTTATGCATTCGAAAGGAAAACGGCGTTTTCGGGAGGGAGACCCGGAATGGATGGAAATCCTTTGTTGGTATCCGCCGGGAGGGAGGATCCATGGGTGAGGTCTTCCCCGAAGAGGGATTGATCCGGAAGGAAGACGGAAATCTGGTAGTCGGATTTGCCTGCGCGTGTGTTGAGGAACTTTGGACCCTTGGCCTGAACGGGTGCGTCGGTCACCTGTCCGGTCCATTCCCCGAACAGGCGGTGGAGATTGCTTGTGGAAGGATCGATCACCACCACCAGATGAAAGGTGTCCCGGGCATAGCGACCCTTGACCGCCCGGTAGGTGATGCCTTCCCATTCGATGCGCTGATCCAGATCCGTGTATTCGGTCTGATCGGCCTGATAGGGGAGGGTGAGGGGGACGGACAGGGTGCGCAAGCGGGCCGGTTCGATGTGGTTCCGTTCCTGGCTTACCCAATTCCGGTCGCTCCGGTGCAGCATGAACTGGTATACAACATAGGTTCCAGCATGGCACAGGAGAAACAAAAGCAACAGGCCGATGGCAGCAAATCGTTTCAAACCTTGCGTCTTGAATGACGATGCAAGGTCCGTTTTTTCTCAGATTGTTGTCGAGATGGGCTGCCAAGGTAAGAATTCATCGGAAAAAACCAAGTACCTTTCAGAACAAACCTGAAAAGATGAAAGCGCTTCCCATCTGTTTTGCCGTGGTCCTGCTTGCCCTCTCCTGTAATCCCCGGACGAAGAAAGAACCCGGGCTTCCCACAACCGATGTCCTCCAGAACCGCCCGCCCCTGCGTCCCAAACCCTTGATGGAGCTGCCCCTGGGCAGCATCCGGCCCGAGGGCTGGCTCCGGCAGCAGATGGAACGGATGGCCTCGGGCATGACCGGCCATCTGGACGAGTGGTACCCCGAGGTGGTGGGCGACCGGAACGGCTGGCTGGGAGGCGACGGCGACGGATGGGAGCGGGGCGTGTACTGGATCGACGGACTCCTGCCTCTGGCCTGGCAGCTGGACAACGACAGCCTGAAAGCCAAGGCCATGCGCTGGGTGGAGTGGTCCCTGGAGCACCAGGAGCCCACCGGCTATTTCGGGCCGGTGCCCTTCCGGACCCCGCCCGACCCGGAACCCGGTCTGCAACGGGGAAACCGGCGCGACTGGTGGCCCAAGATGGTCATGCTCAAGGTGCTGCAACAGTATTATGAGGTGTCAGGCGACGAGCGGGTCATCGAGCTCATGCGCAGCTATTTCCGGTACCAGCTGGAGGAATTGCCCCGCACCCCCCTGGATCACTGGAGCTTCTGGGCCAACCGCCGGGGCGGGGACAACCTGATGATGGTCTACTGGCTTTACAGCCGGACCGGCGACGCGTTCCTCCTGGAGCTGGCCGACCTGCTGCACGAGCAGACCTTCCCCTGGTCCACCGTGTTCATGAACGAGGAAGGGGATCGGACGGCCAACCTCGATCATCTCTATCCCTACAACACCGGGAACCGTTATCCCTATGACATGGACCTGATCGGCCGGCTGAGCACAAGCCAGCTGCAGGCCTACCACTGTGTAAACTTCGCCCAGGGGGTGAAAGAACCCGTGATCCGCTCCCAGCAGGACAGCGATCCGGTTCTCCCGGCCTCCGTGAAAAAGGCCCTGGCGGACATGGCCCGCTTCCACGGCCAGCCCCAGGGCATGTACGGCGGGGACGAGCCGCTCCACGGCCCGGATCCCACCCAGGGCATTGAGCTGTGTTCGGTGGTGGAGCTCATGTATTCCCTGGAAACGATGATTGCCGTCACCGGCGATCCGGCTTACATGGACCTCCTGGAGTGGATCGCCTACAACGCCCTGCCCACCCAGGTGAACGACGACTTCACCGCCCGCCAGTATTTCCAGCAGGCCAACCAGGTGATGCTCACCCGCCACCGCCACAATTTCTATGAGGAAGACCACCACGGGCAGACCGACATTGTTTACGGTCTGCTCACCGGCTATCCCTGCTGCACCTGCAACCTGCACCAGGGCTGGCCCAAATTGACCTCCCACCTCTGGTATGCCACGGATTCGGGCGGACTGGCCGCCGTGGTGTACGGGCCCTCTGTCCTGTCCACGACGGTGGCAGGCGGGAGGAAGGTGGAGATCCGGGAAGAAACCCGCTATCCCTTTTCCGACCGCATCCGGTTTGAATTCTCGCTGGAGGAGGCGACCTCCTTTCCCCTGGATCTTCGGATCCCCCGGTGGTGCGAGCGCCCGGAGCTGGAAATCAACGGGGAAAAGGCGGACATTCGTCCGAGCGGCGGCATGGTCCGCATCGAGCGGGAATGGGCAGCGGGGGATGTGCTCGAACTGATCCTGCCCATGGTGGTGGAACTGGAGCGGGGCGTGGAGAACTCCGTTTCGGTGAAGCGGGGCCCCCTGCTCTATGTGCTGCGCATCGGGGAGGAATGGAAGGCCGTGAAGAATCCGGACAGATTCGGGGATTTCTGGGAGGTGAGGCCGACCGATCCCTGGAACGTCGGACTCACGGAAATGGCTGTTCTGGATCCGGCCGCCGGTTTTTCCTTTGTGGACCGGGTGGCGGAAGGATCGGCCGATCCACTGGAATATCCCTGGACCCTGGAACAGGCTCCGGTGGCCCTGCAAAGTACGGGGAAGATCATTCCCGACTGGACCCTCTACCGGGAAATGGCCGGACCCCTGCCGCACAGTTTGCCTCTGAAGCATTTGCAGGACCAGGCGCCGGAGAACATCACCCTGATCCCCTACGGGGCCTCCACCCTCCGGGTCACCTGCTTCCCGGTGGTTCGCTGAAAGGAAACACGGGAAGGTCCTACTTGAAGACGATCCGCAGCCGGACCTGGTCTTCCACGGATCCGCTGTCGTCATAGGAAGCCGGGGTCCACGCGGGACCCTCTTCCAGGAGCCGGATGGCCTCCTGCGAATGGGCGGGTCCGGGCGAACGCAGCACCTCCAGCCCGTTGATCGTTCCGTCGGGCCGGACCGTGAATTTCAGCACCACCACGCCCCGGACAGCCAGGCTGTCGGCCACGGGCGGTACGAGATTCTCCTCCACATAGTCCGAAAAGGCCCGGAAACCTCCTTCGGGCTGTGCCCTTGTGTACAGGCGCCCGCTTCCGTCCTCCGCAAGATCCAGGGTCTGCACGGCCCCGGTGGGGTCGGTTCGTGACTGGGTTCCGTACCCCACCACCACGATCTCGTCCAAATTGGTTTCATTGGGTTCCAGGACCAGTTCGTTGGGGCGGCTTTCCTCCACCTCGAACTCCCGGGTTTCCATGCCCACAAAGGAAGCCACCACCCGTTTTTTCGTCGTTCCCTCGGCCGGAAGGGTGAACCGGCCGTCCACATCGGTCACGGTGCCGGTGGTGGTCCCGGTCACCACCACATTCGCCCCCGGCAGGGGCTGCAGGTCTCGCCCGAGAGTACCACGCCGGAGATTTGTCCTGGAAGGGTTCCATGCTTTTCTCCCGGGCCGAGCGCTTGGCCTGATTGAGGACGGGCAGGGCGGTGGGGGTCTCCAGTACGGTGGGAAGGCTTCCCTGCCCTGGGTCTCGGGGCGGATGCCCGGTTGGGCACCGGTTTCCGCCGGGACCTGCACGGTTTGGGTTTCCGCCCGGACCCGCCGGCCCTTTGTCCGGTCCGGCAGCGCCGGCAGCTTCCACCGCTTGCTCTTCCTCCGCCACCTGAAACTCCAGGAGGAAGGGTTCCTCGTCCTCGGCTGCGTCCCGGTCCGTTCGTTGCCTTTGCTGGTTGAAACCGGGTTCTTGTCAGGCCCGGCGACGGCCTCCGCTTCGGAGGATGCCGGAGCCGGGGCGGCCTCGTCCCGGAGTTCGGGAGCAGCAGTTGGAGCGGGTGCGGGCTCGGTCACGGTCGCGGGAAGGTCTTCCTCGGCCATGGTTTCTTTCTTTTTCAGGGGATCCACGTCCACGATGCGCACAAACACCGTCCCGATGATGAGGAGGGAGGCCACGGCGGCGGCCAGGCGGAAGTAGGTCGTCCGGCGTCCCCTCCCGGGTTTCTTCCGCAGGCGGCCGTGCAGCTCCAGCAGGTCCTCCTCCAGCTGGCCCGGGGTCAGGTTTTCGAACCCTTCCATGGCTTCCTGTTTGAAGGGATCGGCCTGGAGCCGCTGCTCCAGCTCATGGCGTTCCTCCCGGGAATCTTCCCGGCGGAGGTAGCGCAAAAAGCGGTCGGCCCGTGTGTATTTATTCGTCCCCGACATGGTGTTCTTCCAGACAAAGTTTCAAATTCCGCTTGCCATTTTGCAAATGGCTTTTCACTTTTTTTTCCTCCAGGTCCAGGGTGGAGGCGATCTCCTGGTAGCACTGTTTCTCATAATAAAACAAGCGGATGCAGGCCTTTTGTTCTTCCTTCAGGGCCTCGATGCATGCCTCCAGGGCCCGGCTCAGTTTCCCCTCGTCTCTGTCCAGAGGATGCATTTCGGAGGAGGATTCCACAAATGCCTCCTCTTTTTTATAGGCATCAAAGCGGGCCCGGTGGCGTTTGGCGCTGCGCAACTGCATGAGGCAGTGGTTTTTGCTCAGCACGTACAGCCAGGTTTTGAAATTCTCCACCCCGAAGCGGGGCAGGTCCGTGCTAAGCTTCTCGAAGATCTGCATCACCCCGTCCTTCGCCTCCTCCCGGTCGCCCAGGTATTTCAGGCACACCCCGTAGACCAGGTGCATGTACCGGGCATAGAGGTCGCCCAGAACATCCGGGTCCCGCGTCCGGCGGAATTCCTCCACCAGGACCTCGTCGGGCCGATCGCTGTATGGTTCGTGCAAGTTTTGCATGGGGTGGCGATCCCTAAAAGTAAGAAAAAGGAAAATCTTTTGTGGAATCTGTTTTCACCCGGCATCCTACCCCTGAAACGAAATCAACACGAAGTCACACATAAGACCAAACATCATGAAAACAATCCTTCACATCATCATCGCCCTGATGCTCGGCACGGGGCTCACCGCAAGCGCCCAGCAGCGCACCATCACCGGCATCGTCACCGACGAGGAAGGGAATGCCCTTCCCGGCGTCAGCATCACCGTAGATGGCACCACCCGGGGATGCGTCTCCAACATCGACGGGGTCTATTCCCTGACGGTGTATCCGGGCGACCGCACCCTCCTTTTTTCTTTTATCGGCTATGCAACCCAGGCAATTTCCATCGGTGCGGGGAACCGGATCGACGTGGTACTGGTCCTGGATCACACCACCCTGGATGAGATCATCGTCACTGCGTATGGAGAACCAGAGAATGCCTTGCAGGGCCGTGTATCCGGTGTAGCATCCTCCTCCATTCGAATCCGGGGAAACATCGTCAAGCGGGAACGCATGACCAAGAGCATGACCTACCCGGTCATGGCGGAGGCCGACGCGGCCTATCCGGTCCACAACACCGAAGGCTATTCGGCCATCCATGAGAACGGGTTCAAGGATGTGCTTCAGGCCCCCCTCTCCACCTTCAGCGTGGACGTAGACCGGGCTTCCTATGCCAATGTCCGCCGGTTCCTGAACATGGGTCAACTGCCCCCCATGGATGCGGTCCGGGTGGAAGAGATGATCAACTAGTTCAATTACGACTACCCTGAACCCACGGGAACTCATCCCTTTGCCGTGTACACCGAGTTGTCGGCCTGTCCCTGGAACGCTGACCACCAGCTGCTCCATGTGGGCCTGCAGGGGAAACGGATCGACAAGCGGGAGCTGCCCGCTTCCAACCTGGTCTTCCTCATCGACGTGTCCGGTTCCATGAGCGACGCCAACAAGCTTCCCTTGCTGAAGCAGGCCTTCCGCATGCTGGTGAAGGAACTCCGTCCCACCGACCGGGTTGCCATGGTGGTCTATGCCGGTGCGGCCGGACTGGTGCTGGAATCCACCCTGGGTTCCCAGAAGGATAAAATCCTGGCCGCCCTGGATCAACTGCAGTCGGGCGGCTCCACCGCCGGTGGCGCCGGGCTGGCCCTGGCCTACAAGGTGGCCCGGGACCATTTCATCGAAGGAGGGAACAACCGCATCCTCCTGGCCACCGACGGTGATTTCAACGTGGGACCCTCCAGCAACGCGGAAATGGAACGGCTGGTTGAGAAAGAGCGTGAACATGGCACCTTCCTGACGGTGCTGGGATTCGGCATTGGCAACTACTAATACGACCGCATGGAAATCATCGCCGACAAGGGGAACGGGAACTATGCCTACATCGACAACCTGCAGGAGGCGAGAAAGGTCTTCATCTCCGAATTCGGAGGCACCCTGTTCACCATCGCCAAGGACGTGAAATTCCAGATCGAATTCAATCCCGCCCGGGTCAAAGGCTACCGGCTGGTGGGCTATGAAAACAGACTGCTCAACGACGAGGATTTCAACGACGACACAAAGGACGCCGGCGAAATGGGCGCGGGTCACACCGTCACCGCCCTCTACGAGATCATCCCGGCCGGTTCCGATGAATCCCTGGCCGGCGTCGACCCCCTGAAATACCAGGAATACGGCTCGACCCGGCGCGAAGTCCGCTCGATCGCCGCCGATCCCTCGGCCGAACTCCTGACCCTGAAGCTTCGGTACAAAAAACCAGACGGGCAGGTGAGCACGAAAGTGGAAATTCCTGTGAAAGGGACCCTGGTGGACCTGGAGGACAGTTCGGACAATTTCCGGTTTTCGGCTTCGGTGGCCGCCTTCGGCCTCCTGCTGCGGAATTCGGAGTACAAAAAATCCGCCACCTGGGACGACGTGATCGCCCTGGCCCGGGATTCGAGGGGGACGGATGAGGAAGGCTACCGCTCCGAATTCCTGAAGCTGGTGCGGCTGGCCGAAACCCTGTGAGAATCTACAGGGGACGTCTTTTCGCAAGGTGCTTTGAAATGAATGTCCAAAGGGTGCCCGGTCGTCGCTGAAATTCTTTTTCAAAGAATTGTAGGCTTCCTCCCCGGGCACCCTTTGGTTGATACCGGGGATTACCTGTTCATTCTGCAATGGCTGTCGATAATGGAATTCTTTGAAAGTGCAGGCCATGACTCTGCAGCACCCTGGCATTTTTTGGCGAAGCCAAACACGGTGCAAAGAGGCATGTCCTGCACGAAGTCGGTCTAAAGATGAATCGGGGCAATCCCTTGAGAACACACAGCGCATGTTCCTGACGCACCCTGGCCCGTGCCTTCCTGTTTCCTTCTTCTCCCGCAAAAGAACAGGTCATGGGTATGCCCGGTAAACACCACAGGGGATGTCTTCGCAGCACCCTGGCATTTTCGCGAAGCGATAAGCACGGTGCAAGAAGACTT
>JAWKKO010000044.1:0-18574 GCA_041393235.1 Bacteroidales bacterium
CGAAGAGAGTAATCCTGCGGCTCCTTCAAATGCCCGTTTCTCTTTTGATTCTTTGACGGATGGATTCCGCAACAAAACTGTTCAGCGAAATCTGATCCTCCATGGCCAACAAAGCGGCTTTCTGGTGAAGTTCCGGCGAAATCCGCACATTGAAACTGCCCTTGAAAGGCTTTTCAGGGGTGATGTGCCGCTGCTTGCAATCGGACAGATATTCGTCAATGGCAGCGATAAAATCTTCCTCCAGGTCCTTGCCACTGCTTCCTTCGTATGAGATGAGGCCTTGTATTCCAAGTACTTTCCCATAAAGAAGATCATCTTTTTTGCTGTACTCGATGGTGCCCTTGTATCCTTTGTATTCCAAAAACCTCATGGCTTGGATTTTTTCCGGTTGAATCTCAAAAGTAACTAAATATAGTTGCCAATCCAACAACAGGGGGTGAATCCTATGGATCGACCCCGAAATCGTGTGATTTCTTCACGAAAAAACTACCTTTCGGGCAGAATCCATTTTTTCCACCTAGCCTGCCTGTCATGATCGTCAACAGCATCACCTGGGATTTCGATCCGGAAATCTTTTCCATCGGCAACCATGAAGTCCGGTGGTACGGACTCATGTTTGCCCTGGGTTTCCTGGCCGGCTACCAGATCTTCAAGCGGTATCTGCGTGCCGGCAAACTCACCCTTGAAATGGTCGACAGCCTCCTTCTTTACACGGCCATTGGGGGCGTGGTGGGGGCCCGGCTCGGCCATTGCCTCTTCTATGAACCGGGGTACTTTTTAAAACACCCCCTTCAGATCCTGATGGTCTGGAAGGGCGGGCTGGCAAGCCACGGGGGCATTGTCGGGCTGTTGCTTGCGCTTTGGTTGTACACACGGAAATTCAAGATCCCTTTCCTCTGGCTGATGGACCGGATTGCCATCGGAGTGGCTCCGGCCAATGCGTTCATCCGGATCGGGAACTTCTTCAATTCGGAGATCTACGGGCTTCCGACAAAGCTCCCCTGGGGTGTGGAGTTTGTCCGGGACAGGCTGTATGACGGCACAACGGGAGAGATCCTTCCGACGGTCGCCCGGCATCCGACGCAAATCTATGAAGCCCTCAGTTATTTGCTGATTTTTCTTGTCAGCTTCCTGTTCTACCGGAAGAAGTATCTGGACATCCGGGACGGGTACATTTTCAGTCTCTCGATGATTGCCCAGTTTGTGGCCCGTTTCCTCATCGAATTTCTGAAGAATGACCAGGTTGCCTTCGAAGCCGGGATGAATTTCAACATGGGACAGTTGTTGAGCCTTCCCTTCATTTTTGCGGGGATTGTTCTGCTGGTCTGGACGAAGGCAAAACCAAGGTATTTTACCAAGGAGCCAGTCGCCTAGCGGAATTTTACAGCAACCCTTCCCCCTCCAGGCGTTTTTTCAGCCGGGCCTGGTTTTCCCAGAACCGGTCATGGATCCGCCGGGTGATGCGGGCAAACTCGGGCCGGCTTTTCAGGGGGGCCAGCAGCGGTTCGTCCTGGAGCAGGAGAAACCAGTAGGTGGAATGATCCAGTTCCGAGAAGAGCCGGAGCTGGACGAGGGCTTCGTCCAGGTTCCCTTCGTAGGCATATTTCACGGCCAGGTTGGCGCTTCGGTACATGCTTTGGTCGGCATCGCAATACGCGGCGAACGCCCGGAACAGGGCCTCGGCCTCCGCATGCAGGCCCATCCGCTCGTAGACCCAGGCGATCTTGGCGTTTTCCTGCAGGTAGATGGCCAGGTCGTTTTCCGACCGGACCTTCACAAACTTCCGGAAATAGAAATAGGCGCTGTCGGTCTTTTCCTCCAGGTAGTAAAGCTTTCCGATGTCCTGCAGGATGTCGAGCCGGGTGGTGTCCCTGTGCCACTCCCGAAGCAACAGATTGCGGGTCCGCCCGATGTTCCCGTCCCGGGCAAACCGGATGAATGCCTTCAGGTGGGGGGCGTAGTAGTTGTCCGCATCGTAGGCCAGGGACTGATCGACGTAGTGAAGTGCCTCCTCTACAAATCCGGCCGAGATCAGTGCATTGCTCAACTGCACCAGGGTGTAGCTCCGGGTGGCGGAGTCGTCGGTGGCCACCTCGAGCCGATCGCCTTTCAGGGCATATTCCAGGTATTTGTCGGAATCGGGTGCCAGGCGGAAGTAAAAGTCCGCCAGCATTTGCACCGCGAGGGAGGAATTGGGATTGTAGGTGAGTGCCTTCTGGAGGTGGGGCAGGGCAAGGGCGTACTCCCGGATCTCGATGTAGTAGAATGCCTTGGCGATCAGGCTCTCGGCCGATTTCGAATCGTAGAGCAGGGCCTTGTCCGCATACCGGTTGATCTTTTCGGTGTATTGTTTCCCGGTCTGGAACATGTCGAGCAGGTAACAGGAAATGGCCACGTTGGCATAGGCCAGGGAAAATTCGGGATCTTCCTCGATGGCCTTTTCAAACAAGCCGATGGCGGTGTTCAGCCCCTCATTGGATCTCGTGACGAACGGATCGAGGGCCTGCAGGTAGTAGTCGTAGGCCCGGAGGTTTTCGGTGGGTTTCTTCTCGATTTGGGCCAGCTCATCCGGAGTCACGATGGCTTCGATGGACGCGGTGATGTTGGCGGCCACTTCATTCTGGAGCGCAAAGATATCCACGATTTTCCGGTTGTACTGCTCCGCCCAGAGATGCCGGTCGCCGGCCGCATCAATCAGCTGGATGTTCAGCAGGACCTGGTCGCCCACCTTCTGACCGCTCCCTTCGATGATGTAGCTGACATGGAGCTCCTCCGCGATCTGCGGAATGGTCTTGTCGGTGTTGCGGTAGGCTTCCACCGAGGAGCGGCTGATCACGCGCAGGTCCTTGATCTTTTGAAGGTTGTTCAGCGTCGACTCCATGAGCCCGTTCACGAAGTACAGGTTGGTGGAGTCGCTGCTCTCGTTCTTGAAGGGCAGCACCGCGATGGATTTTTCCAGGGGCCGGTCCGGCTCCGTCGGTCCGGGCCTGTCCCGGAACCACAGCACGGCAGCGATCCCCAGAACCCCGACGATCGGAAGGATCATCCAGGGGGAGGGTTTTCTTTTTCGTTTCGCCGGGACGGGTTCTTCCCCGGCCGGTTCCACGTTCCCGACCTCCCCCGGGGAGATTCCGTACTGCTCCCGGAAGCACTTGATGAAGTAGGAAACGCTGCCGAAGCCCACCTGGTAGGAGATCTCCGAAACCGAATGGGACGATTCCTTCAGCAGGTCCATGGCGATTTCGAGACGAACCCGCCGGATGAACTGGCTGGTGGACACGTTGGTGGCGCTCCGGATCTTTCGCAGCAGGTTCGATCGGCTCATGTGCAGGGCCGCGGCCAGCTCGGAGACCCCGAACTGCTCGTTGGCCGCATTTTCCACCACCACGGCGGTGGCCTGACCGATGAAATCGCCCCGTTTCATATGCGAATCTGACCTTGGTTTCTTCCCGGCATTCAAGATGAGCATTTTCTCTCAAACGGACCGCATTTTTCCTTTCCGATCCGGTGGCCGCGCCCCTTTTGCGCCATGATTTTTATTTCTGCGCGATCTGTTTCAATCCGGGAAGAAAGCTTTTGTTTTTCGCGCATTCCCTTTTACACCTTGCGTTCCGCCCCGGGCCACCTTTGCAGGAAACAAAATCCAATCAAACACAACAAAAAAATGAAAACCATGAAAGCAACAAAAATCCATTCCCTGCACGCCCTGTTAAATCTGGTGTTGATCGTCCTTCTTTTGCAGGGCTGCCAGTCGAACAAGCCCGGCAAGGAGGAAAGCGCCAAGGGAAGCAACAAAGAAAGCCAGGCAAAGGTTCCTGAGATGGACCTCCATACGGCTGTTCTGTACAACGATGTGGAGGTGATCCGCCAGCACATCGCGGCGGGTTCCGACATCGACGCAAAAGATCCCTTCAGCGGATCCACCCCCCTGATCTCCGCCGCCACCTTCGACCGCAGGGAGATCGCCAGTCTGCTGATCGAAGCCGGAGCCGACCTGAACCTGGCCAACAACGATGGTTCCACACCGCTCCACACCGCCGCCTTCTTTTGTCGGACCGAGATATTGCAGTTGCTGCTCGATGCCCGGGCCGACAAAAACATCAAGAACAACTTCGGCGCAACGGCCCGGGAAAGTGTCCTTGGGTCCTTTGACGAGATGAAACCCTTTTATGAATTGATGCAACAGCAGCTGGCGCCCATGGGCCTGCAACTGGACCTGGTCCGGATCGAAAAAACCCGTCCGGTCGTCGCCATGATGTTGCAATAAAACCGACAAAAACCATGAATCCAATGAACGCAGAACGCAGATACGACATCGACTGGCTGCGCGTGATCGCCATCGGGCTGCTGCTGATCTACCACGTCGCCATCGTCTTCCAGCCCTGGGCCATGTTTCTCGGCTTCATCCGGAGCGAGGAAGCCATGACGGGACTGTGGAAGCCGATGACCCTGTTGAATGTGTGGCGCATCCCCCTGCTTTTCTATGTCTCCGGAATGGGGGTGTTCTTTGCCCTCCGGAAGCGAAGTGCCGGGAAATTGCTCCTGGAACGGAGCCAACGGATCCTCCTGCCCTTTCTCTTCGGCACGGTGGCCATGGTGCCCCTGCATTTTCTGATCTTTCAGAAATTCTACCACCTCCCTTTGGGCTATGCGGCCCATCCCGGCCATTTGTGGTTCCTGGGAAACATTTTCCTCTACGTCCTGCTGTTTTTACCCCTCTTTTCGTTTCTGAAGAAACACGAAAACGGCCGGTTCCGCAAGGGCCTCGAAGGGTGGATGGGGAACCCGGGCGGACCCTTTTCCGTCTCTCTGTTTTTCGTTCTGGAGGCCCTCCTGGTGAAACCCCAGGCCTTTGAGATGTATGCGCTCACCTGGCACGGATTCTTTCTGGGCCTGCTGGCTTTTCTGTTCGGGTTTCTTTTCATGTACGGAGGGAAGGCGTTCTGGCCGACCGTCCGGAGGTGGCGATGGCTCTACCTCGGGATCGCCACAGCCCTCTATGTCCTCCGCCTGACGGTGTTCAAGCTCCAGGCTCCGTCCGTTTCATCGCGGTCGAATCCACCGCATGGATCTCGCGGTCTTTGGATCTGGAACGCGATATTTGAACAAGACGAGCCCTGTGTTGTCCTACCTGAGTCGGGCCGCGTATCCGGTCTACATCCTCCACATGGTGGTGCTGTATGCCGGTGCCTGGCTGCTTCTGCCTTTGAACATGCCGGTCGCTCTCACATTCGTCTCCCTTCTCCTGTTCACCTTTGCCGGGTGTTTCCTGCTTTATGAATTCCTGGTCCGGAGGATTGGGTTTTTGCGCCCCCTGTTCGGGTTGAAGGGGAAGCTTCGCCGGCCGGACCCGCTCCGGATGCGGGCAGAGCCCGTCCTCAAGCTTCTGCTGATCCTGGCCTTTGCCGGGATGTTGCCGGCCTCCTGCCAGAAGGAACCGGCCCCTTGGAACGGGGATACCCTGCAGCAGCCCCGGAACCAGCTGACGGCGGAACAGCTGGCCGGGGAGGGAGCCTTTCCCCTGGTCGACATGAGCTACTTCGCGCGGCCCGATTGGGCCAAACCTGCCATCCATTCTTTCTCCGGGTCCATTTCCATCGGGGAAACCGAGCTGACCTTCCCCCTGGAGCGGGCCTATTATCCGGGCGAAAACCTCTTTCCGGCAGTCACCCTGGAGTTTGTCAGCCACGAGGACGAATTGATCCCGCTCCGGAGCCAGTTCCTGGTCCAGGACGGGGAAAGCGGCAGCCTCTGGAATGTGCTTGTGGGCACGGGAGCGACCTGGTATGAGGAGGAGGACGGGGCATGGAGCCGGGCCTCCGTCCCCCTGTCGCTGACCGACAATTACATCGGTCAGGTCCGCAATTGCGTGGCCACCTTTGTTTTCACGGATGATTCCATCAGCCGGATCTGCCTGCAATGCAGCCAGGAAACGGCCGATTGGAACGACGAGCAGGTGGGCGACATCCGGGCCGTCCTGCCTGCCACGTACCGGCCCGGCACCTCGGCCGCTTCTCAGGCGGCGATCGAAAAGCGCCTCCGGACCAAAGCGAGCCGTCTGCCCGTGTCCCCCCTGTCGGACATCGATGCCAACCATGCGCTGTCCGACTATTTCGGGAAACCCGGGCTGACCCGGGCGCCGACAAGCCTTGGGGCCGTGGTGCTGGACGGGGTTGTTTACCTCCATCCGCCCCGGACCCGGCACGGAGACTACCCCTATCCGGGGGAAATGCGTCATGCCGTGTATTCGGTCACCAAGAGCATGACCGGTGCCCTTGCCCTGTTCCATTTTGCCCAACGCTACGGCGAATCGGTCTTTGAGGAACGGATCACCGATCACGTGCCGGCTCTGGCCGCTCATCCCGGTTGGCAGGGCGTGACCTTTTCCAACACCCTGAACATG
This sequence comes from Bacteroidales bacterium, assembly GCA_041393235.1. Taxonomy (GTDB): domain Bacteria; phylum Bacteroidota; class Bacteroidia; order Bacteroidales. Next base: position 6,404 of record JAWKKO010000044.1, read on the forward strand.
GTCACCGGCACCCAGGGAGGGGAAGGGGGCAACCAGCTCTATGAGGTCCTGATCAAGGCCCGGAGTGCGGAGGAAGCCATCGGGAACATTGCCGGACTCGGCGATGCCTCGGCCCGGCCCGGCGAAGCATTCCACTACGCCTCCACGAACCTCTTCGTGCTGTCCTGCGCCCTGCAGGGCTATGTAGAGAAGCGGGAAGGTCCGGGCGTTTCCTACTGGGACCTGATCCGAGACGATGTGCTGATCCCCATGGGATTGGAGGATTTTTCGCTGCGGCGGACGGTGGAAGCTGATGGGTCGGCCGGTCTCCCCATCCTGGGGTACGGCGCCTGGCCCACCCTGGATGAGGCGGCCCAGATCGCCCTCCTGTTCTCCCGGGAAGGGATTTATCAGGGTCGGCAGCTGCTCCATCCGGAGAAATGCCGGGAGGCCCTCGGCCGCAGCGCCTGGTCCGGGTACGCCACCGGAAACGAAGACCGGGGTTCCCGCTACCGGCATTCCTTCTGGTCGGAGGATGTCCGGGCCCACGGATGCAACGTGGACGTCACCTACATGCTGGGCTATGGCGGCAACTATGTCTGGTTCTTTCCCAGCGGCGCCGTCGCCCTTCGGTTCATGGACGAGTACGACCTGGCGTTCAGGGACCTGGTGAAAGCCGTTGAAGCAATCAAGCCTTCCTGCTGATCTCCAAACGAATGCATTTGTTTGTTAGATTTCATTTGGTATATTTGCTTATAGAAACGGCGGTTTCGGAACTGACGGTTTCGGAACTGGCTGTTTCGAAGCGAAGAATAAGGAGGAGAGGCCATGCGATTTTATGACAGAGAAAAGGAAATCAAGCAACTGAAGCGGATCCGGGAGCAATCTCTGCGGAATGCCCAGTTTACCGTAATGACAGGCCGCAGACGGATTGGGAAGACTCATTTGCTCCTCCATGCTACGGAAGAGCAACCCACCCTTTACTTCTTTGTTGCTCGCAAAGCAGAGAGTGACCTGTGCCAGGATTTTCAGCTCGAGGTACAGCAGAAACTCGGCATTCCCATTCTTGGCAGCATCCATCAATTTGGAAAACTGTTCGAATTCCTGATGCTGGAATCAAAAAAAAGGTCTTTCAATCTCATTCTGGATGAATTTCAGGAGTTCAATCACGTTGCACCTTCCATTTACAGTGAGATGCAGCATCATTGGGACCTCCATAAAAGCAACAGCAAATTGAATCTGATGGTGAGCGGATCGGTGCACACCCTGATGCATGCCATCTTTGAAAACAAGGAGGAACCATTGTTTGGCCGGGCAACCCAGATGTTGAGTTTGCGTTCCTTTGAAACCTCCGTCCTGAAGGAAATCCTGGATGATCATCACTCGGGATGGTCGGCGGAGGATCTCCTGGCATTGTACTGCTTCACCGGGGGGGTTCCGAAGTATATCCAAATGTTCATGGATGAGGGAGCGCATTCCAAACAATCCATGATTGAATTGATGATCAAGGAGGATTCGTTGTTTCTTCTGGAGGGGAAGAACATGTTGATTGAAGAATTTGGAAGGGAATATGCCGTCTATTTCACCATCCTGTCTGCCATAGCCCGGGGGGAAAACACACGAAGAAAGCTGGAAGGGATTGTTCAGCGGGAAATTGGGGGATACCTCACCAGACTGGAGAGGGATTACGGAATCATCTCCAAGCAGACCCCTTTGTTTTCAAAGGTTGAGACAAAAAATGTCCGCTACGACATCGAAGATAACTTTCTGACATTCTGGTTCAGATTTGTCTATAAATACGGACATCTTCTCGAGATTCGGGCTTATGAGGAGTTGCGACGGATCATCGACCGGGATTATTCCACCTTCAGCGGCAGGATTCTGGAGCGATATTTCCGGCAGAAGCTGATGGAAGAGAAAGGCCTGACCCGGATCGGGGGGTACTGGGACCGGAAAGGGGAATCAGAAATTGACCTCATTGCGGTGAATGAGTTTGACAGAAAAGCCCAGTTCATCGAGGTGAAAAGAAATCCGGACAACGTCAGACCGGAGCTTCTGAAGAAAAAGGCCCAGCATTTTTTGAATGCAACCGGACAATTGAATGGCTACGAGATTTCCTACAAGGGACTGACGATGCAGGATATGTAAACAGGCCCCCCGGGAGCACCCTACTCCGTCTTCAACACCCCGGCCGGATCGCTCATGGCGGTTTTCCAGGTTTGGGAGGCCATCATGCCGAAGGCGATCACCAGCACCCCGAGCAATCCCGCCCCCATCTCGGAGAGTCCCACGGGCGTGTGATAGGGAAAGCGGGTGAGTACCATCTTCTGGAAAAAGAGGTAGGTAACGGGCAGAGCGATGAGTGCGGACAGGGTGAGCATGGACAAAAAGTCGCGGCTCAGCACGTAGATGAGGTTGGCGGGCCCGGCGCCCATCACTTTGCGGATGCCGATTTCCTTCCGCCGGGTCTCCGTCGAGAACACCAGCATGCCGAACATGCCCAGCGAGGCGATGGAGATGGCGAGAATGGACAGGAAGCCGATGATCTTGATCAGGGAGGAAAGCTCGCTGTAGGCATTCTCGATGGCATCGGTGTAGAACTCCGCCTGGAAGGGATGATCCGGGTCGAATTTCTCCCAAGCGGCCTGGATTTTGGTGCGCGTGGCCTGGAGGTCCGCCCCCTGGATTTTGGCGTTGATCATGGTCCGGTTCCCGGGGGTCCACTGCAGGAAGGCCACCGGAGCAACCCGGTCCTGGATCGTGCCGTAGTGAATGTCCGGGACGACCCCCGCAATGGTCAGTTTGCGTCCGTTCAGGATGACCTCTTCCCCGATGGCTTTCCGGGGATCGGTCTCCCCGATCTGGAAGCGTTTGAGAACCTGAAGGCTGACGATCACTTCCCGGGCCGCTTCGGGGGTGGCGGGCCGACCCACGAAATTGCCACCGGCAAGGAACTCGTATTCATGCAGGGGAAGGTAGTTTTCATCCACCAGGTTGGTGCCGATCAGGGCCGAATCGCGGGTGTCCTTGTATTTCAGGAAGCCCCCCCAGTAGTTCCCCACGCTGGTGATGATGAGCGAACGGGAGAGGGCACGGATTTCCGGCATTTTCTCCAATTCCGCCAGAAAGGGCTCCGGGTTGTTTCCCTGTAGGTTGATGTTCAGGATGTTATCGGTCCGGAACCCCAGGTCGAAGTGCAGGATGTGTTTGTACTGGACGTAGCCCACCGAGGTCGCGGTGATCAGGATCAGGGTGATGGTGTATTGGAGCACCACCAGGGCACGCCGGAGCGACAGGTGTTTGAAGACCTTCACCGAGGCGACGTTGCGAAGGGCCTGGATGGCAGGGACCTTTGAAAAGAAGAGGGCCGGAAGGAAGCCGGCGATCCCCCCCACGGCAATGGAAAACAGGACAAAGGCGAGAACCATGGCGGGGGTGAGCTCGAGCCGGACCGTATGTTGCAGCTCCGGTGCCAGCTGGATCAGCTGGGGACGGAGTACCAGGAACAGCGCGTAGGAGAGGAGGAGGGAGGCCAGGGAGATCAGGATGGATTCGGCCAGCAGCTGTTCCCGGACCTGACGTCTGCCGGCCCCCATGGTTTTTCGCAGACCGATCTCCTTGAAGCGGCGCATGGCACGGGCAATGGACAGGTTGGTGTAGTTGAAACAGGCCGACAGGATGACCACGAAGGCCAGTCCGCCGAGCATCCAGAGCACAAAGGGCGACATGTGCGGCTGCACGGTGTGGAGCCCCTCGGATCGCTGGAGGCTTTCCCCGACCACGATCTTGTAGAGCGGAAGGAGCTCCAGGCGGATGCTGGCCAGCTGCTGCATCTGGTTCTCGTCCCGGGCGATGGCTTCCAGCTGGGAGCGGATCGAAGCCGGATCGGCTCGTTTCTCCGGCATCACGTACACATAGTTCGACCACATGTCGGTCCAGGCCTCGAATTCCGGATCGAAGCGATGTTCGCGCTCCGCCGTGGCAAAGGACACCAGGGCTTCGAATTTGAGGTGGGAGAAGAAGGGGAGGTCCCCCAGGATGCCGGTCACTTCGTAGGCAATCGAATCGAACTGGAGGGTCTGGCCGAGCGCCGGCTCCCGTCCGAAGAGCTTTGTAGCGGCCGACTCGGTGAGCACGATGGCGTAGGGTTCTTCGAGCGCCGTTTCGGGGTCGCCTTCCACCATCGGCAGGGTCAGGATCCGGAGGAGGGAGGGCTCCGCCCAGTAGCCCTGGACGGGCAGATGGTGATCGCCGATGGTCGCATCCCGGGCAAAGCCGTCGCGCACCACGGCCACCTCTTCGATGCCCGAAACCTTTTCCCGGATCAGCCGGCCCGTCCTGACCGAGGCGGATGCAAACTTGCTGTTCTGCACCCGTTCGGTGGTCAGCACGCTGCTGACCCGGAAGATGCGGTCGCCCCGCTCGTTGAAACGGTCGTAGGACCGCAGGTCGAGGACGAAGGAAATCAGCAACAGTCCCACCGACATGGCAACGGCCAGTCCGAACACGTTGATGGAGGAGAAGAGCTTGTTGCGAAAGGCGTTTCGCGTCGAGGTCTTGAGGTAGCTGCCGATCATGAACCAATGGAAAAAGAGGGGAAGAAATTGCGGGCTCCGGACGGTGTAGGGCCGGAAAAACTTGAGGGTGTCGAGGATGAAGATCCATCGGGCGCGACGGGGGCCCACCCGGCGCAGGTTGCGTTCGAAATACTCGAAGAGGTCGCCGGTGAGGTCCTCCGCCAGTCCGGGCTTGCAGTACCACGCAAGGAAGCGGAGCGCCCAGGCGGGCGGACGGGGAGCCGGTTGCTGAGGCCTGGTCATCCTATGCGAATTGCCAGGCGAGGGGCGGGATCCGGTCCCACATCTGATCGCGCATCGATTTCACCCGGATCAGGGTGGATTTGCCCAGACTCGTCAGTTGATAGAATCGTTTGGCCTTTCCGCCCCGGGCCTGGGTGGCCTCCCCTAGCTGACTTTCCAGAAATCCCTTTTTCTCGAGCCGGTTGAGCACCGCATGCACCACGCCCAGTTTCACGGACCGGTCGGTTTGCTCCGACAGCTCGTCGCAGATGGCCACACTGTAGGCCTTGTCCATCAGGGCGGCGACCGTGAGCAGGACCAGTTCTTCGAATTCTCCCAGGTTTGTTCCTTTCATGTCGATCAATTAATTCCACAAATGTATGTAAAATAAATCCGATAAAACATACAAAATGTGATAAAACATGATTGATTTGGGGTAACTGTCCCTAGATCAACGCCCGATTGAGAAGAAATATGTGGATTTTTTCCAGTGTAGCGGACAGATATTCACATTCCTGGAGCAAGGCATTCAATCCCTGGCTGCGTTCCGTGTCGTTGCCAGGATATTCGTGGGCGACAAGGTTCCGGATTTCCCTCAGAAGCAGCCACCGTTGACTTTCAACCAACCCAAGTTTCTCCATTCTGTTCTGCACATCCAGAAAGGGCAGATGTTCCACATCCTCTGCCAGGGAGGCCAGCATGCCGGGAAACAACTTGCGACCCATGCCATCCTGAAGGCTGGCAAAGCGGAAGATCAGCTGATCACACAGACTGACCTGCTCCTCCTTCATTCCCCTGAGAACATCGGCAGTAAAGGGGGACAAACCGAGCAATTCTTTTTTTGCATACTCCATCCATTTTTGATGCAGTTTGCACGCATCGAGGGTGGATCGAAGGTATTCCGAAGAGAAATGCTCTTTCATAGACGTATTTTTTCATCGTCCACCATGCGGATGAAAGGTGCCCTCTGGTTTTCGGCAGTTTTTACAACCAAATCGATCCTCTGATCTCCCAACTCCCGTTTCAAATCGGCGATCAGACTCGCTTTCCGCATTGCTGTGTTGTCCTCGTCCCGGATCCCCTCAAGCAACAAATCGATGTCCCCGCCCCGCTTCCTGTCATTGGTGCGGGATCCGAACAGAAAAACCTGAGCATTCTCCCCGTAATGACGATGGACGAATCGCGTGATGATTTTTTGCTGATGGGATGTGAGCCGCATGTTTCAAATGTACGAAAATCGCACAAGTTGCAATGAACTGCCTTCGCTCCAAATTGTTATCTGAATATGAAAAGCACCCGATTCGAAGACATCCAGGGACTCCTGGGAAAACCCTACCAGGACCTGGAATTCCTCCTCCAGTGTTTTGCCGAGGTATTGGAGGAAAACGGACGAACCGACCTGGCCGCGCGGATTCCCTGGATCAACCGCGATCTGCCCGAATTCACCGAAGACAACCGGCAGGATCTGCTCCACCTGTATTCCATTTCCTTCCAGTTGCTGAACCTCTCGGAGGTGAACGGCGCCGTCCAGAACCGGCGGAAGAAAAGCGAGGAGCACGGCCTCCCGGCGGTGAACGGACTCTGGGGAAATGTGTTGACCGATCTCCGGGAACGGGGGTTCGGGGAGGCCGACATCCTGCGCGAATTCGAGTTCATCGAAGCGGAACCCGTGCTCACGGCCCATCCCACCGAGGCCAAGCGGCCCATCGCCCTGGCCCTGTACCGCGAGCTCTACCTGCTGATGGTGAAGCGGGAGAATTCCATGTTCAACCGCTTCGAGCGGGCCGGTATCACAAACGACATCAAGCGCATCCTGCACAAGCTGTGGTTCATCGGGGAGATCTTCGTGGAGAAGCCCGCCATTGAGTCGGAGCTGGAAAACGTGCTGCACTACTTCTACAAAGTCTTTCCCGTGGTCCTGCCTGTTCTGGACGATCACCTGCGTCAGGCCTGGACCGAAGCCGGCTTCGAACCGAAAGCCATCGGGAAGGCGGACCGGTTTCCCTCGGTCACCTTCGGCAACTGGGTGGGCGGAGACCGGGACGGCCATCCCCTGGTGACGGCCCGGCTCACCGAATACACCCTCAAGGTCTTTCGCATCCATGCCTTCCGCCTGATCATGGCCCAGCTCGACGAGCTGGCCGACCGGCTCAGCATCTATTGCTCCCTGGAGGAGCTGTCGGAGGAGTTCCGGAAACGATACGAGGAGCTGGAGGTGGGGGAATCCAAGGACCCCTTCACCCACTACGTCCAGACCCTGGCGTCCCGGCTGCCCGTGCTGGAAGTGTCGGGGGGCGGACTGGAGCTGGAGGACCGGGCCGACAGCTACCGCAGTTCGGCCGAGCTTTCGCGGGACCTGAAGATCCTCTCCCGGGCCCTGAAGGAATACGGGGCCCGGACCATGGCCGATCACGACGTGGGGCAGGTGTTGCGCCACCTGGATGTCTTCGGCTTCCACCTGGCCCGGCTCGACATCCGCCAGAACAGCCAGTACCACGAAGAGGTGCTCATGGAGCTCGTGGGCCACGGAATGCCCCACCGCCTCCGGGAGTGCATGGAATCGGAAGAAGCCCGCCAGCGCTTCATCGCCGGCGAGCTGAACCTGAACCGGCCCTTTGTCACCGGACCCGAAGCCCTGGAATCGGAGAAGGCAAGGGAGGCCCTGGAAACCTACCGGGTCATTGCCCGTCACGGTAAAACCTATTCCCAGCGTGCCCTGGGCAACCTGATCGTGAGCATGACCCGCAGCGAGTGGGACCTGTTCACGGTGTACCTGTTCTGCCGGGAGGCCGGGCTCACCCGAACCTCCGGGGAGGGGCTCGTATGCATGCTGCCTGTGGTGCCCCTGTTCGAGACCATCGAGGATCTGAAGAACAGCGCCGGCATCCTGGATGCCTTCCTGTCCCATCCCGTGACCCGGAACAGCCTGAACTACCTCAAGGAAACCCGGGGACGGGTGCGGCCGGTGCAGGATGTGATGGTGGGTTACAGCGACAGCAATAAGGACGGGGGGATCCTGGCCAGTGCCTGGTACCTCTACCAGGCCCAGGAAGAAATGTCGAAGGTGGGGCGGAAGCACGGGGTCGACATCCGCTTCTTTCACGGGAAAGGGGGGACCATCAGCCGGGGCGCGGGCCCCACGCACTGGTTCCTGCGCTCGTTGCCGCCCCTGTCCCAGAACGGGCTCATCCGCATCACCGAGCAGGGGGAGACCATCGAACGCAAATACGCCAACAAGGGGAATGCGGCCTACAACCTGGAGCTGCTCCTGGCCGGTCTCACCCACCAGGCGGTGCTCCACGCCCGGGGCGAAGCCCCTTCCTTTCCCGATCGGGACGAATTGTTTTCCTACATGGCCGGGGAGAGCTTCCGGGCCTTCAAGGCGCTCACCACCCACCCCTCCTTCATCGCCTTTTACGAACAGGCCACACCCATCGATGCCATCGAATCCAGCAAGATCGGGTCCCGGCCCTCGCGTCGGAGAGGGAAGCGCAGCCTGGAAGACCTCCGGGCCATCCCCTGGGTGTTCAGTTGGACCCAGTCGCGCATGCACATCTCCAGCTGGTACGGGGTGGGGACCACCCTGGAAACCATGAAGGAAAAGCATCCGGAGAAGTACGGCCTGTTGAAGGAGCTGAAGCGGAGCGACAGTTATGTCCGCTACGTGCTCACCAACGTCGACACCAGCCTGGCCGCCACCGACGAAGACATCATGACCCTCTATGCGGGTCTGGTCGAAGATGAGAAGGTGAGGGAGGAAATTCTCGGCCTGTTGCGGGGGGAACTCGAACGAACCCGCCGGATGATGGCCGATCTTCTGGAGAGCTCCATCGACCGCCGTCGGGTGAACCACCACCATTCCACCCAGCTCCGCGCCGAAGCGCTCCGGCCCCTGCACGAAGAGCAGGTCCGTTTGCTCGGGGCGTGGCGGAAATCCGGATCGGAGGATCCGGCCCGGCGCGATGCCTTGCTCCGCAACCTGCTCCGCTCGGTCAACGCCATCGCCAACGCCATGGGAACGACCGGGTAGGGGTCACGCAACCTGGTCCCGCTTCACTTCCGGCGCTTGTGCGCCTTCATCACCTTCTTGCGGTGTTTGTTGCTGCTTTTGGAGTGGTAGAAGCCTTTGTTCTTGTAGACATTTTCATTTTCCAGCATCAGCAGGCCCCGTCGTTGGCTATCGACGCTTGCCCGGCTGGTGGTGGCGCAGGAGGACAGAGAGAGCGGGAGAAGCAGGGCACATCCGAGGATGAACCCACCGGTCAGGGTCCGGACGTTGTTCCGGGACCCAAACCAATTTCCGATGCACGAGGGCAGACTGGAAAGACGTGACATATCCGGATCGATGGCTTTCCGTTTATACGAAATCCCGACCCGGATGGTTGCATGGGGGACGGGACACGTCCCCTCGAATGATGTTTTTACCGGTGGGTCAGGTTGGAAACGGCATAGAGAGGGAGGACATGGATCTGGTCGTATCGGGCGAAGTTCTCCAGGGATATCCGCAACCCTTTGGCGGACTGTTTTTCCTTCATAAACAGATGCAGACTCTGCATTTTCCCGCTCCGGCCCGATTTAATTTCAACCGGGACAACGCGGGTTCCTTCTTCAATCAGATAGTCCACCTCCGCGGTGCTGCCTCTTTTTTCCCTGTGCCAGTAATGCAGTTGTGTCAATTCATTTTCCGGACTGTATTTCATCAGTTCCGTGCCAACAAAGGCCTCGGCCATGCTTCCCTTGTTCAGGACATCGACCGTATCCGAAACAAGCAAATCCGAAATCCGCAATCCGGCGATTTGTTGAAAGATGCCGGTGTCATGGAGGATGCACTTGAACATTTTGTAATTCGCGGCCGATCCCAGCGGGATCCCCTGTCCGGAGGAATGGTAAACCTTGTGCACGAGACCGGCCATTTCCAGCAGATCGAGGGCTTCTTTCGCTTGTGCCGGATTCGACAGGGAACCGGCTTTGGAATACATGTATTTTCCTCCGGCTTGCCGGACCACCGAAGTCAATACCTCCCGAAGACGCAGCACGGGAATCCGCTTGTTGTATTTCGCAAAATCATCATGGTAGGAGGTGGCGATGTCCGACAGTACGTTTTGTACGGAAGTCATGTCGGTCCGATTGCCAATGAAGGTTTTCACTGCCTCCGGCATTCCTCCAATCATCATGAAGTAGCGGAGGTATTCCTTGAGCCTTTCATGGAAAACCGGGAGAATCGGGTTCTCGGGCGACCCGATCTTTTTCATGTCGATCAGCGCCTCCTCCTGGTTCGCCATCAGGAATTCATCGAATGACATGGGATGCATGTACAGAGAGCGGATGCGTCCCACACCCCAGGAAGGCAGATCTGAGAGGGCAAATTCCAGCAGAGATCCGGCGGCGATCACATGCAGGGCCGGTTTTGACTCATAGAAGAAACGGAGAGCCTGAATCGCCTTTGCACAGCTTTGTATCTCATCAAAGAACAGAAGCGTCTCTCCCTCCAGGATGGGAACCCGGAAATAGGCGGACAGACTCGTGCAGATTCGTTCCGGGTCAAGATTCTGGTCAAAAAAACCCTTGACATCGGGATTCTTCTCGAAGTTCACCTCCACATAGTGCGTGAATTCCTGCGCCAATTCCCGGACAATGTAGGTCTTTCCGACCTGTCGGGCGCCCCGCAGCAGCAATACTTTGCGATTTTTGTTTTTCTTCCAATCAATCAGCGAGTTGAATACCTGTCTTTTCATTTAATATCAAAAAATCAAAGCAAACAATCGAAGAAATGATGTAAAAGTCAAGGCAAAAATAGGATAAAAACATTAAAAAATCAAGGCAAACCTTCTTCTCAGGCTTCCAGCAAATCCTCCTTGCCCTCGTTCACCAGCTTGAGGATCAGTTCCCCGAAGAGGGTGTTGGCCCAGGCAAACCAGGAGCGGGTGAAATTGGAAGGATCGTCCTTGTGGAAGCTCTCGTGCATGAACCCGGTCCCGGCATCGGTGTCGCGCAGGGTGCGGATGCACCAGGCGATTTCCTCGTCGTCGCGGCTGGTCATGGCCCGCATGATGATGCTCATGGGCCAGATCATGTCGTAGCCCACGTGGGGTCCCCCGATCCCTTCCGCTGCTTTTCCCCGGAAGAAATAGGGGTTGTTCCCGCTCCAGACCAGGCGGCGGGTGTTCAGGTACACCGGGTCGTCGGCGGACACGCAGCCCAGGTAGGGCAGGGCCAGGAGACTGGGGACGTTGGCATCGTCCATGAAGGTGGCGTTGCCGAAGCCATCGACCTCATAGGCATAGACCTTCCCATGGACGGGGTGTTCCACCATGCCATGGTCCCGAATGGCCATCGAGACCTCCTCGGCCAGAACCTTGCATTCTCCGGCAAGAGCACGGTCGCCTGTGACAAGGATACTGATTTCAGCAAGCTGGTCCAGGGAAGCCACGGCAAACAGGTTGGAGGGGATCAGGAAACCGTAGGTGGTGGCATCGTCGGAGGGCCGGAACGCCGAATTGATCAGGCCCACCGGGTTCAGGGGCCGGCCCCAGCCGCCGTTGGACAGGGTGTCGAGCTGACGGGTGGTTTCCCGTTCGAAGCGGTAGGGCCCCAGGCCGTCTTTGCGTTGTTGTTCCCGGAAGGTCTGCACGATGAGCCGGGCGGCTTTCTGCCAGTCGGCGTCAAACACTGAGGCATCGCCGGTGGTTTTCCAGTAATGATAGGCCAGACGGACGGTGTAGGCCAGGGAATCGATCTCCCATTTGCGTTCGTGCAGACCCGCTTTCATGTCGGTCCGGTCGCCCATCCAGTGCACCTCTTCCTCCGTGGTTTTGTTGAAAGCGTTGGCATAGCGGTCCAGAAGCACGCAGGCGGTCTGCCGGTGCACCACTCCGGCCAGCAGGCTTCTCAGCTTTTCGTCCCGGGTGACCAGGGGGAGGTAGGGCCACACCTGGGCGGTGGAATCGCGCAACCACATGGCATGGATGTCGCCGGTGATGACAAAGGTGTCTGGTTTGCCCTGCCGGGTTCCGAACTCCACCGTCGTATCCAGGGTGTTGGGGAAGCAGTTCCCGAACATCCAGGCCAGCTTGGGATCCTTCAGTTTCGAGCCGACCGCGGCAATGGTTTGTTCCACGGCTTCGGAACTGAAGTTGCGTTCCCCGACGGGGGGACGCCGGCTGGTATATTCCGCCGGCCGGACCGGTGCAAATGCTATTCCCATGCCTTGAACGGACAGGCCGGCGACAGCCAGACTTCCCTGCTTGATAAAATCCCTTCGTGTGTTCATCTTACTACCAATTTATGCATTACCGGGGGTCAATAATATTGTAATGAATTCTATATCAAATAATTCCATTTAAGTCAATGTATGCTAGAGGATTATCTAAATCTTGAAAATAAGCGATGATTC
>JAWKKO010000045.1:0-17243 GCA_041393235.1 Bacteroidales bacterium
AAAATCATGGATGAATACGCCGGGGGGGCATCGGTGGGCTTCCGGACCTCCGAAGCCTTGCTGAAGAAAGGACTGGAATACCTGGCGTACATGCAGGAGGACGCGGACAAACTGGCTGCCTCCGACCTCAATGAACTCATGCGGTGCTGGGAGAACGTGCACCGTTTGTGGCAAGCTGAATCCCACATCCGGACCCTGCTCTTCCGGCAGGAAACCCGGTGGCCCGGTTATTACTTCCGGACCGACCATCCGGAGATGAAGAAGGAATGGGAAGCCTTCGCCAATTGCCGGTGGAACCCGGAAGACGACAGCTGGGAAATGATCAAACGGGAACTTCTGTGATGCAAACCCTGCATCCCATCCTGGTTGTGGGCGGCGGGATCAGCGGCATCACCTCCGCCCTGGAGCTTGCCGAAGCGGGGCATTCCGTGATCCTGCTCGAAAAAGACCCCTACCTGGGAGGCCGGGTGGCCCAATTGCACAACTACTTTCCCAAAATGTGTCCCCCGGCCTGCGGTTTGGAAATCAACACCCGGCGCCTGCGTTCCAACCCCCGGATTCAGTATTACACCGGAGCCCGGGTCAGGGAAGTGGCCGGGATCGCCGGGAATTTCAGTGTCCGCGTGTCCCTGGATGCCCGGACCATCACCAACCGCTGCACCGCCTGCGGGCGCTGTGCGGAGGTCTGCCCGATTGAACCGGATCCAACCACGGGCCACAAGGCTGCCTACATTCCGGGCGGACTGGCCTTTCCGATGAAATACACCATCGATCCGGGCCGCTGTCCGGGCTCCTCCTGCGCCAAATGCGCGGAGGTGTGCGACTTCGATGCCATCCACCTGGAGGCCCAACCGGCCGAGATTTTGCTGCAGGTTCACCGGATCATCGTTGCCACCGGGTGGACCCCCTACGATGCGAAGAATCTGGAAACCTACGACTATGCGGATTCGGCGGATGTGATCACCAACCTGGAGCTGGAGGGGATGCTGGAGCGGGCGCGGCTCACGGGGCGATCGTTGCTGGTACCGTCCACCGGGAACAAGCCGGAACGGGTGGCCTTCGTCCAGTGTGCCGGATCACGCGACATCCGCCACCTGCCTTACTGTTCGGCTGTCTGTTGCGGGGTCTCGCTGAAGCAGGCCCTAACGCTTGCGGAGAAATTCCCGGGGATCCGAACCGAGATTTTTTACATCGACTTGCGGTTGGGAGGCCGGAATGAAGCCACGCTGCAAAAGGCGGAAGACTGTGCCGGTCTCACCCTCACCCGGGGCAAGGTGGGCAAGGTGACCGCCCGGAAGGAGGGCGGATTGCTTGTGGAGGCGGAGGACAGCACCTCGGGACGAATGAAACGGGAGGTGTTCGACCTGGTGGTGCTGGCCACCGGCATGGTGCCGGCCACCGGTTTTCCGGGGTTGAAACGAAACGAATACGGGTTTGCCGCGGCCGACCAGGAGGAGGGGATCCATCCCGTCGCCCTGACAAAACGGCCCATGGATGTGGCCTCCTCGGTGAAGGACGCCACGGCAGCGGCACTGAAAAGCATACGGGAGGAGGAGGACCATGCCTAAGAATGCCACGATCGGACTGGCCCTTTGTTCCGGATGCGGCCTGGGAACCTGCCTGGACCTGGAGGCCCTGAAAGCTTCGGTCGGCCAGAAATATCCTGAAGTGCGCCTGATGGAACACCCGGCGCTCTGTTCCGAAGAAGGGCTTCAATTGCTTCACGGCCGGATGGAGAAGGACCGGATCGACCGGCTTGCCATCGCGGCCTGCTCCCCAAGACAAAAAACTGAGGTCTTTGATCTGGACGGCACGGCCGTGGAACGGGTCAACCTCCGGGAACAGATCTGCTGGATGATGCCCGCCGGGGACGAGGACACCCAGCTTTGTGCCGCCGATCAGGTCCACATGGCCCTGGCCAAACTGGCGGCCATCCGAGACAACAAGCCCTACCTTCCGGAATCGGTTTCCACCGACATCCTGGTGGTGGGAGGGGGCATGGCCGGATTGACGGCCGCCTTGCAGGGAGCGGGCGCCGGATACCGGGTCCATCTGGCGGAACGATCCATCCGGCTGGGAGGCTACGCTTCCCGGATCCGGAAAGCCGTGCCGGAGCCCTGGAAAGACACCGCCTGGTCCGACCCGAAGATCGATTCGCTGGTCCGGCAGGCGAGGGCCCATCCCCTCATCGAAATTCACCTGGCCACCACGGTTGATTCCATCCAGGGCGAGCCCGGAAACTTCTCGGTGGTCCTGAAACAGCCGGGCGACCTGGCCGTGCGCGTGGGGGCTGTGGTCAACACCACGGGCTGGAAGCCCTATCCCGCCGCGAAGCTGCAACACCTGGGCTACGGTTTGTCGGATCGAATCAAAACCCTGGAGGAGTTCGAGCAGTTTGTGGGAGAGAGCCCCGTGCCGGACCGGGTCTGCATCCAATTGTGCGCCGGGTCCCGGGACAAAAACCACCTGGCCTATTGTTCGGTGTACTGTTGCACCGCAGCCCTGAAGCAAGCCCTCTACATCCGGGAAAAGAACCCGGCCGCCCGGGTGTACATCCTCTACAAGGACATCCGGACTCCGGGCTTGCAGGAAGAATTGTACAAGCGGGTGCAGGCCGACGACATGATCTTTCTCACGAAGGGCCGGGCAGACAACATCCGCATGGACGGGCAGACCGTGGCCCTGGACGTCAAGGATTCCCTGCTCGGGGAGAACGTGGAGCTCCGGGCCGATCTGCTCATCCTGGCCAACGGCATGGTGCCGGGTGGTGCCGATGCTCTGCGCCTTGCCTACCGGCAGGGACCCGAGTTGCCCAGGCTGGCCTATGAATTTGCGGACTCCCATTTCATCTGTTTCCCCTACGAGACCCGGCGAACCGGGATCTATGCCGCCGGAGCGGTCCGGGCCCCCATGGACCTGGAAAGTGCCCGGGAGGACGGGGGAGGGGCCATGATGAAGGCCATCCAGTGCGTGGAGTCCGTGAAGCGGGGCGAGGCCGTCCATCCCCGGGCCGGGGATGCCACCTACCCGGAACTGTACATGGAGCGGTGCACCGATTGCAAGCGCTGCACCGAGGAATGTCCCTTCGGAAGCTACGATGAAACGGAAAAAGGCACCCCGCTGCCGAATCCCGCCCGCTGCCGCCGGTGCGGCATTTGCGTGGGTTCCTGTCCCGAGCGGGTCATCGGCTTTTCGGATTTCAACATCAACAGCGTTTCCGCCATGATCAAGGCCGTAAGCGTGCCCGATGAATTCGAGGAGAAACCCCGGGTGCTGGTCTTTCTGTGCGAAAACGATGCCTACCCGGCCCTGGACGGCGCCGGCATTGCACGGTTGCAGATGAGTCCCTTCGTCCGCATCGTTCCGGTCCGCTGCCTGGGATCCATCAACAAGGTCTGGATTTCGGATGCCCTGTCGCACGGCTACGACGGCATCCTGCAGATCGGTTGCAAACCCGGGGACGATTACCAGTGCCATTTCATCACCGGGAGCGAACTGACCCGGCAAAGGGGCGAAAATTTTCAGGAGGCCCTGGAGAGCATGATGCTGGAACCGGAGCGGATCGAAACCCGGTTTGTGGAGATCACGGACCAGCGGGAGATTGTGAAGATGATCAATGATTATGTGGAAACCTTGGTTGAGATCGGACCGAATCCGTATAAGGAATAGAGTTTATAAAGTTATAAAGTTATAAAGTTTGTAAAGGAGTTATAAAGTTATAAAGTTTGTAAAGGGGTGGAGCCGGACATTGGATTTAAGAGGGAGCTGGGAAGGCTGAGCGGATCGGTGCTGAACCAGTGCATGCAATGCGGGAATTGCACGGCGGTGTGTTCCCTGGCGCCGGAGGATCGTCCTTTTCCGCGGAAGGAGATGCATTGGGCGGCCTGGGGCATGAAGGACCGCCTCCTCGGCAATGTGGACGTGTGGCTGTGCCACCAGTGCGGCGACTGCAGCGCCACCTGTCCGAGGGATGTGAAGCCGGCCGATGTGCTGGCCGCCATCCGGCAAAAGACCTATGCCCACTATACGCGTCCCCGCTTTCTGTACCGGATGGTGAACGAACCGGCCTGGCTGCCCCTGGCCGTATTGATCCCCGTTGTTGGGATTCTACTGATCCTTTTTCTTGCCGGGACCCATCAGATTCCGGGAGGACCCGTGGACTATGGCAAATTCTTTCCCCACGGTTGGCTCAACGGGAGTTTTCTTTGATCACCCTGGGGTTCACCACGGTGGCCATCGGGGGGAATCGGCCGGTTCTGGAAGGACATGAAGCGGATCACCCCCGCATCCTTCGAAACCCCAGGGGGCACGAGCCTCGCCTTCCGGTCTTCCGGGTCCTGGGCGAGATCCTGTCCCACGCCAATTTTGCCGCCTGCGGTTCCAGAAAAGTCCGGAAATGGGCCCACATGTTGTTGTTCTTCAGCTTTGCCCTGCTGCTGATTCTGGTCACCCTCTATGCCATCTGGGCCACGGTCACCCATGTTATCCCCTGCCCCTGACCAACCCCTTCAAGCTGGCGGGCAACGGGGCATCGCTCATGATTTTCACGGGTCTGGGCATCCTGACCCACCAACGCCTCACCAACCGGGAGGTTTTCGGGACGAGCGGGTATTCCGACTGGTTCCTGCTGGGTTCCATTTTCCTGCTGACCTGTCCGGGAAGCCTGGTGGAATGGGCGGTTCGCTTAACTGGGGCATTGCCTACGGGCTCTACTTCTTTCACCTGGTGATGGTCTGGTTCGTGATCATGTGCCTTCCCTTCACCAAGCTGGGGCACATGTTCTATAGCACCGCCGCCCTCCTCGCCGCTCATCCACCGCACACCCCAGCCCCTTTACAAACCTTATAAACTTTACTCTGGCGCTTGTGGCTTTATAAACTTTCTATCACCTTTCGGACGGATCCATGCAGGAGAAACAACCGCCTGGCTTCCTCCGGGTCGAGTCCAGTTTCGCTATGATCATTCGGGTGCCCATTCCCCGAGTTTTCTGGTTGGTAAAGGTCATGTCCACCATTTTGTTGCCTTTCACCCGTCCCAGGCGGATCATGGTGGAGGTGGTGATCATGTTGAGGATGAGTTTTTGTGCGGTGCCGGATTTCATGCGGGTGCTGCCCGTGACGAACTCGGGTCCCACGAGGGCTTCGATGGAATGTCCCTTCGGCGGCCAGTTTGCTGCCCGGGTTGCTGGTGATGCAGGCGGTGAGGAGGCCGGCTTTGCGGCCGTCGCGCATGGCGCCGATCACATAGGGCGTTCCGTCCCGGAGGCGACGTGCCCACGATGACGTCCTTTTCCCCGGGTCGGTGGGGAGCCAGGTCGCGCCAGGCCCCTGCAGGTCGTCTTCGGCCGATTCCACCGCCTTGCGGATGGCCTGGTCGCCCCGGCGATAGGTCCGATGACCACGTCGTGGGGAACCCAAAGGTGGAAGTTTCGGAGGCATCCAGGATGCCGAGCCGGCCGCAGTTTCCGGCTCCCACATAGAACAGGCGACCGCCCGGGACAGGCGCTCCACGGTGCCGTCAGCAGTTTTTCCACCTGGGGGATCACCCGCTGGACCGCCAGGATCACCTTGCTGTCTTCCCGGTTGATGTTTTCCAACAGCTCCCGCACCGTCATTTTGTCCAGGTGGTCGTGAACGGAAGCGGATTCGGTGATGGATTGGGCCCCGGAGACGGAGACGGGTTTCGCTTCCCGGTGGTAGGCGGTGAGTCCGTCCATGGGCGAGGCCAGGAACTGGGTGGCGGTGAGTTCGTATTTGTCCAGCACGGCCTGCAACACCTCCCGGAAATGGAAGGCGATGGATCCCACGAAGCCCAGGGAATACGATGTGGCATCCTTGTATTTCAAAATGTTGTTTTCCACGAACGCTTCGAACGCCTTTGTCACCAGGGTCCGCACCCCGGGCGTTTCCAGGTGCTTGGCCGCCACAAGGGCCAGGGAGGCCAGGTACCGGTTGGCATGGGGTTTTTTGTACACCCGGTCCAGGATTTCCGGTTCCGACAGGCCTTCCTCCTGCATGATGGCTTCCTTGACCTGGGGATCGAGGGTCCGTTTCAGAAGGGCGTTGATGAGCCGTTTCCCGATGTCGGTCCCGCTCCCCTCATCGCCCAGGGAGTAACCGAGGGCCGGAACCTTGTCGACCAGCTCGCCATCCACGAAGAGCCCGGAATTTGAACCGGTTCCCAGGATGCAGGCGATGCCGCTTCCGGTCCGGAACAGGGCCCGGGCCACGCCGGTGAGGTCGTCCAGGACGTGGATGTCGGCCTGGGCGCCGACCCGTTGCTGGAAGGCTTCGTGGAGGAGGGCTTTCATCTCCGGCGTGGATACGCCGCTCCCGTAAAAATGCACTTCCCGGATGGGGGCTTCCTGCTCCCTCAGCGGGAGGCCGCTGAGGATCTCCCGGATCTCGTCCGGACTCGAATGGTAGGGGTTGATGCCCGGTGTCGACATGCTGAATTCCTTCCACCCGTCGATCAATCTCCAATCTGTTTTCGTGGAACCCCCGTCGGCAATCAATATCATGGGCTGTGTCGTTTGGACCGAAATTGGTCGGTTGAATGATGTATGACAAATATAGACCATTCCCAGCCTTGAAAAAATGTATCTTTGCGACGACCGGAGAAATCAGCGCATGGAGGACGTTTTTCAAAACATCGGGAGCAAACTGACCCTGAGCCAGCGGATCGAACGCACCCTGGAAAATGCAATCCGGGAAAAGAAATTGCCGGTGGGTTCCAAATTGCCCACGGAACGGGAGATGTGCGAATCCTTCGGGGTGAGCCGGACGGCTCTGCGGGAAGCCCTTCGTCGGTTGAGCGCAAGGGGCCTGATCACCATCCAGAAAGGCAGCGGGATGTATGTGTCCGAGATCCGCATCGAGGATGCCATCAAAACCCTGAACCTGTATTACGACCTCAAATTCGACCGGAACCTCATCGAACAGATCATTGAGGTCCGCCAGATGTTCGAGCCGGAGATCGCCCGCTATGCCGCACGCAACCGGTCGGACGATCATGTGAAGGAACTGAAGGACAACCTCCGGCAGTTCCGGGAATGCAACCCCGACAACACCCAGCTGGAATCGGACCTGGACAACAAATTCCACCTGGGGGTGGCACGCGCAGCCTCCAATCCCATCATCCAGATGACCATGGAGCCCATCTACACGCTGCTGCCCCGCATGCGCAACTTCTTTTACGCCAACATCGACGGCGAAAAAGCGGCCACCCTGGCATCCCATGAGGAGCTGGTCCGGGCCATTGAGAGCCGGGAGGAGGAGGAAGCCTTCCGCGTGATGAAAAAGCATTTGTCCCGGACCCGGGAAATTTTCGATACCCACATGAATGTCCGGATGAACAACCATCAAACCAAATAATCGAACAGCATGGAAGCAAGCAAACTGGTCCTGAAGACCCTGGGAGAATCGAAAGTCGCAATGAAAGCCGGTGAAATCGCCGAGAAATCCGGACTCGACCGGAAAGAGGTGGACAAGGCCATGAAGATTCTGAAAGCCGACGGAAGCATTGTGTCTCCGAAGGTCTGCTACTGGACCAAAGCCTGAGTGCCGGAGGGCTCCGGAGGGATTCCGCTCCGGACGCCGCTGCCTCGGATGAAACCCGGATCGGTCCCGGGAACAATCCGTGCGGTTTTCTGTTATCTGTCCAGACCCACACAGAAGCATGTCGAAGAAATTGTGCAAGGACAGGCAGGAGCTTGACCGGAAGATGAACGGATCTGAAAAAATCTATTGTTGTCGGAAATGTGACCGGACGTCGGTCAAGAAGAAGTGGTGCTGCAAACCCGAGGAAATAAAGCGATGATCCTGGCGGCCGGCCTGGGGACACGGTTGCGTCCCCTGACGGATCGCTGTCCCAAAGCCCTGCTGAAGTGGGAGGGAAAGCCCCTGCTGGAGCATGTCCTTCTGAAGCTCAAATCCGAAGGGTTCTCGGAGGCGGTGATCAACATCCACCACCATGCCCAGATGATCCGGAATTTCGTGGAAGAAAACAAGTCCTTCGGCATGGACATCCACTTCTCCCAGGAGGAGGAGCTCCTGGATACGGGAGGGGGCATCGCCCGGGCTTCGGCCCATTTGCAGGGGGAACCCTTTCTGGTGTACAATGTGGATGTGATGTGCACCATCCGGCTCCAGGAAATGTTTGACGATCATGTTGCATCGGGCGCCATGGTCACCCTGGCGGTGAAGGACCGTCGGACCAGCCGGAGCCTTCTGGTGAACGGGGACGGCTTGCTGAAAGGCTGGCGGGACAACCGGAGCGGCGAAACCATCCTCACCGGAAATCCGGGGGAGGAACTGCACCCCATCGCCTACAGCGCCATCATGATCATGGATCCGGCCGTGTTCGGCCACATGCCCCGGGAGGAGGTTTTTCCGGTGATGCCTTTTTTGCTGGCGTTGTCCCGGACGGAAAAAGTGAATACCTACCGGCACGATGCGGATGTCTGGCGGGACATGGGACGCCTCAGTGCGTTCGACCCGAGAATCGCCCACGAGGGATGAGGAAAGGGAAACGGATCGACCGATTTTTGGAAGGAAGAGAATGGCAGAAGAACAAGGGAAGCGTGCCGGGGAAGCGACTCCGGAGATGAAGGCACAGATCGATGCCTGGAACGAAGAATGGAAGGGCAGGGATCCCCTGGACGTGATCCGCTTTTTTCTGGAACGCTTTGGGGAAGACATCGTCCTGTCCACCAGCCTCGGCCTGGAAGACCAGGTGCTGACGGACATGGTGACGGGTTTGGGCCGGAAAACGGGGATTTTCACCCTGGACACGGGACGTTTGTTTCCGGAAACCTATGATCTGATCGCGCGGACCAACAAGAAATACGGGATCCGGATGCTCACCTATTTTCCCGATGCGGCCAAGGTGGAGGACATGGTGTCGAAGCACGGGGTCAACCTGTTTTACGATTCCCTGGAGAAACGCAAGCTGTGCTGCGGCATCCGGAAGGTGGCCCAGCTGCCCCGGGCGTTTGCAGGCAAGGAAGCCTGGATATGCGGGCTTCGGAAGGACCAGTCGGTGTCCCGTTTCTTCAACAAGCTGGTGGAGTGGGACAAGGCCAACGGACTGGTCAAGATCAATCCGCTCATCGAATGGACCGAAGAACGGGTCTGGTCCTACATCCGGGAGCACGACGTCCCCTACAACCTTCTCCACGATTCCGGATTTCCCAGCATCGGCTGCGAACCCTGCACCCGGGCCATCGAACCGGGCGAGGATGTCCGCGCCGGCCGGTGGTGGTGGGAAAACGAGGCCCACAAGGAGTGCGGCCTGCACAAACGGTAGCGGTCGGCCCGTTTCCACATCCCTTTCCAAAGAAAATCAGAAATGCCTGGCGATCCGGACGGCCTTCGGCACATACACCCGTGTGACCGGTCCGGAGGTGATCTTTGCGAAGCATCCAGATCAACAGAGCGTATGAACATCATTCATACATCCGATTACCAGTCTTTTGTAAAAGAGATAAAAGAAAAGATCCGGGATGCTCAGTACCAGGCCCTGAAGGCAGTAAACCAGGAACTAATTCGCCTGAACTGGGATATCGGAAGAGCGATCGTAGAAAAGCAGGATGAGCTTGGTTGGGGGAAATCTGTCGTAGGAACTCTATCGAAGGATCTACAGAATGAGTTCCCGGGTATCCAGGGATACTCATCCCAGAATCTGTGGAGAATGAGGAAGTTTTACCTGACATATCAGGGAAATGAAAAACTCGCACCATTGGTGCGAGAAATTGGATGGAGCCACAATATTGTCGTTTTGGAGAAATGCAAGGATGATCTACAAAGGGAGTTTTACATCCGAATGACCATGAAATTTGGATGGACAAAAAGCGTACTGGTCCATCAGATAGAGAGCGAAGCCTATGAGCGGTTCCTGCTGAACCAAACCAACTTTGACAAGGCTTTGGAGGCGAAATACCGTCACCAGGCCAGCCTGGCAGTGAAGGATCGATACAACTTTGATTTTCTAGAGTTCAGGCGTGGATGACGCCGGAGCCGACCAGTTCGTCGCCCAGGTACCACGCGGCAAATTGTCCGGCCGCGATGCCTCGCTGGGCTTCCTCAAACAGGAGGAACAAGCCTTCGTCCCGCATGTGAAGCACACCGGGCTGCAGGGGCTGGCGGTAGCGGATGCGGATGTCGTACCGGGCCGACTGTCCGGCTTCCAGGCGAAGGTCGGGCCGGATCCAGTGGATCTCCTCCGGCTCGATTTTCAGTCCGGGCCGGTACAGTCCCGGATGGTCCTGGCCCTGTCCCACGAAAATGCGGTTCTGGTCCACGTCGGTGGCAAGGACGAAAAGAGGCTCGGGCTTTCCGCCCACCTGGAGGCCCTTGCGCTGGCCCACCGTGAAAAAATGGGCGCCCTGGTGTTTGCCCACCCAGGTACCCTCTTCCTTGCCGTAGGTCCAGGGCGAGCAAATCTCCTCCAGCTGTTCCGTGGCAAGCGCCTTACCCTCCGGATCGTTGGCGTGGGTCCGGTTCCGGCTCGCTGATTCCCCGTACAGGGGCAGGGTGGCCGGGATCTCGAAGATGTTCCCTTCCCGGGCTTTCAGTTTTTGCTGGAGGAAGACCGGCAAATGAACCTTGCCGACGAAGCAGATGCCCTGGGAGTCCTTTTTTTCGGCCGACGCCAGGCCCAGGTCCCGGGCAATGTCCCGGACCTCGGGTTTGTGGAGGTGTCCGATCGGGAAGAGGGCCGGGGCCAGCTGTTCCTGGCTGAGCTGGCAGAGGAAATAGCTCTGGTCCTTGTTGGGATCGGCTCCGGCCAGCAGGTGATGGACCGGACCGTCGTTCGTCTCGGTGGTGGTTTTCCGGCAATAGTGACCGGTGGCCACGAAATCGGGCCGGTGTTCCCTGGCGGCCTCCAGAAAGGCGTCGAATTTGATTTCCCGGTTGCAAAGCACGTCGGGATTGGGCGTCCGGCCTTTCTTGTATTCTCCGAACATGTAATCGATCACCCGTTTCCCGTAGTCTTCGCTGAGATCGACCACATGGAAGGGAATGTCCAGCTTCCGGGCCACCAGCTCGGCGAAGATCACATCCTCGTCCCAGGGGCAGTCCCCGTCGATCACGCCGGTTTTGTCGTGCCAGTTGATCATGAACAGGGCAATGACGTCGTAGCCCTCTTTTTTGAGAAGATGGGCCGCCACACTGGAATCGACGCCTCCCGAAAGACCGATGACCACACGTTTTCCCATAAGCCGGATTGTGGCACAAAAATAGGAAAAACCCGGGGATGGAAAAAACCGGAATCCCCCCGGGTCATGGCCCGGTGCCTTTGAGCGATGCGGCTGCCGACGGCGGAATGCCCGGTCCGGCTAGTCAACCAGCTCCCGCTGGCGGGTGATGAAGGTCAGGTCGGAAAAGAACAGGGAAACCCCGATCGTGGCGCCCACATCGTGGAGATTGTGGTGTCCGCCGCCTACCGGGTTCCATTCCCGGGTGAGGGTGTACAGGGTCCGTGCCTCCAGGGCCACCCTTTCGGTCAGAAAATAATTGAAACCAGGTCCGGCCGAAAACTCCACCAGCTTGTGATCCGGCACACCTCCGAACCCGAAAAATCCGTACAGGAAGATCTGCAATTCGGTGTCCCGGGGCAGGTAATACCGGACGCTGGGTCCGGCCACGATGCTGTAATCATCGGTCACGCCTTCGAAGTAGGCCGTGTAATTCAGGCCGATGGCGGCCCCGAGGGCCAGACGGTTCTTGATGAAATACCCGGCCTCCGGGGTGAGGCCAAAATAGAGGGCGTTGGTGCGGTAGACTTCTCCGTTGAGTTCCTGGGCCAGACTGCTGAAGCCAAGGCTTCCTCGGGTGGAACCGGAAAAGTAGGATGCACCGGTGTTGAACTGTGCCGAAATTGCCGGGGCGATGGCAAGCAAGAGCACAACAAGAGTTTTTCTCGTTTTCATGGGATCAGGGCTTGGTTGTCAATGACCAATGTAAGAAATCCTCTCGAATTGAGACCCCGATCGGGTGTCCGGGGTTGGCAAAATGTTGAAGAATCCGGCAGAGAACCCATGGCAGAAAATGTATCTTTATGGGATGTGTCCCCTGCACATATTCAAAGCCAGCGCCGGCTCCGGGAAAACGTCCCGGCTGACCCAGGCCTATCTGGAGCAGCTCTTTCGCCGGCCCCAGGCCCACCGGCACATTCTGGCCGTCACCTTCACCAACAAGGCGGCGGGAGAAATGAAACACCGGATTCTGACCACCCTCCATGACCTTTCCCTGTGGAAAGGAGGAAGGCCGGCCCATGGCCGGGGAGAACGGGCCCTGGGGGAGCTGTGCAGGACGACCGGACTGGACCCGGAGCAGGTGGCTTCCGCCGCCGGCAATCTGTTGCAGGAAATCCTCAACGACTATTCCTATTTCAGCGTGGGCACCATCGACAGTTTTTTTCAGTCGGTGATCCGGGCCTTCACCCGGGAGATCGGAATCCAGCCGGGGTACAACCTGGAAATGGACGGGGACAAGGTCCTGGACCTGGCCCTGGAGCGTTTGTTCCTGGAAATCGAGCGGGATGCCTCTCTGGAGGATTGGCTCCTGCGGTTTGCGGAAGAACAAATGGAGTCGGAAAAAAGCTGGAACTTCCGGGATGCCCTGGCGAATCTGGGCCAGGAATTGTTCCGGGAGGAATTCCAGGCCCTGTTTTCGGATCCGGACGGGGGCGAGCTGGCCCGCGAAAATCTGGAAGCCTTTGGCAAGGACGTGCAAGCCATCCGCACGGAGGCCGAAGTGAGAATCCGGGACATCGGGCAAAAGGCCGTGGACCGGGCAAGCGCGCTGGACCGGGATCTGGCGGATTTGCCCAACAAAAGCCGGTCCCCCGCGGTTTTGTTTCTCCAGGCGGCTGCCGGGAACGTGCCAATTTCACCGGTCCCAGGCAGGAAGCCTGCACCGATGAAAGCAAATGGACGGGAAAGGGGAGGTGGATGCCGGCATCGGCGGATTCATCCGGGACGACCTCATGCCACGTTACCGGGACCTGTACGAACAGGTGGTGATCCTGAAATCCGCCACCCTGGTACACCGTCATTTTTACTCCCTGGGAATCCTGGGCGATCTCCGGGATCAGATCGTCCGCTACAACCAGGAACGGAATCTGTTCCTCCTGTCGGATTCCAGCCGCTTTCTCCGGGGCATCATTGGAAGCAACCAGGTTCGCTTTGTTTACGAACGGACCGGAAACCGGTACCAGCATCTGATGCTGGACGAATTCCAGGACACCTCCTGTTTCAGTATGAAAACTTCCGGCCGCTGCTCGACAACGCCTGGCCTCCGGGGACGACAGCCTGGTCGTCGGGGATGTGAAACAGGCCATTTACCGGTGGCGAAATTCGGACTGGCGCATCCTGGGCGGTCAAATCGGAGCGGATTTCGCGCACCAGCAGGTGGAGGTGCAGGATCTGAAGGTAAACCACAGGAGCCTGGAGCGTGTGATCCGATTCAACAACACCGTATTTCAACTGGCAGCCGGTCTCCTGGCCGACCGGATGGAGGAGGAGGGCCGGGACGGCGGTCTGGGCCGGGAGGTGCTGGCAGCGGAGGTGCGGCGGTTCCGGGAGGCCTATGCCGATGCGGTGCAGGACATCCCCGGTGATTCGGCGGACCCGGATCCAACGGGCTATGTGCAGGTGGACGTGTTTCCGGAGGGTACCCTGAGCGAATTCCGGGAACAGACCCTGGACGCCCTGGCTGTCTGGCTGGACCAGATCCTGGAGGCGGGTTACCGTCCCGGAGACATCGCGATCCTGGTCCGGAACAAGCGGGAAGGCGCCCTGGTGGCAACCGCCCTGCTGGAGCTGGCCCGGCTTCACCGGGACGAGGAACGCTACCGCTTCATCACCAACGATTCGCTGATCCTGGTGCAAAACGATGCGGTGAACCTGATTCTGGCGATGCTTCGGTATCTGGTCGATCCGGGACACGGCGTGAACGTGGCCCTGTGCAAGCACCTGCTGCTTCGGTACGGCGTGCAGCCATCCGGGGAGGAGGCAGATGGTTCGGACCGTGTGTATGACCGGGAACGGGGATTGGAGGACTTCCTGCCGGAGGCACTCCGCAGCGGGGAGGAGGCCCTGCGCCACCTGCCCCTCTATGAATTGATCGAGCATTTGATCCGCGCCCTTGGACTGGATCAACAGGCCGATGATCTGCCGTACCTGCAGGCCTTGCAGAATCTGGTTGTGGACCTGAGCCGGGGACAGCACCAGGAGATATCGGGTTTTCTCGATTACATGGACCGCCGCGGGCACACCCACAGTCTCACCGTGACCGAACACACCGATGCCATCCAGATCCTGACGATCCACAAGTCCAAGGGACTGCAATTCGAAGCGGTGTTGGTGCCCTTCTGCAACTGGGAGCTGACCACCGACGGAAGCAAAGGGACCATTCTCTGGTGCCGGACGGCGGGGACGCCCTTCCATCGCATGCCCCTGGTGCCGTTGAATTACGGCAACGACCTGAAAGATAGCATGTTTTCCGGCGACTATCTCCGCGAACGCATGCAGGGGTACATGGACAACCTGAACCTGTTGTACGTGGCTTTCACCCGGGCCCGTTCCCTGTTGTTTGTGGGGGTGCCGGGCAACGACGGCCAACGGATGCGGCACACGGGCGATCTGCTCCTGGGAATCCTGCCCCTCCGTCCGGAACGGCAACCGGCCTTTGACAATCTCGGGGACTTCCGCACCAACGGCGGCCTTCGCATCGGGAACCTGCCGGAGCCTTCGGTGAAAAAAGCCGCCGTGCCCGGCTGGACCCTGGATCGCTATCCGGTGGTCCGGGACGAGGGAATTCCCCGCATCCGGATCCGAAACGACCTGTACTTCGTGGACGAGGAGGAGGATGCATCCGGCACGTCCTACGGGAACATCATGCACGAAATCTTTGCCGGCATCCGGTACATCGGGGACGAGTCCCCGGTGCTGGAGGAAATGGTGCGCAAGGGCCTGGTGAAATCGGACCATGCGGCGATGCTGATGAAACGGATCCGGGGTTGGCTCGCCCGGGTGGCAGACCGGAACTGGTTTGTCCCGGCGGAGGGCCGGCAGGTGTTTGTGGAACGGAGCCTGGTCGACGGCGAGGGACGGGTGTTCCGTCCCGACCGGGTGGTGGTGGACGGCGCGGAGGTGCGGGTCATCGACTTCAAATTCGGCCGCACAGAAAAAGAGGAATACCGGCGGCAAATGGCCCGCTACCGGGACATCCTGAAGGCCATGGGCTACGGGTCGGTCCGGACCTTCCTCTGGTATGTGCTGCTCGACAAGGTGGTGGACGGCGAGCCTTGGGGCGGGGGAGCAGAGGCCGGTTTCATGGAAGAACCAAAGAAAGGAGGCGGCCGATGACCTATCCCTGGGGGACCGCCCGACGGTACCATGCCTACAGCGATTATTTCCGGAACCGGTTCGGGGGACGGGTCCAGAAGGTGACCGTCCACGGCGGATTCACCTGTCCAAACCGGGATGGAACCTGCGGAACCGGGGGCTGTACCTTTTGCAACAACAAAGCCTTCACCCCGTCCTATGTGGATCCGGCCGTGCCGGTGGCGGACCAGATCCGGCAGGGAATGGCCTTTCACAACAAACGCTACAGGAACGCCCATCAATTCCTGGCCTATTTCCAGGCCTTTACCAACACCCATGCCCCCCTGGACCGGCTGCGGGAGTTGTATTCCCAGGCCCTGGAGGTGCCCGGCGTCATCGGGCTGGTGGTGGGAACCCGTCCCGACAGCGTGGACGGGGCCATCCTGGATTATCTGGCGGAGCTGGCGGAGCGATGCTACCTGGTGCTGGAATTTGGACTGGAATCACTTCATGACCACACCCTCCGGCGGATCAACCGGGGGCACGACATGGCCGCAAGCCGGTGGGCCGTGGCCGAATCGGCCCGGCGGGGCATCCGGACGGGCGGTCACCTGATGGTCGGATTGCCGGGGGAAAGCCGGAAGGATGTGATGGATTCGGTCCGCGAGCTTGCGCAATGGCCCCTGCATTCCGTGAAATTCCACCAGCTTCAGGTCATCCGGGGCACGGCTATGGAACGGGAATACGTGGAAAAACGAAGCGACTTTCTGGAATTCAGCCTGGAGGAATACCTGGACCTGATGGTGGAAATCGTGGAAGCCCTGCCCCCGTCCCTGGTGGTGGAACGCATCGCCGGGGAGGTGAGCCCGGCACTGGCGCTCCAGCCCGGGTGGGGACTCCGCTACGATGTGGTGCAAAAAAAATTCGAAGCCCTGTTGGAAGCCCGTGACAGCTGGCAGGGAAAACAATTCAAGCCCAAGGACGCATGACGAGTTTTCTGGAAGCGCTGGCCCGGTATGTGAGCCAAACCCTGACCGGTGATCTGGCCGATACGGTGATCCTGTTGCCCAACCGTCGGGCCGGGGTGTTCTTCCGGCGCTTCCTGGCCCGGCAACTGCCGGGTGCCACCTGGATGCCCGAGGTGATCTCCGTGGATGATTATGTCAACGGACAGAGCCGGTTGCAGCGGATCGATGCACTGGAAACCCTGTTCCTCCTGCACGGGGAGTACAGCCGGCTGACCAAGGAGCCCGATCCCTTCGATGTCTTTTTCCACTGGGGGGAGATCATGCTCCGGGACTTCGACGAGCTGGACAAATACCTGGTGGATGCGGACCAGCTCTTCCGCAACCTGACCGACCTGAAGGCCCTGGAGGATCCCCTGGCCGGACTCACCGAAGAGCAAATCCCCTTCATCCGGCGGTTCTGGGAAGGGTTCCACGCCGGCGATGCGACCAGGGAGAAACAGAGCTTCCTGGAGACCTGGGAGCAGCTGCCCCGCCTCTACCATGGATTGCGGGCGTCCCTGCTGGCCCGGAACCAGGCCTACCCCGGCATGCAATACCGGGAGCTGATCCGGGACATCCGGGAAGGACGGTTTGGTTTGCCGCCCGCCCAGCGTGTTGTGGTGGCCGGATTCAATGCCTTGAATGCCTGCGAAAAAGCTCTGTTCGGGTGGCTGAAGGAACACGACGCCCAATTCTTTTGGGATTGGGACAGGGAATACATGGAGGAAACCTGGCAGGAGGCCGGCCGGTTCATGCGGGACAACCGACGGGACTTTCCGGAAGCCCGTGCCCTGGAACCTTTCGACAACCTGTCCGGAACCAAGGACATCCGGATCTTTGAGCTGCCCTCCGATGTGATGCAGGCCAAATTCCTGCACACCCTCCTGGAGGAGTCCGGACCCGTC
>JAWKKO010000046.1:0-16017 GCA_041393235.1 Bacteroidales bacterium
CGCCTGCCCCATTACTACCAGAAGAACGTCTACATCACCCAACACACCTTTCCGGGTCCGGGCGTCTATGGCATCGTGGTCCAGGACCCGAACCGGAACGACGGGGTGAAAAACATCCCCAACTCGGTCAACGTGATCTTTTCGATCAAAACGACCATCCTGATCAACCCGTCGCTGGGCGACAATTCCACCCCGGTGTTGTTGAATCCGCCCATCGACCGGGCGGCGCTCGGACAAACCTTCATCCACAATCCGGCCGCCTATGATCCCGACGGGGACAGCATCAGCTACGAGCTCACCGTGTGCACCGAAGCGGACGGAAAACCCATCCAGGACTACACCCTGCCCGCCTCCAGCGACACCCTGTATGTCGACCCGGTCACGGGCGACCTGGTGTGGCGGACCCCGGTGGAAACCGGCGATTACAACATCGCCATGAATGTGGCCGAGTGGAGGAACGGGGTGAAAATCGGCAACATCGTGCGCGACATGCAGGTCACGGTGTACGACACCGACAACATGGCCCCGGTGCAGACCGAGCCCGGCAATGTGTGCATTCAGGCCGGAGACAGCCTGGTGGTGGTGGTGGAGGCCACGGACATCGACGGCAATTTCATTCAGATGCAGGCCACGGGCGGACCCTTTGCGGTGGAGCAGAATCCGGCCACCTATGTCCAGGATTCAGAGGCGGATGAGCCGGGATACAGCCGGGCCACTTTTGTGTGGCACACGGATTGTTCCCACGTGCGCGACCAGTACTACACCGTGGTGCTCAAGGCCGAGGACGACCACGAGGAAACCCCCCTGGTGGACATCCGCAACATGAACATCAAGGTGCTGGGCCCGGCCCCCCAGACCCCCGCCCTGATCCCCACGGGCAATGCCATCACCCTGAGCTGGCCTGCGGACAGTTGTCCCTCCGTGCAGGGGTACCGGGTGTTCCGGAAAATCGGACCTTCGGGATACGAGGCCGACTCCTGCACCGGAGGCATTCCGGAATTCACGGGATATGAACTGATCGCCGGTCTGACCGACCGCTTCGACACCCTCTTCGTGGATGACAACCAGGGAGAAGGGCTGCCCCAGGGCAATGAATATTGTTACGTGATCGTTTCCGTGTATCCCGACGGGAGCCTGAGTTTCCCGTCCCAGGAAGCCTGCAGTCCGCTCGTGGAAGGGAATCCGGCCATGCTGCAGGTCAGCGTGGAGGATCACAGCACCCTGGGAACCATCCGCCTTTCCTGGGCCAAACCGGACGGGCTCGATACCATCCCCGCCAACGGTCCATTCGAGTACCGGATCTCCCGGTCGCCGGACCTCCTTGGGCGACAGATGGCCCTTGCGGGCGTGCTGAACACGGCGGATCTGAACGACACCGTGTGGCTGGACGAAGACGTGAATACGGAACAGTTTCCCTGGAGCTACCGGGTGGAGCTGTACAACAACGAAGTCGGAAACCGGTTTCTCATCGGCGGAGCGGAAACCGCTTCCAGCCTGGTGCCCGAGGGCACGGGGGGCGACAATCTGGTGAGCCTGGTCATGCGCAAGAACGTGCCCTGGATCAATTCCCAATACACCATCTACCGGCAGGATCCGGGAAAGGCCGGTTTTGATTCCATCGCCACCACCACATCGGACCGCTACATCGACAATGGATTGATCAACGGGGAAGAATACTGCTACCGCGTCACCAGCCGCGGTTGGCGGCTCCTGCAGGGCGAATTGTTCGAAAATGTGAACCACAGCCACACGGTGTGCGTAACCCCGGTCGACAGCACCCCCCCCTGCCCGCCCCCCCTCCGCGGTTTTTCGGCATGCGACAGCGGATACAACCACCTGAACTGGGCCTATGTCCACGACAGCTGCTACGAGGACGTGGTCTCCTACCGGCTTTTTTACACACCGGGACTGGATCAGTCGCCCACATTGCTCACCGAGATCGAGGGTGCCTATGACACTGCCTACAACCATTTTCCCGAAGGCACGCTGGCCGGTTGTTACCTGGTCACGGCTGTGGATTCCTTTGGCAACGAATCCCTGCCCTCGGTGCATCTCTGCCTCGATCAGTGTTCCAACTACGTTCTCCCCAATGTATTTTCCCCCAACAACGATGGGGTGAACGACCTCTATGTGCCCTTGCGATCGGCCTACGTGGACCGGGTGAACATGCAGATATTCAACCGATGGGGCCTCGTGGTGTTCGAAACGGAAGATCCGGACATCAACTGGGACGGCAAACACAAGGACACGGGTCTGCTCGTGGCCCCCGGGGTCTATTACTACATTTGCGATGTCTACGAACAACGTCTCAGCGGACTGGAAATCAATGCTCTAACCGGTTTTATCTATGTCTATTCGGGCGAATCGAACGATGTGTTTATTGAAGCGAAATAGGGAACGAAAGGTGGCATCCCGGGCCGGCAGAATCCTGCTGATCCTGGGGATTGCGGGACTTTCCGGCGTTTCGATGCAGGGACAACCCTCCCAATATCTGGAAGGCAGCGCCCTGTTTCAGCAAGAGCGCTACCCGGAAGCGATCCCCCTGCTTCAGCAGGCCCGGTCCTCCGATCCCGGAAACGCCCGGATCCTGGAAATGCTTGGAAAGGCGTTGTACCAAATGGAGGAATACGCCCCGGCCAGGGACGTGTTCCTGGTCCTGGAAACCAGGGACCCGGCAGCGGGAAGCCTCCACCTGGCCAGAACGGAAGCGATGCTGAACCATCCCGAGCAAGCCCTCCGCCATCTGGAACTGTACCTGCGTTCGGCGGACAAATTGCCGGAGCCCGTTCTGATGCTGGATCCAGCCCTGTCCCGTCTCGATACCGATCCCCGTTGGCACACCCTGTGGGCGAGGGAGGATTGGTACAGTCCCCTCGACCGGCAATTCCAGGAAGCCTTGTTCCTGAAGGACAGGCAAGAATACCTGGAAGCCCTGAATCTTCTGCTGGCGTTGGAACAATCCGGCTACAGGAAGACAGAGGTTGCCTACCAGAAAGCCCTGGTATACAAGACCCTTGGGAATGAAAAAGCAGCACGTTCGGCCCTGAAAATTGCCCTGGACAACGATCCCCGACACGTGGATGCCCTGGAGGAACTGGCCCGGTTGGAAGAGACCCGCGGCAACCACAAGGAAGCCGTCCCGTTGTATGATCGCCTGCTTCGTCAGGATCCCGTTCGATTCCCGGCCTATCTTGACCGGGCAGTTGCGAAAAGCGGAGCCGGAATGGCCGAACAGGCTCTCAAGGATGTGGATGCATACCTGGCCTATTTTCCGGAAGCAGATTCGGCATACTACCTGAAGGGCCGGCTTGCCTATGAAAACGGCAAGTATCTGGAGTCGTTAAAGGCCATGAACATTGCCCTGGAAATGGAAGCCGGACGGGCCGAGTACTGGCTTCTCCGGGGACAGAGTCACGCCGCAACGAACGGACTCCGATACGCCGCGAGGGATTTGTCCATGTCGCTCGATCTGGACCCCTTCCAGGGAGAAACCTGGAACGCCCTGGCCGGTGTTGCCCTGGCCGCGGGCGACCGGGAGGAAGCCTGCCGATGCTTCAACATGGCGTCTCTTTACGGGATCCTGGAAGCCGGTCAATGGGTGGAACGGAATTGCGCCGGAACCAAGTGATGCGAGAAACCCAATGGAACAAAATCAAACAGCAAGAGACAAAAACCGGATTCAGCGTCTGCGTTCCGGGAATCGCTCCGCCATCCTGGAGGTATTGCAGGAAGTCCGGTCCGACGGCAACCCGGTGATCGTTCGGGAAATTCTTGAGATGCTGGCCAACCAGGAGGAAGGGGAAATCATGGATGCGGTGTTCGGATTGCTCAACGATCTGAAGGACCAGGAGAGTGTGCCCGTGCTTGTGGAGGCACTTCAGGACAAGGAATACGAACACGTCCACGCCCGGATTGTGGCCGCTTGCTGGCAAAACGGTCTGTCCTGCGAAGCCCATGCCATGACCTTTGCAAACCTGGCCCTGAAAGGAAGCTATGAAACTGCCCTAGAAGCGTTCACCGTTCTCGAAGGGTGCATCGGCGAACTGAATGCGGGCGACCGCACCCGGCTTTCCCGAAACCTGAAAAAGCACCTGGGGGAAACGGATCCGACCAAACAGGTCCTGCTTGCAGAATTGGTTCGGATGATCGATTCCTATCCGACGGAAGGCAACAGCGTCAGTGCATCCGGGAGTAGTACCGAATGAACTGGGCCCGCTCATAGACGGAAGGATCCGGCAGACTGGCGTAGTTTTTCATTCCCCGGAAATCCTTCAGGGACTCGTGCCGGTACTTTTCCATCCACTGCTTCATTTCCAGGGTCATGTCCTTCAGGTAATCGATGCCGTTCCGGTACAGGACGGAACACACTTGAACCGCACGCGCCCCGGCAAGAATCTGCTTGATGGCGGCTTGCCCGCTGTGTACCCCGGTGGAAGCCGCCAGATCGATGCCTTTCACCTGGGAGGAAACGATCCCGATCCAACGCAGCGAAAACCGAAGATCGGAGGGAGAACTCAGCACCTCGGAAGCCACGAAACTCAGGTCCTTCATATCGATGTCGGGGGTGTAGAACCGGTTGAACAGAACCACGGCGGCCGCACCCCGGAGATGCAGTTCCCGGACCATCCATGGAATGTTGGTGAATTCCCTTCCCAATTTGACGATGACCGGCAGGGAGGTGGCTTTCTTGACCCGGGATACCAGGGACAGGTATTCGGTTTCAAAAACCCGCGGATCCTTTCCCGGATCAAGGGAAATGAAATAGATGTTCAATTCCAGGGCATCGGCCCCTGCTTTCTGGATTTCCGAGGCAAATCCCGTCCATTCGGAGGAACTGACGCAGTTGATGCTGGCGATGATGGGAATGTCCACCGCTGCCTTGGCCTCCCGGATGAGCTGGAGGTAGGATTCCAGGTTGTTTTCCCGGGCGTAGGCTTTCAGGTAGTCGGCTGCCTCGGGATACCCGCTTCCTTCCATGGTCCCCACCTCGTGAAGGATCTGCTCCTCGA
The DNA here is from genome assembly GCA_041393235.1 of Bacteroidales bacterium. Taxonomy (GTDB): domain Bacteria; phylum Bacteroidota; class Bacteroidia; order Bacteroidales. The sequence goes on from JAWKKO010000046.1 coordinate 5,010, forward strand.
ACAACGATTTCAACACAACGGCCCCTGCTCCCGCCTGGGCCATTTTGCGGATCCGGTCCACGGAATCGCTCAATCCGCTGCTGCTGACAACGAGGGGACTTTTCAGGCGAAGGCCTGCATAGGAGGTTGAAAGGTCGATCATAGCCGATTGTTCTTGTGACTATGTAAAGATAATCTGAGATTGCAGAATGGCAAGAAAAATCACGGATCTTCCTTCCCACAAATGGATTCAGGCGCTCCGGCTGCCGAAAATCAGGCTGCCGATCCGGACCATGTTGCTGCCCTCCTCCACGGCCAGGTCGTAGTCCCCCGACATTCCATAGGATTTCAGGTCGAAGGCCTCACTCCCTGCAAATCCTTTTGCTTTCAGGCCGTCAAAGAGCCCGCGCAACAGCCTGAATTCTTCCCGAACCTGGTCCCTGTCGTCCGTGAAGGTGGCCATTCCCATCAGTCCCCGGATCCGGACATGGTTCAGGGCGGACAGGTCACCGGACAGAAGAATCCCCTCCACCTCGTCCCGACTCAGACCGAACTTGGTGGTTTCCCGGGCGATGTGAACCTGCAACAGGCAATCGATGACCCGCCGGTTCTTTTCTCCCTCTTTGTGGATGGCCTGCAACAATTTGAAGCTGTCCACGCCATGGATCAAATGAACGAAGGAGGCCAGGTACTTCACTTTGTTGGATTGCAGGTGCCCGATCATGTGCCAACGGATGTCGGCGGGCAACCGGGCCTGTTTCCCGGCAAGGTCCTGCACTTTGTTTTCGCCGAAATCGCGCTGACCCGAGGCGTAGGCCTCCAGAATGTCCGCGTCGGGCTTGGTCTTGGAAACTGCCACAAGGCACACGTCCTGCGGCAGGTTTCGTCGGACCGCTGTCAGGTTTTCCGGGATGCCCATGCCCAAAAGTACGAATTTCAGTCGAGAGCGTGAATGACCAGGCCGCTGCGCAATTTGGGTTCGAACCAGGTGGTTTTGGGGGGCATGATCATCCCGTTGTCGGCGATGTCCATCAACTGCCTCATGCTGACGGGGTACAGGGCAAAGGCTGCCGCCATTTCCCCCCGGTCCACCCGCCGGCTCAGCTCCTCCAACCCCCGGATGCCGCCCACAAAATCGATGCGCTTGGATTTCCTCAGATCGGTGATGTCCAGCAAGGGGCCGAGCACCTGTTCCGACAACACGGTGACATCCAGTCCGGCGATGGGATCATCGTCCCGGAAGGTGCCGGGACGAGCCGTGAGTTTGTACCAGCGTCCCTCCAGGTACATGCTGAACTCGTGGAGGACCGCCGGTTTGTAGGGAGCCCGGCCCATGTCCTCGACCTCGAATCCGGCGTCCAGCCGTTCCAGGAATTCGCCGGGCTTCATGCCGTTCAGGTCCTTCACGACACGGTTGTAGTCGATGATGGTCAACTGGGAGGCCGGGAAATGAACCGCCAGAAAAAAGTTGTATTCTTCATCGCCCCGGTGTTCCGGATTGTTGCGCTTTCGTTCCTCACCCACCAGGGCGGCGGCGGCCGTCCGGTGGTGCCCGTCGGCCACATAGGTGTATTCCACATCGCTCTCGAAAAACTGGATCACCTGAGCGATGTCGGCCGGTTGATCGATCAGCCAGAAATGATGTCCCACACCGTCGCCGGTGACAAAATCGTATTCCGGGCGGCCCGAAACGATCCGCTCCACGATCTCATTCAGCCCCGGATGGTCGGGATAGGCAAAAAACACCGGTTCGGCATTGAACCCCGTGACGCGGATGTGATTCATCCGGTCTTCCTCCTTGTCGGGCCGGGTGAGTTCGTGCTTCTTGATGATGTCGTGCATGTAGTCGTCCACCGCGGCACAGCCCACAATTCCGTATTGTGTTTTTCCAAACATGGTCTGACCGTAGATGTACAACATCTCCTGTTCATCCTGAACGAAAAGCCCGTCCCCGATGAGCTTCTGCAGATTTGCCCGGGCTTTTTCATACACCCGGTCATCGTACAGACTCATGTCCTCCGGGAGGTCCACCTCCGGTTTCACCACATGGAGAAAGGAGGAAGGATTGCCCTTCACCTCGTCCCGGGCTTCGGCCGAGTTCAACACATCGTAGGGCCGCGAGGCCACCTGATTCACGTTTTCTTTGAGGGGGCGGAACCCCCGGAAGGCATGCAAAATGGCCATGGGCTAGTTGACTTTGAACGTGGCATCTCCCTTCTCCAGAAAGGCCACGATTTGTTTGGCGGCAGCCACTCCCGCATTTTTGTTGGCTTCGGCAGTTTGGGCTCCCATTTTCTTCGGGGTGAAAAACACGCGATCGGCGTATTTTTCCTCCAGCTCCGATTTGCAATCGGGAGCGATGTCGGACAGGTACCGAAAATCGGGCCTTTCCTGGAAAATCTTCAGCAGGTCGGCTTCGTTTACCACTTCCTTCCGGGCCGTGTTCACCAGGGTGGCTCCTTCCGGCATCAGACCCAGCAGCTCCGCGTTGATGGATCCGCGCGTCTCCGCCGTGGAGGGGATGTGCAGGGAAATGTACTCACACTTGCTGTAGAGTGTTTTTGCATCGTCGGTGTGGACCACCCCGTCGTTGGTAATGATGACCGGATCAATGAAAGGATCGTAGGCATAGACCTTCATCCCGAACCCCTTGGCGATCATTCCGACAATCCGGCCGACGTACCCGTAGGCATGGATGCCCAGCTTTTTGCCCCGGAGTTCCTTGCCGGTGGAAGCGGTGAAATGGTTCCGGTTCATGTACACCATCATCCCCATGGCCAGCTCGGCCACGGCGTTGGAATTCTGGCCCGGGGTGTTCATCACCACAATCCCCCTTTCGGTGGCGGCTTCCAGGTCCACATTGTCGTATCCGGCACCTGCCCGGACCACGATTTTCAACCGGTCGGCTGCCTCAAGCACATCCCGGTCCACATTGTCGCTGCGGATGATGAGTCCATCCACCCCGGCCACCGCCTTCACGAGGTCCTGCTGGGAACCATATTTGGCCAGCACGCTGACGTCATACCCTGCCTGTTCAAAGACAGCCTTTACCTCTGCCACGGCGGCATCGGAGAAAGGCTTCACCGTTGCAATCAATATCTTAGCCATATCTGTTTATTTTTCTTGGTTCAACGTTGGATCAGACTTCCTTTTCGAAAGCCTTCATGGTGTCGATCAACGCCTGCACGGACGACCGGGGCATGGCGTTGTAAATGGATGCCCGGAATCCCCCCACGGAGCGGTGTCCTTTGAGGCCGGACATGCCCCGGGCAGTGGCAAAGCTAAGAAAATCAGCTTCCTTCTCCTTGTATGCATCGGTCATCACAAAGGTGACGTTCATGATCGAACGGTCGGCTTCCGCCTCCACGGTGGGCCGGAACAGGGGGTTCCTGTCGATTTCGTCATACAGGAGGGCCGCCTTCTCCAGGTTCACCTTGTGCATCGCTGCGACGCCGCCCTGCTCCTTGTACCAGCGGAGCGTATGGAGGGCTGCATAGATGGGCACCACCGGTGGGGTGTTGAACATGGATTCTCCCTCGATGTGTGTACGGTAGTTCAGCATGGTGGGAATGACCCGGTCCGTCTTGCCCAAAATGTCGTCCTTGACGATCACGAAGGTCAGCCCGGCAGGTGCCAGGTTCTTCTGGGCGCCACCGTAGATCAGCGCGTATTTGGATACATCCACCGGACGGCTGAAGATGTCGGAGGACATGTCGGCCACAAGGGGAACGGGCGAATCCATGTCCGCTTTGATTTCGGTCCCGTAGATGGTGTTGTTGCTGGTGATGTGGAAATAGTCCGCATCGGCGGGGATCGTGTACCCCTTGGGCAGATAGCAGTAGGTTTTGTCCTTGGAGGAGGCCACCACATCCACTTCGCCGAAGAGTTTGGCTTCCTTGAGGGCTTTGTTGGCCCAGGAACCTGTGTCAAGATAAGCTGCTTTTTTCACCATCAGATTGTAGGGAACCATGCAGAACTGCAAGCTCGCTCCCCCTTGCAGGAAAAGCACGCTGTACCCCGACGGAATGTCGAGCAATTCCACAAACAATTGACGCGCTTCGTCCATGATAGCAATGAAATCCTTGCTCCGGTGGGAAATTTCCATGATGGAAAGTCCTGAATTGTTCAGGTCCCGGATGCCGGCGGCGGTGTTTTCAATGGTGTAGGGCGACAAAATGGAAGGTCCTGCTGAGAAATTATGCTTTTTCATATCTGCGGTTGTTTAGGTATTGTTATTGAAATAACAGTCAAATGTACATTTTTAACAATTGCAAACCAAGGAATGTGGAAAACTTCCGGTTAATCGTCGAATATTCCATCTTTACTTACCATTTGTAAGCGGTACAAGGGAATCTCCCTCCAGAACCGGAAGGATGTTGGTGAGGTCGTACTCGTGGCAATATCCGATCACATCGTCCAGGTTGTTCTTCCGAAGACGGTGACGCTGGGCCACATTCTCCATGTACCCCATCAGGTCGTTCCGGGCCAGCCCGTAGAGGTCCATGGCACCTCGCGTGGCATCGCACATGGTAAAGAAGCGATCATCCTCCAGCACTTTCCCGGCCAGCGCTCCTGCAAACAGGGTGTCTTCCAGGTTGTATTTGTTTTTCCAGCCTGCGCACAGGATCAGGAGGTCCCGGTCCTGCTCCCGGATGTAATCGGCCAAGGCACTGATGTTCAGGTAGGCGCCGATGAGGACCTGGTGCCCGCTGGCCGCCAGCCGGATGGCCTGGGTCCCGTTGGTCGTGCTGTACACGATGTCCTTCCCTTCGACCCGCTCCCGGGTGAAATTGTACGGCGAATTGCCGAAATCCGCAAAATCCCGCACGAGTCCGTCCCGTTCGGCCGCAACCAGGTATCCCCTGTCCTTGTAAGCCCTGGCTTCCTCCAGGGTCCCCACGGGAATCAACCGGTGCACCCCGTTCATGAAAGCGGTGACAATGGCGGAACTGGCACGGAGGATGTCATTGACCACGACGATGGCTTCCGGATTTTCATAAAAGCCATATTGTATGGGTGTGTTGCACACCTCCACTTTCCTCTTTTCCATTCCTTGCGATCCTTCCTTGTTGTATGGCCCAGCTAGCTTCTTTCCTTACGAAAGGAGGCCGCACGATGCGAGCCCCCACCGGTTTGTTCCGGATCTCGATCCGGATCTCCGTTCCCGGCTTCGCCAACCCGGCGGCAACATAGCCCATGCCGATGCCCTTGTCCAGATAGGGCGATTGGGTTCCCGAGGTCACCTCGCCGATGGCCTGTCCGTCGGATCCGAGAATGGGATAATGCTGGCGGGGAATGCCCCGTTCCGTCATTTCAAATCCAACAAGGCGCCGGATGGGCCCCTCGCTTTTTTCTGTGCTTCCAGCATGGGCCGGTTGATGAAGTCGTTTTTCGGTGAATTTTGTGATCCAGCCCAGACCGGCTTCGAGTGGACTGGTGGAATCGTCGATGTCGTTGCCATAGAGGCAGTAGCCCATTTCCAGACGAAGGGTGTCCCGGGCTCCCAGCCCCACGGGGAGAAGGTGTTCCTCCGGAGCAGCAGCAAACAGGGCTTCCCACAGTTGGCCGCCCCGGTCCCGGTCCACATAAAGCTCAAACCCTCCGGCACCGGTGTACCCGGTGTTGGATAGAATCACCCCGTCGATGCCCGCCATGGAACCCGTAACAAAATGATAATAGGGAATGGCCGACAGATCCACCTCGGTCAGTTTTTGCAGGATGGAGGCAGCTTTCGGACCCTGCACGGCCAGCTGGGCAATCCGGTCCGATGCATTGTCCACTTCCGCATTTTCCCGGTTGTGAGACAAAATCCAGTCATGGTCCTTTTCGATGTTGGATGCGTTGACAACGAGCAGGTAGTTTTCGGAATCCTGGCAATAGACCAGCAAATCGTCCACAATGCCCCCGGTTTCATTGGGCAGGCAGCTGTATTGGACATCCCCGGGTTTCAACACGGCCGCGTCGTTGGATGTAAGCCTTTGCACCAGGGAAAAAGCCCGGGGACCCCGGACCCAGATTTCCCCCATGTGGGACACATCGAACACGCCGGCGTGCTGCCGGACCTGGTTGTGTTCTCGTTTGATGCCGGTGTATTCCACGGGCATTTCGTACCCTGCGAACGGAACCATGCGGCCCCCGCGTTCCAGGTGGTAGGGATGAAAGACAGTCTTTTTCACAATGTCGATTGATTGATGGCCGGTATGTCGACAAAAGTAACACTTTCCCGGAGGAAAGGAATTGTTAAAGAACACTTCTTCCGGGGGACGGGAGACCTATTTGGACAGGACCTTGAATTCCACGCGACGGTTTCGTTCCCTGCCTTCAGGCGTGTCGTTGGGCGCCACGGGCTGGCTGTCGGCATAGCCTTCGTAGACCAGCATGCTTTCTCCGATCCCCTGGGCCACAAGGTAGTCCACCACGGCTTTGGCCCGGTCGCGCGAGAGTTTCTGATTGATCCGGAGGGAACCGGTGTTGTCGGTGTGGCCCGATATCTCGAGTTTCATTCCGGGGTTGTTTTCAGTGAAGGTGACCACCTGATTGAGAGCCCCATAGGATTCGGGTCGCAACACGGCTTTGCCGGTTTCGAAGTAAATGTTTTCCATGACCACCTTGGTTCCGACCTCAAAGGGCTGCAAATGGAATTCCCGGTACTGCTCCTCGTCCGGACTCTCCCCGATCAGATCGAGGATGTCGAGGTAGTACAGGTATCCGGGAGCATTGATTTCCACGCCGTACACACCCGCATCCGGCAGATGGAGGCTGAACGCTCCGTCCGGATCCGTAATGGAGGTGGACACCGTGTTTCCGGATTCCGGATCGATGATGGTCAATTTTGCCACCACGGGCTTTCGGCCGTCCGTGCTGTCGATGACCGCTCCCCTCATCACCAGGGAAGTATCCAGGACGAGGCGCTGAGGCAGGGTGAAAAACCCGGTTTTGCGGCCTTCGGGTCCCGCCACCAGTTCGTCCCTCATGGCCAGCACCACTTCCTTCTCCGCACCGAGGTAGATCACCTTGTAAATATCCTTCGCCCCGAACCCACCGTCCCGGTTGGCCGAGTAATACCCGTAGATTCCTTCCTTGTCGGTGATGTAGAACACTTCGTCGTCGGGGGTGTTGATGGGATAGCCGAGGTTCTCCGGCAGCGACCAGTTTCCGCCCGCATCCCGGGTGCTTTTGAAAATATCGAACCCGCCCATGCTGCTGTGGCCCTGGGATGCAAAATACAGGGTGTTCCCATCCCCGCTGAGGAAAACTCCTTCCTCATCCAATTTGGTGTTGATGGTTTGTCCGGGATTCCTGGGAGCGCTCCACCGTCCCTTTTCATTCTTCTTTGAGACGAGGATGTCTTTCCCCCCACGGCTGAGTTTGCGGTTCTTTGAGACAAAATACAGGGTGTTTCCATCGGGCGAAAGGCAGGCAGAGCTTTCGCCGTCTTTGCTCCCGATTTTGCCGGAAAATGTCTTTGGCTTCTTCCATTTTCCCTTTTCGGGAAGAAAGCGGCTTCCCTGCAATTCCCCCCCTTCGATGTTGCCCCGGTATATCAGCAGGGTGCCTCCGTCGGGCGAAACACCCACAAGGGATTCGTTGTGTTCCGTGTTGTAAGGCTTGCCGAGTCGAACGGCTGGGAGAAAACCAGCACCGGAATGGCTGGAACGGTACATGTCCTCGTTGAACTTGTTATCGATCTCATTGCGTTTCGATTTCTCCAGCGGGCGGCGGCTGGTGAAAAACAGGGCCGAATCGCCCGATGCGAACACCGGATTGTAGTCGTCGTATCCCGAATTGATTTCCTCGCCCAGATTTTGGATGATCACCCGAACCGGGTGCTTCGCCAGTTCCTTCCCCCGTTCGCATTCAGCCAGCCTGCGCTCCAGCTGCACATCGTATCCGATCCGGTCCACGTCTTCCAGCATATCGCGGTGGGCCTGGTAGTGAATGGCGGCGCTGTCGAACTCAAGCACCAATTGAAAGGCCTGGGCCAGGAGCAGATGGATGTCATGGCTCACGCCGGGATTCAACCGGTAGGCATGATCGAGGTATTCGATGGCCTGGTACTTGTCGTCCGTGAAAAGATAACAGGCGCCCAGTTTGTAATTCAATCCCGGATGATCCGGATTGTAGAGATGGGAAAACAAATACAAATCGCGGGCGAGATCAAAGGTCCCCTTGCCCTGTTCGAACCACTTGTCCCCCGCCTTGATGCTCTTCCATGCTTCCTTGAATCCGGTTTCCGGGAGGTTCGGAATTCCCGTTTGCGGATCGTTACGTTTTCCTGGGCCTGGAGGAAAACAGGCATACCGGCGATCATCAGGCAAGTGAGGATCCCAATCCAGGTATTCCGGTGAACTTTCATTGGTACGGCTCCCATGTCATCGGCATTCTTTAAGATATTCCCGGGCTTCCTCCGCGCCCAGGTCCCTGGCCAGGGTCCAGTCGGCACAGGCTCCATCCAGGTCGCCCGAAAGCTCTTTGACCAAGCCCCGGTTCAGGTACAACACGGCCAGGCTTGGATAAGATGCAATGGACTCCGTCAACAATTGCATCGCTCCCTCCTGGTCACCCAGCCGGGAAAGCACGGCCGCCCGGTTCATGCCTGCCTCGTAATCGGGAAATCCGGATTCGATGGCCCTGGTGAAATCTTCCTCCGCCCCTCCAGGTCGCCTGTATAATACCGGGCATACCCCCGGTTGTTCCACGCCAACACATAGGTGGAATCCAGGTCAAGCGCCGTGGAGAAATCCGACAAGGCGCCCTGGTAATCCCCCAGCAAAATACGCACCGACCCCATGTTGTGAAAGGCCTGGGGAAAGTCGGGACGATACCCGATGGCCGTCCGGTAATCGTACAGGGCACCCTGCAAATCGCCCAGACGGCGTTTGACTCCGGCCCGCTCGTGGTAGGCCAGGGGGAAATCGTTGCGAAGGTCGATGGCTTCCGAAAAGTCCCGGATGGCCAGATCGTCCTTTCCGTCCCGGATCCGGGTCAGTCCCCTGTAGTAATAGGCCCAGGCGCTGGTGTAACCATTCGATATGGCCCGGTCGAACAGCAGGGCGTCCATCCCTGTGGTATCCCTGCCATAAAGGGCATACCCTTTGTAAAAACAGGCTTCACCCAAACCGGGATCCAGGGCGATGGCCCGGTCCAGATCGGCCAGGGCATCCTTGACCGCCCCCCATTCCAGAAAAATTCTTCCACGCTGAAGATAGGCCGGCGCAAAACTGCTGTCAAGCTCGAGGCATTCGTTCAACCGGACGGCTGCAAGTTCATACTCCATTTGCCGGATCAGGGCGATGGACTCATCCAGAGCGCGGTCCCGCTCCCTTCCGGTCCGGAAGGAAACCTGGGCAGCAAGTTCGCCGGTCCACAGGACCAGAAGGACGACAGGAAGAGCCCACCTCCCGAGCTTCGTTCCCGTCGGTGTATGTCTTATGAAATTCATCGGAAGCCTTTCCATACTAAAATAAAATAAATAAATTTAGCCGTCGAAAGAAGTTTTCAACCTAGCATCTGTCCCCGATGATTGCCGACCTGAATTACCTGAGAACCATGTCCGGAGGGGATGACCACTTCATCCGGGAAATGATCGCACTATTCCGCGAACAGATCGATGAATACGAAGCCCAGATGCCCGAACTCCTGAAAAAAGGGGATTACCTGCGGTTGTCCAAAATGGCCCACAAAGCCAAATCATCGGTCGCCGTCATGGGAATGAAGAGGGAATCAGACATGCTGAAGGAATTGGAAAAACTGGCTTTGGAACAAAAAGAGGTGGACCGGTACGCCGGCATGATCCAAACCTTCCTGGACCAAAGTCGCGCTGCGCTCCGGGAACTGGAACAACCCTCGCCCGGCACCCTCTGATTGATCCCGTCGATCCGACGCGAACCAAAAAACAAACCCCGAACACCGCCCTTCAACATGCTGGAGAAACGCATCATCAAAGACATCCAGGTTGTCAAGCTGAAAAACACCAACCGCCTCAACGCATTGATTACAGAAGAAGTGAAGGACGAGCTCCTGACCTTGTTCTCCAAACCCAACGTCCGACTTGCCTTCGATCTTGAAGGGATTTCCTTCATCGACAGCTCCGGCTTCGGTGTGTTTCTGGCCGCTTTGAAAGCCGCCAACAACAATTACGGCCAATTCAAGATTTGTCATGTCAGCCCGGATGTGATGGAATTGTTCAAACTTCTTCAGCTCCACCACGTTTTCGAATTGTACGACGAAGCCCAATCCTGCCTGGACAGTTTCGAATCCTGATTTTTTACTATTTTAGCCCGCAAATTCAAAAATCATGAAGAAATACACCATCGGGCTCGCCGCCCTTCTGCTCCTGGGAGCCTGCAAACAAACCACTGCGCCCACCGAAACCGCCACGGAAGAAGCGCCCGAACGGGTGGTGGTGGCTGCCACCGTCGAGGAACTCCTCAGCAATCCCGCCGATTTTGAAGGCAAAGAGGTGGCTGTCCAGGGCATGGTAACCCATGTGTGCAGACACGGCGGTCAAAAATGTTTCATCGTGGGAGAGGACGGGGAAACCCAAATCCGCATCGTGCCCGGTGGAGACATCGATGAATTCAAAGTGGAACTCGAAGGGTCCACCGTCGCTTTCAAAGGGGTCTTCAAAATCCAGACCACCGAAGAAAACACCGCCCATGTGGAGGACCATGAAGCTCAGGCCCACCACGCCGAGGAAGCAGCCCATTCCGAAGCCGAGAAAGCGGAATACTTCCTGGAAGCCACCGTTCACAAAGAGGTCCAGCTGTAAGGGTTCCCCTGCATGAACTGGAACAAATGGAACCGGTGGATCCACCGGGATCTCGGGTATTTGTTTTTCGGGATGTCCCTCGTATACGGCGTTTCGGGCATCGCCCTCAACCATGGCGTGGCCCGTCATTGGGACCCGGGCATCGTCACCCGCTCCGAAGAGCTTGTTTTTCCGGGTGAGTTGAACCGGGAAGAGTTCAACCGGGAGATGTTGGAACAGATCCTGGATCTGACCGGGGAGAAAAAGAACTACAAGAAC
>JAWKKO010000047.1:0-11371 GCA_041393235.1 Bacteroidales bacterium
TAAGCGCAGTCCGTAGGGGAATCGAACCCCTGTTACCAGGATGAAAACCTGGCGTCCTAACCCCTAGACGAACGGACCGGATGTTTAGAACTCGGTGAATCGCTTCAACCGGAGTGCAAAGATAAAACCAATTTCATTCTGGGCAAATATTTTTTAAAAAAATCGGTTTTCTTTCCCGGCCTGTCTCTTTTCTGGCGTGCGGGGGTTTTGTATCTTTGGTTCATGTGGTTGAAGATCATCCCCTTCGGTACCCTGGTTGTGGACGTGGCTTCCATGTTCAACGGCCTGTCTCACGGACGGGTTGCGTCTTACTATGCGCCGGATGAGCGCAATGAAATCCGCATCGCCCTGAATGCCCTTTTGGTGGTGGCCGGGGACCGGGTTGTGCTCATCGATCCGGGTTGTGCCGATTTTCTGCCGGCCCGGATCCGGGACGAATACCGCCTCCACCTGCCCGTTCCCCTGAACCGGATCCTGGACGGCTCGGGGTATTCCGACAACGAGGTGACCGACGTGGTGTTCACCCACCTGCATTTCGACCATGGGAGCGGGGCCTTCCGGCGGGTGCGCGGGGGCCTGGAAAAACGGTTCCCCAAGGCCAGGTACCATGTGTCCCGGGCGCATTATGAATATGCCCTGGACCCGGATCCGGCCGAAGCCGACAGCATGTTCGCCCGCTTTCTGAAACACGCGGAACCCTTGCACTGGCTGGAGGACTGGAAGGAGCCCTGGATGGAATTCCGGTATGCCCAGGGGCACACGCGGCACATGGCGGTTCCGGTGATCCACACTCCGGGAAGCGACACCTGGTTTCTGACCGACCTCATGCCCATGGCGCCGTTTCTGGAACGGGACGTGAACAGCGGCTACGACCTGGACCCGGATCTGGCCCGGAGGGAAAAAGTCCGCTTCCTGGATGAATGCAGCCGTGCGGCGGAGCTCATCCTGTTCCACGAACCCGAAGAAGCCAAGGTGTTCTACCCCTGCCTATGATTCCGGATGGTAAGAAGCCAGGAGGATGTGCAGGATCTCCTTGGCCGCTTCCGAGACTTTGGTCCCCGGTCCGAAAATGGCGGCCACGCCGGCATCGTACAGGAACTGGTAGTCCTGGGCGGGGATCACACCCCCGGCGATCACCATGATGTCTTCGCGGTCCAGCTTTTTCAATTCCTCGATTACCTGCGGAATCAGGGTTTTGTGTCCCGCCGCCAGGGAGGAAACCCCCAGGATGTGCACGTCGTTTTCGACGGCCTGCTTGGCGGCTTCCGCCGGGGTCTGGAACAGGGGGCCGATGTCCACGTCGAAACCGATGTCGGCGTAGCCGGTGCTCACCACCTTGGCGCCCCGGTCGTGTCCGTCCTGGCCCATCTTGGCAATCATGATCCGGGGCTGACGGCCTTCCTTCCGGGCGAATTCCTGTGCCAGGGCGCAGGCCTCGCAATAGGCTTCCTCCGAGCCCGACTCGGCGGAGTAGACGCCGGAAATGGAGCGGATGACCGCCTTGTAGCGTCCCGACACCTTTTCAATGGCGGAGGAAATCTCGCCCAGGGTGGCCCGCTTGGCGGCGGCATCCACCGAGAGTTCCATCAGGTTTCCCTCGCCCGTCTCCGCGCAGCGGGTCAGGGCGGCCAGGGCCCGGTCCACGTCGGCCTGGTTCCGGTTGGCTTTCAGCGTTTCCAGCCGTTTAATCTGGGCCTGCCGGACGGCGGTGTTGTCCACCTCCAGGATGTCGATGGGATCTTCCTTCCCGAGCCGGAAGCGGTTCACCCCCACGATGATGTCCTTGCCGCTGTCGATCCGGGCCTGTTTTCGTGCTGCAGCCTCCTCGATCCGCATCTTTGGGATGCCGGTCTCGATGGCCCGGGCCATGCCCCCCAGTTCCTCGATTTCCTGGATGTGTTCCCAGGCCCGGTGGGCCAGCTCATGGGTGAGCCGCTCCACGTAATAGGATCCGGCCCAGGGATCCAGGGACCGGCAGATCTGGGTTTCTTCCTGCAGGTGCAGCTGGGTGTTGCGGGCGATGCGGGCCGAGAAATCCGTGGGCAGGGCGATGGCCTCGTCCAGGGCGTTCGTATGGAGCGACTGGGTGTGTCCCAGGGCGGCGGCCATGGCCTCCACGGAGGTCCGGGCCACGTTGTTGAAGGGATCCTGTTCGGTGAGGCTCCATCCCGAGGTCTGGGAATGGGTCCGCAGGGCCATGGATTTGGGATTTTTCGGGTCGAACTGCTTCACCAGCTTCGCCCAGAGCATGCGGGCGGCCCGCATTTTGGCAATCTCCATGAAATGGTTCATGCCGATGGCCCAGAAAAAGGACAGGCGGGGGGCGAAGGCGTCGATGTCGATGCCCGACTTCACCCCGGTCCGCAGGTATTCCAGTCCGTCGGCCAGGGTGTAGGCCAGCTCGATGTCGGCGGTGGCGCCTGCCTCCTGCATGTGGTAGCCCGAAATGCTGATGCTGTTGAAGCGGGGCATGTGCCGGGAGGTGTAGGCGAAGATGTCGGCGATGATCTTCATCGACATCTCGGGGGGATAGATGTAGGTGTTGCGGACCATGAACTCCTTCAGGATGTCGTTCTGGATGGTCCCGCTCAATTCGTCCAGGGAAGCGCCCTGTTCCAGACCCGCCACTATGTAGAAGGCCATCACCGGGAGCACGGCCCCGTTCATGGTCATCGACACCGACATCTTGTTCAGGGGGATCTGGTCGAAGAGGATCTTCATGTCCAGGATGGAATCGATGGCCACTCCGGCCTTGCCCACATCGCCCACCACCCGCTCGTGGTCGGAATCATAGCCCCTGTGGGTGGCCAGGTCGAAGGCCACGGACAATCCTTTTTGTCCGGCCGCCAGGTTCCGGCGGTAAAAGGCATTGGATTCCTCCGCCGTGGAGAATCCCGCATACTGCCGGATGGTCCAGGGACGCATGGCGTACATGCCCGAATAGGGGCCCCGCAGAAAGGGCGGAAGGCCGGCTGCATAGGACAGGTGTTCCAGGCCTTCCAGGTCCTGTTTCCCGTAGGCGGGCCGGATGGCGATGTGTTCCGGGGTTTCCCAGAGGCCGGTTTCCTCGCTTTTCCGGGAAACGCCTTTGATGTCGCGGAACTGTATGGATGAAAAATCAGGTCTCATGTGTTTGTTTTTCAGGGTGCGTTAAACGGATCAGGAAAGCAGCCGGCGGTTGAAGTTCTTGAGGGTGTCCCACAACCTGCTCCGGACGTGGATGAAATCCTCGATGCCCGCCTTCCGGAGGGTTTCCAGGGCATCTTCCGGATATCCGGCCACAACCACCAGGACGTTCTTTTCCAGGGCGTTTCGGACGGCCGGACCCATGTCGGCGTAGGTTTCATCGGCACTGCAGAGAACCACGACCTCGGCTTTCGATTTCCGGGCCGCTTCGATCCCCGCCTCCAGCGTGGCCGGAGGGGCCGCATCCAGGATTTCGTATCCTGCGCAGGCAAAAAAATTGCCGGCAAACCCGGCGCGGGCCGTCACCCAGGCGGGATTTCCGTATTTGAACAACCAGACCTTGGGCCGGTTTCCGCTTCGTTCGGTCTCCAGGCGGAGGGCTTCGAATTCACCCGTGATACGGAACTGGGGAAGGGGGGCGAAGGAAGCACCGGTTTCACCGGAACGATCCCCCGGCGAACCGAAGGGCGCATTGTCTGGGGCTTTCTGCTGATCCTCCAATTTTCCCAGAATGGTTTCCTGGAAGTTGGGGAAGGCGTTCGTGCCCAGCAGCCGGTCTTTTCCGGAGGCAAAGCGTTCCACCTTTTTCTGCCGGGATTCTTCCACGCGTTTCTGAACCGTGCCCCGTTCAAAGCAAGCCTGGTATCCACCGCTGGTTTCGGTCTCCCGGAACAGATCCCAGGCTTTGGAGGCCAGCTCGTCGGTCAGCGATTCGATGAAGTAGGCGCCCCGGGCCGGATCGGCAACCCGGTCGAAATAGGCTTCCTCCCGAAGGATGATCTGGAGGTTCCGGGCGATTCGTTCGGAAAACTCCGTGCTTTTTCCATAGGGAAGGTCGAAGGGCAGGACCGAAAGGGTGTCGGCGCCGCCCAGGATGGCGGACATGCTTTCGCTGGTGGCCCGGAGCATGTTCACGTGCGGATCATAGAGACTCAGGTTCCATTCGGCCGTGGTGGCGTGGATGTGGATGCGCCGTCCCTCGGTGCATCCGTAGGCTCCGGATACTTTTTGCCACAGCACACGAGCTGCACGGATCTTGGCGATTTCCAGGAAATAATCCGGGCCTGCGGCCAGGTTCAGCTGCAGGTAGCAGCACATGGTCCGCGGATCGAAGCCCTGCTCGTTGAGCAGGTTCAGGTAATCGCTGATCATGGCCATGGCATAGGCCAGCTCTTCCACCAGTGTGCCGCCGGCGTTCTGGATGAGGGGTCCGTGGACCACGAGGGTCCGAAGGTAGGGCGAGGTGGCGGACACCTTCTGCACCAGTCCGGCCAGGTTTTTCAGTCCATCCGGTCCGGTTCCCAGCCGCGTCATGGCACCGAGGGGATCCACACCCAGGCTTCCTTTGAGCACATCGGGCGTCGCGCCCTTTTTCATCCAGAGATCGGCCAGGGAGTCGTACAGCACCTCCGGATTCTGCACCCCCGAAAAGTGGAGGTCGGTTTCTCCCGGGACCACCTCCCGCAGGATGCCATCCAGGAAGGCAGGGGAAAGATCCCCGACGGAATCGAGATGGATTCGCAAAGCCCCGGCTCCGCCCCGGAGGGCCTGTCCGATCTTTTCCCGGTAGGCTTCCGTTGAATCGCAGGGGAAGATGTCCTGGCAGACGGTCCACGCGTTGGGGGCTTCGCCCGGCAAACGGAGGTGGGCCACCTGATCCAGATATTCCAGGTTTTCCAGGTCCCCGGCACGGTAATAGGGTCGGATATCGATGCCTTCATCGGTCGTCCGGATGAGTTTTTTCCGGTAGTCTGCGCCCTTCAGATCCGCGAGAATTTTCTCTTCCCAGGCATCGGTCCCCACGGGGGGGAACTCGTTGAACAATTTTTGCATGCGCTCAAAATTCGAATGGAGGAACAAAGAAAATGTTTTGAAGACAGCAAATCTATGATTTTTGCTGTGATTATGAAATCCTTAATTGCACTTCGCCGGAATGCCAGATATTGCATACAGGAAGGAAAAAGAGTACCTTGGACGCAACGAACACAGATTCCCCAAAACCCATGAAACAGTCCTTCCTTTCCTTCTTCCTTTTTTCACTGGCTCTGACAGTGTCCGGTCAGACGGTGGAAAACATCCGCGTGGAACCCGACGGGGACCACATCCGCATCAGCTATCGGATCGGGGCTTCCCTGGAATCGCACCTGTACAATGTGTCCCTGCAGTGCTCGCTCGATGGAGGGGAACGTTTTACCCCCGAGGCGGTGGAAGGCGATGTGGGTGCCAACATCCGGGGAGGGAAAGGCATTTATGTCATCCGTTGGGATGTGTTCAAGGATGTGGAGGAAGTGGGGGACGCGGAGTTTTTCATCAAAGTGGATCTCGTCAAGGCAGTCGAACCTGAGCCGGTCGTTTCCGAACCGGTGAAGCCGGCTTCAGAACCCGAACCGAAGCAGGAACAACAAACCTACCAACGCGCCAACCCAACCGTGGGAACCGGGGCGACGGCGTTCGATCGCAAAGCCTTCCTCGGCTACAGCGGCAGCACGAGCAGTCCCTACGGGTTCAACATCGGACTCTTGAAGAACTACGGTTTCTATGCCGGTTTGCGGGCCGGGATGCTGGAAGGCACCTGGTACAACCTGGTGTGGGTGATCCCCAGTGCGGGCCTGACCAAGCATCTGATGACCCGGGGAAGCTACCGCATGCATGCCTACGGCGGGGTGGGAACCAGCTATGCCGTGGCGGAGGAGAGCATTGCCGGGGGAACATACTCTTACAATTACTTCACCCTGGAAACGGGGGTGGAAAATGTGATCGGGAAATTTTGTTTTCACCTGGGACTGGAGTTGAGAGCCAACCAGAGTGAACTTCAGACCATCCCGGTGTTGAATTATTCGGCCCTTTCCGGTCCGGCCTTCGCCTTTGGCGTTGGGTTTGTTTTCTAATGGAAAGCCCATGAAATCGACTGTCTTTCGACGGATGGTAGCCATCGGGCTGCTGTGTTCGGCCACGCTCCTTGTCCCGGCAGGGATGAAGGCGCAGTCGGCGGAAAAATCCAGCGGGGTGAAATCCCTGAACATGCAGAAGCCCGCCACCCGGGGAAACGAAGAAAGTGTCCAGGTTCAGATTCGCATGGATCCGAAACCCGCGCAGGCATCTTCCGCAGAACAACCGGTGGCGGCCCCGTCGGTGGAAACCATGAAAGGGTTTACCTGGATCGCTCCGCAGGTGGACGTGCTGCGCATCGCCGAGAACACCTGTCCCATCGAAGTCACCAGAACGCGGATGAGAACATCCGGTTTGTGAATGTGTTTGTCAACGACCGTTTTGCCTGGAACATCATCCCCCCAGTGCCCACGATCCGGCAGATGGTGGTGAAGGAGGAGGTGAACCTGAATCTGGGGATCAACTCGGTGCGGGTGGAGGTCATCGGGGTGTCGGGAAAGAAAAGCGACAGCGAGAAAACGGTGATCTATGACATCGCCAGCGCCCGATACTATGCTCTTGTCATTGCCGTGGAGAAATACAACGATCCGGCCATCACCGACCTGGACAAACCGGTGGAGGATGCAAGCCGGTTTCTGAAGGTGATCCAGGAAGAGTACACCTTCGAACCCGATCAAATCACCTTCCTGAAGAATCCCACCAAAGGGGACATCATCGGGACCCTGCACAACCTGCGCACGGTGGTGACCCCCAGCGACAACCTGCTGATCTATTATGCGGGGCACGGGTACTGGGACGAGGAGATGCAGACCGGCTACTGGCTGCCCCGCGATGCCCGGCGCGACAATCCGGTCGACTGGTTGCCCAACACCGACCTGACCAACTACCTGAACGCCTTGAAAACCAAACACACCCTGTTGATCGCCGACGCCTGTTTCAGCGGCGGTATTTTCAAGACCCGGTCGGCATTCAACGACGTGATGTCGGTGGAGAAGCTTTACCGGTTGAAAAGCCGGAAGGCCCTGACCAGCGGCAACCTCACGGAGGTTCCGGATGAGAGCGCTTTCGTGAAATACCTGATCCAGTTGCTCGAAGAAAACAACAAGGAATACCTCACCGCCGAAGACCTGTATCTCAGTCTGCGGAAGCCGGTGGAAAACAACTCCCCCAACGTGCCCAAGTACGGTGTCATCCAGAACGTGGGCGACGAAGGGGGTGATTTTGTGTTCATCCGGAAACAGGAGTGATCCTCCCGCCTCCGGGGCGATCAACCTGAACCGCCTGTCAGGATCCGATCATTTTCGACGGATCGACCCAGGCATCGAATTCCTGTTCGGTCAGATAGCCTAGTTTCAGGGCGGCTGCTTTCAATGTGCTTCCTTCCTTGTGGGCTTTCTTGGCAATTTCCGCGGCTTTTTCATACCCGATGTGGGTGTTGAGGGCGGTGACCAGCATCAGGGAATTGTTCAGGTTCTCGGTGATCCGTTCCTGGTTGGGTTCGATGCCCACGGCACAATTCTCGTTGAAAGAAGCACAGGCGTCGCCCAGGAGGCGGGCCGATTCCAGGAAATTTTTGATCATCATGGGCTTGAACACGTTCAGCTCGAAGTGGCCGTTGCTGCCCCCCACGTTGATGGCCACATCGTTCCCCAGCACCTGGGCGCAGACCATGGTCAGGGCCTCGGCCTGGGTCGGGTTCACCTTGCCCGGCATGATGGAGGAGCCGGGTTCGTTGGCCGGAATGATGATCTCCCCGATCCCGCACCGGGGACCGGAGGCCAGCATGCGGATGTCGTTCCCAATCTTCATCAGGCTGACGGCGAGAGTTTTCAATGCCCCGTGGGTCTCCACGATGGCATCATGGGCCGCCAGGCCTTCGAACTTGTTTGCCCCGGTCTGAAAGGGCAGACCGGTGAAGCCGGCAATGTATTTGGCCACCAGCTCGGAATAGCCCTTCGGGGTGTTGATCCCTGTGCCCACGGCGGTTCCCCCCAGTGCCAGCTCGGACAGGTGGGGGAGGGTGTTCATGAGGGCCCTGAGCCCGTGATCCAGCATGGACACGTAGCCGGAGAACTCCTGGCCCAGGGTGAGGGGCGTTGCATCCATCCAGTGGGTCCGGCCGATCTTGACCACCTTCATGTTGGCATCGGCCTTGGCCTTCAGGGTGTCGCGCAGGTCCTTGATGCCCGGGATGGTGATCTCTGTCAGCACGGCATAGGCCGCAATGTGCATGGCGGTGGGAAAGGTGTCGTTGGAGGACTGGGACTTGTTCACATCGTCGTTGGGATGGATGAAGCGGGTTCCTTTTCCCAGCTCCTGTCCCTGCAGCACGTGTGCCCGGTTGGCCACCACCTCGTTCACGTTCATGTTCGACTGGGTGCCCGACCCGGTTTGCCAGACCACCAGGGGAAACTCGTCATCCAATGAGCCGGCGATGATCTCGTCGCAGGCGGCCATGATCAGGTCCGCTTTTTCCTTGGGCAGAACGCCAAGCTCCAGGTTGGTGGCAGCGGCGGCTTTTTTCAAAACCCGAAGGCCCGGACGATCTCCACGGGCATCCGTCCGTCTCCGATTTTAAAATTTTCCCTGGAACGCTGGGTCTGGGCGCCCCAGTACTTGTCGGCGGGCACCTGAACCTCGCCCATGGTGTCCTTTTCAATCCTGTAATCCATAGTTTTTCAGTTTTAACAATAGGGAATCTGAAAGCTAAAGATACAGAATGTCCGCTCCCCCCGGTGCGAAAAGGGGAATGTTCTTGGAAAGGTGGGGGAGGATCAGGAATCGGCTTTCGCCAGCAGGATGGTCACGTAATGGACTCCGGCCGAGTCGCTTTCCACGCCCACCCCGCATTGGGTCACGTCGGCCAGGAGGGTGGTGTCGCTTCCGGGAATCTCCAGCAGCTGCGTGAGGATTTCGTCCTCATCCACGCTGGTGGTTTGAAGGACCAGGGCGTGGGGATTGTAGAAATTGTACTTCTCATTGAGCGCATCCCAGTGTTCGTCCAGTCCCTGGGTTCCCACCACTTCGATTCCGTAGGCCATCTTCAGGGAATAGGTCTGGGCTTCTCCCACCATGAAATATTGATGGACAAAGGATCCGTCTTCCCCGTTTGAAATGCGGTAGGCCTTGATGCTCTGGTAGATCAATCCTTCGATCCCCTTGATTTCCACAAAGGGAACATTGTCTTTCTCACAGGCCAGCATCAACAGGGGCAATCCCAACAAAGCAAACAATCGTTTCCGGATCATGGCAAGGCGGTTTGTGTGGTACGCGTTCCTGTAGTACGAGGCCGGATGCAAAAAGGTTGCCCGGGTCAGAGCCGGTCGATGTTTTCCGCCGGATCCCCGATGACCGCTTTGTATTTCCCTTCCACGATGGGCCTGCGGATGAGTTTGGGGTTCTCCGCCAGGATCTTGATCCATTCCTCATCGGTGAGATTCAACCCTTTCAGTTCTTTTCGGTACAGTTCCTCCTGGGTCCGGACCAACTCGGAAGGGGCCAGGTGCAGCTTCATGGCCAGGGTGGCCAGCTCCTCTTCGGACAGGGGGTCCTTCAGGTATTCCCGGACCCTGTGTTCCATGCCCTTTTCCCGGACATGGTCCAGGCCGGCACGGCTTTTTTTGCATCGCGGATTGTGGTAGACGGTGTACATGGGTTCGCTATTCACGTTCCATTTGACGGACCGGATCCAGGATTTCTTGGATCAGATCCGTGTCTTCCTCCAGCAATTTCCCATCCAGGGCATACATCCCCCGTCCATGGGTGGCCACCAGGATGATGTTCTCCCGGGGATGAACCGCCAGGTCGTGTACGTAGGTGCAGGGCAAATCTCCCAGCACCTCCCAATGGCTGCCCCGGTCCTTGGAGAGGTAGACCCCCACGTCGGTGCCCAGGTAGAGCCAGTCTTGTGGAAGGGATCCTCCCGGATCACATTGACCGGTCCGGCCGGGATGTTGGCTGCCAGGTCCTCCCAGGTTTTCCCGAAATCCGTCGACCGCCACACATACACCGCTGCATCGTCATCGCGCCGTCCCGTTTGGGTCACATACACCGTCCCGAAATCGTACTGCGACGCCACGATGCGGGAAACCCACCGTTGCGGCAGGGGCGGGGTGCGGATGTCGGTCCAGGTCGTTCCCCCGTTGCGGGTCCGCCAGAGACGCCCATCGTCGGTTCCGGCATACAAAAGTTTGGCATTGAAGGGAGATTCGGCCAGAGCGCTGATGGTCTGGTAGCTTATGTCGCCCCGTTTGTCGGGGTTGTCGGTGGTCAGGTCCGGGCTGATTTGTTCCCAGGTCCCTCCCCGGTCCGTGGATTTCATGACAAATTGAAGACCATGGTACAGGATGTCGGGGTTGTGGACGGACAACAGGGAGGGGGCCATCCACTGGCCGCGGAAGGCCGGGTCTTCGGGAAACGTTTCCGGCAGGACCCATTCCATATCTTCCGGGTATCCTGCCACGGTGGCCCGGGCCAGCTTTCCATAAAACAGGGAGGCGTAGATCCGGTTGTTGTCCCGGGGATCGATCACATGGGTGCTGCCCTCCGCTCCCAGGGTGTAGTCCCATTCGCTGGCGGGAATTCGATCCCGTCCCCTGGAAAGATCCACCTCCGTGTAGAAGCTGTGGTGGTCCTGAATGGATCCGTACACCCGGAAGGGCTCTGCCAGGTCGTAGGCCACGTTGTAGAACTGGGCCAGGGGAAGTTCCTGCAGCAGATTGCGCCAGTTCTCCCCCTTGTCGTAGCTCACGCTGATGCCCCCGTCGTGGGCGGCCAGAATGTAGTTGGAATTGTCGGGGTCGATCCACATGCCGTGCTGGTCGGCGTGGATCTTCTCCTCGATGGGTTCGAAGGTGGCTCCCCCGTCGGTGGAGACGTTGATCCACAGCCCCAGGGTGTACACCCGGTTTTCATCGTTCGGGTCGACCCGCATCTGGCCGAACACCCACCCGTAGGTTCCGGAGTGCCCGCTCATGTATTTCTTTTGCTCCTCGGTGCGACCGCTCACCTGCTTCCAGGTTTCCCCGGCATCGCCGGACCGGTACAGCGTGGCCCCTTTGATCACGTTTTCCCTGGGTCGTCCATAGGAATCCAGTTCCCCTTCTTCGGCCTCAAAGGCCACCTCGTAATCGTCCACAAAGGCGTAAACCACATCGGGATTGGACCGGGCGATGTCCAGGCCGGTCCGTCCCATGAAGCGGGATTCCGGAAGTCCGTTCGTCAACCGTTTCCAGTTCTTTCCCCCGTCCGTGCTTTTCCACACGCCGTTGTTCTTGTGTTCCGGGTAGGTCCGCGG
>JAWKKO010000048.1:0-7273 GCA_041393235.1 Bacteroidales bacterium
TGCAGTTCGCCATCCTGATCTTCAACGGATTTACGCCTTTGATCAACAAATACATGAAACCCAAACGATTTGGAAAGGAGGTGAAGCATGGCTAAAAAAGAATCCACCTTCGTGAGCATGCTCTCCACCCTGGTGGTGGTCACCCTGGTGGCGGCGGGACTTCTCGGCTCGGTGTATGCGCTCACCAAAGAACCCATCCGTCTGGCCGAATTGCGCAAGAAAAACGAAGCCATCGCGGTGGTGGTCCCAGGCTTTGACAACGAACCCAGTGCGGAGGTACGGAAACTGCCCGTGGAAGGCGACACCCTCTACTTTTACACGGCCCGGAAGGGAGATGAAATCCTGGGGACGGCCGTGGAGACCTTCACCGGCATCGGTTTTTCCGGGGAATTCAAGCTCATGGTCGGGTTCGATCCGGAGGGGAAGATCACCGACATTGCCGTCATTTCCCACTCGGAAACCCCCGGTTTGGGCGACAAAATGGACCCCAGGAAGTCGGACTTCCACGTCCAGTTCATGGGCAAGGACCCCGGCAGCTTCAAACTCCTGGTGAAAAAGGACCGCGGCGACGTGGATGCCATCAGCGCCTCCACCATCACCTCCCGGGCCTATTGCGATGCCGTCCAGCGCGCCTACGACGGCCTCCAGCAAATCAACCCCTAACTTTACGGACTTCCTATGAATCATTGGCAAAATTTCAGCAAGGGTCTGCTCAAGGAAAACGCCGTGTTTGCCTTGTTCCTGGGCATGTGCCCCACACTCGGAGTCACCACCTCGGCCGTCAACGGCCTGGGGATGGGACTGGCCACCACCTTCGTGCTGGTCATGTCGAACCTGGTGGTTTCCCTCGTGAAATCGGCCATCCCGGACAAGGTGCGGATCCCCGCCTTCATTGTCATCATCGCCTCCTTTGTGACGGTGGTGGAGCTGGTGATGAAGGCCTATGTGCCTTCTCTGTTTGATGCCCTGGGCCTCTTCATTCCCCTGATTGTGGTGAACTGCGTCGTTCTGGGCCGGGCCGAAGCCTTCGCCTCCAAAAACGGGGTGTTCTCCTCCATTGTGGACGGACTGGGCATGGGAATTGGATTCACCCTGGCTCTGACCGTCTTGGGCACCACCCGGGAGCTGCTGGGCAGCGGGGCCTTTTTCGGCATGAAACTCATCAGCGGGGATGCCATCCTGTTGTTCATCCTGCCTCCCGGAGCCTTCCTGGCCCTGGGCTACCTGATCGTTCTGGCCAACATGTTGAAAGAAAAAACGAGCTGACCATGGAATACATTCTGATCATCATTGCCGCTGTTTTTGTCAGCAACATCGTCCTGAACCAGTTCCTGGGGATCTGCCCCTTCATCGGGGTGTCCAACAAGGTGGACACGGCCCTCGGAATGACGGGCGCGGTCACCTTTGTCATGGTCATCGCCACCCTGGTGACCTACCTGATCTATCAGGCGGTGCTGGTTCCGTTCGAACTGACCTACATGCGGACCATCACCTTCATCCTGGTCATCGCTTCGCTGGTCCAGCTGGTGGAAATCATTCTCAAGAAGATTTCGCCGCCCCTCTACCAGGCCCTGGGGATCTTCCTTCCCCTGATCACGACCAACTGCGCCGTACTCGGGGTGGCCGTGCTGGCCGTCCAGAAAGATTTCACCCTGCTGGAAAGTGTGGTCTATGCCATCGGGAATGCCCTGGGATTCGGCCTCGCGCTGATCACCTTTGCCGGCATCCGGGAACAGCTGGATTTGCTCCAGGTTCCCGCCCGGATGAAAGGGGTGCCCATCGCCTTCATCGTGGCCGGCCTCATGGCCCTTGCCTTCATGGGCTTCACGGGAATTGTGTAATTCCGGCCCAAAATCGACCGAACAACTCCGGCTCTGCTTCGTTATTCAGGAAAACGAAGAAGATGAAAACGCTGACCGCCGCCCTGTTTCTGGCCCTGTTCTTTTTGCCGTTGCACGCCAGAAGGATTTTTACGATTTTACCGTGGAGGCCATCGACGGATCCTCCTACAGCCTCGCCCAGCTGAAGGAGCAAAAAGTGATGGTGGTGAACACCGCGTCCAAATGCGGATTCACGCCCCAATACGAGGACTGGAAACCTGTTCAAAACCTACGGAGGAGATGACTTCGTGATCATCGGTTTTCCCGCCAACGATTTCATGAACCAGGAACCCGGATCAACGAGGAGATCCATACATTCTGCCAGAAAAACTACGGCGTCACCTTCCCCATGATGGCCAAAATCAGCGTGAAAGGCGACGAGATGCATGAACTGTACCGGTGGCTGACGGAAAAAAGCCAGAACGGCGTCCTGGATTCCAGGTCTCCTGGAGACTTCCAGAAATACCTCATCGACGAGACGGGCCACCTGGTGGAAACCTTCCCCCCGAAAACGAAACCCGACGGCAAGCAACATCGTCGCGTGGATCGAAGGCCGGTGTCTCCCGGCTTCCGGGGACCCAGCTGCTGCCACAGCCCCATCAGGATGTGCAGGATCAATAATAAGCATCGGCCACAACAGGCAAAGCGCCGTGTAGCCCCAGAACCAGAGCGCCGCCCGGCTGCTGCCCGGAAGGCATCGCCGGTTTCAAAGACATAGTTCCAGTTCCCAGCAAGCCATAGCCCGCCACGCCCAGACCAGACTCAGAACGATGGCGATCGGATCAACATCTCACCAGGGCCGGGATCGCGTCCCCCGGCCCCACGTACCGCGGATGCCCAGATGCATCAGAACCGGAAGGGATACCAGTCCAGCCCAGGTAATCAGCGCCGTCCCATAGGGAAAACTTCCCCCGCCACCAGCAGCCTCAGCCAACACATCCGATCCGCTCACCATGGCGTACACGCTCTCCCCCACCAACACCACCGCCGACAACCCGATCCCCACCTTCCTCCCAACATCTCTCCCCATCTTTACAAACTTTATAACTTTATAACTTTATAACTATTCTAACTATTCTAACTTTCGATGATTCTTGCCCGAACACCGGTCCCGCCCGGTGCCCTTCATAGGGCACAAAGCTCACCCGTACCTTCGTTTTCCCCTTCACCAGCCGCTCCGGGATGGGATAGGCCACATCGATGAACCGGCCGGGGCCCTTGTCGGTGATGTTTTCCGTGGCGATCCTTTCCCCGTCCACCAGAATGTGAAGGTTTTGCCGCCCGTGTACCCGCCCCGGCTTCCACGGAGAGACTCAGAGCGGTTTTCCCACCTGTGGCCATGTCAAAGGCAAACCAGCCCGCCCCGTTCCGCCATCCGTGACTTCTTTCCCCGGAATTCCTCCAGGTAGGTGTCCTTTTCCTCCGAAGCGGTGGTCCCGTTCCGATTTGCATCTCCCCGATGCGAAACAAATCCAAGGGTCGATCGTCAAGCTCCTTCTTCCGCGCCTGCTCCCAGGGCGTATTCCTCCTGGAACGCCGCCCACTCCGCCTCGTCGTACCGGTCCCAGTACACCGTGTAATGCCGGTCGTGGGTGCGGTAAAACAGTTTCAGCTCCACCTGCCTCGGGTAGGCTCCCCGGTGGTCCAGGAGGCATTGAATTCCGTACCGGAGACGTCCAGCCAATGGGCCGGATCAGGATCCTTGGTTTGCAGGACCAGGACATAGAGCGCATCCTGGGATTGGGGATCGGGCACGGGGCCCGGGTCGGCTGCCAGCACGAGCGGACCGTGAAACACGGCGATGCGGTCGGGTTGTCGGGCATGCTTTCCAGACGGAGGGTGAAGGGAAACCGCAGTTCCACCACATCACCTTCCGACCACCGCCGGCGGATCCGTTCAAAGGAACCGGGAGCGGAGGCCACCGGATGGGCCTTCCCGTTGATGCACTTCCATTCCGGCCGAAGCCCATCGGGGGTGACGGAAACACAGGGTCCGTTTACCCGGGTGCATCCGTGCGGATGGCGAACCGGACCGTTTCTTCCTCCGGATAGGCCGTTTCCT
Organism: Bacteroidales bacterium; assembly: GCA_041393235.1. Classification (GTDB taxonomy): domain Bacteria; phylum Bacteroidota; class Bacteroidia; order Bacteroidales. The sequence continues at coordinate 3,942 of JAWKKO010000048.1, forward strand.
GCACCAGGCGCAAGCCCTGTTCCTCCCAGTTCAGTTCCGAGGCAATGTACTGTGCAACGTACAATTCATCCCCCCGGTGGTAGTAAATGCTTCCCCCGTATTTGGCATGGTTTTCCATGCCCGTGCCCACACAGCAGGTGAATCCTTCCGGATCCTCGTACACCTTGAATCCGCCCATGTCCAGGCTCAGGTTGTAAATCACATGGCCCGTGCGGGGATGCTGGGACGAGCGGATGTGGTTGAGCAGGGCCCGTTCGTACCAGTCCATCACCGCCGCATCGCCGGTCCATTCGAACAGATGCTCCGACAGCTTCAGCATGTTGTACACATTGCAGCTCTCGGTGGTGTTGTTGCTCAGCCGGTCGTTCAGATGGTCCGGTTCCCCGAAATACTCGTGGTTGCCGTTGCCCCCCGTGACATAGGTGTGGTGGCCCGTGACCATCCGCCAGAAATTCTCCGCCGCGGTCCGGTCCCCCGCATCGCCGGTGAGTTCGTACCGCCGGGCCAGCCCCACAAACTTCGGGATCTGCGTGTTGGCGTGCTTGCCCGATAGAATGTCCTCCCCCTGCTGGATGGGGTCGATGTCGGCCCGGTGGTGAAAGATCCGGGACATGCCCAGGTACAGGCTGTCGCCGGTGATGCCGTACAATTCGGCCAGGGATTCGTTGATGCCCCCGTGCTCGCAGTTCAGCATCTCCTGGATCTGCACCTCCGAAAGTCCGCCCACCACCGTGTTCAGCCAATCCGCAAACCGGACATTGATCTCCAGGGCCCGTTCGCTGCCGAAGGTCCGGTACACATGGAACAAGCCGTTCATGACCTTGTGCTGGGTGTAGTAGGGCACCCAGATACCGTTCAGGTCGAACCCCTTCGCCCGGATGTCGCCCCGGGCCACCTCTTCCTCCAGGATCCGCTTGCCGTCCGGGAACGCCCCGATGTACCCGTCGCCGTCGGCCTGCTGGCACTGGTAGAGCTCGTCGGTGATGTAGAGAGCGCGCTCCTTGAATTCCTCCCGCTGCCGTGGTCTCGTACATGAGGCAGAGGGCCGTGGTGTATGCAGGCTGTGACCGGCGATGGTGTTGTCCTCCCAGCCATGGTAGTGCCCGGCCAGGGTTCCAGTCCGCTTCCGACCAGGGCTGGCAAGAAACCGGTCGGTTCATACCCAGAAGAATTTCCTCGCCCAGCCGGGTGGCTTCAGGTAAGGACCGGGCAGCAAGGGTGAGCATCGCTCAGGGAAAGGGAGCATAGGGAAGGCGTGTCACCGGAACCGCCCCTTCGTCCCGCAGGGCGGGGGCGCAGGAACACAGCGACAGCGACAGGAAAAAAACAAGGGGGAGGGTTTTCATACCGGAAAGGTAATTGATTTTGGTTTCTTTGCGTATGCAATCCGCCCCGATCCCATCCGAACCACCGTCCACTTTGTCCAGGCCACCTTCGAAATGCGGAGAAAGGGCACGACTGGGACCACATCCGCCGGGTGTGGAAAACCGCCCTCCATCTGAGAGAACTGGAGGACGGGGCGATCGCGAGTGGTGGAGCTGGCGGCCCTGCTCCCGACATTTCCGATGCGAAATTCAACGGGGGGGGATGTGGAAGCCGGGCCAGGTGGCCCGGGAATTCCTCGACACCTTGGACCTGCCGGCGGAGAAGGCGGACCACATCCAACAGATCATCCGCCATGTTTCCTTCAAGGGGGGGATTCCCCAGGACCGCATCGCCAGCCTGGAATTCCACATCGTGCAGGACGCCGACCGGCTCGATGCCATCGGGGCCATCGGGATTGCCAGGGCCTTTCATTACGGTGGATTCCGGAACCGGCCCATCCACAATCCGGACTACGCCCCCACCGACTATGCCGACAGCGGGAGTTATTACCGGTCCGAAGCCCCCACCATTGCCCACTTCTATGAGAAACTCCTGAAATTGAAGGACCTGATGAACACAACCTCCGGCAAACGGATGGCCCTTGAAAGGCACCGGTACATGGAAGGGTTCCTGGAACAATTCTACCGGGAGTGGGATCCGGGAATCGGGTGAATCCCGGATTCCCTTCTAGAACAGGAAATTCAGGCCGATGTACAGGCCGGAATCCCCGTCCTCCTGTTTCAGCGCCATGCCGTAGTCCACGGCAATGATGAAATTCTGGTTCAGGGCGATGTGCACGCCGCCCCCGTAGCCGATGTGGAGCGATTCCCCCCCCGTCATTGAACAGCACGTCGGGCCGGTCGGCCGGCAGTCCGCCCGGCACCCCCGACAGGTCCACCTCGTGCTTCTGGGTCACCATCCCCGCATCCAGGAATCCCGACAGGGCGATGTACAGGTTCTGGTTCAGGACGGTGGTCCGGAGAATCTTCCCCCGCAACTCGAAGTTCCCGTAGGCAAATCCGTCCCCCACGATCCGGTTCCTGCGGATGCCCCGCACGGTTTTGGAACCGCCGACCCCGTCCCGGGTGAGGGTGGGTGCCGTGTTGAAGGTGTAGGGAAGCATGTAGAAGGGCATGTCCCCGCCGATCATTCCCTGGTAGGAAAGGCGGTAGGCAAAATTCATCCAGCCGGGGATCACCGTGAAATACTGGCGGTGGGTGAGCACGAAGCGGGCCCAGCTGTAGTCCGTATTTCCAAGAAAGGAAGGAGAATAATGCAACTGCAGCTCCGTCCACACCCCGGTGAAGGGATTGGGCTCGTTGTCCCGGGTGTCGAAGACCAGTCCCCCCTTGAGGAGGGTGTGGCTTCCCCCCGTGGCCTGGTCGGCCGGGATCACTCCCCAGTTCACATAGTCCTCATACAGGGAATTCCCCGAGAGCAGATCTTCCGTCTTGCCTTCGTTGAGTTCGTCCGTATCCACCTCCGAAACGGTGCTGTTGAAATAGGCCACGCCCCCCAGCCACCGGAACTTCTGACCGATGATCTCACCCTGGAAATCCGCCTTGACCCTGGCCAGCTGTCTGGCATGCCGGTAATACAACCGGTTGGCATTTCCGTCCAGATCCAGCTGGTTCTGCTCGAAGTCCATGCTGTAGGCCGACTCGTAGCCGTTGAACCCGTAGAAATCCAGGGCCTTCTCGGTGAGATAGCTGGCTTCGAAGAAGGCCCGCACCCCCGGAATGAGCTTGTCGGTGTCGTAGGTGATCTGGTTGATTCCGTTCCCCTTGGTGGTCCGGCTCCATTCCACATACACGGAATGATCGTATCGCGGATAGCGGGAACCGTCCCCGTACCAGTAGAGGTTCACCAGGGCGCCGTACTTGAATCCGATGTCGGAGTCATAGGCCACCACCGGCACACCCCCCAGGCTGAATCCGGTTTTGGCCACATCGGATTTCTCCGTTTTG
>JAWKKO010000049.1:0-6643 GCA_041393235.1 Bacteroidales bacterium
AGCATCAGGGTATCCTCGCTGTCGTTGTCCGATTCCGCGGGCAACAGAATTCCCGCCCGGGTGGGATCGCTCATCTCCAGAATCACATCCGACGAAGACAGGTTGGCCAGGATCTCGATCAGGAAGGTGGATTTGAACCCGATCTCCATGTCCTCCCCTTCGTACTGGCAGCTGAGCCGTTCATTGGCCGAGATGGAAAAATCAATGTCCTGGGCCGAAATGTTCAGCTGGTTGCCGGTGAGCGCCAGTTTCACCAGGTTGCTGGCCTGGTTGGAAAACACCGACACCCGCTTCAGGGTGTTGTAAAATGCCAGCCGGTCGATGCTCATCCGGTAGGGATTGTCGGTGGGGATCACGGAATTGTAGCTGGGATAGTTTCCTTCCACGAGACGGCAATACAGGGTGTACTCCGTCAGGGTGAAGGCTGCGTTGCGGTCGTCGAATTCCATCACCACCCGGTTGTCCTCCTTGGGTAGAATGTTCTTCAGAAGCGAAGCGGGTTTTTTGGGCAGAATGAAACTGGAGGCAGCGGATGCGGAAGCATCCGTGCGCTTGTACCTCACCAGTTTGTGGGCATCCGAAGCCACGAAGGTGATGTCGTCGGGAGACAGTTCGAAAAAGATGCCGTTCATCACGGGACGCAATTCGTCATCGGCCGTTGCGAACAGGGACTTGGTGATGCCGGCCAGCAGGACCATGCTGTCCATCTCGACTTCCTGCTTCTGGTCGGCCTTCAACACGGGCAACTGGGGAAACTCGCTCCCGTTCTGCCCCATGACGCTGAACTTCCCGTTTTCACTCTGAATCACGATGCCCAGAGAATCCAGGTTGATTTCAAACGTCAATGGAATGTCCGGAAATTCCTTGAGGGTATCGGTGAGCAGCCGGGCGGGAATGGCAATGACGCCGTTTCCGTCCGTGTTTTCCAGCTCGATGCGGGTGATGAGAGTGGACTCCAGATCGGAAGCCGTGATCTCCAGCAAACCATCCTCCAGGGAGAACAAAAAATTGTCTAAGATGGGCAACGTATTTTTTGAACTGATCACCCGGCTAATGGCCTGGAGGTGACCGAGGAGTTCCATACTGGATACGACGAATTTCATGTCTTTGTCAGTTTAAGTTCAAACGTGGGTTATAACCCCCAAGTATACGAAAAAAAATTGTCAAGTCCTTGGACCCTCCGGCCCAAAATACCCGCGGGGATCGCGCATCAGAACGTCCAGGTACAGGTAATTGATGAGCAAAAAACCGGGCGCGTCGTTGTAACGGACCAGGGCTTTGAAGAGGTCGGGAGAACCGTCCGGCTGTTCGCGGAGGGGATAGATCTCGAACCGGTGTTCCGTACCGTCGGCGGCCGTGACGACCAGCCTTGCAATCCATTCCCGGGGATCGGGAAGCACACCCCGTTCCCGGAGCGAAGCCTCGTCCTCCTTCTTCTCGAAGCGGATGGGCGAGGCGTAACTGAGCAATCGGCGGATGCTTTCATCCCCGGGTCCGTCCACCCCTCCGGGCTGAACTCTGCCATCCACGGACCATCCCAGGTTTCCTGCGCTGTCCCGGTAAAAGGCATAGGTTGCCTCCCCCGGACGCTGGATGAACAGCCCTGCCACCTCCGAGGGCTGAAGATCCACCAGCACCCGGGGCTGGTAGGTGACCGGCCGCGGAGAAAAAATCGATTCCAGGGAGGCATCAAGGGAACCCCGGGATCCGGACAAGGAGCCATTCCGCCGAACCGGGCCGCTGCAACAGGCATTGCCGGTCCGCAAACACAAGTGCATACCCCAACACAGACTTTCCGTTGCGGTAGAAGTCGACCCGCCGTGACATCAAGGCCGCCTCCCCGTCCGGAGAAAGAACCGACTGAACCTCCAGGTTGGAAGCGGCAAAGAGAAGGTTGTCCACCGAGCGGACTTCCGCGGGCTGGCCCGGGTCGATCCCCAGCGACCAACCCTCCGCCGTCCGCTGCAACCAAACGGAGTCGCTTTCCTGGCGGATCCGGATGCCATCGATCCGGTCCGGATCGTCCAGGGAAATCCCATCGTCCCGCTGCCCGAACCAGGCGAAGGGGTCGGTCAGGAAGAAGGCGGTCGCTCCAAGCAGAACCGCAAGTCCCGCTCCGAGAATGGGGATGCGCATTCTATGTCTCGAGGTTGGGTCCGGTGGCATGGCGTTTTTTTCGGCGGATCTGAAGGAGGATTCCGGCAACGATGACCAGGACGGGAGGCAGGGCCACATTGAGCAATTTCCAGCGAAGGGCTGCACTCCGGTTCCGGCTCACCTCCGGTTGCAGCAGGCGGAGCCTGAATTCCCGGGACCGGAGTTCCATGATGCCCGTATCATCGGTCATGTAGTTGATCAGATTCAGCAGGAATTCCCGGTTGCCGAAGGTCTGCCGGGTGTAGGGATCGTATCCCAGAGGCTGGGCCAGCACCCGCCCCCCTTCCATCCGGACCTCGTTGGCGGGCACATCCCCGTCGGTCATAACGAACACGGCACCTCCGCCGCCCTCCGCCCGGATCTCTCCTCCGTTCAGGGTTGCACCGGCAGGCACCGGATAGTTCTTGTAAAAAGAAGTGAACTTCCCCTGGACGAGCACGGCCATGGGAATGGCCGCGTCGTTGTACACGCGCGGATCGGGTTGTTCCATCACCTCTTCCATGCTCAGGTACAGGGGAACCTGTCGCCTCCGGGCGGTGGGGGAACTGGTGAGCAGGACGGTTTTGTCAACTTCCCCTTCACCCCCATTCAGCGTATCGAGCGAAGAAGCAAACTGCGCACGGACATAATTGAGTCCCCTCGTCACCGGATGTTCCCCCGGCCCCGCCAGCAGGGGATGGTACACCCAGGGCATGAGGGAGAAGCGGGCCTGCTCCCCGGCTGGGGCCATGTTCACGGGCACCGCCCCGCACTGGAGGTCGGCCACCAGGTCGTAATTGACGCGCACCCCGTAGCGGAACAACATGTCCTCCAGTCCCGGACGGGCCAGGGCCACTGATGGTTCCCTGAGTCAGGCTGTCCGCAAAGGACTGGACCGGGTCGAGAAAAAACAGCAGCTTCCCTCCGTGCATCAGGTATTGGTCCAGGGCAAACTTGGCTTCGGAAAAGGAACGAACCGGCCGGGCCACCACCACCGCCTGGTAGTCCAGCAACACCTCGGCGTTTCCGTTGATGTGACCCCGGTCGACCTGGAAAAAGTCCCGGAGACCGTTCAGCCGAGGCTGTGCGTGCGGGAATCCAGCTCCCCGTGTCCCTCCACAAAAGCGATCTTGGGCACATCCGTCCTCACCAGGCTGTGCAGGGCCCGGGCAAACTCATATTCCAGGGTCTGCAGGGAGTTGTTCAGGTTCACCTCATGGGACAGAGCCGGGTTGTTTCCAGAAGGTTCACCGCCACCTCATAGCCTCCGTAGGTCACCATGGCCCCGGGAAAAATCATCTGGGTGGCGGTCCTGCCCGCTGCTCCCGGTCGCGGGCCTGGACGCTGGTGCCTGCAGCCCCACGGTGGCGTGGGTCGCCGATGACCCGGTTTCCGCTGCTCCTCGTCCTCGATGTCGTACAAATTCTCAAAGGAAAAAACCACCTTTTCGCCGGCATAGGCCCGGGAATTCCTCCATCAGTTCCTGAACCGATTTGCGAAAATTGAGAAATTCCCGGCGGCAGATTTTTACGTCCAGAATACACCTTCACACCATCACCGTCTGGTCCAGCTCCCCCAGGAGATTGCGGGAGGCACATCCGACAAACTGTAGCGCTTTTTCGAGGTCAGATCGATCCAGGGAGAATCCGCTGGCCGAAAGCAGCCACACCAGAGCCAGACCGGCCAGGGTCAGCAAAAGCCGGCCGATGCGTTTCCGGTGAAGGATGTGTCGGGTGCCAGTCACGAACAATGCGATGGCGCTTGAAAATAGAGGAGATCCCGAATCCAGGATGCCCCGGCTCACGGAACTGTAATGGAACCCGATCCCCAGTTTTGAAACAGAAATAGGCAAGCCGGCCCGATCCCGCCAAACCGCTCAGAAAATCCGAATCCCAGGTACAGGAGAAACGACAGGACCACGGCCAACAGGAAGGACACCACCTGATTGGAGGTTAATGCGGAAGAAAACAGCCCGATGGCGGCATAGATGCCCCCCAGGAAGAACAAACCCACATAGGATCCCAGACTCCCTCCCATGTCCAGGTTCCCCGGGGGACTGCCCAGCCGGTACACCGACCAGAGGTGCAGGAAGGTGGGAACCATGGACAGCAGCACCAGGGTCCACACGGCCGCAAACTTGGCCAGGACGATCTGCCATTCGCTCACCGGCCGGGTGAGCAACAAATCCAGGGTGCCGCTGCGCTTCTCCTCCGCCAGGGTCCGCATGCTGATGGCCGGAACCAGAAACAGATAAAGCCAGGGGGCGATGGCGAACATGGTGTCCAGGCTGGCCACTCCGGTTTCGAGAAGATTGAATTGTCCCGGGACGACCCACATGAACAGGCCGTTGAGCAACAGGAACACCAAGATGACCACATACCCGGTGAGGCTGCTGAAAAAACCGCTGATTTCCTTTTTATACAGTGCCCACATGATCAGAATCGTTGGTCGAACCCTCCTTCGGGCAGACTGGAATCCGGCAGGTCCCTGTAGTCCATGATCCGGATCCCGAAAAAATAAAACTGGAGGATGTCTTCGTGGTTGAATCCGTCCCGGGCCATTTTCATGGCACCCTCCTGGCTCAGCCCGATGCCGTGTCCGTATCCCTTTCCCCAGACCAGCACGGAATCCCCCTGGGGAAACATGTCAAAGTAGGCCGATTTGAAGCCCCAGTCCTCCCGGATCTTGCTCATCCGGAGGGAATCCTTGTCCAGGACGAAGTATTTTTTTCGCCGCATCTGCTCCACATAAAGAATCTCCTCCGGAATGCGGGGAACCGATTTCATGCCGTTCCGGATCAGGTAATCCTTCCATTCGGCGAAGGAAATGGTGTCCTGCCATTTGGCGTTGGGCTGATGCAGGGAGTAGGGATCCACCACCGATTGCAGGTACTCCTCGTCCGACAGCCACACATCGGATGCCCGCTGGGTTTGTCCGCCGCTGTTGGAATGGTAGGCGGCGGTGATGAGTTTGTAATTGAAATCGGTGACCACCCGTCCCGACGATTCCAGGACGGCTTCCAGGATTTCCGGATTGCTTACGCTCCGTCCGTGGTAGGCCTGACAATGGGTTCCGTCGCAGAGGGAAAACCCCTCCCCCTTGTGCCGGTCGAGGTGCCGGATCACAAAGGTCCGGCACAGGATGGCCTGGGCCTTGTAAAACTCCGGGTGGGCTCCCGTCCCGGCCTCGGTCTCCACCACGCCGGCCAGGTACTTGTCCAGATCCACCTCGTTGACCAGGGTCATGAACCGGTCCGACGCTTCCACATACAAATCGTCATCGTAGGTGCGGGATTCCAGCTCCGGTTTCACGGACCGGATCCGAAGGACCGAGCCCGGAACAGACTGACGGATCCGGATGGCGGCATGCCGGCCGAAATCCCGTTGGGAATCCAGGACCTTCAGCCCCCCCTCCTCCAGGGTCAGGTAGAGAATGTCACCCTGGGCCATGCGGGTCAGGGTGTCCTCCCCGCTGTCCAGAAGGTATTGCCCTGCAGAACAATACACCACCAGCGACGTCACCAGGTGGTCCTGGAACAAACCGACGCGCACGGTCTGGGCCCGGAGTCCCGGGACCAGAAACCAAAGAATCATCAACCATACCAAGCGCTTCATGCCTGTGCTCTTAAGAGATTGACCATGCGTTGGGCCACCTGGGGCGACACCCCTTCGTCCCCCAGCAGAGAACGCATTTCCCGGTAGCCTTCTTGCATGGCACGACGGTAATCCCCGTCGTCCAATATCCTGCCCAACTCCCGGTTGGCCAGGTCGAACATGTCCTTTTGAATCACTTCCTTGACCAGTTCGCGACCAAGGACAAGATTCACCAGGCTGATAAAATTAATTTTTATTAGCCGTTTTGCAAGGGAATAGGCCAGGGCGGAGGTGCGGTACAACACCACCTGGGGCAGCCCGAAAAGACCGGCTTCCAGGGTGGCGGTCCCCGACGTCACCAGCCCCGCCTGGGCCGATTCCAGCAAGGCGTAGGTCTCGCCATACACGATGTCCAGATCGCCCGATTCCAGAAACGGCGCATAAAATTCCGGGGAAATGGAGGGAGCGCCCGCCACCACAAACCGGTAGGCCGGATGTTCCCGGGCCACCCGGGCCATCACCGGCAACATGGCGGCAATCTCCTTTTTCCGGGATCCGGCCAGCAGGGCCACCAGGTCCATCCCCTCCCATCCTTTGCCCTTCTTCCAGGCATTCGCTCCTTCGAATTCCTTCCGGAAACGCCCGACCTCATCCAGCAGGGGGTTGCCAAAATACTCCGTTTCCATGCCGGCCTTATGAAAAAACGCGACCTCGAACGGGAAAATCACGAACAGACGCCGGGTGTATTTCCGCAACGATTCGATCCGCCGCTGCTTCCAGGCCCACACCTTGGGAGAAATGTAGTAAAACACGGGCAGACCGCGCCGGGAAGCGTACCGGGCAATGCGCAGGTTGAATCCCGGATAGTCCACCGGAATGACGGCATCGGGCTGCCACTCTGCCAGGGCGTCCTT
>JAWKKO010000050.1:0-5182 GCA_041393235.1 Bacteroidales bacterium
GCAGGAACTGGAATACGATGGCGCCATGGACTGGGGTTGGGCCTTTCCCGTGACCCGGGAGTATGACGAGGTCCTGGGCGATTTCAAAGATTTCGGAAAGGATCGGAACGACCTGAAGACAAAGAGCGTGGACAAGGAAACCTCCATGGCGGAAAAGATTCTCCTTCCGGCCCTGGTATCGAAACGGGGCGATCTGATCGCCCATGGATTTGAAACCGGAGCCCAGCACAATCTGGTCCTGATCTTCCGCCTGGGCTACGACATCACACTGAACAGCCGGGAATACGGACCCGAAATGGAGCGGTTCAAGGCCTATGCCCGGGATTTCATGGCCTACGCCTATGAACAATCCTATGCCCGGCGGATCGATGTCCTGGAAAAGGAGGTCAAAGCAACGGAAAAGGACCTGAAGCAGAACGAAAACAAAATCGACGGTCTGGAGAAAAAAGTGGCCAATCTGAACAAGAAGATCAGCCAGGAGAGCGATCAGATCAAGATCGACGAGTTCAAGTCGGAGATTGTCACGAACCTGGCCGACCGGGATGCGCTTCAGGAAACCCTTCCGGGACTGAAGGCTCAGATCGACAACCTGACCAGCAATGCGGACAAGCTGCGGACCGAATCCCACCAGTACCAGGTGGCCATCGCCGATCTCTAGAGCAGTTTCATTCTTTTTGCTTACTTTGCCCCAAAGGCAATTCCATGCAGATTCTCCTGGTTGAAGATGAGGCCGACCTTCGGGCCTCCATGGTTTCCTGCCTGGAAGCGGAGGGATTCCATTGCATCCAGGCCGGGGGGTATTGTGCCGCACTGTCCCTTCTCGACCGTTTCGACTACCTGTGCATGCTGGTCGATCTGAATCTTCCAGACGGCGACGGGCTGGAACTGGTGCGCCTGGCACGACAAAACCTGAGCCCCTCGGGCATCATCATCATTTCGGCCCGGGATACCCTCGACGACCGGGTCAAAGGGTTGGACCTGGGCGCCGACGACTACCTGGTGAAGCCGTTTCACCTCTCCGAGCTTCTGGCCCGGGTGCATTCGGTGACCCGCCGGACCCGTGCTCAGGGCCAGTCCATCCTGGCGTTCGGGATGATCCGCGTTCAGCCGGAGGAACGAAGGTGCTTCGTGGAGGACACACCCGTGGATCTCACCCGAAAGGAGCTGGACCTGCTTCTTTATCTGATTTCCAACCGGAACCGGGTGGTGACCAAGGAAAGCATCGCGGATTTTCTCTGGGGGGAATACGGGGGCGGATACGGGTCCTATGACTTCATTTACACTCACCTGAAAAACCTCCGGAAGAAGCTGATGGATGCGGGCTGTCCCGACTATGTGAAGAACGTTTACGGGGTGGGGTACAAATTCACCGAAGAATAGGATCATGAAGCTGCTGACCAAATCGACCCTGTACATCGCCACGTTGTCATTGTTCCTCTTCTTTTTCATGGGGATCATATTTTATCACATCCTCAAGAACATGAGTCTGGCCGAGATGAACCGAGAAATGCAGGGCACGCGGGACATGGTTCTGGATGTGTTCCCCCATTTTCTGGGCGGACAGCTGGGCGGCTTTCCGGGCATCGACAGCCTCTCCATCGCCCTGGCCGGAAACCCGGGGCCGGGCGTGGACCATTTCGGTGACACCCTGATGTTCGATCCCTCCAGCAGTCAGTTCAGGAATTTTCGTTCCCTCACCTTCCGAACAAGCCACGGCGGGAGTGAATACGAGGTGGTCCTGTACAAGTCCACCACCCCCACCGACAAGCTTGTGGAAAAGGTGACCCTGCTGATGACCCTCATGGTCCTTCTGTTCCTGGCGGGCTTTCTGTGAACCGGTTCATCTTCGGCAGTTTGTGGAAAGATTTCTTCGATGCCCTGGAAAAGCTCCGGCAATTCGATACCCGAAGAGCCACTGGAACTTGGGAAGCCGATATCCAGGAGTTTTCCAGGCTACTGCCACAGGGTCCTGGAGCGCATGACCCACCGGCTGGCCAGCGATTACAGGGAATTGCAGGAATACACCGAACACACCACCCACGAATTGCAGACCCCCCTGGCCGTGATCAAAAGCAAGACGGAATTGCTCATGCAATCGACCCGCCTGGGAGAGGAAGAAATGAGCCTGCTTCAATCCATCCTGCACAGCACGGGCCAGCTGTCCCGGCTCAATGCCGCCCTCACCCTGCTCACGCGGATCGAGAACCGGCAATTTCCCGGACGCAAGGCGCTTCGGGCGGGGGTGCTCTTCGATCGGCACCTGGAGAACCTGACTGAACTGATCGACATGCGAAGGATCCATGTGCACAAAGGGAAGTGGGACGAACATACCACCCTGGTCATGGACGAGGGGTTGGCCGACATCCTGGTGGCCAATCTGTTGAAGAATGCCGTGTTGCACAACCGGGAGGGGGGACGATTGGAGCTGGATATCCGGGAGCACCGTCTGGAGATCCGGAACGAAGGGGAGCCCTTGCGGTTTTCCGAACAGGATTTGTTCCTGCGTTTTGTCCGGGACAAGGGAAAATCCGGAAATCTGGGCCTCGGACTTTCCATCGTGAAAAAAATTTGCGAAACCTATGGATATGAGATTTCATACGCATATGATTCAGGATATCATAGATTTAGTATTCATTTGCAGAAGGAGGAATCCTGAAATCCGGGAAAAATTTTCAAGATTCTTCAGAATTCATTCAGAATTGGGTCGTAGGTTTGATTCAGATTTTGTTATCAATCACTGTGATAACTCCATAGCTAAAGAGATTTCAAGCCACCCGTGCACACTCTTCCCGCACGGGTGGCTTGTTTTTTGACCTCATCACTTTTGTCATGGTATACACCATCGCCTTCCGGATTCACATGTACGTGTCGGCCCTCACGTTGCTGGGGGGATTCCTGAATCTGGCCCTTTCGATCCGGGGCCTCCGCCTGGAGGGCCCTTACAGCCGCCGGGCCGATTGGAGCTCCCTGGTCTTCCTGGTGGGGTTGTATTTTCAACTGATCCTCGGGTTCGTCATCTACTTCACCTTGCGGGGAAGCCTGGAAGGCAGCCTCTGGCATGTGGCCGACACCGAGAACGATGCTTCCCTTCGGTTCTGGGCCATCGAGCACATCGCCCTCATGCTGTTCGCCCTGTTTCTGTCCCAGCTTGGCCGCATCTACATCCGTCGAAGCACCCAGCCCGTACGCAAACACAAGGCATCTCTGTTTTATTACGGCACATCCCTCTTGCTGATTTTGTTCTCGGTGGGCATCGCCCTCTTTTTCCGTTGACCCCTGCGTGAAAGGCGTTTTCAGGGAGAGCCCCGCCGGCTCCTCATGGCATACGCATGCAAAAAAAGTTTACGAAATAGGTCAAAGTAGAAAAAAAACGTATATTTGTAACGAAAACATACACCTTGCATGAAGAATCTCCCGAAAAAGCACAGGGACCTCCTGGTCAAAGCCAGGGAATTGTTTTGGAAGTTCGGACTGAAGCGGGTCACCGTGGAGGAGATCTGCGCTGAGTCCGGCGTGAGCAAAATGACCTTTTACAAGTATTTCGCCAACAAGAACGAATTGGCCATGGAGGTTCTCGACCGCATGTTCACCGAAAACATGGCCAGGTTCAGGGAGGTCATGCGCTCCGAGCGGACCATGGAGGAGAAGATGCAATGGCAGGTGCAGATGAAAATGGAAGGCACCACCGACATCAGCCAGGAATTCATCAAGGACGTCTACGGGGACAAGGAATCGGAGGTGCACCAATTCTGGGCGGAGCGCACCAGCCAGGCGATCGGCGAGGTGATGGAGGAATACCGCCATGCCCAGGAGCAGGGTTGGATCCGGAAGGACATGAAGATCGAGTTCATCCTTTATCTGGTCAACAAGTTCTTCGATTTTGCCAACGATGAGGCTCTCATCGCCCAGTACGACACCATGCAGGATGTGATCATCGAAATCAACAAATTCTTTTTGTACGGCATCCTCCCGCATCATCCGGCACCCGGGGAGGCCGGTACGCCCAGCCGGGCGGAACAGAATTCAAAAGGATGAGAACGGGCAAACATACCTTTCACCAGCGACCGGCCGGGAGCCTCTTTTTTCTCCTTTGGCTGGGGTGCCTGGTCTCTGTCCCGGCCAGGGGGCAGTCGGCGGAATCCCCGGACACCCTGCAGGCCAGCCGGGCCACCCTGGACTTCAAGGGACAGGCTTTGGCCTACACCCACATCAATCCATCCAACGCCCTCCCCTGGTGGAACGGAGTTCGCTACATCCCCCAGGTGAATGCCAGGGTTCCGTTGAAGGGAACGGGGGCTTTCGATCTGGAAGCCTCCGGCAACCTTTACGGCAATGCCGGTTGGCAACCCTTCGATACGGCCCACGCCGCCGGGGATGTGAAACCATACCGCCTCTGGTTGCGCTACGCGACCCATCAGCTGGAGATCCGTGCGGGTCTCCAGAAAATCAATTTTGGTTCTGCCTCCCTCCTGCGACCCCTCATGTGGTTCGATCAGATCGATCCGCGCGACCCGTTGAAACTGACGGACGGGGTCTGGGGTGTGTTGGGACGCTATTATTTCCTCAACAACGCCAACCTGTGGCTCTGGGCCCTTTACGGAAACGAGAACCGAAAGGGGTGGGAAGCATTTCCATCGGTGTCCCGAAAGTCGGAATTCGGCGGGAGGCTGCAGCTTCCGGTTCCGGCGGGCGAGGCGGCGTTTTCCTATCATCACAGGCAGGCCGACCTCACGTCCCTGGGCGCCGGAGAGCCCGCGCTGGTCCTTGCCGGGTCCGCCGAGAACCGGTTCGGATTCGATGTGAAGGTGGATGCGGTGGTGGGACTCTGGCTGGAGGGATCCTGGTCAAATTTCCGGGAGGAGCTGGGAGCCATGACCAATCAGGAAATCATCAACCTGGGGATGGATTACACTTTTGGTGTGGGAAACGGTCTGACGATCGTCTTCGAGCAATTGATGGCCGCATCGGATGAACGGGCCTTCGCCTTTGAGAACACGGTGCATTTCTCGCTTCTGAACATGAGTTACCCCCTGGGCTTGTTCGACAACCTGAGCGCCATCGTGTATTTCGACTGGACCGGCAAGCGGATGTACAATTTCATGACCTGGCAACGGCAGTTCAACCGCCTGGCACTGTACGTGATGGGGTACATCAATCCCAAAGAATACGACATCCCGACCCA
>JAWKKO010000051.1:0-2811 GCA_041393235.1 Bacteroidales bacterium
GGCAGGAGGCTCCACAGCTTGTCGACCTGACTGTGGTTTCCGGTCAGGCTGCTGAGGACGAAACACAGGACCGCGGCAGCCAGATAGATCCGGACCAGGGTGTGCAAGACCTCCTCTTGCAACGCATCCATGCCCGGGTCCAGGGCAAAGGCGAGGATGGGGACCAGGACCAGACTGAGGATCAGGAGGAGGATGGTTTTCCACATGGGTCCAAGATAAAAAGTTTTTTCTTTTCCCCTCCGGATGTTGCAAAATGCAATTCCTGTTTGTACTTTTACAGACCGAACGGTCGGTTTTATGTCCAAACGAACCCATACAGACGCCTCCCCGGCTCCAGATACCCGGCAGCACATCCTTCTGGTCTCCCTGACCCTGTTCCTGCAAAAGAACTTCAAGGAAGTGACCATGAAGGAAATCGTCACTGCCACCGGCATGTCGAAGGGAGCCGTCTACCACCATTTCGACAGCAAGGAGTCCCTGTTCCGCGAAATCATCGGGCATTTCTTTTCCGCCATCCTGTCCTTTGACTTCACCCGGCTTCCCGGCGATTCCCTCCGGTCTTTTTACCGCGCGATCGCCACGGATCTGAATGCCATGCGCTTCCAGTTTCTGAGTGGTACAGGCACCCAGACCGATTTCATCACCCTCAATTTCTTTTCCCTGCTGTTCGACGCCTTCAAGCTGTTTCCCGAATTCCGGACCGACATGGAAACTTACCACCTGCGGGAGCTGGAGGCCTGGACCGGGATCATTGCAAAGGCCCGGGCCGCGGGAGAAATCCGGACGCCCCTGGACGACAAACAGGTGGCCCGGATTTTTCTCTACGCCAGCGACGGACTCACCATGAACCTGACCATGGACAGCAACACGGGCGATCTGGAGTCCGAATTGCTTTCTCTCTGGGATCACTTTTATGAAACACTCAAAGCATGACACTTTTTTTTCAATTATCTACAGACCGAACGGTCGGTATCGCCACAACCCCTCCCTGCCATGGAACCTGTTCTCCTCTGTGATAACCTGAGCAAGTCCTACGGAAAGCTGGAAGCCGTCCGAAACCTGAACCTGTCCGTCAACGAGGGAGAGATTTACGGGTTCCTGGGCTTGAACGGAGCCGGCAAAACCACCACGATCCGCATGCTCCTGGGGATGATCCGTCCGTCCACCGGACGCATCCGGCTCCTGGGTGAACCTCTGCCCCCTTCCGGCCTTTCCCTTTGGAACCGGGTGGGGCACCTGGTGGAAATTCCCTATGCCTATCCCGAGCTCAGCGTTCGCGACAACCTGCGGGTTTTTCTCCGCCTCCGCCGGATCCGGGACACCGGTGCGCTGGATCGTGTGGTGGATCTGCTTCACCTGGAGCCCTACCTGAACATCCCGGCCCGCCATCTTTCCCTGGGGAACGCCCAACGCCTGGGTCTGGCAAAAGCCCTGATCCACCGGCCCAAGCTGCTCATCCTGGACGAACCGGCCAACGGCCTGGATCCCGAGGGCATCGTCCAGATCCGGGAGCTTCTGCTGGACCTGTCCCGCAACCACGGGGTCACCATCTTTCTGTCCAGTCACATTCTCGGGGAGATCGCCCGGTTTGCCTCCCGCATCGGGATCATCCATCAGGGCCGGTTGATCAGGAGGCCCGGGCCGATGGCATTGGACAAGGACTGGGTGATTCTGGAGGTGGACACCCAGGACAACGGGAGGGCCGCCACCCTGCTTCGCGAACGGGCCCTGCACGTGAGCGGCAACCCCGGCCGGAAGGCTGGAACCTTGGCCACCTCGCCCGACCTCCTGGAGGAACCGGAACGGGTGGCGGCCCAGCTCAGCCAGGCCGGATGGCCCCCCCGGCATCTGGTGGTCACCGAAGAGGACCTGGAGGCTTACTTTTTGCGCATCATCCACACCCACACCCAGCCATGAACCCTTCCCTCAACGACACCCTGTGGACCGAGGGCCTGAAGGTCCGCCGAAGCCGGATCCTCCCGGCCACCCTGATCTTTTTCGCCTGCATCGGTTGCATGATGGGGGGCATGATGTACCTGGCCGGGCATCCGGATGTGGCCGGGCGGTCGTCGGTCATCGAGATGAAAACCTCCCTCCTTGGGACCGGCTCCTGGCCTTCCTACCTGAGCCTCCTTCTCCAGCTGGTGGTCACCATCGGGGTCCTGGGGTACGGGCTCATCACGGCGTGGATCTTCGGCCGGGAGTTTTCCGACCGGACCCTGAAGGATCTGCTGGCCCTGCCCGTTCACCGGGCAAGCATTGTGACGGCCAAGCTGCTTGTGATTCTGGTCTGGGGCATTCTCCTTTCCGGGATCATGCTGCTCACGGCCCTGGCCACAGGGGCCCTCATCGGACTGCCGGGATGGGAGGTTTCCTTGCTCGGCCCGTTTGCAAAACACTACGCCCTGGCCACCCTGTTCAACGGACTCCTGATCCTCCCGGTGGCACTGACGGCCAGCCTGGGCCGGGGATTCATTCCGCCCCTGGCCTTCGCCATCGGCATCCTGATCCTGACCCAATTCCTCATCATGGCGTTGCCCGCAGCCGCCTACGCCTTCCCCTGGGCCCTGCCGGCCCTGGTTTGCCGGGTTGCGGGTCCCCTGTTCCCGCCGCCGGTGTGGTATTCCTTCCTGGCATACGGCCTCACCGTGGTTGCCTCCGGGGCAGCCACCCTCGTCTGGTGGCAGCGAGCCGACCAGCACTGAGAAAAAATGAATCCGGCCCGATCAGAAACGCATGGCCAGACCCAGCGACTGAACGCCCACCTGGAGTTTGAATTCCACGGGGGATCGGTGGTCGGCGGCCAGCCCG
>JAWKKO010000052.1:0-1684 GCA_041393235.1 Bacteroidales bacterium
ACAGGGGGATGTCCACCTGGGCATAATTCTTAAAGTTGAGCAGGGAAAGCGATTGCAAATGCATACACAAAACTACGTTTTTTCTTTCGATCCCGTAGCCCGGGTCCACGCGAGACCCCTTCCTTGATTTTTTATGCCGGGACTCCCCCATTTTTCATAAAAAGGATTACTTTTGCGGTTGTTTTTACGCCCAACTAAAATCGCACGCATGTCGAAGAAACAGAATGTGAAGCAAACAGATAAGAACCTGGAAGGCATCGAACAGGCACTGACTCGTTCCGAACAATTCATCGAGGACAACCAAAAGATGCTCACCACCGTGCTCACCGTCATCCTGTTGTTGGTTGCCGTGGTCATTGCCGCAAACCGTTTCTATCTGAAACCCAAGAATCAAAAGGCTGCCTCGGACATGTACTACGCCGAACGCTTCTTCGAGATCGACTCCTTCCATCTGGCCCTGAACGGCTATGGCACCTATCCCGGCTTCCTGCACATCATGGAGGATTACGGAATGACCAAGGCCTCCCGCCTCTCCCACTATTATGCCGGTGTGTGCTACCACCAGCTGGGCGACCAGGAATCGGCCATCCATCACCTGGAGAAGTTCAAAACCGATGATTTGCTGGTGGGTTCCGCCAAGTACAGCACCCTGGGCGACGCCTTTGTGGAACAGGGGAATCTGGAAAAAGCGGCCGCATCCTACCGGAGCGGCATCGACAAATACCCGAACAACTTCTCCACGCCCATCCTGTTGAAGAAACTGGGCATCCTGTATGAGGAGATGGGCAAACTGAACGAGGCGCTGAAAGCCTACCAGGACATCGAGCAACAATACCCCGAAACAAGCGAAGGCCGTGAAATTGCGAAATACATCGGCCGTGTGGAATCCAAGATTTCCAACTGAAACCGGTTGCCATGGCCTCCAGCCTGAAGAACCTCTCCGATCATGATCCGGCCCGGATCCCGGACGGATCCGGCATGAAATTCGGGATCGTCGTGAGCGAATGGAACGAGGCAATCACCGCTGCCCTTCTGGAAGGCGCCATCAACACCCTGACGGCCCATGGGGTGGAGCGGGACCGCATCCAGGTGAAAACCGTCCCCGGAAGTTTTGAGCTGCCCTACGGAGCCCGGATCGTGGCCGAACAAGGTTCCCCGGACGCCGTCATCTGCATCGGCTGTGTCATTCAGGGGGAAACCCCCCATTTCGATTACATCTGCCAGGGCGTCAGCCAGGGCATCATGGAGCTGAACCTGGACTACGACATTCCGTTCATTTTCGGTGTGTTGACCACCCTCAACCAGCAACAGGCCCTGGACCGGGCCGGCGGCAAGCATGGGAACAAAGGCGACGAAGCCGCCGTCACCGCCCTCAAAATGGCCTCCCTTCGGCGCAACGGCAAATCCGCCTGACACGCCCCTCCCGGCCCTTCCTTCCCATCCCCTCTCCCTCTCCCCACAACAGCCAGGGGGATGTCTCTATGCCGCTCTCTAATAGCATTTCAGGGGATGTTCTTCTCACAGACTGGCATTTCATGGCGAAGCCATTCAAGCACTTTGCGAGAGGACATCCCCTGCAAATAGAATGCACCGGGGTGCTATCGGCTCTTCTTCGCAGGAAGCCGCCCCCCCTGCTGTTGTTGCTTCTGCAGCTCTTCCAGCCGCTGGGCAAAGCGGGATTTCT
>JAWKKO010000053.1:0-1681 GCA_041393235.1 Bacteroidales bacterium
TGCAAACCGACCTGGATCTGGGGGTGCACCACGTGCGGACCCGGGACGAAGTTTCCCGGCTGGGCTATGAGGGCCGGCGCACGGAGACCTCCCTGGTGGTGCAGGCCCGGAAGGAATTCGGCCGGCGGTTGAATCTGAATCTCCTGGTTCGGGAGGACCGGGTCGACGGGGTCTTCCAGCCCCTGCTTCCCTTCCTGGGATTCGACCTGCGGATCCTCCGCGACCACCCCCTGGTACTCAAGGGGAATGTGGCGCGAAACCACCACGTGCCCGACCTGAACGACCTCCACTGGCAACCGGGGGGAAATCCGGACCTTCGGGCCGAACGGGGCGTCAGCGCGGAGCTGGGACTGGAATGGCCCCTGAGCCTGTCCTGGGGCGATCTTCACGTGGAATGGACGGGGTTTCGATCCGAAGTGCAGGACTGGATCCTGTGGGTCCCCTCGTTTCAGGGGTACTGGGAACCCCGGAATGTGGAAAAGGTGGCCGTCCGGGGCCTGGAAGGCAGTCTCGGCCTAGCGGCGACCCGGGGCGCTTGGACCGGCCAGGCCAATGCCAACTATGCCTATACACGGGCCCTGAATCTGGGGGACCCGGAGATCTGGGGGGAGGCCTCCCATGGAAAGCAACTGGTGTACACCCCGGTTCACTCGGCCAACCTCCTGTTGCGGATCGGGCGGGGACCGTGGTGGCTGAGCTACCAGTACAACAGCTACAGCGAACGGTTCACCACCTCAAGCAACGACCTCACCGGCCGGAACCGGCTCTATCCTTATTTCATGAACGATCTGGGCACCGGCTGGTCCTTCCGGTTGGGAGAAACGACCCTTCAGCTGGAAGGCCGGATCTTCAACCTGTTCAATGAACGCTACGAATCGGTTCTCTTCCGCCCCATGCCGGGACGGAACGCCCAACTTACCCTCCGTCTGGTCCGATGAAAGCCGCCCGATTCTACGCCCTGGTTTGGCTGATCGCCTCCTGGTTCCTGCCGGCCTGCATGAAGGAAGACCCCTGGCAGGACCGGCTGCCGGGAAACGGGGATTTCAGCGCCGGGGTGCTGGTGGTCCACGAGGGCAATTTCGGTTATGGAAACGCGTCCCTGAGTCACTACGATCCCGCCACCGGACTGCTGGTCAACGATGTGTTTTTCAAAAGGAACGGGTTGCCGCTGGGGGATGTGGCCCAATCGGTGACGGTGGATGACAGCCTGATCTATGCGGTGATGAACAACAGCGGAAAGATCATGGTCATGGACCGGACCGACTTTCGGTTCGTGGGAAAAATCACCGGACTGACCTCGCCCCGGTACCTTCATCTGATCAACGGGGAGAAGGCCTATGTGAGCGATTTGTATGCCCGTTCCCTGGCCATCGTCGATCCCCGCACCCTTGATGTGACGGGTCGGATCGATCTCGCCGTTGAAGGGAGTGCCCTGCCCCGTCATGCCACCGAGCAAATGGTGCAGGCCGACCGGTTCGTTTACGTGAATTGCTGGAGCTACGACGATCAGATTTTGATCATCGACTCGGAATCGGACCGGCTGGTGGATTCGGTCCGGGTTGGCATCCAGCCCAACTCCATGGTCCTGGACCGGTGGAACACCCTGTGGGTGTTGTGCGACGGAGGATTCGAGGGAAACGCCTTCGGGCACGGTCTGCCCGGATTGTACCGTTTGGAGGCG
>JAWKKO010000054.1:0-1518 GCA_041393235.1 Bacteroidales bacterium
CGCCACGGCGAGGAGCATTGCGTGATTCAGGGGATTTTCTCGAGGATGGAGAAGGAGGAGAACATCTACTGCGGTATCAGCCGGTCCAAGAAAAAACAGTTCCGGCGCAACAAGAAGGATTACCAGAAGCTTTCGGAACACATCGGCCTGATTCCGGTGGTGATGATTTCTCCGGCCGATACCGAATTGATTCACGGCGGCAGTGAGGAGCGCCGCCGCTTCATCGACGGGGTCATCGCCCAGTACAGCAAAAGCTACCTGGAGAACCTGATCCAGTACAACCGGGCCCTGACCCAGCGAAACCGCCTCTTGAAAGACTTTGCCGCACGACGGAATTTTCAACCCGACCTGCTGGAAGCCTGGGACGAGCAACTGATCCTCTACGGAACCCCCGTGTTCGAGGAAAGAGTGCGGTTTGTGGAAGATCTGCTCCCAGTGTTCGATGCATTTTACCGCCGGGTGTCGGAGGACAGGGAGCAGGTGAGCCTGCATTACGAGAGCCCCCTGCACGGTACGGATTTCCGGACGGGGTTGCAGGAGGCCATGGAACGAGACCGGGTGCTCCAGTTCTCCGGCTTTGGGATCCACAAGGACGACCTGGGCATGCAGCTGGGGGAACACCGCCTGAAAAAGATCGGGTCGCAGGGCCAGCAAAAGACCTTTCTGGTGGCCCTGAAACTGGCCGAATTCGAATTCATCCGGAAGATCACCGGGATATCGCCCCTGTTGCTGCTGGACGACATCTTTGACAAATTCGACGGCAAGCGGGTGCGGCAGATCATCGGCCTGGTGGCCGAACACGGGTTCGGTCAGATATTCATCAGCGACACCAGCGCCTCCCGGATGGAAGAAATCCTCCGGGAAATCCCGGCAGCGCACCGGATGTACCACATCGATTCACAGGGTGTCCTGAAAAACAAGGATGTGAACCATGGATAGAAAAGAGATCAAGCGCATCGATTCCCTGCTGGATCAATTTGTCAAGGCCAACCGGCTGGAAAAGGGATTGGCCGAGTACCGTGCAATGAAGGCCTGGCCCCAGCTGCTCGGGATCCTCGTGGCCCGAAAAACCAAAAGCCTGTCGATCCGGAATGGAACGATGTTCGTATCCCTGCAATCGTCCGTCGTCCGTCAGGAGCTGGAAATGATCAAGGACAGTCTGATTCCGCGGATCAACGAAGCCGCCGGCATGGAGGTGGTCCGGGAGATCGTGCTGCGGTAAGGAAATCAGAAACGCTCGAAGGCGGAGAAGAAGAAGTTGGATTCCAGGTCCGCATTTTCGTCGGAATCGGATCCGTGCACCGCGTTGGCCCGCATGCTTTCGGCATACAATTTCCGGATGGTTCCTTCCTCGGCTTTTTGCGGATCGGTGGCTCCGATGAGTTTGCGGTAGGCTTCCACGGCATTCTCCTTTTCCAGCATGGCCACCACGATGGGCCCGGACGTCATGAACTCGACCAGGTCCTCATAAAAAGGCTTCCCCTTGTGGACCGAATAAAATCGCTGGGCTTCGCTCCG
>JAWKKO010000055.1:0-1506 GCA_041393235.1 Bacteroidales bacterium
CGGCCTCCATCTCACCAAGTCCATCGTGGGATTGCACCAGGGCAGGATCCGGGTCAGGGACAATCCGGACGGACCCGGAGCCCGGTTCGTCCTGTGTCTGCCCCTCGGCAACCAACACCTTTCCCCGGAAAAGAGCCCCGGCAATGCTCCGCACCTTCTGTCCGAGGAGACCATTCCGATGAATCAGAAGACAAAAAAAACATCCCGGATCCTGCTGGTGGACGATGACCCGGAATTGCTTGCCTACACCGCCGGCGAACTCTCCTCCAGTCATCAGGTGACCGCCCTGGCCAATGGACGGGAAGCGCTCACCCATGCACTGAATCATCAACCCGATCTGATCGTCAGTGATGTGGTGATGCCCGAAATGGATGGCGTAACGCTTTGCAAGATGATCAAGCGGAACGTGAACGTAAATCACATCCCGGTGATCCTCCTGACGGCCATGTCCGGAGAAGAGGACAAATTGACCGGGCTGGGGGTTGGTGCGGATGCGTACATGACCAAGCCCTTCGACATCGAAATCCTGAAGAAGACGATTGAGAATCTCATTCAGAACAGAATCCTTCTTCGCAACAATTATGCAGGATACCAGCAGGATGAGCATGGGATTCGGAAGGTGGAACTTCAACCTCCCGACGAAATCTTGTTGCACCGGGTCATGGATGTCATTGGTCAGAACATCGACAACCCGGGTTTCACCGTTGAAAAGTTGTCGCAGGAGATCGGCATCAGCCGCGTTCACCTGCACCGGAAACTGAAGGAACTAACGAACCAGTCGGCCAGCGATTACATTCGCAACATCCGGCTCCACCAGGCTGCCACCCTCCTTTGCAGGGACAAATCCATGAATGTCTCGGAGGTGGCCTACGCGGTCGGATTCACCAGTGTGGGTCATTTCTCCAATGCATTCAAGAAATTCTACGGAACTCCGCCTTCCTCTTACAAGCCCGCGATTTGTCCGGATGAAGATGTTACATCGTGAAAACAGAATGTAACAAGGGATAAAGCTTCCTGCCACACCCGGGGCTATTTTTGTTGAGACCCAGTACCCACGACCAACCTCAACACACATGAAGCTACCCCGAAAATGCCCCCGAACTGCCCTGGCCATCGCGGCGATGGCAGCCCTTTCTGCCATTGGCTCCCACGCCTATGGGCAGGAATTGAAGGTAACCCAGGATGAATATCTGGACGCCCGGGGTTTGAACGTGCTTGTCTTCAGCAGTGAATACAACGGAATGTTCTTCGACGAGAAAACCGCCGGTGTGGAAATCATTCAGCACGGTTTGCGAACGTCCACCGGAGGGGCTGTCCGGCTGCAAAACACCCCGGAGCAATGGGACCTGGTGCCCAAGGTAGTGGACCGGAGGGTGGACCGGGAGAACAACCGCATCGAGGTGACCCTTCGCTACGAGGAGCTTGGCTTTGATTCGAAAATCATTGTCGGAGCCAAAGGCAAGGGGTTCCGCATCCAGGTCTTCCTGGAGGATCCGGTCCCGGAAA